>NZ_JBFAXS010000004.1:523010-755850 GCF_040680955.1 Kribbella sp. NPDC051936 | reverse complement strand
CCGCCACCAAAACCAACGACTAACAACCAACAACCAAACCGGGTGGGTCAACCTTCACCCGGAACAGCTGGGTCAAGGTTCGACCGGCGTTGACAGAGCCAAGGCGAGCTGACGCGAGGGCCGCAAGCGCCGATCTCGAAACATCATTCCGAAGGCTGCAAACGCTCGGCCGGCTGACGGCCTTCGGGATCAATGTGCCGCTGTACTTGCGATGGCAACGCACCTTCGCCGCCGCGCCTTCACTCAACATGAATGGTGAACTCACGCGATACGACAGCGAAGGAGACTGGACCGAGCAACACGTTCACCAGGCCACTGCCTACGTCATCGACGCGGTGCTGAGGATGGAGCAGGTCGTTGATGACGTAGACCCGCGGGGCTTCCGGCACGGTGGTTTCGACAAATTGTGGGTACTCCCGGTGGCAGTTGGAGGCAGGCCGTCCTAACAGTCGCGTCAGTCTCACTCCGTGTCGGAGGGACGACGGGCCGAGGGCCTACGTGGCTGCAGGCGTCGGTCGAGACCGCAGACCCTGACGGTGCGTCTACCACGCACGAAGAGCCATGATGACGCCACCGTGGCGACCTCGTAAGGACGCACCGCAGCTCCGAGATCCGCTTTGGCCCACCCGGCGTCAGTCCCTCATTGACACCAAGCACCACGCCGCCTGAGCGCGTTCCAGCAGCACCTTCCACCAGACCTGGGTCCGGCACGCTCGCCTAGTAGACATCGTGTCACGCTGGGTGCACACTGGTCGCCAATCACGTGGGGGGAGACCACATTGAGTGATAGGCAAGGCGGTGGGCTGCTCGCAGCTCAGCCGCGAGTTCAGTGGGAGCTGGACAGGAATCGCTACGACATCAAGCTTCCAGCCGCCGGCGCAGAGTTTGGCACCTTCGTGGGCGCTCTCGTATGCCTTGCGACGGACGACGCAACGATGACACTCACCGCGACCCGGGAGGATCAGAAGGTGGTCCGGCGGACTTGGACAGGACGGTGTACCTCGGACGAGTTCGCCCTCATGCTGGCCGAGGCACGGCTCGCCACGATCCAAGCGAGGTACGCCGACGGATCTGATCTTTGGCTAGACCTGCCAGGCACAGGCCGATGGCGATGGAGCACCTCCGGTGCAGCCCACGACGCCGCCTTTGAGTTCCTCAGAATCCTGCAGAGCAAGCGTCGCCGCCGGCAATTCCGGTTGACCTGGCCGCTACTTGTGACTGTTGCGGCAGTCCTCGCGATTGGAGCGTGGAGCCGGGAGGTTCCCGCCGCCTCCCCGACAGATCCGGCGGGGACGGAATTCTATGGCCCTTGGTGGTACCTGGTCCTCTGCATTCTGCTAGGGCTCGCCGGCCTCTTCGCGTTCATAGCGGCTGATCCCGGCGGTTTCGGCGGCCTGGGTAAGAGACGTTACCTACGTCGCTTGACGTCAGGACAGCCATTCAGCTGGCGCCGATATGTCACATTTGGAAAGCTCGACATTACAAATGGAGTCGGTGCGGGGCTGCTGATTGGGGTCCTGGCCGGCGTACTCGGCGTTCTCCTGGTCGGCAAGTAGGAACGAATCAGGACGGCCTCCCAAGGCTCAGCTGGTCTTCAACGAACCCCTCCCCGGGCCACGCGCGAAACGTCGAGAGTCAGCCGTCGTCGCGACTTGCGCTCGAGAGGCCAAGCTCACCTGCCCTAGGCGTCGATCTGACGGGTGTTGTGGGCTTGTATGCCACCGTGGCGCGCACACCCCGAGACGCGTTAACGAGGCCCGCCTCGACCAGCACCGAGACAGCCCGGTGCGCTGGACTGAGCGCAACTCCATACCGCTCTGCGAGTTCCTTCATCGTCGGTAGCGGGACGACAGGAGCAACGAAGCCGCTGACTATCGCGCCCCGTAGGTCTGCGGCGATCCGGCGATATGGCTCCAAGTCTTCATCCGCTGGCGACGGCAGAGGGATGACCTTCGCCAGTCCGACACCGGTCGCACCACCCCGGCTCGCCGGGCGCGGCGGCATGCGAACGGTCAGAGCTTCGGCCGCGCGCTGGGATCGCTCAGCTTGGTATGCGGTAGCGTTGTTGAGCCGCCGCCTCCGTGCCCAAGTCGCGCGGCAACCACGTTGATATCAAGACCCGCGGCGATCAACTCGGTCGCGTGGTAGTGCCGCCAGTTCTTCAACTCGGCTCGGACGCCAAGACGCTTTGCCATCCGACCGAACTTCTGAGTCGCGGTATCAGGCTTGAGGGGTGCCGACCCATCAGGCTCTGGCGAAAAGATGCACGCGTCCGGCCCCAACTGCAGGCCGAGCGCGGCCGCCTCGGCCTTCTTCCGTTCGCGCAGCATCAATCGCGTCTCGTGGTCAAGGACCGTCTGGCGCTGCTGGTGGTCTTGGTGTCCTTAAGGCAGAGGCTGCCATCATCAGCCTTGTATAGAGCCTGGCGAACGACGACTACCGCCGGCTCCGGCTCCTCGTCCGGGTCGACTGGAGGTGGCGGATCCTCGAAGTGCCTCCACTGAAGGGCGAAGTGTTCGCTTCGCCGGTTGCCAGTCGTTGCCTTGGCAAAGATGAACTCGCCCCAGTCGTCATCAATGGCATACGCACCGTTGATCAACTGCGCGGTTTCGGCAGCGGTGGGCGGTTGCGGGTCAGGCTTCGGCATCGATGGCTTGTCGGCCTGCTCAATGGGGTTTTTCCCGATCCAGTTCCAATTGACCCCGCGGTCGAACGCCCCACTGAGTATCCAGTGGATAGCAAGGATGGAGTTATCCGCGAGCGGCACACAGACGTGAGGCCTGCACGCGCGGCGACATGCCCGGCAGGTAGCTGGCGCGGCCGGCGCACAGGGCTCGGCGCGGTGCTCGTCGTAAAGGTGCCCCGGCTTGTCAGTCCGGTGATCGATGAGGGTCCGACCTCGGTTCCGCTTGCACTGCTTCGAGCATCTCTGCAGAGCGGACCGGGTGCGTCGACGGCCGCCTCAGACTCGTGCGGTGCGTTCACCAGATCGGCGGGGCTACCTCAGCCGTATCGGCTAGCCGAGTAACGGTCTCCTGGATGCGGAGCCGATGTCCTTCGAGCATGTGCCACTCGCTGTCTGCCATCGAACCGGGTGAATGGAGTTCGTTCTTCAAGAGGCTCGAGATCGCGGCACTGGCCACATAGATCTCCTTCAGCGACGCCGCAGTTTCCGGCTGGAAGGTTTGGTACGGCCGCGTGATCGTGTAGCCGCCGTCGTTCGCACCTTGCGCGAGGAGCCGCCGAATGCTGATCATCGCGTCCTCCATCGCTCTCCAGTCCATCTCCATCTGCCGCTTGTCGCGGATGGCGGGCCGGTCCAAGTAGGCGATGATCTTGCGGAGCTCATCCTTGTCGGACCGCAGTTGGAACGGACTGGTCATAGCCAAGCCCTGCAACGCCCTATCCAAATCGCTCAACTCGTCGTCGTGCAGAGTGGTGACCTTCAGAAGGGTCAGCAGATCGATACCACGGACCTTGAGAACCCCAGTCGGGCCGGGTATGGTGCGCCATGTTGTAACTATCGAGTTCCTCACACAGCTGAGTCCGACCACCTCGACCTGCGTTAGGTTAGCGAGTCGGTTATTCGGCCGCGCGAACTCCCCGGTAATAGCCTTGATCGTCTTATCGAGCTTCGCCTTCGTTGCGCGAGCAGTTGCTTGGACCCCACGGACCCCGTCGGGCGTGATCAGGTCGACGCCAGGGAAGTTGTTAGCCGACGCGTTCACATTCCTCCAATTGAGACGCGTAGCCGCGTTCAGAGAGTCCAGGACCGCCGTCTCCGTATAGATGGAGATGTTCTGGCCGTTCTTTCCCAACGCTTCGATCTGATAGCGGATGACCGCGAGATTCCGGATTACACGCTGCTGAGCCTCGACTTTATTCACTGACCCACCCTCGGACGCGATCACTGACAGTTCGCCTGACCATAGCTGGTCGGCGCCAACTGATGTCGAGTACTTGGAGGGCGCGCGGGCCCTGGCGGCGGCTGAGATCGTCGCAGCCCCAGCCGGGGCGCCAACCGAGTCGAGCCCCTACCGAGCGGGCGCTCTTCGCCGCCACTGCCAAGCTGATGCAGGTCGATATCAGCGCTGTTGAATGGCAAGATCCGCCAGAGGGGGTCCATGATGTCGAGCTGCTCGCTCAGGTGCTGGACGCGGCAGGCGCTCGCATGCGCGTGTTTCCGTACCGCGACGGCGAAATTGTGGCAACCCCAATGGACTCTCGAAGTCGGTGAGGTACGGCCCCGCCCCAGCCGGGCGTCCAAGGCTACTGTGGCGGTCAGATTCCGCTCGGGTCTGCGCACATCTCGCATCGCTCCACGTGATAATCGTCGAGCAGTCCGGCCTCGTCGAGCATGTCCCGAGCTAGGGTTCGGGTCGCGAGAGCGATCACTCTGGTCGCGACGTCGTAGGTGACTTCCACCGGCGTCCCGTCCTCCGCCCGCTCGGTCACCGACACTTGCACAACGTGACCCTCTGGGCCACCGCCGCGCGAGGCCGGAAGATTCAGTCCCGACATTGCGAGTGTCAGCGGCTCGCCGCGCCACCGGCCGCCCGCCCGTTGGGCGTTCCCTGAGCCACGGACGTAGTCGTCGTAATGCTCAAGCCTGTCGCGCACTTCCTTCAGCGTCGGGTGCTCCTCGTTCAATCGGCGAACGGCGGCGCTGTTCTCGCCAGCAGGCGCTCTGCCCCGCGGGACACGTTCCGCGCCGCGTCGACCAACACCATCGCCATCACATCCTTGCGGCCGATGGCGGTGGCCGGCGATTCTGCGTCCCAGGCAGATTCGATGACGTCATAGGTCTGGGAAGCGGCAGCAGCCCATGCGTGAGCCCATCGTGCCAGATCCTCATCGGTTGACGACACAGCGGAGGTTTCGGAAGACATGGTTGCATCATCGCTGATCGGTACCCGGCATGTGTCCTTCGCGAGGTTCGTGCTCCACATACAACGTTTTGTCTGCGGTCCATCCACGCGCGAGCTATCCTGGCTTGCCTCGGACTTGGTCATATGGGAAGCGCAACTGTGGATGATCCGACGCTCAGCGAGACCGCGACCCCACGACTTCGAGCATTGAAGGCGTTTGTCAAACGCATGGATGAGGCCATCGAGATCGGTCAGTTGACATGGAATGAATCTCATGCAGATCTGCGAGGGCTTGCGATAAACAGCTCCATCCGCAGGCAAGGCGATGCGCTCCAAGGAACCATATCGCTCGGCGAAGCTGGGCGAGGCCACCTGGCGGTCACATTCGTGCGGTCGTTCTTTGAGGAGCGAATATGGCTTGCCTTTCTCGCCTCCATGTCGGGACCTGACGCGAATGCCTTACTGCTCTCGATGGGAAGATGGGATGCAATTCGGTCACTCAATGCGCAGCGGGACTACATCGGCGACCGGACGATGACCATGGAGCTTTGGTATCCGCCTGGTTTCGTGGACGCCCACGCTGCGATGCTGCCCGAAATCCGGGCAGAGCTCCGGCGACTTCGCGATCAGTGGGGGTGGACAGGCACACTTCCGTCCGCTGGATGGGTCGCGGACCAGGTGTCTCTTGGCAGAGAATATGAATACCTGCATGCGGCGACAAGTCGTGCCTTGCACTTCTCAGCTGGTGAAGTGCTACGGAGAGGATGGGGGACGCCGGGCGGTGTAGTGATCACTAACAAGACAGGGTTCCAAGCGCATCTGTCGGAGTTTGCATACGACGAGCTGTGGAGACAACACCTCGAAACGCTACTCGCAGCTAGGGATCTCCTAACAGCGTCGGCCATCCGTGTGCAGCAAGGCTTCTGGTCAGCTGAGAACCGTCAACAAATAGAGTCAGACCTGAAACGGCTGGGACGAGTCCCGTTGGTGCACGCACACGAATGGAACCTAGAACCTCCCCCACTGGGGACCCTCATGGCGTGGGCCGTGGTCACAAACGCGCTATCAGAGGATGACGAGCAACCCGAAGTGGGCCCAGGCGCCCAAGACCAGTGAAGCTCCGACTGGCTGCCGTCGATCGCGCTACAGAATCAATCGTGTGGGTGGTCTCGTGGGTGGTTTGCGCGGCGTGGAGTGGCGGTCTGGCTGGATGATCTGGATCGTGGCGCGCTGGTGGACGGGAGTTTGGCCAGGCTCGCCCAGAGTGGCCAGATCAGTGGCGCGACCGGCAATCCGACGATCTTTGCGTGGTCGATCGCCAGCTCTGCGGCGTACGACGGCCAGTTGAGCGAGCTGAGGCTCCGGCAGATGGACCGGACGAGACGCGGTTGACTGCGGTTGTGATGGCCTGGGGAGAGGGGTTGGCCTGTGCGGTCAGTGCCGAGGAGGACCGCTACGAGCGAGAGAAGTGCCGAGCAGTCGGTGCGGGCCGACGGCAGGGCTGTCCGCCGCCGCGGTGGCTGGGCCGTCTTCGGGGCGTGGTCTGAGCGCGCCGCGTTCGCCTCGACACCCTGCTTGTAGGGCGCTTGACGGTTCGGCTCGGCAGCTAGTCCCAGATCATGCCGCGTCGTGCCTGTTCGCGTTCGGCTTCCAAAGTGCGGTCCAGTTCGCGCCGGGCTGCGGAGATCGCGTACGCCGTGACGTCTGCGAGTGCTGGTACGCGTTCGGCCATCTCTTCGAGCTTGGTGATGTCTGATTTGAGGGCATCGGATTCCAGGCCTGTCCAGGTACGGGATCTCGAGATTTGCTGGGCGATCTGTAGTGCTGGGACGCCGTGCGCCAGCAGGACCGGGCCGAGGACCTCGACGCCGTGGTCGAGTTCACCGGTCAGCATGTCGAGTGCGCGGTGTCCGTCCAGCACGCCTTCCCTCAGCAGGCGGGCGGCGAGTTCGGGGTCGGCCTCCAGCAGTGGAGGGAGGAGCTGATATCCGGGATAGCCGGCGCCGGCCGCGAGTCGCGCGAGCCGCTCTCGCTCGCCGGCTGGGAGCGTCCGCGGGATCGCCTCGACGTCGTCGATCCATCGCGACGATGCCCGGACGATCTTGTCGCCGTTGAGCAGTCGGTGTTCGAACCAGTCCGCGCTGAGACTGGGCTGGGAGACCGCGAGCGCCTCGAGGATCTCCTTCAATCTCCAACGCCCATGTTGCCCTGGTGCCGTACCGTCGTCGGCGTCCAGGAATGCCGACTCCCACCGGAGGCGCAGGTCCTCCGGAAGTGGTACGCCGTGACCGATGCCGACGTCGAACGCCAGCGCCGCAGCAGCTCGGATCTGGATCACGGGATGGTCGAGCAGTGCACCCAGCACCGCGTTCGGTTCCGTGGCGAACTGGAGACTCTCCAGTTGCCACGCGTCATCCGCCGTCAGTGCGGAGACCACGATGTCGGCCAACTGGTCGCGGTCGCCGACACCAACCACGGCCGCGATCACTCCGCCGCGCAAAGCATCGTCCTGGAGTGCTCGAGCCACAGGTACGACATCGATACGTCGGCCGAGTCGCCGCGCCGCCCAGAGGGCGTTGGTGAGCAGCGCGCGAGAGCGGTGCGCGATTGCCGGAACGATCCACGCGGTGGGTTCGGTCGCCTCATCGATCACTCGCCGGGCCACCAGCTCCGCAGGCTCACGGTGATCGACCTCGGCTGCGGCATCGACGAGTTCCTGGAACCGCGCGGCTCCGGCGTCCGGACCGAGTTGGTTGAGGCGCGCGGCCAGAGCGCGTTGTTCGGCGTCTCTGGTATGCCGCCACTCTTCGATTGGTGCGAATGGATCGCGGCGACCGACGAACTGGACCAGGTCTCCATCGAGGTCGATCGGTGGGATGTCCGCCGGCGGGCGGACGCCCCAACGCTCCGCAAGGTCGAGTTCCCGCTGCACCCGGAGGGCCGAACCGGATCGAGAGTCGAGAAGTGGTCGGATTGCTCGCAGGATCATCCAGGAGCCCTCGTAGCCCGCGGCAATCTGGGCCTCAGTCGGCGTGGCCGTGCCGTTGATGTGCCCGCTGGCAAGGCGTAGCCAGTCCTCGAACAACCCGATCAATGAGCTGAGCGTCTCGGCGGGCAGCTCGGCGGGGTCCTCCCCCGCGATCAGCGTCGCCACGCCGTCCCACAGCTCGATCATTTGGCCCAAGCGGGCGGCCGACTCGACACCACTCGCTATCGTGAACTTGCCCGAGCCGTCAGGCTCGCTCCAGGTCCCCTCAACGGACGGATCGAAACAGGTACCAACGATCGCACCGAACACCGGCCACCTCGGCTGTGGATCGACCTGCAGCCATCTTGTGGCGTACCCGAGCAACCGTTCGCGGACCTCGAACAGCGAGCCGAGATCGGGATCGAGATAGCGTGTGAGCTTGCTCAGTTCGTCGAGCGAACTGCGGCTCGACAGCGGCCGTGAGTCTCGTAGGGCAAGATCCAGCAGGCCGTGGACCGCCTCTTCGTTGAACCAGGTCCGGGCGCAGCTGAGAAGCGTCTCCTCTGCTGCAGCCCCCAGCGGGTCGTGAGGGGTTCCCCAGGGCGAGACCACGGGTGCACGCTCGGACGACAGGATCACACGGGCCGACTTGGCCGCAAAGTCGCCGGCCTCCCTCGCCGTCACCGCGTAGAGCTGGACCACGTGCAGCGTCGCCTCGGTCCACGACTCGGGCGCGCCAAGATTCGCCATACGGGATCTGGCCTCGCGTTGTGCATCCGGCGACAGGGCTGCCGCGTGCATCAAGGTCTCGGTGAGTGTGGAATCTGCTTCAGGGAATGCAGCGACCAGAGAGCTCCACGGCCGATTGCGCAGTGGGCCGAAGAACCAGTGACTGACGAGCGGGTACCTGATGGTGGGAGAGACCTCCCAGCGGTCGGAGCGGAGCTCGAGAAGCCCTCGCGTGGCGACAGTGCGTACACCCTCGTTCAACTCGGCGAGTGGTCTGTCGACGAGCTGGGCGACCCGTGCGAGGTCGTCCTGGCTCACCGCTGTCAGGGCCGCGATGCAGGCGATGGCGTCCAGGGTGACGGCCGAGTCGGTAGCGCCGCGCATGAAGCGCATGACCTTTTGCAGCAAGACCGCGCCGGATTCGACCTGCTGACCGTTTCCGTCCACCACTGCACGGCACAGCAGCACGGCCCAGCCCGGCCGCCCGTCGGCTTGATCCAGGATCGTATGCCGCGCTCGCACCCCCGTGACGCCCAGAGCCTGCACGATGGCATCTAGCTCGGCCCTGGCCATCAGGTCGAGCGTCAGCGTCCGACCTGATGACAGCACATCCGTCACCGCGTCCACCTGCTCGGGCCAGGTCGTGGCCACGACGGCGAAGGGCAGCCGTTCCTGCTGACGCAGACGGGTCAGCTCGGCCAGCAGACTCGCAGACAGATGCGCGTCGTCGACCACCACGCACGACGGGGCCAGCATCAACAGATCGTCCGCGAGATAGTGCTTCGCCTCGGGAACCGCGAACAGGATGTCAGCTGCGTCGGCAAGCTCGGACAGCAGCCGACTCTTACCGACGCCCGGTACGCCGGCCAGCACCACGTCCTGACCCTCCGACAGCGCGGCCTTCAGTTCACGCAGTACCTGTTCACGGCCTACAAACGGGATGACCTGCCCGTCGTTCGGAGCCGGGACGCCGACCAGCGAGTCCATTCGCCCCGCAACCCCTGTCAGGAGCAGCCGCCATTCGGAGTCCCGCACGAGCGCGGCCACGAGCCAGTCGCGTCCGAAGTACTCCGGGATCGGCAGGGAATGCTTCTGGCAGTACTGGTCCATCTTCAAGCGCGTGGAGGCGGTGATGTCGTTCGAGCAGACCACGACGATCTTGTCGACCCGGAATCCGGGGTACTTCTGCCAACTCTTGTGGCTGCGCTTGAGGTTCGCGAGCGGGTCACCGGTCGTCGCAAGCACCCGTCCCCGGCCCTCCGGGTCGTCCGCGACGACCCCGTAGATGTCGCCGTCTCGCCCGATGTCCTTCCCCGCCTCCACGGCCGACAAGCTCGGGTACTGCGCACGCAACAGAGCGATGGCCGCGCGCTCGAGAACATCGTGGTCGACGCCGGCGTCCAACGCCCGCACGATCCGGTCGATCAAGGTCACGTCCCGCCCACCCCACATTCGTCGCGACCCAACCAGGTGATCGTGACAACGATCACCTGCACGCGCAACCATCGATTCCCTTGAAATCGGAAAGGGAGCCCTGCTTCACATCCTGCGGACGGACGCACCCCATGAGGTCCAACTCCCCGTCGGCCGCTGTTGGAGCCCTCGCCGCCCGCGCAGGAACGCCAGCCGAGGGCCATCCATGTGACCGGTGTGCTCGAAGATCTGCCGCTGAGCAAGGCACGCACCGGCGCACGGAAGGCCTACTCAACCACGACCTTCATTGCAGTCCTGGATCCCCCCGTCCAGGACACGCGTGGTGGTTGCCAAGCGACGACGACACCCTGAACAACATCCATTCACCGGAATGTCGCGGACAACTCTCGACCGAGCGGCCAGGGTGGCCACCGGCACACTTCTGGCATTCGAGGCGTGTCAGCAATCTGCAACGCGTATCTCGAACCGTCCGCCGGGCGCGCGTTGAAGTAGTTATGGACGATCTACCACCTCCGTTTGGACACAATCTGACCGCCCGTCAACACGTCTGTGAGCACTGCGGCAATACCTATACCGCGGCCAGATCGGACCAGCGCTTCTGCTCGGATCGGTGCCGCCTCCGCAGTTGGCGAAGCCGCCGGCGGCTTCGCTCGACAGAGGCAATCGAGGCCGAACACGTCGCCGCCCTCGTCGCAGAGGTCGACCGGTTGCAGCGCCAGGTCACCCAACTCCAACAAGCCAACGCAACGCTCCGAGACGCACTTGCCGACGCGCAGAAGCGCTTGATCACCGCGATGCCGTGGCCTCGGTGGCCGTACGGATCTTGGAGATGAGATAAGCCCAGAGTGGCCGAGCTACCAGCACTGACTCCGTCCTGACTTTCAGCGTGCCCCGGTTCGGGTCCAGCTGGATGCTGCGAGCGGGGAGCAGATCAGCTGTCGCGACGCGCGCCGGCCGCGGATGCGGCGTCGGAGCGACCGGTGGCGGCAGACTTCGTGTGGCTCGACATGTTCGCAGCACAGGGCGGGGCACACGCGACCGCGCCGGTGGCACGATCAGCGGAGGTAGGCGACGAGGAATGGCGCAACCTACCGACCAGTGGGCGGCATTCGACTACGCCGTTGTCGATGTCGAAGGCAACGGACAGCGGTCACCGGATCTTGTTGAGATCTCGATTGTCGCGGTCACGGGCGGCTCGATTGGCCGGCCGAGGAGCTGGTTCGTTCGACCTCCTCGGCCGATCACTGCGATGGTGCGACGGCTCCACAAGATCTCTGACGACCAGGTCGTAGACGCTCCAACCGTTGCCGATATCGAGGCCGAACTGCGCGAGGCGCTGAGAGACAAGGTGTTCGTTGCCCACAACGCGGGCGTCGATCTCGGGGTGCTCGGCCGTGAGATGCTGGGCTTCCGACCTGCTCGCGTTGTGGACACTCTCAAGCTCGCTCGACGGCTGCTTCCCGGCCGCGAGTCGTACCAGCTCGGGGCGCTTGTCGAAGCGTTTGGGCTAGCCAGAGGCCTTTCGACTGATCTGGTGCCGCATCGCGCGACCTACGACTCACTCGTCTGCGCACGGCTCCTCTCACATCTCGCGACGCCTCCATGCCGCGAGCCGCTTGCACTCGCTGAGCTGCTGGATGCCACCGTCGGCAAGGCCGCAACAAGCCTCTCGGCGGACGAGGCAGCCGCGACCCTGTTCTGAGGCGCCACAACCGCTACTTGTAGCGGTGCCACAGTTCGTTGGCGCCTGATCTGAGGGTGGCCAGCCGGTGCGCGTGGACGTTCGCGATGTCGGGGCGGTTGCGGAGGTCGGTGATGACGCTGGTGACTAGGACCAGTTCTCGGATGCGGCGGAGTGTTGGCCATGAGGGAAGAGTGGTGACATCTAGGCCGTAGGTGGTAGCTAGGGCTTCGTGGTCTTGGGTGGCGCCGAAGCGGAGGGCGCTGACGGCGGCTACCACCAGGTCGTAGGCGAGGGGGCCGATGCTGGTGCCGTCGAAGTCGCAGAGGACGAAGCGGCCGGTGGGCTCTCGTAGCAGGTTGCCGATGTAGGCGTCGCCGTGGAGTAGGCCCATCTGGAGGTCCGGCATGAGGGCGCGGTAGTCGGCTTCGATTTTGGCCCACTGCTCGGTGAGCCAGGCGTGGTCGTCGGCGGTGAGGCCGTCGGCCATGGCGAGACGGCTGCGAGCACTGCTGAACGGGTCCCAGGGTTTGAGGCTGGGCATCGGTTCGAGTTTGTGCCAGCCGAGTAGTGGAGCGGCCAGTTCGGCTCCGGTCCATGCTGGGTTGCTGCTTTCGAGGAGCTTCCAGATCGTGGCTGAGTAGTTCTCGAACAGGACGGGCTGGGTCAGACCAGGCGCGAGCCTTGAAGCGGGTGCGTCGTGGCGTTCCAGCCAGGTGGCGATTCGGGCGACGTGGTCGGCGCGTTGGCTGGCGAGGTCGCCGGCACCGAACCTGACGACAACACCTTGGCTGGGAAGGCGGTAGACGGCGTTGTTCGTGTACTTGATGAGCTCGGCTTCGTCCGGGAGTAGGCCGGCTTCTTGGCAAATGCCCTTGAGTGCGTGTTTGAGCCGCTGGTCGAGCTCTGGGGACAGGTTGGTCATACGGTAAGTGCCTTCGGCGCGGTTGTGCGGACGGATTCGAGCTGGTGCACGAGATCCACAGCTTCCGAGTTGTCGGTGTGCTGTGAGGCTGCGGTGCCGATCTCGGCGAGGCGGCTCATACCGCGGTCGCTGCGGAGATGCTGCGTTTCGCTGATCACCTCACGAGCGACGTCGATGCCAGCGTCCAGCTCGTTCGTACGCAGGAGGTTCGTCGACAATATGATCCGATCGAAGGTCCGGCTCCGACGCGATCTGTCGGGCCCAGATTCGGTGATTGCTTGCTGTGCGAATGTGACCGCGCGTACGGCGTACTCGCGGGCTTGTGCATCGTCTTTCGCGTAGCCCGACAGGGAGTTGTACACCAGTGCCTGATGCCCCGTGTAGTCCCCAGGAGTGAAGTACAGCGTGGTCCATGGGGAGACTCGGCCCTTGTCGGCGCGGCCCATCTCGTGTTCTGCACGAGCGAGAGCATCGACGACATGATCGTGCTTGCCGAGCATCGCGTAGGCCAGGGCTTCGTTGGCGTGGAGTCTCGCGACCTCGGCTGGATCGCCGGCGTCCTGTGCCGCGAGCTGGCCAAGTTGAAGCATCTTCAAGGCCTCCACAGGCTGGGCTTCCTGCATGCTCACCCGGCCGAGGCGGTACAGGATCGACGCGGCCAGCGAGGGCTCGTCCGCGTCCTTGGCAAGCACGAGTGCGTTCATCAGGAAGCGTCGAGCTGCGGCTTGATCGCCGATGTCGTGGAACGACCAGCCGAGCATGCTGCTGAAGTCGGCCAGGGACACTTTGAGGTCCCGGTGTGTGCGCTGATCGGCGGTCGAGTGGATCATCCGCCGTGCGTAGCCGTAGAAACCACGGGCAGCGTCGACCGCTGCTCCCCCGCCGTAGCGTTGGTCGAGTTTCCGGAACTCGGCGGTCATCGACACGACTCGTTCCACGTCGGTCTCGGAAATCGCCGACGGCACAGAAGCCACACCGCTGGGTACGTCGGGCAGCCACTTTCGAGCCTGCTCATTGACCGCACCGAACGCCACGCTCGCCACCGCGCCGGCGAAGTTCCTGCGATCGTCGCTGGTCAGTTCGCGCGACTCATCGCTGTCTCCACGGCCAGATGAGCTGTATGCGAGCCCCATTCGTCCACGGGGAATCTCGAATGCGTCAGCTATGCGTTCAAGGACGTCGTACGCCTTGACCTGGCGGCCGTTGAGGATCTCTGAGACTTCGCCCTGGGACTGACACGTGCGGGCACCGATCTGGGTCTGGCTCCAGCCGTGTCGCTGCAGCCAGCGGAAGATGCCTGCGACGTCACGTGACGCCAGGACAGGACGCATCTCCGGCTGCTCCCACCAGGAGGACTTAAGCACCGGATGCGTTGCCGTCATCGTCACTCCTTGTCCCTAGGCGGCTCTGTGAAGTTAGCCCGAGCGCATCCGGTGCGTCTATCGGCACCGCCGATAGGTCGGCTCGATGAGCACTGCGTGTAGTGGCGTCCGCCGTCAGAGGGCCATGGTGTGGATACAGAGCGTTACAACAACGATAAGGACGCCCACCATGACGACGCCACTGTTCATCGTGATCTGCCTGACTGCGGGCCTGACTGTCGCAATGATCACGGACCTGGTGCGAGACCTGTCCGGCCGCAACGAATGACGCGGCGGTGGGACAGATGACTAGCACTCTTCCAGGTACGGATTCCCGCGAGCGGGGCGACGCCATGCGGGCGTACGGCTACATCCGGAAGCACTTCCTCATGAACGAGAACGAGTTGGCTAACGCTCGGAAGCTCATTGTCGACGCCGCTCAGGCTCGCGGTGCGGAGCTGGTCGCGATTCACGTCGAAGAGATCGAGACATCGCCTGAGGCCTTCCACGATCTGCTCGCAGTCGTGATGCAGGAGGCGCAGCGAATGATCATCACGCCCGACCTACAGCACCTCGAGGTCGCCGGTGACCCGTCGTCCGTACGACAGCGACTTGAGTCCAACGGCATCACGATCGTGGTCGCCGACTAGGCACCTCGACCGTCAGGAACGAGTGGTGCACATGCCGGCTATGCCAGCTCTCGGATTCGTCTCCATGTCCTTCGTGCGCAATACCGGCGAGCTGCTCGCGATCCGTCGACAGCTGAAGGCGTTCGCGACTGAGCACGGGCTACAGCTCACCAAGGTGTACGTCGAAGAGCCCGGGCCGCCCAGCGCGGCGTTCGACCTTCTCGAATCGCTGCTGGAGGCCGAAGGTCAGCCGCTCGTGGTTCCGACGCTGCACCACCTCGCCGTACTTGGGAATCCGGCGCAGATCAGAGACCACCTCCGCGACTGCGCTCACTAGGTCCTGATCGCCACCAAACCGGCGGAGCGGACGTGCTGAGGGGACATCCCTCGTTCTCCTCAAGTCCCCTGCACCCCGCGTCCGTTCCGCCGCTCCAGCGGGAGCGCTGCCCGATCCACCTCACTGAGTCGGGCGGCGTTTCCGCCCCGAAGCTGCGTCCGCTCGGCGCCCCTGCGCTTGAGCGGACGCTGCGCACGGTCGAGCACAGAGACCCGCGGCTAACCGTTCGGTTGATCCTGTGCCGACGCAGGTGCGAGAGGTGGTGCAGACTTGGGGTTGACCCGTTCCCTCCGGTACGACGGTTCGCTGCCTCCCCGCTAGTCCCTGTGATCCGCCTGCTGATCCGCGACAGGCTAGAATCCTGGCGGCCACCTGGGGCGCCGACGTTGCCGTCGCTATCGAGCGGGCCGTCCTTCCTGCCCTAGGTCGACTTCGGCCTGGAGCAACGGGCCACCGAATCTACGTGTCGCGTCGATCCATTCCGGCCCGAGAGTCCATGGCACTACCCGGATGACTGCCGCATCTACGATGTCGGGATCAGGGCTGTCCAAGAGTTCTTCGAGGAAGCGATAGCACTGCTCAATGCGGGCTACGTCGTTGGACTGGATGGCAGGATCAAAGACAGGGTGAAAGAAGCCCACCGATACGTAGGAAAACATCGCGGGGCCGACGACGTCCTGCCGGTACATCTCGATGACCTCCGCGACGGCGTCCCGCGCATCGGGAAACTCGGACACGATCCGGGCAGCAATGTTCTGGCCTGTGATCACCGTTCGATCCTAAAGCGCAGTCCCACACAGAGCTCCCGAGATGATGTCCGGACTGCCGCGATCCGTGCCTCCGACAGTCGCAGGTCACCTGGCGGACGAGTGTCGTGCATCATCAGTCGACGGAGGACATCCCCGCTGGTCCCTCACGACTCCGGGGTGACGGGGCCAATGGGGCCGGCTATGTCGGAGTGGTTCCGGGGTGCGTCTCCCTGCCTGCCCCAGCCCACCTATCAGGAGACAGCAGAGGGAAAGACGCAAGGGGTGATCTGTGAGCTGGTCTGCGTAGCAGTCAGCCGGTCTCTCATGCCAGGATCGCGACGTGGATTCACTAACGACCGTCGCGCGGCTTGAGTGGTGGGCGAACAGCTCGACCTGTCTGGCTGCGTTCCTGGTTGCGGTGACGATTGTCGACGGCGAGCAAGGATGGCACGCAGCCGGGCAGCTCACGCGGGCTGAGGAAGATCCGGATCTCGCAGCCTTGTGCGAGCTGGACGAGGTCTTTGAGCTTTGCCTTCCAGACGACAGCACGATGGTCGTCATGGTGACCGCCTTAACACCCACCGGAAGCTTCGCGCTGACCGAGGCGTAGTAGGGCGACCTGCTAACGCGTCTGCTAACAGCGGCCTCGGATCGACCGGACGACCCTGGACATTCCGTTAGATCGGTAGCCGCGTCCAGGCGCACGGCGGTCAGGGGTGGTTGGTGGCCGATCTGACCTCGACTGGCGCTCAAGTCCGCACGCGACACAGTCCTCGCGAACCGTCTCCGTACGCCTGGACAACGGTCGATTCTCTCCACCCTCCGAACGTTGAGCAGCCGCACATCGACACGTTGGAGGTGCGGCGGGATGGCCTATGTAAAGGATCAGTGGACCCGGGCGGTGAAGCAGGCTGACGGGACGACCGAGCGGGTTCGTACGGCTAAGTGGGGGCGGGGGAAGCGGTGGTTGGCGGGGTGGGTGGATCCGGAGGGGCGGGAGCGGTCTAAGGCGTTTGGGACGAAGACGGCTGCGGAGCGGCATGGGGCTGCGATGGAGACGGATCGGGAGCGTGGGGAGTACATCGATCCGGAGGCTGGGAAGGTTCGGTTTGAGGAGGTTGCCGGGAGGTGGCTTGCCTCGCGGGTGGTGGATCCGGCGACAGCTATGAAGTACGAGTCGTCTTTGCGTCTTCACGTCGTACCAGTGTTTGGACGGCGGCAGTTGCGGACGATCAAGCCTTCGGAGATTGCGGCTTGGGTTGCGGGGCTGGATGCGCGGTTCGGGTCGTCCACGGCGCGTACGGCGTACCTCGTGTTGCACGGGACGTTGGAGGTTGCCGTTGATGATGAGGCGATCAAGCGGAATCCGGCGAAGGCTCGGGTGGTCAAGGTGCCGGCGGAGAAGGGAGGGAAGACCACTGCCTGGAGCGACGAGGTTGTGCTGCGGATCGTGGAGGGGCATCCGCCGCACTACAGGCCGATCGCCTCGATTGGTGCTGCGTGCGGGCTGCGGCAAGGTGAATTGTTCGGGCTCGCTGAGGAGGACGTCGACTTCGACGAGATGGTGATCCGGGTCAGCAGACAGGTGAAGAAGCTCGGCAGGGAGTTCGTCTTCGCGCTGCCTAAGAACGACACGGAACGGACGGTGCCGATGTCAGAAGGCGTAGCCGTGATGCTCGCGGAGTACATCGAGGCCACGAAGCCGCGGGCCTACACGCTGCCGTGGGAGAAGGTCGACGGGAAGCCGCACACCGTCAATCTGCTGTTCCGGTGGACTGACGACAAGCACATCCGGGCGCGGACGTACGACGAGCTCGTTTGGAAGCCGGCGCTCTTCCACGCGGGCGTCATACCGGAGCCGACCAAGGACGCCCGCGGCAGGCGGCAGTACTACTCCAGCCGCGAGAACGGGATGCACGCGCTACGGCACTACTACGCGAGCATCACCCTGGCGGACGGCGTCAACATCAAGGAGTTGGCGCAGTACCTCGGGCACGGCGACCCTGGGTTCACGCTTCGGCTATACACCCACATGCTGCCGTCATCGCATGAGCGGGCGCGGAAGGCTGTTGACTCGCGGCTGGCCCGGCTGTTCGCGATGGAGGCTCACGGAGCTGTGACGGAGCTGGCCGCCAGCCGGTCCCCCATGACCCACTGGGAACCCGACGGCGGCCAGTCTCGATGACCCTGGAATCAGCCTGTGACCTGCGGAAACACCTACCGGATGCGCATGCCTGAGATGGCCCGGGCGATGACCAAACGCTGGATTTCTGAGGTGCCTTCGAAGATGGTGTAGATCTTGGCGTCTCGGTGCATGCGTTCTACCGGGTATTCGCGGGTGTAGCCGTTGCCGCCGAGGATTTGGATGGCTTGTTCGGTGACGTGGACGGCTACTTCGCCGGCTTTGAGTTTGGCCATGGAGCCTTCGCCGTGGCGGTAGTCGGGGGTTTCCCCGCGCATGAGGGCGGCGGACATGTTGGCGGCGCGCCAGACCAGGAGGCGGGCGGCGTCGATTTCCAGGGCCATGTCGGCGAGTTTGAAGGCGATGCCCTGGTTGTCGACGATGGGGCGGCCGAACTGTTCGCGGGTCTTGGCGTAGTCGAGGGCGACCTCGTACGCGGCGCGAGCGATGCCGACGGCCTGAGCGCCGACGATGTGGCGGGTGATTTCGAACGTGGCCATCGAGGCGTTGCGGCCGGCCGCGGCGGAGGAGGAGCCTGAGCCGGCGGCGGCGCGGGCCTCGTGGGCTCGGGCGATGCGTTCGTCGAGCTTTTGCTTGCCGCCGAGGACGTTCTCGGCGGGGATGCGGACGTTGTCGAAGAAGACGTCGGCGGTATGGGAGGCGCGCAGGCCGTGCTTCCGCAATTTCGTGCCCTGTTCCAGGCCGCGGACCTCGGACTTGGGTACGACGAACGCGGCCTGGCCCTTGGTGCCCAGTGACGGGTCGACGGTGGCGACGACGACGTGGATGTCGGCGATGCCGCCGTTCGTGGCCCACGCCTTCTGCCCGTTGATGACCCACTCGTTGGAACGTTCGTCGAAGACGGCCCGCGTACGGATCGCGGACACGTCGGACCCTGCCCCCGGCTCCGAGGAGCAGAACGCGGCCACGCGTACGTCGTCGGGCGTCCCGTAGCAGCGGCCCATCCACTGGCTCCACTGCTCCGGCGTGCCGTTGGAGAAGATCGCGGACGAGGCCAGGCCGGTGCCCTTCAGCGACATCGCGATGCCGGCGTCACCCCAGAACAGCTCCTCGTGGACGAGCGGCATCAGCAGGCCGCTCGGGTCGACGAAGAGGTTGACGTTCGTGTCGAGGCCGTAAATCCCGACCTTGGCGGCCTCCTGGATGATCGGCCACGGCGTTTCCTCGCGCTCGTCCCACTCGGCCGCGGCGGGCCGGATGACCTCGGCGGCGAAGGTGTGGGCCCAGTCGCGGATCTCGCGCTGCTCGTCGTTGATCGCCAGCGAGAACGTGTTCCACTCGGGCTTGGAGCGCTCGGCGCCGAGCTCGCCGGCCAGCGCCATCACGTCTGCGGACACCACAGGGTCGCTCATCAACCATCCTCACGAATCCGGGAAGTTACCGACGAGTGTAACCGTCGTTTGCACCAACGGGTACCACTGTGGCTAAGATCGACGTATGAGCTCCGCGCTGCTCGCGATCGGACGCCGCCGGACCACGGCGGAGCGTCGTCGCGACCGGGAGCGGGACATCATCCGCGCCACCCGCGAGCTGTTCGACGAGCGCGGCACGATCGACGCTCAGATCGACGATATCGCCAAGCGGGTCGGGATCAACAAGGCCCTCATCTACCGGCACTTCGCCGGCAAGGAAGAGCTGTTCGCGCTCACCCTGGTCGACTACCTGGCCGAGCTGGACGAGCAGCTGCAAAAGGCAGACAACCCGCGCCGCGCGCCGCTCAACCGGCTGAAGGCGCTGAGCGAGACGTTCGTCGACTTCTGCCTCGACTACCCGGCGTTCACCGACTGCGCGATGAGCCTGCTGCGCAGGACCGGCGAGGAGCTGTTCGGCGAGATCACCGAGCCGGTGATGATCAAGCTCGGTACGGCGATGGCGGCCGCGCTGGACCGGATCGCCAACGTCCTCACGGCCGGCCAGCGCGCGGGCGTCTTCGACGAGGTCGACACCGCCTACCTCGCGAACCACCTCTACACCCAGACGCTCGGGTCGTTGCACATGGCAAGGGTCGGGCTGATCGTGTCGGGCAGCCAACCGGGGCACCCCGTGGTGCATCATGCCGATGTCGGCACCGTCCGGTCGACGGCGATCACCGCCACGCTCGCCACCGCGGTCGGCCGCAAGGCCCTGAACCTGAAGACGGTGAACCAGAAGACCGCGGCCAGAACAAGCAGTACGACGAGCACCAGGACAACCACCCGCTCCGCTAGAGCAGGAGAGACATCGTGACCGAACCGCGCAAGGTGGCTGTCGTCGCCGGCAACCGGATCCCCTTCGCCCGGCAGGACAAGACCTACCGGCACGCCTCCAACTCCGACATGCTCACCGCCGCGCTGAACGGTCTCGTCGACCGGGCCGGCCTGGGCGGCCAGGAAGTCGGTGAGGTCGTCGCCGGCGCGGTCCTCAAGCACGCCCGCGACTGGAACATGGTGCGCGAGGTGGTCCTCGGGTCCAAGCTCGCCCCGACCACCCCGGCGTACGACATCCAGCAGGCCTGCGGCACCGGGCTGGAGGCGGCGATCCTGGTCGGCAACAAGATCGCGCTCGGCCAGATCGACGCCGGCATCGCGGGCGGCGTCGACACCGCGTCCGACGCGCCGGTCGCGGTCAACGACCGGCTGCGCAACATCCTGCTCGACCTGAACCGCGCGAAGACGTACCCGGACCGCCTGAAGGTGCTGGCCCGGGTCCGCCCGAAGGACGTCGTACCGGAGATCCCCCGCAACGCCGAGCCGCGGACCCGTAAGTCGATGGGCGAGCACGCGGCGCTGACCGCGCTGGAGTGGGGCATCAGCCGCGAGGCGCAGGACGAGCTGGCCTACCGCTCGCATGTGAATCTCGCGAAGTCGTACGACCGTGGCTTCCAGGACGACCTGATCACGCCGTACCTGGGCCTCGAGAAGGACCAGAATCTGCGGCCCGACACCACGCTGGAGAAGCTGGCGAAGCTGAAGCCCGTCTTCGGCAAGGGCGAGACCGCGACGATGACGGCCGGCAACTCGACGCCGCTCACCGACGGCGCCTCGACGGTTCTGTTGAGCACCGACGAGTGGGCGGAGCAGCACGGGCTGCGCCCGCTCGCGTACCTGACCCACTCCCAGACCGCCGCGGTCGACTACGTGAAGGGCGCCGAGGGTCTGCTGATGGCCCCCGCGTACGCCGTACCGCGGATGCTGCAGCGCGCCGGGCTCACGCTGCAGGACTTCGACTACTACGAGATCCACGAGGCGTTCGCGTCGCAGGTGTTGTCCACCCTGAAGGCGTGGGAGGATCCGATCTTCTGCAAGGAGCGGCTCGGCCTGGACGCGCCGCTCGGGGAGATCGACCGGGACAAGCTGAACGTGAACGGCAGCTCGCTCGCCGCGGGCCACCCGTTCGCGGCGACCGGCGGGCGGATCGTCGCCGCGCTGGCCAAGCAACTGGACGAGAACGGTGGCGGCCGGGGGTTGATCTCGATCTGCGCCGCGGGCGGCCAGGGTGTCGTCGCCATCCTCGAGAAGTAGGAGCTGAGATGACGGATCGCTACCAGACCTTCACCCGGACGCCGCTCGGCAAGACGCTGGTGAAGAACCTGGGTCTGCCCGACCCGCTGCCGCTGCCCCGCTGGACCGAGGGCGCACCGGTGATCGACGGGCCGGTCGTCTTCGGCGCGATCGGCGAGACCGACGCCGGCAAGGCGGTCCAGGCGCTGCTGCGCGACATCGGCGCCGCGTTCAGTACGGCGACCGAGGGCGTCGCGTCGAGCGAGATCCGGCCGAAGGCGCTCGTCTTCGACGCGACCGGCGCGGCCTCGACCGCGGACCTGACCAGCCTGCAGCGCTTCTTCTCCCCGCTCGTCCGCCAGCTGGCCCCGGCCGGCCGCGTCATCGTCGTCGGCCGGACGCCGGAGCTCGCCAGTTCCCCCGAGCAGCAGGTGGCGCAGCGCGCTCTCGAAGGCTTCACGCGGAGCCTGGCCAAGGAGGTGAAGCGCGGCGCCACGGTCAACCTCGTGTACGTCGCCCCGGACGCGCACGAGCAGCTCGACTCGACGCTCCGCTTCTTCCTCTCCCCCAAATCGGCGTACGTCGACGGACAGGTCGCGCGGATCGGCACCGGACCCCTGGTCAGCAACGACCCGGCACGGCCCCTGAGCGGCCGGGTCGCCCTCGTCACCGGCGCGGCTCGGGGCATCGGCGCGAGTATCGCCGGCACCCTGGCCCGCGACGGCGCGACCGTGATCGGCGTCGACGTACCGCAGAACGCGGACCCGCTGCGCAAGGTGATCTCGCGGATCGGCGGCACCGAGCTGCTCCTCGACGTCACCGCGGTCGACGCGGCGCAGCGGATCGCGGCGCACGCACAGGAGCAGCACGGCGGTCTCGACATCGTCGTCCACAACGCGGGCATCACCCGCGACCGGCGGCTGGTCAACATGCGCACCGACGCCTGGGACGCCGTACTCGACGTGAACCTCCGGGCGCCGGAGCGGATCACCAAGCACCTGGTGGATTCCAGGGCGCTGCGCGACGGCGGCTCGATCATCGGGGTGTCGTCGATGGCCGGGATCGCCGGCAACAACGGCCAGACGAACTACGCGACCTCGAAGGCCGGCGTGATCGGTCTGGTGCAGGCGCTGGCGCCGGTGCTCGCCGAGCGGCAGATCCGGATCAACGCCGTCGCGCCAGGGTTCATCGAGACCGAGATGACCGCGAAGATCCCGTTCGCGATCCGCGAGGTCGGGCGGCGGATCAACTCGCTGCAGCAGGGCGGCCTGCCGATCGACGTGGCCGAGACGATCGCCTGGTTCGCGGATCCGGCCTCGGCCGGCGTGACCGGCAACGTCGTCCGGGTCTGCGGCCAGAGCATGCTGGGCGCCTGACATGCCGACCCGACGGTACGACGACTCCCCCGGCCTCGGCTCGCTGTACGCGCGGACCGTCAAGGCCACCCTGCGGCGCGCCGACTACGAGCCGGACGCGGACGGGCTGACCCTCGAGCTGCCCCGGTCCGCGATCGACCAGGACCACCTCCAGGCCTACCGGGAGGTCACCGGCTTCCAGGCGGGGCCCGCGCTGCCCCCGACGTACCCGCATGTGCTCGCGTTCCCGCTGCACCTGGACCTGATGTCGGACCCCTCGTTCCCGTACAAGCCGATGGGGATCGTGCACCTGTCCAACACGATCACGCAGAAGCGGCCGATCCCGCTGCACGCCGAGCCGGCGATCCGCGTGCACAGTACGCCGGAGCGGCCGCACCCCAAGGGCACCGTCTTCGACGTGATCAGCGAGGTCTTCGTCGGCAACGAGCTGGTGTGGAGCGATCTCACCACGCTGCTCAGCCGCTCCTCCGGGACGCCCGACGCGCACGCCGACCTGCTGCCCGACCCGGTGCTGAGCCCGACCGCGTGGTGGGACCTGCGCGGCAACCTCGGCCGCCGGTACGCCGCGGCGTCCGGCGACCGGAACCCGATCCACCTGTTCAAGCTGACCGCTCAGGCGTTCGGGTTCCCGCGCCAGATCGCCCATGGCATGTGGGCCAAGGCCGCCGCGCTGGCGTCGATCCAGCGGGCCGGCGAGCTGCCGGACGCCTTCACGGTCCGCGTGGACTTCCGTAAGCCGTTGCTGCTCCCGTCCCGCGTCGGGTTCGGCCACCAGCAGACCGGCAAGACGATCGACTTCGCGCTGTACGACGAGTCGCACGACGTGACCCACCTGATCGGTCAGCTGCAGGAGAGCTGATCTCCAGGCCATCACAATCGCGCCCCCGCGGCGCGGGCACGCTCACGCCGGCTCCGAACGATCGATTGCGAGGGCCTGGGGATCGGCTTCTGCCCTGACCCGGTCGAGAACCTCGCCGATCGGGGCGGGATCCCAACGGTTGCCGTCGCGCTCCCGGACTGCCAGCGCACCTGCCGCGGCCTCGCGGGCGCCGATGACAGCGGCGTACGGCGCCAGCCGGTTCTCGCGGATGCGGGCGCCCAGACTGCCCTCGTCGGCGTGCGCGACCTCCACCCGCAAGCCCCGGTCCGACGCGCGCCGCGCGACCTCGACGGCAAGCTTCTCCTCGTCGTCGGAGATCGGCAGGACAACGAGCTGGACCGGCGCCAGCCACCCCGGGAAGGCGCCGCCGTGCACCTCGATCAGCTGGGCCATCGCGCGCTCGATGCTCCCCACGATCGCCCTGTGCACCATCACCGGCCGGTGCTTGTTGCCGTCGGCACCGATGTACTCGAGGCCGAACGCGGCCGGCTGGTGGAAGTCGATCTGGACGGTCGACAGGCTGAACTCCCGGCCGGCCGAATCCTCCATCTGGATGTCGATCTTCGGCCCGTAGAACGCCGCGTCCCCCGGCGCGTCCTCGAACGCGACGCCCGCGTTCTTCAGCACCTCACGCAGGATCTCGGCAGCCTCGGCCCAGCTGTCCGCGTCACCGACGTACTTGCTCGACGGGCTGTTGAACTCCGCATCCACAGCCGGCAGCGCGAGCACGTAGCGCGAGGCGCTGATGCCCATGTCCGCGTACGCCTGGTTGATCAGGTCCAGCGCCGAGGCGGCCTCGGAGGCGACCTGGTCGAGCCGGCAGAAGATGTGCGCGTCGTTCAGCTGCATCGCGCGGACCCGGCTGAGGCCGCCGATCGCGCCCGACAGCTCGGCGCGGTACTGGCCGCCCAGTTCGGACATCCGCAGTGGCAGTTCGCGGTACGAGTGCGAGCGGGAGCGGAACATCAGGGCGTGGTGCGGGCAGATGCTCGGCCGCAGGACGAGTTCCTCACCGCCCATCTCCATCGGCGGATACATGTCGTCGTGGTACTTCGCCCAGTGCCCGGAGATCTCGTACAGCTCCTTCTTGGCGAGCACCGGCGAGTACACCTGCTGATAGCCGGCTCTTCGCTCGACCTCGGCGATGTAGCTCTCCAGCGCGCGGCGTACCGCGGCGCCCGCGGGCAACCAGTAGGGCAGGCCCGCACCGATCAGCGGGTCGGAGTCGAACAGGCCGAGTTCGCGGCCGACTTTGCGGTGGTCGTACATGGTGGTCTCCTCGTCTGAGAAAGGGCGAGGGACCACGGGAACGACGAAGCCCCGGGGCACTCGCCCCGGGGCTTCGGTCGACAGTCAGGTGTCAGCGCGCCGGGACAAACTCCGGCGTCGTCGTCACTACTGCGCGCTTGAACACGTTTCTACGTTAGCAGATCGGAGTCGAGACCGACGGGACGAATGAGTCCCTCCTGCGCGACCGAGGCGACGAGGTTGCCGTGCTCGGTGTACAGCCGGCCGGTGGCGAACCCTCGAGCTCCGGAGGCCGACGGCGAGGACTGGTCGTACAGAAGCCACTCGTCGGCGCGGAACGGGCGGTGGAACCAGAGCGCGTGGTCGAGCGAAGCGGGCTGGACGCGGCGGTCGCCGATCACGATGCCGTGCGGGAGCAGACTCGCGCCGAGCAGCGTCAGGTCGCTGGCGTAGGCCAGTACGCAGGCGTGCAGCGCCGGGTCGTCGGGAAGCTTGCCGGCGGCACGGATCCAGAACTGGCGGCCGGTGACACCGGCCAGCCGTACGTCGAGGGCCGCCCACTCACGATCCCAGTCGGCGGCCGGCCGACCCGACTGCGCTTCCAGGACGGTCGCCAGCCGCGGCGCCTCCTCCGGCGGTACGGCGTCGTCGGGCATCGGGTCCTGGTGGTCCAGGCCGGGCTCCGGCCGCTGGAACGACGCGGACATGTAGAAGATCGGCTTCCCGTGCTGCGACGCCACCACCCGGCGGCTGCTGAACGAGCCGCCGTCGCGGGTCGGCTCCGCTCGGTACACGATCGGTACCGACGTGTCACCGCCGCGCAGGAAGTACCCGTGCAGCGAGTGCACGACGCGCTCGGGTTCGACGGACCGCGCGGCCGCCGCGAGCGCCTGGCCGAGCACCTGTCCGCCGAACACCCGCTGCATCGAAGTCTGCGGCTGACGACCACGGAACAGGTCGACGTCGATCTTCTCCAGGTCGAGCAGCTCGACCAGATCCTCCAACGACTCAGGCATGCCTCATCCTGACAGCCTCAGGCCCCGCACACCGCCGTACCTGCTGTGGAAACCATCACGTACCTCCCGCCACGCGCTCCCATTTCCCTGGCAGACCAGGCAAATGTGGGGTTCGTCAGCCTGAACAGCGGTGACAAACCCAACATTTGCCTGGTGTACCAGGCAAATGCCGAGGGTGGCCGGGCGTGTCCCGAGCGCGGGCGGTGGGTGCGGGCGGTGGGGTGGGGTGGGCGGGGGGCGCGGCGTCAGTCGTTGTCGTCGCGGTTCAGCTCGGCGAGGAACTGCTCGACCTCGGCGCCCAGCTCGTCGGCGGACGGGGTGGAGTCGGCGAGCAGGCTCTTGCGGCTGAGTGAGCCCTCGGCCGCGTCGTACTGCGTCTCGAGCGCCTTGACGACCGCGCTGGCGTCCTCGGAGGCCTCGACCTGCTCGTCGACCAGCCGGCCGGTGACGGCGGCCTCGTCGAGCAGGGCCTTGCTAGGGAGCAGCAGGCCGGTCGCGGCGGAGATCGCGTGCACAAGCGCCAGCGCGGCGCCCGGGAAGCGGTTCTCGGCCAGGTAGTGCGGCACGTGGACGGCGAAGCCCATCGCGTCCTTGCCGGCCTCGCCCAGGCGGACCTGCAGCATCGTCCCGGCGCTCGCGGGCAGCCGCATCTCGCCGTCCCAGATGTTCGACCGGGTGACCAGCTCGGGCCGCGTCGCGTGCGCGGTCAGGCCGAGCGGCCGGGTGTGCGGCACACCCATCGGAATACCGTGCACACCGATCGTGAGCGTCACGTTGAACAGCTCGATGAGCTGGCGCATCGCCCCGGCGAACCGGTCCCAGTGGTTGTCCGGCTCGGCGCCCTCGAGCAGCAGGAAGTCGACCCCCGCGTCGTCGGTCACCAGGTGCAGGCTCAGGTGCGGCGGGTCGTAGTCGGTGAACCGGTCCTCGGCGAACGTCACCTCGGGCCGCCGGGCCCGGTAGTCGTGCAGCAGGTCGACGTCGAACCGCGCGAGCAACCGGTGGTCCAGCACCTCGAGCAGGTGGTCCGCGGTCACGCGGCCGGCCTGGCCGGCGTCCATGAACCCGTCCAGCGAGTGCACCAGCACCTTCGGCGTCGCCGCCGGGCCGGTTGCCACCGACTCGTCGACGATCTCGTAGAGGTCGTCCGGTCGCAGCATCGTCGTCTCCTTCGTAATGGCCGAGAGGCAGTTCTACCTTGACCAACGCCGCGACGTCGCGCGGTAATTCCGGCCGCCGGAAAGATTCAGGATGTTCCAAGACTCGGCGGTCGGCGAGACAGCTGCGGAAAGCGCTTGCTAAGTTGTCGTCGTGAGCCGCGAACCAGATTCCGCCCTGACCGTCATGCTGGCGATGAACGACGCCAGCCGGGACCGCGTCCTCGTACCGCGGGTCCGGCAGCGCCTCGACGCGATCGCCACCGTGCTGCCGGTCGGTCCCGGGACCAGCTTCCTCGCCGACCCCGCCGTCCGGGCGGCGCTCCCGGACGTCGACGTGCTGCTCACCGGCTGGGGCTGCCCGCGGATCGGCCCGGAGGTGCTCGACGCGGCGCCGAAGCTGCAGGCGATCCTGCACGCGGCCGGCTCCGTCAAGGCGATCGTCGACC
Source organism: Kribbella sp. NPDC051936 (assembly GCF_040680955.1). NCBI lineage: Bacteria > Bacillati > Actinomycetota > Actinomycetes > Propionibacteriales > Kribbellaceae > Kribbella > Kribbella sp. NPDC051936. Next base: position 728,361 of record NZ_JBFAXS010000004.1, on the reverse strand, counting down.
CGTCCGCGTTCGACCGCGGCATCCAGGTCTCGTCGGCGGCCACCGCGAACGCGCAGCCGGTCGCCGAATTCACGGTCGCCGCGATCGTGCTGGCCGGGAAGCGGGCGTTCCGGCTCGCGGCGCAGTACCGGCTGGAGCGGCGCAAGGCGGACCCGCACGGGATGCCGGGCAGCTACGGGACGACGGTCGGCCTGCTCGGGGCGTCCCGGATCGCGAAGATGGTCGCGGAGCGGTTGCGCGGGTTCGACCTCGAGGTGCTGATCAGCGACCCGTACCTGAGCGCGGACGAGGCCGCGGCGCTGGGCGCGGAGCTGGTCGACAACGACACGCTCTTCCGGCGCAGCGACATACTCAGCGTGCACGCTCCGCTGCTCCCGGAGACCGTCGGCCTGGTGGACGCGCGCCTGCTCCGGCTGCTCAAGGACGGCTCCTCGCTGATCAACACCGCCCGCGGCAAGATCATCGACTCCGAGGCGCTGATCCGCGAGTGCGCGACCGGCCGGATCGACGCGATCCTCGACGTCACCGACCCCGAGCCGCTGCCGCCGGACTCACCGCTGCTCGACCTCCCGAACGTCTTCGTCACCCCGCACGTCGCCGGTGCCGTCGGCAACGAGATCGCCCGGCTCGGCGAGCTCGCCGTCGGCGAACTCGAACGCCTCGCCACCGGCCGGCCGCTCGAACACGCCATCAGCCCCTCCGAACTCGGGAGACTCGCATGAGCCGCCTCATCCTGCCCGACACCGACCGCGAGCTCTCGCGCCAGACAGGGTGGGTGCGGGCGCACTGGGAGGCGCTGGCCGACCATCTGCTCGACTCGCTCGTGCCGTACTTCTCCCCCGGCGCCTCCCTGGTCGAGCTGCCCGGCCGGCCGAGCCGGTCCGGTACGGCGTCGGACGCGCTGGAAGGTTTCGCGCGGTCGTTCATGCTCGCCGCGTTCCGGATCGCCGGCGTCCAGGGGAAGGGCTGCGAGCAGCTGATCGAGCGCTACGCCCGCGGTGTCGCGAACGGCGCGAACCCGGACCACCCGGAGGCGTGGCTGCGGCTGACCCCGAGGTCGCAGCAGATGGTCGAGGCCGCGGCGATCGCGGTGTCGCTGCACGAAACCCGCGAGTGGATCTGGGACCGGCTCGACACCCGCGCGCAGGAACACGTCGCGGAGTGGCTCGGCGGATTCAACAACTCGACGACGCACGACAACAACTGGCGGCTGTTCCAGGTCGTCAGTGAGCAGTTCCTCGCGTCCGTCGGCGCGCCCTTCGAGCAGAGCGACATCGACGCCGGCCTCGACCGGATCGAGGACTGGTACGTCGGCAACGGGTGGTACTCCGACGGCGACGGACAGAACTTCGACAACTACATCGGCTGGGCGATGCACCTGTACCCGGGCCTGTGGGCGCGGATGGCCGCCGCCACGCCGGGAGCGCAGTACGAGGACCGGCTGAAGCTCTACAAGGAGCGGATCAAGCTCTTCCTGGGCGACGCCGTCCACCTGGTCGGCAACGACGGCGCCCCGATCTACCAGGGCCGGTCGCTGACGTACCGGATGGCGGCCGCGGCGCCGTACTGGATGGGCGCGCTGCTCGACTCGACGCCGTTGACGCCGGGCGAGACGCGGCGGCTGTGCTCCGGGATCGCGCGGCACTTCGTGCAGCACGGCGTGCCGGACGAGCGCGGCATCCTGACGCTGGGGTGGTACGACACGTTCCTGCCGACCACGCAGCAGTACTCCGGACCTGGCTCGCCGTACTGGGCCTCGAAGGGGTTCGTCGGGCTGATCCTGCCGCCCGAGCACCCGGTCTGGTCGGACCCGGAGGACTCCGTCCCGCTTGACGACGCGGATCAGCTGAAGGCGATGCCGGAGCCGGGCTGGATCCTGCACGGGAGCCGTCACGACCAGGTGGTGCAACTGGTCAACCACGGCGCCGACCACGCGCCGGTGGCGGAGCCGGACGGCGTGGAGCCGGCGGGTGACCCGCACTACAACCGGCTGGCGTACGCGAACCACGCGGGGCCGGACCTGTCCGATCACGAGCCGCACGTCGACAACCTGATCTCGCTGGTCTCCCCCGGCGGGCCGGCCAGCGGTCGCGGGCGGATCCGGCGGCTCGGCGTCGACGGGCGGACGGCGTCGTCGTGGCACAACGCCTGGCTCGGCTCCGAGGGACCGTGGGCGATCGAGATCACGTCCGTGGTGCGCAGCGGCTGGGAGATCCGGTGTGCGCTGGTCGAGGGTCCGGCCGGGGCGCTCGTGCGCAGCGGCGGCTTCGCGGTCGCCGGCGAGTCTTTGCCGGTGGCAACGGTCAGCGACGCGGCCGCGGCGGCGCGGAACGCCGACGGCCTGGTGTCCGCGGTGGTCGGCCTGCACGGGTACGACGAGGCGGGCGTGCACCGCGGGCTCGGGGTGAACGCGTTCGGGGCGCACTCGGCGACGCCGTACCTGACCGCACCGCATCGCGGCGAGCCGCTGGTGCTGGTGAACGCCGTGCTGCTGACCCGGGACGCGTTGCGGCCGGAAGCGCTTGCCGAGGGCATCGATGTGATCGTCGACGGGACCACGGTGCGGATCGGCCTGCCCGGCGGTGTCGTGGAGGTCGTCGAGCTCGGACGGAATCGCGCCGGTTAGGTCAGGCTCGCCAAGCGTGTGTATTCGCCGCATGGCCGTTAGATTGACGGCATGAGCACGTACGAGAAACTCCTGCAGGAGCAGATCCGGAACGAATTCACCGCCTCGCAGCAGTACGTGGCGGTCGCTGTCTGGTACGACGAGCAGGATCTGCCCCGGCTGGCCGCGCACTTCTACAAGCAGTCGCTGGAAGAGCGCAACCACGCGATGATGATGGTCCAGTACCTGCTGGACAAGGACGTCCGGCCGCAGATCCCGTCCGTCGGCGAGGTCGAGTCCGAGTTCAAGGACGCGCTCGCGCCGCTCGAGCTCGCGCTGGCGCAGGAGATCACCGTCACCAAGCAGATCGAGACGCTGGCGCGGACGGCGCGTGACGAGAGCGACTACATCGGTGAGCAGTTCATGCAGTGGTTCCTCAAGGAGCAGGTCGAGGAGGTGTCCACGATGAAGACGCTGGTGAACGTCGCCAAGCGGGCCGGCGACAACCTCTTCCACCTCGAGGACTTCCTGGCCCGCGAGGCCGTCGGCGACGCCGCCGCGGACCCGACCGCCCCGGCCACCGCCGGCGGCGCGGTCTGAGCTACCAGCTCCCCCCGCCTCCGCCGCCGCCACCGCCGCCGGACGAGCCGCCGCTGAAGCCGGACGAGCTTCCGCCGCCACCGCCCGAGCTCGACGGCGTCGGCGGCGGGTCGAAGCTGCTGGCGACGGTGGAGCCGACGGCCCCGGCCGTCCAGCCGGACGTGTAGTAGGACGGGCCGGAGTACCAGTACGGGTCCGCCGGGATCCGGCCCGCGGCGACGAGCTGCTCGCACACCTTCTGCCAGCGGTCGGCCAGGCCGAACGCGATCGCCCAGGGCAGGTACCTCGAGAAGATGTCCTCCCCCTCCTCGAAGCGCAGCTGGTCCGCCTCGGCGGTGGCCAGGTACTTCCGGAAGCCGATCAGCTGGTCGGTCACCGCCCGGCCGGCCGGGTTCCGTTGCCCGCGGCCCCGGATCGCAATCCAGATGCCGATGGCAACGATCACCGCGAGCACCGGGACCGCCACCACGACGGCCCGGCCGAAACCGCCGGTCGCGGCGCTGGCGATGGTCCCGAAGATCCCGCCGCCGACGACCCAGATGCCGATCATCGCCAGACACGCGCAGCCGAAGCCGTTCTTGAACGCCGAGCCGCCGCCGGCCCGCGGCATCCGCAGGTACCACTCGCGGGCCTTCACCTGGTCGCGGAGCGCCTTGATCATGGCGTTGTGCGCGTTCCGCATGGTGTTGTCGCCCACCGCACCGCGGCGCAGCTGCACCTCCGTGCCGGGTTGCAGGCCCGGGAACAGGCCCAGCATCAACGCCTGCTCGTGCGGCGCGGTCGCGGCCGCCGGATTCAGCAGCACCGCCTTCTGCGAGTCGCCGTCGTTGTCGATCCGGACACCGCCGCGGACCGCCATGTCGATCAGCGTCGCGGCCGTCTCGGTGGTCGTCGCCTTCGCGTCGATCAGCAGGCCGCCCTCGGCGACCGGGATCCTCGGCGGCGCGAACGCGACCGGGATCTGGTCCTCGCTCAGGTCGTCCTGGACCGGTTGCGCGGCGAAACCGTCCGGCGGGAACGTGCCCGGCGGCATCCCGGCGTACCGCTGGTCCTTGTTGCCGAGCTTGGCGTAGAGCGCGGCGAGCACGATCGCGGCCGCGGTCACGATGCCGGAGCCGACCAGCGACAGCCAGGACACCCCGTTGCGCTCGAGCCAGCTCGGCGGGTCGACCACGATCGGGGTGTCGTTCTGGACGGCGCCGGCGGGGATTCCGGCGACGATCGTCACGCCCTCGCCACGCGCGAGGTCGGTCGCGCCGAAGACGCCCTGCTGGCCGCTGACCGTGCTCGTGCACTCCTCGGTGGAGCCATTTCCGCCCTGGAAGCAGGATGTCTTCTGGACTCCGCCCGGAACGGTCGCCTTGATGTCGACCCGGTTGATGTCGGCGCTCCAGGCCGTGCCGGTAGCGTCCCAGTACAGCTCGCTGTGGTCGTCGAAGTGCCGCAGCGCGCCGCGCACGTCGTACGTGATCACGTACGTCGCCTGGGTGCCGGGAATCGTCTTGTCCGCGGATCCGATCTTGAGCTGGAGCTCCTGGTAGCGGCCCTGGTTGCCGGTGTAGGTGTCCTCGGTGAACTCGGACGGCGCGCCGCTGGGTGACGACACTTTGATGTTCGAGACCCGGTACTCCTGGTCCTTCGACTTGTCGTCCTTGTACGGCTCGCGGATCACCAGGTCGCGGTAGATGCCGTGCCGGCCGCTGTCCGCGAAGCGGTAGTCGATCGTCTCGGTGACGTGCAGCACGCCGTCGGTGGACACCTGGTAGTCGATCGCGAAGTTCTCGATCTCGTCCCCGGCCTCCGCCGGGCCGGCGCTCGCCGGTACCGCGAAGCCGGCCAGTGCCAGGACCGCGAACAACAGGCCGACGACCACCCCGAGTGCCCTACGCATGCCCGTGACCCTACCGAGGAGCGGGGTCCGGGCGGCGGAGGCGGTCACGAATCCGGGACCTGATGGGCCTTGTGCGAAGTGACGGTTAGCGGAATCGTGGGTGGACCAGGAGGAACGTCATGGCAGACAAGACGAACACTTCCCAAGGCACCGGAGCCGCGCCCGCTGTGGACAGCCCGGCCGCCATCCGCAACGTGGTCCTGGTCGGCCCGTCGGGCGCCGGCAAGACCACCCTCGTCGAGGCCCTGCTGGTGGCCTCCGGAGTCCTGAACAGACCCGGCACCGTCCTGGACGGAACCACGGTGTGCGACTTCGACGACGCCGAGATCCGGCAGCAGCGCTCGGTGGGCCTGTCGCTCGCCTCGCTCCCGCACGCCGGTGTCAACGGCACGGTGAAGGTGAACCTGATCGACACGCCCGGATACGCCGATTTCGTCGGCGAGCTGCGGGCCGGTCTGCGCGCCGCGGACTGTGCGCTGTTCGTGATCTCGGCGAGCGAGGGTGTCGACGAGCCGACCCGGACGGTCTGGCAGGAGTGCGACGAGGTCGGGATGCCGCGCGCCGTCGTGATCACCAAGCTCGACCACGCCCGGGCGAACTACCAGAACGCGCTCGGCACCGCCCAGGCCGCCTTCGGCGACAAGGTGCTGCCGCTGTACCTGCCCGCTGGTGACGGGCTGATCGGGCTGCTCTCCCAGACCTACTACGAGTACGCCGGCGGCAAGCGGTCGACCTCCGCGCCGGACCCGTCGTACGGCGACCAGATCGAGGAGCTGCGCGGCTCGCTGATCGAGGGCATCATCGAGGAGTCCGAGGACGAGTCGCTGATGGACCGCTACCTCGGCGGCGAGGAGATCGACCAGAAGATCCTGATCGAGGACCTCGAGCACGCGGTCGCGCGTGGCTCGTTCTTCCCGGTCGTCCCGGTCTGCAGCGCGTCCGGCGTCGGCACGCTGGAGCTGCTCGAGGTGATCACCAGCGGCTTCCCGTCGCCGCCCGAGCACACGATCCCGGATGTCTTCACGCCGCACGGCGTCGCCCGCCAAGGCATCACCTGCGACCCCGCCGGTCCGCTGCTGGCCGAGGTGGTGAAGACGACGTCGGACCCGTACGTCGGGAGGGTCAGCCTGGTGCGGGTGTTCTCCGGCACCATCAGGCCCGACGCGACGGTTCACGTGTCGGGCCATTTCACGTCGTTCTTCGGCGCCCAGAACGGTGGCCAGGACGGCACACAGAGCGGCGCGTCGCACGGGCACGAGGACCACGACGAGGACGAGCGGATCGGCACGCTGTCGTTCCCGCTCGGCAAGAACCAGCGGCCCGCGGGCGCGGTGGTCGCCGGGGACATGTGCGCGGTCGGCCGGCTCACCAGGGCGGAGACCGGTGACACGCTGTCCGACAAGGCGGATCCGCTGCTGCTCAGGCCGTGGACGATGCCGGAGCCGTTGCTGCCGATCGCCGTCCAGGCGCACGCGAAGACCGACGAGGACAAGCTCGGGGTCGGGTTGCAGCGGCTGGCCGCCGAGGACCCGACGCTCCGGATCGAGCAGAACCCGGAGACCCACCAGATCGTGCTGTGGTGCATGGGCGAGGCGCATGCCGACGTCGTCCTGGACGCCCTGGCGAACCGGTACGGCGTCACGGTGGACACGGTGGAGCTGCGCGTCCCGCTCCGGGAGACGTTCGGCGGGCCGGCGAAGGGGCACGGCCGGCACGTGAAGCAGTCCGGCGGCCACGGTCAGTACGCCGTCTGCGACATCGAGGTCGAGCCGATGCCGGAGGGCACCGGGTTCGAGTTCGTCGACAAGGTGGTCGGCGGTGCGGTGCCACGGCAGTTCATCCCGAGCGTGGAGAAGGGCGTCCGGGCGCAGATGGAGAAGGGCGTCGCGGCCGGGTACCCGATGGTCGACATCCGCGTCACGCTGCTCGACGGCAAGGCGCACAGCGTCGACTCGTCGGACATGGCGTTCCAGATGGCCGGCAGCCTGGCGTTGCGGGAGGCGGCGGCCGCCTCGCGGGTGGCGATGCTCGAGCCCGTCGACCTGGTCTCGGTGCTGGTGCCGGACGACCTGGTGGGCGCCGTGATGAGCGACCTGTCCGGCCGGCGCGGGCGGCTGCTCGGCACCGACAAGATCGGCGAGAACAGGACGCTGGTGAAGGCCGAGGTGCCGCAGGTGGAGATCACCCGCTACACCATCGACCTCCGCTCGCTGTCGCACGGTTCGGCGTCGTTCACCCGGGAGTTCTCCCGCTACGAAGCGATGCCCGAGTCGGCGGCGGCGAAGCTGAAGAACTAGCTGAGGCGGCGGCGTACGTCGCGTGACTTGAGGTACGCCGCCACGTCGTCGTACCGCTCGCTCTGATTGGCGAACTCGATGTACGAGCGCACGCGGTGCAGCCAGTCGAGGGTCGACGGCTTCACCGCGGTCAGCGCGTCGGTGAGGTGCGGCATCGCCAGCGGCGGCTCGCCACCGGTCGACAGCGCCTCGTCGATGACCTTGTCGACGCCGCGCTCGATCAGCGCGCGCAGGTCCGCGCCGCTGAACATCGCGGTCTGCCCGGCGAGCGCCTTCAGGTCGAGACCGTCGGCCGGCACGTCCTTGGTCAGCACGGACAGGATGTCGGCGCGGGCCGGCTCGTCCGGCGGCGGCACGAAGATCACCCGGTCGAAGCGGCCGGGGCGGAGCATCGCTTCGTCCACGTCCCACGGCGCGTTGCTGGCGGCGAGCACGAGCAGGCCTTCGTTCTCCGAGCCGATCGCGTCGAGCTCCTGCAGCAGGACGTCGACCAGCCGGCGCGCCTCGGACCCGCCGTGCTTGTGGCGGGCGAACGCGAGCGCGTCCAGCTCGTCGAGGAACAGCACGCACGGCGCGTTGGCGCGGGCGCGCTCGAACGCGGCGTGCAGGTTGCGCTCGGACACGCCGAGGTACGGGTCCATGACGTCCTCGATGCGGACGTTGACGAATGGCAGTCCGCACTCCCCCGCGGTCGCCCGGGCCAGCAGCGTCTTGCCGCAGCCGGGCGGTCCGTAGAGCATCACGCCGCCGCCGGACTTCCGCCCGTACTTCTCGTACAGCTCGGGGCGGCTCAGCGGGAGGATCACCATCCGGTGGATGACCCGCTTGATCTCCTCCATGCCGCCCACCTGGTCGAAGGTGGTGGTCTCCTTCGGGGTGTCCAGGACCAGCGGGTCCTGCTCGTCCTCCGGACCGACCTTGATCCGGACGCCGCTGCGCTCGGAGATCATGCCGTCGACGAGCTGCTGGAGCCGGCCGGTCCCCTCGACCACGCCCTGCTGCCGCGCCGCTTCGAGCAGGTTCCGCAGCAGGGCAAGGCGCCCGTTCGCCGCGGCCAGCTCACCGACCGGTACGAACTGGTCGTCCGGCAGGCCGTGCTGGTCCAGCAGGACGACGTACTGGTCGAGCGCCTCCTCGGTCTCGCCGGCCGCCACCAGCGACTCCGCGAGCACGAGCCGCAGCAGCACGTCGTCCGGGTTGCCGTCGACGGCCTTGCGCAGCGCGTCGATCCGGTCGTTGGTCATTGGGGCCTACTTTCGGTTGATCCAGCGGCGGACCAGTGGCGGGACCACCCAGGAGTAGACGCAGAAGCCCAGCCAGAACATGGCGAACGCGAAGGACAGCGGCGCGAGCCCGGCGATCCGCAGGCCGTAGATGACCGCGACCGCGGCGACCCAGACGACCAGCGGGTTGAACCGCGCGAACGGCCGCAGCGGCAGCATCAGCGGGTGGTTGAACATCTTCGCCTCGCGGGCGGCGGCGCGCAGGTCCGCGTCACCCGGCTGGGCGGCGGCTGCGGAAGCCAGTGAGCGGTACCCGGACCGCGAGTCGCCGGTGAGCATCGACGCCGCCCCGTGCAGGGCCCGCGCGTTCGGGTCCTCGGGGTCGTGCGCCAGCGCCTCGGTGCTGTGCCGGTGCATGTCGCGGTCCTTGCCGAGCGCGAACGCCACCTGGGCGCGCGCCGCCGAGACCGCGGCGCTCTCCGGCGCGTGCGACGCGGCCCGCTCGACCAGGGCGCTCGCCTTCTCGGCCTGTCCGGCCGCGAGGCAGACGTGCGCGTACCCGATCAGCAGGTCGGGATCGTTCGGGTCAAGGCTCAAGCCCTGCAGGAACGCCGCTTCCGCCTCGGGCAGGCGCCCGTCCGACCGCAGCGACGACCCGAGGACGTGCAGCATCGCCGGGAACGGCCCGTGCAGGGTGAGGCCGTCCCGCAGGACGTCGATCGCCTCGGCGTTCCGGTCGAGCGCATGCAGGGCCGCGCCGCGGAACAGGTATGCGCGGTAGTCGATCGCGGCGTCACCGGACAGCCCCTGCAACTCGTCGAGCACCCGCTCGGGGCGGCCGATCTGCAGCCAGTGCGCCGCCATCCGCAGGCGGGCCTCACTCGGATCGTTCACAGCACCACCGTCACCAGGAGGAGGATCAAGGCCTCGGCGACCGCGCCGCCGATCGTCGCTGCGATTCCCATGCCCCACAGCGATCCGTAGTCCTTGCCGCGCAGCTGGAACGCGCGGTCCATCGGCCGCTGCAGCCGGAGCTGGGCCAGGCAGCACAGGACGGCGACGATGCGGATGCTCACCCGGAGACCGGACGTGACGCCGCTGTCGCCGTACAGCAGGACGAAGACTCCGATCACGGCCAGCAGGCCGGCGAGGCCGGTGAGCAGGATCAGCCGGCGCTTGGCGGCGTCGACGCCGAGCCGACCGGCGTTCAGGTAGGCCACCGCCGTGGACGCGAGCACGCCGCCGAAGAACGCGACGTACGTCTGGGACATCAGCCGCCACGGGCGCGCGGACATGTCCACGCCGGCACCGACGGTCGGGCGCAGGAGTTCGTCCGGCATCGGGCTCCTAGTACGACACAGATGGGCAGGGGTTCGGCTCGCGCAGTGTATAGCCTGTGCGGATGAGCGAGAACTGCATCTTCTGCGGGATCGTGGCCGGCACCATCCCCTCCACGCAGGTCGCTGAGAACGACCGGGCGATCGCCTTCATGGACATCAACCCCGGGACGACCGGGCACCTGCTCGTGGTGCCGCGCGCGCACTCGGCCGATCTACGCGAAGCCGCTCCCGAGGATCTCACCGGCGCGACCCTGCTCGCGCAGTCCCTGGTCGCCCGCGTGATCGACCGCCTCGACGCCGACGGAGCCAACCTGCTCAGCTGCATCGGCGCCGAGGCGTGGCAGTCGGTGTTCCACACCCACCTGCACGTGATCCCGCGCTACAAGGACGACCCCCTCCAGCTCCCCTGGCACCCGACGCCCGGGGACCTGGACGAGATCAACGCGACCGCCGCCAAGCTCGCCTAGAACCAGACAGGACCTGAGCCTTACCGCCCGGCGAAGAACTCGCGAAGGTCCTGCAGCAGCAGGTCCGGCGCGTCCTGAGTGGCCCAGTGGCTGCCGCGGTCGAACTCGTGCCAGGACACGATGTTCGCGTGGTCCCGCTCGGCGAACCGGCGCAGCGGACGGAAGTCGAACGCGAAGCTGGCCAGCGCGGTCGGCGCGGTGGTCGGCTCCTTCGGGTGCTCGGCGTGCTTGTCCTCGTAGTAGAAGCGTGCCGACGACGCACCGGTGTTCGTCAGCCAGTAGATCGTCGCGTTGGTCAGGACGTGCTCGTCGGAGCAGGAGCTGAGCAGCTGGGCGATCCACGAGAGCTGCCCGGTCGGTGAATCCGCCAGCGCGTGCGCGATGTTCTGCGGCGCCTGCTCCTGCAGCTTCGCGTACGCTCCCAGGTTGTCGTTGAAGTACTGCAGGAACTGCAGGTAGCCCTGCTCCTCCTCGGTGAGGTTCTCCAGCTCCGCCGGGTCCCCACTCGGGAACGAGAACAGCTGCGTCACGTGCACGCCGATCACGTGCTCCGGGTCGACCCGCCCGACCTCCGGCGACACGTACGACCCGCCGTCGTTGCCGTGGGCGCCGTACCGCTCGTAGCCCAGCCGGCGCATCAACTCGGCCCAGGCGGCGGCCACGCGGTACCTGTTCCAGCCGCGGTCCTTGGTCGGGCCGGAGAAGCCGAAGCCGGGGACCGATGGGATGACCACATGGAACGCCTGCTCGCCGTTGCGCGGGTTGGTGAGCGGCTCGATCAGGTCGAAGTACTCGAGTGAGGTGTTGGGCCAGCCGTGCGTGAGAACCAGCGGGATCGCGTTCGGCTCCGCCGAGCGGACGTGGAAGAAGTGGACGTTCTGCCCGTCGATCTCGGTGACGAACTGCGGGTACGCGTTCAGCCGCTCCTCCCACTTCCGCCAGTCGTACGACGTCAGCCACTGCTCGGTCAGGCGGCGCACGTAGGACAGCGGCACGCCGTACTCCCACTCGGGCGGCAGCGGCCCGGTCTGGACGGCGTCGGTGTAGTCGATGTCGAGCTCGCTCGCCCACCGGGTGCGGGTCAGGCGGTCGCGCAGGTCGTCCAGGTCGGCCTGCGGGATGTCGATGCGGAACGGCTTGATCTCGGTGTTGTTCGTCATGTCCCTAAACTCTCAGGCCATTAGGCGAGTCAGCTTCCTAATGACCTGAGAGACTTTCGGACATGATCGAGACCTCGGCGCGCCTGCTGAAGCTGCTGACGTTGTTGCAGTCGCCGCGCGACTGGACCGGTGCCGAGCTGGCCGAGAAACTGCAGGTCAGCCCGAGGACCGTGCGCAGCGACATCGAGCGGCTGCGGTCGCTCGGCTATCCGGTCGACGCCACCCGTGGATCCGTCGGCGGGTACCGGCTGGGCGCCGGCGCCGCGCTGCCGCCGTTGCTGCTGGACGACGACGAGGCCGTGGCGGTGGTCATCGGCCTGCGGAAGGCGGCCGGTATCGCCGGTGTCGAGGAGATGTCGTTGCGGGCGCTGACCAAGCTCGAACAGGTCCTGCCCTCGCGGCTGCGGCGCCGGGTCAACACGCTCGCGAGTTTCACCGTGCAGGTGCCGCCGGACGAACCCGGACCGCAGGTCGACCCGGAACTGCTGACGCAGCTGGCGGCGCTCTGCCGGGATCGTGAGCAGCTGCGCTTCGACTACCTGTCGCACTCCGGATCGCCGACCCTTCGGCGGACGGAGCCGCATCGGCTGGTCAACTGGGGCCGACGCTGGTACCTGGTCGCCTTCGACCTCGAGAGGCAGGACTGGCGGACGTTCAGGGTCGACCGGGTCCGTCCGCGGATCCCGACCGGGCCGCGCTTCGGGCCGCGCGAACTGCCCGAGGGCGGCGACGTGGCGGCCTACGTGTCGCGTCGCGTGTCCGCGGCGGCGTGGCGCTACCGAGCGTCGGTGACGGTCGCCGCACCCGCTGCTGTCCTGGCCGAGCAGCTGACGCCTGCCGTCGGGACCATCGAGCCGATCGACGAGCGGAGCTGCCTGCTGCAGACGGGCTCTGACACTGTGCAGAGCCTCGCAGTACACCTGGCGCTGCTGGATGTGGATTTCGTGATTCAGGACGGTCCGCCGGAGTTGACGGCCTACCTCGACCGGCTGGCCGAGCGCTACCGGCGAGCGACCAGCTCGTAGACGGACAGCAACTCGGGAAGCAGGACCGACCAGTCGTACTTCGGCACGGTGGCCAGCCCCAGCGCGCGCAGTTGCTCGCGCTCCTCGGGTCTGCGCAGCAGACGGAGGGCGCGGGCCGCCAGCTCGCCGGAGTCCCCCGGCTCGAACAACTCCCCCAGGTGCCCGCCTTCCAGGACCTGCCGGAACGCGGGCAGGTCGCTCGCCAGCACCGGGGCGCCTGCTGCCATTGCCTCCAGCAGGACGATGCCGAAGCTCTCGCCGCCGAGATGCGGAGCGATGTACAGGTCCGAGCCGGCCAGCATGTCGGCGCGGGCCTCGTCGTCGATCGCGCCCAGGAACAGCACGTTGTCGTGGTACCGCGGCGGGAGCGTCTCCTCGGCCTGTCCCGACCCGGCGACGAGGATCTTCAACCGCGGCCTCTCGGCGAGCAACGCGGGGACGGCAGCCAGCAGCACGCCGAGGCCCTTGCGCGGTTCGTCCAGGCGGCCGAGGAAGCTGATCGTGCCGTCCTCCCCCATCCACTCCGGCCGCGGACTGCCCTTGAACCGGGCGGTGTACAGCCCGTTCGGGATCACCACGGCCTCACCGCCGATGTGCTGGACCATCATCGAGCGGGCGTTCTCGGACACCGCGATCCGGGCGTCGATCTTCTCCAGCGCCGGCCGCAGCAGGCCGGCCGCCACGCTCATCGCCCGGGACCGCACCTGCCAGGTGTGGAAGGTGGCGACGAACGGCCCGTCCGCGGACCACAGCGCGATGATCGACGCGCTCGGCGTGGTCGGCTCGTGGACGTGGACGACGTCGAAGTGCCCGTCGGCGAGCCAGCTCTTCACCCGGGCGGCGGTCCGCGGCCCGAACGTCACACGGGCCACCGACCCGTTGTACGGCACGCCGACGGCCCGGCCGGACGAGACGACGTACGGCGGGACCGCGTCCGCAGCGTCCACCGGGGCGAGGACCGAGACCTCGTGTCCGAGCGCCAGCAGCGCCTCGGCCAGGTCGCGGACGTGGTTCTGCACCCCGCCGGGCGTGCCCAGCGAGTACGGACACACCACGCCGATCCTCACAGCAGGATTGTTACTCCTCCAGGAAAATCCTCTGCAGCATGTGCCAGTCCTCGGGGTGCTCGCCGATTCCCACGGCGAACGCGTCCGCACACCGTTGGGTCATCGCCGCCGCACCGCCATCGGGGTCGACGGCGTCGTGGAACGTGATCACCAGGTCGCGGCCTTCGTAGTGCAGCGTCGCCGGGATCAGCGGCGCGCCCGTCTTCAAGCTCAGCGCGGCGGGTCCGACGGGCATCCGGGACGGGCGGCCGAAGAACGTGACCGGCACACCCCGCTCGGACAGGTCGCGGTCGGCGACGAGGCAGACGAATCCGCCGGCGCGGAGCCGGTCAGCGAGCACGCCGGTGACGTCCTCGTCACCACCCGTCAGCGGGAGCACCTCCATGCCGAGCTTCTTGCGGTAGGCGATGAAGCGGTCGAACAGCGACTCCGGCTGCAGCCGTTCGGCGACTGTCGACACCGGCATACCGGTCAGCCCGGCCCACGCGCCCGCGTGGTCGTAGTTCGCCAGGTGCGGCAGCGCGCAGATCACACCCTGCCCGGCGGCGTACGCGTCCCGCAGCACCTTCTCGTTGACCGTCCGCACGCTGCCGACGATCTGCTCGCGGGTCCACTCGGGCAGGCGGAACGCCTCCTGCCAGTAGCGCAGGTACGAGCGCAGGCCGGCGCGGGTGAGTTCGTCGAGCTCCGCCTCGGTGGCGTCCGGGCGGACCGCGGCCAGGTTGCCGCGCAACCGCCGTACGCCGCGGCCGTTGCGGCGGAACGTGCGGTCGGCGGCCTGCCGGAACAGCCAGGTGACGGTCCGCTCGGGCAGGCGCCGGACCAGGGTCCAGGCGAGCGCGAAAGCGAGGTCGACGGCCCGCTGCCGACCGCTCTCCATCAGGCCTTGGTGTCCGGCGGGGGCGTGTCGAGTCCGGAGTTCGACGGGTCGGCCAGCACCTGCTTGCGCACGGACAGCGAGCGCTGGACGACGGTGATCGTGCTCGCCGCGGCGACGTACCAGATCACGATCTCGAGCAGGATCGGCAGGTCGAAGATGTCCGAGAAGAACGCCAGGACCAGCGTGAACACCAGCCGGTCGGCCCGCTCGGCGAGGCCGCCGCTCGCCTTCAGCCCGAGGCTCTCCGCCTTGGCCCGCGCGTACGACGTGACCGCGCCCATCACCAGCGCCCACAGCGTCACGGCCGCCATCAGGGTCGAGTCGCCGGCCCGCGAGTTCGCGTAGAACATCACCAGACCGCCGTACACGGCGCCGTCGGCGATCCGGTCCAGCGTCGAGTCGAGGAACGAGCCCCACTTCGACGACGTCCCCGACGTCCGGGCCATGTAGCCGTCGATCAGGTCCGAGAACACGAACGCCGTGATCACCAGGACGCCGATCCACAGCTGGCCGCGCGGGAAGAAGATCAGCGCTCCCGCGGACACACCGATGGTGCCCACCAGCGTGACCATGTCGGCGCTCACGCCGAGCTTGAGCAGGAGGGTGGCGATCGGCGTGATCACCTTGGTCCAGAACTGCCGGAATCTGTTAAGCATGGCGACGTGATCGTAGTTCACCGAGGTCACCATCAGGCGACAAGGCCCTGTCTGGTGGTCCAGCGCCGTAGCGAGGAGGTGCTCGGTGCGGTGCATCGGCGTGCGGGGGCGAAGGTCTCGATGCGGAGCATCGTGGCCTTTGCACCCGTGCGGCGAGGTGCCGTGCCGAGTGCCCCGCAGTAGGCGATGGGTCACCAGACAGGGCCTCGGCACGGGTTTCGGCCTGCGCGGCGCCCGGCGGCAGGGGATGCTGGAGGGTGAGGAGGTGGCCGCCATGGCTCGTCGGCAGCTCGCGGGCGCGCTTGTCCTCCTGCTTGCCGCCAGCGGCTGCTCGGTCGCCCAGCGCGCCAACGGGACCGCTCCGGCCCCGGTGCCACCCAGGGTGATCGTTCCGACCGTGATCGCTCCCCCGCAGGCCGAGGGCCTGGACGGTACGTCGGGAGCGCCCGGGCCGCAGGTGTGTACGGCGATCACGCGCACCCTGACCGCCAAGTTCCGCGGCCCGGTCACGGCGAAGCCGAACGCCTGGAACGACGGCGGACTCCCCGCGATGGACCTCTGCACGCTGCTGCTCGGGGACCTGCCGGTCACGATCGGCGTGAGCGCGCTGCCGATCCAGCCGGACACGCTCAGCCGGCTCGTGGAGAACCCCGGGTCGGTCGCCGAGCTCCCGGAGCTCGGGCCGGAAGCAACCATCAGCGAGTCGCGGATCGTGTTCCGGGTCGGCGACCGCGCCGTGCGCATCACGCCGGCCGGCGGCATCGACCGCGATCCCGCCGACGGGATCGAGAAGGCACGCGCGGTCACGATCGCGCTCGCCGCGCGGGACGCCGTACCGCGCACCCTGCGGCCGGCCCGGCAGGCGGACGAGACCTGCCAGCTGGCGACCTCGGCCGCCGAGCGGTTCATCCAGCTGCGGGTGCAGCTGCGGCGGGACTACCGGGTGAAGGGCGCGCTGACGTGCGTCTGGGGAACGTACGACGCGACCGTGTCGATCGTGGAGGCGTTCGACCAGGCGACGATCCCGGAAGCGCAGCAGGTGCCGCCGCCCCGTTTCGCGCCGATCGGCCAGCCCGGCTATTACCTCCCCGAGGCCGGCGAACTCGTCTTCCGCCAGGGCCGCCGCGTCGTCCGCGTCACGGCCCTGACCAACCCGCCACGCGAGGTCACCCTCGACACCCTGACCACCCTCGTCGACCCGATGCTGCCCCTCTTCCTGCGCTGAACTTCACCGGTCAGGCCCTCGCCGGCGAGTGATCCCGCGTGGGCGATCTGCCGTTCACGGCCAGGACTTCGCGAGCAGCGCCCGGGTGTCGGCGAGGAGTTGCGGGAGGACCTTCGTGTGCGCGATCGCAGGCATGAAGTTGGTGTCCCCCGACCACCGCGGTACGACGTGCTGGTGCAGGTGACCGGCGATGCCGGCTCCGGCGATCTCGCCCTGGTTCATGCCGATGTTGAAGCCCTGCGCCGCCGACACCGTGCGGACCGCCTGCATCGCCTCGCGGGTCAGCGTCGAGACGTCCGCGACCTCGGCGTCGGTCAGCTCGGTGTAGTCGGCGACGTGCCGGTAGGGCACGACCATCAGGTGCCCCGGGTTGTACGGATACAGGTTGAGCACGGCGTACGCCGCCTCGCCGCGGTGCACGATCAGCGCGTCCACGTCCGGCAGCCCCGGGAGCCGGCAGAACGGGCACCCCGCTCCGGCCTCGGAGCTGGTCGGCTTGTTCTCGCCCTCGATGTAGGCCATCCGGTGCGGCGTCCACAACCGCATGAACGGGTCCGGCACCCCGACGCCGTCCTGCCGCACCAGCTCCTCGGGCTCGTACGGCGATCCGGGGTGCTCGCTCATACCCGCTCCGTCATACCTGGACGCGCTTCTTCACGGACTCGACGATCTCCGCGACCGCGTCCGCGATCGGTACGCCGTTCTTCTGCGTGCCGTCGCGGTACCGGAACGAGACGGACCCGGCGGCCATGTCCTCGTCGCCGGCGATCAGCATGTACGGCGTCTTCGCCTTCTGGGCGTTCCGGATCTTCTTCTGCATCCGGTCGTCGGAGGCGTCGACCTCGACCCGGATGCCCTCAGCCTTCAGCTGCTTCGCGACGTCGAACAGGTAGTCCACGTGCCCGTCCGTCACCGGGATGCCGACCACCTGGATCGGGGCCAGCCAGGGCGGGAAGGCGCCGGCGTAGTGCTCGGTGAGCACGGCGACGAACCGCTCGATCGAGCCGAACAGCGCGCGGTGGATCATCACCGGCCGCTGCCGGGAGCCGTCCGGCGCGGTGTACTCGAGCTCGAACCGCTCGGGCAGGTTGAAGTCCAGCTGGATCGTCGACATCTGCCAGGTCCGGCCGATCGCGTCCTTGGCCTGGACGGAGATCTTCGGGCCGTAGAACGCGGCGCCGCCCGGGTCCGGGACCAGCTCCAGACCGGAGCCCTCGGCGACCTCGCGCAGCGTCGCGGTGGCCTCCTCCCAGACCTCGTCGGAGCCGACGAACTTGTCCGGGTTCTTGGTGGACAGCTCCAGGTAGAAGTCGTCCAGCCCGTAGTCGGCGAGCAGGCCGAGCACGAAGGTGAGCAGGTTGCGCAGCTCGTCGCGCATCTGCTCCCGGGTGCAGTAGATGTGCGCGTCGTCCTGGGTGAAGCCGCGGGCCCGGGTCATGCCGTGCACGACGCCGGACTTCTCCAGCCGGTACACCGTGCCGAACTCGAACAGCCGCAGCGGCAGCTCCCGGTACGACCGGCCGCGGGCGGCGAAGATCAGGTTGTGCATCGGGCAGTTCATCGGCTTCAGGTAGTAGTCCTGGCCCTGCTTGCGGATCTGCCCGTCCGCGCCGCGCTCCTCGTCCAGGTGCATGGGCGGGTACATGCCGTCGGCGTACCAGTCGAGGTGCCCGGAGGTCTCGAACAGCTGGCCCTTGGTGATGTGCGGCGAGTAGACGAACTCGTAGTCGTCCTCGACGTGCCGCTGGCGGGAGTAGTCCTCCATCACCTTGCGCAGCACACCGCCCTTCGGGTGGAAGACGGCCAGGCCGGAACCGATCTCGTCCGGGAAGCTGAACAGGTCGAGCTCGGTACCCAGCTTGCGGTGGTCGCGCTTGGCGGCCTCCTCGAGCCGGGTCAGGTGGGCCTTCAGCTCGTCGCGCGATTCCCACGCGGTGCCGTAGATCCGCTGCAGCTGCGGGTTCTTCTCGCTCCCCCGCCAGTACGCCGCGGCGGTGCGCATGAGCTTGAAGTTGCCGAGATACCCCGTGGCGGGGACGTGCGGCCCGCGACACAGGTCCTTCCAGGCGACGCTGTCGTCGCGCCGGATGTTGTCGTAGATCGTCAGCTCGCCGCCGCCGACCTCGACGCTCGCGCCCTCGGCCGCGTCCGCCGCGGAGCCCTTGATGCCGATCAGCTCGAGCTTGTAGGGCTCGCTCGCCAGCTCGGTGCGTGCGTCGTCGTCGGAGACCACCCGGCGGCTGAACCGCTGCCGCTCCTTGATGATCTGCTGCATCTTCTTCTCGAGCTTGGTCAGGTCCTCCGGCGTGAACGGCGTCGGCACGTCGAAGTCGTAGTAGAACCCGTTCTCCACCGGCGGGCCGATGCCGAGCTTGGCCTCCGGGAACAGGTCCTGCACCGCCTGGGCGAGGACGTGCGCGGTCGAGTGCCGGATGATCGCCCGGCCGTCCTCCGACGACGCCTTGACCGGCTCGATCTCGTCGCCGTCGGCGACCACCCGGGACAGGTCCCGCAGCTCACCGTTGACCCGGGCGGCGATGGCGGAGCGGTCCTGGCCGAAGATCCCGGCGAACAGCTCCCCGATCGTCGTCGTCTCGGTCACACTCCGCTCAGCCTCGCCCTCGACGCCGATCAGATGGACCTTGACTTCCGACACGTTCACTCCTCGGTTCCCGACCGGCCCGATCGCCGATCACACGAATGGTATCGACTCACCTGACGAAAGTAGGGGTCGGGACCAGCCGCTCGTCCGATGTGCCGCGGTAGGCCTGATTTCTAGGTTCTTCGGTATGAGTGACGCGATCCTGCACTTCGCCGAAGAGTTGATGTCCTCGTGGTGGATCTATCTCGCGTTGTGGGGGTTCGCCACGCTGGACGGGTTCTTCCCGGCGATCCCCAGCGAGACCCTGGTCGTCACCGCCGGCGTGTTCGCCGCAGCCACCGGCGAGCCGAACCTGTACGCCGTGATCGTGGTCTCCGCGATCGGCGCGTTCGTCGGCGACCACGTGTCGTACGCGCTCGGCCGCGGCGCCGGCGGGCGGCTGCTCGACCGGATGAAGCCAGGCACCAAACGGCACGCGGCCGTCCTGTGGGCCCGCCGCGCGCTGGCCGAGCGTGGCGGTCTGGTCCTCGTGGTCGCCCGCTACGTGCCCGGCGGCCGGACAGCGGTCACGCTGACCATGGGATCAGTGCGCTACCCGCTGCGGAGCTTCACTTCCTTCGCGGCCGTGGCCGCCATCAGTTGGGGCGTCTACTGCACCCTCGTCGGTTACATCGGCGGCAAGGCCTTCGAGGACAACCCGCTGAAGGGCGTCGCCCTCGGGATCGGCCTCGCGCTGGCGGTCACGCTCGTCGTCGAGCTGGTCCGCCACCGCCTCCGCAAAGCTCAACCTCAGGTCGAACGTGAGCCCGAACTGATCGACCGCTGACCGACCCCGCGGGCTGTCACACTGTGTGGTCGTGCCCGGAATCCTCCGTAGTCCCAAGATCCTCGTCGCCGCTGTGGCGCTGCTCCTTGTCGCTTGCAGCTCGGACCAGGGCGAGCCGGACGCGCAGTACGTCGTACCGGACACCGCCGGGCAGGCGACAGGCCAGGCGCAGGTTCTCACCGAGGCGCTGCGCAAGCGCGGGCTGGTGTGCTCCGACCTGTACCCGGACAACAAGCCGCTGGTCGTCCGGGGCTGCTACCGCAAGGACGCCACCCACGACATCAAGGCGGACTTCACCGCGACGCCGGACGGTCAGCTGGTCTCGGCGTCGTTCGACATCGCGTACACCGATCCGGCCGACGCGTCGCAGGCCAAGCCGGACCTCGAGGCCGTCGTCGGGGACTTCGCCGCAGCCAGTGGCGCCGGCGAGCTGACCAGCCTGCTCGCCAAGAGTGGCGAGCACCGGACCGCTTGGGGGTCGGCCACCGTGCTGAGCGCCGGGCTCGAGGGCTTCGGCGGAATGGATCTGGAGCGGAAGGGCTGGAAGTGGCCGACGCTCCCCGATCATGCGTTCGCCGGGACCGCCGAGCAGGTGGCCGGCGCCGCCACCGCCGACGGGTTCACCTGCACCAGTTCCAACAGCGGAAGCGTCCAGAACTGCATCCGGGGCACGGACCTGGTGACCGCGATCAGCAGCGTCGACGGCATCCACGTGATCGGGATCCGGGCCGGCTCCTGGGCGGCGGCTCGCACCCTCCAGGAGCACATCTTCGCGGCACTCACCGGCAACGCCGGGCCGGCCGGCGACCGGAGGCCGCTGGCGACGCAGTGGTTCGCGGCCGGCGAGGCAGCCGGAGCACGCGCCTACGTCGGCGGACTCCAGCTCTGCCAGGCCAAGCACAGCAGGAGCAGCACTGTCTTCGGCATCAGCGCCCTCGTACCGGCCGGAACCACCTCCGGGGAGTGCTGACCCCGCTCAGCGCGGGGTGTTCAGCGCGATCGTGATCTGCTCGGACACCCTGGCGGCCAGCTCGAGCGCCGCGCGGCGGGTGCCTGGCTGCAGCGCGGAGTGGTCGAGCGGTCCCTCGGCGGCGATGTGCATGTCGGTCGGGATGTCGACGACGGCGGCGGCGCGGGACTCGAAGTACGGCCGGAGCTGCTTCTCGACCTCCTTGTTCACGTCGCCGGGACCGTTCGAGACCGCGATGATCGCGCGGCGGATCAGCCGCTGCGCCTCCGGGCCCTGGTTGTCGAGCTCCTCCAGCATCTGTACGGCGGCCGCGCAGGACAGGCTCTTCCACTTGATCGGGATGACGAGGGCGTCGGCCGCCTTCATCGCCTCGCGCCAGTTGCTGGAGCCCTCGTTGTTGCCGGTGTCGATCACCAGCACCTTGTAGAACCGGCTCAGCAGGCGGTGGATCTGGTCGAAGTCCTTGGCCTCGATCTGCGCGTACGTCGTGGTCGCGGACGTCAGCACGTCGTACTGACCGGCGACCTGATGCCGCAGGTACGCCGCGACGTCCCCGAGCCGCGCGTCCGGCTGGGTCAGCATCGGCATCGCCTGCAGCATGTCCGTGACGGTGGACCGCGAGTTCGTGTCGTGGGTGCGCAGGTGCATGTTGCCGCGCAGCTCGTTGTTGTCCCAGGCCACGACCCCGCCGCCGCGCGCCTGCCCGAGCGCACCGGACAGCAGCAGCGTGGTCGGCGTCTTGCCCGAGCCGCCCTTGGGGTTCGCGACGACGATCGTCACCGGACGCCGGAAGGCCGTCGCGGCGGTCGCCCGCGCGATCCGCTCGGAACGCTCCGAGCTACCGGGCCGCAGCTTCAGCACGCTGCGCACACCGCGCTCGGCCGGAGCCTCCCGCGGCAACGGCAGCGCCTGGATCAGCTCGTCGGCACGGTACGACAGGTTCTGCGGCGGCTGCTGCGCTTGCTGACCGGGGACGCCCTGCGGGAAGAACTGCTGAGCGGCCTGCGACAGCGGTTGACCGGGCTGGACAGGCTGACCAGGCTGACCTGGCTGACCGGCCGGACCAGCGGCGTGCTGCGCGGGCCCCTGCGGGACCTGGCCACCCTGCGGCTGACCTTGCTGGTCGTGCCCGGAGCCGTGGAACGAGGAACCCCCGAACACCGGGGTGCTCTGGCCGGCCTCCGGAGCAGCGCTGTCGGCTGCCCCGGCCGACGCCGCCTCGCCGTCAACAGCCAACTCGTCGTCCTGCTCCTCGGGCTGGCTCCACGACGCCGCACCGGACTCGGCGGCCGGCTGGGTCCAGGACGGCGCGGGCTGGCTCTGCGGCTGCGTCCACGGCGCCGGCTGGTCCACGGGCTTCGGAGCCACTCCCCACAAGTCGGTCCGCGAGAGCGCGTCCTCCTGCTCGTCGGTCTCCTCGACCTGGTCGGCGTCGGGCGACTGGTTCGGGTCCGGCTGGGTCCAGGAGGGGGTCGGCTGCCACATTCTCCGGACCTCGGCCGCCGCCGCTTCCCGGTCCTTGTGCTGTCCGGAGGTGTGCGAGTCGGTCACGACCTGGATCCCCGATTCTGTGAGAGGGGGCGGGTGGCCCCTGAGGCTTGCTGGGTGGTCCGGAGGATGTGAGGGCCCCCGGGAGGGTCCACTATCCCATGACCGGGTGTCCTCACAACGTCACGACCCGGAGCGTCCGGTGACGGTTCCGCACCAGTACCCCACTGTGCGTCAGCCCGTGACCAGCCCGGCTTCATAGGCGACGATCGCGGCCTGCACCCGGTTCTTCACCCGCAGCCGCAACAGGATCGCGCTGACGTACGCCTTCACGGTCCCCTCGACCAGGAACAGCCGGGCGGCGATCTCGGCGTTCGACATTCCGGCACCGAGCAGTCCGAGCACCTCGAGCTCACGCGGAGTCAAGGTACTGACCTGCTCCTTGGCGGCCGCCGCCCGCGCCATCGCGCCGCCGCCCGCGCCGGCGCTCAACTCGGCGATCACCCGCTGCGCGACCTTGGGAGACAGGTACGCGGCGCCGTCGGCGACCGCCTTGAGCCCGGCGATGAGTTCGCGCGGATCGCCCGACTTGAGCAGGAAGCCGCTCGCGCCGTCGCCGAGCGCGCGGGCGATGTAGGCGTCCTCCGAGAACGTCGTAAGGACGACGACCGCCGTCTCCGGTAGGGTCCGCCGGATCTCCGCGCCGGCGGCGAGTCCGTCCATCCGCGGCATCCGGATGTCGAGTACGGCGACGTCCGGCCGGTGCCGCCGTACCGCGTCGACGGCCTCGACGCCGTCGGCCGCCTCGGCGACGACCTCGATCTCCTCGTCGGTGCCGAGGATCGCGCGGACCCCGGCCCGCACCATCGCCTCGTCGTCGGCGAGCATCACCCTGATCATCGATTGCCTTCCGGTGTCGGTGGAACAGATCCGCTCTGTACAACGGCTTTGGCGACCAATGCGCCGTCGGCGAAACACAAGCGGTAGACGTAATTGGCGGAGAACGGGGCCGCCGGGCGGTAGTACCGGCAGTTCCATCCGGCCGGAGCCTGATAGCCCTCCCCCGGCGGGTCGATCATCTGCATCCGCGGCAGCAGCTCCGCGACGTCCGCCTCGGACTGGCCGACGGTGAGTGCGTCGTACTGCGCCGGACGCAGGATCGCGCTGTAGCCGGCGACGAGGTAGTAGCCAAGGGCAACCGCACCGACGACGGCGCCCAGCAGTACGGGCGCGGCAATCGCGGTGATGAGGCCACGCTGTGCGCTACGCCGTACCGTGGCACGCTCCACCGCCGCAGTGGGTGGCTCCGGTCGGCCGCCGGCGCGGGGCATCGTGGCACTAACCTCGAACCCACCACCCGGACACGGTCCCGCAGTGAGCGAACCGCCGGCCAGCCGGACCCGCTCACGCAACCCGTCGAGCCCACGCCCACCTGACGGCGCGGCCACTGCCTGGGTCGCACCGGTGTCCACCACCGCCACCCGTACGTCGTCCTGGTGCGTCGTCACGCTGACGGTCACGGTCGCACCAGGTGCGTGTTTGCTCGCGTTCGTCAGCGACTCCTGGACCACCCGGTGTACGGCGCGATCGACCATCGGTGCCAGTACGCCGTCGATCTCCTCCGTCAGCCGCACCGCCAGACCGGACGCTGCCGCCCTGGCCACCAACGCACGCACCGTCTCGTCGTGCGGCACGGTCGGTGCCTCCTGGTCACGCAGTACGCCGACGATCTCGCCCAGTCGCTCCGTGGCGGTCGCCGCCGACTCACGGAGCTCACCCGCGGCCCGCCGGTGTTCCTCCGGGAGCGACGGGTCGAGCTCGAGGGCGGCCGCGCGCAGCGCGATCAGGCTGAGCTCGTGACCGACCGAGTCGTGCATGTCCTCGGCGATCCGGGACCGCTCGCGCAGCCGCTCCTGGTCGATCTCCATCTGCTGTTCGCGCTCGATCCGCTCGGCCCGCTCCCAGCCGGCCGACGCCAGCAAGGCCTGCTGCGCCCGGTACCGGCCCATCAACCAAGGCAGCACAACCAGGAGCAGTGCGAGCAGAAGCAGCATCAGCCAGGTCAGGATCGCCTCTGTTGCCTGCGCTCCCCTACGCATCGTCAGTGCAAGTACCAGCATCCCGAGCAACGACCAACTGCAGAGCAGGACGAAGTGCTTGAGCTGTGTCTCCCTGCGCCCGGCCAGATAGCTCAGGAGGCTGATCGCTGGCACGAGCGCGATCTGCACGCCGTTCGTCGTACCGAGCGCGAAGGCGAGCACGACGATCTCTGTCCACGCCACGACACACAGAGCGACCAGCGGCCACTTCCGCCGGCCGAAGACAGCGAAGGTCAGGACGGCGAGGCAGGCGGCACGAAACCAGTACGGATCCTGGCGCGCGCCGCTCTCGGCGAGCACGAGAAGGCTCAGCGCGGCCCACAGACCCGCGTCGCCCAGGCGCCGCCACTTCATGGCGTAGACGCTACACAGTCGCAGCACGCCCGCCGTACTGCCGAAAGTCAGGTCTCAGCGTCGATCAGCTCGAACGGTACGTAAGACAGCGTCGGTACCGGTTCGCCGCGCAACTGGGCCAGGAGGAGGTCCACGGCGAGCCGGCCCATCTCCGTCTGATTCTGGCGCACGTGCAGGTACGGCGGTCCGCCGATGGAGTCGCCCGGCGAGTCGAAACACGCGACCACCCGATCGCCGCCCAGTGCCCTGTCGACCATGCGGGCCAGGTTGTACTCACAGGCGAAATACGCCGTCACCTCGGGCCGCTGCTCGCGAAAGGCCCGGATGGCGTCCATGTCCGTCCGGACGCTCTCGGTGGTCGTCGAACCGGGCAGCGTGCTGCGCAGGTCGGTCAGCTCATACGGACGGCCACGGTCGCCGAAGGCGGAGCGGAAGCCCTCCAGCCGCTCCTCGATCGAGGACGTGTTCACCGGTGGCGGCGAGACGAACGCGATGTGTTCATGTCCCTGGGTCAGCAGTCGCTGCGTCAGCGCCCGAGCGGCGGCGACGTTGTCCGTCAGTACGGCGGACACCGGGATACCCGACAGCTGGCGGTCGACCAGCACGACCGGGAAGCCGTCCAGCACCTGCCGCAGCAGGCTGGCGTTGTAGAAGTCGCCGTACACCGGGAACACGATCAGACCGTCCACCGTGGCCACCAGCGAGTCGACGGCCTTCTCCTCATCGGTCTGACGACCGTGGGTCCGGCGCACCAGCAGATGTGCGCCGTGCTCGGCGCAGCGCTCCTCGATGGTGTTGAGGAGATCGAGGCCGAACGCCTCCGACATCGACGGCACGATGTAGGCGATCGACAGCGCCTCGCGCCGCGGGTTCGACCGGAGCGGGACGGTCAGCTCGGTGAGGTCGGGCAGCCGGGGTACGACGAACGTCCCCTTGCCGCGAACACGCTCGACCAGGCCGGCTTCCCGCAGCACCTCCAGGGCCCGCTTGGAGGTGATCCGGCTGACCGCGAACTGCGCGGCGAGCTCCATCTCCGACGGCACCCGGTCGCCCGGCCGCAACGTGCCGCGGCGGAGCTGCTCCAGCACGTGAGCACAGATCCGCTCGTACAGCAGTGCCACAGCGCCTACCCCTCATGACTTGTCCGGTTGACATATCCAATCATCCACGGGAACTGTCGGTGGGCGGTGGCACCGTGCTGACCATGGACATCGCAGGCAAGACTGCAGTGGTCACCGGAGCGGCCGTCGGGATCGGCCGGGCGATCGCCGCCCGGCTGGGCGCCGCGGGCGCGTCGGTGGTGGTCGCCGACCTCGACGCGGCGGGCGGCGAGGAGACCCGCGCGCTGATCGGGCCGACCGCGCGGTTCGTCCAGGTCGACATGCGCGACGACGACGCCGTGCGCGAGCTGATGGCGTGCCGGCCGCAGATCCTGGTCAACAACGCCGGCGGCGGCGCGGTGCTACGGCCGTGCTTCCCGGAGGCCTCGGTCGAGCGCTGGACCGCGGCGCTGGACGTGAATCTCCGCGCTCCGATGCTGACCACCCAGCTGGCGATCCCGGGGATGCGGGCGGCGGGCGGCGGCGCCGTGGTGAATGTCGGCTCCACGGCTGGGGTGGGCTTCGGACCGCACGTGTCCCCGGAGTACAGCGCGGCGAAGGCGGCCTTGATCCGCTTCACGACCACGTTGCCCGACCTCGACGGCGTCCGGGTGAACTGCGTGGTCCCCGACTGGGTCGCGACGCCACGCGGGATCCGCGAGCGCGCGGCACTCCCGCCGGCCGAGCGCGGCCAGGCGCCGGTCCCACTCGAGGCGGTCACCGACGCGGTGGTCGATTTCGTGGCGGACGACTCGCTCGCCGGCCGGGTCGTCCTGCTGGAACGCGAGGCAGAGCCCCGGTGGTTGAACTAGGTGGTGACTAAACCCCGCGGCTGGCACGATTCCGTCATGACGCGCCCTCCGGTGGCCGCATTCGCGGCCCGGCCCGTGACGACCGTTGCGCTCATCGTCGGTGCGGTGCTGACCACGCTGTCCGGGCGCTACGGCTACCACCGCGACGAGCTGTACTTCATGGTCGCCGGCCGGCACCTCAGTTGGGGGTACGTCGACCAGCCGCCGCTGACCCCGTTCATCGCGCGCGTCTCGACCGCGGTCTTCGGCGACACCGTGATGGGCTGCGGGTGCTGTCGACGCTGAGCACCGTCGCGACGATCGTGGTCGTCGCGCTGATCGCCCGCGAGTTCGGCAGCGAGCGACGCGGGCAGATCCTGGCGGCGATCTGCGCCGCCGTCTCCGGCTTCGTCCTCGGCGTCGGGCATCTCGTGTCCACCGCGACGTACGACCTGCTCGCCTGGATGCTGATCGGCCTGTTCGCGGTGAAGCTGCTGCGAACAGGCGACGGCCGCTGGTGGCTCGCACTCGGCGTGACGGCCGGGATCGCGGTGGAGAACAAGTACCTCGTCGTGCTGCCGATCGGCGCCCTGTTCGTATCGCTGCTGATCGTCGGTCCGCGCGGCGTACTGCGTTCCTGGTGGCTCCTCGCAGGTGTGGCCGTCGCGGGGCTGATCGCCCTGCCCAACATACTGTGGCAGTTCCAGCACGACTGGCCGCAGCTCAAGGTGGCCGGCGGTATCAGCGAGGACGACGGCACCGAGAACCGGATCATGTTCGTCCCACTCCAGATCCTGCAACTGTCACCGTTCCTGGTCCCGGTCTGGATCGCCGGGTTCCGCCGCATCTGGCGTGAGCTGCCGTGGGCGCGGGCCGTCGCCCTCGCCTACCCGGTGCTGTGCGTCATCGTCCTCGCGGCCGGGGGCAAGTCGTACTACGCGCTGCCGCTGCTGCTGGTGCTTGTGGCGGCCGGCTGTGAGCCGACACTTCGCTGGATCGGCCGGCACCGCGTTGTCGCTGTCGTCGGTCTGACGCTGACCGCGCTGACCTCCGCCGTGTTCACGCTGCCGGTGCTGCCCGCGTCGGCCGCGGACTTCGTCATCCCGGTGAACAAGGAGCAAGGCGAGCAGATCGGCTGGCCGGCCTTCGCCGCGTCCGTCGCCGATGCCTGGGAGCGGATCCCTCTTGGTGAGCGATCGACCGCGACGCTGTTCACTGGAAACTACGGCGAGGCCGGTGCACTCGTGCGCTACGGGCCCCCGCACGGGCTGCCGTCGCCTTACTCCGCGCACATGAGCTTCTGGGACTGGGCGCGACCGCCGGACACCAACACCGGCCCGGTCCTCCTCGTCGAGCTCGAACGGACGCCGATCTTCGAGTCGTACTTCCGCGGCTGCGAGCAGGTCGGCACGATCGACAGCATCGTGGCCAACGACGAGGACGGGACCGCGCTCGTCCTGTGCTCCGCGCCCGCCGAGGCCTGGTCCACGTTGTGGCCGAAGGTCCGCCAGTTCTACTGATCCGCTTACGGTTGCGGGATGCTCGACGTACCAGCTGGATTGCTGTTCCTGCGCGACGACCGGGTGCGCAGGCGCTGGCGTGTGGATCTACCCGCCTTCCGGCTCGCCCCGTACCCGGTCGCGCGGGACGGCGTGCCGCTCACCGGCGTGAGCTGGTACGACGCCGTTGCCTTGTGCAACCAGATGTCGTCGGACGCCGGGTTGCCGCTCGCCTATGCGATCGACGGCGAGCAGGTCGCGTGGGATCGGTCCTCGCCCGGCTACCGCCTGCCCACCGAGGCCGAATGGCAGTACGCGTGCACCGCCGGCACGCCCGGCTATCGCTACGGGCCGCTCGACCAGATCGCCTGGTACGCCGCGAACTCCGGCGGACACCCGCATCCGGTCGGCCTGCGGGCGCCGAACGAGTGGGGGTTCCACGACATGCTCGGCAACGTGTGGGAGTGGTGCTGGGACCTGTACGACCCGGACACCTACGGCTCGTACCGGATCTTCCGCGGCGGCGGCTTCGCCGACGACGACCGCTCGATCGGCTCCACTGTCCGCCGCCGGTCGCACCCGACATTCGCGATCGAGGACCTAGGCTTCCGGGTCGCGCAGTCCGTGGCCTAGGGCTTGAGCGCGAGTTTGCCGACGGTGGCGCGGGCCTCGAGTTCGTTCAGCGCCTTCGGGCCGTCGGCGAGATCGTAGACGGTCGGGCGGCCGGGTGGGTAGACGCCGGCCGCGATCAGCTCGTCCAGCTCTGCGAGGACCTTCGCGAACAGCTCCGGCGCGTGCCGGATCGTGGTGGTCAGGTGCTGGCCGATCACCTGCACCGGGTGCCGGAAGTTGAGCTCCCAGTTGCTGATCGAGGCTTCGCCCGCCGCGGCCCCGATCACGACAACCTTCCCCGTCACCCGGCGCGCGACCTCGACACTCTGCCGGAACGTGTCACCCCCGACGGATTCGAGCACGATGTCAGCCCCGCGTCCGTCCGTCAGCCTCCGCACCTCGGCGACCAGATCCGCGTTCCGGTAGTCGATGAGATGATCCGCGCCAAGCCGCCGTACGACGTCGTGCTTCGCGGCGGACGCGGTCGCGATGACGGTCGCGCCGTAGTACTTCGCGATCCGCACCGCAGCCTGCCCGACACCACCAGCCGCCGCATGGATCAGGACGAAGTCACCCGCCCTGAGCTGCCCCAGGCGGAGCGACACAAGCGCCGTGGCCCAGTTGAGCACAAGCCCGAGCGCCTCCTCATCACTCCACCCGGCCGGCACAGGCACGACGCCGTCCGCAGCCATCACCATGTACTCCGCAAACGCCCCGCCGCCCGTCCCGATGACGTGATCTCCGACAGTCACCCGCGTCACGTCCTCGCCCAGGGCAACGACGGTGCCTGCGGCCTCGAAGCCCGCAACGTACGGCGGCTTGGGACCGCCGTCGTACGTGCCGCGCGTCTGCATCACGTCGGCAAAGTTCACGCCGGCGGCACCAACCTTCACGAGCACCTCATCCGGCCCCACCACCGGCACCGGAACGTCCACGACCCGCATCGCCCCGGGCCCGTCCAACGAAGGCTGCTCCAACGCCCGCACGATCTCACCATCCCTCTATCTGTTTGGTCCTGATCGTACATCTGTTCGCTACTCATCAAACAAGATCTCGGCATCCGGCCGGTTTCGCCAGCCTGCCGTTCGTGAAGTCCGCCCACTGGCCGATCGAGTCCGACGTCCAGCCCCTCACGAGCAACCTCGACAGGACGTCTCGCCGCCCAGGTCTCCTCGCCACGCTCAGCCACCGCCCAACCCCCGCGCAATGACCACACACGTCCTGTCGACCTGGTCGCCGTTCGGCTCCCACATACACACGAAGTAGGTAACACTCCGTGTTCCCTCACCAAGAGAGGAGCCCGGATCTCGCGGTTCAGCCCAGGGTGGGGCGACCGCACCACGTGAGGGGGACGAGCATGCCTCAGCAGCATCCGCGCCGGAACGATCAAGTGAGGCGGAGCATCTTCACAGCACTGGCAGCCGGAGGGGTTGTCATTGGCCTGGTGGCGTGTGGCGGGGTGGCAGGCAATCCCGCTAGTACGCAACCGACGGGCACCAGCGCACCTCCTGAATCGACAGCGACCTCGGCACCTGACAGCGAGACGCCGACGCCGACCGACGAACCGTCCACCTCTGACGCCACCGTCGCGTTCGGCAAGGCGTTCACATGGGAGAACGGCGTCTCCGCAACTGTGTCCGCGCCGAAGGCATACCGGCGGTCAGATACCGGATTCGGCGGCGAGAGCTTCAAGCACGCTGTTCAGTTCACGATCGTGAACAAGTCCGGCAAGGCATTCGATCCTTCGACGGCCAATGCCACCGTTCAGAGTGGCGACGTAGAGGGTGACGAGATCTTCGACTCGGCCCACGGCATCAACGGCTCGCCGGACACGAAGATCCTCGACGGCCGGCAGGCGCGGTACAAGGTCGCCTTCGGGGTCTCGAATCCCAAGGACATCGTCTTCGAGTTCACGCCCGGTTTCGAGCACGACTCGGCGATCTGGGCGACTTGATCCGGGCGGACGCCGGCACCGGACCTTGCGGCACGGCGAGGACGAGCGCGCCACAAGGTCGCCGCGTTCACCGCCGAGGACGTCGGCAACCGGAAGTGAACACACGCCCAAGCCCACGCAACGAAAGGCCCCTCCCAGATCACCGGGAGGGGCCTCAACGCTTGCGTTTGAAATTGGTGGACGATACTGGGATCGAACCAGTGACCTCTTCCGTGTCAGGGAAGCGCGCTACCGCTGCGCCAATCGTCCGTCTGGAACCCGATGAGGTTCTCGAGGTGGAGACGGGATTCGAACCCGTGTACACGGCTTTGCAGGCCGTTGCCTCGCCTCTCGGCCACTCCACCACTGAGAAAGCTGGCCTGCCGAACCCTCTCCGAGCGGACGACCGGGTTCGAACCGGCGACCTCAACCTTGGCAAGGTTGCGCTCTACCAACTGAGCTACGTCCGCATCGCGCCCGGTTTCGATGTCCCCGGCGCGAGAAGAACATTAGCCCATCTCCGCCCCAGTTCAAAAACCGGGGTCCCCCACAGGTCGACGTACGGTCATCAACTGCTCACCTCCGGACTGCCTCGCGGCCCCGGATCACCTGCGCACTAAGGTGATTCCCGGAAGGAGCACCACATGCGTATCTGGCTCAACGGCGGCTTGCTGGACGACGAGGCGACGGTCTCGCCGCTGGACCACGGGCTGACCACCGGCGACGGCGTCTTCGAGACGATCAAGATCGAGAGCGGCCGCCCGTTCGCGGTCCGGCGGCATCTCGACCGGCTGGTCCGTTCGGCGGTCGGGCTCGGCCTCCCGGCGCCGGACGTCGCCGCGATCGAGGCGGGGATCGACGCCGTGGTCGAGGCCGATCCGGGGATCCCGTTCGGCCGGCTGCGGATCACGTACACCGGCGGGGTCTCGCCGCTGTCGTCGGACCGCGGCACGTCGGGGCCGACCGTGCTCGTCGCGACGCAGGAGATCAAGCGCCCGTCGCCGGTGTCGGCGATCGTGACCGTGCCGTGGGTACGCAACGAGCGCAGCGCGGTGGCAGGCCTGAAGACCACGTCGTACGCCGAGAACGTCCGCGCGCTCGCCTACGCGAAGGAACGCGGCGGCAGCGAGGCGATCTTCGCGAACACGATCGGCAACCTCAGCGAGGGCACCGGCTCGAACATCTTCTGCGTGTACGACGGTGAGCTGGTCACGCCGACGCTCGAATCGGGCGCACTGGCCGGCGTGACGCGCGCGCTCGTCCTGGAGTGGTTCGGCGGTGTCGAGCGCGACGTGCCGCTGGAGCGGCTGTTCGAGGCCGAGGAGATCTTCCTCACATCGACAACTCGTGACGTCCAGGGCATCCAGCGTGTCGACGACCGCGATCTGCCGGCGCCCGGCACCATCACCGCGCAGGTCGCGAAGATCTTCGCGGAACGCTCCGCGGAAAACCCCAACCCCTGACAGACGCCGGCCTGGGGAGGAATTCGTCCCTGATCGGGCGGACAATCCTCCCCAGGCCGGCGTTCGTTCCTGAGTTATTCGCCGGAGGCCTTGCGGCGCTCGCGGTACGCCGCGACGTGCAAGCGGTTGCCGCACGTCCTGGCGTCGCAGTACCGCTTCGAACGGTTGCGCGACAGGTCGATCAGGGCGTCGTCGCAGTCCGGCGCCTCGCAGCGGCGCAGGCGTTCGCGTTCACCGGCGGAGATCACCTGGGCGAGCGCGATCCCGCACTCCACGGTGATCCGGCAGGCCAGCGACGCGCCGTCGCGGGAGTAGTGGATGTGCCACGGGTGCCCGTCGTGGTTGGTCAGCCGCGGAGTCGACGTCCCACGCGCGATGATCGCGTTGATCATCGTCGCCGCGGACGCGTCGGAATCCGTGGTGAACACCGGCGCGAACAGCGGGCGCAGGTCCCGGACCTCGGCCAGGTCCTTCTCCGTCAGCATGTCGACCGCGCTGAACTCCCGTTCCTGGACGAACTTCTCCAGATCCTCCAGGGTCTCCAGCGAGTCGACCTGACTGTTCGGTCCGGGCATGGTGTTGACGAGCCGGACCAGCGTCCCGAGCGCCTGCTCGGTGTCGTGCGAGAAAGTCACAATCACGTCTCCAACGCGACGGGATCTCCGTCCTGCAGCAAGAGTAGCCCGGCCCGATTAGATCGTCGCTTCATCATGCGCTATGGTTTCACCCGCAACACCACATAAGAAACATCAGCACCACCCCGGGCGATTGGCGCAGTGGTAGCGCGCTTCGTTCACACCGAAGAGGTCACTGGTTCGAACCCAGTATCGCCCACGAAGTCGATAGGCGGCGTGTGCTCGCGGAATGCGCGAGCCGCGTCGCCTTCGTCGTTTTGTGCGGCTGCGCTTCGCTCGCCGCCGGCGGGGGCTCCGCCACCCGCACCCCCTGCGCCGTCGCTTCGCTCGGCGGCAGTGGTTGGGCCGGGCGGTCAGCTCACCTGCGGTGGTTGGGCTGGGCGGTCAGCTCGGCGGCAGTGGTTGGGCCGGGCGGTCAGCTCGGCGGCAGTGGTTGGGCCGGGCGGTCAGCTCACCTGCGGTGGTTGGGGTTGCCGGACACTCACCCGCGCTGGCGCGCGCTGGGCGGTCCCCGCACCCCGCAGGGGTCGGGTCCGCCGGACGCTCACCCGCTTGGGTTGGGTTGGCCGGGACGCTCACCCGCGCTGGGCAGTCAGCTCACCTGCGTGGGTTGGGTTCGCCGGACCGCACAACCGCACCGGACATGCCGCCCTCACCCCGCTCGTGTCGGGCTCACCGGTGGTGGTCACGTTGGGCAGTCCGCTCCCCCGCGCTCGTCGCGCTGGGCGGTCAGCTCGCCTTCGTGGGTTGGGATCGCCAGCACGCACGCCGCAGGGGGTTAAGCAGTCAGCTCACCCGGGTGGGCCCCTTGCCGCGACGTCTCCGGGGCGCCGACGTTGACCACCAGGGTCCCCAGCTTGTGCGCGGTGTCCGTCGCGGCGCGGCGTGCGATCGCCAGCGTGATGGACCGGTCGTCCGGGTCGGCGTAGTTCAACGGGACCTCGAGCTCGGCGCACTGAGCGCCTGCCGCGTCCAGCGCCGCACCGGTCTCGTCGGCGTGTTCGGTACGGCAACTGTGCCAGGCAATCTGATCCGCGTAGGCCGGATTGCCCGGTACGACGCCGGCGAGCACCAAGGCCGGCCCGGCGATCGCGGCCATGCCGATGACGCGCATGTTCGCCTTCTGCGTAGGGGAAAGTCGCCGGAAGCGTAGGTTTCACCGACCGCCGGGTTCATCGGTGCCGTGGCCGAATTTCACCGCCAAGCGTCAGTCCAGCCAGCGACCGTCTTCGAACAGCACGCGCTCCTTCAGCTCGTTCACCTCGCGCCAGGCCTGGATCCGCGTCGGCGTCACACGGAAGAACGGGTAGTTGCCCAGCGGCCGCGGGTCGAAGCCGGCCTTCTCGGCGAACGCCTGGCCCTCGGCGTCCGACGGCTCGACGACCTCGACGGTGCCGGTCACATGGATCACGTCGCGCACCTCCCCCAGCGTCAGCTGTACGAGGGGGTTCGCCAGCAGGTTGCGCCCGGTCGGGTTGGTCCGCGCGGTCGACAGCAGCAGCGTCCCGTCGCTCCACAGGAACGAGAGCGGCATCAGGTACGGCGTACCGTCCGGCGAAGCGGTGGACACCCAGGCGTCGACGTCCTGCTCGAGACGGGCCAAGGTGTCCTGCTTGCGCACGTCCAACGGGCGGGGTGCTGCCGTCATCGCTCGCTCCTCTGTCACATGTTGTGCTCGTGGTCCGTCAATCATCTGACGGCGCTCGGCCGGTCAGTGTGACAGGTGGAGGATGTGGTCGCGATGAGCGGGGACGAGTGGTTGGCGACGCGGTTCGAGCAGAACCGGGACCGGCTGCGGGCCGTCGCGTACCGGATCCTGGGGTCCGAGCCGGAAGCCGAGGACGCGGTCCAGGAATCCTGGATCCGGCTCAGCCGCAGCGACAGCGCGACGATCGACAACCTGGGCGGCTGGCTGACCACCGTGGTCGGGCGGATCTGTCTCGACATGCTGCGTGCGCGGCGCGGGCGACCCGAGCTGCCGGTCGGCGATCACGCGCCGGGGCTCGCGGACGACGTCGTACCGGATCCTGAACTCGAAGCAGTACAGGCGGATTCGGTCGGGCTGGCGTTGCTCGTCGTGCTCGAGACGCTGTCGCCGGCCGAGCGGCTCGCGTTCGTGCTGCACGACCTTTTCGCGGTGCCGTTCGAGGACATCGCGCCGATCATCGGGAAGTCGCCGGCCGCCGCACGGCAGATCGCCAGCCGGGCGCGACGGCGCGTCCGCGGTACGCCGGAGCCGGCCGACGTCGACGTACAGCGGCAGAAGGAGGTCGTCACCGCGTTCCTCGCCGCGGCCCGGGGCGCCGACTTCTCGGGACTGTTGCGGGTGCTCGATCCCGAGGTCGTCGTCCGCGCGGATGCGGGCGCCGCGGCGTACGGCGGGCCGGCGGCGGAGGTGCTCGCCGGCGCGGAGCGCGTCGCACACGAGTTCTCCGGGCGGGCCGCGGCGGCGAAGCTGGTGCTCGTCGACGGCTGGCCCGGGCTGGTGTGGATGCGACGGGGCGAACCGCTGATTGTGTTCTCTTTCACCGTGGCCGACGGGCGTGTCGCGGCGATCGATCTCCGGGGCGACACGGAGTACCTGGAAAACGTCGATCTGGTGACCTTGAAGGGGTGATCCGGCGGCGTGGCGAGTGGACAGAACGGATGGGACTCGTGTGACGGATGGGGCACTCCTCGCGCTCGTCGCGACACAGCGGAATCCGGTTTTTGTCCGGGCGGAAAGTGCGCTACTGTTCTGCTCTCGCACCGAGCGGAAACGCCCCGGAGCGAAGCGCGGACGTAGCTCAGTTGGTAGAGCGCAACCTTGCCAAGGTTGAGGTCGCCGGTTCGAACCCGGTCGTCCGCTCGGAGAGGGTTCGGCAGGCCACCGTCCTCACAAGGGAAAAGGCCTCAGTGGTGGAGTGGCCGAGAGGCGAGGCAACGGCCTGCAAAGCCGTGTACACGGGTTCGAATCCCGTCTCCACCTCGAGAACCTCATCGGGTTCCAGACGGACGATTGGCGCAGCGGTAGCGCGCTTCCCTGACACGGAAGAGGTCACTGGTTCGATCCCAGTATCGTCCACGAAGTCGATAGGCGACTCGTGTCCGCGGAGAGCGCGGACCGGGTCGCCTTCGTCGTGTTGTGCGGCTGCGCTTCGCTTGCCGCCGGCGGGGGCTCCGCCACCCGCACCCCCTGCGCCGTCGCTTCGCTCGGCGGCGGTGGCCGGGTTCGGCGGCCAGCTCACCCGCGGGGGTTCGGTACGGCGGCGGTGGCCGGGTTCGGCGGTCAACGCACCCGCGCGGGGTCGGTACGGCGGCAATGGTCACGTCGGGCGGTCAGCTCACCCGCGTGGGTTGGGTTCGCTGGCTCGTACGGACGGCGATGGTCACGTTGGGCAGTCGGCGCACCCGTGAGGGGTGAGTTCGGCGACGGGACTGGGTTGAGCAGCCGACTCATCCGCGGGGCAAGCGCCGCCGCCGCGGTTGGCGGCGGCGCCTGTCCCCGGAGCTCGGGTGGTTCAGTTGCGGGGGCGGCGGGACTGAGCGGCGATCGCTGCGAGGAGGATTGCAGCTCCCACGAGGGCTGGGGTGGTGAGGTGTTCGTCGAAGGCGAGGATGCCGATGGCTGCGGCGACGACCGGTTCCAGCAGGGCGATGGTGGCGGCTGTCGAGGCTTTCAGGGTCTTCAGGCCTGTGTAGAAGAGCGTGTAGGCGAACGCCGTCGGGATCAGGCCGAAGTACGCGATCAGTAGCCAGCCGGTGAGTGTGGCCGGGAGGGCGACGAAGGGGGCGAGGAAGGCGGCGCCGACGATGAAGCCCAGGAGTGCAGCGGTGACGGGGTCTGGGGTGTTGCGGTTCAGGAGTGTTGTCAGTGTGTAGCCCGCGGCAGAGGCTATGGCTGCTGCTATGCCGGTGAGACTGGCCGTCCCGGCGGTTGCCGACAGCAGGCCGAGACCGGCGACGGCCACGAAGAGGGCCGGTGTCAGTCGTTCGCGGGCGGCGACGGCGACAAGGATCGGCGCGGCACCCAAGGCGATCACCGTCGCCGTACCGACGCCGACTCGCGGGATCGCGGTGAAGTAGCCGAGCTGGCAAACAGCCAAACCCAAGCCGCTCAGCACATGACGCACCGAGCCGGCCGCCACCAACGGACGAACATGGGTACGGCGGGTGAGGAGGCGGGCAAGGATCAGCCAGAGGGCGGCGGATGCCAGGCGCCAGAAGGAGACGGCGAGTGGTGTGAGGCCCTGCTGGGTGAGGAGGGCACCGGTCGGGCCGCCGGTGCCCCAGGCGACGGCGGCGGCGATGACGGCGACGAGGGCGTGCCTCGTCGAGAGACGGTGGTGCATCGGACACTCCGGGAAGCTGTTCGCAACGAATGGTCGAGGCGTCTGCGAACAGCCCGAAGAAGCCCAGGCCGACGACCTGGGCGCGAGATCAGCCGTCCGCTAAGCGGCGGCCGGCGGAGTGATGATGCGATGCACGAGGAGGACCTTAACCAGTCCCCCGCCGTCGGGCGAACGCATTTACATCCGCAGGTACGAACCCCCG
Source organism: Kribbella sp. NPDC051936 (assembly GCF_040680955.1). Classification (NCBI taxonomy): domain Bacteria; kingdom Bacillati; phylum Actinomycetota; class Actinomycetes; order Propionibacteriales; family Kribbellaceae; genus Kribbella; species Kribbella sp. NPDC051936. The sequence goes on along the minus strand of NZ_JBFAXS010000004.1, from coordinate 691,020 downwards.
TTGAAGTCCAGCACGGTCCCGGTGGCGAACTCGGCCTCGGGCGATGCCAGGTACATGATCGCGGCGGCGACCTCCGACGGATCGGCTACGCGTTCGAGCGGGCTCTCCAGCCGGCGCCGGTCGTACCCGTCGCCGGCCAGGTTCACCGCGGCCATGTCCGTCACGGTCCAGCCCGGCGCGATCGCGGTGACCGCGATCCCGTCCGGCCCGAGCGCCCGCGCCAGCGACTGCGTGAACGAGACGATCGCCGCCTTCGAGGCGCCGTACGCCGGCTGGTTCGGCTCGCCGCGGAACGCGCCGCGCGACGACACGTTCACGATCCGGCCGCCGCGCGGCATGTGCCGGACCGCGCACCAGGTGACGTTGGACGGGCCAACGAGATTCACGGCGAGCGTGTCCGTCCATGCCTGCTGCCACTCGGCGTACGTCGACTCGCGGATCCGGTGCGGGTGGTACACGCCGGCGTTGTTCACCAGGACGTCGATCCCGCCGAGCGTGCGCGCCGCGTCGTCGACCGCGGTCCGGATCGCCTCCGCGTCGGCGAGGTCGGCCTGGACCATGACGTGTCCGGTCCCGGGAAGCTCCTTCAGGACCTGGGCCGCAGCGTCCGGCGAGGAGCTGTAGTGAACGGCTACGCGATCACCCGCGGCAGCGAACGCTCGCGCCGCCGCCGCGCCGATCCCCCGTGAAGCCCCCGTCACCAGCACAGATCGGTTCATGGGACCGATCCTTTCATCAACCGCGAGGCTTGATGTCCCGCCGGTACGACTTGCTGGCCCGCACCCAGTCCTTCTTCGCCTGCGCCCGCAGCCGCGCGTCGGCCCGACGAGCCATGTACGCCGCTTCGCGCTGCAGCTTCACCCAGCTGTCGTAGCGCCGGTACGGCAACGACCCGTCCTCCAGCGCCGCCTGCACCGCGCACCCGGGCTCCATCACATGTGAGCAGTCCTTGAACTTGCACTGCTCCGCCAGCGACGTGATGTCGGGGAACGCCGCGGCCAGTCCTTCGCCGCTCTCCTGCAGACCGATCCCCCGCAGCCCCGGTGTGTCAATGACGACCCCGCCCGCGGGCAGCACGATCAGCTCGCGCCGTACCGACGTATGGCGGCCCTTGCCGTCCTCGCGGATCTCCTGCACGTCCAGAAGCTCCACACCGGCGAGAGCATTGACCAGCGACGACTTGCCGGCACCACTCGAGCCGAGCAGCGCCAGCGTGGCGTTCCCGTCGAGCAGCGCCCGTACGTCGTCCATGCCCGCACCCGTGGTCGCGCTGCACACCAGTACGTCGGCACCCGGCGCGGCCAGCGCCACGTCCTCGGCCAGCGACTCGGCGTCCCCGACGAGATCGGATTTCGTCAGGACGACGACCGGTCGCGCCCCGCTCTCCCAGGCCAGCGCCAGGAACCGCTCGATGCGGACGATGTTCGGCTCCGGGACCAGACCGACGACGATGGCGATCACGTCGACGTTGGCGGCGAGCACCTGCCCGCGCGACGAGCCGCCGACCTCGGCGCGCACGATCGTGGTCCGGCGCGGCAGCACCGACTCGAGCGTGATCCGGTCGTCCGGCCAGAACCGCAGGACGCCCCAGTCCCCTGTGCAGGGGCCGGCCTGGGCGTCGGAGGCCATCTCGGCGAGCAGTGCCCCGGACCAGCTGGCACGGACCGGACCGTCCTCGGTGAAAACCGTCGCCAGGCCCTTGTCGACCCGGGCGACGCGTCCCGGAACGAGGTCCTCCGGGACGGACTGCAGAAACTCGGCCGTGGAACTGTCGAGTCCCAGGGCCTGAAGTGTGGCTGACATGCGGCGAACCTTTCCGAGGGTCCGGCCGCGGGATCAGGTCAGCGGACGGACGGTGTAGGAGACAACGGCCCGACGGGCCTGTTGAAAGCTCATGGCGGTTGCCTCCCTCCTGGTTCCAGCGGTCCCGAGCCGGGGACCGTGTGTCGCGATGCCGTCAGCCTAGGTCGTCGGTGTCACCCTGCGCACCGGATTTTCCGACCGAGGCCGGCTTGCGCGCGGCCTCGGTCTCACCTTGAGGTTCAGGCTCAGGCTCAGGCTTCGGTCGAGGCACGGCGTTGCGTGGCCGTTCGGCGAGCTTCTCGACCTTCCGCCCGAGCTGTGCCTCGGGCCGCTCCTCTTCAGCCACCGGGGTCAGCGTGTGCTCGTGGTGCGGCTCCGACTCCGCCTTCATCACCGGCTCGACCTCGTCGCCGGCCTCCTCGACCGTCGCGGCCTTCGTGACCTCGGCGACCTGCGCCTTGTGCGGCCACAGCCGGTCCACGACCGCGTTCAGCGCGGCGCCGATGAGTACGGCGATCGCGGTCATGTAGAGCCACATCAGGACCGCGATGGGCGCGGCCAGCGGCCCGTAGATCGACGTACCGCCGACCGTGCTCTGCAGGATCCACCGAAGCACGAAGCTGCCCAGGATCCAGATCGACAGCGCCAGGAACGAGCCGGGCAGGTCGGAGACCCACGGCGTCCGGATCGGGACGGACAGGTGGTACAGAGTGTTCAGGAAGCCCGCGGACAGGATCGTGACCACCGGCCAGTACAGCTGGTTCAGGAAGTCCAGCCGGTGCGGCAGCAGCGCGTCGACCGCGTTCGGTCCGGCCAGCACCAGCGGCAGGACGATGACCCCGATGACGAGGGCCGCGCAGTACAGCGAGAACGACAGCGCGCGGGTCCGGACGATGCCCCGCTTGCCGCCCATCCCGTACATGATCGTGATGGTGTCGACGAACACGTTCAGCGCGCGGCTGCCGGACCACAGGGCCAGCACGAAACCGATCGAGATGACGTCCGGCCGGCCGCCGTTCAGCACCTGGTCGAGGGTCGGCGCGATGACGTTCTTGATCGAGTCGTCGGTCAGCGCCCGGGCGGCCAGGTCGACGATCTGCTGCTTGATGTCGTTGATCGTCTCGACCTCGAACCACTTGCTCGCGATGTAACCGAGCGAGCCGGCCAGCCCGAAGATCAGCGGCGGCAGCGAGAGGATCGCGAAGAACGCCCCCTCGGCCGCGAGTCCGGTGACCCGGTAGCGCAGACAGACGCCGACCGTCTGGGTGAGCAGCTTCCAGGTCGTCGCGGGGACCTTGCGAACCCATGCCAATGAGAGGGAGCTCCCACCAGTGGGTCCTGCCCCAGAACGTGCCATACCGCTTACCGTACTGACATGGCGGACCCATTCGCGGTAACGAATCAGGCTCCCCCACTGCGGGGCGTGAACTTCTTCACCCAGGACCGGCCCCTCGGTGACGCTCTGCGTCCGTACGCCGACCTGACGGCGGATCGCGGCCTCGGCCGGATCGGCGAGCTCGCGGGCTCCGAGGAGGCCCGTGCGCACGCCCTCCCCGCGAACCAGAACCCGCCGGTCCTGCGCACCCACGACCGCTACGGGAACCGGATCGACGAGGTCGAGTTCCACCCGTCGTGGCACTGGCTGATGGAGCAGGCCGTCGGTTTCGGGCTCCAGGCCGCGCCCTGGACGACACAGCCGAGCGACAACCCGGCGCCGCACCTGACCCGCGCCGCCGGGTTCTACCTGTGGTCGCAGGTCGAGCCCGGGCACGGCTGCCCGATCTCGATGACGTACGCCGCGGTGCCGGCGCTCAGGGCGGACGAGCAGCTCGCCAAGGAGTGGGTCCCGCAGCTGGCGTCGACCCGGTACGACGTACGGCGGTTGCCGGTCGCGGCGAAGCACGGCGTACTCGCCGGGATGGGGATGACCGAGAAGCAGGGGGGCTCCGACGTCCGGGCGAACCTCACCACCGCGACCCCCGCCGGGGACGTGTACCAGCTGAACGGGCACAAGTGGTTCTGCTCCGCGCCGCAGGTGGACCTCTTCCTGGTCCTGGCGCAGGCGCCGGACGGACTGAGCTGCTTCGTCGTACCGCGGGTTCTTGCCGACGGCAACCGGAACCCGTTCGCGCTGCAGCGGCTCAAGGACAAGCTCGGGAACCGGTCGAACGCGTCGTCGGAGGTCGAGTTCCACGGCACGATCGGGTACCGGCTGGGTGACGAGGGCGCCGGGGTGCGGACGATCATCGAGATGGTCGCGGCGACCCGGCTGGACTGTGTGCTCGGCTCCGCGGCCCTGCAGCGGCGGGCGCTGGTCGAGGCTGTTTGGCATACGCGGCACCGAAGCGCGTTCGGTGGGTTGCTGGCGGACAAGCCGGCCATGCAGAACGTGCTGGCGGATCTCGCGATCGAGTCCGAGGCGGCGACGGCCCTGGGGATGCGCCTGGCAGCCGCTGTGGACGCCGCGACCGCGGGCGACCCGCAGCAGGCGGCGTTCCGGCGGATCGCGCTGCCGCTAGCGAAGTTCTGGGTGTGCAAGCGGACGCCGTTCATGGTGGCCGAGGCGCTGGAATGCCTCGGCGGGAACGGGTACGTCGAGGAGTCCGGGCTGCCGCTGCTCTACCGCGAGTCGCCGCTGAATTCGATCTGGGAGGGGTCGGGGAACGTGAACGCCCTCGACGTCCTGCGGGCGCTGCGCAGGCCCGAGTCGCTCGACGCGTGGCTGACCGAGATGGCCGCTGTGCAGGGTGCGGATCAGCGGCTCGACGCGGCGGTGAACGACGTACTGCAAGCGCTTGCTGACATCGAGAACGCCGAAGCCGGCGCGCGGAGGCTGGCCGCGCTGATGGCCCTGTGCCTGCAAGCTTCCTTGCTGATCAGGCACTCGACGCCCGCGGTTGCGGACGCATTCGTGGCGTCCCGGCTGGCCAAGGACTGGGGCGGGGTGTTCGGCACGCTGCCGAGGACGACGCCGTTCCAGCAGATCGTCGAGCGCGCGATAGGGTGAGCGAGTCGCGACTGGCGCGCTAGGTGGAGAACCACCGGGGAGCGAAGAACGCGGGCACCGTGCGCCTGGGTGCCGGCGACCCACTGCAACCGCAGGAGAGACAACGATGACTCAACCCTTCGACGCCGCCGCCGCGTCGGCCGCGTACAACAACGCGCTGCAGGTGATCGCCGCGGTGGAGCCCACCATCGCCGGCGCGATCAAGGCCGAGCTGGCCGACCAGCGATCCTCGCTGAAGCTGATCGCGAGCGAGAACTACGCCTCCCCCGCCACCTTGCTCACGATGGGCAACTGGCTGTCGGACAAATACGCCGAGGGCACCATCGGGCACCGCTTCTACGCCGGCTGCCAGAACGTCGACACCGTCGAGCAGACCGCGGCCGACCACGCGCGGGCCCTGTTCGGCGCGCCGCACGCCTACGTCCAGCCGCACTCGGGCATCGACGCGAACCTGGTCGCGTTCTGGGCGATCCTGGCCCAGCGGATCGAGTCCCCGGCGCTGGCCGAGGCGGGCGCGAAGCACGTCAACGACCTGACCGAACAGGACTGGACCAAGCTCCGCAAGGCGCTCGGCGACCAGAAGATGCTCGGTATGTCGCTGGACGCCGGCGGTCACCTGACGCACGGTTTCCGGCCGAACATCTCCGGCAAGATGTTCAACCAGCACTCCTACGGCACCGACCCGGCGACCGGGCTGCTCGACTACGACGACGTCGCGCGCAAGGCCCGCGAGTTCAAGCCGCTGATCCTGATCGCCGGCTACTCGGCGTACCCGCGCAAGGTGAACTTCGCGAAGATGCGCGAGATCGCCGACGAGGTCGGCGCGACCCTGATGGTCGACATGGCGCACTTCGCCGGCCTGGTCGCGGGCAAGGTCTTCACCGGCGACTTCGACCCGGTCCCGCACGCGCACGTCACGACGACCACGACGCACAAGTCGCTGCGCGGCCCGCGCGGCGGCATGGTCCTGTGCCAGCCGGAGTACGCCGAGTCCGTCGACCGCGGCTGCCCGATGGTCCTGGGCGGCCCGCTCAGCCAGACGATGGCCGCGAAGGCCGTCGCGCTCGCCGAGGCGCGGCAGCCCTCGTTCCAGGAGTACGCGCAGGCGGTCGCCGACAACGCGGTCACGCTTGCCGACGGCCTGATGAAGCGCGGCGTCAAGCTGGTGACGGACGGCACCGAGAACCACCTGGTCCTGCTGGACGTCTCGTCGTACGGCATCACCGGCCGGCAGGCCGAGTCGGCGCTGCTCGACGCGGGCATCGTCACCAACCGCAACGCCGTCCCGCGCGACCCGAACGGCGCCTGGTACACCTCCGGCGTCCGGATCGGTACGCCGGCGCTCACCACGCGCGGCTTCGGCGCCGACGAGTTCGACCGGGTCGCCGAGCTGATCGTCGACGTGCTCTCCGCGACCACGCCGACGACCACCTCCGCGGGCGCACCATCCAAGGCGAAGTACGTGCTGGCCGACGGCGTCGCCGACAAGACCAAAGCCGCCTCGGCCGAGATGCTCGACAAGTTCCCGCTGTACCCGGGCCTCGTCCTCAACTGACATGCGAATCAGCGCCCGCTCCCCCGTGGAGCGGGCGCTGTGTCGTGTGATCAGGAGTCCTGCACACCCGTCAGCACGTCCGGCGAGGGTTTCGCGGCGCGCTTCGGCATCAGTACGGCCGCGAGGACCGCGCCGGCGACAGCGATGCCGGCGGACACCCACATCGTGGTGTTCAGGCTGGTGAGGAAGGCGTCGCGCACGCTGTTCGCGAGGTCGGCCGACCCCGTCTTCGCGGCCACCGCGAGTCCGCCGCCGAGGCTCTTCTCGACCGCGTCCGCTGCCTGCGCCGGCAGACCTGCGGTGTCGACGTCGCGGCGGTAGACCGAGTTCAAGACGGTGCCGAGGACGGCGACCCCGACCGTGCCGCCGACCTGGCGGAACGCCTGCAGCAGGCCCGATCCGGTACCGGCCCGCTCCGGGTCGAGGACGCCGAGCGCCGCGTTCATTGCCTGCGGCATCGAGCACCCGAGGCCGAAGCCGACCACGGCGAACCAGGTCGCGGTGTGGCCGTACCCGGTGCCGAGGTCGGTGAACGCGCCGAGCACGAACCCGGCCGCCATCACCGCGAAACCGGTCATCACGACCAGCCGGGTGCCGACGCGGGCCTCGACCGGTTCGGCCAGCTTCGCGCCGACCGTCATACCGCCGATGAACGGCAGCAGCTTCAGCCCGGTGTGCAGCGCGTCGGACCCGTTGATGCCCTGGAAGTACTGCGGCATCGTGAACAGCAGCCCGAAGATCGCGAACACCGAGACGGTCAGCAGCACGGCGCCGCCGGTGAACACCTTCTCGCTGAACAACCGCAGCTCGATCAGCGGACCGGCGGCCCGCCGCTGCCAGAGCAGGAACGCGCCGATCAGGACGACGGCCAGCGCGAGGTACACGATCGTGACACCGTCACCCCAGGACGTCTCGCCGGCCTTCGTCACGCCGTACACCAAAGCCGCCAGACCCGCGCTGGACAAGACGATGCCGGGCCAGTCGATGGCCGGGCGGTTCGAGCTGCGGCTCTCCGGGACGAGCAACGTGACGGCGAGCGCGGCGAGGAACGCGATCGGCACGTTGATCACGAAGATCCACTGCCAGCCGGCGTGGTCGAGCAGCAAGCCGCCGACAATCGGGCCGAGCGGCATACCGATGCTGTTGGCAACGACGAAGAACCCGATCGCCTTCTTCCGCTCCTCCGCGGTGCGGAACAGCACGGTGATCAGCGACAGCGCGACCGGGACGATCATCGCCGCGCCGACCCCGAGGAACGCCCGGGCGGCGATCAGCTGACCGGCCGAGTCCGACAGCGCGCAGGCGACGGACGCCAGCCCGAACAGGGACAGCGCGATCGCGATGATCCGGCGCCGGCCGTACCGGTCGCCGAGCAGCCCGGCCGGCAGCAGTAGCGCGGCGAGCACCAGGTTGTAGCTGTTCGCCATCCATTGCAGCTGGCTCGTGGACGCGTCCAGGTCCTGGGAGAGCGTCGGGAGGGCGACGTTGAGCACGGTGGTGTCCAGGCCGAGAACGAGAACGGCGAGACACAGGGCGATGAGGACACCGAAGCGCCGCGCGCCGGTGAGCGCCGGCGAGGAAGTGCCGATGGTCGAGGTCATGAAATTCAAAATATCAGAAGTTTGTGATAGTTACGATAGATCAGATTACTGTAAGCTTCAACCATGGCGGAGGAACCGAGCCGGGAGGCAGTCAGCCAGTTCGTCGAGCGCTTCGCGGGCGTGCTGGCGAACAGCGGCGTCCCGACGATGTCGGCGCGGGTGATGGGCGCGATGCTGGTCAGCCCGACCGGCACGATGACGGCGGCCGAGCTCGCCGAGTCGCTGAAGATCAGCCAGCCCGCCGTGTCCGGCGCCGTCCGGCAACTGCTGCAGGTCTCCTTCATCTCCCGCGAGCGGCTGCCGGGCTCGCGCAAGGACCACTACCGGATCCGCGAGGACGTCTTCGCGGCGATCCTCGAGCGCCGCAACCTGGCCCTGAGCGAATGGGAGTCGACCAGCCGCTCCGGCGCGTCGCTGTTCGGCGAGGGCTCCCCCGTCGGCCGGCGCCTCACCGAAGCGGCCGACTTCTTCGCCTTCATCCACGCCGACATGGACCAGATGATCAAGAACTGGCGCTCGGAACACCCACGGTGAACCGCCGCGAGGCGAAGCGGCTCGTCGGTACGGCGTGGCTGGACAGCGACTACCGCACCGCGTGGGAGTTCCGCATCATGCGCCGCCGGGTCCCGCTGTACCGTGCCGCGATCGGTGCGCTGCGCGCGCTCAACGCGGTGACCGGCGGGCGGAACCGTCCGTCGCTGCGGGTGACGCGCTGGGAGCGGGTGGCTCCGCACGGCGGCACCTTCGCGATGGACAAGCTCGAGACGATGACCGGGCGCACCGATCATCCCGTCACGTCGCGGGCCGAGTTGCGCGCGCGGACGTCGTTCGCCTCCCGGCTGGCGCGGGCGGTGTCCGCGGACGAGTGGCCGCAGATCATCGCCGAGTACGAGCGGCGCCGGCGCGGCGAGCGACCGCAGTACCGGTACGTCGGGCATCGGCCGCTGAACGCGACGTCGCACGCGCTGATGGACGAGGCCTGGGTGCGGGGCGACCTGCCGACGGATCCGTTCCGGGCGTGGAACGTGCTGAAGTACGAGGACGAGGGAGCCTTCTACAGCTCGTTCTTCACGCACGGCAACGCGCGCGGGTATGCCGGCGGTGAGACGAACGTGGGGTTCCAGCGCGGGCGGGTCGTGTTCGACGTGAATTGGCGGCAGACCGCCTCGCTCGCCGGCGAGCAGGCAGTCCTTCGCCGCAGCCGGTTCCTCCGCGCGAAGGAGCTGGTCAAGTTCTTCCGGACCGAGCTGAAGGAGGTCGTCCGACCCCCGGCCGAGCCCGCTGCGGCGCCCACGACGTATGCGGACGTCTACACTCCCGAGGTGGTCGCAGCCGTCGCCGACTTCACGAAGCCCGAAGCGCTGCGCTCGCCGACTGCTCGCGGCGAAACCACGCCGGACCGGCACCGTGCGTCCGCGATCGAGGTCGCCAACACCGTGGAGCGCGCGCTTCCACCCTTGACCGCAGCGCCACGACCCTCGACCGGCGTGCCGGAAGCCGGCGGTACGACGTCGTACGGCGCCCGCGCGGATCGTCCACGCCGGCCGGACGGCCCCGTTCGTTGAGCCCTACTTGCAGGTTGTGCTGATCGGGGGTGCTGAGAGGTCTGCCTGCAGCTGACGGGCCGCGGCGAGAGCGACGGCGTCGGCGCCGTGCGGGGCGACGACCTGCATCCCGACCGGGAGACCGTTCGACAGACCGGCCGGGATGCTCACCGCGGGATGACCGGTCACGTTGAAGACCCAGCACGGATCGCCGGTGACGATGCTCTGCTCGTGCCGGTCGTAGCCGTGGGCAACGGTCAGCGTCGTCGGCGTGACCAGTACGTCGACCACCGCGAAGAGGTCGGCGAGCGCGGTGTTGTTGTGGTCCCGGATCTCGCAGGCCCGGTCGGCTGCGGCGGCCTCCGCGCCCCGTCCGTTGTCGAGCGCCGACAGGACCGGCCACGCCTCGTCCGTGGGTGCGAGCTTCAACGGCACGTCGACCACCTGGACGTCAGTCGCCGCCAGGCGTTCACGCAGTACGCGATCGACGCCTTCCTCTGCGGGACAGGCGCCCAGCGTCGAGAAATACGCAACCCGCCACCGCCGGGTGGGCTCGGTCGGTACCGGCCAGTGCGGCAGGGCCGACGGGTCGAGGCGGTGCGGCCCGCTGGCGATGCTCGTCGCGAGGACGACGTCGTCGAGGTCCGCGCCGATCACGCCGGCCGTGGTCAGCCCGCCGAGCCCGCGCCCACCCGGCCGCGGCACGCGACCGTACGTGCCCTTGAACCCGACGATTCCGCAGAACGCCGCCGGGATCCGCAACGATCCGCCGCTGTCACCACCGGTCGCAAGCGGTACGACGCCTGCCGCCACCGCGGCCGCTCCCCCTGCGGTCGAACCGCCGGGCGAGCGCTCGGGATCCCATGGATTCCGGGTGTATTCCCGCCCGTTCCACCCGAACGTCAGCGAGACGGCACCCGGCCGTGCCCGCGTCGCCCACCCGATCGGGATCGCACCGGCCGTGACCAGGCGCTCCAGGATCGGCGAATCGGGCGGCGTCCGCGCCTTGATCAGGAACGGCACCCCCGCCAGCGGGCCGGCCGGATCCAACCGCTTCGCCGCCCGCCGCGCCCCCTCCGCGTCGAGCTCCTCGACGAAGTGCAGCAGCGGATCCAGCCGCCGAGCGGCGTCGAGAGCGGCCTCGACAACCTCCAGCGCGGTCACATTGCCCGACCGCACCGACGCCGCAGTCTCACGGGCCGTCATCCGGCGACGAGGGCGTAGGCGAAGGGGAGCCGGCGATCCAGCCACGGAGCTTTGATCGTGATCGACTTGGTTGCTTCGGACAACATGACGACGTCGTCGCCGGCTCGCCATTCGAGGACGCGTTCCTTGGTGGGCTGGTCGCCGCCCTCGGCGCCGAAGCTGGTGAGGGCGTCGAGGACCCCGGTGAAGATCCGGCCCGCAGCCTTCTCGGCAAGTTGTTTGGCGTCGCCGCTCAGCCACTCGGTGCGTCCGATGATCTCCGGACGGCCGGGCTGGTCGATACGCCAGTTCGGGCGCAGCAACGGCCGCGTCGACGGGATGCGGGTGATCGAGCCGAGAGATGAACCGTCGGCACCGCGCACGGTCCAGGAATCGGGACCCGCTGCTACGGCGACGCACAGCAGCTGGGTCAGTTCGGCGTCGAGGTAGAGCGAGTGGTCCGGCCCGGCGTACGCGCACGCCGCGAGCACCCGGTCGTGCTTCCCGCCCTGCGGCACCCGGATCGCCTTCGGCCCCCAGCCGATCTTCCTGCGCTTCGGCGTAGCCGGCAGCTCGACCGTACCGACGGTGAATTCGCGGACGCTCTCCCAGCCGGACACCTGCGCGAGTTTAGACCCGAGCCGCCGCCCACAGGACCAGGGCCGCGAACAACGATGCGACGAGCACGCAGGCGACGGGAATGCTCGAGAGGCTGATCAAGGCGCCGAAGCCGGTCATCGCGACGGGCATCAGCGCCTCGTCGGACAGGTTCACGATGCTGAAACTGCGACCGAGGTACGCCGGGGCGACCGACTGCTGGAACGCCGCCGACAACTGCGCCGAGGCGATCCCGGCCGTGCAGCCGATCATCGCCATCGCGACGAAGACACCGAGCTTCGGCATCAGTCCGATCATCGCGCAACCGGCCGCCTGGACGACGAGTGCGAGCAGACCGGATCGCGCCAGGTCGGCCGGCTTCCACCGCATCGCCACCAGCGCACCAACCGCGGCGGCGACCCCGGAACACGCCTCGAACCAGCCGTACCAGGCCGAGCCCCAGCCCGCGGAGTGCGTGCGTTGCACCAGACCGACGGCGAGGATCGGGCCGACGCACAGATTCAGCCCGGAGAACGCGATCACCAGCGTCCGCGCCCGGACGTCCCGCTTCAGGTAGCCGAAGCCGTCGCGCAGGTCCGCGCGGATCGACCGCCCCGCCGACACCGGCTGTGGGAGCCGGGGCTTCACCAGGAAGGCGAGCGCCAGCGCGATCACCACGAACGATGCCGCGTCGGCGATCATCACCGTGATCAGCCCGCCGTGCGCGACCAGCAGGCCGCCGAGCGGAGCGCCAGCGAAGATCGCTAGCCGCTGCGCCAGTTGCGAGCCGGCCGACAGCTTCACCAGGTCCTCCGAGCGGACCATCCGCCGCGGTAGCGTCCCGGAGGCCGGTGTGTAGAGCGCGTCGACGGCGCCGAAGACGACGGCGACCGTCAGCAGCAGCGCCAGGGACAGACCCCAGATCGCCACGGCCGTCGCGGCGAGGGTCAGTACGACGATCCGCGCGAGGTTGGCCAGGATCATCGTCCGGCGGCCGTCGAAGCGGTCGGCCAGCGCGCCGCCGTACAGCAGGATGAGCGCCTTCGGCAGGGCGCCGACGCCCATCACCAGTCCGGCGCCCGCCGGGGTCGTGATCTGGGCGGCGCTCCACGCGAGTCCGACGTACCACGCCATGTCCCCGGCCTGCGAGACCGCGGCCGACGCGATCCATCCGTGCACCCGACGGTCTCTCCGGAGCGGCGGGAAGACCTCGGTGGTCACGGGCGGGCAGGGACGGCGTGGGCGAAGAAGAAGACGCGGTGTGCGTCGTCGCCCTCGGCGGGGTTGTCGTGGTACTCCCGGACCAGGTCCTCGACCCGCTCGCTCAGCTCGACGAGCTGGTCGGGCGTCAATGTGAGCCATCTCTCGGTCGCGTACGCCGCCCGCACCCAGGGCTCGCCGAACTCGTGCCGGATGTCGAACCACTGCCGCACCTTGCCGACGTGATGGGCGAGGTTCGCGTCCTCGGCGGTGGCCGCGACGAGCTCGCCGGCCGGGTCCCCCTGCGCGTCGGCGATCGACCACGAGTACTCCGAGGTGTCGCCGGGCTTCCACCAGCGTTCGCGGCGGTTCCGGGCCAGCTCCGGGGCTTCGGCGATCACGCCCGCGGACGCGAGAACCTTCAGGTGATGGCTGATGTTGCCGACAAGTTCTCCGGTCGCGGCGGCCAGCGCGGAGGCGGTCGCGGGACCGTCGACGGACAGCAGGTCGAGCAGCCGGCGGCGCAGCGGATGGTGCATGGCGGCGAGCACGGACGGCGTCACGGTCCGGCGGTTGGCGGGCGTCATGACGAGCAGCGTACGTCGCACAAGAACTCTTGCACAAGAGTTCTTGTGGATTGTGTTCGGTAGCAGAATCAATCTCCAGCAGCCTGGTAGACATAGCCACATCGTGAGATCGGATCTCACGATGTAGGAATGGGAGTTGATTTGTCAGGCTCTGACGCTGACGCTTGTGGACATGCTCGCTGCCCTCTCCACCCACCTCGTAGGTCGCATTCATGTCGACCTCGGGCGGATGCGCAGCGCCATCTGTTGTCCTTCGATGTTCTGACAGCCACCCTGCCCGGGCCAACGACGGCCCCCTGATCACCCCCGATCACCGCTGGGTGCGCACCGCGCGGAACGCATCGAACCGACGACGCTTCGATCTGCCGCTCGCAGGTGAGCACCTGTCACGAGGACAAGGACACGCCCCCGATGACTGCCGGCGTCACCTCTGCTGCCCGGAAACCGGCCCGCCCCCGCAAGGGCAAGGGCGAAGGCCAGTGGGCACTCGGATATCGCGAGCCGCTCAACAAGAACGAAGAGAACAAGAAGAACGACGACGGCCTGAACGTCCGGGCCCGGATCGAGAACGTCTACGCGCACCGCGGCTTCGACTCGATCGACCCCGCCGACCTGCGCGGCCGGTTCCGCTGGTGGGGTCTGTACACACAGCGCAAGCCCGGGATCGACGGCGGCAAGACCGCGACGCTCGAGCCGGAGGAGCTGGACGACCGCTACTTCATGATGCGGGTCCGGGTCGAGGGCGGCCAGCTGACCGCCGAGCAGCTCCGGGTGATCGCGGAGATCTCCACGACGTACGCGCGCGACACCGCGGACATCACCGACCGGCAGAACATCCAGCTGCACTGGATCGCGATCGAGGACGTGCCGGCGATCTGGCAGCGGCTGGAGCCGGTCGGCCTGTACACGACCGAGGCCTGCGGTGACGTGCCGCGGGTGGTGATCGCCAGTCCGGTGGCGGGGATCGCGGCGGACGAGATCATCGACCCGACGCCGGCCATCGACGAGATCGTCGAGAAGTACATCGGCAGAGCCGAGTTCTCCAACCTGCCGCGCAAGTTCAAGACCGCGCTGACCGGGCACCCGTCGCACGACGTCGTCCCGGAGGTGAACGACATCGCGTTCGTCGGTGTGGTGCACCCCGAGTACGGCCCGGGCTTCGACCTGTGGGTCGGCGGCGGCCTGTCGACGAACCCGATGCTCGCGCAGCGGCTCGGCACCTGGATCCCGCGCGACGAGGTCGCGCAGGCCTGGTGGGGCGTCACCAGCATCTTCCGCGACTACGGCTACCGCCGGCTGCGCAACCGCGCCCGGCTGAAGTTCCTGCTCGCCGACTGGGGCGTGGAGAAGTTCCGCGAGGTGCTCGAGGAGAAGTACCTCAAGCGCAAGCTGATCGACGGCCCGGCGCCCGAGGTGCCGGCCGTCCAGGGCGACCACGTCGGCGTACACCAGCAGAAGGACGGCAAGTACTTCGTCGGCGTCGCGCCGGTCGTCGGCCGGGTCTCCGGTACGTCGCTCGCGCAGGTCGCGGACGTCGTCGCGCGGCACGGGTCGAACCGGATCCGGACGACCGCGCAGCAGAAGCTGCTGGTGCTGGACGTGGAGGAGTCGCAGGTCGACTCGCTGGTCGCGGAGCTGGACGCGCTCGGGTACCAGGCGAACCCGTCGGCGTGGCGGCGGAACACGATGGCCTGCACCGGTATCGAGTTCTGCAAGCTGGCGATCGTCGAGACCAAGGCGAAGGCCGCGCAGCTGATCAACGAGCTCGAGGAGCGGATCCCCGAGCTCGACGTACCGATCACGGTGAACGTCAACGGCTGCCCGAACTCCTGCGCCCGGATCCAGGTCGCGGACATCGGCCTGAAGGGCCAGCTGGTCCTCGACGCCGACGGCCACCAGGTGCCCGGCTACCAGGTGCACCTCGGCGGCGGCCTCGGGCTGGACGCCGGGTTCGGCCGCAAGCTCCGCGGCCACAAGGTCACCGCCGACGACCTCACCGACTACGTGGAGCGTGTCACCCAGAACTACCTGAAGGAGCGCAACGAGGGCGAGCGCTTCGCCCAGTGGGTCACCCGAGCGGACGAGGAGGCGCTGACATGAGTGAACGTGCGGCGCCGCTCTACTGCCCGTACTGCGGAGACGAGGACCTCAGGCCCTCCGAGGACGGCCATGGCACGTGGGAGTGCCGGCCGTGTGCACGGGTGTTCCAGCTGAAGATGATCGGGTTGCGGGTGACGGTGGAATGAGTGACTTGAAGACGATCGCCGAGGAGGCGAACGAACGGCTCGCCGACGCGTCGGCGGTCGAGGTGCTCGCGTGGGCACGGGAGACGTTCGGCGACGAGCTCGTCGTCACCGCCTCGATGGCCGACGGGGCGCTCCCGCACCTGGCGGCGCAGGCGGCGCCGGGCGTCGACGTACTGTTCCTGGACACCGGCTACCACTTCGCCGAGACGATCGGGACCCGGGACGCGGTCGCGGCCACGCTGCCGATCCACCTGATCAATGCGACCCCGCGGCAGACGGTCGCTGAGCAGGACGCGGAGTACGGCGAAAAGCTGCACGACCGCGACCCGAACAAGTGCTGCGCGCTGCGCAAGGTCGAGCCGCTGAACCGGTACCTGTCCGGCTACAAGGCCTGGGTCACCGGCATCCGCCGCGAGGAGGCGCCGACGCGGGCCAACACGCCGGTGGTGGAGTACGACGAGAAGCGCGACATGGTGAAGCTCAACCCGATCGCGCCGTGGACGCAGGAGGACCTGGACGGCTACATCCAGGACAACGGCGTACTGGTGAACCTGCTGCAGTACGACGGCTACCCGTCGATCGGCTGCGAGCCGTGCACGCAGCGCGTCGCACCCGGTGAGGACCCGCGCAGCGGCCGCTGGGCGGGCACCGGCAAGGTGGAATGCGGGTTGCACACATGACCACCACGGTGACTGAGCTGGACGCTCTCGAGAGCGAATCGATCTTCGTGTTCCGCGAGGTGGCGGCGGAGTTCGAGCGGCCGGTGATCCTGTTCTCCGGCGGCAAGGACTCGATCGTGATGCTGCACCTGGCGCGGAAGGCGTTCGCGCCGGCCGGAGTGCCGTTCACGTTGCTGCACGTCGACACCGGCCACAACTTTCCCGAGGTGCTGGCCTACCGCGACTCGGTCGTCGAGGAGCTCGGGCTGCGGCTCGAGGTCGCGCAGGTCGAGGACTACATCGCCGACGGCCGGTTGCGGGAGCGTTCCGACGGCACCCGCAACCAGCTGCAGACGATTCCGTTGCTGGACGCCATCAACGCACACCGGTTCGACGCCGTGTTCGGCGGCGGCCGCCGCGACGAGGAGCGGGCGCGGGCGAAGGAGCGGATCTTCAGCCTCCGCGACGAGTTCGGGCAGTGGGACCCGCGCAACCAGCGCCCGGAGCTGTGGTCGCTGTACAACGGCAAGCACCGCCCGGGCGAGCACGTCCGGGTGTTCCCGCTGTCGAACTGGACCGAGCTGGACGTGTGGCACTACATCGAGCGTGAGCAGATCCCGCTGCCGAGCATCTACTACGCGCACGAACGGGACGTGTTCGAGCGCGACGGCATGTTGCTTGCCGTCGGCCCCTACTCGCAGCCGCGCGACGGCGAGACCGTCGGCAGCCGCGTGGTCCGGTACCGGACCGTCGGGGACATGTCCTGCACCGGTGCGGTTGCCTCCACCGCGACCAGTGCGGCCGAGGTCGTGATCGAGATCGCGGCCAGCGAGATCACCGAACGCGGCGCCACCCGCGCCGACGACCGGGCCAGCGAGGCCGCGATGGAAGACCGTAAACGAGAGGGGTACTTCTGATGAGCACCCTGCTGCGGCTCGCGACCGCGGGCTCGGTCGACGACGGGAAGTCGACGCTGGTCGGGCGGCTGCTGCACGACTGCAAGGCGATCCTCGCCGACCAGATCGCGCACGTGCGGACCGTGTCCGAGGCGCGCGGCGGTGACTTCGACTTCGCGCTGCTCACCGACGGCCTGCGGGCCGAGCGGGAGCAGGGCATCACGATCGACGTCGCCTACCGGTACTTCGCCACCGACAAGCGGTCGTTCATCCTGGCCGACTGCCCCGGGCACGTGCAGTACACCCGCAACACCGTGACCGGCGCCTCCACCGCGGACGTCGTCATCATCCTGGTCGACGCCCGGCACGGCGTCCTCGAGCAGACCCGTCGGCACCTCGCGGTAGCCGGCCTGCTCCGGGTGCCGCACGTCGTCCTCGCGGTCAACAAGATCGACCTGGTCGGCTACGACGAGGCCGTGTTCACCAAGATCGCCAAGGACGTCGGCGAGGTCGCCGACCAGCTCGGTATCGCCGACCTGCAAGCCATCCCGGTGTCCGCGCTCGTCGGCGACAACGTCGTCGAACGCTCTGCCGAGACCGCCTGGTACGACGGGCCGACCCTGCTCGAGCTCCTGGAGAACGCGACCGGCCGCACCGACACCTCGACGCAGCCGCTGCGGTTCCCGGTGCAGTACGTGATCCGGCCGCAGACCGACGACGAGTACCGCGACTACCGCGGCTACACCGGCACCGTTGCCTCCGGCACGGTCACAGTCGGCGACCCGGTCATCGTGCTGCCCGCGGGCCGCCGTACGTCGATCGCCGGTATCGACCGCCCGGTCGTCACTGCCACCTCGACCGCGGTGGCCGAGCGGCCGTCCGCGGTTGCCGGCGAGGCGGTCACCGTCCGGCTCGCCGACGACATCGACGTCGCCCGCGGCTCGGTGATCGTCGCGGCCGAGGCCTCCCCCGGCACCCGCCGGGAACTGGCCGCCACCGTCAGCTGGCTGTCCGACCGGCCGCTGACGGTCGGAGCCCGGGTGCTGATCAAGCACACCACGACGACCGCGCAGGCGATCGTCACCAAGATCACCGGGGCGCTGGACCTCGACACGCTCGGCGTCATCGATGCCACCGAGCTGGGCCTCAACGACATCGGCAAGGTGCAGCTCAAGGTCGCCGCACCGCTGGCCGCCGATCCGTACTCCAGCAACGCCATCACCGGATCGTTCCTGCTGATCGACGCCCACGACGGGTGGACGCTCGCAGCCGGCATGATCGACGACGAAGAAGGGGAACTGCTGTGACTGCTCCAGCGCTCGTGATCCTCGCCCACGGCAGCCGCGACCCGCGTTCGGCCGCCACCGTCCACTCGCTCGTCACGTGCCTGCGCGGGATGCGGGACGACCTGCGGATCGAAGCCTCCTTCCTCGACCACTGCCCGCCCACGCCGTACCAGGTGATCGGCAAGCTCGCCGCCGAAGGCGTCGAGGAGGTCGTCGTCCTCCCGCTGCTGCTGTCGTCGGCGTACCACGCCAAGATCGACGTACCGGCCGTCGTCGACGAGGCCCGGACCCGGTTCCCGAACCTGCGGATCATCGCCTCCGACGTGCTCGGGTACGACGACACGCTGCTCGACGTCCTCGACCGCCGGATGCGCGCGGAGCTGAAGGACGGCCGCGTGCGGGAGCTGGACGCGCTGGTGCTCGCCTGCGCCGGTTCCAGCGACTCGCACGCGAACGCGAGCGTGACCCGCCTCGCGCGGCTGTGGGGCCAGCGTCACAAGCTGCCGGTGACCGCCGCGTTCGTCGCCGCCGCATCCCCGTCTCCCGCCGAGGCGGTGCTCCAATGGCGCCTGGAGGGTCGCCGCCACGTGGCGGTCGGCTCGCTGTTCCTCGCGCCCGGGGTGCTCCCGGACCAGGCCGAAACCACCTCACGCCGGGCCGGCGCGGTCGCCGTGTCCGCGCCGCTGGGCGTGAGCGCCGAGGTGGCCCGGCTGGTCCTGCTCCGCTACGGCGTGGCCGGCCTGGACCTGCTCACCCTCGAGCCGGCCCCGCGCCCGGTCATCGCTCGCCCGGAGCTCGTTCGGACCGCCTAGAACCGGTGCGGGTCGACGAAGGAGACGTCAGTGGAGGGCGTCTCCTTCGTCGTGATCTGCGCCAGCAGCTCGCCGAGACCGGCGCAGTGCTTGAAGCCGTGCCCGCTGTCGCCGCCGGCGATCACCACGCGATCGTCGTACCGCCCGGCCAGGAACTGCCCGTCGGGCGAGTCCGTGACCATGCACGGCATCACCTTCACCGGCTCGGGATCGAGCTCCGGGAAGTGCTGCGCGATCGCGGCGGACAGCTCGGCGATGTCCTTGCGCGGGTGGATGTAGCGGTCGAGCTCGTCGGGGTCGACGTCCCGGTCGCGCTCCGCGCCGTCGAGGCCGACCTTCACGAGAAAGTCCTCGTCGGACCCGTGCCCCCACAGTCCGCGGCCGTCGGCGAACTCCCAGATGAACGACGGGAAGTTCCGCAGCTGGAACGCGTCCGAGGCCGGATCCTTCGGCTGGAACCAGAACAACGGCGTCCGGCGCGGTGACAGCGGCAGCCCCGGGACGAGCTTGCTCAGCCAGGCGCCGGTGCTGACGACGACCTGCTCGGCGGTGATGCTGTTCGTCGGCGTCCGCACCGTCACCCCGTCCGCGCGGACGTCGATCGCCGTCACCATCGTGTGCGGATAGACGGTCGCCCCCAACCGCTGAGCCTCCGCGACGTGTGCTCGTACGGCCGGCTCCGCGTAGCAGATCCCCGCGTCCGGATCCCAGACGGCGACGTCGTCGTCCGCGAGTGCGTACTGCGGGAAGCGCTCGGCCAACTCGTCGTGCGAGAGATCCGTCGTCCGCGCGCCCGCGGCCAGCCGGGCACCGGTCACCGGGCGGCTTGCCGGAGCGCCGACGTTCAGCGAGCCGGTCTGGCGGACGTACGTCTCCCCGGTCCGCTCCCCCAGCTCGGTCCACAACGCCAGCGACGTCCGTGCGATCGCCGTCAGTCCGGGATGCTCCATACACGCCACCCGGAACAGCCGGGTCGTCCCGTGCGACGAGCCGAACGCGTGCCCGATCGCCTGCCGCTCGATCCCGACCACGTCGACCCCGCGCACCGCCAGCCGCCACAGCGCCGCCGACCCGAACGCACCCAACCCGACGACCACCACGGCCGCCCGCAGACTCGTCATGCGGTCACCCTATGACCCGAACGACGGTCGGACCGGGGAGTTCTCAGAGACCGACCATGGCCATGCCTGCGGGGTTGTAGCGGTCGCCTTGGACACCGACGCGGGCGGCCAGGGCATCGAGGTCGGCGACCTCGTCGGCCGACAGCGCGATCGCGGTCGCGCCGGTGTTCTCGTCGACCCGGCTGCGACGTCGGGTGCCTGGAATCGGAACGATCCACGGCTGCTGGGCGAGCAGCCAGGCCAACGCCACCTGCCCCGGCGTACAGCCCTTCGGCTCCGCGAGGGACCGGACGTAGCTCACCAGGGCCTCGTTGGCGCTCAGGTTGCCGGCCTCGAACCGAGGCACCCTGGTGCGGATGTCGCCGGCCGTGAACTCGGTCGACGTACCGACCGTGCCGGTCAGGAAGCCCTTGCCCAGCGGACTGAACGGCACGAACCCGATGCCGAGCTCGGCACACGTGGGCAGCACCTCCGGCTCGGGGTCCCGGGTCCACAGCGAGTACTCGCTCTGCACGGCCGTGACGGGATGTACGGCGTGGGCCCGGCGGATCGTCGCGGCGCCCGCCTCGGACAGGCCGAAGTGACGCACCTTCCCGGCCCGCACCAGCTCGCCGACCGCCCCGGCGACGTCCTCGATCGGCACCTCGGGGTCCACCCGGTGCTGGTAGAAGAGGTCGATGACGTCGATCCCGAGCCGTTGCAGGGACTCGTCCGCGACCCGCCGGATCTGCTCCGGGCGCGAGTTCGTCCCGACCATCTTGCCGTCCTGGATGTCCCACCCGAACTTGGTCGCGATCACCACCTGGTCGCGCAGCGGCGCCAGGGCCTCGCCGACCAGTTCCTCGTTGACGTACGGCCCGTACACCTCGGCGGTGTCGAAGAAGGTGACGCCGGCGTGCTCGACGGCGTACCGGATCACGCCGATCATGTCGTCGCGGTCACCGGGGTTGGGGCCGTAGCTCTGCGACATGCCCATGCAGCCGAGACCGACCGCGGACACCTGCAGACCTTGACCGAGCGTGCGCACGTGCATGGTGTCTCCTCAGGCCGGATGCTGTTGGTTTCACCGTAGGAGTGGAGGCCACCGGCAGGGAGACCCTCTCGGTCCAGGTATTGGCAGTGCCTCTCGGCGATAGCGTGATATCTTGCTAGCTATGGCGAAGGACGCGACCAAGAACATCCTGCTGCGGCTCGACCCGGAGCTCGCCGACCGGCTGCAGACCGTGGCCGCGGTGGAGGGTCGCTCGGTGTCGGACGTGGCGCGCGAGGCGATCGCGGCGCTGGTGGACCAGCGCCGTCAGGACGACCGGTTCAGCGCGCTGCTCGAGGAGAACCTCGTGCGGCACGAGGAGTCGCTACGCCGGCTGCGCGGGGACGACTGATGCGCTACCTCGGGCGGTACGACGTTCTCGCCGTCGCCGCGCGCGTGCTGCGCTGCGCGTCCGAGGACGTCGTACGGCGGTCGGACCTCGACGCGATCGACCGGGTACTTGACGACGTACAGGCGACCGGCGGGCTGGCCGAGGCGGCGGGGGCCTTGCTCGCCGGGCTGGTGCGGGCGCGACCCTTCGACGGGGCCAACCGGGTCGTGGCGGTGGCCGTGGTGCTGCAGTTCGTGTCGCTGAACCGGGCTGACCTGCAGCTCGAGCCGGTCACCGATGTGGACGAGTTCCTCGACCGCATCGCGGCGGGCGAGGCCGGCAGCCACGAGGCCGCGGCCTTCGTCCGCAGCCGGCTCGAGCACCACCCGGTCACGCCCGAGGACCTGCAGGAGCACCTGCACATCGAGTTGCTCGACGGTCTCGGTGACCTGCTACAGGACTGGTGGAGGGGAGATCCGATGTACGAGCAGTTCAGCGAAGCGGCGCGGCACGTGATCGTGCTGGCCCAGGAGGAGGCGCGCAGCCTCGACCATGTGTACGTCGGAACCGAGCATCTGCTGCTGGGGTTGATCACCTCGGGGCAGGGCGTCGCGGCGCGCGTCCTCGCCGACCTGGGGATCACCGCGCCGGCGGTGCGGGACCTGGTCGTGGAGATCATCGGCCGCGGCCGCAGCGGGGCGTCCGCCGGAGCGATCCCGTTCACGCCGCGCGCCAAGAGCACCTTCGAGTTCGCCTGGGGCGAGGCGCGGGCCCGCGGCGCGGAGCAGGTCGGCCCGGAGCACCTGCTGCTCGGCGTCCTCCAGGACGGCGACGGCGTCGGCGGGCAGATCATCACCAAGCTCGCCGAGAGCACCGACGAGGTCCGCCGCAAGCTCGAGAAGCGGATGAACTGGCGGCAGCGGTCGGAGTCACTCGTCACCGGCATGCTGGCCGAGGACCCCGGCAACACCTGGACGACGTACGGCCGCCGGCATCACCTGCTCGCGGAGCTCAACGCCGTCCTGGACGAGAACGAGCGCCTCCACGAGCAGGTCGCCACGCTCCGCGAGCTGCTCCGGCGCCACCACATCGACCCCGACAGCTGAACTCAGGTCGCGGCGAGCCGCTTCTTCTCCTTGGCGACGTCGAAGTCGGCCGCCGGCCATTGCGGGTTCAGCTCCGCGAGGGTCTCGAGGAGGATCGTCGTGACGGCCCAGTTGCGGTACCACTTGCGGTCGCTCGGGACGACGTACCAGGGCGCGTCCGCCGTGTTACAGCGCTCGATCGCGGCGTGGTACGCGTCCATGTAGTCAGGCCACAGCTGCCGCTCGTCGACATCGCCGGGATTGTACTTCCAGTGCTTGGTCGAGTCGTCGAGCCGGGCCTGCAGCCGGACTCGCTGCTCCTGCGGCGAGATGTGCAAATAGCACTTCACGATCGTCACGCCGCTCGCGGTCAGCTCGGCCTCGAAGTCGTTGATCTGGTCGTACCGCCGGGTCCACACGTTCGGCGTGACCAGCTCGCGCACCCTGGCGATCAGCACGTCCTCGTAGTGCGACCGGTCGAAGATCCCGATCATCCCCTGGCCAGGCACCGCCTGCCGGATCCGCCATAGGAACCCGCGGCGCTTCTCGGCCGGCGTCGGCGCTTTGAACGACGTAATCTTCAGGCCCTGCGGGTCCATCAGCCCCGCGCCGTGCCGGATCACCCCGCCCTTGCCGGAGGTGTCCATCCCCTGCAGCACCAGCAGGACGCTCCGCTCACCGCCGGTGCGTCCCTCGGCGAACAGCCGCTCCTGCCAGTCCGAGACCTCGGACCCGAGGTTCTCCAGCGCGAGCTTGCCGTCGTCCTTGGTGCCGCTGAACCCCGGCGTCGCGCGGGTGTCGTAGGTCGTCAGGTCCACCTCGCCGACCGGCACCCGCAGCTGCTCCCGCAGTCCCCCACCGGCCGCCTTCTGGCCCTTCTTCTGCTTCGCCATTAGGTCATCCTGCCTCATCGGTCCCGGATCGCCGCGCTCTTACGGCGGTGCCGCCACAACACCACCTCGATCACCACGACCACGACGGCGCTGACCGCCACCGAGACGAGACTCCACACCATGCCGCCGAGCAGCGAGAGGCAGTCGCCGTCGTCGGTCGGGCAGTCGGTGGTGTTGTAGTAGGCCGTACCGGCGCCCAGCGCAACCAGCATCAGCCCCGACGCGCCGCAGATGTACGCGGCCGCGCGGACCATCCACCTCCCGCCGGCCCGGGCGAACCCCGGCGGCTGCAAGCTGGTCGCGGAGAGCACCAGGGACGCCAGACCGACCACTCCGACGAACACGATGAACTCGCCTTCGTCGCGGTTCCAGATGAAGCGGAAGCCGTCGTCGGTCGACGCACGCCAGACCAGCCAGGCGAAGAAGACCGCCAGGACAACGCCTACGCCGAGCCGGACCGTACGCATGCCCTCAGGAAATCACGCAGCGCGGGCCAACGCGATCAACCTCGACAGCGCGCGCAGGTACTTCTTGCGGTAGCCGCCCTTCAGCATCTCGGCCGAGAACAGCTGGTCGAGCGGGACGCCGCCGGCGAGCAGCGGCAGGTTCCGGTCGTACATCCGGTCGGCCAGCACCACGATCCGCAGGGCGACGTTCTCGTCGGTCAGCGGCCGGACGTCGGTGATCGCGACCGTCTCGATCCCGTCGAGCAGCGCGCCGTACTTGCTCGGATGCAGCTCGGCCAGGTGCCGGTGCAGGTCGACGAAATGGTCGCAGGACGCGTTCGCCCGGAGCGCGGCCTCCTGCTCGACCTTCTCGTCCGGCCACGGGTCCGGCGCCACCGGGAGACCGCGATGGCGGTAGTCCGGGCCGTCCACCCGCCGTACGTCGAACCGGGCGGCGAGACTCTGGATCTCGCGGAGGAAATCGACCGCCTGGAACCGGCCTTCGCCGAGCTTGTCGGGAAGCGTGTTCGAGGTGGCGGCGAGCTCCACGCCTGCCTCGACCAGTTGACCCAGCAGCCGGGAGATCAGCATCGTGTCGCCGGGATCGTCGAGCTCGAACTCGTCGATGCAGATCAGCCGGTACGACGACAGCGCGTCGACCGCGGTGCGCAATCCGAGCGCGCCGACCAGGTTGGTGAGCTCGACGAACGTGCAGTACATCTTCGGGCCGGCCGCCTCGTGCCACAGCGATGCGAGGAGATGAGTCTTGCCGACGCCGAATCCGCCGTCCAGATAGACGCCCGGTTTGCCTGGGGCTGCTGGGGCGGGTCGGAAGCGGGACCAGAGGGAACGGGCCGGAGCAGGTCGGGGCGTTGCGAGGTGCGCGGCGCGTTCGGTCAGGACGGTCAGCACCTCGGACTGGGACGGCTCCTCCGGGTCCGGGCGATACGTACTGAACCTGACGTCCGCGAATCGCGGCGGCGGCACACACTCCGACAACAACCGATCCGAGCTCACGACCGGCGTCCGCTCACTCAACCGCACCACCATGCGCCCCACCCTAAGACAGGCCAAGGACTGGAAAGCCTCGTGTGACCCTGACGCGTTCGCCGTAGGCTCCGGCGCATGACTGACAACTGGCTGCGGCCCCTTGGTTCCACCGGTCTGACCGTTTCGGCCGTCTGTGCGGGCGGCAGCGGCATCGCGGGGATGCCCGCGGTGTTCGGGTACGACGTCACCTCGCAGGAGGCGATCGACCTGGTACTGCGGGTGTTCGACAGCCCGCTCACCTGGATCGACACCTCCAACGGGTACGGCGACGGCGCCAGCGAGACCCGGATCGGCCAGGCGATCCGGGAGTACGGCGGCCTGCCGTCCGGCTTTCTCGTCGCGACGAAGGTGGACGCGAAGGACGGCGACTACTCGGGCGCGCGGGTCCGGGCGAGTGTTGCCGAGAGCAAGGAACGGCTGGGTCTGGACGAGCTGCCACTGGTGTACCTGCACGATCCGGAGGCCCATGACTTCGAGTCGATGCGGGAGGCCGTGGACACCTTGATGCAGCTGCGTGCCGACGGGGAGATCGGGCACGTCGGGCTCGCGGGCGGCGACACCCGGGAGCTGTCCCGCTACCTCGATCTCGGCGGTTTCGAGGTACTGCTCGTGCACAACCGGTGGAGCCTCGTCGACCACTCGGCCGGCAGGATCTTCGAGCGCGCCCGTTCGGAAGGCATCGCGGTGGTGAACGCCGCGATCTACGGCGGCGGGATTCTCGCCAACCCGGCCGGCGCCACGAAGTACGCCTACCGTGAGGCGCCGCCTGCGCTGCTCGAGGCGGTGGCGGAGCTGGACAAGGCATGCGGCGAGTACGGGATCGACCTCGCGACGGCCGCGCTCCGGCACTCGATGGACGACCCGGGCATCGCCGGCACGGTCGTCGGCATCACCAAGCCGGCCCGCGTCGACGCGCTGCTCGCTGCCCGGGATGCGGACCTGCCCGAGGAGCTGCTTAACCGGTTAGGTAGCCTGCTGCCGAGCAAGCGGTACTGGGTGGAGAAGGAGACGACGTGACGAACGGCTTCCCGAGCGGATTCATGTGGGGCGCGGCGACCGCGTCGTACCAGGTCGAGGGCGCGGTCGCCGCGGACGGGCGGGGTCCGAGCATCTGGGACACGTTCGCGCACACGCCCGGCCGGATCGCGGACGGCACCAACGGTGACGTGGCGGACGACCACTACCACCGGTTCGCCGAGGACATCCGGCTGCTGGCGGACCTCGGGCTGACCGCGTACCGCTTCTCGATCGCCTGGCCGCGGATCGTCCCGGACGGGTCCGGCTCGGTGAACGCCGCCGGACTGGACTTCTACCGGCGGCTCGCCGAGACGTGTCTCGCGAACGGCGTCACGCCGTACGCGACGCTCTACCACTGGGACCTGCCGCAGCCGCTGGAGGACGCCGGCGGCTGGCTGGTGCGCGACACGGCCGAGCGGTTCCGCGACTACGCCGCCGTCACGCACGACGCACTGTCGGACGTGGTCAAGCACTGGATGACGCTGAACGAGCCGTGGTGCTCGGCGTTCCTCGGGTACGGCAACGGCGAGCACGCGCCTGGGCGGACCGAGGGCGCCGGGGCGTTGAAGGCTGTGCATCACTTGTTGCTCGGTCACGGGCTGGCGCTCGACGCGATCCGGTCCGAGGGCCGGACGTACGGGATCGCGTTGAACCCGGCGCCGATCCACGCCGCGACCGACTCCGCTGCTGATCTCGACGCCGCGCGCCGGATCGACGGGCTGCGGAACCGGCTGTTCCTGGAGCCGTTGCTGTCCGGCGCGTACCCGGCCGACGTACTGGAAGACACCGGGACGACCGCGTGGTTCGCTGAGCAGTCCGCCGACCTCTCGGTGATCTCGGCACCGCTCGACTTCATCGGCGTCAACTACTACTGCCCGACCACCGTCGCCGCGCCGGACGGGCCGATCTCGTCGCCGGCCGCATCCACGCAACCCGGCAGCGAGAACGTTGTTGCCGTCGACACCGGTCTCCCGGTCACCCAGATGGGCTGGCCGATCCAGGCGAGCGGGCTACGCGACATCCTCGTGACGATCAACAAGATGGCCCCGGGCCTGCCGTTGTACGTGACCGAGAACGGGTCGGCGTACCCGGACTTCGTGAACGCCGACGGCGCGGTCGAGGACGACGAGCGCCTCGACTACCTCCAGCAACACGTCGCCGTCTGCCAGGACCTGGTCACCGAAGGCTTCCCGCTCAAGGGCTACTTCGCCTGGTCACTCCTGGACAACTTCGAATGGTCCTGGGGCTACAGCCGCCGCTTCGGCATCGTGTACGTCGACTACACAACCCAGCAACGCATCGTCAAGAAGAGCGGCCGCTGGCTACAGGACTTCCTTCGCGACTGACGCGGCCACTCGCGATCCCGCGGACCGCCAGCACTCAACAACTCCACGAAACCACGGCGTTTCGCGTCCTGAAGCCCGCTACCGCCCACTTGCTGAGTGACCCACGTCCGCCCTTCCGCCATGGCGGAGTTTGACCTCAATCCTTGTTGAGGTTCTAGCGTTACGACCGTGAAAGCGATCAGACTGCACGCATTCGGTCCGGCGGAGAACCTGGTGTACGAGGAGGTGCCGGATCCCGTTGTGGGCAGCGGCATGGTGCTCGTCGAGGTGGAGGCGGCCGGGGTCCATCTCGTCGACACGATGATCCGCGCCGGCACGAACGACGACAGCCCGATCCCCGTGCCTTCGTTGCCGACCATCCCCGGGCGCGAGGTCGCAGGCCGGGTCAGCGCGGTCGGCCCGGACGTGGACCCGTCGTGGATCGGCAAGCGGGTCGTGGTCCATCTCGGGATGGTGCCTGGCGGGTACGCCGAACGCGCGGTGGCGAAGGCCGAGTCACTGTACGAGCTGGCGGACCACGTCGACGCCGCGCAGGCGGTGGCAGCGATCGGCACCGGCCGGACGACCGCCGGGATCCTGAAGCAGGCGCATCTCACCGCCGACGACGTCGTACTCGTCACGTCCGCGGCGGGCGGAATCGGCAGCTACCTGATCCAGTCGGCGCGGAACGCCGGCGCGGTGGCGATCGGCCTGGCGGGCGGGCCGGAGAAGGTGGAGGTCGTTCGCTCGCTGGGCGCGCAGCACGCGATCGACTACCGCGACCCGGACTGGCCGACACTCCTGAAGGCCGAGCTGGGCGACCGCGAGATCACCCTCCTGCTCGACGGCGTCGGCGGCCCCAACGGCCAACAAGCCTTCGACCTCCTCGGCACCGGAGGCCGCGCCCTGATGTTCGGCTGGTCCGGCGGCGGCCCCATCGAGTTCACCCACGAAGACCTGATGACCCGAGGCCTGACCGCCGGCTGGGCAATCGGCGCCAAGCTAACCCGTCAACTTCGAGCCCTGGAATCCGCAGCCCTCGAAGAAACCACCACCGGCCACTGGAAGGCCCTGACCACAACCTTCCCCCTCTCCGAAGCCGCAGCCGCCCACCACGCTCTAGAAACCCGAGCCACCACCGGCAAGGTCGTCCTGATCGTTGAGCGATAGGTGTGCCACTAGGGACCCTGCGGCGGGACCCTCAGGGCATGTACTCCGAAACCCAGCCCCATTCGTCGTTGGCTCTCTCGCGCAGCCGAGAGAGTCCAACGGCCACACACCTGTCAAGCGACGCCTCCTCCGCTCGGACATATCCGTCGCCCAGCGGCGGACCGGACAACAGGATCGTCCACGACCTTCCACGTTCCGCGAATCGCTCATGGTCGATCTTGAGCATCGCTGTCACCCCCGCCTCGGCCAAACGGATCCACAGCTCCTCGATGTCCACAGCCGATCCTCCTAGAATCCACGCAGAGCAGCAGCGATCGAGCAGTACGCCGGCGACGGTGTTGACGACCGCTCCCCCGACGCAAGCGGCGACGATCTGCGGTACCGCGCCACTAGGATCCGTGGCGTCCGCAGGGTCGCCTGCAACGTAGGAGTACAGATTCGGTCCGGCTCCTCCGAACCCAGCAGGGTCCTCCGAAAGGAATCGGCCGGTGCCCGGCTCATACCATCTGGCGCGATTGAACTGCAGTCCTGCAGGAGTGCCTGAGCCCGACTCACGTCCGGTGTAGCGCACCGGATTCGAGTCGCCCACGAGACTCGACCGCGCCTCACCGTACGGAGCGTAGGTATGCTCTGCTGCGAGCGTTGAAGTGCCGGGAGCTGTCCTTCCCACCACCGAGCCGAGCCGGTCCGTCAACAAGGCCGAGGCGCCCCCGGTGCCGTTCAGACCGTCGACGCGCGCTGCGGCCGAGTCCGTCGCCAGTCCAGCGAGGTACGTTGCGTCAGCGGTTCCTGGCCCGTCCTCCACCAGCAAGTTGTCGCCGTCGTAGCGGAGATCCCAGGGCCGCGGGACTCGGTGTTGTCGCGGATGAATCGAGCGCGAGAAGCGTGCCGATCAACGCGAGCAGGACAAGGTGAACGACAGTGCGGAAGCGGCGCACAAGACCCCCAGCTAACCAGTCAACTCCCCCGAGTGGACCCGGTTAGGTCGGCAGAAGCTCATGCGGATCGACACCGGATTGGGCTGGTTGTCAGGCGAATTGCATCGTCCTGCAGAAATCGCGGATTGCGGTTGCCGACACTGTGGTTGGCGGTTACGAGTTGCGTGGAGCGTACATGATGACGAGGACGCCGAGGAGGCAGATGGTGGCGCCGAGGAGGTCGTAGCGGTCGGGTTTGAAGTGGTCGACGAGGACGCCCCAGGCGAGGGAGCCGGCGACGAAGATGCCGCCGTAGGCGGCGAGGATTCGGCCGAAGTGGGGGTCGGGCTGGAAGGTGGCGACGAAGCCGTAGGCGCCTAGGGCAACTATTCCGCCCGCGATCCAGAGAACGCCGCGGTGTTCGCGCCAGCCTTGCCAGATCAGCCAGGCGCCGCCGATCTCGGCGACGGCCGCGAGGACGAAGAGGGCGACGGACTTCAGGACCGTCACGGGGCGATCTCCGGGAACGGGATCGGGCAGTCGGGGTTGCCGGCGCAGGTTTCGAGGTCTTCGCAGCCGGCGGCGACGGCGGCGCGGAGGGTTTCGGCGATCACGGTGAGGTCGGCGAGCTTGGCTTCCACGTCGGCCAGTTTCTCGCGGGCGCGGGCCTGGAGGCCGGCTCCCTCGCCGCGCCGGTGGCGATGGCGGGCGGTGTCGAGCAGGTCGGACACCTCGGCGAGGGTGAATCCAAGCCGTTGCGCGGCCTTGATCACGCGCAGGGTGGTGACCGCGTCGTCCGGGTAGATGCGGTGGCCGCCGAGGGTTCGGGACGGCTCGTCGAGCAGTCCGCGGCGTTCGTAGTACCGCAGGGTCTGCAGGTTCACCCCGGCGGCCGCGGCCACCTCGCTCGATCTCATGACAGGAAGCCGTCGAGTACGGCGGCCTGGGTCGGCGGGACCGTGACACGGAGGCGAAGTTCGAGCGTGAAGGTGAAGAACGCGCAGCACTCGGTCTCGCGGGCGGTGAGGTCCTCGACCGCGGCCAGCGACTCCGGGTCCAGCGTGAGGTCGAGCGTCTGCGCGTCGACGCGCTCGGCGCGCCGCAGGTGTTCCGCGAACAACCGGTCGAACTCGGCGACGCGGAATGGTTGCTCCGCGGTCGGCAGCTTGCAGAAGTGCGTGTCCATGGATCGACGGTAAACCTGTACCCGGGTACCGGATGCAACTACTGCAGCCAGGTCAGCGTGAACCGCACCGCGCCGAATGCCACCCGGTCCCCCGGCCGGACCCGCACGGTGGTGGTGATGCGGAGGTCGTTGACGCAGGTCCCGTTCATTGAGCCGAGGTCGCGGAGCATCCAGCCGTCGTCGACGTACCGCAGCTCGGCGTGGGCCCGCGACACGGACTCGTCGGGCAGCCGGAGCGTCGCACCTGGACCGCGGCCGATGCGTACCGTCGGTGAGCCGGGCGCGGGCAGGGCGAGAGCAGGCAGAGGAGCGGCATCCGTACGGCGGACCAGGCTGAGACGAGGCAGCGTGCTGGTCGGGATACGGGCGGCTCGTAGGCGCGGGATGCGGGACCGGAAGTCGCGCAACCAGGTGCCAGCACCCCGATCGCCGCGTGGGAGGTCGCGGACGGCGTCGGCCAGTTCGCCGCGGCTCTGGGCGCGAAGGACGAAGTTCATCCGGCGGATGAACGTGTCGTGGGACAGGCGGCCGGAGCCGGCGCCGTCGCGGAGAATCGCCAGAGCACGGTCACGGTCGGCGTCCGACGGACGCGTCCACGGCACCCCAACCGAACTCATGGGCAAATTGTCCGTGGCCGCCGGTTCACTGTCCACCACGGCCCATCACAGCACCGTGACAGCCGGTTCCTGGAGACTGTCCGTGCCGTGGGACAGAATGACGGGATGCGACTGCCTGTGATGCCGCCGGTCAAGCCGATGCTCGCCAAGCCGGTGAAGGAGATCCCGCGCGGCGAGATGTCCTACGAGCCGAAGTGGGACGGCTTCCGGTCGATCATCTTCCGCGACGGCGACGAGGTGGAGATCGGCAGCCGGAACGAGAAGCCGATGACGCGCTACTTCCCCGAGTTGGTCGAGGCGGTGAAGGCCAACCTTCCGGAGCGCTGCGCGATCGACGGCGAGATCATCGTGATCGGCGCGTCCGGCGACCGGCTGGACTTCGAGGTGCTGCAGCAGCGCATCCACCCGGCGGCGAGCCGGGTGAACATGCTGTCGGAGAAGACGCCGGCCCGGTTCGTCGCGTTCGACCTGCTCGCGCTCGGCGACGACGACTACACCGAGCGCCCGTTCAGTGAGCGCCGCGCGGCGCTGCTGGACGCGCTCGGGACCGTGAAGGAACCGATCCACGTCACCCCTGCGACGGCCGACCACGAGACCGCGGCGCAGTGGTTCGAGCGGTTCGAGGGCGCCGGCCTGGACGGGCTGATCGCGAAGCCGCTCGACGGCACGTACCAGCCTGACAAGCGGGTGATGTTCAAGGTCAAGCCGGAGCGTACGGCGGACTGCGTCGTCGCCGGCTACCGGCTGCACAAGAGCGGGCCGGACCGGATCGGCTCGCTCCTGCTCGGCCTCTACAACGACGACGGCACGCTGGCGAGCGTCGGTGTGATCGGCGCCTTCCCGCTCGAGCGCCGCAAGGAGCTCTTCCAGGAGATGCAGCCGCTGGTCACCACGTTCGACGACCACCCGTGGGCGTGGGCGAAGCAGGAGGAGGGCGTCCGGACGCCGCGCAACGCCGAGGGCAGCCGGTGGCAGGCCGGCAAGGACCTGTCGTTCGTGCCGCTGCGGCCCGAGCTGGTCGTCGAGGTTCGCTACGATCACATGGAAGGCATCCGCTTCCGCCACACCGCACAGTTCGTCCGCTGGCGCCCGGACCGCACTCCGGAGTCCTGCACGTACGAGCAACTGGAGGAGCCGGTGAAGTTCGACCTGGCCGACGTCCTCTCCAGCGCCCAGCGCTGATGCTCTACGGCCTCTACACGCGCCTCCTCAGGCGCCAGCTCGCCGGTCTGCCGATGCCGCAGCACGTCGCGATCGCGATGGACGGGAACCGGCGCTGGGCGAAGCGGGCCGGCTACGACGACGTACGGATCGGCCATCGGTTCGGCGCCGAGCACCTGGAGCTGTTCCTGCAGTGGTGCGCCGACGCCGGGATCCGGTGCGTCACCGCCTGGGTCGCGTCGCCGAGCAATCTGCGCAAACGTGATGCGGATCAGGTCGGCTACCTGATGGACCTGACCGAGACCGTGCTCGCGGAGCACGTCCGGCGGGACGTCCGCTGGCGGCTGCACGTCGCCGGTCAGCTGGATCTGTTGCCGGATTCAACGGCGCGTGCGCTGAAGGAGGCCGTGGAGGAGACCCGCGACCGCCCGGACGCCGGTGACCTGACCATCGCGATCGCGTACAGCGGGCGGCTCGAGGTGCTGGACGCCGTGCGGTCGGTGCTCGACGAGGCGGCCGCGGACGGGCGGTCGATCGAGGACGTCGCGGACGCGCTGAGCGAGGACGACATCAGCCGGCACCTGTACGTCCCGGGCCTGCCGGACCCCGAGCTGGTGATCCGGACCAGCGGCGAGCTGCGGATGTCGGACTTCCTGCTGTGGCAGGCGACCGGCTCGGAGATCGAGTTCTGCGACCTGTACTGGCCCGCGTTCCGGGAGGTCGACCTGCTCCGGGCGCTGCGTACGTACGGACGCCGGAGACTGCAACGATCCAGTTGAATACTTTCGGCCCGGACGGGGGCACTATGGAGGGGTACCGACCGGTAAGCAGCGGAGGTGGCACGATGTACGACGTCGTACTGCTCGTCGAACAGGAACTGTCCGAACCCGACGCGAAACGCGTCGTCGAACTCCATCAGGACATGCCCGAGCCGGTCAGGTATCACGTGCTGGTGCCCTGCCACAACGCGGAGGCCGGCGTCGAGGCGTCGATCAGCGCGCTCGGGACCGCGGACCTCTACGGGCCGGGCCTGGCCGGCCAGCGCGAAGACCTCGCGGAGGCGCAGAAGGCGATCGACACCGAGGCGAAGGGCTGCACCGGGCGCAGTGTGCAGCGGCTCCGCGACCTCGGCCGCAACGCCGAGGGCGGGATCTCGCACGACCGGCCGATCGACGCCCTGGTCGCGACGGTGCAGCACGTCCAGGGCCGCGAGGTGATCATCCTGACCCGCCCGCACATCGTGGCGGAGTTCTTCCACCTCGACTGGACCACCTCGGCCCGCCGGCACCTCGGTGTCCCGGTGCTCCACCTGCTGGAGCACGATTCCAAGCCGGCTAATGCGGGAGCAGAGCCGCGTACGTGATGCCGCCGGCCAGGCTGGCGATCAGCAAGGCCAGCGTGGTGCGGACCGCACGCTCACCCGTGCGGCCGTAGTGACGGCCGTCCTCGGAGTGGTACGCGAGCTTGAACCCGGCGTACCCGGCCGCGAGGACGAGCCCTAGCTTGATCATCAGACACCTGCCGCCGCATCCGACTCTCTGAACTGCGTGGAGTACAGATCAGCGTACTCCCCGCCGGCCGCGAGCAGCTGCTCGTGCGTGCCGCGCTCGACGATGTTGCCGTGATCAACCACCAGGATCTGGTCCGCGTTCCGCACCGTCGACAGCCGGTGCGCGATGACCAGCGACGTACGACCCTCCAGCGCGGTGTCCAGTGCCCGCTGGACGGCGACCTCGGACTCGGAGTCCAGGTGCGCGGTCGCCTCGTCGAGCACGACGATCTTCGGCGCCTTCAGCAACAACCGGGCGATCGCGAGCCGTTGCCGCTCACCACCGGACAACCGGTGGCCGCGGTCGCCGACGACGGTGTCCAGCCCGTCCGGCAGCGCCGCGACCAGGTCCCAGATCTGCGCGGCCCGGAGCGCGGCGATCATCTCGTCCTCGGTGGCGCCCGGCTTCGCGTAGACCAGGTTGGCGCGGATCGTGTCGTGGAACATGTGCGCGTCCTGCGTGACGTACCCGATGGTGTCGTGCAGGGACTGCAGCGTGACGTCCCGTACGTCGCGGCCGCCGACGCGGACCGCTCCCCCGCTCACGTCGTACAGCCGGGCGACCAGGTTCGTGATCGTGGTCTTGCCGGCGCCCGACGGCCCCACGAGGGCGACCATCTGGCCGGGCTGGACCACGAAGCTGACATCGCCGAGGACCTGCGCGGAGACGCGCTTGTCGAGGACCGCGACGGACTCCAGGCTCGCCAGTGACACCTGCTCCGCCGTCGGGTACGAGAACGCGACATGCTCGAACTCGACACTCGCCGCGTCACCCGGGAGATCGTCGGCGTCCGGTGCGTCCTTGATCATCGGCTCGAGGTCGAGCACCTCGAAGACCCGCTCGAACGACACCAGCGCGGTCATCACGTCGACGCGGACGTTGGAGAGCGCGGTCAGCGGACCGTACAGCCGGCCGAGCAGCGCGACGAGCGCGAGCAGGGTGCCGATCGTCAGCGTCTCGCGGACGGCCAGGTTGCCGCCCACGCCGTACACCAGGGCGGTCGCCAGCGCGGCGACCAGGGTCAGCGCGGTGAAGAACACGCGGCCGAGCATCGCGATCCGGATCCCCAGGTCGCGGACCCGGCCGGCTCGCTCGCCGAAGTCGGCGTTCTCGATCGACGGCCGGCCGAACAGCGTGACCAGCAGCGCGCCGCCGACACTGAACCGCTCGGTCATCGCGGTCGACATCTCGGCGTTCAGTTGCATCTGTTCCCGGGTCATCGCGGCGAGCCGCCGGCCCAGCACGCGCGCCGGGATCAGGAAGATCGGCAGCATCAGGATCGCGACGACGGTCAACTGCCAGCTCAGCGCCAGCATCGCGCCGACAACCAGGATCAGGCTGATGACGTTCGAGACCACGCCGGACAGCGTCGAGGTGAAGGCCTGCTGGGCACCGATCACGTCGTTGTTGAGCCGCGAGACCAGCGCGCCGGTCTGGGTCCGGGTGAAGAATGCGACCGGCATCCGCTGCACGTGCGCGAACACCCTGGTCCGCAGGTCGAAGATCAGCCCTTCACCGATCCGCGCCGAGAACCAGCGCTGCACCAGGCCGAGGACTGCCTCCACGACCGCGAGCAACGCGACGATCAGCGCGAGCGCGGTGACCAGGCCGGCGTTCCCCTTGGAGATGCCGTCGTCGACGATCTTCTTGAACAGCAGCGGCGACGCGATCACCAGGAACGCCGAGACGATCACCAGCAGCAGGAACGCCGTGATGTGCCAGCGGTACGGCTTGGCGAACCGGACGATCCGCCGCAGCGTGCCCTTGGCCAGCTTCTGCTCCAGCACCGAGGTGTCCTGGCGCCGCCAGCCCATCGCACCCATTCCGGGGCGCATCATTCCCGACATCCGGCCTCCCTTTCGCCTGATCTTCTCAACATCCGGTGCCCGCGCACACTTCCCGCAACTTTTGGTTGCGCATCTCGGCGGCGATGGTCTACAGTCATGAGCAACCAAAGGTTGCGAAAGGATGAGGGTAATGAGCAGGAGCATCGAGCGGGAGATCCGGATCGCGGCCGCGCCGGAGGTGGTGTACGAGGTGGTCAGCTCGCCCGAGCACCTGCGCGAGTGGTGGCCGGACGAGGCCGAGCTCGACGCCGTACCGGGCGCGACCGGGACCATCGGCTTCAAGCAGGACGACGGCATGATGACGGTGCCGGTGACGGTGATCGAGGCCGAGCCGCCGCGCCGGTTCACGTTCCGCTGGGACTACGACGGCGAGGTCGCCACCGCGGAGAACTCGGTGCTGGTGACGTTCGATCTCGTCCCGGTCGACGGCGGCACCCTGCTCCGGTTCGCCGAGACCGGGTACGACGAAGCCGCCAAGTCCGACGCGGTGCTCGAGGACCACACCAGCGGCTGGGACTACTTCCTCCCCCGGATCGCGCCGTACGCCGGAAGGCTGGCGCAGCGGTCGTGATCGACGACGAGCTCTGGTCGGCGATCGGCGACCCGACCCGGCGGCGGATGCTCGACCTGCTGCTGGCCGACGGCGGCGGCACGGCGACCAGTCTCAGCGACAAGCTGCCGGTCACCCGGCAGGCGGTCGCGAAACACCTCGGCGTTCTCGACCGGGCCGGACTCGTGCACTCCACGCCGTCCGGGCGCGAACGCCGCTACACCGTGGACGAGGTGCAACTCGCCCGCGCGATCAACCAACTCACCGACGTCACCGACGCCTGGGACCGGCGGCTGCAGCGGATCAAGCGCATCGCCGAGTCAATCGAAAAACGAAAGGAACAATCATGAGCGACATCCTGCACAGGGTCGGCGTCATTGCGCCGATGAAGGACGTCCACACGGCTCTCACCACCATCGACGGCTTGGCCGGCTGGTGGACCGAGGACACCAAGGGCGACCCCGACGGCGTCATCGAGTTCCGCTTCGCCAGCGCGGGCGGCGACGGGTTCGACATGAAGATCCTGGAGACCGCGCCGGACCTGGTCCGCTGGGAGGTCGTCGGCGGACCGGAGGAGTGGATCGGCACGCACGTCAGCTTCCGGCTCTCCCAGGCCGACGAGTACGCGGTCGTCCTGTTCAAGCACGAGGGTTGGCGGGAGCCGGTCGACTTCATGTACCACTGCAGCACGAAGTGGGCGACGTTCCTGATGAGCCTCAAGCAGTACGTCGAGACCGGCAAGGGCGACCCGGCGCCGAACGACGTGCCGGTCAGCAACTGGCACTAACCGAAGGCGGCCAGGAGTTCCTTCAACCGGCGCTCCTGGGCCTCCCGCTCGAACCTGAGCTGGTCGTCGTACGAGCGGTCCGCGGCATCGAGCAGCAAAGCCTTGGTCTCGCGGATCGCTCCCGGCAACGGCCCGAGCAGCGCGTCGGACAGGTCCTTCACCGTCGCCTCCAGCTCGTCGGCCGGTACGACGATGTTCGCGAGGCCGAGCTCCTTCGCCTCCGCGGCCTCGACCCAGCGGCTGGTCGTGCAGATCTCCAGCGCCCGGGAGTAGCCGATCAGCTCGACGAGCGGCTTGGTGCCGCCGAGGTCCGGGACCAGCCCGAGCGACGGCTCGCGCATGCTGAAGCGCGCGTCCGGCGTGACGACCCGGAGGTCGCAGGCCAGCGCGAGCTGGAAGCCGGCCCCGACCGCATGCCCCTGCACCGCGGCGATGCTGACGATCTCCGGCCGGCGCAGCCAGGAGAACCCGGACTGGAAGTGCGCGATCAGCTCGAGCACCTCGTCGGTCGGCTTGGCGCCGAGGTTGAGCAGCGGCTCCTCGCCGAGGTCGTTCTCGCCCATGATCAGCCGCCGGTCGAGACCGGCGGAGAACGACGGACCCTCCCCCGACACGACGACGACCCGCACCTCGGCCGG
Organism: Kribbella sp. NPDC051936; assembly: GCF_040680955.1. NCBI lineage: Bacteria > Bacillati > Actinomycetota > Actinomycetes > Propionibacteriales > Kribbellaceae > Kribbella > Kribbella sp. NPDC051936. The sequence continues at coordinate 653,321 of NZ_JBFAXS010000004.1, read as the reverse complement.
CAACGACGTACCGAAGTCGGCCAGCGCGCTCCACATCGCCGGCGTCTGCGCGTTCCGCACCTCAGGCCGATCCAGCACCACCCGGGCCACCGGCCCGTCCACCGTCAACCGCAGACCTGTCATGGCGCGGATATTACCCGGAAGTAATCAGGCGAGCGAGATCAGGTCGGCGTACTCGTTCGTCCAGAGGTCCTCGACGCCGTCCGGGAGCAGCACGACACGCTCGGGCTCGAGCGCCTCGACGGCGCCCTCGTCGTGCGTGACCAGCACGATCGCGCCCGTGTACGAGCGGATCGCGTTCAGCACCTCGGCGCGGGAGGCCGGGTCGAGGTTGTTGGTCGGCTCGTCGAGGAGCAGGACGTTCGCCGCGGACACGACCAGCGTGGCGAGGGCGAGGCGGGTCTTCTCGCCGCCGGACAGCACCCTGGCCGGCTTGTCCGCGTCGTCGCCGGTGAACAGGAACGAGCCGAGCACACTGCGCGCCTGGGTCTCGTTCAGGTCCGGGGCGGCGGTCTTCATGTTCTCCAGCACCGTGCGGTTCACGTCCAGGGTCTCGTGCTCCTGGGCGTAGTACCCGAGCTTGAGGCCGTGGCCGTCGATCACCTCACCGGTATCGGCCTTCTCGATCCCGCCGAGGATCCGCAGCAGCGTGGTCTTGCCGGCGCCGTTCAGGCCGAGCACGACCACCCGCGAGCCCTTGTCGATCGCCAGGTCGACGTCGGTGAAGATCTCCAGCGAGCCGTACGACTTCGACAGCTCACGCGCCATCAGCGGCGTCTTGCCGCACGGCGCCGGCGTCGGGAACGCGATCTTCGCGACCCGGTCGGACTGGCGCTCCTCCTCCAGCGACGACATCAGCTGCTCGGCGCGCCGCAGCATCTGCTGCGCGGCGGTCGCCTTGGTCGCCTTCGCGCGCATCTTGTTCGCCTGGTCGACCAGCTGGGACGCCTTCTTCTCCGCGTTCGCCCGCTCGCGCTTGCGGCGGCGCTCGTCGGTCTCGCGCTGGCTCAGGTACGCCTTCCAGCCGACGTTGTAGACGTCGATCTCGGCGCGGTTCGCGTCCAGGTGGAACACCCGGGTGACGGTCTCCTCGAGCAGGTTCACGTCGTGGCTGATCATGATCACGCCACCGGCGTACGACTTCAGGAAGTCGCGCAGCCAGATGATCGAGTCGGCGTCCAGGTGGTTGGTCGGCTCGTCGAGCAGCAGCGTCTCGGCCTGCGCGAACAGGATCCGGGCGAGCTCGACGCGGCGGCGCTGACCACCCGACAGGGTCGAGAGCGGCTGGCCGAGCACCCGGTCCGGGAGGCCGAGGTTCGCCGCGATCCGGGCCGCCTCGGACTCGGCCGCGTACCCGCCGGCGGCATGCAGGTCCGCCTCGGCGCGCTCGTACCGCCGCATGCCCTTGGCGCGGGTCTTCTCGTCCGCGCTGGCCATCGACTTCTCGGCCGAGCGCATCCGCCGGACGACCTCGTCCAGGCCGCGGGCGGACAGGATCCGGTCCCGGGCCAGGACGTCGAGGTCGCCGGTGCGCGGGTCCTGCGGCAGGTAGCCGATCTCGCCCGAGGACGTGACGGTGCCGCTGGCCGGCAGGCCCTCACCGGCGAGGATCTTGGTCAGGGTGGTCTTCCCGGCGCCGTTGCGGCCGACCAGACCGACCTTGTCGCCGGGGCCGACCCGGAACGACGCGGGCGCGAGCAGTTGGCGGGCACCGACGCGAACCTCGAGATGGGAGACAGTGATCATCGGGGTTCGGGCGCGTCCTTACACTCGGCAACTGGTCGATACGGCGGTGTCACGGCACGCCGAAATCCCCCGCACTGAGGTCTAGTGTATGTGGGATGAAATTCAATCCGGACGCGGATCTCGACACCAGCGGCGTCGAGGACACCCGCGGTAGTGGTGGCGGCGGCCGCAGCGGCCTGCCGGGCGGGATGATCCCGGTCGGCGGCGGTATCGGCGGCATCATCCTGCTGGTCGTGATCCTGCTCCTGTCCGGCGGCCTGCCAGGCGGAGGTGGCAGCGACGAACCGGCGGCGCGGAACACGGCGGCGGGCAACCTCGACTCGTGCAAGAAGGGCAGCGACCTGCAGTCGAACTCGGACTGCCGGTTCGTCTTCTACCAGAACTCGATCGAGAGCTTCTGGGCCGCGGAGCTCCCGCGCCGCGGCAAGAAGTACACGCGAGCGCCGATGCGGGTCTTCGAGGGCTCGGTGAACACCGGCTGCGGCCCGGCGACCAGCGCGGTCGGCCCGTTCTACTGCCCGCCGGACAAGCGGGTCTACCTGGACATCGGGTTCTTCCAGACGCTGCAGAACGACCTGGGCGCGCGCGGCGGCGAGTTCGCCGAGGCGTACGTCGTGGCCCACGAGTACGGCCACCACATCCAGAACCTGTACGGCATCCTCGACCGGATCAAGTCCCGCAACGGCCCGGCGTCCGACTCGGTCCGCTCCGAGCTCCAGGCCGACTGCCTGGCCGGCATCTGGACCAATCACGCGACCACGGTCCCGAACAGCAGCGGCCAGCCGCTGATCACCGAGCTGAGCGAGGACGACATCGCCCGCGGCCTGGATGCCGCCGCCTCGGTCGGCGACGACCGCATCCAGCAGAAGACCCAGGGCCAGGTCACCCCGGAAAGCTTCAGCCACGGCACCGCCGAACAGCGCATGCGCTGGTTCACCAAGGGCATGGACTCCGGCGACATGACCGCCTGCGACACCTGGTCGGCTGCCACCCTCTGACCCGCAACGAAGAACCGCCCCGCACTGCGTGTGCGGGGCGGTTCTTTGGTGTTGCTGTCTCAGGCGACCTGGGCGGGGCGGTGGTAGCCCGGGAGCAGTTCGTCGACCAGGGCGTCGGTTTCCGCCTCGGGGCCACGGGGGCCGCCGTGGCGGGTGAGGGCGGCGTACATCTGGCCGGCCACGTTGGTGACGTCGGCGGTGGTGCCGAAGTGGGCGGCCAGGCGCAGGGTGGCTCGCCATAGTTCCTCCGACGCCGGCGAGAAGCTCAGGCCGGTCTGGAGGGCCGTGCGGGCCATGGCGCCGTCGTTGTGGTTGAGCGACGCCTCGGCGAGCCGCAGTGCGGCGTCGACGACGGCCTCCGCCATCCGGCGCTCGATGCCGGACGCGGCGAGCCACGAGTAGCGTCCGCCGGGCAGGTTCGACCAGGCGGGGCCGTGCACCAGGCTGAGCGCCGTCGACAGCGGGCCGCGCGGGTCGTCGATCATCGACGCCTGCTTCGCGAGCGTCCGGAACACGTCCCAGTCGACCCGGACGACGCTGCGGTTGAGCATCCAGCGGCCGGACTCGTCGGCGTACATCGCGTCCACACCGACCCAGCGCCGGGTGTGCTCCAGCGCGGCGTCGCGCAACTCCTGGCTGATGCCGCGCGGCCAGATCGCACCCGCGAGCACGTTCGGGTGGACGCCGTAGTCCTGGCTGGCCAGGAACGCGATGATCTCCGTCGACAGCGCGACCCGGCCGTCGTCGATGACCCCGCGGGCGTCGACCTCGACCGGTCCGAGCAGGTCCACCTCGACCGGAGCCGGGCGGCTCAGATCCATGGTGGAGAACTCGTACGCCGGCATGTCCTGCTCCGAGCGGCGCTTGTCGCGCGCATCGGCCTCGGCCGCGTCGAACAGCGCGACCAGGTCGGCGAACTGCTCCGGGTTGACACTGTGGGCGTCCACCTCGAGGCCGAGCAGCCGGCAGACGGCCTGGTTCTTCTCGTCCACGACGAACCGCCACGGCGAGTTCAGCACGTCGCCGACCACCGCCACCGAGATGCTGCGCTTGGTGTCGGCGGCCAGCCGGTTCAGCTGGTCCTGCTCCTCCGGCGACGGCGGCGCGGACAGGAAGATGACCTCCGGGCCCCACAGCGCCGCGTCCGGATGCGTCATCCGGGCCTCGGCGACCGAGCCGGCGTCCCGGCGCTGGCAGGCCTGCACCTGCGCCTCGGTGCGCCGGACGACCTCGCCCATCGCGTCGTCGAGGCGGACCCAGTAGCTGAGCCGCGCCGGCGCCAGCGACGACAGGTCGTCACCGAACCCGACCATGCTGATGTGCGCGCCCTCGGACCACAGGTTCGTCGCGAGCTCGACGGCGAGCGAACCGACCACGTCGCGGGAGGCGTTGTTCACGCCGCCGAACGCGACGATCCCGTTCGCCGCGTCGAGGTCGACCAGCACCGTGGCGCCGTCGGCGTTCTGCCCGACCGTCACCAGCGTCGGGTACGGCGCCGGCGCGTTGACCTCACCGGTCGGGCCGTAGCCGCGGCGCAGCGTCCACCGGGTGCCGTCGGCAATCGCCTGCCAGGGGCCGGGGGGCTCGGGCTGCGCGCCGTACGGGTCGAGGACGAGAGTGAGCGCCCGGTCGGTCACCAGCGCGGCGACGACCTTCGGCATCGGTCGCTGCAGCTGGGTCATGTCCGCACCCAGCTTGCGCAGCGAGTTGTCCACGAACTGGGCGGTCGGCACGTCCGACGCCAGCCGCAGGCCGACCTCGGTCTGCCGGTGACCGGCAGCCTTCGGGCCGGGGCCCTGCGCCCAGCCGCGGCGGCGCTTGAGCGCCAGCGCCAGACCGGCCGCGAGCAGCGTCGCGCCGAACCCGTACATCCCGGCTTCCTGCAGGCTGATGCCGTCGTCGGTCGCGACCGGAGTCGCCTCCGGGACGCGGGTGCCACCGGCGGCCGGTTCGCCGTGCTCGGACTGGCCGGCGCCTGGAGCGTGCGGCTCGACGGTGACGCTCGGCTCCCCCGGCTTGACGTTCTTCGCGCCCGGGTCGTTCTTCGCGCTGCCGATCCCGATCGACGACGGCTTCTCCATCCCTTGCTCGGAGAAACGTCCCGGACCGGTCGTCTTCGTCTCGGGCGTCGTCCTGGTCTCGGTCTTGTTCTCGACCGTGACCTTCGGCTTGACCGCGGTCCTGGTCTCGGTGGTCGACTTGGTCGTCTTGGTGCTGACCGTCGACTTGGTGTGGTCGCCGATGCTCACGCGGACCGTGTGCACCCCCGGGCCCTTGGCGTCCGCGGGCAGCCGCACCTGCCAGCCCGGCAGGATCAGGTCCGGGTTCGTCAGCCGGCGGCCGTCGGGCTGCAGCTTGTTCTTGTTGAGGTCGTAGATCTCCTTGTACCGACGGCCCTCGCCCAGGTAGCGCTCGGCGATGTCCCACAGGCAGTCGTAGTTGCGTCCCGACGGCGGGCGGACCTCGGTGTACTTGACGACCTGGCCCTTGTGGTCGTTGTTCGTCCGGACGCCGACGCTCGTCTTCGAATGCTGGCTGCTGCCGCTGAGGACCGTGCTCGCCGCCTCGGTCTGCCGGAACTGCGACCCCGAGGACTCGTGCTGCACACTCACGGACGTCGGCGCGGCCGGGCCGCTCGTGGTGACCGCGCTCGCGACCGGCAGGCTGACACCCGCACCCGCGGCGATCAGTACGACGGTGCCGATCAGCCGGCGGGCCAGCACCTGCGAGCCGCCGCCGAGCGGGACCCGCGGCGAGAGACCGAGGCCGCGGATCTCCGCGACCGCCTCCGCGACCAGGCAGACCACGAAGTGCAGCCACGCGATCCAGATGAAGAACGCGATGATGCCCAGCACGGTCTCGACGCTCAGCTCGCTGAACAGCATGCTCTTGCTGGGCATCGTGTCCGGCCACGGCGTACCGAAGAAGCGCAGCAGCACGTACGGCACACCGCCGACGATCGCCAGGATCGCAAGCAGCGCGACGAAGCCCTTCAGCCGGTCCGCGCCCGGACTCCCCGACCGCCGCTGCGGCAACCGCGCCGCCTGCACAGGCTCGTTCGTCCTAACCATCACGCCTCCACACCCCCACCATCAGCCACCACATCAGCCACCAATAGCCTGAACTTCCTGCACAGGCAGCCGCTGCACAGCGTTGACGTCCGCGGTGCCGATCGACTTCCAGCCGCCGGCGTCCTTACCGACCCAGTACGACACGTCCCAGGTGATCGTCAGCTTCACCGTGTACATGCCGTCCGGCTGACTCGCGCTGGACCGCTGGTAGACGTGTTTGCAGGTACTGATCTGGTGATCGGGATCCTGCGTCTCGTCGTATCCGTCCGGGTCGTCCAGCGGCGTCGTCCCCATCTTGCAAACGAAGGCCTGGGACCCGTCGCCGGGATCGACCTTCATCTCGGTGACCAGCGCGCGCATCGTCAAGTTGTGCGTCGGGTCGATGTATCCGCTGAACCGGCCGGGGTCGTCCTCGTTCGCCTGTACCCGCGAACTCTCGGCGGTCAACGAGAAGAAGGCCGGGATATTGACCCGCGGCGTGAACGTCGGCTTGACCACCAGCGCCGGGGTTGGATAGGTCGTCCTGAACGAGTACCAGAACGGACTCATGTAGGCCGGGAACGGGCATTGCGCCTCTTCCACCGGACCGACCGGTACGTAGGCACGCTCGAGGTGTGCGTCGTCACCGCCGTCGTAGGTGTTCAGGTCGTAGTCCGTGATCGTGACCCGGAGCACCCACTTCTTGCCGTCCGGCGCCTGCGGGAGGTGTACGCCGTCCGGGATCTCGAAGTCCCGGCACGGAATGAAGGGCTTGCCCCCGAGCCGTTCGCGCCAAGTGGGCGGTGGGTCACCGCCACCCACGTAGGGCGAGCCATTGCTGCAATACGCACCGAATCCCCGCGAGTTCACATACATCCGGCAGACGGACGTGCCCGACTGAATGGTCTCCGCGGAGGCTGGAACGGGTAGGCCGGCGGTGAACAAGCCAAGGACAGCGCTCAGGACGAGCAGCGTGCGGCCGACTCGGTTGTACATCCTCACTCCCCAGACTCGTCTTCCCGCAGATTATCTTCGACGAGGGGCATCATGCCCGTTGCCCAGTGCCCCGTCACCTATTCGGAATGTGAATTCCCGCATTCTGATCTAGGCCGGGTACCGCACGGATCCGCAGTTGACGCCCTTGCTGGTGGCCAGCCGATAGGGCAGCCAGCCGATGCCGGTCTTGATCATTTCGATCACCTCCGGCGACCCCTTCGGGGTCACCACGGTCCAGCGCTTGCCCTTCGGATCCCAGTACTGCGTGGTCTGCGAGCGGCACGTCTGCACGGCGACAGTTCCGTCAGCGGTGCTGCGCGCGCCGACCACGACCACGCTGCCCGGCGGTTTCATGATCCATCCGTTGCGCTTGGCATCGGCGATGCCCTGCGACACGTCCGAGTAGAAGAACGACGGGAACTTCTTCCGCAGGATCGTGTCGTCTCTCGACACCAGGGCCTGGAAGTAGAGCGGGTAGCTGGTCACGAGGCCTTGGACGGCGGGGTTGGACGCGAAGTTCCCCGGCTGGATGATGACCTGCTTCGCGGTCGGTTTGGCCGTCGTTGCCGGCTGCGTCGGGACGGTGGTGGTTTCGGTCGGCTCCGACGAAGGTTCCTCGGACGGGGTGCTGGAGGTCGTCGTCGTACCGGAGTCGCCGCCTACCGGGACCGGACGGCCGCCGTCGTTGGCGTCCTTGCCGCAGGCACTCAGCAGCAGGGCCGCCGTCAGCGCGACGGCCGGGAGGGCAAACCTACGCACGAACAGATTCCTCCGGGGTCTAGCGCCCGCTCGCCGGCGAGCTCGTGGGGCTTGACGGGCTGTCGGTCGGCGGGGTCCCGGAGGGGTCCGGCGTCGGCGTCACGCTCGGCGTGCAGGTCGCTGGGAACGGGAACGGGGACAGCGTCCAGATCGGGGTCGGTGAGCCGATGGTCCAGGTCGGGCACGGCAGGTCGATCGTCGGTGGCTGGGCGGTCGTGATCGGGCCGCCGGGATCCTCAGGGGTCGAGTTCACCACGATCGGGGGGATGGTCGGGCTGTCGTCGGCCTTGGTGATGCCTTGTTCGGCGTGGGCCTGGCCGGTGCCGGTGGCTTTGAGGGATTGTTTGCCGACGAGGCCGAGGAACGTTGTTTTGTTGGCGATGTCGACCTGGATGTCGACCTCTTTGTCGGTCAGGGTGGTGGGGCGGCAGGCGGTGACCGCGGGGTCGTTGGAGCGGACCTGGCCGCAGAACTCGGTGATCGCGGCGGCTGCCTTGGTGGTGTCGATCTTGGCCTCGGCGACGTTCAGCTGGATGGCGGCGGCGCCGACGCGGGCGGCTTCCTGGGCGTAGCCGATCGCCCGGGAGCGGGCGCCGAGCTGGCGGCCGCCGTCGATGACGAGTCCGGCCAGGGTGAAGATCATCACCGCGAGGATCGCGACCGCGGGGCTCAGCGCACCGCGCGGGATGCGCCGGTGGTTGCGCCGGGCATCGATCCGGAAGAAGTCCACGAACTTACGAGCCGTCACCGCGCACCCCCCGGTACGGGTCGAGCGAGGACGTGAAGCGCTTGGTGATCTTGGTGTCGCCACCGAGGCCCAGCAGCCCGAGGTCGCGGTAGTTGATCGTGCAGGTGACCTCGACCGACAGCGGCGAACCGGCCGTGAACCCGGTCGTGATCGAACCCGAGGCGGACTGCTTGCAGGACTCCACCGCCTGGCTCATCGCCGCCGTGACGGCCTGGTCGACGCGCCCCTGAGCCTCCTGCAGCGACCGCGCTTGACTGGCACCGCGGGCACCGTCGCGGGCCGCGCTCTCCAACAGCGAGGACGTCTGGAAGTACCGCCCGCAGGCGAGCAGGAACATGAACAGCGCCAGCAGCACAGGCGCCAGGATCACCATCTCCAGCGCCATCGTGCCGCGCTCACCGCGCCGGGCAAGTAACCGGCGAACCCCCAGCATTCGCATCCTCACTTGTCGGCGTCGAACTGCTCGATCGGGCCGGAGGCGGTCCGGCTCACCTTCAGCGTCAGGCCGGGCACCAGCGACACGGTGTCGCCGGTGACCGTGAACGAGACCGTGCCTTCGGGATTGTTGTACGCCGGGAACGGGACGTTCGCGTTCTGCAGCGTCGTACCGCCGAGCTGCTGCGCATAGGACTGGATGTCCGCCCGCACCTTCTCCCCCACGGCCGTGGTGTAGACCGGCGGCTGCACCAGCCGCAGCCGGGAGACGCCCTCCTGCGCCGCGTTGAGAGCGACGGACCGCCCGTACAGCCACAGGGCGGTCTGGATGGAGACGAAGATCAGCGCGAGGATCGCCGGCGCGAGGATGGCCAGCTCGAGCGTGCTGACACCCCGCTCCGACCGTCTCCGCCGAACGCGCTTCCACCCCACCCGCATCGGTGTCCGTCAGCCCTTGTCGATATCGGCGGTGTGCTTGTCGATGACGCGCTTCACCACGACACCGATCGCGAGCGCGGCGACGACCAGGATGCCCGAGATGATCGCCCACTCCAGTGCGGACGCGCCCAACTCGGTCTGTCCCTGCTTCGCCCGGGCGCGCTGGGTCTTCGCCCGCGCCAGCGCGTAGCCGGCCATCGTCCGCCAGAACATCAACTCCGAGGTCATTCGCATGCCTTCCAGATCGTGAGGCCGAAGCAGGCCTCAGTATGCCGGGTTCGACGGACAAACCCTTCCAACGGATCCTTTGTCCAGATCACTGTTCGGCCTAACTTCCGAGAATGGCCACGCCGGCCGGGAAGGCCAGGAACAGGAAGAACGCCGCGATCATGACGAGCTGCGCGACCAGCATCGACTGCGAACGCTCACCCGCCTTGCCCTCCACGTCGGCCAGCTCCTTGCGCCGCAGCGACGCCGCCCGGGCGAGCAGCGACGAGCGGATCTTCGCGCCCTCGTCACCGGCCAGCGCCAGCGCCGAGGCCAGGTCGCGCAGTTCCTCGACGCCGAGGTCCTCGCCCAGCCGGGCCATCGCGTCCCAGGGCGTGATGCCGATCAGCCGGGCGTTCGCCAGCGCCTGCCGGATCCGGGCCATCGCCCAGTGCTCGCCGATCGTGGACGCGGTCATCAGCGCCTCGGGCAGGCCGCGGCCGCCGGCGAGGTTCATCGCGACCAGGTCCAGGAAGCTGCCGACCACGTGCCGGAAGTCGCGGCGCCGCGTCTCGGCCTCCTGGCGCAGCGCCAGGTCGGGCAGGAAGAACGCGAGCGCCATGAAGGCCAGCGTGACGATCGCCGGCGCCGCACCGGGCGCCGAGATCCCGATCGCGGAGAACAGGAACAGCACGATCGGGATGAAGACCATCGCGCCGAGCGCGAAGAACACCTTGGTGGCGAGCATCGCGGCGAACGGCCGGTTCATCACCGCCAGGTCGCGGCGGAGCTTGCCGAACGCCCAGCCGCGCGCGTTCGCCTCGGCCTCCAGCCGGCGGCCGAGCGTCTCGCGCGCGCGGTCCACACCGCCGAGCACCCGCTCGCCGGCCGCGCTGGTGGTGGCTCCGCCGGCGTAACCGCCGCGGCCCGCGTCGATCCGGGCGATCGTGGACAGCACGTTGGCGCGCGGCTTGATGAACATCCGGATCAGCACGTACACGCCGAGTCCGGCGATCCCGCCGGTGATGAAGGCCCAGGTCATCCGCTCACCGTTTCCATCCGTTCGCCGCCCGGACGGTTCGTCCGGTCGTCGACGACGCCGATCAGGAACCGCTCCGGCACCTCGATCTTCGCCAGCCGCCGCAGCCACAGCAGGCCGAGCGCGTACAGGCCGATCACGACCGCGAGCACGACCTGCCCGACGAAGCTCCGGTACGGCGCCATGTACGTCGGGTTGAACAACACCAGGCCGGCGGCCATCGCCAGCGTGATCGCGACCACCACCTGGACGCTGCGCCGGGTCGACCGCCGCTCCGCCGCGACCTTCCGCCGTACGTCGAGTTCCTCGCGGGCCGAGTCCGCCAGCGCGCTGAGCACCTCGCGCAGACCGGGACCGCGCAGCCGGGCGTTCAGCACCAGCGCGGCGACGATCAGGTCGGCAGACGGGTCGTCCAGGTCGTCGGCGAACCGCATCAGGGCCGACGGCAACGGTTCGCGGATCCGCAGCCGGTCGACCAGGAGGTTCAGGCTGGGCTTGATCGCCGGTGCGGCGTTCACCGCGGTGGCCGGGATCGCCTGCTCCAGACCGACCGCGCCGGCGATGGTGTCGCGCAGCGCCTCGGTCCAGGTGGCGAGCGCGTCCAGCCGGTCGATCGCCCGGCGCTCCTCACCGGTGCCGCCGAAGAACCGGTCCGCCATCCCGGCCAGTAGGCCGAGCGCGACCGCGAGCACGAGCCAGCGGGTGACGACGAGTACGAGCAGGCCGATCGCGAGGGCGGCGCCGAGCCGGATCATGTTCTTGCGATGGTCGGCGCCGCGGTTGCGGAACAGCGACGGGGTCTCGTCCTTGGGCTCGGTGCCGCGGATCGCGACGATCAGCAGCATCACCGCGCCGCCGACCACCGCGCCGCACAGCAGCGCCCCCAGAGTTCTGTCGCTCATGGCCTCACGCCCACGTTCCGTGGACGAGCGGCTGGTACCCGAAGTGCTCGAGCTCGTCCATGCAGGCGATCGGCGCGTGCGCCGCGGCGCGGCCGTCCGGTCCCGGGGCGAACACCTCGCCGGACAGCACCCGGCCGTCCCAGCCGGTGACCTCCCGGATGCTCTCGACGTACCGGCTCAGGCCGCCGCCGCGGGAGTAGTCGTTGTGCTTGCGGACGAACACGACGAAGTCGAGCGCTCCGGCGATCAGCATCTGGGTGGCGTCCATCGGCAGCCGCTCCATCGCCTGGATCGCGTAGGTGCTGATCCGGTTGAACACCTCCATCGAGCTGTTCGAGTGGATCGTCGACAGCGAGCCGTCGTTGCCCTGGCTCATCGCGTTCAGCATCGTGACGATCTCGTCGCCGAGCACCTCACCGACGATGACGCGGGACGGGTTCATCCGCAGCGACCGGCGGACCAGGTCGGCCATGCTGACCATGCCGACGCCCTCGGAGTTCGGCAGCCGCTCCTCGAACGCGACCACGTTCGGGTGCAGGTCCTTGAACTCGCCGAGGCCGAGCTCGAGCGAGCGCTCGACGGTGATCAGCCGCTCGTGCGGCTGGATCTCGTTGGCCAGCGCGCGCAGCAGCGTCGTCTTCCCGGAGTTCGTCGCGCCGGCGATCATGATGTTCTTGCGCGCCGCGACCGCCGCGCGCAGGAACGAGCCGACGTCGTCGGTCAGCGTGCCGTTGGCGACCAGGTCCTTCAGGAACACCTTGCCCAGCCGGGCCCGCCGGATCGAGACCGCGGGCCGCGACGTCACCCCCATCACCGCCGACAGGCGGGACCCGTCCGGCAGCCGCAGGTCCAGCTGCGGGTTCGCCGAGTCGAACGGGCGGCTGGTCAGGCCGGCGTGCGCCGCCAGCACCTGGATCAGCTCGACCAGTTCGTCGTCGCTCTCGGCCACCGGCCCCGGGGTCTCCTCGCGGCCGTCGCCGTACTGCACGAAGACCTGGTCGCAGCCGTTGATGTCGATGTTCTCGACCTCGGGGTCGTCGATCAGCGGCTGCAGCCGGCCGACGCCGAACAGCGCCGAGTGGATCGCGCCGGCGATCTGCGCGTCGTCGTCCGGGGTCGGCGGCGTCCGGCCCTCGGCCAGCTCGTACCGCGCGTAGTCCTCGAGCACCTGGACGATCAGCGACCGCGCGTACTCCCGCTCGTCCTCCGCGCTCATCGGAGGTACGCCGTTCACCTGGTCGCGGCGGCGCTGCTCGTTCAGCCGCTCGGCGACCTGGACGCGCAGTTTGCGGACCAGCTCCTGATCAGCGCTCACCGGTAATCACCCGGCGGGAACGCGGCGTTGGCCATGTCGAAGTCCTGCGGCGGCGGCGCGGACACCAGCGACGCCATCTCGGCGGTGATCGCGGTCGCGGACCGGATCAGCTGGGTCTTGTCGAGCCGGCCGTGGCCGCGTCCGTCGAAGAACGCCGCACCGGCCTGGTCGTACGCCAGGTGCCAGCGGTGCCGGACCGGCAGGGACATCGCGTCCAGCACGGACCAGACCTGCTTCACGCCGTCGCGCTGCTTCGGGTCGGCCACGACAACCACGCCGAGCTGCGCGTCGACGTGGTGCACCAGCGTCGACAGCCGCTCCCGCAGGTGCGCCACCGACGAGCCGGTCGCGCTGCACACCATGACGACGAGGCGCGCGGACTGGATGACCGGCAGCTGCGGCGACGACGCACCGATCCGCCCGCAGTCGGCCAGGACGTCGCCGTGCTGCATCTGGTTGAAAGAAATGCCGAGCGGGTGCCACAGGCCCCCCATACCGCCCACCTGCTCGGGCGAGCGCACGCCGAGCAGTACGTCGAGACCGCCGTCGAGCTGCTGGCTGTGCGCGAGGATGACCTCGTCCCCCAGCCCCTTGCGGCTCGCCGCGGCCAGACTGACCAGGCCGCGGTCGGAGTTGAGCGCGGCGCCGGCCGGGCCGGTCATCCGGATCGCCACGTCGCTGCCGGCCGGGTCGCACTCGGCCAGCAGCACCTGCCGCGGCCAGAGTGCCCCGAAGACCAGACTTGCCGTGGTCACGCCGGGCGAGCCTTTCGCGCTCGCCAGTGCCACCAGTGCCATCAGTTGGCCCCGTTACGTTCGACGTCCGGCCGGGTACCCGGCGCCAGCTTCACCAGGACCAGGGTCTTGGCGGCGGCCGCCGCGGCAACCGTCGTGATGTCGTCGGCCGGGATCAGGATCGTCACGTTCAGGGAGCTGTTCGCGCTCGTCTTGCTGTCGGTGATCGCACCGGCCGTCGAGGTCACCTTGGCCGCGTTGACGAGCGGGACCGCGGCACCCTCCTGGTTGGCCGACGGGATCCGGATGACCTTGACGACATCGCCGACGAGGAGGCCGTCCGACGGCGCGCGCCCGGCCTCGAGGGTGACACCGACCAGCGCACCGCCGGCCGGGATCGGCTGCTCACCCTCGGCGGTCAGGCTTTCCGGCGTGACGAACTGGTCCTTGTACAGCCAGGTCTTCGTGTACCGGCCGAGGTACTTGTTCGCCTCCGACCACGGGATCAGCCCGCCGGTGGCACCGGCCAGGTCGCCGCGGGAGAAGTCCTTGGGCTCGAGCTTGTGGCCAGGCGGGAGCGTGTCGGCGACCGCGACGAAGTCCGAGCGGTTGCCGCTGTTCACCGCGATCAGTGCGGAGCCGGCCGCGCCGAGCAGGATCAGGATCACCGCGAGCGCGGCCAGGGCGGGGCGCCGTTCCCGGCTGCCGGGGAGGCGGGTCGCCGCGCCACCCGTCGATCGGCCCGCTGCCCGGGCGCCTTGGGAGGAGGTACGCGTGGAGGACGAGAGACTCACGCGCCTACCGTAATGGCAGCGAGGTGCCACTCGCGCCAGCAGGCCGCCGCCGTTACCGGGCCGCGATCTGCTCCAACTCGTCGGGCCGGAGCAGCTGGTTGAAGGTGCCCGGTCCGCCGTACAACTGGTCTAGATAGACATACATCGCGCGCAGGCACAGTCCGACCTGACGCTCCCATCCCGGCCGTCCCTCCAGCCAGACCACGAGGTCCCGCCCGTCGTCGAGCGTGACGGCCGCGTTCACCGGCTGCACGAGCCGGTCCGAATCCGGGTCCGGTTCGATCCGCGGCCCGCGGATCCGCTGGACCGCGGCGGCGAGGGCTGCTTGTTCTGCACCGGTGTAGAGGTAGTCGAACCCGTGCTTGCCGTGCAGCAGGTCGAGGTACTCGCAGAGCGCGAGGAACAGTTCGATGCCGTCGTACTCCCGGCCGTCGCCGGCATGGTGCCGCAACTGCGCGACCGTGCTGCGAGCCTGGGGGATGTTCCAATCAGAGTCACCGAACTTCTCCCACATGTCTCCGATCCTAGGTGGACGGTCCGGCGTAAATCGTTAACAGTTCGGGTGGATTGAGTAGCTGGCGAGTAACCGTTTGTTTGCTAAATTCCGGAACCAGAGGGTCCTGGTGACAACTGGTGAGCACCAGGTCCCCTACGGGAGGGGTGATTCGGCTGACCACACCGACGTTGTCCGCCACAGATCCGACGGCCCGGGCTCAGTGGGCCGCCGGAAACGCGCTCGGGATCCTGCACCCGTCGGCGGTGCCGCTGCGGGACGGGCGGGTCCGGTTGACCACCCGCGACGATCTGCTGTCCGCGCGCGCGATGCGCGCGATCGAGGAACTGCTCGCCCGGCGGGCCGCGGACCGGATCAGCGACGACCGGCTGCTGGCCGAGGCCGTCACGGCTGTCGGTAGCGAAGTGGCCCTGGCACGCGGCGAACTGCCTGCCCGCGGTGCCGTCGACGCGCTCGACCGCTACCTGCGGGTGCCCGGGTTGGAGCAGTCCCGGCGAGCCGAGGCCGACGCCTTGCAGCGTGTCGCGCTCAGCGCCGCGGCGCCGGACGACCCGGAGTCGGCGGCCCGCCTCGATCGGCTGACAGCGCCGCCGAACAGCTACGACGTCTCGGCGATCGTGTCCGCCTCGGCGGCGATCAACCGCGAGGCGGAGCTTCTCGGCGTCGGTTCGTCGTCCGTAACGCGGCGCGGACGCCGTCGCGCCCAGGTCGGCAGCCGCCACCGGAGCGCGGAGGGGCGGCGCGTCTGGACCTCACAGATCCGCGGCACCGGTCTGTCGATCGGCAGCCGTCCGGATTCGCAGCCGCAGCTGACCGAGACCCATGCGCTGAACGTGCTCGCCGGTATGGACCGGCAGTCCCTGTCCGGAGCCGTCACCGACCAGCCGGCCGTCGATCACGGCTCGCACCAGGCGATCCTGCGGACGCGGGTCTCCGACGTACCGCACCGGCTCCGGATCGAGATCGGCGACACCACGCTGGGCGCGATGGGCCAAGGCGTCATCCGCGCCGGGACCGAGAACGACCCGAGCGTCCTGCGGATCCCGCCCGGGCTCAGCGACGAGCAGATCCGCTACGTCTACACCCACCAGCTGACGCTGATGACGCAGGAGCTGGCCGCCGCGGAGGCCGGTGCGTCCCGTGGAGTCCTCGGCCGGCTGCGGTCCGTCTTCAGCCGCGAGCGCCGCGACCGGCGGCTGCATGCCGACGAGGCCGCCTTCCAGGGCCTGGTCCGCGACTGGCACGAGGCGCGCTCCGAGACGCTGGCGAACGGACGTCCCAGTGGCCCGCGGAGCGTCGACGACCTCCAGCGCGACATCGAGGGCCTCGCCCGGACGATCCGCCGGCACGGCGGTGCCGAGCCGGCGCTGCCCTGGACCGCCCGTGCGGTCGTCACCCCCGACGCGGCCGAGATCGGCCGGGCCGCCGCGCGCGCCGACGCCGAGGCGAAACCAGCCCGGAACACACCCGCGCATCTGCGCATCCAGGTCGTCGCCCAGATCGAGACGCTCCGGACCGCGGTTGCGGATCTCGACGCGAAGGCGGCCCGCAAGCGGGACACCTCCACGGCCGCGACCGGCAAGGCGGCGGCGAAGGAGACCGAGGCCGCCGCCGAGGACCGGGCCCGCGACCAGGGCGCGCCGGACCGTGCCCGGCAGCTGCGGGACACGGCCACGGACGAGCGGAACAAGGCCGCTCGGCACACCGAGATCGCCGGCGCCTACGAGCAGGCCGCCGCCGACGCCCGGGAGGCGCTGGCCGGCTATCAGAGCCTGCTCACCGAGATCGACGGGAACGGCTCGCAGGCCCGGACGGCCGAGCTCGCGGCGGCCGCGCAGCACCAGGTGACGGTGTACCGAGGCAGCCTCGACCGGGCGCTACCGGCCCAGCACCTGCTGATGACCGGCGTTCCGGAAGGCGACGGTCACCGGCTGCCGATCGACGGCATCAACCAGATCCTCGCCCGGACCGGCAACGGCACCCGGTTGCCGGCCGGCTCCCCCGAACCGCTCAGCGCTGCGGAGTACCGGCGGGTGTTCACCGAGGGCGTGGTCATCAAGGTCCCGAACCCTGCGGACACCACGGTCGACGACACTCGCCAGCTGCGGGTGGTGCTCCGCCGCAAGGGCGGCATCACCGAGAAGGACCGGATCGACTTCCAGCTGGCCGAGCAGATGGCGGGCACCATCGGCGAGACCGGCACCAGCGTCGGCACGACGGACACGCACTCGACGAGCGTCAACGTCGGCGTGAACCTGGGGCCGCTGATGGACCTGGCCGTGCCCGGTGCGTCGCAGGTCGGCACGGCCAAGGTCGAGGTGTCGACCGGGCAGTCCCTGGCCGAGAAGTCCGAAGCCCGGGCCTACAGTCCGGGCTCGGCCTGGGTCGACGACAACCGCGGCGAGTCGATCCTCTACGAGTGGGAGGGCGAGTGGGAGGTCCAGGTCCGCGACTCCCCCACCGAGCCCTGGTCGGCGGTCGAGACCATCGACGCCGGCACGCAGCAGACATGGGTGTCCAGCGCGTACACCGTGCAGGCTCCGACCGACACCGTCACGCTCGCCGGGATCGGCCACGGCAAGGACGTCACCGGCGAGTTCCCGCGGCACGCGGTCACCAGCATCACCGGGCTGCAGGACGTCACGGATCGCCTGGTACGCAGGGCCCAGCAGCAGTACGGCGACCTGGACCGGGTCTCGTACGACCACATCGCCGGCCTGATGGTGAACGATCCGTACCGGCTGATGCGCGAGCTGAGCCGGCCGGGCGGAATCACCCGGCCGATCCCCACCGGCGGCGACTCGGAGTACGAACTCACCTACGAGCTCGAGCCGGTCTGGGGCACGGCGGAGCTGGTCGGTGAGTCCAGCTCGGAGATGTGGCAGGAAGAGGTCCTCGTCGACTTCGCCGGTGTCGGCGCGAGCCAGACCTACGGCACGTCGGTCACCGGCACCGGGTCGGTCGGTGTCAAGGCCGTCAGCGGGTCGGCCGGCCGCAATGTGTCCCGCTCCGGTGGGCAGTCCGTCAGCATGACCACGATCACCCCGGCCGTGCACCGCAACAAGGGCCCGACACAAGGCGTGCTGCTCGGTTTCAACGTCCGCGCGTCGCTGCGCAAGATCGGCGATGCCAAGGCGAAGCCGATCGTCGAGAAGGGCGAGGCGCGGGCCCTGATGCGGGTCGCGGAGAACGACCTGCTCCGGGCCGGCGGCCGCGCGGACCGGAACGCGATCTGCTGGGAGGACGACGGCAAGACGCCGAAGCTCGATCCGAACGGCCGGGTGCTGCTGCGCGGTGACGCGGAGCCGGCGGCCGACCCGCGGACGCTGACGACTCCGCCGGTCATGGGCCGCGGCGAGAACCAGATCCGCGGCGTCGGCAAGGCCCTGGTGCAGAACTTCCAGGGCGCCGATCCGGCGCAGCGCCAGGCGCTGGAGGGGCTCGCCGAGCTGGGCCTGGTCGCGCGGGCGGGTGAGTCGGCCACCGCCCTGCAGGTCGCCAACTACCGGCGGGTCCGGGAAGCGATCAACGCGCAGCGGATCGAGGCCGGTATCGACCAGGCCTGTCAGGGCGGCCTGATCGTGATGCTCGAGGACCACGGCCTCGCCGGCGCGACACGCTGGCGGCCGTTCCGGCTGTCGGTCACGCAGGAGACCGACGAGCAGACGGATCAGTTCGTCGGCGAGGGCCTCGGCACGAGCACGAACGAGAACGCCGTACGGCTCGGCATCAGCTCACGCGCCACCGGGCGGTCGTCCGGCCGGTCCCGTGGGGTGCCGCTGTCGGCCGGGGTCGGCGTTTCCGACGGTCCGGACGAGGGTTCGCGCGGCTGGGCCGGCCGGCTCGGGCTGAAGTTCAGCCGGAACGCGCTCGGCCGCAGCCTCAGCTGGACCGCCGGGCGGCGCGTCAACCGGGTCACGCTGACCGAGACCACCGAGCCGCTCGACCGGGTCAAGCAGAAGGTCCGGATCACCTTCGCGGAGATCACCGACCGGGGCGACGCCGAGCCGATCGCCGACGTCGAGGGCAGCATGGAGGTCGCGTACGAGCGCTCGCTGGCCCGTGCCGCCGCCCCGGTGTACGAGCAGGACCCGAAGCCGCCGCACCATCAGGCCGTCGAGCAGGCGATCCCGGTCGCCGTGGACGCCGGGAACGCGGCGGACGAACTGTGCAAGGCGATCCCGGCGATCCGTGCCGACTCGACGGCGCTGCCGGCGCTGCACGCGGCCCTGGCCCCGACCAGCCTGGTCGCGAACCGCGAGTGGATGAACGGCGAGTACCGGCTGCCGTTCACGGTGGTCCGCGCACCGGGGAACCCGGTGCACGCGTTCCAGGACGGCACGCTGCTGCCGCAGGAGTACGAGATCGTGATCCGGGGTGAGGCGGTCAGCCTCACGCACTTTGCGATGAACCAGCAGAACACGCTGGACATCAACTTCACGATGACCGACGTCGGCTCCACGTCCGGCAGGTCCGCCTCCGGCGGCGTCAGCGGCAGCGCCGGGCTCGGCGTCACCGAGGCCTCCGGCGCCGCCAGCTCCGGTGGTCTCTCGGTCGGCCGCACCGGTGGCCGGTCGACGTCCGTGACGACCAGCGAAACGTCCGGCGACGAGCGGCTGCTGGTCAACTCGGGTCCGCACCACGAATTCATGGAACGCCACAAGATGACCGCGGACATCGTCCACAACGGTCAGGTGATCCGGTCGATCGAACTGCCGGACGCGGTGGTGCAGAAGGCCATGGCCGAGCGGCGGGCGCTGGAGCTGTACGGCGCCGGCAAGCTGGACCTGCCGCTCTGGGTGGCCGCCGACGCCGCCGAGCGTTACCTGAACGACAAGCTGCCGGTCAGCCAGCGGGTCGCGAGCCGTTTCCTGACCCGCTACGTGAAGGAGAAGGAAGGAGCCACCACCGGCCTCGCCGCCGAGCACACCACCGAGCAACTGACCGCGAAGCTCAGCAAGCACGGACGGATCCGGCCGTCGCGCGCCGCGTCCGAGACCAAGCGCTTCGAATCGACCACGCGGCGGGTCGAGGCGCAGGCCGATCGCCGCCGGGTCATGCACACGTCCGAGGCGTACGACGACAGCCTCGGCGCGGCCCAGATCGAGTCGATCACCGTCGAGGGCACCGACCAGCGAGTCGACCTGCGCGAGCTGGTCGGGCCGCAGGTGGACGAGCTGGCCCCCGGCCTGCGGGACGCCAGCCTGCTGCTCCAGAACGCGCTGGACGTCGACCTCAGCCCGGACAGCTACCAGGGCCACCTCGACGACATGCTCGGCGCGGACGGGTTCGAAGTACCGATCGAGGTGCCGATCCAGGGGCAGGAACGGCCGGACGTGTTCTTCGTCAAGGTGTGGGCCCGGTACGAGGGCGACCTCACCGTCGACGGCGTCCCGGTCGCGAAGGACGGCACGCCGGAGCTCCCGAAGGAGGACGTCTGGGGCATCGGGCAGAACTACGACTACAAGTCGCTCGACCGGTCGGCGAGCCACACCGTCACGGTCTCGGGCGGTGTCGACGGCGCGGCCCCCGGCGCGCTCGGCGCCGGCTCCCTCGGCGTCTCGACCGACCAGAGCAAAACGCAGACCGAGGGCAGCGGCGAGCTGAACAACACGATCGACCGGCTGGGTAACGACCTGGACAAGGCGCACCGCAAGGTGGTGTTCGAGACCGAGGTCGTACGAGTGCGCAACGCCGGCGCGGCCGCGATGGCCAGCGCCCGCTGGAAGCTCGGCCGGATCGACCCCGCCGAGGTGACCACCGTGTCGGCGCGTCGCGAGGTGCGGGCCGACATGGTGATGTGGGTGCCGCGCGGGGACCTGATGGACGGCCCGCGTCCGCAGGCCGAGCAGCAACTGGAGGAAGTGGCCGAACACCGCCCGTTCCGGCTCCCGGAAGGCGCGATGGTGATTCGCGCCGCGCTGCACGCCCGGAGCGGCGAACGGCGCAACGAGCTCTCCGAGAAGCTGACCGCGTACCTCGGACAACCCGACGTCCTCGGGAGGCGCGGCGCGCAGGAGTACCGGCACCTGATCCGGTCCAACCTCAAGCCGAGCGCGCTGCGGGCCAAGGCCGGCAGGTTGCTCGACTCCGGCATCGCCCTGCAACCGATGGCGAAGCCGGGCAACGGGCGGACGACGGTCAACGTCCAGATCAACGCGGAGGCGGTAGGCCTGGAGCTGCACGGCCCGCACGTCCTCGGCCAGGACGGCCGGGTCTGGCGCCGGCAGGATGCGTACCGCTCGTCCAGCAGCAGCAACCGGATGCTGCCGGTGACCGGTTCCGGAGGCGTCGACGGCGGACTTGTCTCGGTCGGCGGCTCGATCGGCGAACAGGTCCGCGAGCAGTCCTCGGACCAGGGCGGCACCCGCCTGGAGACCAGCAGGTTCACCGAGGGCCAGCTGGTCACGGTGCGGATCCCGGTGGTCTACCACGCCACGGTCCGGACGGCCACCGACAACGGCTCCGGCGAACCGGTCGTACGCGACACCACCCACCTGCCCGAGCTGGCCAACGGCCAGATGTTCGTCCGGATGCGCGCGAGCCAGTTCCTCGAGTGCCTGCGGCAGATGGAGGCCGGTGCGACGCTCGACTCGGTGCTGGCGAACGCGCGGCTGGAGGTGCGACCGGAGGACTTCGGGCGGCCGGACCTGGTCGAGACCGAGTACGGGCAGGGCAAGTCCGGCGCGGTCTACCAGCCGTACCGCCCACTGCTCAAGGCGATCGAGCGTGCGAAGTCCCTGAAGCGGGCGGTGGTGCTGCTGGTCCAGGGCGCCGATGGCACCGACCGGAAGTACAAGGCCATTCCCGCCGACCCCGAACGGAACGCCCCGGCACGTTTTGTCGGCGACCGCGACGGCGGATTCGGCTCCGCGTTCGCCAGCCTGCACCCGAACCTGGCACTGATGGCCGAGGGGCGGGTCGACCTGCGCGAGCTCTACAACACGTCGGGACCGGACGGCAGCTTCAATGCGAAGGTGGCCGCCGCGCTGGAGCAGACGGGGGTGCCGCGGGACGTGCTGAAGGCGCTCGATCACACGATGACGGCGCGCTCGCTGCCGCCGGCCGGCGGGCAGGGAGCACGGTCGTCGGCGGTTTCCAGCCGGACGATCGCGTCTCCCGGCCAAGGACCGACGATGTCCGGGCCGTGAGGCCGATGACAGTGGCTTTTCGAGTACTCCGAGAACGAGAGGGGTTTTATGGCCTTCGCGGTGGCCCGCACCTGGGACGAGGCACAGCTGTACCTCGAGCTGCATCCGTGCCCGGACTGTGGATCGGTCGAGGCGCCCTGGGAGCAGGCGCTGGTCCAGATCGACGGCGAGCCCGCCTCCAGCTACACGGCGGTCTGCCCGGGATGCCGCGCCGAGCGCGAGTACTTGTTCGGGCTGCCCGCGCAGGGAACCGCGGTGCAGGGCTGGCCGACGTTCGGCGGTCCGGAGCCGTCGGAGATCATCGACGCCGGCCAGTGGCTGGACGTGGCCGACACCGCGGCGGCCGACGTCCCCACGGATCCCGTCGAGGCCGGTAGGGTGCTGGCCGTCGCGCGCGCCGCGGTGGTCGAGGTGATCAAGTTCGTCCCGGCCGGCGCGGACGCCGTACCGGAGGACGAGTTCTGGACACCGGAAGGACAGGCGGTCCGGGCGGCCGAGCCCGGGCGGTTCCGGCTGGACCGGTTACTGGTCACCCGGGACGCGTACGGTGAACTGGCCAATCGGATCAGGGAAACAGGAGCGAGATAACCGATGCTGACCGCGAGGACCCTGCTGGAGGCCGACATCTACGTGGCCCTGACCCGCGCGCAGGAGGAACCGGAGCCCGGTGTGGAGCTCCTGCCGGCTCCTGGTTTCGAGCCCGGCGTCAACATGACCGAGGGCCCGGACGCCTGGGTCTACGCGTCACCGGTCGGCGAGATCACGATCCCGTACGCCTCGGAGAAGTCGGCGACGCTCACCGGCGCGCACTGGGGGCTGGGCCGGTCGCGGCTGGTCGACGCGGCGGAGTGGGTCGCGGTCGGGCGGCTGTACTGGGAGCGCGGAGTCGAGGCCGACATGGCGTACAACGGCGAGCCCGGCAGGGAGCGCAACCTCGTCGCGCTGAACTACGAACTCGCCGCGGAGGCGATCGCGGAGGCGATCAAGTTCCTGCCCGAGGGCGCGGACCGGGTCCCGGACGAGGCGATCTGGACGACGTACGGCGCCGACATCCTGGCCGACGACCCGTACGCGGTCACCCGTGCCCGGCTGGAGGAAGACCTGGAGACGTACCGCGGCACCCTCGCGGACTTCCGCTCACTTCACGGCACCGGCGACTCCTGATCGACGTCGATCCGGATCGCCCGCGCGTCGGCGCCGGCCTGCTCGAGGACCTTCTGCTTCGGATCCGGTACGCCGAGAAACGGCGGCCGGACCAGGGCGACGAGCTCCTTGAGGCGCGGATCCTCGAGCACGGTGTCGACGGCCCGCCGGTCTCCCCCGCACACCAGTACGTCGAGGCGGGCCGGCGCCAGGATCCGCACGGCGACCTCGGTCGCCGCCGCGAACGCCTCGCGCGCCTGGTTGTCCCGCCGGCGCGCGTACCGCTGCTGCGACCAGCCGCCCGCCTTGGTCGTCCCCTGCACGTGCCGCGACCCGACCTTCGAGTCGAGAAGCTTGCCGCCGGCAAACACTCCCGCGCCGTAGCCGCCGCGCCGCACCAGCAGTACGCCGAGCCGCCGGTCCCGCAGGACATGCGCGACGAGCCCCTCGCGGGACAACACCGCGAGGGGCTCGAAGGGTACGGCGACGACGGCAGACGCACCGTCCTCCGCGGACAACGTGACGCTCGACGGCGTCACGTCGTACCGCACCGCACCGTGGCGCTCACCAAACCCGTCCAGCCACCTGTCCAGTCGGCCCGGCGCCACCGAGACGGTTTTCACACGTTGAAGCCGAGGGCGCGCAGCTGATCGCGGCCGTCGTCGGTGATCTTCTCCGGGCCCCACGGCGGCATCCAGACCCAGTTGATCCGGAAGTCGTTGACGAGGCCGTCCAGCGCCATCCGGGTCTGGTCCTCGATCACGTCGGTCAGCGGGCAGGCCGCCGACGTCAGCGTCATGTCGATGGTCGCCGTACTGGTGTCGTCGACGGTGATGCCGTAGATCAGGCCGAGGTCGACGACGTTGATCCCGAGCTCGGGGTCTACGACGTCCTTCAGCGCCTCGGTGACGTCCTCGACCTTGGCCGGTGTCGTCCCTGCCGGGGCGGCGGCCGCCTCGAGGTCGACCTCGGGCAGCTCGATCTTCTCGTCGGTCTGGTCAGGCATTGCTCACTCCTTGGTCGGCTGCGAGGGCCTGCGCGGTGGCGTCCCGCCACGCGGACCAGCCCAGCAGTGCACACTTCACCCGGGCCGGGAACTGCGCGACGCCCGCGAACGCCACGCCGTCCTCCAGAACCTCTTCGTCCGGTTCGACATTCCCCCGGCCCTGCATCAGCTCGAGGAACTTCTCGTACGTCGCCATCCCCTCCGACACCGGCTTGCCGATCACCAGGTCGGTCATCACCGAGGTCGCGGCCTGGCTGATCGAGCAGCCGACGCTGTCGTGCGTGACGCCCTTGACGGTCTCGCCGTCGAGCTCGACCCGGAGCGTGACCTCGTCCCCGCAGGACGGGTTCACGTGGTGCACCTCCACGTCGTACGGGTCCGCGAGGCCCGCGTGGTGCGGGGTCCGGTAGTGGTCCAGGATGATCTCCTGGTACAGGCTGTCGAGCTGCATATCAGTCCACCTTGAAGAATTTTCGGACGAATCCGAGGCCGTCGACGAGCGCGTCGATCTCCTCGGGAGTCGTGTACAGGTAGAAAGACGCTCTGGTCGACGATTGCATTCCGAACCGCTCGTGGACCGGGCGCGCACAGTGGTGACCGGCCCGCACGGCGATCCCCCGGGTGTCCAGAACCGTCGACACGTCGTGCGGGTGCACACCGTCCAGCTCGAAGCTGATCGCGCCGCCGTGGTCCTTGGCGTCCGTCGGGCCGAGCAGCTTCAGCCCCGGAACGGTCTTCAGCCCCTCCAGCGCGTACTCGACGATCGCGTGCTCGTGCGCGGCGATCTTGTCCATGCCGATCCCGGACAGGTAGTCCACGGCCGCACCCAGGCCGACCGCCTGCGCGATCGGCGGCGTCCCGGCCTCGAACCGGGCCGGCGGCGGCGCGTACGTCGAACCGGTCATCCGGACGACCTCGATCATCTCGCCGCCGCCGAGGAACGGCGGCAGCCCGGCGAGCAGCTCGTAGCGTCCCCAGAGCACGCCGATACCGGTCGGGCCGACCACCTTGTGACCGGTGAAGACCAGGAGGTCCGCGCCCAGCGTGGAGACGTCGACCGGGAACTGCGGGACGGCCTGCGAGGCGTCGACGACCACGGTCGCGCCGACCGCGTGCGCCTTGGCCGCGATCTCCGTGATCGGGTTGATCGTGCCGAGCGCGTTCGACACCCAGGTCAGCGAGACGACCTTGGTGTTCTCGGTGAGCAGTTGCTCGATGTTGCTGAGGTCGAGCCGCCCGTCCTCGGTCACGCCGAACCACTTCAGTGTCGCGCCGGTGCGCTCACACGCGAGTTGCCACGGGACGATGTTGCTGTGGTGCTCCATCTCGGAGATCACCACGACATCGCCCGGCTTCAGCGACGCACCCAGCGTGTGCGCGGCCAGGTTGAGCGCCTCGGAGGCGTTCTTGGTGAAGACGATCTCGTCCCGCGACGGCGCGCCGATGAAGGCCGCGACCTTGTCCCGGCCGCCCTCGTACGCCGCGGTCGCCTCGGCGCCGAGCTGGTGCATGGCCCGGGCGACGTTCGCGTTGTGCTTCAGGTAGTGGTCATCGATCGCCTGTACCACCTGGCGCGGCTTCTGCGAGGAGTTCGCCGAGTCCAGGTAGACCAGCGGGAACCCGCCCGCGAGTTCGCGGGACAGGATCGGGAAGTCCGCCCGGACCGACTGCAGGTCCAAGGGACTGCTGAAAGTCCGGGCGTCGGTCACTTGGACGCGCCTGCCTTCACGAACCGCTCGTACCCGTTGGCTTCCAGCTCCTCGGCCAGCTCCGGGCCACCCTCCTCGGCGACACGGCCGTCGACGAAGACGTGCACGAAGTCCGGCTTGATGTAGCGCAGGATCCGCGTGTAGTGGGTGATCAGCAGGATGCCCTTGTCGCCCTGGCCGGCGAACCGGTTGACGCCCTCGGAGACGATCTTCAGCGCGTCGATGTCGAGGCCGGAGTCGGTCTCGTCGAGGATCGCGATCTTCGGGTTCAGCAGCTCGAGCTGGACGATCTCGTGGCGCTTCTTCTCACCGCCGGAGAAGCCCTCGTTGACGTTGCGCTGCGCGAACTCGGGGTCCATCTGCAGCTCGGCGAGCGCGGTGTTCACGTCCTTGACCCAGGTCCGCAGCTTCGGCGCCTCGCCGTCGATCGCGGTCTTCGCGGTGCGCAGGAAGTTCGCCACCGACACCCCCGGCACCTCGACCGGGTACTGCATCGCCAGGAACAGACCGGCCCGGGCGCGCTCGTCGACGGACATGTCCAGCACGTCCTCGCCGTCCAGCGTCACGGTGCCGCCGGTGATGTTGTACTTCGGGTGCCCGGCGATCGAGTACGCCAGCGTCGACTTGCCGGAGCCGTTCGGGCCCATGATCGCGTGCGTCTGACCACCGGCGATGGTCAGGTCGACGCCGCGCAGGATCTGCTTCGGGCCGGCCTCGGTGTCGACCGACACCTGCAGGTCGCGGATCTCGAGTGTCGCCATGGTTTCTTCTATCTCCGTAGGGTTTTACAGGGAAGCCTGGTTGATGGGGTTCTTCACGTCGACGAGGACGTCGTCGCCGTCGAGACGCACCGGGTAGATCGGCACCGGGTCGTACGCGGGCAGGCTGGTCGGCTCGCCGGTGCGCAGGTCGAAGCGCGACCCGTGCAGCCAGCACTCGATCTCGCACTCGCCGACGTCGCCCTCGGACAGCTGGATCTGCGCGTGCGAGCACTCGTCCCGCACCGCGAAGTACTGTCCCTCGCTCTTCACGACCGCGACCTCGACACCGCCGACCTCGACCGGGACCACGCCCTCGTCGGGTACGTCGGCGGCGGCGCAGGCGCGCTCGAACGTGTCGCTCACTTGCCGACGACCGCCTTGGCCGACTCGCTCAGCTCGGCCGCGCGGGCGAGCTTCTCCTCGATCACGTCGTGCAGGCGGTCGGAGACCTCCGGCACGCCGATCTTGCCGATGATGTCGTTGAAGAAGCCGGCCACCACGAGCCGCCGGGCGGCGTCCTCGGGGATACCGCGGGCCTGCAGGTAGAACAGCTGCTCGTCGTCGAACCGGCCGGTCGCGGACGCGTGCCCGGCGCCCTCGATCTCGCCGGTCTCGATCTCCAGGTTCGGCACCGAGTCGGCGCGGGCGCCGTCGGTGAGCACCAGGTTCCGGTTCAGCTCGAAGGTGTCGGTGCCCTCGGCCGCGGCCCGGATCAGCACGTCGCCGATCCACACCGAGCGGGCGTTGTCGCCGGCCAGCGCGCCCTTGTAGAGCACGTTGCTCTTGCAGTGCGTGGCCTCGTGGTCGACGAACAGGCGGTGCTCGTGGTGCTGACCGGACTCGGCGAAGTACACCCCGACGAGCTCGGCGTCACCACCCGGTCCGGCGTACCGGACGTTGGTGCCGATCCGGACGATCTTGCCGCCGAGGGTGACCGCGACGTGGTGCAGTCGCGCGTCCCGGCCGACCAGCGCGTCGTGCTGACCGAGGTGGATCGACTCGTGGTCGGCCTGCTGGATCGAGACGATCCGCAGGTCCGCGCCGTCGCCGACCTTGATCTCGACGTTCCCGCTGAGCTCTCCGGCGCCGGTGTGGTCGATGATCACGATCGACTTGCTGTGCCGGCCGGCCTCGACGATCAGGTGGCTGAAGCCGCGGCCGCCGAGGCTCGCGACGTTCACGTGCACGGGCTCGGTCAGCTCGGCCTCGACCGGGATCCGCACCGCCAGCGCCTCGGGCGCCTGGGTCCAGGCGACCGCGGCGGACCGGTCCTGCGGCGTACCGACCTTGACCGCGTCGGCGGCGACGGTCTCGATCACGACGCCCCCGGGACCGGAGGCGTCGATCTTCGGGGTCTCGGTGCCCGGCGCGTCCTCGAACAGCGCCTTGAGCTGCTTGACCGGGGTGAAGCGCCACTCCTCCTCGCGCCCGTTCGGCACCGCGAAGTCGGCCACGTCGTACGACGTCGGCCGCTCGCTGCGGGCCTGCAACGGGACCGGGGAACCCGGCCCGTGGGAGTGCGCCTTGTTGCCCGTCGCGATAAGGGTTTCAGAGACTGTGTCAGTTTTTCCTGGCATCAGCCGACGGCCCCTTCCATCTGCAGCTCGATCAGTCGGTTCAGTTCCAGCGCGTACTCCATCGGGAGCTCGCGGGCGATCGGCTCGATGAAGCCGCGGACGATCATCGCCATCGCCTCGTCCTCGGCCATGCCCCGGCTCATCAGGTAGAAGAGCTGGTCGTCGCTGACCTTGGACACGGTCGCCTCGTGCCCCATCGCCACGTCGTCCTCGCGGACGTCGACGTACGGGTAGGTGTCCGAGCGGCTGATGGTGTCGACCAGCAGCGCGTCACAGCGCACCGTGGACTTGCTGTGGTGCGAGCCCGGCGCCACCTCGACCAGACCGCGATACGACGTCCGGCCGCCGCCGCGGGCCACCGACTTCGAGACGATCGAGCTGGAGGTGTACGGCGCGTTGTGCACCATCTTCGAGCCGGCGTCCTGGTGCTGGCCCTCGCCCGCGAACGCGACCGACAGGGTCTCGCCCTTGGCGTGCTCGCCCATCAGGTACACGGCCGGGTACTTCATCGTCACCTTGGAGCCGATGTTGCCGTCGATCCACTCCATGGTCGCGCCCTCCTCGCAGGTGGCACGCTTGGTGACCAGGTTGTAGACGTTGTT
Source organism: Kribbella sp. NPDC051936 (assembly GCF_040680955.1). Classification (NCBI taxonomy): domain Bacteria; kingdom Bacillati; phylum Actinomycetota; class Actinomycetes; order Propionibacteriales; family Kribbellaceae; genus Kribbella; species Kribbella sp. NPDC051936. Next base: position 624,697 of record NZ_JBFAXS010000004.1, on the reverse strand, counting down.
CGACCAGTTCTGGATCGTCGTGTAGCGGCAGCGGGCGCCCTTCTTCACGATGATCTCGACGACCGCCGAGTGCAGCGAGTCGGACTTGTAGATCGGCGCGGTGCAGCCCTCGACGTAGTGCACGTAGGCGCCCTCGTCGACGATGATCAGCGTCCGCTCGAACTGGCCCATGTTCTCGGTGTTGATCCGGAAGTAGGCCTGCAGCGGGATGTCCACCTTGACGCCCTTGGGGACGTAGATGAACGAGCCGCCGGACCAGACCGCGGTGTTCAGCGAGGCGAACTTGTTGTCGCCGACCGGGATGACCGAGCCGAAGTACTCCTTGAAGAGCTCCGGGTGCTCCTTCAGGCCGGTGTCGGTGTCCAGGAAGATGACACCCTGCTCCTCCAGGTCCTCGCGGATCTGGTGGTAGACGACCTCGGACTCGTACTGCGCGGCGACGCCGGCGACCAGGCGCTGCTTCTCCGCCTCCGGGATGCCGAGTTTGTCGTAGGTGTTCTTGATGTCCGGCGGCAGCTCCTCCCAGGAGGTGGCCTGCTTCTCGGTGGACCGGACGAAGTACTTGATGTTGTCGAAGTCGATCCCGGACAGGTCGGCGCCCCAGGACGGCATCGGCTTGCGGCCGAAGAGCTTCAGGCCCTTGAGGCGCAGGTCGAGCATCCACTCCGGCTCGTTCTTGAGGGTGGAGATGCCTCTCACCACGTCCTCGCTCAAGCCGCGCTGAGCGACCGCGCCGGCGGCGTCGGAGTCGGACCAGCCGTACTGGTAGTTGCCGAGGCCTTCCAGTTCGGGGTGAGCGGTTTGCGTCATCGTGCAGTCCTCGCAGATTCGCCGTCGGTTAGCTTGCTAGGGGCCACAGGGGCAGGGCCCGGGATATGCCCTGCTGGTATGTGGGTCGTACAGACACCGTCGCCGTGGGCGATGGTGGCCAAACGCTGTACGTGCTTGCCGAGGAGTCTCGAGAACACCTCGGTCTCGGCCTCGCACAGCTGGGGAAACTGCTCGGCCACGTGCGCGACCGGGCAGTGGTGCTGGCAGAGCTGGGCGCCGTGGCCCGCCTCCGCCGTGGAGGCGGCGTACCCGTCGGCCGTCAGGGCCTGGGCGAGCACCTCCGCCTTCTTGTTCTCGGGAGCCTGCGCGAGCAGCTCCCGGTACCGCTCCTCCACCTCGGCAACGCGGCGCCGGGCGAACTCCGTGATCGCGTCGTCACCGCCCGCTTCGGCGATGAACCGCATCGCGGTGGCCGCCAGGTCGTCGTACGCCTGGTGGAAGGCGTGCCGACCGGTGTCGGTCAGCGCGAACACCTTGGCGGGGCGGCCGCGACCGCGCGGGCCGTAGACGCGCTCCTCGCGGGACTCCACCAGGCCCTCGTCGAGCAGGTGGTCCAGGTGCCGGCGGACCGCCGCCGGGGTGAGCTCGAGCCGCTCGGCCAGCACCGCGGCGCTGGACGGGCCGTTGGTCAGGATCGAGCGGGCGACCCGGTCCCGAGTGGACTCGTCCCGCGCGGCGCCGCTGACGGCTCCGGTGGTCGCAGGATTTTTCACAACATCAGTGTCGCGTAATTCCCCGGGGCCTTCAAATAAGGTTCGCCTAACCGTTCCCGCGCTCACGCGGAACTCCAGGGGTAGGCGTGAGCGAGGTCACTCCGGGGCGTTCTCTATGCTGCGTTTGTGCCAGTCGCGGTGGAGATCGACAACCTCGTCGTGCGGTACGGCGAGAAGACCGCGGTCAACGGTCTCAGTCTCACCGTAGCCGCCGGCACGGTGACGGCCGTGCTCGGCCCTAACGGTGCCGGCAAGACCACGACCGTGGAGACGTGTGAGGGCTTCCGGCGCCCGGACTCGGGCAGCGTCCGGGTGCTCGGCCTGGACCCGCTCGCCGACCACGACGAGCTGATGCCGAAGATCGGCGTGATGCTGCAGGAGGGCGGCGCCTGGTCGGGTGTCCGCGCCGTCGAGATGCTCCGGTACGTCGCGACGCTGCACACCCACCCGCTCGACATCCCCGCGCTCGTGGAGCGCCTGGACCTGGGCAGCTGCGGGCGCACGCCGTACCGCCGGCTCTCGGGCGGGCAGAAGCAGCGGCTGTCGTTCGCGCTGGCGATCGTCGGGCGGCCGGAGATCGCCTTCCTCGACGAACCGACGACCGGGCTCGACCCGCACGGCCGCCGGGAGATCTGGCAGCTGATCCGCGACCTGCGCGCCGACGGCGTCACCGTGGTGCTGACCACGCACGCGATGGACGAGGCCGAGCAGCTGTCCGACCAGGTGCACGTGGTGTCGGCCGGCCAGGTGATCGCGTCCGGCACGCCCGACGAGCTGACCCAGCACCACACGAAGTCGCTCGAGGAAGTGTTCCTCGAGCTCACCACGCCGAGGGGCAAGCAATGACGACCTACGCCCCGCAGCCCGGCAGCGCGCCGTGGACACGGAAGGTGATCGCGCACACGCGGATGGAGTTCAAGCTGCTCGTCCGCAACGGCGAGCAGTTGCTGCTCGCGCTGGTGATCCCGCTCGGCCTGCTCCTGCTGCTCGGCGGCACCGGCCTCGGTGAGCGGCTCCCCCTCGGCAGCGGCCGGCCGATCGACGAGGCCGTCCCGCGGGTGCTCGCGCTGGCAGTCCTGTCGTCCTCGTTCACGTCGCTCGCGATCGCCACCGGCTTCGAACGGCGGTACGGCGTCATCAAGCGCCTCGGTGCCTCCCCGCTCTCCCGCACGGGCCTGCTCGCGGGGAAGATCGGCGCGGTACTGGTCGTGCAGGCCATCCAGCTGACAGTGCTGATCGGCACCGGGTTCGCGCTCGGCTGGAAGCCTGTCGGAGGCTTCGCCGCGGTCTTCGGTGTGATCCTCACCATCCTGTGCGGTACGGCGGCGTTCGCGTCACTGGGCCTGCTGATGGCCGGCCTGCTCCGGGCGGAGGCAACCCTCGCCGCGGCGAACCTGCTCTACCTCCTGCTGCTCGTGGGCGGCGCGATCATGACGCCGGTGACCGAATACCCCGAAGGCATGCAGGGCATCGTCCGCCTGCTGCCGAGCGCGGCTCTCGCCAGCGGCATCGCGAACTCCACCGTCGAAGGCGTGATCCCGTGGGCCGCCGCGCTCTCGCTGGCGTTGTGGGCCGCGGTCCTCGGATACCTGGTCTCCAGGACCTTCAAATGGGACTGACCTTTAGAGTGTGCCGGTGATGACGACGGAGACCCCGCCCCAAGAGACCGAGCCAGTGCGCGGATTCTGGCGACTGGTGCCCGAGCCGAGCCTGGACGTCGTCCGGCGCTGGGGCTGGGCGTCGGTGGCGGTGAACATCGGCATCGTGGTCACCGGCGGACTGGTCCGGCTGACCGGTTCGGGGCTCGGCTGCCCGACCTGGCCGTCCTGCACCGACGACTCCTACGTCCCGCACGCCGCGCTCGGCGTGCACGGCGCGATCGAGTTCACCAACCGGATGCTCGGGTTCGTCGTCGCGATCGTCGCGATCATCACCTGGCTGGTCGTCATGCGCTACCGCCCGGTCCGGCGGGACCTGCGGCGGCTCGCGACCGCGGCCGCACTCGGGGTCCCGCTGCAGGGCGTGATCGGCGGCATCAGCGTGCTCACCGGGCTGAACCCGTGGATCGTCTCGGCGCACTTCCTCGTCTCGCCGATCATCATCACGCTGACGGTCTCGATGATGCGCCGCTCGCGCACCAGCCCCTACCCGCACACTCCCCCGGTGGTCCGCGCGCTCGCCACCGCCTGTGTGGTGGCGGTCTGGCTGTCCGTTGCCCTCGGCACCGTTGTCACCGGCGCCGGTCCGCACTCCGGCGACCCGGAGACCGGCCGCAACGGTTTCGACCCGGAGCTCGTCAGCCAGCTGCACGCCGACGTCGTCTTCGGCCTGTTCGGCATCTCGATCGCGCTGGTGATCGCCACCAGGGTGACGGCTACCTCGCGGACGCTCCGCAAGCTGGCCGCATGGCTGCTGGCCGTCGAGCTGCTCCAGGGCGCCGTCGGTTTCACGCAGTACTTCACCGGCCTGCCCTGGCCCGTCGTGCTCGTCCACATGTTCCTGGCCGCGCTGCTGATCGCCCTGGTCACTGCTGTGTACGGCGAACGCGGGACACCCGCCACCTGACGGGCGCCCCGCGCGTCTCTCAGTACCTGACCTTGTAGACGGCTCCAGGACCGAAGACCGGTCCGGCGACGTACAGTCCGCCCCACCGGTTGAATGCCGTGCCGCCCGGCAGTGTCAGCTGATCCTTCACCAGCTCACGCTTGTAGCCGGCCCGGTGGTTCTTGCCCGGGTACTGCAGGAACAGGCCTCCGTGCGTCGGCCCGCTCAGCTCGAACTTCAGCCAGCTGGCCTTGTCGAGCTCGACGACCGCGAGCACTCCCCGCGGACCGCCGGCCAGGTCGACGATCGACGTGTAGCCGTCGGCGTACCGCTGGCATTTGCCCTTGTTCGGCTTGACCGGGTCGCAGATCGCACCGCTCGTGCCCGGCTTGATCCGCCAGATCTCCGACGTGCCCGGCGTGGCCGGGAAGCCGCGGAGCTCGCCGACGTACCAGTAGCCGTCGGAGCCGACGGTCACGGACGTCGCGACGGCCTCGGCGGTGATCGGTGTCCCCGCCGGTGGCAGCGGGTTGCCCTCCGGGTCGGTGGCGGGCAGACCGGACGGGACCTTCACCACCCGCGGCTTGAGCTTCGCGACCGTCTTGATGTGGCCGTTCGGCCAGACCCGGAGCAGGTCGTTGCCGGCCGCGTCCGAGACCAGGACCGTGCCGTCGTTCAGGGCCGCGACGCCGAACGGGTTCGAGTCCGTCGGGTTCTGCTCCTGGTCGTACGGGTCCGGGTCCGTCTTCTGGTACGCCCCGATGTCGGCGATCTTGACCGGCGACTTGCCGTACCGCATCCGGTACAGGGTCGTACTGCCCGGAACCGGCGGCTGGCCCGGTTCACCGCCCGCGCCGGTCAGCGCGTACGTCGTACCCCACTTGTTGGTGTCGATCGCGGGCGCGAAGCCTCCGGAGCCCGGCACCGTGCCGAGCTTCAGGGTGCGCCGCCCGTCGGTCACGTACACCGACCCGTCGGAGACGCTGTAGACGACCCAGTTCTTGTACGTCGAGACTCCGCGCGGCCCGTCCAGGCCCGTTGCGACCGGCTTCAAGCTCGAAGAGTGCTTGCCCCCGGCGTCGGCCTGCCCCGCGACCAGTACCGATCCTGCCAGCGCGAGTGCCGCGAGTGCCGCAATACGTGCTCGTACCCCCATAGATCCCCCTGCTGCAGCGCCTCCCCAGGCGTGGATCCCCCTCCACAGGCAGGACCCCATCGCAACATCAGATCACGATCAGGTCAACGGGGAAAACTCCCCGCACCCGGCGTGCGACGCTCAGTGCAGCAGTGGGTCGATCGCCGCGGCGATGAACAGCAGCGCCAGGTAGATGTTCGAGAAGTGGAACAGCCGCATCGGCCGCAGGGCGGCGCCGTCCGCGCCGGTGTGGGCCCGCAGCAACAACCGGCGCGCCTCGCGCAGGAACACGAAGCCGAGCACGATCGCGGCCAGCGGGTACACGAAGCCGGTGTCGCCGATCGGCCAGAGCGCGATCGAGGTGATCACCATGACCACCGAGTACGCCATGATCTGCCGCGCGGTGGCGACCGGGGTGGCGACCACGGGCAGCATCGGCACGTCCACCGACGCGTAGTCCTCGCGGTACCGCATCGCGAGCGACCAGGTGTGCGGCGGCGTCCAGAAGAACACCACCAGGAACAGCACGACCGGGGTCCAGGCGAGCTCTCCGGTGACCGCGGTCCAGCCGATCAGGGTCGGGAAGCAGCCGGCGATCCCGCCCCAGACGATGTTCTGCACGGTGCGACGCTTCAGCACCATGGTGTAGCCGAAGACGTAGAACAGGTTCGCCGCCAGCGCCAGGCCGGACGAGAGCCAGTTCACGAAGAAGCCGAGCTCGAGGGTGGCCAGCACGCCGAGCACGACGCCGAACGTGGTCGCCGAGCGCGGGCTGACCGCGTGCCGCGGCAGCGGGCGGCGCCGGGTGCGGCGCATCTGCTCGTCGATGTCGCGGTCCAGCACGCAGTTGATGGTGTTCGCGCTGCCGGAGGCGAGGATGCCGCCGATCAGGGTGGCGACCACCACCTGCAGACCGGGCACACCGCCGGCCGCCAGGAACATCACCGGCACGGTGGTGATCAGCAGCAGCTCGATGATGCGCGGCTTGGTCAGACCGACGTACGCCTTCACCACGTCGCGCACCGACGGACGCACCGTTGCAGCTGATACAGCGGTAGCGTCCGGCAGCGGCGTCGGGTACGACGTCGTCGCGGCGGGACGCGGGTCGACGGCCGTCACGAACACCTCGAACAATCTGGGTTGACGCCGGAACTCCGGCGCTGACGATTCAGCAGTCTACGACGCCCCGTAGGAGGGTTCTGCCACCCCCCTCCGATCGCGTGTGTCTGCGGCCGAACAGGTCGGGGAACAGGCAGAGTCGGCGAACGGTTGACAACAAGTGAGCGGTGCGCAAGGGAACGCCCCGGCCACAGTAGGCTCACCCTGAGGCGACATCGGAAGACCATCGAGAGGAGCGCCGCCGGCGTGACGGAGAAGACCAGCCCAAAGCTTGAATGGACCGAGCTCGACCAGCGCGCGGTCGACACCGTGCGGGTGCTCGCGATGGACGCGGTCGAGAAGGTGGGGAACGGGCATCCCGGTACGGCGATGAGCCTGGCGCCGGCGGCGTACCTGCTGTTCCAGAAGGTCATGCGGCACAACCCGGCCGACCCGCACTGGGCCGGCCGCGACCGGTTCGTGCTGTCCGCGGGGCACTCCAGCCTGACCCTCTACATCCAGCTGTACCTAGCCGGCTTCGGCCTGGAGCTGGACGACCTGAAGTCGCTGCGGACCTGGGGCAGCAAGACCCCCGGCCACCCGGAGTACCGGCACACGGCCGGTGTGGAGACCACCACCGGCCCACTCGGCCAGGGCGTCGGCAACGCGGTCGGTATGGCGATGGCGGCCCGCCGTGAGCGCGGCCTGCTGGAGCCCGACGCCCCGAAGGGCGAGGGCCTGTTCGACCACCAGGTCTACGTGATCGCGTCCGACGGCGACATCGAGGAAGGCGTCGCGTCCGAGGCCTCGTCGCTGGCCGGCACCCAGAAGCTCGGCAACCTGACGGTCATCTACGACGCGAACAAGATCTCCATCGAGGACAACACCGACATCGCGCTGTCCGAGGACGTCGCGGCCCGCTACGCGGCGTACGGCTGGCACGTCCAGGACGTCGACTGGACCCAGGGCGGCACCGGATACCACGAGGACGTGGAGGCGCTGTACGACGCGCTGGAGGCGGCGAAGGCGGTCACCGACAAGCCGAGCTTCATCCGGCTGCACACGATCATCGGCTGGCCGGCCCCGAACAAGCAGAACACCGGCAAGATCCACGGCTCGGCGCTCGGCGCCGACGAGGTCGCCGCGACCAAGAAGATCCTCGGCTGGGACCCGGAGCAGTCGTTCCAGGTCGCCGACGATGTGATCGCGCACACCCGCCAGGCGCTCGACCGCGGCAAGGCCGCGGAGGTCGCCTGGACGACGAAGTTCGACGAGTGGAAGGCCGCGAACCCGGAGCGCGCCGCGCTGCTCGACCGGCTGTCGAAGCGTGAGCTGCCGGCCGGCTGGAAGGACGCGCTGCCGAGCTGGGACGCCGACGCCAAGGGCGTCGCGACCCGCGCCGCGTCCGGCGACGTGCTCACCAAGCTCGCGCCGGAGCTGCCCGAGCTGTGGGGTGGCTCGGCCGACCTGGCCGGCTCGAACAACACCACCCCGAAGGGTCAGCCGTCGTTCATCCCGGCGGAGTACTCGACCAAGGAGTTCTCCGGCGACGAGTACGGCCGGGTCCTGCACTTCGGCATCCGCGAGCACGCGATGGGCGCGGTGCTGAACGGCATCGCCCTGCACGGCCTGACCCGTCCGTACGGCGGCACGTTCCTGGTGTTCTCCGACTACATGCGCCCGTCGGTGCGGCTGGCGGCGCTGATGCAGCTCCCGGTCACGTACGTGTGGACGCACGACTCGATCGGCCTCGGCGAGGACGGCCCGACGCACCAGCCGATCGAGCACCTGTCGGCGCTGCGCGCGATCCCCGGCCTGGACGTCGTCCGGCCCGGTGACGCGAACGAGACGGCCGCCGCCTGGGCGACCATCCTCGAGCACACCGACCGCCCGGCCGGCCTGGCGCTGACCCGGCAGAACGTCCCGACGTTCCCGCGCGGCACCGACGGCTTCGCCACCACCGAGAACGTGCACAAGGGCGGCTACGTGCTGCTGGACACCGAAGGCACTCCGGACGTGGTGCTGATCGGCACGGGCTCGGAGCTGCAGATCGCGGTCGAGGCCCGCAAGGTCCTGGCCGCGGAGGGCGTCCAGGCCCGCGTGGTCTCGATGGTCTCCCGCGAGTGGTTCGACGAGCAGGACGACGCATACCGCGAGTCCGTCATCCCGGCCGACGTCAGGGCCCGAGTCTCGGTCGAGGCCGGGATCGCGCAGAGCTGGCACGACATCGTCGGCGACTCGGGCCGGAGCGTGAGCCTGGAGCACTACGGCGCCTCGGCGGCGTACCAGACGCTGTACGACGAGTTCGGGATCACCACCGACGCCGTCGTCCAGGCCGCGCGGGACAGCATCGCCGCCGCCGCGAAGATCAGCGGACCGGGTGTACCGCCCGGGCGCGCGGCCGCGGGCCCGGTCGGACCGGCCGACACGAGCGAAGCCAACTGAAGACACCACAACAGAACATTCCGGAAGAAGGCATCGGAACCATGAACGATCGCTTGAAAGCACTCGCCGACGCGGGTGTCTCCATCTGGCTCGACGACCTGTCCCGTGTGCGGCTGACCAGCGGCAGCCTGCAGGCCATGATCGAGGACAAGCACGTCACCGGCGTGACCACCAACCCGACGATCTTCGCCAAGGCGATCTCGGACGCCGACGCGTACGCCGAGGTGATCGGCAAGCTGGCCGCGCAGGGCGTGTCCACCGACGAGGCGATCCGGGTGATCACCACCAGCGACGTCCGCGACGGCGCCGACGTGTTCAAGCCGACGTACGACGACACCGAGGGCCAGGACGGCCGGGTGTCGATCGAGGTCGAGCCGACGCTCGCGCACGACACCGCGAAGACGGTCGAGCAGGCCAAGCAGCTGTGGGACATCGTCGGCCGGGAGAACATCTTCATCAAGATCCCGGCCACCAAGGCGGGTCTGCCGGCGATCACCAAGACACTGGCCGCCGGGATCAGCGTGAACGTGACGCTGATCTTCTCGCTCGAGCGCTACAAGGCGGTCGCGGACGCGTTCCTGACCGGCCTGGAGCAGGCCGTCGAGAACGGTCACGACGTCACCAAGATGGCCAGCGTCGCGTCGTTCTTCGTCAGCCGGGTGGACACCGAGGTCGACAAGCGGCTGGACGCGATCGGCACCGACGAGGCGAAGGCGCTGAAGGGCAAGGCGGCGATCGCCAACGCCCGGCTGGCCTTCGAGGCGTACGAGGAGATCTTCGACACCGACCGCTGGCGCGAGCTGGAGACCGCCGGCGCGAAGCCGCAGCGCCCGCTGTGGGCTTCGACCGGCACCAAGGACCCGTCCTACTCCCCCACGCTGTACGTCGACAACCTGGTCACCCGCGGCGTCGTCAACACGATGCCCGAGGCAACCATCAAGGCGGTCGAGGAGCACAGCGAGATCACCGGTGACACGGTCCGCGGCGACTACGCGGCCGACCGCAAGGTGATCGACGACCTGGAGCGGCTGGGCATCTCCTACGACGAGGTCGTGCAGGTGCTCGAGGACGAGGGCGTCGCGAAGTTCGACGCGTCCTGGTCGGAACTGCAGGACACCGTCGCCGCGGCCCTGAAGGCGGCCGCCAAGTGAGCACTCCGAAGGTATCGACGCAGAACGGCGACTGGGCCGAGGTCGTCGACAAGCTGGTGGCCGGGAAGATCGCGTCCCGGATCGCCGCGAAGGACGCGACGATCTGGGGTCCGGAGGCCGAGTCCGAGGCCTCGATCCGGCTCGGCTGGGTCGACCTGCACGACACCTCGCGTCCGCTGCTCGCCGAGATCGAGGCGCTGCAGGCCGACCTGCGGTCCGAGGGCCTGGACCGGATCGTGCTGTCCGGCATGGGCGGCTCGTCGCTGGCGCCGGAGGTCATCACCCGGACGGCGGGCGTGGAGCTCGTCGTCCTCGACTCGACCGACCCGAGCGTCGTCAAGCGCGCGCTGGACGGTGACCTGTCGAAGACCGTGATCGTGGTGTCCAGCAAGTCCGGCGGCACGGTCGAGACCGACAGCCACCGCCGGACCTTCGCCAAGGCGTTCACGGACGCGGGCATCGACGCGGCCTCGCGGATCGTCGTCGTGACGGATCCCGGGTCGCCGTTCGAGAAGCTGTCCGCGGACGAGGGCTACCGCAAGACGTTCCTCGCCGACCCGAACGTCGGCGGCCGGTACAGCGCGCTGACCGCGTTCGGCCTGGTGCCGTCCGGTCTGGCCGGCGCCGACATCGCCGAGCTCCTCGACCAGGCGGCCGAGGCGGCGCCGGCGTTGCAGGCCGACTCCGCCGACAACCCGGCCCTCTGGCTGGGCGCCGTGCTCGCGGCGAGCGCCGGCCGGGACAAGGCGATCATCACGGCCGACGGCTCCGACATCGTCGGGTTCCCGGACTGGGCCGAGCAGCTGATCGCGGAGAGCACCGGCAAGAACGGCACCGGCGTACTGCCCGTCGCGGTCGAGGTGACCGCGCCGGAGCTGACCAGCGAAGCCGCCGACCTCACCAACGCCCTGCTCGCGGACAAGGCGACGAGCGGCGTACCGACGGCGCTGACCTCGGGCTCGCTGGGCGGCCAGTTCCTGCTCTGGGAGATGGCGACCGCGGTGGCCGGCTACCTGCTCGGCATCAACCCGTTCGACCAGCCCGATGTGGAGAGCGCGAAGAAGGCGGCCCGTGGCCTGCTCGACGCGCAGCCGGAGCCGGAGGCCGCGGCCTTCACCGAGGGCGCTGTCGAGGTCCGCGGTTCCGAGGGCCTGCTCGACGGCGTCGACTCGCTGCAGGGCGCGGTGGACGCGCTGCTCGGCAAGCTCGAGGACAACGGCTACGTCGCGGTGATGGCGTACCTGGACTCCGAGCGCGACGCCGACCTGCTCGCGGTCCGGCCGGCGCTGGCGACCAGGACGGGCCGTCCGGTGACCTTCGGCTGGGGACCGCGGTTCCTGCACTCGACCGGTCAGTACCACAAGGGCGGCCACCCGGAGGGCGTGTACCTGCAGATCACCGGTGCGCACCCGACCGACGTCGAGATCCCGGACCGTCCGTTCACCTTCGGCACGCTGATCTCGGCGCAGGCCGCCGGTGACGCGAACGTCCTGGCCGAGCGCGGGCGTCCGGTGCTGCGGCTGCAGCTCACGGACTTGGCGGCCGGCGTACAGCAGCTGTTGTCCCTGTTCCAGTAAGAACGACACTCGGAGGGAAAGCGGCCCATGACCGCTGAGCTCAACGAAGAGCCGGCCGGCCCGGTGAACCCGCTGCGCGATCCGCAGGACCGGCGGCTGCCGAGGATCGCCGGGCCGTGCAGCCTGGTGATCTTCGGCGTCACCGGCGACCTGGCTCGCAAGAAGCTGATGCCGGCGGTCTACGACCTGGCGAACCGGGGGCTGCTGCCCCCGGGTTTCGCCCTGGTGGGGTTCGCCCGCCGGGACTACACCAACCAGGACTTCGCCCAGATCGTGCACGACTCGGTGAAGGAGCACGCCCGGACCCCCTTCCGTGAGGAGGTCTGGCAGCAGCTCGCCGAGGGCTTCCGGTTCGTGCCGGGCGACCTGACCGACGACGAGGCGTTCAAGCGGCTGCGGGAGACCGTCGACGAGCTCGACGTGACCCGCGGCACCGGCGGCAACCACGCGTTCTACCTGTCGATCCCGCCGGGGCTGTTCCCGGAGGTGGTCCGGCAGCTGTCCGAGCACGGGCTGACCGACGAGCACCCCGGCTCGTGGCGGCGGGTGGTGATCGAGAAGCCGTTCGGTCACGACCTGACGAGTGCCCGCGAGCTGAACCGGGTGGTCGAGTCGGTGTTCCCGCCCGAGGCGGTCTTCCGGATCGACCACTACCTCGGCAAGGAGACGGTGCAGAACATCCTCGCGCTGCGGTTCGCGAACGCGATGTTCGAGCCGATCTGGAACAGCAACTACGTCGACCACGTGCAGATCACGATGGCCGAGGACATCGGCATCGGCGGCCGCGCCGGGTACTACGACGGCATCGGCGCCGCGCGCGACGTGATCCAGAACCACCTGCTCCAGCTGCTCGCGCTGGTCGCGATGGAGGAGCCGGTCAGCTTCGACGCCTGGTCGCTGCGCCAGGAGAAGAAGAAGGTGCTCAACGCCGTCCAGCTGCCCGAGCGGCTGGACCTGCACAGCGCCCGCGGGCAGTACGCCGCCGGCTGGGCCGGCGGCACGAAGGTCAAGGGCTACCTGCAGGAGGACGGCATCCCCGAGTCGTCCGCGACGGAGACGTTCGCGGCGCTGCGGGTCGACGTCGACACCCGGCGCTGGGCCGGCGTCCCGTTCTACCTGCGGACCGGCAAGCGGCTCGGCCGCCGCGTCACCGAGGTCGCGGTGATGTTCAAGCGCGCGCCGCACCTGCCGTTCACCAAGACCGAGACCGAGGAGCTCGGCCAGAACGCGCTCGTCCTGCGGATCCAGCCGGACGAGGGCATCACGGTCCGCTTCGGCGCCAAGGTGCCCGGCACGTCGATGGAGATCCGCGACGTGAACATGGACTTCGCGTACGGCGGCTCGTTCACCGAGTCCTCCCCGGAGGCGTACGAGCGGCTGATTCTCGACGTACTGCTCGGCGACCCGCCGCTGTTCCCGCAGCACACCGAGGTCGAGCTGGGCTGGAAGATCCTCGACCCGGTGCTCGACTACTGGGAGCGGCACGGCAAGCCGGAGCAGTACGCGTCCGGCGGCTGGGGCCCGGACTCGGCCCACGAGATGCTTGCCCGCGACGGACGGGCCTGGAGGCGGCCATGATCATCGACCTGACCGACACCACGTCGAGCGAGATCGCGTCGGCGCTGCTGAAGGCCCGGCGGAACGCCGGCTCGCCGGCCATGGGCATGGTCGGCACCATCGTGGTGGTCGTCGACGAGGCGTCCCACCACGACGCGATGAAGGCCGCGAACGAGGCCGGTCGCGAACACCCGTCCCGGGTTCTGGTCGCGATCCTGCGGCCGGGGCGCGGCCCGTCCGGGCTGGACGCCGAGGTGCGGGTCGGCGAGGGCATCCCCGGCGAGGCGGTGCTGCTGCGGCTGCACGGTGAGCTGGCGAAGGTGCCGGAGTCCGTGATCACGCCGCTGCTGCTGCCCGACTCCCCCGTCATCGTCTGGTGGCCGGGCGGCGGGCCGCGCGTCCCCGCGGAGGACCCGTTGGGCCGGCTCGGACGGCGCCGGGTGACCGACGCGGCGGCGACCCGCCGGGCGTCGGTCGACTACAGCGCCCGCGCCGAGGGCTACGCGCCGGGCGACACCGACTTCGCGTGGACGCGGCTGACGCCGTGGCGTGCGCTGATGGCGGCTGCCCTCGACCAGTACCCGACGAAGGTGACCGGTGCCGAGGTCGCGGCCGCCAAGGGCAACCCGAGCGCCGACCTGATGGCCGCGTGGCTGCAGTCCCGGCTGAAGGTGCCGGTGGAGCAGCGCAACTCGCGCGGGCCGGGTGTGACCGCCGTACGGCTGTTCACGCCGTCCGGCCCGATCGCGTTGACCCGGCCGGACGGAGCGGTCGCGACGTTCAGCGTGCCGGGTCAGCCGGATCGTCCGGTGGCGCTGAAGCGGCGGACGACGTCCGAGCTGCTGAGCGAGGAGCTGCGCCGGCTCGATCCCGACGACGTGTATGCGAAGACGCTCGCGACCGTGAGCGAGCGGGACGCGCTGCCGGCCGATGCCAAGAAGGTCGGTGAGACGGCGCGGAAATCCACCGCCGCCAAGGTGACCGCGGCCGGCAAGAAGGTCGCCGCCTCGAGCGCCGGCAAGGAACCGGCGTCCGCGAAGCGGGCCGCTGCCAAGACGGCGCCGAAACCGGCGGCGGCGAAGAAGACCGCGGCGAAGAAGACGGTTGCCAAGAAGACGGCTGCCAAGAAGGCGGCGAAGCGATGACGGTCGATCCGGAACTCCTGATCCATTCCGACGCCGGGGACCTGGCGTTCTCGGTGGCTTCGCGTTTCGTCACGGCGCTGGTCGATGCCCAGAGCACCGGTGCTGTCGCGCAGGTCGTGCTCACCGGCGGCCGGGTGGCCGCGGCGGTGTACAGCGCGGTCGCGGAGTCGCCGGCGCGGGTCGAGGTCGACTGGCGGCGGGTCGAGTTCTGGTGGGGCGACGAGCGGTTCCTGCCGTCCGGCGACCCCGAGCGGAACGAGACGCAGGCTCGGGACGCCTTCTTGTCGGCCCTCGACGTCGATCCGGCACGGGTGCATCCGATGCCGGCCGACACGGGGCAGGGCGCCGAGGCGGCGGCTGCGGCGTACGCCGAGGAGCTGGCCGCGGCGGGTTCGCCGACGTTCGACGTACTGATGCTCGGCGTCGGGCCCGACGGGCACGTGGCGTCGCTGTTCCCGGGGTATCCGCAGCTCGGCGTGACGGACGCGGCCGCGGTCGCCGTCCACGACTCGCCGAAGCCGCCGCCGACGCGGGTGTCGCTGACCCTGCCGCAGCTGAACCGGGCCCGTGAGGTCTGGTTCGTTGTCTCCGGCTCGGACAAGGCCGAGGCGGTCGCGAAGGCGCTGACCGAGGGTGACGTCCCAGCGGCCCGCCCGAAGGGCCGCAACCGCACACTGTGGCTGCTCGACGAGGCCGCCGCGGAGAAGATCCCGAACACCTGATCGGTCGGCCGGCGTCTACCTGTACTGAGTTCGGCGGGCGCCGAAGCGTTCGGGTGACAGACTCGGAGCATGACGTTCCGCGAGTTGCATGCCGGTCAGTTCGTGATGCCGAACGCGTGGGACGCCGGGAGCGCGGTGCTGCTCGCCGCGGCCGGGTTCCCGGCGATCGCCACCACCAGCGCGGGGATCGCGTTCTCCCTGGCGAAGGGCGATCACACGCTGCCGGACGGCGCGCCGGCGGTGTCGCGGGAGCAGATGTTCGAGCGGGTCCGCGAGATCACGGGCGCGAGCGCCGTACCGGTGAACGGGGATCTCGAGGACGGGTACGGCGCGGAGCCGGCGCGGGTCGCGGAGACGATCGCACTGGCCCGCGAGGCGGGGCTGGCCGGCGGGAACATCGAGGACTACGACGGGCGGGAGCTGTACGACGCCGGGCTCGCCGTCGAGCGGATCGTCGCGGCGCGGGAGGCGGCCGGCCCGGACTTCGTGCTGACCGCACGGACCGACGGGCAGCTGCTGCGGACGCCGACGTCGCTGGCCGACTCGATCGACCGGGCGAACCGCTTCCGCGCGGCCGGTGCGGATTGCCTCTATGTGCCCGGAGTCAACGATCTCGACGCGATTCGCACGCTGGTCGCCGCGATCGACGGCCCGCTGAACGTCGTCCTCGGCCTGGGCACATCGGCGCTGACAGTCGCCGATCTGCAGTCGGTCGGTGTCACGCGGATCAGCCTCGGCGGCAGCATCGCGCGAGCCGCCCTCGGCTTCATCCGGCGCAGCGCCGAGGAACTGGCCACCCACGGCACGATCACCTTCGCCGCCGACCAGATCCCGCAGGCTGCCCTCAACGAACTCTTTGCGCGATCATCCAAGGGTGAGCACTGAGCCGGACGCTGTACGGCCGGTGGCGCTGGCGCACGGGATCGTGGGGCTCGCCACCTGTTTGTGCCTGATCCTGTTCTACGCGGGCGCCGATGCGCTCGGGGCCGTCAACGACGTGGGCAATGCGGTGTTGGGCGTGTTGAGCCTGGCCCTGGCGTGGACTTTGCACCCCGCCCCGCGCCGGTCCTCACGCGCTCTCGTCCTCCTAGGAGTCGCCGCCGTCGGCGCGGTGCTGACGATCATCGGCACAACCCTCGTGATGACCGAAGCCACCGGCTTCTACCTCGCCGGCCTGTGGTCGAGCTTCGGCTTCGCCCTGATCGGGATCTGGCTCCTCGGCACCGCATCGGGCTCGCTCCGGCGGGCGGGGTTGATCGCCGGCGCGGTGATGACGCTCGGCCTGCTCGGCGTACCGGGGATCCTGATGGGAGTCGACGACCTGGACACCGCACCACCCTGGACCTTCGCAGCCGGCTTCAGCTGGGCCGGCACCTACCTGCTGTTCCCCACCTGGACCCTACGCCTGGCCAGACGCAACACCCCTGAAGCCTAGGACTGGCCGGGTCGGACGGTGCCGAAGGCTTCAGTCAGGGGTGGGAACATTGCGCGTACGTCTCCCCCGCCTACCCAAATGCCGATCGCCAGGGCTGCGGTTGCCTCCAGCAACTTCGCGTGGCGCAGGCCGCCGGCGAGGACCGGTGTGCAGCCGAGGGCCTCGACCAGCTCCGCGACCTGCTCGACGCCCTCGTCCCCGCACAGCGGCACCCCGAGTCCGGCCGGCGGGTTTCGCCACACCGCGTCAGCCGCCAGGTTGAACGCCTTGACCACCCGCACCCCGGGCGCCGCGGCACTGACGGCTTCCGCAACAGAGTCCTGGGCCAGCGTGAAGTCCCGGTGGTCCAGGGCATTCGTGCAATCGACCAGCGTCCTCCCGGCCGGCACCTCCCGCGCAACCGCCACCGCGACCTCCGCCGGTACGGCCAGCAGCACGATCTCGCCGTACGCCGCCGCCTCCGCCAACGACCCCGACACCGCACCGACCCGCCCGGCCACCGCACCGGCCCGGTCCGCCGACCGCCCACCGATCATCACGTCGTGCCCCGCCGACACCCAGTGCGTGGCGAGCGCCTCGGCCATCATTCCGTTGCCCAGCGTTCCTATTCGCATGGACTCGACGGTAGGCACTTCGATCCGCACCGCCTGGTGCCTGTCGACCGACGCACAATGGACGACGTGAGATTCTTCGCCGACTGCCAGGCGCGCGTCGCCGCCGACCTGATCAGCGGACGCTGGCCGATGGTCGTGCTGTACTCGCTCGCCGACGGTCCCGCCCGTCCCGGCAGGCTCCGCGAACAGATCGGCGGCATCAGCCAGAAGGTCCTCACCGAGACCCTGCGCCGCCTCGAGCACAACGGTCTCGTCGAGCGCCGCCGGTACGCCGAGGCGCCGCCGCGCGTCGAGTACTCGCTGACCACCGCCGGCACCGACCTGCTGGTGCCGATCCGCGCACTCGGCGACTGGGCCGCCGTTTACGCCGACCAACTCCCGACCGAAAACAAACCGTAAACGCCTCGCGGCGTGTTTCACCCGGTGACACCTATCCGGAGGGTCCTCCGCAACGAGGGATAGGATCGGGGGCATGACTGCTTCCGATTCCACCGACCGTCCGTACGGCGCCTTCCCCGCCCGGATCGGTCTGCAGGTCCAGCCCCAGCATGCCCAGTACGCCGACATCCGGCGGACCGTGGCGGCGGCCGAGGAGATCGGCGTCGACGTGGTGTTCAACTGGGACCACTTCTACCCGCTCAGCGGTGAGCCCGAGGGCCTGCACTTCGAGTGCTGGACGATGCTGGCCGCCTGGGCCGAGGCGACCGAGCGGGTCGAGTTCGGCGCGCTGGTGACCTGCAACTCCTACCGCAACCCCGACCTGCTCGCCGACATGGCGCGCACGGTCGACCACATCAGCGACGGCCGGCTGATCTTCGGCATCGGCTCGGGCTGGTTCGAGAAGGACTACGACGAGTACGGGTACGAGTTCGGCACCGCGGGCGGCCGGCTGGACGCCCTCGGCGAGGCGCTGCCGCGGATCGAGCAGCGCTGGGAGAAGCTGAACCCGAAGCCGACCCGGGACATCCCGGTGCTGATCGGCGGCGGCGGCGAGAAGAAGACGCTGAAGCTCGTCGCCAAGCACGCGAACATCTGGCACGGGTTCGGCGACGCCGAGACGCTCGCGCACAAGCACGCCGTGCTCGACGAGCACTGCCGCACGATCGGCCGCGACCCGGGCGAGATCGAGCGCTCCGCGGGTGTCGGCGACAAGTCGCCCGAGGACATCGGCAAGTCGCTGCTCGACGTCGGCACCCGGCTGTTCACGGTCTCGTCGTCCGGCCCCGACTACGACCTCGGCCTGCTCCGCGAGTGGGTCTCGTGGCGCGACGAGGTCAACGCGAAGTAGTCGGTGCCACTTTGAGCACCCACCAACCATCTGGTCCACCCGGAAACGGTTGGTGGGTGCTCAAAGACGTCGCGCGGGGCGGCGGCTAGGATTTCCGGCATGTCTACGTTGCCTGGGAACGGTTCGGTGCGGCCTATCACCCGCTGGGGTGAGGACGTCATGCACCGGGTCAATCAGCCGGTCACCGACTTCGGTGACGAGCTGCAGACGCTGGTCGCCGACATGGTCGCGACGATGCGCGCCGCCGAGGGCGTCGGGCTCGCCGCGAACCAGGTCGGGGTGGACCTGCAACTGTTCGTGTTCGACTGCCCGGACAAGAACGGCAAGCATCTACAGGGCGTTGTGTGCAACCCGACGCTCGAGCTTCCGGAGGGCAAGGACCGCAACCTGGACGAGGGCGACGAGGGCTGCCTGTCGCTGCCGGGCGCGTTCACCAAGTGCGCCCGTCCCGACTTCGCCAAGGTCACCGGCGTCGACCAGCACAACCAGCCGGTCACGTACGAAGGCGACGGCCTGCTCGCCCGCTGTCTGCAGCACGAGACCGACCACACCCAGGGCACGGTCTTCGGCGACCGCCTGTCCCGCAAGTACCGTAAGCGCCTCTTCGCCGAGGCCGAGGAGTTCGCCCCGGAGTACCCGTCGGACTGGCCCGTCTCCCCCATGGTCGACCACGACCACGAGGACACCCCCGCGACCTGAGCTACCAGCGAGCCTTCTCCAGGTCGATCGCGTCGACGCTCTCGGCCGCCGTCCGGCCGGTGGTGTCCAGCCACAGGCCCCGGCGCGGGGTCTCGTCGAGGTCGGCCTGGAGCGCCCGTACGGCGTCCTCCAGCGTGCGGCCCGGCTCCTGCCAGTCGCGGTACGAGTTGGCGCCGCCGCGGCCGATCTCGCGCTGCACGATCGACTCCACCGACGGAACCAGCACGACGAGGTACTTCTCGACGTCGCGCAGCCGGGCGAACCAGCGCTCGACGTCCGCGCCGAAGATGATGTCGCTGCACACGAAGTCGAAGCCGCTGTCCGCGTAGTGCTGCGCCACCAGCGCACTCGCGTCGTACCGGAGCCGGAGCTGGCGCAGCGCCTCCGCCGACGGCTCCGGCGTCATGACCTCGGCCCCGGCGACCACGCCGCGGTAGAACACGTCGCCGTCGAGCGTCGCCGCCGGCGGCCCCATCCGCGCGGCCAGCAACGGGGCGATCGTCGACTTCCCGGCGGCCTGCATCCCGGTGATCAGCACTACTTTCGGCACGCGACTATGTCATCACCATGGTCAACTGCTTTTGAGAGCACGCGCGGAGTTCCAGAGCACACCGCGGTTCAGCCGGTCGGGGTAGCTCTCGAGTACGGCGTTGTAGAGGTCGAGGGCCGCGCTGGTTCCCGCCGCGGCGCGGGCGAAGGTGTTGAGGTACCGGCGGGTCTCGTCGATGTACCGCGGATCGTCGGACGCGTCGGCCTGGCGGTGCCCGGAAACAACGGCGACCGGGTCCAGGGCCTCGAGCTTGTCGAGCGCGGTCAGCCAGTGATCGAGGCCGCCCTCGGCTGATTCCGCCAGGTAGAGGTGGACTTCGTCGTACACGGCGTCGCCCGCGACGACCAGACCGATCGACGGGACGTACAACGCCGAACTGCCGTCGGTGTCTGTGTGACCGAGATCCATCGCGATCAGCTCCTCACCTTCCAGCGTGAGGGCACCGTCCAGCGGCTCGGCTACGACCAGGCGCTCGGGCAGCTGACCTGGGAACCGCAGCCGCCAGAATCCGTCCAGCCACGGCGCGGTGAGCTGCTTGCGCATCCCCTCGACCACGGAAGGCAGCGCGACGAGCCGGGCCTGCGGGAAGCGGTCGAGGACCGGCGCGGCGCCGAAGAAGTGGTCGCCGTGGCTGTGCGTCACGAAGACCGCGGTGAGGTTCTTTCCGGTGGCGGCGATCCAGCCGGCCAGGTCCTCGCCTTCGGCCTGTGTCATCAACGGGTCGACCAGGACGGCGTCATGGTCGCCGGAGATCAGCGTGGCCGCGGTGGGCGACCACATCCGCTGCACCTCCCCCGGCGGCAGATCGTCGGAGACGGCCGGCTTGGACGGTGCGACGTACGTCGAGTACTTCAGGGTTGTCATACAGACAGCGTCGATCGGGCTCCCGCCTCCGGGAAGGTCGCCTCTTCCTGGGTGCGCCGCACCCAGGAAGCTCAGCCCAGCCGGGCGAGTGCCTCCGCACTCACGCTGCCCGGCTCCGCCGTACCGACGAGCAACTGTTGTCCCGGCGCGGCGCGGACGTCGAAGGTCTGGTAGGTGAGCTCGATCCGTCCGGCCTCAGGGTGGTGGAAGATCTTGTACGCGCGGCTGAATCCCCGGGCCGTCCGGTCCTCCCACAGGGCGCGGAACTCAGGCGATCGCGGGAGCAGATCCGCCACCAGCGCCTTGATCTGCGGGTCGTCCGGGTACGTCGCCGCGTTGAACCGCACGGCGTACACGGCCCGCCGTACGACCGTCTCCCAGTCGCCGAAGATCTCCCGCGCCTCGGGATGCTCGAACATCATCCGCAGCATGTTCGTCATCCCGAACGGGGCCAGCAGACCGTGCGCGACCGCGTTCGTCGCGAGGATGTCGTACGCCGGACCCAGCACGTAGGCCGCTGCGCGCGGGAAATTGTCGAGCAGCTGCAGCAGCGCCGGGTGAACCTGGTCCCGCGCGGCGCCGAGGGCCGGGGTCGGCGCCATCCCGGCGAGCCGGAACAGGTGAGCGCGCGCATCCGGGTCGAGCCGCAGCGCGTGGGCGATCCCGTTGAGCACCTGCGCGGACGGGTTGCGCTCGCGTCCCTGCTCGAGCCGTGTGTAGTAGTCGGCGCTGACCACCGCCAGTACGGCGACTTCCTCACGCCGCAACCCGGCGACGCGCCGGTCCCCGCCGGCAGGCAGGCCGACGGCCGACGGCTCGATCCGGGCCCGCTCGGCACGGAGGAATGCCCCGAGCTCACCGACGGCCTTCATGGCGGTCAGCGTACGCGCTGCCGATCCGCTGGAGTGAGGCTCCTCAGCAACGAGTGGCGTAGAACGCCACGGCGGCCGAGGAGGCCACGTTGAGGGAGTCGACGCCGCCGGCCATCGGGATCCTGACCGTCAGATCGGCCTGGCGCAGCACGTTCGGTTTGAGGCCGTGGCCTTCGGTGCCGAAGATCAGCGCGAGCTTGTCGTCCTTGCGGTCGGCGAGCTCGTCGAGCGTGATCGAGTCGTCGGTGAGGGCCATCGCGGCCGCGACGTACCCGTTGTCCTGCAGCTGCCGCAGGTCGCCCGGCCAGCTCTGCAGCCGGGTCCACGGGACCTGGAAGACGGTCCCCATCGACACCTTGATCGAGCGCCGGTACAGCGGGTCGGCGCAGGTCGGCGTCACCAGCACCAGGCCGACGCCGAGCGCCGCGGCGGCGCGGAACCCGGCGCCGACGTTGGTGTGGTCAACGATGTCGTCGAAGATCGCGATCCGGCGGACGTCGTCGGTCAGCAGCTGGGTGAGCGGTACGGCAGGCCGCCGCTTGTACGACGCCAGTGCGCCGCGGTGCACGTGGAACCCGGTGACCTGCTCGGCCAGCTCCTCCGAGACGACGTACACCGGCTTGTCCGGCCACTGCGCGAGCACGTCCTGCAGCGAGTCCAGCCAGCGCGGCGCAAGCAGGAACGACCGCGGCTCGTACCCGGCGTCGGCCGCCCGCCGGATCACCTTGTCCCCCTCGGCGATGAACAGCCCGTGCTCTTCCTCGAGCAACCGCCGCAGACTGACCTCCCGCAACCGGACATAGTCCGCCAGCCGCGCATCACCGGCATCCTCGACCGGGACGAGCGTCACGCCTGCCCCACCGTCCCGCCGGTCGCCGGCTCGGTCCGGCCCTGCGCCGCGACGTCCACCACGTTGCCGATGACAACGATTGCGGGGGCGCCGACGCCGTCGTCCGCCATCGCCTGGGCGATACCGGCCAGGTCGGACGTGACCATCCGCTGGCCCGGAAGGGTGCCGTCGGCAATCGCCGCCGCGGGGGTCGTGCCCGGCTTGCCGGCGGCGATCAGCCGGTCCGCGATCGCCGGCAGGTTCTCGACCGCCATCAGCAGGACGAGCGTCCCGTGCAGCTGGGCGAGCGCGTCCCAGTTCACCAGCGAGTCCGGGTGCGACGGCGGGATGTGGCCCGACACGACCGTGAACTCGTGGGTCACGCCGCGATGGGTGACCGGGATCCCCGACACCGCCGGCACCGAGATCGAGCTGGTGATCCCCGGCACCACGGTCCACGGCACACCGGCCGCCGCGCACGCGAGCGCCTCCTCGAAGCCGCGCCCGAAGACGTACGGATCCCCGCCCTTCAGCCGGACGACGACCTTGCCCTGCAGTCCGCGATCGACCAGGATCCGGTTGATCTCCTCCTGCTGCGCGGCCCGCCCGCGCGGCAACTTCGCCGCGTCGAACAGCTCGACGTCCGGGTGCAGCTCGTCCAGCAGTTGCTGCGGCGCCAACCGGTCCGCGACCACCACGTCCGCTTCCGCCAGCAACCGCCGTCCGCGCACCGTGATCAGGTCCGGGT
The DNA here is from genome assembly GCF_040680955.1 of Kribbella sp. NPDC051936. Lineage (NCBI taxonomy): Bacteria > Bacillati > Actinomycetota > Actinomycetes > Propionibacteriales > Kribbellaceae > Kribbella > Kribbella sp. NPDC051936. Next base: position 601,880 of record NZ_JBFAXS010000004.1, on the reverse strand, counting down.
CGCCCGGCCCCCCGCCGACGAGGTACACCCCCGGCCGTCGATCCACGTCCCGCGCCGCCAGCTCACCGACCCGCAGACCCTCGAGGATCGCGTCCCGTACGGCGGCCGACCGGCGGTGATCGCCGCCGCCGAGGACGCCGATCGTCACGTTGTCGTGCTGCCCGGACGCGGGCGTCCACGCCGTCGCGCGGGACCGGTCGTCGGACCGCACGCAGAAGATCCGCCGCTGCTCCGCCTCCGCGGACACCTGGTCGTTGACCGCGGCGTCGTCGGTCGCGACCACGACGTACCAGGCCCCGTCCAGGTCGCCCGCGGCGTACCCGCGCTCGATCCAGGACAGCGCCGGGTTGCCGAGCAGCCCCTCGATCGTCGGCGTGATCGACGGTGACACGAGGTCGATCCGCGCGCCGGCCTCGAGCAGCCGCGGCAGCCGTCGCTGAGCGACACCGCCACCGCCGACGACGACCACGCGCCGCCCTTCGAGGACGAGGCCGGACAGGTACTGGTTCGTCACGAAGTGATCCCCGCGTCCTCGAACGTGGCCATCTCGGCGAGCGCCCGCACGGCGCAGGTCAGGATCGGGTACGCGAGTACCGCGCCGGTCCCCTCGCCGAGCCGCAGGTCCAGGTCCACCAACGGCTGCAGGCCGAGCTGCTTGAGCGCGACCGCGTGACCGGGCTCGGCCGACCGGTGTCCGGCGACGCAGTAGTCGATGACTGCCGGGTGGAACGCCTGGGCGACGAGAGCGGCCGCGCCCGCGATCACGCCGTCGAGGATGACCGGTGTGCGGTTCGCCGCCGCGCCGAGGATGTACCCGGCGAGGGCGGCGTGCTCCAGGCCGCCGTACGCCTGCAGCGCCTTGAGCGGCTCGGTCGAAGGTACGGCGTGCAGCGCGAGCGCGTCCCGGACGACGGCCGTCTTGTGCGCGAGGGCCGCGTCGTCGATCCCTGTCCCGCGGCCGGTGACGGCGTCGGCGGTCGCGCCGGTGAAGGTCGCGATCAGCGCGGCGGACGCGGTGGTGTTGGCGATGCCCATGTCACCGGTCAGCAGGCAGCGGTACCCCTCCTGGACCAGCTGGTCGGCGAGGTCGAAGCCGACGGCGATCGCCGCACGCGCCTCGTCCTCGGTCAGCGCGTCCGTCTGCGCGAGGTCGCGGGTGCCGGGGCGGACCTTCGCGTGCACGACGTCGAGCTGCTCGACCGGCGTGGCGACACCGACGTCGACCACGCGGACGTCGACGCCGTTGTTCTTGGCGAACGCGTTCACCGCGGCGCCGCCGCCGGCGAAGTTCGCCAGCATCGCGGCGGTCACTTCCTGTGGCCACGGGGAGACGTTCTGCGCATGGACGCCGTGGTCGGCGGCGAACACCGTGACGACGGCCGGGGCCGGCACGGCGTACGTACCGGTCATGCCGGCGACCTTCACGGACAGGTCCTCGAGGACGCCGAGAGAACCGGCCGGTTTGGTCAGCCGCGCGTGCCGCTCCGCGGCCGCGCGCATCGCCGCCTGATCAGCCGGAGCGATCCGCTCCAGGTACTCGTCCACCAGGTCCTCCATCCGTTCGGCGGGTGCGCCGGTCCCGATCTTCGCATCTCCGAGTGTGTGCCCCGGGACGGACCGGCAGGATGTGGACAGTAGTGTCGGAATCACCACACGTCGCGAGCTGCCGGAGGGTTTACAGATGTCGCTTGATCGCCCCGTCGCACCGGACCCGTACAAACTCCTGCCGGAGGTCGGGTCGTTCACCGTCACCAGCACCGACGTCGCCGACGGCAAGCCGCTGCCGGACGACCAGGCCTTCGCGGGCGGCAACACGTCGCCGCAGCTCAGCTGGTCCGGGTTCCCGCCGGAGACCAAGGCGTTCGTGGTGTCCTGCTTCGACCCCGACGCGCCGATCGTCTCCGGCTTCTGGCACTGGACCCTGGTCAACCTCCCGGTCACCGTCACCGAGCTGCCCACCGGCGCCGGCACGGCCGAACGCCTCGACAACGGCGCCTTCCACGTCCGCAACGACTTCGGCACCAAGAAATTCGGCGGCGCGGCACCGCCGCCCGGCGACCAGATCCACCGCTACTACTTCGTCGTCCACGCCATCGACGTAGAAGCCCTCGACGTGGACCCGGACACCTCCCCCACCGTCGTCGGCTTCAACCTCGCCTTCCACACCCTCGCCCGAGCCATCCTCACCCCGACGTACCAGATCCCGGAGTAGCGCTCAGAGCGCCGCGACGTACACCCATTCGCCGGCTTCGCGGGTGAAGGTGCTGTTTTCCTGTTGGGTGCCGGGGTGGCCGTTTCTGGTGTAGTGGGCGCGGAACTGGACGGTGCCTTCGGTGTGGAAGGGGCTGCCGCCGGTCGCGTTCACGATCTCCAGGCCGGTCCACTTCTGGCCGGGGGTGAAATCGATGCGGGCCGGGCGGGTGGTCAGGGACCAGGTCTTGCGCAGGTACGCCGCGTCGTGCATCACGAAGGCGGCGTACCTGGACCGCATCAGCTCCTCCGCGGTGCGCGCCGTCGCCTCGCCGCGATGGAGGCGGCCGCAGCAGGCGGCGTACGGCAGGTCTTGTCCGCAGGGGCAGGTGGGAACGGGCATGTGCCGATTGTTGCCGATAGGTCAACCGTCAGCGTGATTCACTGCGGGGATGGTGACCGACGCGGCACGCTGGCGACGGCAGGTGGTGCGGCCGCTCCTCGACTGGTACGCCGCTCTGGACGGCGTCGACGCGGTGATGCTGGGCGGGTCGACCGCCCGCGGTGACGCGGATCGCTGGTCGGACGTCGAGGTCGGGGTGTTCTGGGAACGCCCGCCCACGGCGGCCCAACGTCGAGCGGTACCGGCTGAGGTCCGGCTGCTCAACGTCGACGGCCCGCCTCCATGGGACGACCAGGTGCACCTCGACGGCCTGATGCTCGAGGTCGCGCACACCCTGTCGGAGTCGGTCGACAACGCCTTGAACGACCTGCTGGCCGGCCGGCCCGACGGCGCGACCCTGCAGTTGGCGCAGGGCTTCGTCGACAGCACCGACGTGACCGGCCGCCGCCCCGAACTCGTGGCCCGGTGGCAGGAGCGCGTGGCGACGTACCCGCGCGACCTCGCGATCGCCGTCGTGCAGCACGACGGCAACATCGAGAAGTTCTGGCGCCTGCAGATGCTGATCGAGCGCGAGAACCCGCTGCTGATCTCCCGCGAGTTCGTCCGCATCACGGGCCAGTTCCTGACCGTGCTGCACGCCCTGAACGGCCGGTACTGCGGTCACATCCTCGCCTTCAAACGCCTCGACACCATGGAACGCGACCTCCCCCTGGCCCCACCGTCACTCGCCGCCCGCGTCCGCGCAGTCTTCACCTCGCCCGCCGCGACCGGCGCCCAGATCCTCCACGACCTCGTCGAGGAGACGTACGACCTCGTCGAACACCACCTCCCCGAGGTCGACGTCAACCGCCTCCGCACCACATTCCACAACACCCGCAAGCCCCTCGACTCAGCGGACTGAGAGCCGCGGATGGAGCAGCAGAGCCTGTTCGGCCCGAACGACAGGAGGTGCGGATGATTCTCGGGCCTCCGGCGGGTGGTTGGAGCGGCTGCGGTGCGTAGACGTCCTGTCGTTAGGGCCCCTCGTGGAGTGGGAAGGCGCGGATGATGACCGCGGTGGGGGTGCCGGGGGTGGGTTCGGCGGTGGTGAAGTCGCGGAGGACGCGGTGCAGGCGGGCGCGGAGTTCGGCGAGTTCGCCGTCCGCCAGGGTGACGACAGCGCTGAACGCGAAGTCCTCGTCGTCGGAGGTCTTCGCGGCCAGCCAGCTCGCGTACGCGGTGTCCTCGAGCTCGCGGTTCAGCGCCGCCTGCTCGGTGCGCACCCGGCGCCACGGCTTCACCCGGCCCGCCGCGCCCGGCTCCGGCTCGATCACCCCGAGCGCCTCCAGCCGGCGCAAGTGGAACGAGCACGACCCGGTGCTCTCTCCCAGTTCGCGGGCGGCGATCGTCGAGGTCGTCGTGCCGTCCCGGTCGATCAGCGCCAGCAGCGCCTCACGCAGCGGATGCGCGCGGACGACGGCACGGCGGTTCGGCGTACTGGGCTCCATGGCGGCATCCTAGCCCTGGCTTTGCAAAGCTAGAACTTTGCAGAGTACGGTCTTTGCATGCCGACGTACATCCTGGGCCGCCCGAGCCGACGTCTGCCCGAGCTGACCGACGAGGTACGGCGCGGCGCCCCGCTGCGCATCACGGAGTACGGCGAAGAGATCCTGCATCGCCCGTGCCGGCCGGTGACCGAGTACGGCGCCGCGCGGTGGAGCGGGCTGATCGACGACATGTTCACGACGATGTGGATCGCCGAGGGGTGCGGCCTCGCCGCGAACCAGGTCGACGTCGACGCGCAACTGTTCGTCTACGACCTCACCGACGAGTACGGCGACCGCCACGTCGGGCACGCGTTCAACCCGCGCATCGAAACCGCGACCGCCCTGGTCGGCACGCAGGCCGGCACCGAAGGCTGCCTCTCGGTCCCCGGCGCCAACGCCGCCCTCGACCGCCCGGCCCGCGCCACGCTGCACGCGTACGACGTCGAGGGCCGCCCGTTCACGATCGAGTCCTCCGGCTACTTCGCCCGCTGCCTGATCCACGAGACCCAGCACCTCGCCGGCACGGTCTACGTCGACCACCTCTCCCCCGGCCCGCGCACCCAAACCCTGGCCACCTCCACCACCAACCGCAACACCGTCCTGGCCCAACGCGCCACCCGCCAAACCCTGCTCGACAAGAACAGGTAGTGCGACGCGGGCTACGACCTAGCGGGGCGTGATCGGTGTGGTGGTTTCCTGGCGGAGGGCTTCGAGTACGTCGAGTTCGCGGTCGATCTCGCGGCGTTTGGACTGGAGTCGCCGGACCTCCTGGGCGAGCAGTTCCTCCAGCAGGCCGGTGCGCTCCTCGGGCGGGGCGTCCAGGCACGGGAGCAGTTCGCCGATGATGCCGCTGCTCAGGCCCGCCGCGTACAGGTGCTGGATCATCACGACCCGCTCGATCATCGAGGCGTCGAAGTCCCGCCAACCACCCGGTGTACGGGTCGAGCGGATCAGGCCCTGCTCCTCGTAGTACCGCAATGAGCGCGTGCTCACGCCGCCGGCCTCCGCGAGTTCTCCGATCCGCATGGTCCCAGTGTTGCACCTGACACCAGTGTGAAGTTTCACCCTCGGGAGGACGCACCCTTCCCGGAAGGAACCTCATGCACTGGCTCTACCTCGCGATCGCCGTCGTGTTCGAGATCGCCGTCGCGATCGCCGCCGGCAAGGCGCAGGGCTTCACGCACCGCGGCTGGACCGCCGCGACGCTCGTCACCGGCGGGCTCGGCACGTACTTCCTCAGCCGCGCACTACTCACCTTCGACGTCGGCGTCGGGTACGCGCTGTGGACGTCCCTCGCCGGAGTAGGCATCACTCTGCTCGGCGCCCTGGTCTTCGGCCAGCGGCTGACCTGGCGCAAAGCCATCGGCATCGCACTCGTCATCGCCGGGGTCGCCGGCCTCCAGCTCACCACCTGAAGGAGCACACCCGTGCCGCATTCATCCCGCGCTTGGCTCACGCTGCTGCTGGCCGGAGCCTTCGAGATCGGCTACGCCCTCTCGGTCGCCGGCAGCCAAGGCTTCACCATCTGGTCCTGGTCGGCCGTGGCGGTCGTGTTCTTCCTACTCACCCTCTGGGCCCTCAGCCGCGCCCTGCGCACCATCGAGGTCAGCATCGGCTACGCCATCTGGGCCGGCATCGGCGCCGCAGGCGCCGCCCTCCTAGGCCCGGTCTTCTTCGACGAGTCCCTGACCACCCGCAAAGCCCTCTGGCTGGCAGTCATCATCACCGGAGTCATCTGGCTGAAACTCGCCGACCGCTCCCCCACCCCCCAACCAACCCCCGCACCGTAGCCCGGGGAGGGTGGCGGGGAGCCTGGTGGACTCCCCGCCGGTCTGGGTCAGTCCTTGATGCCGGACTGGGTGACGCCCTGGATGAGGTAGCGCTGGAGGAAGGCGAAGATCAGCACCAGCGGGAGGATGGAAACCGCGACGGCCATGAACAGTTCGTGGATGTTGATGGTCTGGGCGGTGATGAAGGTCGACATCGCCACCTGGATGGTCCACGACGAGGAGTCCTGGCCGATCACCAGCGGCCACAGGAACGAGTTCCAGTTGCCGATGAAGGTGATCGCCGCGATGGCCGCGAAGAACGGCAGCGAGTTCGGTACGACGATCCGCCAGAACACCCCGAAGTACCCGGCGCCGTCGACCCGGGCCGCTTCCTCGAGCTCGCGCGGAAATCCGAGGAAATACTGCCGGAAAAGGAACGCCGCGAACCCGCTGAACAGCGTCGGGATGATCAGGCCGCGCAGCGACGAGACCCACCCGAGCGAGGACACCACGATGAAGGACGGGATGAAGGTCACCGCGCCCGGGATCATCAGCGTGGCGACGATCGCGTAGAAGACCTTGTCCGCGTGCCGGTACGGGATCCGCGCCAGCCCGTAGCCGGCCATCGATGCCAGCAGCAACTGTCCGCCGGTGCCGAGGATCGCGACGACGGCGGAGTTGTACAGCGCCCGCGCCATCGGCACCGTGGTGTCGTTGAACAGCTCGCTGATGTTGCTCCACTGCAGTTGCGAGGGGAACAACGTCCAGTCGGGCGCGGTGATGTCCTGTTCGGTGGACAGCGCGTTGCGCAGGATCAGGTAGAACGGGATCAGGAACAGCACGACCGCGACGAACAGCGCGGCCCAGCGCAGCACCATCCCGACGATGCCCATGGTGCTGCGGCTGAACCCGATCGGTTGCGGGGTTCCCGTCGTACGTTCGGAGACAGCCATCAGTCGCCCGCCTTTCCGAAGCCGAAGATCCGGTTCTGCAGCAGCGTCACGAGCATGATGATCACCGCCAGGATCAGCGCGCCGGCCGATCCGTGCCCGAGGTCCTGGATCGACCCGAGCGAGATGCCGTACAGGTAGACCAGCGGCGGCCGCGCGTAGTTCACGTTGCCGACCAGGTTGTAGAACTCGTCGAACGCCTGGTACGCCGCGATCAGGTTCAGGATCAGGACGGCGACCGACGTCGCCCGCAGCTGCGGCAGCGTGATGTAGCGGAACACCTGCCACCCGGGCTTGGCCCCGTCGACGTACGCCGCCTCGTACAGCGTCGGCGAGATTCGCTGCAGGCCGGCGATGAACAGGATCATGTAGAACCCGAGCTGCAGCCACAGCCGCACCGTGACCAGCGGGATCCAGTACCAGGGCGGGTCGACCGTCGACAGCCAGGCGATGTTGTCGATGCCGAACCAGCCGAGCACCGTGTTCGCGAGCCCGAACCGGACGCCGTTGAAGATCGACAGCTTCCAGATCAGCGACGCGACGACGTACGAGCACGCGGTCGGCAGGAAGAACACCGACCGGAAGAACGCCCGCGCGATCTTCACCTGGTTGACCAGCAGCGCCAGCGCCAGCGAGAGCGCGAACGTCAGCGGCACGATGAACACCGCGAAGATCGTGAACGTGCCGAGGCTGGACAGGAAGTTGTGGTCGGTCAGCATGTCGACGTAGTTGCGCAACCCGACGAACTTCGACGGGGTCGCGGTGTTGTACGCCTCGAAGAAGCTGAGAACCAGGCTCCACAGGATCGGCAGGTACGAGAAGATCAGCAGCCCGATCACGAACGGGCCGACGAACACCCAGAACCACAGGGTGTTCCCGGCGATGCCCTTGTGTCGGCGCTTCCGCGTCTCCCGCTGCTCACCAGTGACTGCGGGATCCGCGGACGTCTTGGCCGGAGCGCTCATCCGAACAACCGCTGGAGCTCGGCGTTGACGGTCTTCTCGGCTTTGGCGATCTCGGCAGCTGGGTCGGCTCCCTTCTTGATCACGTTGGTGAGCATGTCGCCGAACGCCGTGTTCATCTTCGGGGTCCAGGCAGGGTTGTCGGTGTACCCGTGGTCCTGGGTCAGCTTCACAGTGTCGGCGGCGACGCCGCTCTGCAGCTTGGACGCCTTGGCCGCGAGGCTCTTGCGCGGCGGGATGTGGAAGCCGTAGTTCAGTGACCAGTCCTCCTGGTACTCCGACTTGTCGATCCACAGCCACTTGACGAACTTCTTCGCCGCGTCGACGTTCGCGCTCTTCGCTGACACGAACTGCGTCCAGCCCCCGGAGTACACCGACGGCTGGGCCTGCGCGTCGAGCTTCGGGAACGGGATGACACCGATGTCGTCACCCAGAGCCTTCTGCATGCCCGGCACCGCCCACATGCCGATCCACTGCATCGCCACCAGGCCCTGGTTGATCGCGGTCGGATCCCACCAGTCCGTGGGCGCACCGAGCAGGATGCTCTTGCTGGCGTACAGCTCGTGCAGCTTGCCGAAGGCCTGTGCGGCGCGATCATCGGTGAAGCCGGGCTTGTTGTCCTTGGTCAGGAACTCCCCGCCGGACGAGTACAGCGCCGGACCGCCCATGACGTTGCCGCCGTCATTGCCGACGAAGATGCCCTTCACCTTGTTCGTCGTGAGTTCCTTGGCCGCGGAGATCAGGTCGTCGATCGTCTCCGGCGGCTTGATCCCGGCCTTGTCCAGCAGGCTCTTGCGGTAGTAGATGACCTGCGGGTCGATGATCATCCGGATCCCGTAGATCTTGCCGTCCAAGGTGTTGGTGGCCAGGTCGCCCGGCTGGAAGTCGTCCTTGACGTCGGCCATGATGTCGTCCAGCGCCACGACCTGGTTGCTCTTCACCATGCTGATGTTGAAGTGACCCTCGAAGACATCGGGGCCCTTGCTGGACAGCAGGCCGGAAGCGAGCTTCGCGTCGTAGTCACCGGGGGTCCACTGCACCCCGACGTTCGCGTCCGGGTAGGCCTTGGCGTACTTGAGCGCGGCCTGCTGGGTCCCCGTCTCGCCGTACTGGTGGTACCACTGCGAGAGCGTCGGCTTCGAACCGCCGCTTCCGCCGGAGGAGGACGGCCGGCCGGTGTTTCCGCCACAGGCCGCGGTCAGTGCGGCGAGGGCGGCCAGGCCGCCGGTCCGCTTGAGCAGATCCCGCCGGGTCAGACCGGCGTTCGGAACATGAGCAGGCATGAATTCCACCTTCCCGGGAGCGACGTCGCAGGGGTACGACGCCAGCGGTTCCGAGTTACTTAACTACGTTAAGCATCTCTGATTTTGGCACACCGTACTACAGGTCAATCGTTGTAGAAGTGCCAGCACAATGTCTCAAAAGCGCGCCCGGCGCAAGACCGGACGCGCTCTCGATTGTTCGAAACTGTGGAATGTTGTCAGGCCGTGATCACGTAAACATCTCACCGTCGGCGGACATCCGAACCAGCAGGGCCGGCGGCTCGAACCGGGAGCCGTACGCCGCCGCCAGCTCACGGGCGCGCTCCGCGAACGCGGACACCCCGTAGGCGTTCACGTACTGCAGCGCGCCGCCGTGCAGCGGCGGGAACCCGATCCCGAAGATCGACCCGATGTTGGCGTCCGGCACGGACCGCAGCACGCCCTCGTCCAGGCACTTGACGGTCTCCAGCGCCATCGCGAACAGCATCCGCTCCTGGAGATCGATCAGCGGTACGTCGGTCTGCCCGCCGAACTGCTCCCACAGGCCGGGCCACAACCGCTTCGACCCGTCGGCCGGGTAGTCGTAGAAGCCCGCGCCGGCCGCCTTCCCCTTGCGGCCGAACTCGTCGACGAGCCGGTCGGTGACCGCCATCCCGGGGTGGTCGTCGAAGGCGCCCGCGCTGTCACCGGCCGCCCGCGCGGCGTCCCGGATCTTCTGCGGCAGGGTCAGCGTGACCTCGTCGAGCATCGCCAGCGGCGGCGCCGGGAAGCCGGCCTGGGTCGCGGCGCGCTCGATCGTCACCGGGTCGACGCCCTCGGCGACCATCGCGGCGCCTTCCATCACCAGCGTGCCGAACACCCGCGAGGTGAAGAACCCGCGGCTGTCGTTGACCACGATCGGCGTCTTCCTGATCTGCCGTACGACGTCGTACGCCCGCGCGATCGCCCGGTCCGAGGTCTTCGCGCCGACGATCAGCTCGACCAGCGGCATCCGGTCGACCGGCGAGAAGAAGTGCATGCCGATGAAGTCGTCGGGCCGGTCGACGCCGTCGGCAAGCGCGGTGATCGGCAGCGTGGAGGTGTTCGAGCAGAGCAGCGCGTCGGGCTCGACCACGGCCGCGATCTCCGCGAACACCTTCTGCTTCAGCCCGCCGTCCTCGAAGACGGCCTCGATCACCAGGTCGCACCCGGCCAGGTCGTTCGGGTCGCCGGTCGGCGTGATCCGGCCGAGGAACGCCTCGACGTCGGCAACGGTCGTCCGGCCTTTGGCGACCTGTTTCGCGAGCAGCTTCTCGGAATATTCCTTTCCGCGCGCGGCCGCCTCCAAAGAAACATCTTTGAGCACAACCTGGAGACCGGCTTTCGCGCACACATAGGCGATTCCCGCGCCCATCATCCCCGCACCGAGCACCCCCACCTTGCGCGCGGAATACTTCGGTACGTCGGCCGGCCGCGACCCGCCGGCGTTGATCGCCTGCAGGTCGAAGAAGAACGCCTGGATCATGTTCTTCGCGATCTGGCCGGTCGCCAGCGACACGAAGTACCGCGACTCGATCCGCGAGGCGGTCTCGAAGTCGACCTGGCTGCCCTCGACCGCGGCGCTCATGATCGCCCGCGGCGCCGGGTACGGCGCGCCCTTGAGCTGCTTGCGCAGATTCGCCGGGAACGCCGGCAGGAACGCGGCCAGCTTCGGCGACGACGGCGTACCGCCGGGGATCTTGTACCCGTCCCGGTCCCACGGCTGCTTCGCGTCGCCGTCGTACGTCGTGATCCAGCGACGAGCCGCGTCGAGCAGGTCCCCGGCCGCGACGACCTCGTCGACGATGCCGACGCTCAGAGCATGGGCAGGCTTCATCCGCTGACCCTGGAGCAGCACCTTCATCAGCGCGTCCTGGAGGCCGAGCATCCGGACCGTCCGGGTTACTCCCCCGCCGCCGGGCAGCAGGCCGAGCGTCACCTCCGGCACGCCGAGCTCGATCCGGTTGTCGTCGGCAACGATCCGGTGGTGGCAGGCGAGCGCGATCTCCAGCCCGCCGCCGAGCGCGGACCCGTTGATCGCGGCGACCACCGGGACGCCCAGGGTCTCGAGGGTGCGCAACTGCTGCTTGACCAGCTCGATGGTCTCGAAGACCTGGGCAGCATCCGACGGCTGGATCTGGGACAGCATCTGCAGGTTGCCGCCGGCGAAGAACGTCGACTTCGCCGAAGTGATGATCACGCCTTTGAGCAAGGCCTTCTCCGCCACCAGGCGCTCGACGGTCCGGTCCATCGCCGCGACGTACGCGTCGTTCATGGTGTTGGCGGACGCTGACGGGTCGTTCAGCGTCAGCGTGACGACGCCTGCGTCGTTCTTCCACTCGATCATGCGGCGATCCTTTCGATGATCGTCGCGACGCCCATCCCGCCGCCGACGCACAGGGTGGCCAGGCCGTAGCGGAGCTCGCGCCGCTCCAGCTCGTCCAGCAGGGTTCCGATCAGCATCGCGCCGGTGGCCCCGAGCGGGTGCCCGAGCGCGATCGCACCGCCGTTCACATTCACCTTCTCGTGCGGTACGCCGAGGTCCTTCATGAAGTGCATGACCGCGGCCGCGAACGCCTCGTTCATCTCGAACAGGTCGATGTCGCTCACGTCCAGCCCGGCGCGCGCCAGCGCCTTCCGGGCCGCCGGCGCGGGGCCGGTGAGCATGATCGTCGGATCGGCTCCACTGACACCGGTTGCGACCACCCGTCCGCGCGGCGCCTGGCCGATCGCCTCACCGGCCTTCTCGTTACCGACAGCAACCAGGGCGGCGCCGTCGACGATGCCGGACGAGTTGCCGGCGTGGTGCACATGCTCGATCCGCTCGACGGTCAGGTACTTCTCCAGGGCGACCGAGTCGAAGCCGCCGTGCTCCCCGATCGCCGCGAACGACAACGGCAGACCGGCCAGCGTCTCGACCGACGTTCCCGGCCGGACCAGCTGGTCGTGATCGAGGATCCGCAGGCCGTTGCGATCCACCACCGGTACGACGGAGCGCGCGAAGTACCCGTTGGCCCAGGCCTTCGCGGCCCGCGCGTGCGACTCGGCGGCGTACGTGTCGACGTCGGTGCGGGAGAAGCCGTCGATGGTCGCGATCAGGTCCGCGCTGATGCCCTGCGGGATGAAGCCGGTCTCGAGCGCGGTCTCCGGGTCCATCGCCCAGGCGCCGCCGTCGGAGCCCATCTTCACCCGGGACATCGACTCGACGCCGCCGGCCAGGATGAAGTCCTCCCAGCCGGACCGCACCCGCTGCGCGGCCTGGTTGACGGCTTCCAGGCCCGACGCGCAGAACCGGTTGAGCTGCACGCCGCCGGTCGTCTCGGGGTAGCCGGCCATCAGGACGGCGGTCCGCGCGATGTCCATGCCCTGGTCGCCGATCGGGGTGACGACGCCGAGCACCACGTCGTCGATCGCGGCCGGATCCAGGCCGGGATGCCGGGTGCGCAGCTCCGTCAGCAGTCCCGTGATCAGCTGGATCGGCTTGACCTCGTGCAGCGCGCCGGTGGGTTTGCCCTTGCCGCGCGGTGTCCGGATCGCGTCGTACAGGAACGCTTCGCTGGTCATACGGCTGATTGTGACAGTAGCGCTGTCACGATGGTCAAGGGCGACTCGTTATGATCTCCGCCATGTCGGAAGTGGCGGGGGCTGCATCATTCGAAGGCGTGACCCTGACGGTCGACGAGCTGTCGACCCGGGTCGGGATGACGGTGCGCACGTTGCGGTTCTACGCGGGACGAGGGCTGATCCCGCCGCCGATCCGGCGCGGGCGGGTGGGGTACTACGGGCCGGAGCACATCGCACGGCTGGACCTGGTGCGGGAGCTGCAGGCGCACGGCTTCACGCTGCAGGCGATCGAGGGCTACCTGGACCGGATCCCGTCGGACGCGACACCGCAGGACATCGCGCTGCATCGCACGCTGCTGACGCCGTGGATGCGGGACCTGCCGGAAACGCTCGACCGCGCGGCGCTGGTCCGGCGTACCGGACGGGAGCTGAGCGACGACGACATCGAGATGCTGGTCGCGCTCGGGGTGGTCGAGCCGACGCCGGACGAGGACGTGTTCCAGGTCGCGACCGCGCACCTGAGCCTCGGCGTCGAGCTGCTCGACCTGGACCTGCCGGTCGAAGCGGTGCTGGCGGCCGGCCGGATCTTCACCGAGCACGGCCGCGCGATCGCGGAGGAGCTGACCGAGGTGTTCCGCACCAAGGTCTGGCCGCACTACCGCGACTCCGGCGGCCCGCCGGAGCACATCCAGCACCTCGTCGAGCGGTTCAAGCCGGTCACGATCCAGGGCCTGGTCCTCGCCTACGAGCGCGCCGTCGGCGAAACCCAGCGCGACACCATCCGGCGCACCCAGCACAAGCGCGCCGGTAGGTGATCAGGCGTTGGGGACGCGGAGGTAAGTGAGGCCGCGGAGGTCCAGGTAGGTGTTGTCCGGGGTGCTGACGACCCGGAGCAGGACGGACTCGCAGCCGTTGCAGCGGGCAACCATGCCGGGTGCGTCGACGTACAGGCGGGACTCGGCGAAGACGGCGACCTGGCCGCAGCCGTTGCACTGGCCGGTCGCGGTGGTCAGGTCCACGGCGAACACTTCGCTCAGGGCCCCGGCCGCCGCGTTGCCGTCCAGGTAGTTGGCTTCACTCATCCGAAACGCTCCGTTCTGACTCGGGCCGGGTCGTGACCGGCCGCGACCAGCAGATCCGCCACCGTCTCCACGAACGGCGTCGGCCCGCACACATACGTCGTCGCGCCGTCCTCGGGCGCGAACGCGTACTGCTCGATCAGCTCCGCGTCGATCCGCCCCACCCGCGGCTCCCCGGCCGGCGCCTCGCGGGTGTACACCAGCCGGACGTCGACCTCGTCCGACGCGGCCAGCTGCTTCAGGTCCTGGACGTAGATCACCGACTCCGGCCGCCTTACGGAGTACAGCAACCGCATCGGCGTCCCGGAGCCGGCCGCAGCGCGCAGCATCGACCGCAACGGCACGACCCCCGATCCCCCGCCGATCAGCTGCACCGGCCCTTCCTGGCCGGGCTTCCACACGAACCAGCCGCCGACCGGCCCGCGGATCTCCAGCGGGTCCCCGGCCTTCAGCACCTCGACGAGGTACGGCGACACCTCACCGTCGGGCACCTCCTCGACGGTCAGCTCGATCGTCTCGCCGGTCCAGGCCGACGCGATCGAGTACGACCGCGAGGCGCGGTACCCGTCGGGCGCGGTCAGCCGGACGTCGAGGTGCTGGCCCGCGAGATGCCCCGGCCAGTCCGGTACGTCGAGCACGATCGTGCGCGCCGAGGCGGTCTCACGCCGTACCTCGGCCACCGTGGCGACCTGCCACGTCAGTCGCCGGCGTATCGCTGTTCTTTCCATGGGTCTCCGTACTCGTGATAGCCGGCGGTCTCCCAGAAGCCGAGGTCCTCGGTGTCGGACAGCACCAGGCCGCGGACCCACTTGGCGCTCTTCCAGAAGTACAGGTGCGGGACGAGCAGCCGCGCGGGTCCGCCGTGCTCGGGATCGAGCGGGTCCCCGTCGTACTCGTAGGCGATCCACGACTGCCCGTCGAGCAGGTCGTCGAGCGGCACGTTCGTGGTGTAGCCGCCGTAGCTGTGCGCCATCGCGAAGTCCGCGCCGGTCTCGACGTCCGCGAGCAGCGTGTCGAGCGAGACGCCCTTCCAGGTCGTCTGCAGCTTGGACCACCGGGTCACACAGTGGATGTCCTTGGTGATCTCCTCGGACGGCAACGCCATCAGCGCCGCCCAGTCCCACTTGTACTTCTCGCCGGTCTCCGTGGTGACCGTGAACTCCCAGTGATCGGTCAGGATGTGCGGCGTCGGGCCGGCCGAGAGCACCGGGAAGTCCCGCGTCAGGTACTGCCCCGGCGGTAGGTCGTTGCCGCCTCCGCGCCGACCCGTGAAACCTGGTGACACAATGTCCATGCCGACCCCTCCCTCGGTGTGCCGCCCGGCCACCGCTCGGGAACACGCTGATGAGCGCATCGTACGGCGTGCGCACCGGCGGGCGAGTGAAGGGCACGAGATCGGGTACCGGGTCCCCTCCAGACAATCCTTCAGGCCAGTGTTGCGATGAGTCACCAGATCATGATCCGGCCGTTAGAGTGGAGCATCCGCCCAGCGGCGGCTCGAATCTGGGTGGAGTACGTGGATCTGGACCGCGGTGCGAGGGTGTGGGGGGCGATCAGGTCCGCCGCACGCGCTGAGGGTACGTCCCCGACGCTGTCGCATGCTGTCCGCGCGTGCGCCGTGGCGATGTCGGCAGTCGGTGCCGGATTCGCGATGACCCGCGACGGCGGCACCTGGGAGCCGCTGATTTCCAGCGGTCCGGAGGCGACGGAACTGGACGAGGTGCAGTTCACCCTGGGCGAGGGCCCGAGCTGCGACGCGTTGCGGCGCGGCACGCCGGTCCTCGAATCCGACCTCGCCGGCCTCGGCGCCGGGCGGCGCTGGCCCGCGTTCACCGCGGCCGCCACGGAGCGCGGCATCGCGGCCGCGTTCGCGTTCCCGATCGGCGTCGGCGCAGCCCGGGTCGGCGTCCTGACCGTGTACCGGACCGAGCGCGGCCCGCTGCCCGGGGAGCTGCTCCACGACGCCTTGGTGTACGCCGACGCCGTACTGGTCCTCGCCCTCGACGACCGGGTCGGCGCCGGCACCGACCCGGAGCAGGTGGTCTCGGCAGCCTTCAGCACCCGGCGTGCCGAGGTGCACCAGGCCACCGGCGCGGTCGCTGCGCAGCTCGGTGTCAGCGTCACCGACGCGCTCGCGCGAATTAGGGCCTACGCCTACAGCAGCGGCCAGACCTTGCAGGAGGTCGCCGCCGCTGTCATGGCCGGCGAACTGCGCTTCGAGATCGACCACACCGCACCGCGAACGAAGGAGACGGACTCACAGCATGGCGAGCAGCAGGAGGACTCATGAGCGCGACTGACAGGCGAGTGCGCGAGGTATTCATCGAGCTGTCCGACACCCTCGTCGCCGACTTCGACATCATCGAGTTTCTCGACCGGCTCGCGGACCGCTGCAGCGAGCTGCTGGACCTGTCGGCGTGCGGCATCCTGCTCGTCGATCACCTCGGCGTGCTGAACCTGGTCGCCGCGTCCAGCGAGGAGGCGCGGCTGATCGAGCTCGGCCAGCTGCAGAACCTCGAAGGTCCGGGCCTCGACGCTTTCAAGACCGGGCAACCCGCGCAGTACGCCGACCTGCACGACGGGTCCAGCCCGTGGCCGGAGTTCACGACGGCGGCCGTCGATGCCGGCTACAGCTCGGTCCAGGCACTGCCGATGCGGCTCCGCGACACGACGCTGGGCGCGGTCAGCCTGTTCCGCGAACACGCGGGCCGGCTGACGGCGGACACCATCGTTCTCGGACAGGCGCTGGCTGACGCCGCAACCATCGGTATCGTGCACCAGCGGGCACTGGCCCGGCAGGAGATCATCACCGAGCAACTGCAGACTGCACTCACCAGCAGAATCCTGATCGAGCAGGCCAAGGGCTTCCTCAGCCACAGACTCTCCGTGGGCGTCGACGAAGCCTTCGACGTACTCCGCACCTACGCCCGCTCCACCAACCGCCGCCTGACCGAGGTGGCCGCCGACGTCGTCGAAGGCCGGATCAGCCTGACCCGGTGACCCCGGCTCAGATGCCCATCGTGCGGCCGATGATCTCCTTCATGATCTCGGTGGTGCCGCCGTAGATGGTCTGGATGCGGGTGTCGAGGTAGGCCTTGGCGATCGGGTATTCGGTCATGAAGCCGTAGCCGCCGTGCAGTTGCAGGCAGCGGTCGACGACTTTCTTCTGGAGCTCGGTGGTCCACCACTTGGCCATCGCGGCCTCGGCCACGGTCAGGGTGCCGGCGTTCAGCTCCTGGATGCAGCGGTCGACGAAGACCCGGGCGATCTGTGTCTCGGTGGCGAGTTCGGCCAGGACGAAGCGGCTGTTCTGGAACGACCCGATCGGACGGCCGAACGCCTTGCGGTCCTTCACGTACCGCAGGGTCTCGTCGAGCATGTTCTCGCACGCCGCGGCCGCGACCACGGCGATCGTCAGCCGCTCCTGGGGCAGCTTCTCCATCAAGTAGACGAAGCCCTTGCCCTCCTCGCCGAGCAGGTTGTCCACCGGCACCCGGACGTCGTCGAAGAACAGCTCGGCGGTGTCCTGCGCCTTGAGCCCGATCTTGTCCAAGTTCTTCCCGCGGTCGAAGCCGGGCATCCCGCGCTCCACGACGATCAGCGAGATCCCTTGGGCGCCCGCGTCCGGGTCGGTCTTGGCCACGACGATCACCAGGTCGGCCAGGATGCCGTTGGAGATGAAGGTCTTCTGCCCGCTCAGCACGTAGTGGTCGCCGTCGCGCCGCGCGGTCGTCTGGATGCCTTGCAGGTCACTGCCCGCCCCGGGCTCGGTCATCGCGATCGCGGTGATCGTCTCCCCCGAGCAGAACGCCGGCAGCCAGCGCGCCTTCTGCTCGTCGGTCGCATAGTCCAGCAGGTACGCCGAGTTGATGTCGGTGTGGATCGTGAAGCCGACGCCGCTTGCGCGAACCCTGGTCAGCTCCTCGATCAGCACCGCGTTGAACCGGAAGTCCCGCACGCCGCCCCCGCCGTACTGCTCCGGCATCATGAAGCCGAGCAGGCCCGCGTCGCCGGCCGCGGTCCAGAGTTCGCGCGGCACGATCCCGGCGTCCTCCCAGCTGTCGTGGTGCGGGACGATCTCCTTGTCGCAGAACGACCGGACGGTCTCGCGGAAGGCATCGTGATCGGCGTCGAAGAGCTGACGTTCCACGGGCGGGTTCCTTTCAGGTCTGGACGGCGGCGCCGGACTCCAGCAGGTCGTCGAGGTCGGTGATGCCCCAGTCGGCCAGGGCCTCCCGGGTGTGCTCCCCCGGCCGCGCGGGCGGCAGGCCGAGGCTGGTCGGTGTCCGGCCGAAGCGCGGCGCGGGCGCCGCCTGCCGGACGCCGTGATGGTCGACGAAGGTGCCGCGGGCAACGAGATGCGGATGCTCGCCGGCCAGCGGCAGCACCGGCGCGACGCACGCGTCCGAGCCGTCGAACAGCTCCGTCCACTCCGCCTGGGTGCGCTGCCGGAACGTCTCGGCCAGGACCTTGCGCAGCTCCGGCCAGTTGGCCGGATCGTTGCGGTCCGGCGCGTCCAGGCCGAGCTTGCCGAGCAGATCGGCGTAGAACTGCGGCTCGAGCGCGCCGACCGCGACGTGCTTGCCGTCGGCGGTCTCGTACACGTCGTAGAACGGCGCTCCGGTGTCGAGCAGATTCGTCCCGCGCTCCTGCCGCCAGGAACCGGCCGCGAGCGCACCGAGCAGCATCGTGGTCAGGTGCGCCGAGCCGTCGACGATCGCGGCATCGACGACCTGTCCGTGCCCGCTGCGCCGGGCCTCGTGGAGCGCGGCGAGGACGCCGATCACGAGGTAGAGCGACCCACCCGCGAAGTCGCCGAGCAGGTTCGCCGGAACCTGCGGCGGCCCGCCGGCCCGCCCGATCAGGTGCAGCGCGCCGGACACCGCGAGGTAGTCGATGTCGTGCCCCGCGGCCTGCGCCAGCGGCCCGTCTTGGCCCCACCCGGTCATCCGCCCGTAGACGAGCCGCGAGTTGATCGCGTGACAGTCTGTCGGCCCCAGCCCGAGCCGCTCGGCGACCCCGGGCCGGAAGCCTTCGACCAGTACGTCGGCCTGCGCGACCAGCCGCCGTACGACGTCGACCGCGGCCGGCTGCTTGAGGTCCAGGGCCGCACTGCGACGGCCGCGGTTGACCAAGTCCAGTTCCGGCGGCCCCATCGACAGCCCGCCGCCGGGCCGGTCGATGCGGAGCACTTCGGCACCGAGCTCGGCAAGCATCATGCACGCGAACGGCGCCGGGCCGAGACCGGCCAGCTCGACCACCTTCACGCCCTCGAGTGGACCCATGCGGGCTATTGTGACAGTTCTACTGTCACAGTCGTCAAGTCATCCTGCGCGCCCCGGCCAGCGCGGTCAGTGGCAGCACGATCATCAGCCCCACGGACACCGCGAGCACGATCGACCAGCCGAGATGGTCAGGTTCGAGATGGCCGAGGTGGAAGACCGTGTGCGGGATCGAGAACGCGAGGTAGGCCACCAGCGCCAGCGTCGCGAGGAACCGGTCGAGGCGGACCGCAGCGGCGATCAGGACGATGGCCAGCCCGAGCGACGCCGCACCGAAGTCGCGGAACGCGTGTTCGGCGTACGGCGGGTCCCAGTCGACCGTCGGCACGTGGTCGTAGAACGTCTTCGGCACGAACGTCAGCCACACCCCGAGGACCAGCTGGACCGCCGCGAAGGCGATCAGCACCGCGCGGACGTACGCCCTCATCGCAGGTACTCCGCGAACGTGATCCGCCCGTACGCCGGACCGTCGACCGTCGCAGCACCGTCGGCGAAGGCGCGGAACGTCTTCCCCGGAACCCGCACCGGCAGCACGGGCCGGCGCGACGAGCGGGCCTTCTTCCACTGCTGCGCCAAGGCCCGCGCCGACAGCCGTTCCGGGCCGCCGATATCGGCGGCGTGACCGTTGACCGGCGCCGCGGTCACGAGTTCGGCGAGCCGGACGGCGACTTCGTCGACCGAGATCGGCTGCAGGGTGACGGCCGGGGCGAGGATCACCGGCGCGAAGCGCTGCGCCGTGAAGACCCGGTCGACGAGGTCGTGGAACTGGGTCGCCCGCAGGATCGTGTACGGCACGCCCGATCCGGCGACCAGCCGCTCGGCTTCGAGCTTGTACCGGTAGTACGCCAGCGGGATGCGGTCGATGCCGGCGATCGACATCACAATCAGGTGCTGGACGCCGTTGACGGCGTCCAGGAGGTTGCGGGTCTGCTCGACGTCGCGCCGGCCCTGGCTGGTGGCCAGATGGACGACCACGTCCGCTCCGTCGACGGCGGCGTCGAGGCCGGCGCCACTGGTGAGGTCGGCAACGACCCGATCGGGGCCGGCCCTGCGACTGAGGACGCGGACCTGATGGCCGGCGGCGCCGAGCTGGGTCACGGTCGGCCGGCCGAGCGTGCCGGTCCCGCCGGTGACGAGGATTGAGCTCATCGGATTCCTTTCGGTCACCAGCTCAGATCGGGCAGCCCTCCGATTCGTGACAGCTGTCCGACGGCGAACGCTAGTTTCTCGGGGTTCATCACGAACTGCACGTTGGTGACGCCGTCCGGGCCGATGCCGACGAAGCAGATCGCGACCACACCATCGGGGCCGACGGCAATCAAGGCCGGACCGCCGTTCGCCTCGCCCAGCCGTGCCTCGATGCCGCCGCCGAACCGCTGCAGCGCTCCCGCGAGGTAGCGAGCGACCCGGTCCCGTCCGGTGAGTACGTTGCGGGCTGCGGACACCTTGCCGCCGCTGTCCGCGCGGGACACCACGTCCGCCGCGAGCAGCTTCTCGAGTTCTTCGATCTCCCCCAGCCGGGCGGCCGCGATGAACCGCTCGACCAGCTTCCGCCAACCCGCGCGGTCGACCGGCTGCTCCCGCGGCTTGTCCGCGGCCAGCTTCTTGCCGGCCCGCGACGCCAACTGACGCGCGTTCGCCTCGGACGTCCCGATCAGCTCGGCGACCTCGCGGTAGCCGTACGCGAACGCCTCGTGCAGCACGTACGCCGCACGCTCGGCCGGTGTCAGCCGTTCGAGCAGGAGCAACAGCGCGAACGACACCGACTCCCGCTCCGCGACGACGTCCAGCGGTCCGAGCGCGTCGAACTCGGTCCGCCCGGTCAGCACCGGCTCCGGCAGCCACTGACCGACGTACGTCTCCCGCCGCGCCCGTGCCGACGTGAGCTGCCTGATGGACAGATTGGTGACGGTCTTGGCCAGATACGCGTCCGGGTCGCGCACCGAGGAGCGGTCGACGTCCTGCCAGCGCAGCCACGCGTCCTGCAGGATCTCCTCGGCGTCGGTCGCGGTACCGGTCATCCGGTACGCGATCCCGAACAACCGCCCGCGCAGGCGCTCGAAGTCGTCCACGCTATCGATCCTGCAGGAACGTCTCCGCGGCGCGCTGGATCTTGGTGTAGTACGCCGACCAGCCGGCCTCGTCGAGCAGGTCCGCGTCCTTGCCGCCCTGGCCGTCGATCAGTTCGCGGACGATGTCGGCGTGCCCGGCGTGGTGCGCCGTCTCGTCGACGACCCGGACCAGCAGCGCGCCGAACGTCGTACCGCGTTTGCCCTCGGCCCAGTGCGGCACCTCGGCCGGGTGGTCCAGGTCGAGCTCGGCGATCGAGCGGTCGCTGTGCGCGCAGGCCGCGCGGTAGAGGCCGGTGATGTACTCGGTCGACTCGTCCGGCTTCGCCCACAGATCGGCGCCTTCCCAGACCGAGCCGTCCGCCTCCCAGGGCAGGACCTCGGCCGGCGGGCGGCCGACGCTGGTGCCGAGATAGACGTACTCGATGCCGACGAGGTGCTTCACGAGGCCGAGCAGGTTCGTCCCGGACGGTACGAGCGGGCGCCGGCGGTCGTACTCGCTGATCCCGTCGAGCTTCGCGAGCAGCAACGCGCGCGTGTCCTGGAGGTACTGCTGCAGGTGGGACTTCATGGCGCTCCTGGCGGGACGAAGGGGACAGCGGGTGCGCCATTCTCGATCAGGCGCAGCAGTGCGGCGGTGTCGGCGTACTCGTCGATCATGTCGGCCAGCCGGTCCAGCCGCTCCTCACGCAGCCCCGCGAACGAGACCGAACCGTCGGGCGCAGGCTTGCCGGTGAGCTCCGCGACCTCACGCAAGAAGGCATGCCGCGCGGCGTCGTCGTCCAGCAAACCGTGCCAGATGGTTCCCCACACGGTGCCGGCACGACAACCACCTGGGAACTCCTGCGCGTCGCCGATCACGTCGACGACGCCGTGGTGGATCTCGTACGCCGTCGGCGCCGGCCGCGCCAGCACCTTCTCCCGCCCGAAAACCGTTGTGACGGGCAACAACCCCAGCCCGGGGTGATCGCCACCGGTCTCCACGCCGTCAGGATCCGAGACGATTGTGCCCAGCGCCTGATACCCACCGCAGATCCCCAGGACCGGACGGCGCTCGGCAACCCGTGCCGTCAGCGGGTCGGCCAGGCCCTGGGCGCGGAGCCAGGCCAGGTCCGCGACCGTGGCGCGGGAGCCGGGCAGGACGACGAGGTCGGCGTCGCGGATCTCGGCCGGGCTCGTCGTGAAGAACACGCTGTTGGTCGGCTCGACCGCTAGCGCGTCGAGGTCGGTGAAGTTGCTGATCCGCGGGAACCGCACCACCGCGATCGTCAGCAGGTCGCCCGGCGAGGTCCGCCGTACCGGGATGTCGAGCGCGTCCTCGGAGTCCAGCCAGAGCTCGGGCAGCCAGGGCAGGACGCCGTACGTCGGGCGGCCCGTGACGGAGGTCAGCATGTCGATGCCCGGCTGCAGGAGCGATACGTCGCCGCGGAACTTGTTCACCAGGAACCCGCTGACCAGCGCCTGGTCGGCGGCGTCGAGCAGCGCGACCGTGCCGAACATCGCCGCGAACACGCCGCCGCGGTCGATGTCGCCGACCACGACGACCGGCGCTCGGGTGTGCTGTGCGAGGCCCATGTTCACGTAGTCCGACTGCCGCAGGTTGATCTCCGCCGGACTGCCCGCGCCCTCACTGATCACGACGTCGTAGCGCGACGCGAGATCGTCGTACGCCGCGAACGCCGCCTTCGCCAGTTCGGCCCGCTCGGTCAGGAACCCGCGCGCGGACAGCTCACCCCACGGCTGCCCCATCAGGACCACATGGCTGCGCCGGTCGCTGCCGGGTTTGAGCAGCACTGGGTTCATCGCCGCCTCGGGTTCGGCGCCGGCCGCGACTGCCTGGATCCACTGCGCGCGGCCGATCTCGGTGCCGTCCGCGCAGACCATCGAGTTGTTCGACATGTTCTGCGCCTTGTACGGCGCGACCCGGACGCCCTGTCGCGCCAGCCACCGGCACAGCCCGGTGACGACGGTCGTCTTCCCGGCGTCGGACGTCGTACCGGCGATCAGCAGCGAACCCACGACGTCATCTTAGGGTTCCTGTTCGCGCCGCCGTTCAGCCCTCGGCAGCCGCGGCGTCGCGCCCTGGAAGCGGGTGCTCCCGCTCGTCGACGACAGCGGTGTCGCGATGTTCTCCAGCGACTTGCCCTCCGCGTCCACGCCGAAGAACCAGGCGATCAGGCCGCCGATCAGCATCACGGCCGCGCCGATGATGTACCCCACCGTCAGCGGCCCGCGCGCCGGGTGGTCGCCCTCACCGATCAGCGAGGCGAACAGGAACGGCGCGATCACACCGCCGGTCAGCTGCGAGATCGCGAAGAAGAACGAGATCGCCTGCCCGCGCAGCTCGATCGGGAAGATCTCGCTCACCGTCAGGTACGCCGACGACGCGCCGGCCGACGCGAAGAAGAACACCACGCACCACAACCCGGTCAGCGACGCGGCGTTCAGGACGCCGGCGTTGAACAGCAGCGCCGTGAAGAACAACACGACGGCGGCCAGCGTGTAGGTGCCGAGGATCATCTTCCGGCGGCCGATGGTGTCGAACAGGCGCCCGAGCAGCAGCGGCCCGGCCAGGTTCCCGATCGCGAACGGGAAGAAGTACAGCGCGACGCTGGAGTCGTTCAGACCGAAGTACGACTTCAGCACCAGCGCGTAGGTGAAGAAGATCGCGTTGTAGAGGAACGCCTGGGTGACCATCATCGAGAAGCCGAGGAACGAGCGGCTGCGATAGTCGCGCAGCATCACCCGGGCGATCTCGCGGTACGTCACCGGCGGGTAGTCGACCACCTCGATCGCCTCGTCGTCGCCGACCTCGCGCAGCTCGCCGCCTTGCTGCCGGACCTTCGCCTCGATGCCGTCGACGGTCCGTTCGGCCTCCTCGACCCGGCCGTGCGTCATCAGCCAGCGCGGGCTCTCCGGGATGTGCCGGCGCAGGTAGATGATGATCAGCCCCAGCACCGGGCCGATCAGGAAGCACAGCCGCCAGCCCCACTCGATCGGGACGATGTCGGTGTTCAGGAACACCAGGCCGACCGCCGAACCGATCAGCGCGCCGGCCCAGTAGGTGCCGTTCACGCCGATGTCGACCCGGCCGCGGTACCGCGACGGGATCAGCTCGTCGATCGCGGAGTTGATCGCGGCGTACTCGCCGCCGATGCCCATCCCGGCGACGAACCGGAAGAACAGCAGCGACCCGAGGTTCCAGGACAGCCCGGCCGCGCCGGAGGCGATCAGGTACACGAGCAGCGTGACGATGAACAGGCTGCGGCGCCCGAGCCTGTCGGTCAGCCGGCCGAACAGCAATGCGCCGACCACCTCGCCGGCCAGGTAGACCGACGCCATCAAACCGACCTCGGAGGTGGTCAGATGCAGCGTCTCGGGCTCCTTCAGCACGTTCCCGACCAGGGAGACGAGCTGGATCTCGAGGCCGTCCAGGATCCAGGAGACGCCCAGACCGACGACGATCATCCAGTGGAACCGTGTCCACGGCAGCCGGTCCATGCGGGCCGGCACGAGACTCGGTATCGCCTTCCCGTGCTCCAACGCGTGCTCGCTCATCCCAGCTCCTCCCGGACCATGACGGTGATTGTCGAAAGCCCAACGGCCGGTACCCCGGCAGTCACGGTCCTCAAACGCTGGGTGACGGTGGCTAGAGTGGCGATCATGCAGAACGACATCACCGTGGTGGATGCCAAGGAGCAGAGCCGCTACGAGGCGCACGACGCCGACGGCACGCTGATGGGCTTCGTCGACTACCGGTTGCACCCGGGCGTCATCGTCTTCCTCCACGCCGAGACGCTGCCGGAGTTCCGCGGCCGCGGCGTGGCCGGCACGATCGCCACCAAGTCCCTCGACGACGCCCGCGCCGGTGGGCTCCGGGTGAAGCCGGCCTGCCCGTTCTACCAGGACTTCCTCGCCGAGCACACGGAGTACGCCGACCTGGTGAAGGCGGCGCAGCAGTGACCGCACCGGTGCTGGGCAAGGTGGATTGGCAGCCGGCCGCCGAGGTGCCGGAGCTGCTGGCGGCGCCGGTGCGGGACGCGCTCGGCGACCTGCCGGCGTACGCGGCCGGTATCGACCCCGGGCTCGCCGACACCGCGGCCTTCTGCGCGGAGTACGACGTACCGATGGCCGCCTCGGCGAACTGCGTGGTCGTGCTCGGCAAGCGCGCCGGCGAGGAGTCGTACGCCGCGGTGCTGGTGCTGGCCACGGACCGCGCCGACGTGAACGGCGTGATCCGCAAGCACCTCGGCGTCCGGAAGATCTCGTTCGCCGCGCAGGACGACGCGGTCGGCACGACCGGCATGGAGTACGGCGGGATCACGCCGATCGGGCTGCCCGCGGACTGGCCGGTGCTCGTCGACGAGGCGGTCGTGCGGGCCGGGCCGGTGGTGATCGGCAGCGGCATCCGCGGCTCGAAGATCCTGATCGACGGCGCGGAGCTGGCCTCGTTGCCGACCGCGGCCGTGCTGGACCTCGCCCAGCACTGACCCCAGACGAGCCCTGCCTGAGCCCCGATGGAGCAGCACGACTGGCCCGCCGAGTACGCCGAACTGACGGCGGCGGGCCGGCGTGCGCCGTTGCCGCCCGCGGACCTCGACCGGCTCGCGGTCGCCGCCTTCGTGCTCGGGCGCGACGACGAGGTCGCGGCGTACCGGGAGCGGGCCTACGAGGAGCATCTCGCCCGCGGTGACGTGGTGGCCGCGATCCGCAGCGGGTTCTGGCTCGGGTTCCACCTGCAGCAGCACGGCGAGCTCGCGCGGGCCGCGGGATGGCAGGCGCGGATCGAGCGGCTGATCCCCGAAGACAGCCCGCAGCTGGCCGGGATGGTCGCCATGGCCGACGCAGCGCTGCGGATGAACTCCGGTGACCCGGCCACCGCACTCCCCCTCTTCGAGCAGAACATGGGCTGGGCGACGGAGCCGGACGCGATCGTGCTGGCCGCTCTCGGCCGCGGGCACTGCCTGAACATGCTCGGGCGCGGCGCCGAGGCGCTCAAGGCGCTGGACGAGGCGATGGTGCACGTGACCGCCAGCCAGGTCGGCCCGGAGGTCGCCGGGATGGCGTACTGCTCGGTGATCGCGCTGTGTATGAACCTGTACGACATCCGTCGCGCCCAGGAGTGGACGCAGGCGCTGACCGGCTGGTGCGACCAGCAGCCCGGTCTCGTCCCGTACCGCGGGGCGTGTCTGGTGCACCGCGCGCAGATCCTGCAGTACCGCGGCGCCTGGTCCGATGCGGCCGACGCGGCCGAGGACGCGTGCCGCCGGCTCTCGGCCGGCACCGTCGGTTCGGCCTGGTACCGGCTCGCGGAGGTCGAACGCCGGCGCGGGCACGCCGAGGCCGCCGAACGCGCGTACCTGTCGGCAGCCGCGGACGGGATGGACGTCCAGCCCGGTCTCGCCCTGCTGCGGGCCGGGCAGGGCCGGGTCGACCTCGCGATCGCGGGCCTCGAGCGGGCCCTGGCCGAGGACTCGTTCTCGGCGAACCGGCCGATGCTGCTCGCCGCTCGGGCCGAGCTCGCGGTCTCCAGCGGCGACCGCGAGACCGCCCGCAAGGCGGCCGCCGAGCTGACCGAGCTCGCGCGCGCGGACTCGCCGTACCTGCAGGCTCTGGCGGCGTCCTGCGAGGGCGCGGTGCGGATCGCGTGCGGCGATCCCCAGGGCGCGATTCCGTTGCTGCGGCGCGCGTGGTCGCTGTGGCAGCAGCTCGACATGCCGTACGAAGGCGCGCACACCCGGTTGCTGGTCGGGCGCGCGTGCCGAGCGCTCGGTGACGTCGACGCCGAGCAGATGGAGATCGACAGCGCGCGGGCCGTGTTCGAGCGACTCGGCGCGGTGGTCGACCTTGCCGCGTTGGAGTCGGACCGCGGCAGCGGGCTCAGTCCGCGAGAGCTCGAAGTACTGCGTCTGCTCGCGACCGGCGCCACGAACCGGGCCGTCGCCGATCAGCTGTTCCTGAGTGAGCGCACGGTCGCCCGGCACGTCAGCAACATCTTCGCGAAGCTCGGTGTGAACAGCCGGGCCGCCGCAACGGCGTACGCCTACGAGAACGGACTGGCTGGGTAGAAATGACCATTGGCCATTCGGAAAGTGGCGTCATCGGTTGATGTGCGGGTTCACATCCGAGCCCTAACTTGAGGGTTATGAACAAGGTCGGAACAGTGGTGATCGGCGCGGGACAGGCCGGGCTGGCGATCGGGTACTACTTGCACAAGGATCGCGAGGATTTCGTCGTCCTCGACGGGAACGAACGCGTCGGCGACTGCTGGCGGCAACGGTACGACTCGCTGCGGCTGTTCAGCCTGCCGCGGTACGCGAGCCTGCCGGGGCTGCGGATCGGCACGCAGGACTGCCCGAGCCGTGACGAGATGGCCGATTACCTCGAGCGGTACGCCGCACATCACGAGCTGCCGGTGCGGACCGGCGTACGGGTGACGCGGTTGTCGCGGGACGCCGAGGGCTTCCTGGTGGAGACGACAGCCGGCGACTGGCGGGCCGGGAACGTCGTCGTGGCGGCCGGCATGCACACCGTGCCGCGGTGGCCGTCGTTCGCGGATCAGCTCGATCCGTCGATCAAGCAGCTGCATTCGATGGAGTACCGGAACCCGTCGCAGCTCGCGGACGGGACCGTGCTGGTCGTTGGTGCGGCCAACTCCGGGACCGACATCGCGCTCGAGGCCGTGAAGACACACCGCACCCTGCTCGCCGGCCGGCACCCGGGGCAGGTGCCCGTCGACATCGACTCCGCGGCAGGGCACTTCTTCACGCCGATCGTGATGTTCCTGTTCAAGTACGTGCTGACCCGTGGTACGCCGATGGGCCGCAAGGCGATCGCGAACGCAGTCCGCAACGGGCTGCCGCTGACCCGCAACAAGCTCGAGCACCTCGACGCGGCCGGGATCGAGCGGATCGGGCGCATCGAAGGGACTCGAGACGGCAGGCCGGTGACCGCGGACGGCGAGGTCCTCGACGACGTCCGGACGGTGGTCTGGTCCACCGGGTCGGATCCGGATCACCGGTGGATCGACCTGCCGGTCTTCGACGACGCCGGCCGGCCGCGGCAGGAGCGCGGCGTGTCCACCGACGTACCGGGGCTGTACTTCCTCGGGCTGGACTTCCAGTACGCGATCGCGTCCGCGAGCATCCAAGGCGTGGACCGGGATGCTCGCTTCCTCGTCAAACATCTCGCCCGCCGGACCGTCGCCCGGGCGATACCTGTGGACAGCCGGTAGCATCTCCCGCTGAAATGGGTGCGTGGCTGGGCGTGGGTCAGGGTGAGTGAGCAGACGGTGAGTGGCGGCGACGGTGGACCGACGGCACTCCGGATCATGCTCGGCGGGCAGTTGCGGCGGATGCGCGAGTCGGCCGGGATCAGCCGCGCCGACGCGGGCTGGCAGATCCGGGCCTCGGAGTCCAAGGTCAGCCGGATGGAGCTCGGCCGCGTCGGATTCAAGGAACGCGACGTCAGCGACCTGCTCGAGCTGTACGGGATGGCCGACGAGCAGGAGCGGTTCCGGTTGATGGAGCTGGCCCGGGCGGCGAACAACCCGGGCTGGTGGTCGCGGTACGGCGACGTGATGCCGAGCTGGTTCGCGAACTACGTCGGGCTCGAGGTCGCCGCGACGCTGATCCGGACGTACGAGGTGATGTTCGTCCCGGGCCTGCTGCAGACCGAGGAGTACGCGCGCGCCGTCGTCCAGATGGGCAAGTCGTTCCTGCCGAACCAGGAGGTCGACCAGCGGGTGGAGCTGCGGGTCACCCGGCAGCAGATCCTGACGCGGCCGAACCCGGCCCGGCTGTGGGTCGTCATCGACGAGTCCGTGCTGCACCGGCCGGTCGGCGGCGAGGAGGTCATGCGGGCCCAGATCGAGCACCTGCTCAAGTGGTCGCAGCAGCCGAACATCACCCTCCAGGTGATGCCGTTCAGCAGTGTCGGCTACCCGGGCGCGGGCGGCGCGTTCAGCCTGCTGCGGTTCGCGGACGGCGACCTGCCGGACATCGTCTACATCGAGCACGCGGCCAGCGCGATGTACCTCGACAAGCTCGAGGAGGTCGACGAGTACGTCGCGATCATGGAAGGGCTGACGATCTCCGCGGCCCCGGTGTCCTCGACCGAGGGCCTGCTGCTGCGGGCCCTCGCGAGGATGTAGCTCAGGCGACCTTGAGGTCGACCTTGATGTTGCCGCGGGTCGCGTTCGAGTACGGGCACACCTGGTGTGCCTTGGCGACCAGGTCCTCGGCAGCGGGGGTGTCCAGGCCGGGCAGGCTGACCACCAGCGCGACCTCGAGGCCGTAGCCGGCGCCGCCGTTGATCGGGCCGATGCCGACCTCGGCGGTGACGGTCGAGCCGTCCACATCCAGACGAGCCTTGCGCGCAACGACCTTCAGCGCGCTGTGGAAGCAGGCCGCGTAGCCCGCCGCGAACAGCTGCTCGGGATTGGTGCCGTTGCCGGTGCCGCCCATCTCGGCCGGCGGCGCGACCACGACGTCGAGCTTGCCGTCATCGGTGGCGACCTTGCCGTCCCGGCCGCCGTTCGCGGTGGCGTGGGCGGTGTACAGAACCTTCTCGACAGCCATTGTCATAGCTGGTGTTCTCCGTTTCAGCGAATGGGGTCGAGCAGGAGCTTGCCGACGGTCCGGCGAGCTCGCATGTCTTCGTGGGCGGTGGCGACCTCGGACAGCGCATACTCGCCGCCGACGATCGGGCGGAGCTTGCCGGCCGCGGTCAGGTCGAACAGCTCGGCGAGTGGCTCGCCGAGCAGCTGCGGGTTCGCGAAGCAGTCGGCCAGCCAGAAACCGGTGATGGTCTTGGAGCCCTTCATCAACCGCCCCGGGTCGATCGGCGCGGCCTGCTGCCGCGATGCGGCGCCGAAGGTGACCAGGCGGCCGAACCGGGCCAGCGCGGCGAACGACTCGTCCAGCGTCGGGCCGCCGACCATCTCGAGCACGATGTCGACGGGCTTGCCGCCGTTCGCCTCGAGGATGCGATCCTTCAGGCCCTCCGGCGCACCGTCGATGGCCGCGTCGGCACCGAGCTCGAGAACCTGCTTGCGCTTCTCCTCGGTCGAGGCGGTCGCGATCACGCGGCCGGCGCCCCACAGCTTGGCCAGCTGGACGGCGAGTGAGCCGACACCGCCGGCACCGGCGTGCACGAGGACGGACTCCCCCGGCTGCAGGTGCGTGGACGTCTTCAGCAGGTGCCACGCCGTGGTGCCCTGCAGGGCGAGCGCGAGCGCCTGGCCGTCGGTCACACCCTTCGGCACGTCCCACGCGTACGGCGCGTGCGCCACCGTCTGCTCGGCGTACCCGCCGGAACCGACCAGGGCGACCACGCGACGACCGTCGGCTGTGTGCCCGACGACCTCTCCGCCCGGGATGAGCGGAAGCTCGGTCTTCGACAGGTAGCTGTTCTCGACCTGGTGGGTGTCCGCGTAGTTGATACCCGCGCGGTCGACCGTGATCAGGACCTGCCCGTCGCCGGCGACCGGCTCCGGGACGTCGCTGACCTTCAGGACCTCGGGGCCGCCGAACTCGGTGATCTGAATGGCTCGCATACACCGTACTATACACTGTACGTTATAGACGTCGAAGGGAGATGGGTCACATGGCGCGGACGCCGCGGAACACGCTGAGCGCGGAGCTGATCGTGCGGACCGCGCTCGAGCTGATGGAGGCGAAGGGCACCGACGCGTTCAGCCTGCGCGGGGTCGCGGCCGAGCTGGGCGTCGGCCCGATGGCGCTCTACACCTACTTCCGGAACAAGGACGATCTGTACGACGCCGTTCGCGATCACCTGATGGGTCTCCTGCCGGACGTCCCGCAGGACGTCCCATGGCCGGACCAGGTGCGCGCGGTCTGCCGGTCACTGCGGCTGCTGATGCTCGAGCACCCTTGCCTTGCGCAACTACTCGCGGGGCGCCCGTTGAGCGGTCACGAGACGGCCCGGGTCGCGGAGGGACTTCTCGGCGTGTTGCGGGCGGCCGGGTTCGCCCCGGAGACAGCGGCGCGGACGCATACGACCTTGTTCACGTACGTGCTGGGGTCGACGTCGTGGGAGATCCAGATGGCCGCCGAGCGCCGTGATCCCGAGGCGTGGCGGCGGTTGCGGGCGTCGATGGAATCGCTGTCCGCACGGGACTTCCCGTCCGTGGTGGAGCTGGCGCCGGAGCTCGCCCGCACGACCGGCGGTGACGAGCAGTTCGACTACGGCCTCGACCTGCTGCTCGCGGGACTCAGAACACCATCGTGACGATGGCCAGGACGCCGATGCAGACGATCAGCGCCCGCAACGCGATCGGCGGCAGCCGGCGGCCGTAGCGGGCGCCGATGAAGCCGCCGATGGTGGAGCCGCCCGCGATCAGCGCGGCGGCGAGCCAGTCGACGTCGGAGACGATCACGAACAGGATCGCGGCGACGGTGTTCACGACCGTGGCCAGGACGTTCTTCAGGCCGTTCATCCGCTGCAGGTTCGAGTCCAGGCCGAGGCCGAGGATCGCCATCAGCAGCACGCCCTGCGCGGCCCCGAAGTACCCGCCGTACACACCGGTCGCGAAGACCGCCGGGATCACCCACCAGGCCCCGCGGTGCAGGTGCGAGGGCGCGTTGATCCATTTCGACAGCCACGGCTGGAACGCGACCAGCAGACAGCCGAGCAGGATCAGCACCGGTACGACGGCGTGGAACGCGGAGTCGGGCAACGTGAGCAGCAGGACTGCCCCGACGATGCCGCCGGCCAGCGACGCCGGCACCAGCCGGAGCATCCGGCCGCGCTGCCCTTCGAGCTCGCGGCGGTAGCCGATCGCGCCGGCCGCCGTACCGGGCGCCAGGCCGACCGTGTTGCTGACGTTCGCCAGCACCGGAGGGATGCCGACGGCAAGCAACGCGGGGAAGGTGAGCAGCGTGCCCGACCCCACCACGGCGTTGATCGTTCCCGCGCCCATCCCCGCCAGCAGGACGAACACCGCCTCGAACCATGTCATCGCTGACTGACTTTACGCACCTGATCGGGGTTCCCGCTCATCGGTCCGTCCGTTGGGCAGACAGTATGCGATCGACCTGTCGTCAATCGACAGCGCAAGGCCCTCCCCGGGCGGTTCCGGAGAGGGCCTTGGGTACTCGTCTCAGCGCTGCGGCGGCTCAGCAGCCGGCGGCTCCTGCGGCGGCAGGTCCTGGGTGGGAGCCGGCGGCGGGACGGCCGGCGCCGACGGCGCGCCCTGGCTGCGGCTGCTGACGGCCGCGGACTCGGCCGCCGCGATCGCCTCGCGGACGGCGTTGTCGGCCTCGGCCACCGCGGCTCCACCCGAGCCGTTGCCGACGCCGGCGGTGTCGAGCTCCGGCACCTGGCCGTTCTCGATCTGCGGTGCCTCCCAGTTGCCCTCGGCCTGCTGCGCGATGCCGGCCACCTGGCCGACCGCGCTGCCGAGACCCTTGAGCGCGTCGCCGATCTCGCTCGGCACGATCCACAGCTTGTTCGCGTCGCCCTGGGCGATCGACGGCAGCATCTGCAGGTACTGGTACGCGAGTAGACCCTGGTCCGGCTTGCCGGCATGGATGGCGTTGAAGACCGTGGTGATGGCCTGCGCCTCACCCTGCGCCTTCAGGATCCGGGCCTGCCGCTCGGCCTCGGCACGGAGGATGCGGGACTGCTTGTCACCTTCGGCGGTGAGGATCGCGGACTGCTTCTGGCCCTCGGCGGACAGCACGGCCGACTGCCGCATACCTTCCGCGGTGAGGATCGCGGCGCGCTTGTCGCGGTCGGCGCGCATCTGCTTCTCCATCGAGTCCTGGATCGACGGCGGCGGGTCGATCGAGCGCAGCTCGACCCGGTTGACCCGGATACCCCACTTGCCGGTCGCCTCGTCCAGCACGTACCGGAGCTTCTCGTTGATCTCCTCGCGCGAGGTCAGCGTCTGCTCCAGGTCCATGCCGCCGATGATGTTGCGCAGTGTCGTCATGGTCAGCTGCTCGATCGCCTGGATGTAGTTGGAGATCTCGTACGTCGCCCGCACCGGGTCGTTCACCTGGAAGTAGATGACGGAGTCGATCGACACCATCAGGTTGTCCTCGGTGATGACGCCCTGCGGCGGGAACGCGACGACCTGCTCGCGCATGTCGATGGTGTAGCGGACCTTGTCGACGAACGGGGTCAGCAGGTTCAGCCCCGGCTGCAGGCCGGTCTTGAACTTACCGAACCGTTCGACGATGCCGACGGTCTGCTGCTGCACCACCCGGACGGACTTGATGAGTGTGACGATCACCAGTAAGGCGACCAATGCCAGCACTACGAGGAACGCGGTCACTCGACCCTCCACTCGACAGAACGCTCAGGACGGACAGTCTTCCGTATGGACGGGCCATCCCGCGTACCGGTTCCCGGCGCGTCGGGTAGGGCCTGCCGCCCTACTTCCGACAGTACTGCGCGGACAGCTCAGACCTGAGGCGGGTCGTTCGGCTTCGGCGGCTCGGTGGCGTCGAGCTGGTGGTGCAGCGGCTCGCCGACCGGGTACACGACCGCCGTCGCGCCGTCGATCGACATCACCTCGACGCGGGTCCCCGGCGCGATCGTCGACACCTCGTCGTACGGCCGGGCCGTCCAGAGCTCACCGCCGAGCCGGATCGAGCCGCCGCCGTCGGGATGGATCTCCTTCACCACGGTGCCGGTGCGGCCGATCACGTGCGCCGAGCCGGTCTTCAGCTCCTGGCCGTGATGGATCTTCCGGACGATCATCGGACGGATCGCGGCGAGCATCGCGGCCGCGGTGACCAGCCCGACGACGATCTGCAGCCAGAGCAGCCCCGGGAAGAACGCCGCCACCCCGGCCGCGGTGAGCGCCCCGGCGGCCAGCATCAGCAACGTGAAGTCGAGCGAGGCCAGCTCGGCCAGACCGAGGACGGCGGCGATCGTCAGCCACGCCGCCCACATGTTGTCCCGCAGCCAATCCATCATTTCCCAAGCCTATCCACGTCGGGGGCCCCCAGCAGATCTTTCGACGCGCCCCGATCCGCCCCCGCTCCCCCGCATTGGGTTCGGTCAGAGGGCGCGGGCGGTGTAGCGGCCGTCTTCCTGCTTGAGGGTGAGGGCGAGGTCGAAGGTCTCGCTGAGGTTCTCGGCGGTGAGGGCCTCGTCCATCGGGCCGGCGGCGACGATGCGGCCCTGCTTGAGCAGCAGGGCGTGGGTGAAGCCGGGCGGGATCTCCTCGACGTGGTGGGTGACCAGCACCATCGCCGGCGCCCCGACCGCGGTGGCGATCGCGCTGAGCGAGCGGACCAGCTGCTCACGCCCGGTCAGGTCGAGACCGGCCGCGGGCTCGTCCATCAGCATCAGCTCGGGGTCGGTCATCAGCGCCCGGGCGATCTGCACCCGCTTCCGCTCCCCCTCGGACAGCGTGCCGAACGTCCGGTCGGCCAGGTGCCCGATCCCGAGCTCGGTCAGCAGCGCCGCGGCCCGCTCGTGATCCAGCTCGTCGTACTCCTCGATCCAGCGGCCGAGCACGGCGTACGACGCCGAGACCACGACGTCGGACACCCGCTCGCCCTTCGGCAACCGGTCCGCGAGCGCGGCGCTGGTCAGGCCGATCCGCGGCCGCAACTCGAAGACATCGACCGCGCCGAGCACCTCACCGAGCAGGCCGGCGACACCGGACGTCGGGTGCAGCTGTGCGGCGAGCACCTGCAGCAGGGTCGTCTTGCCGGCGCCGTTCGGCCCGATCACCACCCACCGGTCGGCCTCGTCGATCGTCCAGTCGATCCCGTCGACCAGCCGCGAGTCACCCCGGACGATCGTCACCCCGGCCAGCTCCACCACTGCAGTCATGCTCAAAACCTAAGGGGTCGCCCTTGCCGATCGGTGATCGGGTGGTGCGAGACTTGCGGGCGTGCTGACGACCTCCGCCTCGCTTCGGTTCACGGTCTGGACGAACGCGATGCTGACCGGTGCCTGCGATCCCGACACCGCCGCGCAGAAGATCCTCGGCGACGACGTCGGTCACCACGTGGCCGGCCTCGCCGGCCACCCCGAGCCGGCCACGCTGCCGGTCGCGCTGAACCTGTTGCGCGCCGCGGGGACGACGCAGGCGCATCTCGCCCTGCCGATCCCCGGCGACCCGATCGGCCTGGCCGGTCCGCCGCCGTTCAACGAGGCCGCGCTGGAGACCGGCGAGGCCGTCGTCCTGACCGGGCCCGAGCTCGGACTGGTTCCGTCGTACGTCGGTCCTGCGGTGCAGTGGACCGTGCTGCCGGCGGTGTCGCCGCTGCCCGCGGACTTCGGCGAGGCGGACCGCGCGCTGCGGATGGCGCTGATCGACGCGGCCGAGTCGCTGGCCGCGCTGGACGTGGCGCGCTGGAAGCCCGAGGTCGCGGACGCGCTGATCGACATCCGCAAGATCGGGCGCGGGCGCGGCGACGATCTGGCGCCGGGGTACGAACCCCGCGCGGTGAAGACCGCCGCGACCGCGCGCCGCTGCCTCGCGATCGCCGACGCGGCCCTCGAGGACGACGGCGCCGCGGTGACGGGCGCGGAGGCCGATGCCCGCCGCCGGGCGCTGCTCGGCCTCGCCGCCGCCGCCCGCCGCGCCCTCGTCGCCGCCTGCGCCCCACCCGCGCCCTAACCCCACCCCACCCCGCGTCCGGGCCACTTTGTGCACAGGCGCCTCGGCGTACGGATCTCGTGCACAAAGTGGCCGGAATTCGGGCGGTGGGGGCGCCCTGCGCGGGGGTTGGGTAGCGTTCGGGTGAGATGACTGAGCTCAGTGAGGTTGAGATGGCGGCGGCCGGTCGGCCGACGGTGCTGGTGACGTTGACGGGCACCGACCGGCCGGGGCTGACGTCCGCGGTGCTGTCCACGCTCGCGACCCGCGGGCTCGAGGTGATCGACGCCGAGCAGGTCGTCCTCCGGGGCCGGCTGATCCTCGGTGTGCTGCTCTCCGCCCCGCGCGACCACAAGGACCTGAAGGACGAGCTGAAGGCGCTCGCGAACGTCCTGGACGTCGACATCTCGGTGAAGAAGGGTGTCGGCGACAACGAGCCGCGGCGCAAGGGCCGCAGCCAGGTGACGGTGATCGGGCACCCGTTGTCCGCCGCCGGGCTGGCGGCGGTCGCCGGGCGGATCGCCGACACCGGCGCCAACATCGACCGGATCAGCCGGATGGCGCGCTACCCGGTGACCGCGATGGAGTTCGCCGTGTCCGGCGCCGATCCGGACGCGCTGCGGACCGTGCTCGCGCAGGAAGGCGTCCGGCAGAAGCTCGACATCGCCGTCCAGGACGGCGGGCTGTACCGGCGGGCCAAGCGGCTGATCGTGATGGACGTCGACTCGACGCTCATCCAGGGCGAGGTCATCGAGATGCTCGCCGCGCACGCCGGCCGGCTCGCCGAGGTCGCCGCGGTCACCGAGCAGGCGATGCGCGGCGAGCTCGACTTCGCCGAGTCGCTGCGGCACCGGGTCGCGGCGCTCGAAGGTCTGCCCGCGACCGCCCTCGACGAGGTGTACGCCGCGATCGAGCTGGCGCCCGGCGCACGCACGCTGGTCCGGACGCTGAAGCGACTCGGGTACCAGTTCGCGATCGTCAGCGGCGGGTTCAGCCAGATCACCGGGAAGCTGGCCGCGGAGCTCGGGATCGACTACGCGAAGGCCAACGAGCTGGAGATCGTCGACGGCACGCTCACCGGCCGTGTCGTCGGCGAGATCGTCGACCGGCCCGGCAAGGCGACCGCGCTGCGCCGGTTCGCCGAGCAGTCCGGTACGCCGCTGACGCAGACCGTAGCGATCGGCGACGGCGCCAACGACCTGGACATGCTGGCCGCCGCCGGCCTCGGCGTCGCGTTCAACGCCAAGCCGATCGTCCGCGCCGCCGCCGACACCCACCTGAGCGTGCCGTACCTGGACACGATCCTCTACCTGCTCGGTATCACCCGCGAAGAGGTCGAGGCGGCCGACGCCGACACCCCCGCCTGACCACGACGATGCGGCAGGATCGGCCGCATGGACTTCACGCACCGCCCCGCAACCCTTGACGACGCGCCCGCGATCCACCGGCTGATCGCCGCCGCCGAGCAGCTCTGGCACGGACAGACCGACCGGGGTCCGGACGCGGTGGCCGCCGATCTGCGGCGTCCGCTCATCACCCTCGAGCTCGACACCCGCGTGATCGAGGCACCGAGCGGTGAGCTGGTCGCCTGGGCGTGGGTCCACGGCGGGCGGCGCGCGCAGGTCGACGTACACCCGTCGTACGTCGGTCGCGGCCTCGGGACCCAGCTGCTCGACTGGGCGGAGGCGCGCGCCCGCGAGCACGGCAGCGACTGGCTGGCGCAGACCGTCGATGACGCGGACACGGCCGGCACCGACCTGCTCCGCTCCCGCGGGTACGACGTACTGGCGACCAACTGGTTGCTCGAACGCCCAGTCACCGGCGACGCCCCGGTCCTGCCCGAGGGCGTGACGCTGCGGCCGTTCGCGCCGGGTGATGCGCGCGCGGTCCACCAGGTCGTGCAGGACGCCTTCGACGAGTGGCAGCCGCGGCGGCACGAGTACGACGAGTGGGCCGGGACGAGCATCGAACGCGCCGGCTTCGACCCCGAGGCGTCACCGGTCGCGGTCGCCGGCGACGAGATCGTCGGCGCCGTCATCAGCCTCGATCTCCCCGACTCCCCCGACGGGTACGTCGACCAGGTCGCCGTTCGGCGGGACTTCCGCGGCCGCGGGCTGGCGCGGGCACTGCTCACGTACGCGGCGACGGCCGCCGGGCGGCGGGGCAAGCAGACGCTGACGCTCTGGACGCACTCCGGCACCGGGGCGCTCGCGATGTACGAGCGGCTCGGGATGTCGGTCCGCCGCAGCACGACGGTTTACCGGACTGCGCTGTGAGCTGTTGACACACTGCCGTGAGAGCGCTCACATTGGCCTCATCCACCGCCCCTGGAGGTCGACATGCGGATCCGCCCCCTCGCACTCGCCCTGGTCGTCCCGCTGCTCGCCGTCGTCTCGATCGGCGTCGCCGCGCAGGCCGACGTACCCACTCCACCCACCGGCTGGTCCACGGTGTGGAGTGACGACTTCAACGGGCCCAGCGGCAGTCTGCCGTCGGGCTCGAACTGGATCATCGACACCGGCCACGGCTACCCGGGCGGCCCCGGGAACTGGGGCACCGGCGAGATCCAGAACTACACCAACAGCCCGAACAACGTGTCCCTGGACGGCGCCGGGAACCTCCGGATCACGCCGCGCCGGGACGCGGCCGGCAACTGGACGTCGGCCCGGATCGAGACCCAGCGCGGCGACTTCAAGCCGCCGTCCGGCGGGGTCCTGGCGATCGAGAGCCGGATCCAGATGCCGAACGTCACCGGCGACGCCGCCCTCGGCTACTGGCCGGCGTTCTGGGCGCTCGGGTCGCCGTACCGCGGGAACTACTGGAACTGGCCGGGCATCGGCGAGTTCGACATCATGGAGAACGTCAACGGGATCAACTCGGTCTGGGGCGTGCTGCACTGCGGCGTGAACCCCGGCGGCCCGTGCAACGAGACCACCGGCCTCGGCGCCAGCCGCGCGTGCCCGGGCTCGACCTGCCAGTCCGCGTTCCACACGTACCGGTTCGAGTGGGACACGTCGGTCTCGCCGAACCAGTTGCGCTGGTACGTCGACGGCCAGCAGTTCCATTCGCTCAGCCAGAGCCAGTTCCCGGCCGACACCTGGTCGAACATGACCTCGCACGCCGGCTACTTCGTGCTGCTGAACGTCGCGATCGGCGGCGCGTTCCCGGACGCGCTGAACGGGCCGACGCCGCGCGCGTCGACCGTCCCCGACCGGCCGATGGTCGTCGACTACGTCGCGGTGACCGCCAAAGGCGGCGGCACGACGACTCCCCCGACGACACCGCCGCCGGGCGGCTCCTCGGCGTACAGCACCTTGCAGGCGGAGTCGTACGCGCAGCAGTCGGGCATGGGCCTGGAGACCACGACCGACACCGGCGGCGGCCAGAACCTGAAGCAGATCGGTAACGGCGACTGGGCGCTGTACCGCGGGATCGACTTCGGCAGTACCGCGGCGACGCAGTTCGTGGCGCGGGTCGCGTCCGGCGCGGCGGGCGGTGTCAGCGGGCTGGTCGAAGTACGGCTGGACAGTCGCAGCAACGCGCCGATCGGCAGCTTCGCGATCGCCAACACCGGCGGCTGGCAGTCCTGGCGCACCGTCCCCGCCAACATGGCGTCGGTGACCGGCACACACGACGTCTACATCACCTTCACCAGCGGCCAGCCGGCCGACTACGTCAACCTGAACTGGTTCACGTTCGGCCACTGAGGTACCTAGCACCTATTCTTCGGCTTATGTCAGAACTGCAGGGTGGGCCGGGTGCCCTGTTCGCCATCGGCGGCGCCGAGGACAAGCTGAAGAAGCGGACTGTGCTGCAGGAGTTCGTCGAGGCGGCAGGCGGGTCCAAGGCGCGGATCGTGGTGGTGCCCACCGCGTCCGCGCTGGGGCCCGACGTCGTCGACGTGTACCGCGCGCTGTTCGCGGCCCTCGGCGCCGAGAGCGTGGTCGGCGTCCGCCCGGAGAATCGGGAGGACGCCGACGACCCGGCCTTCATCGCCCCGCTGAACGACGCGACCGGCATCTTCATGACCGGCGGCAACCAACTCAAGCTCGCTGGTGTCGTCACCGGCACGGCGTTCGGCCGCGCGGTCACCGCCGCCCATGCGCGCGGCGCGGCCGTCGGCGGTACGTCGGCGGGCGCCAGCATCCTGGCCGAGCACATGATCGCGTTCGGCCGCTCCGGCGCCACCCCGCGGCAGCGGATGAGTCAGCTGTCCGGCGGTCTCGGCCTGGTCCAGGGCGCGATCGTCGACCAGCACTTCGCCCAGCGGAACCGGTACGGCCGGCTGCTGTCGCTGGTCGCGCAGTCCCCCGGCCTGCTCGGGATCGGCGTCGACGAGGACACCGCGGCGGTCGTCCGCGGCAGCCACCTGGAGGTCGTCGGCCGCGGCGCCGTGACGATCTTCGACGGCACCCGGATCACCTCGAACGCCCACAACGCGAAGCGGTCCGAGCCGATCCTGGCGTCCGGCGTCGTCCTGCACGTGCTGCCGGCGACCGCGACGTTCGACCTGCAGAACCGGGTGCTGCTGTCGTACGGCCCGCAGCCGGCCGCCTCGGAGTACGCCGAGCTCGCGGCCGCCGAGGCGGACCTGCGCAAGCTCGCGAAGGAGATCGCCGCGGAGGGGGTGTCACCGGCGTACTACGCCGAGCGGAAGCGGCGGGCGGGCCGCCGGGCGAATAGATCTGCCGCGGCCGGGGAATCCAGACCGGAGGCGACCGAGCCCCTGAACAGACCAACACAGGCGGCCGGTGCCGACCCGCTGCACCCTGCGTCCCCCGACCGCTCGCTCCCAGAACAGTGACCCCCCAATGACCGAAACCCAAGGCACGCCCGCCCCCGACCTGAAGATCATCGAGACCCGCGTGTACCGCGGCCCGAACGTCTGGAGCTACGACCCCGCGATCCACCTGGTCGTGGACCTCGGCTCGCTGGAGAACTTCCCGTCGAACACCATCCCCGGCTTCACCGAGCGGCTGCTCACCGACCTGCCCCGCCTCGACCAGCACCACTGCTCGCGCGGCCGCAAGGGCGGATTCATCGAGCGGCTGTACGAAGGCACCTGGCTCGGCCATATCGCCGAGCACGTCTCGCTGCAGCTGCAGCAGGAGGCCGGCCACGACATGCGGCGCGGCAAGACCCGGCAGGTGAAGGGGTCGCCCGGCATCTACAACATCACCTACGCGTACGCCGACGAAGCGGTCGGGCTCGCGGCGGGTGAACTCGCCGTCCGGTTCGTGAACAACCTCGTCCAGCCGGACCTGGCGTTCGACTTCACCACCGAGCTGGAGAAGTTCATCAAGCAGGCCGAGCGGACCGCGTTCGGCCCGTCCACGCAGGCGATCGTGGACGAGGCGGTGTCCCGCGACATCCCGTGGATCCGGCTCAACAAGGCCAGCCTGGTGCAGCTCGGGCAGGGCGTGCACGCGAAGCGGATCCGGGCCACGATGACGTCGGAGACCGGCTCGATCGCGGTCGACGTCGCCAGCGACAAGGACCTGACCACCCGGCTGCTCGCGTCGGCCGGCCTGCCGGTGCCGCGCTCGGAGTCGGTGCGGACGGTCGAGGAGGCGGTCTCGGTCGCGCACAAGATCGGGTACCCGGTGGTGTGCAAGCCGCTCGACGGCAACCACGGCCGCGGCGTCTGCCTGAACCTGCAGGACGCGGACGCCGTCCGCGAGGCGTTCCCGATCGCCGCCGAGCAGTCCCGGCGCGGATTCGTCATCGTGGAGAACTTCGTCACCGGCAAGGACTACCGGTGCCTGATCATCAACGGCCGGATGGAGGCGATCGCCGAGCGCGTGCCCGCGCACGTCGTCGGCGACGGCATCCACACCGTGGCCGAGCTGGTCGACATCACCAACGCCGACCCGCGCCGCGGGGTCGGCCACGAGAAGATCCTCACCCGGATCACGATCAACAACGCGGCCCGCCAGCTGGTCCGCGACCAGGGGTTCGAGCTCGACGACGTACCGCCCGAGGACGTGATGGTGAAGCTGACGCTCACCGGCAACATGTCCACCGGGGGGATCTCGATCGACCGGACCTGGGAGGCGCACCCGGAGAACGTCGAGATCGCCGAGGAGGCAGCCCGGATGATCGGGCTCGACATCGCCGGGATCGACTTCATCTGCCCCGACATCACCCAGCCGGTCCGCGAGACCGGCGGCGCGATCTGCGAGGTGAACGCGGCGCCCGGGTTCCGGATGCACACCAACCCGACCGTCGGCGAACCGCAGTACATCGCCAAGCCCGTGGTGGACATGCTGTTCCCGCCCGGTGCGGTCAGCCGGATCCCGATCGTCGCCGTGACCGGGACGAACGGGAAGACGACGACCTCGCGGATGATCAGCCACGTCTTCAAGGGCATGGGCCGCAAGGTCGGGATGACTTCCACCGACGGCATCGTGATCGACGAGCGGCTGGTGATCCGGCAGGACGCGTCCGGCCCGAAGTCCGCGCGGATGGTGCTGCAGAACCCGCGCGTCGACTTCGCGGTATTCGAGGTGGCGCGCGGTGGCATCCTGCGCGAGGGCCTCGGGTACGAGCGCAACGACGTCGCCGTCGTGCTGAACGTCCAGCCCGACCACCTCGGGCTGCGCGGCATCGAGACGCTCGAGCAGCTCGCCGACGTGAAGGCCGTGCTCGTCGAGGCCGTGCCGCGGACCGGGTACGCCGTACTGAACGCCGACGACCCGCTGGTGCGGAAGATGCGGCGCAAGTGCTCGGGGCAGGTCGTGTGGTTCAGCATGGCCGAGCAGGGCAGCGAGATCCGCGACTACATCGAGGGCCACTGCCGCCGCGGCGGGCGCGCCGTGGTGCTGGAGCGGTCGGACCTCGGCGACATGATCGTCGTCAAGCACGGCCGCCGGTCGATGCAGCTCGCGTGGACCCACTTGCTGCCGGCAACGTTCGGCGGCCGGGCGATGATGAACGTGCAGAACGCGATGGCGGCCGCGGCGGCGGCGTTCGCGGCGGGTGCTCCGCTGCACGACATCCGGCAGGGCCTGCGGACGTTCAACACGTCGTACTACCTGTCGCCGGGCCGGCTGAACGAGATCGACGTCGACGGGCGCAGCGTGATCGTCGACTACTGCCACAACGCGCCCGCGATGCGGATGCTCGGTGACTTCGTCGACCGGCTCGGCGAGAGCCTGAGCGCGTCGTCCGAGGTCGGGCGGCCGTCGCGGATCGGCGTGATCGCGACCGCGGGCGACCGGCGCGACGACGACATCCGCGAGCTCGGCGAGGTCGCGGCCCAGCACTTCGACGTGGTCGTGGTCCGCGAGGACGCCCGGCTGCGGGGCCGCAAGCGCGGCGAGTCGGCGGAGCTGGTCACGGCCGGGGTACGGGCCGCGATGGACAGCGGCGCGCGGTGCCGGCGGGTGGACGTCGTCCTCGACGAGCTCGAGGCCGTCCGTTTCGCGCTGGAGCGGTCGAACCCGGGTGATCTCGTGGTGTTGTGCGTCGATCAGCACCAGTCCGTGCTCGCCGAGCTCGAATCGGTGTCCCATCTCGCGCAGGCCGGGGCCCGGTCGGGTGACGAGGGCGGCGACCCGGACTTCGTGCAACCCGACGAAGAGATCACCGAGGACCCCGCACGGGAACTTGCCTAGGGCAAGTCTCGTTGGCCGTTGCGTGAAGACGAGGCTATTGCTGTTGTTCGTGCCCTTCCTGCTCGCCGGTTGCGGATCGAATGCGACGCAGGAGGTCGCGGCCGGCACTCCCGGCGTACTCGTGCAGGACGCGTGGGTGCGGGCGACAACCGGCGCCAAGGACACCACGATGACGGCCGCGTTCATGGCGCTGACCAACCCCGGCGACACCGACGTGAAGTTGACCTCGGCAACTTCACCGGTGGCCGGCGTCGTGCAGCTGCACGAGATGGCGACCCAGGACGGCAAGATGGTGATGCGTGAGAAGACCGGCGGGGTCACCGTGCCCGCCGGATCCCACGCCCACCTCTCCCCCGGCGGCGACCACATCATGCTGATGTCGCTGAAGCACCCCCTGAACCCCGGCGACGAGGTGCCACTCACCCTGACGTTCTCCGACAACACCACTCACGACCTCAAAGTCCCCGTCAAAGCCTTCACCGAAGAAGAAGAGCACTACCACCCCACTCCCCGATGACCACTCCCACCGACGGCCCCTCGCGGCGGCGGGTGCTCGGCTTCGGCGGGGTGGCTGCCGCTGGGGTCGTGGCCGGCGCGACAGGTGTTGTTGCCGTTGGCGCCGATCGGACTGCGGTGCAGCCTCCGGCGCGGGCGATCTCGCCGTACGGAACGCATCAGGCGGGGATCGCCCGCGCGGCGCCGGCGTCGGCCGAGCTGGTGGCGTTCAAGCTGTCCACGGATCGGTCCGGGCTGGGACGGCTGATGCGGCTGTGGACCAATGACATCGTCGCGCTGGCGGACGGACGTCCGGCGCCCGGCGACACCGCGCCGGAGTTGGCCGCCGCGAACAAGGGGCTGACCGTGACGGTCGGGTTCGGGCCGCGGGTGTTCGACCTGACCGGACAGCGGCCGGCCGGGCTGGACGATCTGCCGGTGATGCGGCACGACCGGCTGGAAGCCGGCTGGTCGGGCGGGGATCTGCTGGTGATGGTCGGCGCGGACGACGCGGTGAGCGTGGTGCATGCCGTCCGGCGGCTGGTCGCGGACTCGAAGCCGTTCGCGACCCCGGTCTGGCGGCAGACCGGCTTCTGGGACAGCACCGGCCGGAACGGTGAACCGGTCACCGGCCGCAACCTCTTCGGCCAGGTCGACGGCACCGGAAACCCCGCCTTCGGTACGCCGGAGTTCGACCGGACCGTCTGGTCGGCCGACGGCCCCGACTGGTTCCGCGACGGTACGACGCTCGTCGTCCGGCGGATCCGGATGAACCTCGACACCTGGGACGAGCTGACCCGCTCCGAGCAGGAACGCGCCGTCGGCCGCAATCTGTCCACCGGCGCACCGCTGACCGGCACCGCCGAGCACGACGAACTCGACCTCGAGGCCCGCGACGCCGACGGCCGCCCGGTCATCGCGCAGAACGCCCACGCCCGGCTCTCCCATCATTCCGAGAACGACGGCCGGCGGATCTTCCGCAAGGGCCTCAACTACGTCCACGACACCGGCGCGACCCGTGAGTCCGGCCTGATCTTCCTCAGCCACCAGGCCGACATCGCCGGCCAGTTCCTCCCGCTGCTGACCCGGCTGGACGCCGTCGACGCCCTCAACGAGTGGACGACCACCATCGGCTCCGCCGTCTTCGCCCTCCCACCC
This sequence comes from Kribbella sp. NPDC051936, assembly GCF_040680955.1. Classification (NCBI taxonomy): domain Bacteria; kingdom Bacillati; phylum Actinomycetota; class Actinomycetes; order Propionibacteriales; family Kribbellaceae; genus Kribbella; species Kribbella sp. NPDC051936. Next base: position 556,950 of record NZ_JBFAXS010000004.1, on the reverse strand, counting down.
GGTTTCCGGCCCGGCGAGTGGCTCGGCCAGACGCTGCTGAGCTGACCACCGGCGCCTAACTGACGGTTGAGCCCTCGTCGAGAGAGGGCCCTTCGGCGTGTTGGCGGCGGGCGAGCAGGCGGCGGGGTGGCTCGATCTCGTCGATCCAGTCGAGGTCGTCGGAGAGGACGGCGTCGTTCGACCTGTTGGCGTACGGGTCGACCGGTGGCGGTGGTGGCGGGAGGGCGCGCAGCTTCAGCGCCACCATCGGGATCGCCAGCAGGACGCCGACCACCATCCACGGCCAGTACTCGCGCAGCAGCGGCTCGAAGGACTGGAAGAAGGCCTCGGTCGAGGCGTTGCCGACGGTGTCCATCGGCTTCCCGGTCGACCGGCTGACCAGCCGGACCGACGCCACGATACCGAAGCAGACCAGGTAGAACCCGGCCAGCGGGAGCCAGGCCCCCACCGACCGCCAACCGCGCTTCCAGCACGCGACGTACAGCAGGAGCGCGAGCCCGGCCCCGACCAGCAGCCCGTTGAGCTGCCACAGCCACCGCCAGTCGGCCAGCTGCTCGGCCGGGCGCAGCGCGCTCCAGGCCACCGGCAGCGCCAGGGCGAACGCGGCGACCACCGAGCTCCGGGCGCCGAGGGCGCCGAAGAACCCGCCGAGAGCGCTTGCCACCAGCAACGTGATCAGCAGGTCGCGCTCGCCGAAGGAGTTCCCGGTCAGCCACCACATGCCCGCGGCAACGACCAGCACCACCGGTACGGCGATCCGGATCCGCCCGATCAGCAGCCCCGCCAGCACCCCGCCGGCGAAGCCGCCGAGCACCACGAGGTCGATCCGCGGCGGCACGAAGGACGTCGTACCCTCCGGCAGACCCTTCAGGTAGGTCGCGGAGAAGCCGCCCACGAACCAGGCGACCACCGCGGCCGGGATCGACCACAGGTAGCGCATCACAACCCCGTTCCCACCCCGACAGTCCCGTTGCGGGGCGGAAGGGGCTAGCGCTGGGCTCTCTCGACCTTGCTCTTCAAGGTCTCCGGTGTGTCGACAGTAGCCCCCTCGGACCGCAACCAGTCGTCAAGACTCGCCCGATGCTGCAGAGACATCACCGCCACCACGTCGCCGGGCCGGGCCTCCGCGACCAGCGCCTGCGCCGCCGCCAGCTCGGTCGGGAACGCCGGTACGTCGGTCACGCCGACCGAGGCGGCCCCCTCGCGGAACACCGCCTCGAGCTCCTCCGGCGGCCGTCCGCGCAGGTAGTCGCTCTTGTGGCCGATCGCCACCCGGTCGGTGGCCCGCGCGCCCATGGCGCCGAGCGCCGCGACCATGTCGTCGGCCCGGTCCCCCGGCGATCCGAGCGCCAGCATCAGCCGGCCGCCTTCCGGCCGGACGCCGTTCATGATCTCGAGCAGCGCCTCCAGTCCGGCCTCGTTGTGCGCCAGGTCGATGACGACGGTGAAGCCGCGCAGCGAGTACATGTTCATCCGGCCGGGGTTGTTCTCGTTCGGCGCGAACGTGCTCAGTCCCTCGATCACGGCGGCCCGCGGCAACCCGAGACCGAGCGCCGCCGACGCCGCGGCCAGCGTGTTCTCGACGTTGTAGTGCGACAGCCCGGACAGCGTCATCGGTACGTCGACCACCTTGAGCAGCGGCTCCGGGTCGCGGGCGTTGTCGAGCACCGTGACGAACCCGTCCAGCACGGTCGTCGCGCGGCCGCCCTCGTCGAGCACGGTCCGGATCGACGGCGAGTCGGGGTCGCGGGAGAACACCCAGCACTTGGCCGGCGAGCCCAGCCGCATCGCGAACGTCCGCGGGTCGTCGCCGTTCACCACGCACCAGCCGCGCGGCCGGGTGATCTGGGTGATCACGGCCTTCACCTCCGCGAGCTGGTCGACGGTGTCGATCCCGCCCAGGCCGAGGTGGTCCGCGGTGACGTTGGTCACCACCGACACGTCGTTGTACGCGACGCCGATGCCGCGGCGCAGGATCCCGCCGCGGGCCGTCTCGGTGACCGCGAGCTGGATGCCCGGCTGCGACAGCACCTGTCCCGCGCCGCTCGGGCCCGAGAAGTCGCCGTACTTCACCAGTTCGCCGTCGAAGTACACGCCGTCGGTGCTCGACCAGCCGACGTGCAGCCCGGCGGCCCGCCCGATGTGCGCGATCATCCGCGACGTGGTGGTCTTGCCGTTCGTCCCGGTGACCGCGACCACCGGCACCTTCGGCCGCAGCGTCGGCGGCGGGTTGCCCGGCGGCTCGTCCCGGACCCGTTCCCCGACAGCTGTGATCAGGTCGGTCAGGTCATCGGCCCCGAACGCGTCGAGCACCTCGACGATCGCGGTGCCGAGCGCCCGCGCGCGGCCCTCGTGCGCCCACGGGAACGCCACCACGAGCCGCCGTACGTCGGCCTCCGGCCGGACCCGGACACCGATCCGGCCGATCCCGGCCTCGCGGGCGATCCGCCGGACGACGTGGCCGACGACCCGGATCGCGAACCGCTGCCGGAAGCCGGACCCGATCCGGCCCGGACGGGTGGCGCCGAGACCGATCGCCTGTGCGTACGCCTTCGCCGCTGGTGCGGGCGCGTCCGCGATCGCCGACACGTCCAGCGTCAGCTTGATCGCGGCGCGGCTGAAGTAGAGGTTGGCGCCGTCGAGAACGCGGAGCTCCACCAAGGACGTTGCCACTACGCTCCCATCGCGTGGTAACCGCCGTCGACGTGCACGATCTCGCCGGTCGTCGCGGGGAAGAAGTCACTGAGCAGGGCGACGATGGTCCGCCCGGTGGGCTCGAGGTCCGACGGGTCCCAGCCCAGCGGGGCCCGGTCCAGCCACGGCTCCTCGAACTTCTCGAAGCCCGGGATCGCCTTCGCGGCCAGGGTCTTCAGCGGACCGGCCGAGACCAGGTTGCAGCGGATGCCCCGGGCGCCGAGGTCACGCGCCAGGTACCGGTTGGTGGATTCGAGGGCCGCCTTGGCCACGCCCATCCAGTCGTACCCGGGCCAGGCCACGGTCGCGTCGAAGGTCATCCCGACGACGCTGCCGCCGCGGCTCATCAGCGGCGCGCAGGTGACGGCGAGCGCCTTCAGGCTGTACGCCGACACGTGCACGGCCTGCGCCACGTCGTCCCACGGGCCGTCCAGGAACTTGCCGCCGAGGATCGTCTCCGGGTTGCCGTACGCGATCGAGTGCACGACCCCGTCCAGCCCGTCGACGTGCTCGCGGACGGCGTCCGGCAGCGCGGCCAGGTGCTCGGCGTTCGTGACGTCGAGCTCCAGGACCGGCGGCTCGGTCGGCAGCCGCTTCGCGATCCGCTTGGTGATGCTCAGCGCGCGGCCGAAGTTCGAGATCAGCACGGTCGCGCCCTGTTCCTGCGCGACCTTGGCCGTGGCGAAGCCGATCGACGAGTCGAGGGTGACTCCGGCGACCAGGATCCGCTTGCCGTCGAGGATGCCCACCGGCATGCCCTTTCTAGATGATGAAGTGAGTTAGTTGCCCATGCCGATGCCGCCGTCGACCGGGATCACCGCGCCGGTGATGTAGCCGGCCTCCTCCGACGACAGCCAGCGGACCGCGTTCGCGATCTCTTCGGTCAGGCCGAAGCGGCCGAGCGGGATCTGGCTCAGGTACTGCTTCTGGGTCTCCTCCGGCAGCACCGCGGTCATGTCGGTCTCGACGAAGCCGGGGGCGACCACGTTCGCGGTGATGCCGCGGCTGCCCAGCTCGCGGGCGATCGAGCGGGCCATTCCGATCAGGCCGGACTTGCTGGCCGCGTAGTTCACCTGGCCGGGCGAGCCGAGCAGGCCGACCACCGACGAGATGAACACGATCCGGCCCTTGCGCAGCCGCAGCATGCCCTTCGCGGCCCGGCGGGCGACCCGGAACGAGCCGGTCAGGTTGGTCTGCAGGACCGCGTCCCAGTCGTCGTCGGACATCCGCAGCAGCAGCGTGTCGCGGGTGATGCCGGCGTTGGCCACCAGCACCTCGACCGGCCCGTGCTGCTCCGCGATCGTGTCGAACGCGGCGTCGACCTGCTCCTGGTCGGTGATGTCGCACTTGACCCCGAGGAAGCCCTCCGGCGGCGGGCTGGTGTTGTACGTGACCGCGACCTGGTCGCCCGCTTCCTTGAACGCGGTCGCGATCGCCAGCCCGATCCCGCGGCTACCGCCGGTCACCAACACTGACCTACCCACAAGCCCTCCTCACATCGCCGGACGGAGGAACGCTATCCCACCGGGGCGGGTGCTCCCGACCCCGCGGGACCTGTCAGGAGTCTTCGAGCCGGAAGCCGACCTTCATCGTCACCTGGTAGTGGTCGATCTGGTTGTCGGCGAGGTGGCCGCGGATGTCGGTCACCTCGAACCAGTCGAGGTGCCGCAGCGTCTCCCCGGCGCGGGTGATCCCGTTGGTGATCGCCTGGTTCAGACCCTCTTTCGAGGTGCCGACGATCTCGGTGACCCGGTAGGTGCGGTTACTCATCGCCGTCCTCGCTTCGCTGCGGGCGGCGCTGAGGCACGATCGGACTGCGTTGAATGATTCCCTCGCTTCGCTCGGTCATGACGAACCTCTCTCCAGCCTGGCCACGCCCGGGCTCGGTTGCCGAACCGGCGCGGCGTACCGTTGTTGTGAGGAGGATAGATGTCGAAACGCCACGAGCGGAGCGACGCCACGGTCATCTCGGTGACGAGCGCGCAGCCCGGCCGGTCCGAGGACTTGGACAGCCGGATCGTGCGCTACGCGTGGATGATGTCGATCCGCATCGTCTGCTTCGTGCTCGCCGTCGTCACGCCGTCGCCGTGGCGCTGGCTGTTCGTCGTCGGTGCGATCGCCCTGCCGTACTTCGCGGTGGTGCTGGCGAACGCCCACCGGTCCTCGACCCAGCCCGCCGCGGACCCGTACGTGGCGCCCGCCCGGCCCGCGATCGGGGACCGTCCGACGGTCGTCGTACGGGCCGACAACGACACGTCCGACGCGCCTTCCGGCGACCCTTCCGAGGACCGTCCGGCCGACACCGAAAAGTGATGTCGGCCGGGACTGGAAAACTTGGACTGATCCGTGTCAGAATCTCCCGCGTGCTCTGAAGTTCACCAGTGAAATTCAGGGACTTGATGCGGCGTCGGACGGCTCCCCCCGTGGCTGTCCGACGTCGCTTCATTTTGCCCAGGCTATTGATTATTGAGACATCAGGAATGCAGAGGAATGGCACCCGCGGATGACTGAAGAAGGCACACCTGCGGTCTGCTCCGCCAAGGGCTGCGGGAACCCGGCGACCTGGGCCTTGCTGTGGAACAACCCGAAGATCCACACCCCCGACCGGCGCAAGACCTGGCTGGCGTGCGACGAACACAAGGACAGCTTGTCCGACTTCCTCGAACGCCGGTCATTCCTGCGCGAGGTCGAGCCATTCGTCAGGTGAATATCCGGTACCGAAAAAGTACATTTCCGGATTGGGCCGGTATGACCGTCAACCGCCGATCGCGGACATCGGCCGCGCGGGTTGCAGGAAGCTCGGGTCGTTGATGCCGTGACCCGGCAGTTTGTTGAGCATCGCACGACGCCAGCGATCGGCCAGCTCGGCGTCGTCGGCGCCGGCCCGCAGCGCGCTCCGCAGGTCCGACTCGGTGCGCGCGAACAGGCAGTCCCGGACCTGACCGTCGGCGGTCAGCCGGACCCGGTCGCAGTCCCCGCAGAACGGGCGCGTCACCGAGGCGATGATGCCGACGGTTCGCGGCCCGCCGTCGACCAGGAACGTCTCCGCCGGCGCACTGCCGCGCTTCGACGCGTCGTCCGGTGTCAGGTGGAACCGCTCGGTGAGCATGCCGAGGATCTCGTCCGCGGTGATCATCGTCGTCCGGTCCCAGCCGTGCTGGGCGTCCAGCGGCATCTGCTCGATGAACCGCAGTTCGTAGCCGCGTTCGAGGCAGAACTCCAGCAGCTGCGGCGCATCCGCGTCGTTCACGCCGCGCATGAGGACCGCATTCACCTTCACCGGCGTCAGGCCGGCGTCGTGCGCGGCCTGCAGGCCCGCGAGCACGTCCTTCAGCCGGTCCCGCCGGGTGAGCTTCTGGAACGTCTCCGCGTCGACCGTGTCGAGGCTCACGTTCACGCGGTCCAGACCGGCGTCCTTCAGCGCGGCCGCCGAGCGCGCCAGACCGATCCCGTTCGTGGTCAGCGACACCTCGGGGCGCGGGTCGAGGCTCGTCGTCCGGGCGACGATGTCGACCAGGCCGCGGCGCAGCAGCGGTTCGCCGCCGGTGAAGCGGATCTCGTGCACACCCAGGTGGGTGACGGCGATCGACACCAGGCGGACGATCTCGTCGTCGGTGAGCAGCTCGGGCTTCGCCAGCCAGTCCAGGCCCTCTTCCGGCATGCAGTACGTGCACCGCAGGTTGCACCGGTCCGTGAGCGAGACGCGCAGGTCGGTCGCGACCCGGCCGTACCGGTCCGCCAGCCCTGTTCGCGTCACTTCCGGGGTCACCGTCACGCCCCCAGCGTACGTGCCGCGCGCCGGTCGTTTCAGGGCATGGCTTAAGTTCGAGACGTGGGTCGCTTGATGAACGTCCGCTGGATCGCCGCCGCGCTCGGCGTGCTCCTCCTCGCCGGCGTGTGTGTGCAGCTCGGTCGCTGGCAGCTGCACCGCCTCGACGAACGCAAGGCGCGCAACGAGGTGACCCGGACCAACCTCGCCGCGCCCGCGGCGCCGATCGACCAGATTGTCGGCCCGCCGGGTGTCGTGGGTGACCAGCACGCGTGGCGGACCGCTGTCGTCACCGGGCGGTACGACGCCTCGAAGCAGGTGGTGCTGAAGTACCGCAACGTGCAGGACAAGCCCGGCTTCGAGATCGTCACGCCGCTGGTCCTCGCCGACGGCAAGGCGGTGCTCGTCGACCGCGGGTTCCTGGCCCGGCAGAGCTCGGAGCTGATGCCGCTGCACGTTCCCCCGGTGCCTGCCGGTGAGGTGACCGTCACCGGCCGCCTGCAACGCAGCGAGCGCGGCGGCCGCACGAACGGCGGCACCCCGGACGACGGCACGGCGCGGCTCATCAACGGGCCCGACTACGCGAAGGTGCTCGGGCTGGACCTGTACGACGGCTACCTCACGATCGACAAGCAGGAACCGGCCAACGACCCGGCGTTCAGCGGGTTCCCCGGTCCGGAGATCGACGACGGGCCGCACTTCTTCTACGCGCTGCAGTGGTTCTTCTTCGCGCTGCTGGCGCTCGGCGGCCTGGTGTACTTCTCCCGCCAGCAGACCCGGGACGCCGGTCCGCAACCGCCAGTTGTTGCTGCGCGCAACGAAACCCCGGAACCCGTGAAGCACGGCGACTGACGCGCTGTTTGCCGTCGGCCACGAACGGTCGAGGTGCGCGGCCGGGGGCGGTGCGGCAGGATGGTGGTGTGGACCTTGGACTACGCGACCGCACCTACATCGTCACCGGCGCCAGCGCCGGGCTCGGTTTCGCCACCGCGAAGGCGCTGGCCGCCGAAGGTGCCCGGCTGGTCATCTCCAGCCGCAACGAGGAATCGATCGCGCGCGCGGCCGCCGAGTTCGGCGAGAACGTCGTCGGCATCCCGGTCGACAACGCGTCCCCGGACAGCGCGGAGCGGCTGGCCGCGACCGCGATCGCCAAGTGGGGCGCGCTGCACGGCGCGCTGATCAGCGTCGGCGGTCCGCGCGCCGGGACGGCGCTGGACACCGATGAGGAGGACTGGCGGGCGGCGTTCGACAGCGTGTTCCTCGGCGGCCTGCGGATCGCTCGCGCGGTCGCCCGGGCGGGTGCGGAGGACACCTCGATCGCGTTCGTGCTGTCGTCGTCGGTGAAGTCCCCGATCAACGGGCTGGCGATCTCGAACGGCCTGCGGCCCGGGCTCGCCATGGTGGCCAAGACACTGGCCGACGAGCTCGGGCCGAACGGGATCCGGGTGAACGGGCTGATGCCGGGCCGGATCGCCACCGACCGGCTGAAGGAGCTGGACGGCAGGTCCGCTGACCCCGACGCCGCCCGGCGCGCCGCCGAGAAGACCATCCCGCTGCGCCGCTACGGCTCCCCCGACGAGTTCGGCCGGGTCGCCGCGTTCGTCCTGTCCCCCGCCGCTTCCTACGTCACCGGCGCGATCATCCCGATCGACGGCGGCGCCCTCCGCGCTCTTTGAGAGCCTCCATCACCCCCACTGGCCGGGGACGTAGTCGCCGGCCGGCTGCTGGGTGATGACGTTGAGGCGGTTCCAGGTGTTGATGCCGGCGATGGCCGCGACCAGGGCGCCGAGCTGCTCCTCGTCGTAGTGCTTGGTGGCGTTCAGCCAGACGTCGTCGGGAACGCCGCCGGCGGCGTCGGCGATCCGGGTGCCGGCTTCGGCCAGCGCGAGCGCGGCGCGCTCCGCCTCGGTGTAGACGGTGGCTTCGCGCCAGGTCGCGACCAGGTTGATCCGGACCGCGGTCTCGCCGTGGTGCGCGAGATCCTTCGAGTGCATGTCGACGCAGTAGGCGCAGCCGTTGATCTGGCTGACCCGCAGCTCGACCAGCTCCAGTGTGGCCAGCGGTACGCCGGCGTCCATCGCGCCCCGGGCCGCGGTGTTGAGGTGCTTGACGAACTTGCCGAGGACAGGGTTGGTGAACAGGTCCAGACGAGCGTCCATAACAGGTGTCTCCTAGCGAATGAGCAGGTTGCTGACACCTGTTCCGACAGGGTAGGCCCGCCGGTTGTGAGGTGACGTCAGTCACCTATCCGGTTGCCCTGCTCGTCCCAGTGCTCGGCGACCTTCTTGCTCGGTTGGACCCGCGGCGGCTCCCCCGGCATCTTCGGGTAGTCGGGCGGGAAGTTCAGCTCGCCGCCGGGGAGCTCCTCCCAGAGCCGTAGCAGCGCGTCCAGCGGGTACGCCGTCTCGTCCATGCCGGCCCACGGGTCGCCGTCGGCGAGATACTCCGGGACCGTGTGCAGGTTGAACGCGCGCGGATCATCGGTTTCAGCGAGCTGCTCCCACGTCATCGGCGTACTGACCGGGGCGCCCGGCCGGGGCCGCAGTGACCAGGCGCCCGCGACGGTACGGTCGCGGAGGTTCTGGTTGAAGTCGAGGAAGATCGAGGCCTCGCCGCGCTCCTCCTTCCACCAGGCGGTGGTGACGCCGTCGTCGCGGCGCTCGAGCTCGCGTCCGAGGCCGATCGCGGCGTGCCGGACCTCGTCGAAGGTCCACTCCGGCCGGATCCGCACGTAGATGTGGATGCCCCGGTTGCCGCTGGTCTTCGCGTACCCGCGCAGGCCCAGCTCCTCCAGGAGCTCCCGCGCGACGCCCGCCACCCGGCGCGCGTCGGCGAAGGTCGCCCCCGGCTGCGGGTCGAGGTCGATGCGCAGCTCGTCGGGATGCTCGAGGTCACGGCTGCGGACGGCCCACGGATGGAAGGTCAGCGTGCCCATCTGAGCCGCCCACACGGCCGCGGCGGGCTCGGTCAGGCACAGCTCGTCGATCGGGCGGCCGTTCGGGGTCAGCACCCTGCAGGTCACGAGCCAGTCCGGCGCGCCCTTCGGCAGTCGCTTGGAGTAGAAGCCGTCCCCGGTCTGCCGGCCGATCGCGTCCACCGACAGCGTCATCCCCTCGCGCCACCCGCCGGGCCAGCGCTCCAGCGCGACCGGCCGATCGCCGGACGCGTGCATGAACGCGGGAGCGACGCTGATGAAGTACTCGCAGACCTGCAGCTTCGTGACCTCCGGAGCCCACTCGGTCGCCTCGTAGACCACCCGCTCGGGACTGGACACCCGGACCTCACGGTCCCCCACGGTGAGCATCACCGGTGTGCTCTTCGCCATGCAGCGACCGTATCGCCCCGGCCGGACACAACGGCCGGATTTGCGTGCGCCGCACGGGAAAGGCAACTTTTCTCGACCTCTGGCCACGGTAGGTGACCGAGCGGTAACGTTCCAGCACCTCGTTCCTGGGGCGTGAGGCCCCCGGGACACCTGACAAGGAGCGCGAGGATGAACAGATCCGCCCTGTTCGCCGCTGCGACTGCAGTGGCGACCACCACCGCCCTCGGACTGACCAGCGCCACCACAGCAACAGGAGCGCCGACGGCAACCCCTGTCCCCAGCCCCGCCGCGGCCGTCGCCAAGGCCAAAGAGGCGATCAGCAGCAACCTGACCGCACTGCGGGCCACCACGGCCGACGCGTTCGTGGTCAAGGACGTGATCGTCGACCAGGACGGCTCCAGCCATGTCCGGATGGATCGCACCATCGGCGGCCTCCCGGTCCTCGGCGGTGACGTCGTCGTCCACCAGTCGAAGGACGGCGCCTTCGAGGGCGCCAGCCTGACGCTCAGCAAGAGCGCGAACGTCGGCCGCACGCCGAAGCTCGGCAGCGCGACCGCGACCGCGAAGGCGGTTGCCAAGGGCCTCAAGGCCGACGGCAAACCGAGTCTGGTGATCGAGGCCCGCAAGGGCGCGCCACGGCTCGCCTACCTGGTCACGGCGGTCGGCACCCAGGCCGACGGCACGCCGAGCCGCATCACCACGACTGTCGACGCCCTGACCGGCGCGAAGCTCGTGAGCGAGCAGCACATCGAGACCGCGACCGGCGACGGCAAGAGCCTGTACAGCGGGACCGTGCCGCTGCAGACCTCCACGGCGACCGGCGGCTACACGCTGACCGACGCCACCCGCGGCGGCGGCTACACCGCCGACGCGAACAACAAGACCGACTCGCTGCTGTGCCAGCTGTTCGGGTTCGGCTGCACGGCTCCGACCCGGTTCACCGACGCGGACAACCACTGGGGCACCGGGGTCAACACCGACCGCGCCACGGCGGCCGTCGACGCGCACTACGGCGCCGCGACGACGTTCGACTACTACAAGAACGTGCACGGCCGCAACGGCATCTTCGGCGACGGCAAGGGCGTCCCGAGCCGAGTGCACTACGGCTCGAACTACGTGAACGCGTTCTGGGACGGCAAGCAGATGACGTACGGCGACGGCGACAACGTCGTCGCGGGTCCGCTGGTCTCGATCGACGTGGCCGGCCACGAGATGTCCCACGGCGTCACCGAGCACACCGCGAACCTGACCTACTCGGGTGAGTCCGGCGGTCTGAACGAGGCCACCAGCGACATCTTCGGCACCCTGGTCGAGTTCTACTCCAACAACGCCTCCGACCCCGGTGACTACTACATCGGCGAGGAGATCATGAAGGACCGCCCGGCGCTGCGGTTCATGGACAAGCCGAGCAAGGACGGCAACTCCGCGGACTGCTGGTCGTCCGGGGTCGGCAACCTCGACGTGCACTACTCCTCGGGTGTGGCGAACCACTTCGCCTACCTGCTCGCCGAGGGCACCGGTGCGAAGACGATCGGCGGCCTGCCGCACAACGCGTCGACCTGCAACGGCACGACCCTGGCCGGCATCGGGCGCGACAAGCTCGGCAAGATCTGGTTCCGCGCGCTGTCGACGTACATGACCAGCGGTACGACGTACGCGCAGGCCCGGACCGCGACGCTGAACGCGGCCACCGACCTGTACGGCGCCAGCAGCCCGGAGCGGGCCGCGGTCGCCGCCACCTGGTCGGCTGTGAGCGTCAACTGACGCACTAGGTCTCGTCGGGTCCTGTCCCACTGGGGCGGACAGGACCCGACGAACAAACGCTTTGTCCCTCTTATCGCATTGCCCTCTGCTGTGTGCCGACCTACCGTCACAGACATGGGTGGGGACCCCGGGGAGGGGCCGCGACTACGGACCGCGCGGCCGTTACTGCTCGTCGTCGACGCTGACCCGGAGCGTCTGGAGCGGTGCGAGACAGAGCTGGATCGTGGTTTCGGCGCGGACTTCCGGGTCCGCGGCGAAGTGACGGCCGCGGCCGCGCTCGACTGCCTGCGGCGGGCGCGCGACTGGGAGCAACGGGTCGCGGTCGTGATGGTCGACCATTCGCTGCCCGATGACGAGCGGGCGGAGATCCTCGCGGCGTCGCGGACGCTGCATCCCGACGCCCGCCGCGCGCTGCTGATCGAGTGGGGTGCCTGGGCGGAGCGGACGACGGCGTCGGCGATCCTGTCCGCGATGGCGGTCGGCGACATCAACTACTACGTGCTGAAGCCGTGGATCGCGCACGACGAACTGTTCCACCGGACAGTGGCGGAGTTCGTCCAGGAGTGGTCGCGGTACGAGGTCGCCAACTGGCGCGAGGTGGTCGTGATCGCGGCCCCGAACTCGGTCCGCGGTCAGGCGATCCGCAGCCTGCTGGCCCGCAACGGGATCCCGAGCGCGTTCCGGGAGAGCGGCTCGGCGCTCGCGAACGACGCGCTGGCGTTCATCGGCGAGCCCGATCCCGGCGACGGTGTGCTGGTGTGGATGCCGGCGGTGGGCGGTCCGGTGCTGCACGATCCGACCGACGTGGAGATCGCCGAGGCGTGGGGCGTGCCGACCACACTCGCGCCCGACGCGGACCGGTCCTTCGACCTGCTGGTCGTCGGCGCCGGACCGGGTGGACTGGCCGCGGCCGTGTACGGGTCGTCGGAAGGGCTGCAGACGCTGGTCGTCGAGCGCGAGTCGATCGGCGGGCAGGCGGGCACCAGCTCACTGATCCGCAACTATCTGGGGTTCTCGCGGGGCATCCGCGGCTCGGAGCTGGCCCAGCGCGGCTACCAGCAGGCGTGGGTGTTCGGGGCGCATTTCCTGCTGATGCGCACGGTGGAGCGGCTGGAGAAGCGGGGTGACGTGTTCGTCGCCACCGTCGGCGAGGTGGGCGAGGTCACGGCGCGGGCCGTGGTCCTGGCCAGCGGAGTGTCCTACCGGCGCCTCGGCGTACCGTCGCTGGAGAAGCTCGTCGGGGCCGGGGTGTACTACGGCGCGAGCGTCTCGGAGGCGCACGGCCTGAAGGACCGGGACGCGTGCGTGGTCGGTGGCGGGAACTCGGCGGGCCAGGCGGTTCTGCACCTCGCGCGGTACTGCCGCCGGGTGCTGCTGGTGATCCGTGGCGAGGACCTGTCCGCGAGCATGTCGCGGTACCTCATCGATGCGATCGACGCCGCGGACAACGTCACCGTCCGGGCGTCGAGCGAGGTGGTCGGCGGGGGCGGCGAGGGCCGGCTGCAGGAGATCGTGCTGCGGGACCGGCCGACCGGTGCCGAGGAGACGATCCCGGTCGACGGGTTGTTCGTGATGATCGGTGCGGTTCCCGGGACCGACTGGCTGCCGGAGCAGGTGGGACGGGATCCGCACGGGTTCGTGCTGACCGGGTCGGACGCCGCGGCGGATCCCCGGTGGCACGAGGACCGGCCACCGCAGCCGTACGAGACGACGGTGCCAGGGCTGTTCGCGGTCGGGGACGTGCGGAGCGCGTCGGTGAAGCGGGTGGCGTCCGCGGTCGGTGAGGGATCGGTAGTGGTCTCGCAGATCCACACCCATCTCAAGGTTCGTTCGGATGCTTGAGCGCCGGTTCGTGTACTCGCCGGCGATGGTCGGCCTGACCGCGCTCGTGCTGATGATCCCGCTCGCGGGCCTGATACTGCTCCTGCAAAGGCCACAGCTCGACATGCACTTCGAGCACCACCCCACACACTTCTGGCTGGTGCTGCTGACCGCCGCGCTCAGCGCCGTCCTCGCCTACACGACCGGAGCGGCCGCCGTACGACGGGGTGACGCGCGGGTGCTGTTCGTGTCGCTGGCATTCCTGTCGGCCGCCGGGTTCCTGGGACTGCACGCGCTCGCGACGCCCAAGGTGCTCCTGGACACGCCGAACGCCGGCTTCACGCTCGCCACACCGGTAGGCGTGGCGCTGGCGTCGGTGTTCGCGTTCCTGTCGAGCCTGACCGTCTCCGGCATCGCGTTGGGGCGAAGGCTGCGGGTCGCTCTGCTCGTGCTGATGGCGTTGTGGGCACTGGCGTCGGTGTTGCGGTTGTGGCCGCTGCACGGCCGGGCCGTTCCCGAGGTTGCCGACGGCATCCTCGCCGCGCTCGCCGTACCGACCATCCTGCTGTACGGCGTCGCCGCGGCCCGGTACCTGCGGACGTGGTGGGCGCGGCCCTCGCTCATGCTGCTGTCGATGATCTCCGCGTTCGTGCTGCTCGGCGAGGCGATGGTCGCGCTGGTGTTCGCCCGCAACTGGGCGCTGTCGTGGTGGGAGTGGCACGTGCTGCTGCTCTCCGCCTTCGTGCTGGTCGTGGTGGGCGTCCGGATCCAGTGGTACGAGGAGCGGTTCGCCGACCTGTACCAGGAGGACACGGTGTCCGGGCAGCGCGAGCTGAGCGTGCTGTTCGCGGATCTGCAGGGGTTCACCGCGTTCTCCGAGCAGCACGAGCCGGCCGAGGTCACGGCGATGCTCAACACGTACTTCGAGGTCGTCGTACCGCCGGTGGTCCGGCGGCACGGCGGCGACGTGGACCGGATCATCGGGGACGCGCTGATGGTCACGTTCAACAAGCGCGGGGATCAGCCTGACCACGCGCGGCGGGCGGCCGAGGCCGGTCTGGCGCTGCAGGAGGCGGCCACCGCCGTCCGGGCGGCGCACCCGAACTGGCCGCAGTTCCGGGTGGGGGTCAACAGCGGGATCGCGTCCGTCAGCCTGCTCGGGACGGAGGGCGGACGGACCCACACGGTCATCGGCGACACGGTGAACGTGGCGTCGCGGATCGAGGGCAAGGCTCCGGGCGGGGCGGTCGCGATCGGGGCGGCCACGAAGGCGCTGCTGCCGCAGGCCCGCACCGAATCGCTCGGACTGGTGAGCTTGAAGGGCAAGGCCGAGCCCGTCGAGGTATTCCGGCTGGACGCGCTCGGGTGAATGATCACCCGTGCCTTTCGGACGGGCACCGGGTGTTCACGTGTTGGACCTTGGAACGGCCGCGTGCCGGTGTGAGAATCCGGGCCATGTCTGCCCTGTACCTACCACGGCGCCGCGTGGGCGCTCTCGTGGTCGCTTCAAGTCTTGCCTTAGCCGGCGCCGCCGCACTGGTCGCCCGGCCTGCCGACGCCGCGTCCACCGACGTGGTCGTCACCGAGGTGTACGGCGGTGGCGGCAACAGCGGTGCGCCGTACACGAACGACTTCGTGGAGCTGACCAACAACAGCTCGGCCCCGGTCGACGTGAGCGGCTGGTCGATCCAGTACGCGTCCTCGACCGGCTCGTCGTGGCAGGTCACCAAGCTGACCGGCACCATCGCGCCGGGTGCGGCGTACCTGGTCCAGGAGGGTGGCGGCGCCAACGGCCAGCCGATGCCGACGCCGAACGTGACCGGGACGATCCCGATGTCCGCGAGCGCCGGCAAGATCGCCCTGGTCACCAACCAGACCGCGCTCGCCTGCGGCGCCACCTGCCACGCGGACCCGGCCGTCAAGGACTACGTCGGCTACGGCACCGCGACCGACTCCGAGACCGCGCCGGCGCCGGGCCTGTCGAACACCACCTCGGCCGCGCGGGTCGACCCGAAGCAGGACACCGACAACAACAGCGCCGACTTCGCCGCGGGCAACCCGTCGCCGGGGACGCTCACCGGCGGTCCCGCCGAGCCGCCCGTCGACGCGAAGATCCACGACATCCAGGGTGCCGCGCACCGCTCCCCGCTGGAGGGCAAGAAGGTCGCGAACGTCACCGGTGTGGTGACGGTCAAGGGCAGCAACGGCTTCTGGTTCCAGGACCCGCAGCCGGACGCAGACCCGGCCACCAGCGAGGGCCTGTTCGTGTTCACGAGCTCCGCGCCGACGGTCTCCGTCGGTGACGCCGTCACGGTCGAGGGCTCGGTCGCCGAGTTCCGCCCGGGCGGTTCCGGCGGTACGACGAACCTGACGACCACCGAGCTGACCAACACGAAGGTCACCGTGACCGGTACCGCCGCGGTCCCGGCGCCAACCATCGTCGGCCCGGGCGGCCGGGTGCCGCCGTCGACGGTGATCGAGGACGACGCGTCCGGCGACGTCGAGACGACGAGCACCGCCTTCGACCCGGCCACCGACGGCCTCGACTTCTGGGAGTCGCTGGAGGGCATGTGGCTGGGCATCGACCAGCCCCAGGTCACCGGGCCGACGAGCTCGTTCCGTGAGCTGTCCGTCGTGGCGGCCGGCGCGGGTGTGCGTACGGTGCGCGGCGGCATCCTTCTGCAGAAGACCGACAGCAACCCGGAGCGGGTGCTGCTGGACGATGTCCTGACGCCGATCCCGGACGCCAAGACCGGCGACAAGCTGGCTGGTGTGGTGACGGGTGTCCTGGACTACTCGTTCGGCAACTTCAAGCTGCTGCCGACCACGACGCCGACCGTGATCGACGGCGGCGTCACGCGGGAGACGACCAACGCCTCGTCTCCGGTGCAGCTGTCGGTAGCGACGTTCAACGTGGAGAACCTGGACCCGTCCGACGGTGAGGCCAAGTTCGACGGGCTCGCGCAGGCCGTCGTCCACAACCTCGCGTCGCCGGACATCCTCGGCCTCGAGGAGGTGCAGGACGACGACGGCGCCGTCAACTCCGGCACGACGACCGCGGACAAGACGCTCGGTCTGCTCGCCGCGGCGATCGTGAAGGCGGGCGGCCCGCAGTACGCCTGGCGGCAGATCGACCCGGTGAACAACGCCGAGGGCGGTGAGCCGGGCGGCAACATCCGGGTCGCCTTCCTGTACCGGACGGACAAGCCGTTGAAGTTCGTGGACCGGCCGGGCGGCGGCTCGACGGTCGCCACCACGATCGTCACCGACGCCGCGGGCCGGCCGCACCTGAGCTCGTCGCCGGGCCGCGTCGACCCGGCGAACCCGGCCTGGGCCGCCACCCGGGTGCCACTCGCGGGCGAGTTCAAGTGGCACGGGCAGACCGTGTTCGTGGTCGTGAACCACTTCAGCTCCAAGGGCGGTGACAACCCGCTGTGGGGCCGTTTCCAGCCGCCGGTGCAGGTCACCGCGGAGAAGCGGCACCAGCAGGCCGCGGTGGTGCGCGGGTTCGTGGACCAGATCCTGGCCAAGGACACGGGCGCGAACGTCGTCGTGCTGGGTGACCTGAACGACTTCGACTGGTCCGAGACCGCGGACATCCTGGTCGGCTCGGGCAAGACCGCGCTGATCGACCTGCCGCGGACCCTGCCGCTGCCGGAGCGGTACAGCTATGTGTTCGAGGGGAACAGCCAGATCCTCGACCAGATCCTGATCTCGCAGAACCTGCGGCCGGCGTCGGCGTACGACGTCGTGCACATGAACGCGGAGTTCCCGGACCAGATCTCCGACCACGACCCGCAGGTGGTGAAGCTGATCCCGCTGCCGTCCTGGGTGCGGTAACCGGAGTCTTACGTCGGTCGTCCGGGCGGGGTTTTCTTGCCCGGGCGACCGATACTGGTGTCGTGACTGATGACACCAAGCAGTACGCCGTACAGAAGTCCGACGCGGAGTGGAAGGCGCAGCTGTCCCCCGCCGAGTTCCACGTGCTGCGGCAGGCCGGCACCGAGCGGCCGTTCGTCGGCGAGTACACCGACACCAAGACGGTCGGCGTCTACAAGTGCCGGGCCTGTGACGCCGAGCTGTTCCGGAGCGAGACCAAGTTCGACTCGCACTGCGGGTGGCCGTCGTTCTTCGCGCCGCTGGCCGAGGACCGTGTCGAGTACATCGAGGACAGCACTCTCGGCATGAAGCGCGTCGAGGTCCGCTGCGCCAACTGCGGCTCCCACCTCGGCCACGTCTTCGAGGGCGAGGGCTACGGTACGCCCACCGATCTCCGCTACTGCATCAACAGCATCAGCCTGACCCTCACCCCGGCCTGACCTGCGCTCCGTTCGCCCGGTCGGGTCCTAGACTGGGTCGGCTGGTGGACGCAGGGGAAGGAAATCGGTGGCTGACGACGTCCGTGGACCGCGGGTTCTCGATGTGCTGGCGGCGGAGGAACCGTGGGAGGTGCCGGGCGCGTGGCTGTCCCAGGTCCGGGCGCAGCTGAAGACCTGGGCCGACGATCCCGAGGCGTTGCGGCCGTTGCGGCCGGAGGCGTTCCCGGACTTCGTGAAGGGCACACCGGCGGCGGTCTGGTTCACCCACCAGGCCGCGCCGCTGCTGACCGGGTGGCTCCCGGTCCTGCACGGTGAGTACGCCGACCTGCCGACCGAGCTGACCCGCGAGTTCTACCGGCCGTCGTCGCGGCTCGGCGGCAACGGCCACGTCATCTATGTGGCGCCGACGGACTGGCACCTGCAGGCGATCGCCGGCGCCCGCGGGTTCCGCGAGAACGGCCGCCGGCACGCGCTCCAGCTGTCCCGCAACGTCGTCGGGATGTTCGTCGACGCTCCCCCGATGGCGGCCCGCGCCACCGCCCTGACCGCCGCGTTCGACCGGGTGCTGGCCGACCGCGAGCTGACCGAACTGCACGTCACCGGCGAGTACGACGAGATCGCGAAGTACTGGCGCACCGACGCACTCAAGGACTCCGAGCGCGCCGTGCTGCCGGAGCTCGCCGGCCCCACCGCGGCGCTGCGCTACTCGCTCAACTCGGTCCGCGACACGCACGCGCGGATGCTGATGGCCAGCCCGGACGAGTACGCCGGCGACTTCGCCCAGGTGCTGGCCGAGCTGATCCTGGCCACCGGCCTGCGCGGTATCCCGCAGTCGGTGGCGAACATCCTCGGCGACGCCACGCTCGACGTCCACAAGGCGCTCGAGGACATCCACGAGGCCTTCACGCTGCCGATCTGGCACGGCCATGTCAACCAGTGGATGTCCCGTGCGATCCGCGGCGGGCAGTCGGCGCTCGCCCGGTCCTGGGGCGCCGCCGCGGCCCGCGTCGGCGTGCACCTGTCCGGCGTGCTGGCCAAGGGCCCGTGGCCGGAGGCCGAGGTCCCGGATCTGACCACGCTGTTCCGGATGCTCGACCGCGAGCGCTGGAGCATCATCGAGAACGCGGCCGCGGCCGACCAGGAGGCGTCGCTGTCGGCCGCCTGGAAGACCGTCAAGGACGACGAGGAGCCGAAGGCGCGTCCCAGCAGCAGCGGTGGCACCCTCGACGATCCGATGCCCGAGGTCGTCGACTTCAGCGACGATCCGCTGGCCGAGCTGGACTCGCTGATCGGCCTGGAGTCGGTGAAGGACGCGGTCCGCCGGATGGTCGCCGAGGTGAAGACCAACCTGCGCCGCACCGAGCTCGGCCTGCCGAGTCACGAACGCGCGCGGCACATGGTGTTCGTCGGGAAGCCCGGTACGGCGAAGACCACGATCGCCCGGCTGCTCAGCCGGATCTACCACCAGCTCGGCGTCCTGGAGAAGGGCCATGTGGTCGAGGTCGACCGCTCCGACCTGGTCGGCGCCGCCGTCGGCTCGACCGCGCCGATGACCGCGGCCAAGTTCCGTGAGGCGCTCGGCGGCGTGCTGTTCATCGACGAGGCGTACAGCCTGACGCCGGAGAACACCCCCGGCGACTACGGCCTGGAAGCGGTCTCGACGATCCTGAAGATGATGGAGGACCACCGCAACGACTGCATCGTGATCGTCGCCGGGTACCACCGCGAGATGCAGCGCTTCATGGAGTCGAACACCGGTCTGCAGTCGCGGTTCCCGAAGCTGCTGTCGTTCAGCGAGTACGACACCGACCAGCTGGTCGCGATCTTCGAGCTGCAGGCGCGGCAGAAGGGCATGATCTACGGCGAGGAGGTGCTGGACAAGGTCCGCACCGTCATCCCGCCGGCGCCGCGCGGCCACAGCTTCGGTAACGGCCGGTTCATCCGGAACGTGCTCGAGGAGGCCGTCTCGAACCAGGCGACGCGGCTGTCCGCGAGCGACCCGGACACGCTCACCGAGCGGGACCTGCGCGAGCTGATCCCGTCCGACGTCCGGCCGCCCACGTCGATGCGCGCCGAGGACTACCTGCTGCAGAAGCCGGGCACCTAGACCGGCCTCAGATCGGCATGGCGAGTGCCACCGGGTTGCCGTCGGGGTCGGCGAGGTACGCCTGGCGTTCGCCCCACGGCATCGTGGCCGGCTCCTGCAGGACCGGGTGGCCGGCCGCGCGGAAGCGTTCCACCTCGGCCTCGACGTCGTCGACGTACACGAACAGCTCGAAGCGCGGCGCCGTCCCGACCGTGATGCCGAGCTGCGCCTCGGGCCAGTTCGCGTCGGACAGGCCGAGGGACGACTCGCCGCGCTCCAGGCCGACGTAGTGCGGGTCGCCCTCCAGCGGGAACTGGTACGTCGGCTCGTACCCGAGGAGCGTGTAGAACCCGACGGCCCGGCGGACGTCGCTGACGTAGAGCACCGGGAACGCCTTGCGGTGCATCCCTAGACCAGGTTGGCGATCAGGTCGCCGAGCTCGGTCCGCTTGCCGGTGAAGAACGGGACCTCCTCGCGCACGTGCCGGCGCGCCGTCGACGCCCGCAGGTCGCGCATCAGGTCGACGATCCGGTGCAGCTCGTCGGCCTCGAAGGCCAGCATCCACTCGTAGTCGCCGAGCGCGAACGACGCCACCGTGTTCGCCCGTACGTCGGGGTAGCCGCGGGCCATCTTGCCGTGCTCGGCGAGCATCGCGCGGCGCTCCTCGTCGGGCAGCAGATACCACTCGTAGGACCGGACGAACGGGTACACGCAGATGTAGGGCCGCGGCTCCTCGTCGGCGAGGAAGGCCGGGATGTGGCTCTTGTTGAACTCGGCCGGCCGGTGCAGCGCGAACTGCGACCAGACCGGGACCAGGTGCCGCCCCAGCCGTGACCGGCGCAGCGCGTGGTAGGCCTGCTGCAGCGCGTCCGACGTCGGCGCGTGCCACCAGATCATGAAGTCCGCGTCCGCCCGGAACCCCTCGACGTCGTAGATCCCGCGAATCACCACGTCGTCGGCCGCCAGCTTCCCGATCAGGTCGTTGAGCTCGGCGGTCAGCTCGTCGCGGTCCGCGTCGCCGAGCGGCGTCTCGACCTTGAACACCGACCACAAGGTGTAGCGGATGACGTTGTTGAGCTCGCGGGCCTTCGGCTTACCAGTCACGGTTTCATTGTCTCCGATGCGTCCAGGTGCTCCCGCACCCGGGTGGCCGCGTTGCCACCCGATGCCACACACGCGGCGATCCCGACACCCCGGTACGCCGCTCCGCACACCGCCAGGCCGGGGACGCCGGCCACCGCGGCCTCGACCCGATCGACCCGGTCGAGGTGCCCCACGGCGTACTGCGGGAGGCCGCCGCCCCAGCGCGTCACCAGCGAGCCGACGACCGGCGCATCGAGCCCGATGGCCTGCTTCAGGTCGGACACCGCGAGCTGGACCAGCTCCTCGTCGGACCGCTGCAGCACGTATTCCTCGCCGAGGCGGCCGACCGAGGCACGCAGTACGGCGAGCTCTCCCCCGGCCTCCGCCGACCACGCCCACTTGGCGTGCGAGTACGTCGAAGCCTTGATCGTCCGGTCCTCCACCGACGGGACGAGGAACCCGGAGCCGGTCGCGCCGGCAGGCCAGTCACGCTTGCGGACCGCGAGTGTGACGATCGCCATACTCGCGTACTCGATCGCCGCCAGCTCGGCCGACGCCGCCGGCGCCAGCTCCGCCAGCATCCGGCCCGCCGGAGCAGCCGGTACGGCGACCACGACCGCGTCGGCGGTGAACAGCGTCGGCGCGGGCACCGGTCCCGCCTCCAGCTCGAACCCGTCGGCGGTCCGCGAGATCCGGCGGACGGCGAGCTTGGTCCGGATCTCCACGCCGCGGGCGGCCAGGTCCTGTTCGAGGGCGCCGATCAGCCGGTTGATGCCGCCGACGAGGCCCGCGAACACCGGCTGGCCGGCCCGCTTCTGACCCAGTGCGCGCAGCTCGGCCGTGGCCGCGAGCAGGCTCGGCGCGGTCCGCAGCTTCGCGTACAGATCGGGTATTGCCGCGGCGAGCGAGATCTCCTCGGCCTTCCCGGCGTACACCCCGCCGAGCAGCGGGTCGATCAGCTTGTCGGTGACCGCGGAGCCCATGCGCTCGGCAACGAACCGGCCGATCGCCACATCCCTGGTCAGCGCGGGAGCCGGCAGTTCGGCCTCGTGCGCGACCTGCTCGGCGGCCGCGGCCCCGAGCACGTCGGCGGTCGCCGCCGGGTCCACCGGAACGCCCATCACGGTCGGCGGGAGGGCCCGGATCCGGTCGCCGACCCACAGGCCGGCCGAGGTCGTCGCCGGGTGCACGAGATCGTCCCCGAGGCCGACGGCGCGGATCAGGTCGACCGCCTCCGGCCGCCGCGCCAGCACGGACTCGGCGCCGAGATCGACCGGCACGCCCTCGATCGCGTCCCCGGCCAGCTTCCCGCCGAGCCGCGGCGAGCCCTCCAGCACCGTGATGTGCGGCGGGTTCGGCCCGGTCGCCAGCGCGTGCGCGGCCGCGAGCCCGCTGATCCCGCCGCCGACGACCACGACCCGGTTCATACCAAGCTCATTTCGTACTTCTTCCCCGGTCCCAGATCGGTGCTGCTGCTCCCGACCGCCCGGAACCCGACACGCGTCAGCACCGTCTGCGAGGCAGGGTTGTGATTCGAGGCCCCGGCCCGGAGCGCGGTCAGTCCGTACGTCGGCGCGAGCTCGATCACCGCGCGCACCGCGGCCGTCGCCAGCCCCTTGCCCGCCCACTTCTCCGCGATCCGGTAGCCCAGCTCGGCCGATCCGTGCTCCAGATCGATGAGGTTCACCCGCCCGACCACGGCGCCGGTGCCGTCGACCAGCACGTGGAAGCGGCAGATCCCGGCCTCCTGCTCGGCGAGCAGGGCCGCGTGACGGGTCGCGAAGTCGGCGAAGTACTCGTCGCCGCGGTCCCAGATCCAGGCCGCGAAGTACGCCCGGTTCTCGCGCTCGAAGGCGAGGACTGCGTCCGCGTGGTCCGCGCGCAGCGGCTCCAGCGTGACGCCCTGGTCAGGCAGGTACATGGGCCGCCTGCACGTACTTGGTGATCCGGCGCAGCACCTCGGGGTCGGCGTCCGGCGGGACACCGTGGCCGAGGTTGAAGATGTGACCGGGCGCGGCCCGGCCCTCGGCGAGGATCCGGTCGATCTCGGGCTCGATCGCGTCCCAGCCGGCGAACAGCAGGGCCGGGTCGAGGTTGCCCTGGACCGGTTTCGGCGCGCCGCCGGCGGCCGTGATCCGGCGGACGGCCTCGTCGAGCGGGACCCGCCAGTCGACGCCGACGACGTCCGCGCCGACCTCGCTCATCAGCCCGAGCAGCTCGCCGGTGTTCACGCCGAAGTGCACCCGCGGGACGCCGTACCCCGCCATCGCGTCGAACACCTTCGCGGAGTGCGGCAGCACGAACCGCTCGTAGTCCCGAGGCGACAACCCGCCGGCCCAGGAGTCGAACAGCTGGATCGCCGACGCGCCCGCCTCGACCTGCACCGCCAGGTACGCGATCGCGACGTCGGCCAGCCGGTCCGCGAGCGCGTGCCACAGCGCCGGGTCGCCGTGCATCATCGCCTTGGTCTTCGCGAAGTCCTTGCTCGGCCCGCCCTCGACCAGGTACGACGCGACGGTGAACGGCGCGCCGGCGAACCCGATCAGCGGCGTACCGCCGAGCTCGGAGACCAACTGCTGCACGGACTCCGTGGTGAACGACACATCGGCCGGCGTGACCGGACGGACCCGGGCGAGCCCGGCGGCGTCCCGGATCGGGTCGGCGACGACCGGACCGACGCCCGGCTTGATCTCGATGTCGAACCCGGCCGCCTTCAGCGGGAGCACGATGTCGGAGTAGAAGATCGCCGCGTCGACGCCGTAACGGCGGACCGGCTGCAGCGTTATCTCGACGACGAGGTCGGGCCGCATACACGACTCCAGCATCGAGATTCCCTCCCGCACCGCACGGTACTCGGGCAGCGCCCGGCCGGCCTGCCGCATGAACCACACCGGCGTGTGCGGCACCCGCTCACCCCGGGCAGCGAGCAGATAGGCGGAATCGTCCAGAGCGGAGGGTCGCGTCACACAGCGATGATCCCACGCGCTCCCGAACGCCCGGACAGCCCCCGACCACGCCGCGCCGCACGCGCGGCCACACACAGCTACCGGCGCGTCTTGACGCGCGGCGGTGAGTAATCGGTCGTAGGCTGCCGATATGGGTGCCCGCAAGCAGGTCGACGCGCCACCCGCGGAGTTCACCGAGGCAGTCTCGCAGTTACGAGGTGCCCGGTTCCGGCCCGAGGTTTTCGTCGAGGAGATGCCCGCACCGCAGCGGATCGCACCGCATGCGGCGGCGGTCAGCGCCGACGTGACGGTCGACGGTGACGATGTCGCCACCGGCCGTCTGGTCGTCCTCTACGACCCGGCCGGGAACGACGCCTGGCAGTCGACCTTCCGTTGTGTCGCGTACGTGCGTGCCGCCGTCGAACCGGAGATGGTGACCGACGCGCTGCTCGGCGGCGTGGGCTGGACGTGGCTGATGGAGGCCTTGGCGGACCGGGGTGCCGACTTCCTGGCGCCGAGCGGTACCGTCACCAGGGTGGTATCGGAAAGCTTCGGCGGCATGGCCGACGACGACGCGACGGCGGAGATCGAGATCCGCGCGTCCTGGAGTCCCGTGCCCGGCCCCGGCGGCCTCGTCGACGTGACCCGCCACGCCGAGGCGTGGGGCGAGGTGCTGTGTACGGCGGCCGGACTGCCGCCCGTTCCGCCGGGGGTAGTCGCGATGCCGACCCGGCGCGGACAGCGGGGCCGATGAGCCCAGCCACCCAACAGCCGTCCGTCCCCGACGACCCGACCGCGCATCTGCCCCTCCTGGAGCTGAGGGACGGACTCTCCGACGTCATCGACACCGACTCTGCCCTGACCGGCACGGTCGAGGCGTTCGGGTCCGGCAGCGGCCCGGTCGCGGTCGACGCCGAGCGCGCCTCCGGCTACCGCTACTCGCACCGGGCGTACCTGGTCCAGCTGCGCCGTGAGGGCTCCGGCTCCGCGCTCGTCGACCCGATCCCGTTCGGGGACCTGTCGGCGCTCGGCGACGCGATCGTCGACGCCGAGTGGATCATCCACGCCGCGAACCAGGACCTGGCCTGCCTGGCCGAGGTCGGCATGGTGCCGCGCCAGGTGTTCGACACCGAGCTGGCCGGCCGCCTGCTCGGCTACCCGAAGGTCGGGCTCGCCTCGCTCGTCAGCGAAGTGCTCGGCTACCGGATGCGCAAGGAGCACTCGGCCGCCGACTGGTCGACCCGGCCGCTGCCGGCGCCCTGGCTGGTGTACGCCGCGCTCGACGTCGAGATGCTGATCGAGCTGCGGAACGCGATCGAGCAGGAGCTGCTCCGCGAGGGCAAGTGGGAGTGGGCGGCGCAGGAGTTCGCCGCGATCCTCGACGCGCCGCCGCGGGAGCCGAAGCCGGACCCCTGGCGCCGTACGTCGGGCATGCACCGGGTCCGGAACCGCCGCAGCCTGGCCGTCGTCCGGGCGCTGTGGGAGGCCCGGGACCAGATCGCCGAGTCCGCCGACATCTCCCCCGGCCGGGTGCTGCCGGACGCCGCGATCGTCGAGGCGGCGTCCGCGATGCCGACCGACCGCGACACGCTCCAGCGGCTGACCGCGTTCAAGGGCCGCGGCGCGCACCGCCACATGCGGACCTGGTGGGAGGCGATCGACCACGCCCGCCGGCTCCCCGACTCCGAGCTCCCCAAGCAGGGCCCGCGGTACGACGGCCCGCCGCCGGCCCGCGCCTGGGCCGACCGCGACCCCGACGCGGCCGCCCGGCTGTCGGCCGCCCGCGCCGCGGTCGCCGAGATCGCCGAGGCGCACCGCCTCCCGACCGAGAACCTGCTCGCGCCCGACACGATCCGCCGGCTCGCCTGGTCCCCGCCCAAGGAGGTGAACCTCGAGGTGGTCACGACCTTCCTCCGCGACCACCACGCCCGCGCCTGGCAGATCGCCCTCACCGCGGAGGTCCTCACCGACGCGATGGCATCCGAAGCCACGGTCAAACCGCTGGACTGACCACGTCCTCCGCCGTCGTCAGATCCCGCCGGATCTCGGGGTGGAGGGTGAGGACGATCTGGAGTGCGCCGAGCAGGATCACCGTCGCGATGACGACAAAGATCTGGCGGTAGCTGAGCAGGCTCACCAGCAGGCTGCCGAGGGCCAGTGAGATCGCCTGCGGCGTCGCCACGAGGACCTCGACGGCGGTCGACACGCGCCCGATCAGGTGACCCGGCGAACGGCGCTGCATCAACGTCGTGAACGAGACGAACGTCCACGGCAGGCCGACACCGCAGATCGCGGCGCCGGCGAGCACCACGACGATGCTGGGGGCGACCACACAGACGACGGTCGACGCGGCGAGCACGACCAGTCCGAGGGCGCAGGTGGCGATCTCGCCGAGACGGCGTACGGCGCGGCTCGCGGTCAGGCCGCCGACGACCGCGCCGACGCCCTGACACGTCACGAAGACGCCGGAGAACGTCGGCGGCTTGCCGAAGGCGTCCATCAGCGCGTAGATCGACGACTCGAAGAAGCCGATGACGAGGATCGAGATCGCCAGCCCGGCCAGCACGTGGCGGAGCACCCGGTCGCCGGCGAGGAAACGGACACCGCCGAGCAGGTCCTCGCGGAAGGTGCTCTTCGACGGCGCCGTTGTCTCGGAGACCTTGATCGTCGCGATCAGCAGGCCGGCCAGCACGAAGGTGGCCGCGTCGACGATCGCGACGAGCCAGCCGCCCGCGGTGGCGAAGATCGCGGCGCCGGCCAGCGGGCCGAACAGCCGGTAGCCCTCCTTGATGGTGGCCAGGCTGGAGTTCGCCTCGACGAGCAGTTCGTCCGGCAGCAGGTCCTTCAGCAGTCCGTTCAGCGCCGCGGGCAGCACGACGAACGAGACGCCGTACAGGAAGGCGACCAACCAGATCAGCCACACGTCGCCGGAGTCCCGAACGAGTACGAGCGGGAGTACGGCGGCGCCGCTGGCGACGTTGCCCCAGACCAGGATCGGCTTGCGCGGCAGCCGATCCACCCAGACGCCGAGCACCGGAGCAGCCAGCGCCGGCAGCACCATGAAGAAGAACGTCAGGCCGGCCAGTGCGTTCGAGCCGGTGAGGGTCTTCACCCACATACTCAGCACCAGCAGCATCACCGAGTCGCCGAGCATCGACGTACTCAGGCCACCGAACAGGCGCGGGAACCCGGGCTGCGCGAACAGTCTCCTCATGAGGTCTCCACCCCCGGGAAGTACGTCGGCACGCCCCAGGCGACGAACTCGCACAGCCGCGCGTTCGCCGGGCGTTGGGACGGATCGGTCAGCCGCTCGGCATGGCGGTCGAGCACCGCGTTGATCGCGTCGTTCATCTCCTCGAGCTCGTCCGCGGTCAGCCAGGCGACCATCTCGGTGTTGCTCCGCGCGGCACGCCACTCCTCGGTGTCCTCCGGGGCGCGCTGCTGCGACTCCCGCAGCCGGTCGATCGCCCGCCCCATCATCACGTCGGACAGTGCCTGCGCCGCGCGGCGTTCCTCGAGCGACGGCGATGCATGCTCCTCGTCCCAACGGAACCCGAGTCCGGGCACCTTCCAGGGGCGTTGCCGGCCCTTCCCGCCCTCGGCCTCCTCGACGAACCCGTGCTGCGCCAGCTTGCGGAGGTGCCACGAGCAGTTCGCCGGGGTCTCGTCCAGCCGGTCGGCCAGCTCGGTCGCGGTCAGTGGCCCGCTGAGCGACAGCAGCTCGATGATCGCCATCCGCACAGGGTGCGCCAGGGCGTTCAGTTCCCGCGGGTCGCTGAGTCGGCGGTGAGGATTCGGCATCCATCGAAAGTACGCTTTCGAAAGAGTTGTTGCAATGCCGCTCAGAAAAGATCCCCGCCGCGCGCCTGCGGCGGGGATCTCCGGTGGTCAGGCTGGGAGCTGGGCCTCGATGGCGGTGACGATCTCGTCGGACTCCGGCTCGGTGCGGGGGCGGAAGCGGGCGGCGACGGTGCCCTCGGGGCTGAGGAGGAACTTCTCGAAGTTCCACTGGATGTCGCCGGCTTCGCCGTCGGCGTCGGGGGTCTGGGTGAGTTCGGCGTACAGCGGGTGCCGGTGGTCGCCGTTCACCTCGAGCTTGCCGAGCATCGGGAACGTCACGCCGTACGTCGTCGAGCAGAAGGTCTCGATCTCCTCGGCCGACCCGGGCTCCTGACCGCCGAACTGGTTGCACGGGGCGCCGAGCACGGTGAAGCCGCGGGACGCGTACTTCTCCTGCAGGTTCTCCAGGCCCTCGTACTGCGGCGTCAGACCGCACTTCGACGCCACGTTCACGACCAGAACGGCCTTGCCCTTGTACTCGCCGAGGGAGGTCGGCGCACCGGACAGAGTGGTCAGCGGAATGTCGTACAGGCTCATGCTCATCCTTGGGAGGTTGGGAGGTGACAGGCAAGGAAGTCTTCGGTACGGCGCCAGGCCAGCGCGGACGCCTCGGCGTGGTGGAACATCGGCAGGGGGTTGTCGAACGCGTGACCGGCGCCGTCGTAGCGGTGGATCTCGGCGTCACCCAACCCCGGCACCACCGCATCGACGTCCAGGTAGGCGTCGTTGTTGCCGAAGTGGTGCAGGCTCGCCGCCCGCACCTTCGGCGCGAGCTCGAGCAACCCAGGCAGGGCAGAGCCGTAGTAGCTGACCAGGACGTCGGGCGACGACACCGCGGCCACGTTGAAGCCCAGTCCGCCGCCGAAGCAGAAGCCGACCACCCCGGTGCCCCGGCCGCGCGCCCGCAGCCGGTCCAGCACCGCAACAGCGTCCTTGACCGCCAGGTCCCAGTCGAGGCGCCCGACGATGCCCATCGCCCGTGGCAGCAGGTCCGGCGAGGACTCGTCCAGGTCGGTGTCGTCGAGGCGCCAGTAGATCTCGGGCGCGATCACGTAGTACCCGAGGGCGTGCAGATCCGCCGCGCGGCGCCTGATGTAGTCGGAGACTCCGAAGATCTCCTGCAGCACAAGGATTCCAGGCGCCCCGGAATCAGCGGATCCCCACTCGTGGACTGGTATCTCCGACGTCACACAGTGAAGCGTACGACCTCAGGAGTAACCGGCTCCGTTGCGGGCTCGGGCGCGGGCTCGGGTACGGGCGCCGGCATCCACGCCGTCGTCTCCGCGATCGCGTCGACGAGCAGCTTGTAGAGCCGGTCGTCCGGATCCGTCACGCACGCCTGCGAGATGCCCTCGACCGCGCACGACACCGCGCGTGGCGCCGTCCGGCGGGCGAAGTCCGGGGTCGCACGGCGCGCGCGGGCGGTGAACGACCGCGCCCACTTGGTCGCCGACGGCACCGATTCCAGCACAGCGAGCGAATCCGGCTCGACGTCGTCGAGCGGCCTCCCGTCGAGCGCGGCCAGTTGCTTCTCCCCCACCAGCAGCGCGACGGCCAGGATGTACTGCCGTTCCTGCGAGACGACCGGCAGCGCGTGCTGGATGCAGCGCGCGGTCACCCGCGGTACGACGTGCGGGTCGTCCGGGGTCAGCCCGATCACCGACGGGATCAGCGGAGCCAGGCGGGAGCGCCCGGCGTCCGTGGTGCAGTCGTTGACGTCGCGGGCGACGCCCGCGAGCAACGGATGCGTGCAGGACGGATGGTCCGACCACGGCTCACCGGCCAGGTAGGACGCGAACTCCATGAAGCAGGCACCCTTGCGTGGGTTCCGATGTTTCCCCCGGCTCAGGACCGGCACGGACAGATCAAAATTGTTCATGGAACAACTCCAGTAACGCGGACCTTGAACACAGCATGCGCTCATTCGCGTCGCTTTTCCACGGGTCACGCTTTTGTGAGCGGACCCACACGCGCGGCTACTTTGGCGGTTCTGTTACTCACGGGTAGCATCGGGGTAGCTTTCCCGACCCCAGAGGAGGGCCCTCGTGCCCCGTGAGATCCGCGATGTCGTGTACGTCGACGGCGTTCGCACCCCGTTCGGCAAGGCCAAGGGCCAGTACGCCGAGACCCGCGCCGACGACCTGGTGATCAAGTGCATCCGGGAGCTGCTGCGGCGCAACCCGGGCCTCCCGCCGGAGCGGGTGGACGAGGTCGCGATCGCGGCCACCACCCAGATCGGCGACCAGGGCCTGACCATCGGCCGGACCGCCGCGCTGCTGGCCGGCCTGCCGAACACCACGCCCGGCTACGCCATCGACCGGATGTGCGCCGGCGCGATGACCGCCGTCACCACCACCGCCGCCGGGATCGCCTTCGGCGCGTACGACGTGGTCGTGGCCGGCGGTGTCGAGCACATGGGCCGGCACCCGATGGGCGAGGGCGTCGACCCGAACCCGCGGATCATCGCCGAGAAGCTCGTCGACACGTCCGCGCTGGTGATGGGCTCCACCGCCGAGAACCTGCACGACCGGTACCCGGGCATCACCAAGGAGCGTGCCGACGCGTACGCCGTGGCGTCCCAGGAGAAGGCCGCCAAGGCCTACGCGAACGACCTGATCCAGCCGGACCTGGTGCCGGTCGCGACCCGGTCCGCCGAGCAGGGCTGGGGTTACGCCAGTACCGACGAGCCGATGCGCCCGGGCACCTCGCTCGAGGACCTGGCGGGCCTGAAGACGCCGTTCCGTCCGCACGGGCGGGTCACCGCCGGCAACTCGGCCGGTATCAACGACGGCGCGACCGCCTGTGTGCTGACGTCGGCGGAGACCGCCGAGGAGCTCGGCCTCACCCCGAAGATGAAGCTGGTCTCGTACGCCTTCGCCGGTGTCGAGCCCGAGGTGATGGGCGAAGGCCCGATCCCCGCCACCGAGAAGGCGCTGCGGCTGGCCGGCCTGACCATCGACGACATCCAGGCCTTCGAGGTGAACGAGGCGTTCGCCGTGCAGGTGCTGGCGTTCCTGGAGCACTACGGCATCGCCGACGACGACCCGCGGGTGAACCCGTACGGCGGCGCGATCGCGTTCGGCCACCCGCTGGCGTCGTCCGGGGTCCGGCTGATGAACCAGCTGGCCAAGCAGTTCGAGCAGCGCCCCGAGGTCCGCTACGGCCTCACCACCATGTGCGTCGGCCTCGGCATGGGCGGCACGGTCATCTGGGAGAACCCGAACTGGGAAGGTGCGGTCGCATGAGCCTGCAGGAACTGATCGACAGCGCTTCTGCTTTGTCGACCGACGAGGTCGTCACGCTCGCACATTCCCGGGACGTCGTACTGCCCGGCAAGGCCGGCACGATGGCGCTCATCACGCTGGACAACGGGCACGACCACACCAAGCCGAACACCTTTGGGCCCAAGGGTCTGGGGTCGTTGAACGCGGCTCTGGACGCGGCGCTCGCCCGCGACGAGATCGTCGCGATCGGCGTCACCGGCAAGCCGTTCATCCTGGCCGCGGGCGCCGACCTGACCGGCGTACCGAAGCTCACCGACCGGGAGCAGGCGCTCGCGCTCGGCAAGATCGGACACGGCGTGATGCGCAAGCTCGTGGACGGCGGCAAGCCGTCGTTCGCGTTCGTGAACGGCGTCGCGCTCGGCGGCGGACTCGAGGTCGCGCTGCACGCCACCTACCGGACCGTCTCGACGGCCGCGGGCATGCTGTCGACGCCCGAGGTCTTCCTCGGGCTGATCCCGGGCTGGGGCGGCAACTTCCTGCTGCCGAACCTGATCGGCGCGGACAACGCGGTGAAGGTCGTCGTCGAGAACGCCCTCAACCAGAACAAGATGCTCAGCGGGCCGGAAGCGGTGAAACTCGGCATCGGCGACGTGCTGCTGGAGTCGGCGGACTTCCTCGAGCAGTCGCTGCTGTGGGCTTCGAAGGTCCTCACCGGTGCTGTCACCGTCGAGCGGCCTTCGGTGGACCGCGGCGACGCGTGGGACGCTGCCGTTGCCCGGGGCAAGGCCTTCGCCGACGTCAAGGTGAGCGGCGCGGCGCCCGCGCCGTACCGGGCACTGGAGCTGATCGCGGCCGCTCGCGACAACGATCGGGACCGTGGGTTCGCGGCCGAGGACGAGGCGCTCGCCGACCTCATCATGAGCGAGGAGCTGCGCAGCGGGCTGTACGCGTTCGACCTGGTGAACAAGCGGGCCAAGCGGCCGGCCGGTGCGCCGGACAAGTCGCTCGCGCGGCCTGTTTCCAAGGTCGGCGTCGTCGGTGCGGGCCTGATGGCGGGTCAGCTCGCGCTGCTGTTCGCGCGGCGGCTCGAGGTTCCCGTCGTACTCACCGATCTCGACCAGGAGCGGGTGGACCGCGGCGTCGGGTACGTGCACGGTGAGATCGACAAGCTGCTCGCGAAGGGCCGGGTGCGCCCGGACAAGGCGAACCAGCTGAAGGCGCTCGTCACCGGGTCGGTGGACAAGGGCGTGTTCGCGGACGCCGACTTCGTGATCGAGGCCGTGTTCGAGGAACTGCAGCTGAAGAAGGCGATCTTCGCCGACCTGGAGAAAATCGTCCGGCCGGACGCGATCCTGGCGACCAACACGTCGTCGTTGTCCGTGACCGAGATGGCCGCCGACCTGGAGCACCCGGAGCGGGTCGTCGGGTTCCACTTCTTCAACCCGGTGGCGGTGCTGCCGCTGCTGGAGATCGTCCGCGCGGACCGGACCGACGACGCGTCGCTCGCGACCGCGTTCGCCGTCGGCAAGCAGCTGAAGAAGTCCTGCGTGCTGGTGAAGGACGCGCCGGCCTTCGTGGTGAACCGGCTGCTGACCCGCTTCCTCGGCGAGGTCAGCGCGGCGGTCGACGAGGGCACGCCGATCCCGGAAGCCGACCGCGCCCTGTCTGCGCTCGGGCTGCCGATGCCGCCGTTCGTCCTGCTGCAGCTGGTCGGGCTGCCGGTCGCGCTGCACGTCGCCGAGACGATGAACCGGGCGTACCCGGACCGGTTCGCGGTGTCGGAGAACCTGGCCAAGGTAGTTGCCGCCGGCAAGAGCTCGTTCTACGTGTGGCCGGAGGGCAAGCCGGTCGTGGACCCGGAGGTCGAGGCGCTGGTGACGGTCGGCGACACCCCGTCCACCGCCGACGAACTGCGCACCCGGGTGCTGACCGCACTCGCCGAGGAGATCAAGATCATGCTCGACGAGGGCGTGGTCGCGGAAGCCCAGGACATCGACCTGTGCCTGCTCCTCGGCGCCGGCTGGCCCTTCCACCTCGGCGGCATCACGCCGTACCTGGACCGCACCGGCATCGCCGAGAAGGTCAACGGCACCCGCTTCCTCCCCCGAGGCGCAGCCAGCCTCGCCTGACAGACCTGCTGGGGGGCGGTACGGAGCCGGAAGCCCGCTCCGTCCCCCAGCAGCAATACAGCAGAGATCTGGGTGGCTGGGTGCTCTGTTCGCCCTCCAAGCAGCTAGCCGGGACTGGGGCTCACGGGTTGATACACACCAAGCCGCCGACGGCGTCGCAGTCCGAGAATGCCAAGCCCCCAGGGCTGTTGCGCGTTCACATCCGAGCGGTGCCACATCACCAACGGACACCTGAACGCTCCTCGCCGCCTCCAGAAGAACACCCCACGGCTTCGGCGCCCCGTTGCGCGGCACCCGCCCGCACAACCCCGAACGCCGGCAACGCCGGGGCACCGCAGGTACGCCGGGGCACCGCAGGTACGCCGGGCACCACAGGTACGCCGGGCACCACAGATACGCCCGGGCAGCGGCGGGTGCGGCGGGTGCGGCGGGAACGCCGCACGTCGGGCACGTCGGGCACGTCGGGCACCTCGGGTACGTCAGACCGGCAGCTACCGCGGGCCCCGGCACGGCAGGTACCCCGGCCCGGGCACCTCGGGTATGGCAGGCACCTCGGGTACGGCAGGCACCTCGGGTACGGCGGGGCACGGCGGGCGCTCCCCGGCACGGCAGCAACGCCCGGCACGGGTACCTCGGGTACGGCGGGTACCTCGGGTACGCCGGGGCACCGTAGGTACGCCGGGCACCGCAGGTACGCCGGTACCACTCGAACGGCAGGAACCGCGGGCTCGCCGGCTACACCGGGCACCGCAGGCATGGTAGGCACGGCACGCACGTCGGGCACCTCGGGCACGTCAGACCCGGCAGGTACAGCGGGCGCCACCCCGGCACGGCAGCAACGCCCGACACGGGCATCTCCAGTACGGCAGGCACCTCGAGTACGGCGGGGTTCGGCGGGGCACGGCGGGCGCCACCGCAACAAAGCAGCGACGCCCGGCACG
>NZ_JBFAXS010000004.1:0-522911 GCF_040680955.1 Kribbella sp. NPDC051936 | reverse complement strand
CAGCACCTCGGGTACGGCGAGCACCTCGGGTACGGCGAGCACCTCGGGTACGGCGAGCACCTCGGGTACGGCGAGCACCTCGGGTACGGCGAGCACCTCGGGTACGGCGAGCACGGCGGGCACGGCGGGCGCACCCGGCACGGCAGCAACGCCCGGCAGGGCACCCCTCGTACGGCAGGGCACCCCCGGGTACGGCAGGGCAACCCGGGTACGGCAGTGCACCGCAGGCACGTTGGGCACCGCAGGTACGCCGGTACCGCTTGGACGGCAGGAACGACGGGCACGCCGGCTACACCGGGCACCGCAGGCACGCCCGGCACCGCAGGCGCGGCGGGAACGCCGCGCACCGCACGACAGGCACGACAGGCACGGCACGCACGTCGGGCACCTCGGGCACGTCAGACCCGGCAGGTACGTTGGGCGCCACCCCGGCACGGCAGGACGCCCGACACGGGCACCTCGAGTGCGGCAAGCACCTCGAGTACGGCAGGCACCCCAGGCACGGCAGGACCGCCCGGCACGGGCACCTCGGGTGCGGCGGGCACCTCGGGTGTGGCGGCGTCGGATTGGTTGGGCCATAGGACGGGCTGCGTGCTGCCGGGGGCGTTGCAAGGAGTCGGCTCTCTCCTGATCGCTGCAGCACAGCAGCCTCCTGCCTGCATGCCGCGGGTAGGAGGTTGTTGTGTTGTCCGGCGTCGACCGGTGTCAGCCCACGGCTGCGAAGGCGGCCGCTTGTTCGAGAGCAGCCTGGTCGGCCCGCCATCGCGAGCGACCGTCGATGGGCGCCTCGCGGTCGGGTGGCTCGGCGTCCGGCGGCGCCGCACGTCCGGGTGGCTGGGCGTGTGGCGGTGCGGCGCGTCGGGCTGTGGTGAGGGCGGCTCCGGGTTCGGCCCAGCTGGGGCGGGCGACGTGGACGACGCCGTCGAGGATGGTGATGTGCCAGCGGCCCCTGTGCAGGTCGACGTGGTGACGGCGGCACAGCAGAGCCAGGTTCGAGACTTTGGTGTCGCCGCCGTCGATCCACGAGATCAAGTGATGGGCGTCGCACATGACCGGCGGCGCCCCACACACCACGCAGCCGCGGTCACGGGCGTCCAGCGCGCGACGCATCGCCTTAGTGATCAGGCGTTCGCGGCGCCCGACGTCCAGCGGTTCGGAGTTCGAGCCGAGCACCAGCGGGATGATGTTCGCGTCGCAGGCCAGGCGCCGGATCGTGGCCGCGGACAGCCCGCCGCTGTAGACGGTGCGCCCGATCGCGTCCGCGGTCGCGGCTTTGAGGTCTTCGAGGTCGATCGTGACCGTGATGGTCGCCTTCGCGCCGTACCCGGCCACCCGACCACCCGTGCCCGCGGCGGCTGTGCCCGCACTACCCGCGGCGGGGCCGGTGGGGCCGGTGGTGTCCCAGACGGCGGCGGCGATGCTCAAGGCATCCGACAGCGCGTCGGCCTGGCGCTTGTCACGCGGCCGCGGGTCGTGTTCACCGTCGACGGTCTTGTGCGGGCGGGCACCGGCATGCACAACCGCCCGCAGGAGTTCGGCGTTCTCATTGGCCAAGAACCCCTTGAACTTCACCCCGTTGTCGGCAGCCGACAGCGTCAGGGACTCCCGTTCATACGCCTTCAGCTCCTCGGGCTCGGGGCCGTCGGAGTCCAGCAGGTCGGCGATCTCCTTCGCGGCAGTACGCAGCTCGCCCGGCGACAGGTGACCGGCCAGCCCGACCAACTGCTCCGCGGCCGCGTCCAGATGCTCCACCGGCACCCGCGACCGCACCCGCTCCAGCGGGGACACGATCGCGGCCGCCTGCGCCGGACGCAGCAACCAGCCACCACCAGCACCGTCCCCGGACCCGCCGTCGCCGGACCTGTTGTCGTCGAGTGCGTTGTCGCCGGGGGCGTCGGTGGGTGCGGAGGAGGCGGTGCGTTCCAGGGCGGTCGCCACGGCCGGGTAGTGCGGGGCGGTCTGGGCGAGGCGGAGGGTGCGGCGGGCGGCCGGTGGGTCCAGGCGGTACCGGAAACGCAGCAGCTCGGCGGAGTCGCGGGCGCCGAGCTCCTGCGCGTACCCGGTGGACTCGATCGCGGCGATCACGCTCAGCCGGTAGGCCTCCAGGCGGGCGAGCTCGGCTTCCAGCGTGTCGAGAGTGGACAGCAGTTCGCCGCCACTCATCGACCACGCCGGTCGCTCGCCTAGAAGTTCCATACCACCGACCTTAGACGGCGCCACCGACAGTTCTCGACCCGGAATCCCCTTATTTTGTGGGCTATTCGTGGGCCCACACCAGCAAACACCACTCGCTATACGACTGCATCCGCTCGGCCTGGCTGTTACGAAAGTGACTGGTGTGGTTGTGCGCGCGATCGGCGTCTCGTCATGATCTGACCGACGCGCAGTGCGCGATTCTGGGACTCTTGCTGTCGATCGGTGGGGCCACGCGGCGGGCCGGCCACGACGGTGGCCGTTGCTGCGCTGGTCGACGGTGTGCGAGTCCGGGCTGGCTGTCTGATCGGTACGGTCCGTGGTGGCGGGGTCTATGCCTTGTTCGCGTGCTGGCAGTTGCTCGGCGCCCATGCGCATGTTGCAGGTGCCCGCCGCGACAGCACCCACCGCGTACCTGACGGAGCCCGACGACCACGCGCTGGGGCGATCGCGCGGAAGCTGGTCATCAAGGTCCACTCGGCCTGCGAACGCGACCGGGAGGTGCTGGCGCCGGCGACTCGTCGCAGCCCATCCCCGTCCTGCAACGAATCCGTGTCGCGGCCCGGGTCGGGCCGTGCCACGGCCCTACCCGAGCGGGTGCTGGCAGACAAGGCGTACTCCTCACGCGCCAAGCACCTACCTGGCCCGCCGAGGCATCAACGCCTGCAGCCCCACGGGGTCGTGGCCGGGTGAGGTCGTGGTGTTTGCTGCGGTTGTACGGGATGGTGGCGCTGGGGCCGATGGCGTCGGCGTACCGCGGCGGGTCAGCCTTTGAACTTCTTGGCTGCGGTCGCTAGTTGGGTGGGGGTCAGGCCGGTGTCCTTCTGGAGGGCTGACTCGCCCTGGGTGGAGAGGTCGGCGTACAGGGTGGCCAGCTTCTTTTCGCCGAGTTTGTCGGCGAGGTATTCGACGATCCACCAGCTGGTGCCGTAGGCCAGGTCTGCGTCGCCGTCGAAGGTCGCGGTGCTGGGGAGGGACTTGAGCTTCGGCAGGTACGCCGTGCGGACGCGTTTGCGGTACGGGTCGACGGACCAGTGCGGGTCGTCCTCGATCGAGCGGCAGCGGACGTACTCCGCCAGGCCCTCGACCGCCCAGATCGGTGTGTTCATCCCGAGCGTCGCCGTCGCCACGTGCGTCATCTCGTGCACCAGCAGGTCCTTGTCGAGCCGCTTGCGCAGCGCCGGGTTCACCACGATCCGGCTGCCGATCGGCCGCCCGACGGGCTTGCCCATCTGCTCGCCCTCGAACAGCGTGACGGCCTTCGCGGCGATCGTCCAGCCGTCACCGCTGCCGGCCGTCCAGAGCGTCGACATCACCCGAACCTGCGGCATCGCGACGACCAGCACGGCGCCGTTCCACGGTCGCTTCCAGTGCCTGCGGACCGATTTCACGGCCTGATCCGCGGCCGATGCGACCTTCTTGCCGAGCGCCGCCTCGCGCTTGTCGACGACCACGACGACCTTGCCCCGGCGGACGAGCTGGACCTCCTCGAAGTCCCACGGCTGCCGGTGCCCGGCCTCGGTCAGGGTCTCGTCGAACCCGGTGTCGTCGACCAGCACCCAGGTCCCGCCGCGCGGCACGAACGTGTACCCGAGGTCGGTCTGCACCGGCCGCGGGTCCAGCCCGCCGATCTGGTACCGCATCATCACCCGCGTCGAGAACGCCGTCATCCCGAACTTCTCGACCAGCGCCGGCGAGTCCTGGAACGCGTCCGCGGTGAAGTACTGCAGCGTCGCGAACCCGAACTTCCGCAGGTTCGTGAACAGCAGCCGCTGACGGGCTACGAGCTCAGCCTGCTTGGGGTCCACCGGGGCCAGGAAACCCTTCAGGTCGCCCTTCCGCACGGCGGCGGCCCGCCGGGCCAGAACGGCGTCGACGGCCTTCTTCCGCGCCGCCTGCTCGGCCGCGCTCAGCTCCCCCGGCGTCTTGCTCGCGGTGCCGGTCTTCGCCAAGACCGCGGTGGCCGGTACGCCGCCGTCCAGCGCCCGGACGGCAACGACCGCGCCGGACGCGGTCAGCGCCAGCGCGGCAACGCCCGCGAACAGGCGTTTCGGGTGTTTCATCGGTGCCCCCTCGGACAGTCGGCTGATCCTAGCCGACTGTCCGAGGGCTGGGTTCAGGCTTTCTGCACCTCGCCGGTGCGCTGCTCCAGCCCGACCCGGCTCTTGCGGTAGCCGTAGAGGGCGTAGACCACGAAGCCGAGCACCATCCAGATCGCGAACCGCAGCCAGGTCTCCAGCGACAGGTTCAGCATCAGGTAGAAGCAGATCAGCGCCGCGAGGATCGGGATCACCGGGTTGCCCGGCACCCGGAACGAGCGCTCGATGTCGGGGCGGCTCTTGCGCAGCAGCGGCACCGCGATCGACACCAGGGTGAACGCGGCCAGCGTGCCGATGTTCACCATCTCCTCGAGCTTGCCGATCGGGGTCAGGCCGGCGACGATCGCGACGACCACGCCGATGCCGATCGTCAGGCGGTACGGCGTGCCCCACTTGGCATGCGTCTTGCCGAGCTGCCGGGGCATCAGGTGGTCGCGGCTCATCGCGAACACGACCCGCGCGGCGCCGATCATCAAGGTCAGCACGACGGTGGTCAGACCGGCCACCGCACCGGCCGAGATCAGTGTCGCGAAACCGCCCCGGCCGACGGACCGGAACGCCTCGGCCAGCGCGGCCTCACCGCTGATGTCGGTGTAGTTCACCATGCCGGTGATGACGATGCAGACCAGCACGTACAGCACCGTGCAGATGGCCAGCGACCCGATGATGCCGCGGGGCAGGTCGCGCTGCGGGTTCTTCGCCTCCTCGGCGGTGGTCGCGACCACGTCGAACCCGATGAACGCGAAGAACACCAGCGACGCGCCCGATACCAGGCCCATCACGCCGAACGTCGACGGTGTGAAGCCGAACAGGGCCTGGAACAGCGGCGTCGTGATCGTGACGTCGCCGTTCTCGGCCGGCACGCTCGGCGGGATGAAGGGCGACAGGTTCGAGCCCTTGATGTAGAACAGGCCGGCGACGATCACGAACAGCACCACGAACAGCTTGATCGCGACGAGCACCAGGTTCACCCGCAGCGACTCCTTGATACCGATCGTCGCGAGTGTCGCCAGCACCAGGACCAGCAGCATCGCGAGCACGTTGACGTTGCTGTCCGGCCCGATCGACGACGGCCAGCCCAGTCCGATCTGCTCCAGGAACAAGGCGGCGTACGTCGACCAGCCCTGCGCCACGACGCTTGCCCCGAGCATCAACTCGAGCAGCAGGTCCCAGCCGATGATCCAGGCGAAGATCTCACCGAGGGAGAAGTACGAGAACGTGTACGCCGACCCCGACACCGGGACGGTCGACGAGAACTCGGCGTAGCACAACGCGGCGAGTGCGCAGCAGACGGCGGCCAGCACGAAGGACAGTGCGATGCCCGGTCCGGCGTACAGCTTGGCCGCGCGGCCGGTCAGCGTGAAGATGCCGGCACCGATGATGACACCGATACCGAAGACGGTCAGGTCGACCGCGGTGAGGCGTTTCTTGAGCTGATACTCCGGTTCGTCGGTGTCGGCGATCGACTGCTCGATCGTCTTCTTCCGCACAAGACTCATCTGGCGCCTCCTCGAGGTGGACGGAACCCTTCGAGCCTGTACCTCTGACCGGGTGAGGTCAAACCGCCACTCAGCGTTGCGGCTCGTATGTTGTCAGCGACGTCCACAACGTCGCCTCGGTGAGCCCCGTACGGCTCAGCAGGATGCGGTCGCGGGCGGCCTGGTCGGTTCCGTTGCGGGCCATGTCCTCGTACAGTTCCTCGACCTTGCCGAGCCCGATCCGCCGGACCAGGTAGCGGACCGCCAGCCAGCTCACGCCGTACACGTCGGCGGAGTTCTGGTAGAAGCCGGCGTCGCTGGGCAGCGAGCTCAGCTGCGGCACCGCCTCGTCGACGACCTCCTGCTCCCACTTGCCGACCTCGCCGGCTCCGCTGACCGCCTCGATACCGCTCCAGGACACGTACTCCGCGGCGCCTTCGGCCAGCCACAGCGGTTCGTACCCGCCGAGGTCCGCGGTCGCGACGTGGGTGATCTCGTGCGACAGCAGGATCTCGTCGACCCGGTCGCGCTCGTTCGGGTTGACCACGATGTACCCGCCGGCGACCGTACCGTCGGCGGTCTCCTGACCGGGCAGTGAGGAGAACGTCGTCCCGGTGCTGGCCGCGGACTCGATGTCCTCGTCGGCGAACCTCGCGTCGCGGACCTCGGTCTCGTCGAGCGCGATCACGAACACCGACCCGCTCCACCGCAGCGGCCAGTACGCCGCGACCTCGCCGAGGCCCTCGGTCGCCTCGGCGACGATCGCCCGGCCGCGCGCCGTGTCGCCCTTCTCGACGACGACCAGGACGCGCGGCCCGCGCTGCACCTCGATCCGGCCGAGGTCCCAGGCCTCCCGGTGCGCGCCCGGCCCGAGGTCGGAGTCCAGCTCGTCGTCGGCGGTGATCAGCCAGCGGCCGCCGCGGGCGACGAAGGTGTAGCCGAGCTCGGTCGTCACCGGCGTGAAGTCGACCTTCTGGATCTGGTACCGCATCAGCACCCGGACCAGGTACGTCGTGCTGCCGTGGGCCTTCAGCACCGCCGGGTTGAACCGCTCCTCGGCCTGGCTGTAGCCGATCTCGGTGAAGCCCATCTCGACCAGGTTCGCGAACAGGATCTTCTGCTCGGCGCGGAGCTTCTTGTTCGCCGGGTCGACGTCGGCCAGGAACAACGCCTCGTTGCCGGTCTGCACGGCCTGCGCGCGGCGCAGCAGCACGGTGTCGACGGCGACCCGGCGGGCGGCGACGGCGGCGGCGATCCGGGACGGCTTGGTGCCCGTCGCCGGCGGCGGGGCCGGGGTCGCGGTGCGGGTGGCGGCCACCCGCTCGCGGGCGTCCTGCTCGCGCTCTTCAACGGTGTACACGACGCCGCCCGACACCAGGGCAACCGCCACCAGCAGACCCAGCCAGCGGCGGGGTCCTGGCGGACCGGACTTGGGCGTCGTCGCACTCACTTCGGGTCGTTCCCTCCGAGTACCCGGGTGGTCGCAGCCGGGCCACCCTACTCGACGCCGGGCGGTTACGCTGCCGCAGCAGCCTTCAAGGCGCGGAAAAGTCCCGCTTCCGTCATCCCGACGTGCTCGAGCATGATCCGGTCACGCTCCTTCTGGCTCGACCCGAGCGCGGCCAGCTCGCGGTACAGCGTGCCGACCTCGACCCCGCCGAACCGCGTGAACAGGTAGTCGAGCGCCAGCCAGGACAACGGGTACGAGCTGTCGGCGCGTGCGAAGAACGTGTCGTCGGTGGGCAGGCTCTTCGCCTTCGCGAGGTACTTCGTCCGCACGTCCAGCCGGTACTGCGGGATCGCCAGGGGTTCCTGCCCGTCCATCGGCAGGAACTCGACGTACGTCGCGGCGCCTTCGACCATCCAGCGCGGGGCGTACGGGCCGTACGGCGCGGTGGCGACGTGGGTGAACTCGTGGGCCAGCGTGCGGGCGTCGACCTTCGAGCGGTTGTGCGGGTTCACCACGACGTACGAGTCGGTCCGCTGACCCTCGCCGGTGACCTCGCCGGGCAGCGTGCGGTACACCCAGGTCGCCATCGCGAGCGCGTCCTCGGCGTTCTTCGGCTGCGTGTAGTCGGCGCCGCGGACTATCTTGTCGTCGAGCGCGATCACCACGCCGGAGCCGTTCCAGCCGCCGGGCCAGTTCTTCGAGACCGCCCGCACCGCGCTGCCCGACATCGCGGCCAGCTTGTCCGCGAGAGCCTCCTGGCCCTGCTCGACGACGACGAGGACGCGCGGCTCACGCTTGACCAGGATCGGGCCGAAGTCCCAGGCCTCCTGGTGCGAACCGCGCGGCAGACGCTTGTCCAGATCGGAGTCGGAGACGAGCACCCAGGTGCCGTTCGCGCGCTGGGTGAACGTGTAGCCGAGCATCGCGCGCACCGGGACCAGGTCGATGGCGCGGATCTGGTAGGTCATCGCGACGGCGACCAAGTACGTCGACGGGCCGTACTTCTGGGCGATCGTGTCGTCGTACTGCTGGGCCAGCTGTTGGTAGGCGAGCTTCGCGAAGCCGAACTGGCGAAGGTTCGTGAACAGCGTGCGCTGGCTCGCGACCAGCCGCTTGTCGCCGGCGTCGACGTCGGCGACGAACGCCTGCTCGTTGCCGGTCAGCACAGCCTGCGCACGGCGCTTCAGGACCGCGTCGACGGCCGCCGCCCGCGCGGCCTGGTCGACCGTCGGCGTGCTCGTGGTCCGGTTCGCGACGCGATCGCCGGCCTGGCTCGACCGATGCAGGGCGAGGCCGCCGGCCACCGCAATCGCCACCAGGACGAACGACAGCAGCAGCGGCCAGACTCGCGATCGCCGGCGCGTGGCAGCGTGTCTGCTGTGCCGCCCTGGCTCGGCCATGGGCCGTTAGGCGTTACCCGGACGGCCGCCGGCCGGATCCGGCTCGTTGAGCGCGTGGCCGTGCTGGCGCGTGAGCTGCTCGGTGATCTCCCGCGCCACCTCCTGGCCGGTGAGCCCGATCTCCTGCAGGACAGCGGCCCGCTTGGCGTGGTCGAGGAACTGCTGCGGGATGCCGAAGTCGCGCAGCGGCGTCTGCACTCCCCCGTCACGCAAGGCCTGGGCGATCATCGTGCCGCAGCCGCCGGCGCGGCCGTTGTCCTCGATCGTGGCGACCAGCTCGAACTCCCCGGCCAGCTCGATCAGCTCGGGCGGCACCGGCTTCACCCAGCGCGGGTCGACCACGGTGACGCCGAACCCGTGCGCCTCGAGCCGCTGCGCCACCTCCATCGCGGTCGCGGCCATGGCGCCGATCCCGACGAGCAGCACGTCCTTGCCGGTGCGCCGCAGGACGTCGAGCTGCCCGATCCGGTCGATCGCCTCGATGTCCGGGAACACCTCGCCCTTCGCGTACCGCAGGACGGTCGGGGCGTCGTCGACGTCGACGGCCTCGTTGAGGAGCTCCTGGACGCGCTTGCCGTCCCGCGGCGCGGCGAGCCGCAGGCCGGGCACGACCTGCAGGATCGACATGTCCCACATGCCGTTGTGGCTCGCCCCGTCGTCACCGGTGACACCAGCCCGGTCGAGCACGAACGTGACACCGCACCTGTGCAGCGCGACGTCGAGCAGGAGCTGGTCGAACGCCCGGTTGAGGAACGTGGCGTACAGACCGACGACCGGATGCATGCCGCCCATCGCCAGACCGGCCGCGCTGGTCACCGCGTGCTGCTCGGCGATGCCGACGTCGAAGGTGCGGTCCGGGAACTCGTCGGCGAACGCGGCCAGGCCGGTCGGGTGCAGCATCGCGGCGGTGATCGCGACCACGTCCGGGCGGCGGTGGCCGATCTTCACCAGTTCGTCGGAGAACACGTCCGTCCAGCCACGCGGCTTGTTCGCCGGGCGGATCTGGTGGAAGTTGTCCTCCTCGTCCTGCTCGGCGGCGGCGTATCCGTAGCCCTTCTTGGTGACCGCGTGCACGATCACCGGGCCGCCGAACGACTTGGCGTTGCGCAACGCGTCCTCGAGGGCTTGCCGGTCGTGGCCGTCGACGGGGCCGACGTACTTGAGGCCGAGGTCCTCGAACATGCCCTGCGGGGCCAGCATGTCCTTCAGCCCCTTCTTGATGCCGTGCAGCACCTCGTACATCGGCGGGCCGACGTACGGCGTGCGGCCGAGGTTCTTCTTGATCAGGTCGAGGATCTTCTCGTACCGCGGGTTGGTGCGCAGGCTGGTCAGGTGCGTCGCCAGGCCGCCGACGGTCGGGCTGTACGACCGGCCGTTGTCGTTGACGATGACGACGAGCTTCAGGTCCTTGGCGGCGGCGATGTTGTTCAGCGCCTCCCAGGCCATCCCGCCGGTCAGGCCGCCGTCGCCGATCAGCGCGACGACGTGCCGGTCCTCCTTGCGCAGGCGGTACGCCTTGGCGAGCCCGTCGGCGTACGACAGCGCGGTCG
Source organism: Kribbella sp. NPDC051936 (assembly GCF_040680955.1). NCBI lineage: Bacteria > Bacillati > Actinomycetota > Actinomycetes > Propionibacteriales > Kribbellaceae > Kribbella > Kribbella sp. NPDC051936. The sequence goes on along the minus strand of NZ_JBFAXS010000004.1, from coordinate 512,741 downwards.
AGGCGTGGCTGTTCTCGACGACGTCGTGCTCGGACTCGGCGTGGCTCGGGTACCCGGACAGGCCGCCCTGCTGACGGAGCGTGCCGAACTCGCCGGCGCGGCCGGTGAGCAGCTTGTGCACATACGTCTGGTGGCCGGTGTCGTAGACCAGGCGGTCGCGTGGCGAGTCGAACACGCGGTGCATCGCGAGCGTGATCTCGACCATGCCGAGGTTCGGGCCGAGGTGACCGCCGGTCCGGGACACGGTCTCGACCAGCACGTCCCTGATCTCCGCCGCCAGATCAGTCAACTGCTGATCGGTCAGCTTCCTCAGGTCGGCCGGCCCTCCCAGCGTCTCCAGCACGCGCATCGAGCTCCTCCCGCGGGTCGTCCTCGAATACTTGAGTCTATGCATCCAACGCCCGGAATCCGAACTCGGCGACGGCCTTCCCGGCCGTCCCGGGCAATCTCACCTTCCAGGACGCCGCCCGGGTGCGCCAGGTTCGAACGTGTGGCTCGTCTCACCTAGGGTGATCGCGTGGAGATGGTGACGACGTTGTTCCGGAAGTACGACGGGCAGCCGCATCGTCTGGTCGAGGCGATCCGGCTCGGCGAGGACGAGTACGGCCTGTGGGTCGGCTCGGTCCCCGGGACGCAGGGCCAGCGCGCCGACGGCAGCTGGCAGACGATCGACCATCACCGTGTCCGGCTGTTCCCGCACGGTCAGTGGTGGAGCGCCCTGTTCAACGACACGCCGCACCAGACCGCGATCTACTGCGACATCACCATGCCGCCCGAGTTCGGCGTCGACTCGGTCACCGCCGTCGACCTGGACCTCGACATCCGCCTGCTCCGCGACGGCACCGTCCGCGTGATGGACGAGGACGAGTTCCGCGACCACCAGATCCGCTACAACTACCCGCCCCAGGTGATCGCCACCGCCCAGGCCACCTGCAACCACCTGGCCGCCACCATCACCACCACAGAACCCTTCCTGACCGCCTACAAGCCGTACCTGGAGAAGGTCCGCACGCTGTCCGAAGACTTGAGCGGTTGAGGTGACCGGCCCCCAGGGCTAGGAGCCCCCCTGAGCCCTCGAGGGCCGATCACGATGACGACCCGGGGCCGACATCCCACCATGCTCGGTCGCTGTCGGCGACGGGTCCACCGCTGCCAGCAAAATTGCAGGAAGTTGCAGCGTTGCCGAGCGCGGCGGCGGGCTCGCGGATGAATATGCTGCGGCGGTGGGGATCACGGTGACGATCATTGACATGTCGGGGGCAGGGCGGGTCGGGGCGACGACCCTGCTGGAGGGGATCTCGAGCCGGACGACGCTGCGCGATCTCGTGCGGACGCGGGTCCGGGACGAAGTGGCGCGCTTCAACGCCGCGCCGCAGCCGATCTTCCGGGGACTGGTGATGCCCGAGGGCGGGTCGCCGGCCGAGGACGGGTTCCGGGTGCCTCGCCTGCGGCAGCTCGACTGGGAGCGGCAGGCCGATCGGGCGATCGAGGCGTTCGGGCGGAACGGGTTCTTCGTGCTCGTGGACGACCGGCAGGTGACCGAGCTCGACGAGGAACTCGAGCTGACCGCGGACACGGACATCCGCTTCGTCCGCCTGGTCCAGCTGGTCGGCGGCTGAGCGTGGCAGGCGACGAGGCCGCGACCCTGGTCGCCGCGGCGCTGGAGGCGTTGCGTGGCAGGTCCTGGACGGCCGACGGGGACGCCCGGGCGATGCCTCAGATCCAGGCGATCCAGCAGGCGCCGGAAGCGCTGCGGCGCGAGTGCATCCTGACCGCCTCCGATCGGGTGGACAGCTATCACTGCGTCCAGCTGCTGCTGATGATCGCACGCAAGCGCGTCCAGCTGTCCGAGGAGCAGATCGAGCGCCTGCTGACGCCGCGGCTCGGTCACGTCCAGCAGCCCGGGTTCTGGTGGAGCAGCGAGGCGCTCCGCGCGGTCAGCCGCCAGATCGAGCACGCGTACGCCGCGTTGCCCGGCGGGGAGCAGGAGCGGTTGAAGCCGCTGATCGTCCGGGCGGCTGATCAGGCTCAGGACGCGGCGACCGCGACCCGGCTGCGGAAGCTGGTGGGGCCCGAGGACAAGCTCCGCGTCGACCTGATCGACGGGGGCGACGACGTCGGGCCGCGCCTGCGCAGCGCGTTCGAGGCCGCCGGCGAACCGGCCGACGTGGTGGCAGCGGCGGTCGACGTTCTCGCGGCGTTTCCCGGCAGCGGCCGACCGTCGAAGAAGTGGCTCACCGAGGCAGAGCGCGTCGCCGGCCGGCTGACCGGTCCCGCGGAGCTGGTCGGTGCACTCCTCGATGCGCCTCTCGACGCGAGCGACAGCGAGACGGCGTACACCCACAACGCCAGCACCTACACCGTGCCGCACTACGCCACCGCCGCCAACGAGGCCTTCCTGTGCGGAGTCGTCGCGTTCGCGGGGCTGCTGCGGGACCCGGCACTCCTGCCGCGGCTGCGGCGGCTCGCGCTCAAGACCGTGACCGTTATCGGGGGTCAGTTCGGCAAGCCCCGGAGTCTCCGGCTCGCGAACGCCTCGGCGCAGGCGATGGCCGACATCGGCGCACCGGCGTCCATCACCGAACTGCTCGCACTCGAGCGCTCCGTGCGGCACGGGACCTTGCTGAAGCAGATCCGGAAGGCCGTCGACGCGCTTGCCTCGGCGCAGGGAATGACCCGCGACCAGCTGCTGGAACGCGCCGTCGAGACCCATGACCTCGACAGCGACGGCACGCGCCGCACGGAGTTGTCGCGAGGCTTCGCCGAGGTCGTCGTGGACGGAAGTACGGCCTCGCTCATGTACGTCGACGAGAACGACAAGCCCCGCAAGTCCGTACCCCCGGACGTGAAGCTGGCCAGCGGCGACAAGCTCGCAGCGATCCGCGACCAGCTCAAGGCGATCCGGAAGACGATCGCCGGCGAGCGTGTGCGGCTGGACGGCCTGATGGCGGCCGACCGCTCCTGGCCGCTCGACGACTGGCGCAGCTGGTACCTGGACCACCCGGTCACCGGTCGGCTGACACGCACGCTGGTCTGGGTCTTCAGCACGCCGCAAGGAGAAAGCATCGTCGGCGTTCCGCTCGACGGCGCGACCGCGGTCACGAGCTCGGGTCAGCAGGTCGAGATCCCCCGGCAGGCAGAGGTACGGCTCTGGCACCCGATCCACGCGTCCGCGGACGACGTACGGGCGTGGCGACGGCGGCTGCTCGACCAGCAGGTCGTCCAGCCGTTCAAGCAGGCGTTCCGCGAGCTGTACGTGCTCACGCCGGCCGAGGAACGGACACGCGTGTACTCGAACCGCTTCGCCGGGCATGTCTTCGGACAGGTCCAGGCTCGCGCGCTGATGAAGGGGCGTGGATGGTCCCCGGTCGCGGTCGCGTGGTGGGACGACGGCATCGACAACGGCGTGGCCCGGCGTACGTTCGACGCGGCGGGAATCCGCGCCGAGTTCTACTTCGACCCGATCCACGACCTGCAGCCGGACGCGACCGACCTCTACCCGTACTGCACCAGCGACCAGGTGCGGTTCGTCGACGTCCGCAGTGACGAGTCGGTCGAGCTGGCCCAGGTTCCGCCGCTCGTCCTCACCGAGGCGCTGCGCGACGTCGACCTGTTCGTCGGGGTCACGTCGATCGGCGCCGATCCGGAGTGGCTCGACCGCGGTACCGAGCGCCGCTTCGACACGTACTGGCACACGTACGGCTTCGGCGAACTGTCCGCGGCCGGCGAGATCCGGCGCGAGGTGCTCGAGCAGCTCGTCCCGCGCCTCGCGATCGCCGACCGGTGCTGGTTCGAGGACCGCTACCTGATCGTGCGCGGCGACCTCCGCACGTACCGGATCCATCTGGGCAGCGGCAACATCCTGATGGCGCCGAACGACCAGTACCTGTGCATCGTGGCCGCCCGCGACGGCCAGGCGCAGAAGCTGTTCCTGCCGTTCGACGACGACCCCGTCCTCAGCCTGGTGCTCAGCAAGGCGTTCCTGCTCGCGAACGACACCGCGATCACGGACCCGACGATCACCGCCCAGATCAACCGCCGCTGACCCGGCGGCCGATAGGTTGGGCGGCATGCGTGATGTTCGGGTGGTCTATCGCAAGTACGACGAGAAGCTGCACTGGCATCAGTGGATGCGCTATCTGGGCGAGGACGAGTACGGCGTGTGGCTCGGCGCGCCGGCGGGGTCGGTGTCGCAACGCGGCGACGAGCCGGTGGTGACCCAGGAGCAGGCGCACGTGCAGCTGTTCCCGCGGGACCAGTGGTTCACCGCGATCTTCAACGACGAGCCGCGGTACACCGAGATCTACGCCGACATCACCACGCCGGTCGAGTTCTCCGACGACGTGGTGACGATGATCGACCTCGACCTGGACGTGATCAAGCGCCGCGACGGGACGGTGTTCATCGACGACGAGGACGAGTTCGCCGAGCACCAGGTCAAGTACGCGTACCCGGCGGACGTGATCGCGACCGCCCGCCAGACCTGCGACTGGCTGGTGCGAGCGGTCGCGACCGAGGAGCCGTTCCTCACCGTCTACAAGACCCACCTCGACAAGATCAGGTAGTTCCCGTTCACATGGTGCTGTGCTACCGGGCCACGTGGACGCTGAGGGTGCCGTTCTTGAGCATCATCACGCCGGGGAGCGGGCCGCGCTGGCCGGCGTACATGTCGGCGATCGGGGCGACGGTCAGGTAGAGGTTCTGGCCGGGCGGTACGTCGACGGCGACGGCGGGGAGTTCGATCGTGCGTCGTACGCCGCGCGCGGTGGCCTTCTCGCGGAGCGGCATCGTGTTGTTCTGGACGACCTTCGCGGTGAGCGGGCTCGTGCCGACGCTGAGGGCGAAGTACGCCACCGACCGCGGGATCACCGTGTAGACGTCCGCGGTCAGCGTGGGCGTGCCGGCGATCGTGACCGGGCCCTTCGCGATCGGCAGGTTGACGGGGAGTCCGGCGCCGGTCGGCGCGACGATCTTGCCGAGCTCGTAGCGCTTGTTGAGCGTCAGATTCCGTTGCGTGAGGCAACGGCCGTCGGCGGTCGCCAGGTGGTACGTGCCGAAGCCGGTCAGCCCGGTCGCCTGGTGCAGGAGCCGCAGCCGCATGAAGCGGATCGAGAGGCTCGAGAAGGACGGCGATCCGAGCGTGACCGAGCAGGGGTCGCCGGCGGTCGCGTAGCCAGGCGGTACGACGCTGGGCAGCGTGTGGCCGCCGTTGTACCCGACGAAGATCGACCGGGCCCGGGCGCGAGCGGTCAGCGCGTGGTCGAAGTTCGCGAGGCCCTGGTTGAGGTTGAACAGGTTGTCGGAGATCCCCTGGCCGAACAGCACCGGGATGTCGAGCTTGCGCCCCTGCCGCACGTGCCAGGCCGGTCCGTTGTGCGCGAAGAACGCGTCGAGGTCGCGTCCGGCCTGGCCCGCCGGCCACGCGCCGGTCGCGATCAACGCCACGAACGCCTTCGACACCGCCGGCGGCAGATGTGTCCCGCCGCCCGCGAACAGGATCGACAGCCACATGGTCCGGGCGGCCTCCTGGGGCGCGAGGCTCTGCCTGAGGTCCCACCAGGTGATCTCCGGTGCGAGCGCGTCGAAGCGGGTCCGGCCGCGGTCGCGAAGCTCGGTGAAGGCGCCGGCGAACTGGTAGCCGCCGCCGTACGACCCGCCGATGGCACCGATCAGTGGGTCGCCGGGACCTTGCTTCGTCACCCAGTCCAGTCCCGCGACGAGGTTGACGAGCTTCACCACGTCGCGCCCCTCGTAGTCCGGGTTCATCACATGCGCGACGCCGGTGCTCTGGCCGAAGCTGCGCTGGTCGAAGCTCAGTACGCCGAAGCCCGCGTCGAGCCACGCCTTGAACGCGGCCGGGTCCGTGGTGCGGCTCCCACTCCAACCGTGGCTGTGGAAGATCAGCGGCACGGTGTGCTGCGTCGAGGCGGTGGCCGGCTTGAACAGCGAGTAACAGATCCGCACGGGCGTCGTCGTACCGGCCTCCGGGACCGACTCCACACAACCGTTGCTGACCGTGTCGGCCGCCGCGGCGGGAACGACCGAGGAACACCACACCGACCAGCCACAGCAGACGACGCATCAGTCACTCCCGGTGATCGACGGATCCCGCTTCGCACACGCTAGAGGACCGGCTGGGGCCTGACCAGTCCCCGGCCTCAGCCGTGGGCGAACCGTTGGGCAGAAACTGGGTGGAATCGGCCGCGCGCTGCGACACTGTGCGCGTGCATATCGCGATCGAGGTCGTGGCCCTCGTCGCCGTCGTCGCGGCCGGCGCCGCGTTGGCGCGGCGGTTAGGGATCTCGGCCCCTCTGCTGCTGGTGGTCGTCGGGATCGCCGCGTCGTACCTGCCGTTCATCCCCCGCGTCGAGCTCGCCCCCGAGGTCGTCCTGGTGGGATTCCTGCCGCCGTTGCTCTACTCGGCCGCCATCAAGACCAGCCTGGTCGACTTCACCAAGCACCGGCGCTCGATCGGGCTGCTGTCCGTCGGCCTGGTCGCGTTCACCGCGCTCGGTGTCGGCGTGGTCGCCTGGTGGCTGCTCGGCCGGGTCGCGGAGTCGATCGGTCAGGAGCCGCTGCCGTTCTGGGCCGCGTTCGCGATCGGCGCCGTCGTCGCGCCGCCCGACGCGGTCGCCGCGACCGCGATCGCGAAACGGGTCGGCCTGCCCCGGCGCGTCGTCACGATCCTCGAGGGCGAGAGCCTGATGAACGACGCCACCGCGCTGGTGTGCCTGCGCACCGCGATCGCGGCCGCGCTGGTGGCGCCGACCGTGTGGGACGTCAGCCTGGACTTCCTGCGCGCGGCCGGCGGCGGTGTGCTGATCGGCATCGCGGTGGCGTTCGTGCTGGCCAAGGTCCGGCGCCGGTTCACCGATCCGGTGCTGGACACCACGCTCAGCCTCACCGCGCCGTTCATCGCCTACATCGCGGCGGAGAACCACTACGTGCACGCGTCCGGCGTCCTCGCGGTCGTCGTCACCGGCCTGCTGCTCGGCCACAAGGCACCGATCATCCAGTCGGCCAAGTCGCGGATGTCCGAGCGGACCAACTGGCGGACCTTCCAGTTCCTGCTGGAGAACACGGTCTTCCTGCTGATCGGGCTGCAGACCCGGTGGATCCTCGACGACCTGACCGCGAGCCCGCTCCCGACGTGGCTGATCGCGACCACGACGATTGCGGTCTTCGTCGCCGTGGTGCTGCTGCGGCCGATCTGGATCATCCCGACAACGCTGCTGTCGCGGCGCTTCCTCGGACCGTCCCGGCCCGGACCGGTGTCGCGCAACGCGCTGATCGTGGTGTCATGGGCAGGGATGCGCGGCGTGGTCACGCTGGCCGCGGTGTTCACGCTGCCCGAGAACACGCCGCACCGGGAAGTGCTCGTGTTCATCGCCCTGGCCGTCACCGCGGGCACCCTGCTCGTGCAGGGCTCGACGCTGCCCTGGCTGGTACGCCGCCTGCGCCTGCCCGGCCCGGACCCGGCGGAGGACGCGTTGCAGGAGGCCGCCGTACTCCAGGGCGCTCATCGGGCCGCGATCGAGAAGCTCGACGAGATCTCGACGCCGACCGACCCGCCCTCGGTCCTCGACGTCCTGCGGCAGCGGGGCGAGGCGCGCGCACAGGCCGCGTGGGAGCGGCTCGGGCGGCCGGAGACCGAGTACGAGACGCCCAGCGAGGCGTACCGGCGGCTGCGGATCGAGATGCTGCAGGCCGAACGCGCGCACATCCTGAAGGTCCGCGACGCCGGACTGGTCGCGGACGAGGTGCTGCAGCGGGCGCAGAACGTGCTCGACATCGAGGAGTCGATCCTGGATCGCGACGAGGACGACGACGTCGGCGGGCGGTCCGAGGACCTGAAGCCGAAGACGACGCCGGGTGGGGCGTGTGAGCACCTGGAGCAGGCGCCGGTCGTGGTCACTCCGAACACCCCGGACGGCTGCGAGGAGTGCCTGGCCGAGGGCGGCTCCTGGGTCCACCTGCGGCTGTGCCTGGGCTGCGGTCACGTCGGGTGCTGCGACTCGTCGGTGATGAAGCACGCCAGCAAGCACCACGCGGAGACCGCGCACCCGGTGATGCGCAGCTTCGAGCCGGGCGAGACCTGGCGCTGGTGCTTCGTCGACGAGAAGCTAGGTTGACCAGATGGCGGACTGTCTCTTCTGCTCCATCGTCGCCGGTACGACACCTGCGCAGATCGTGCTCGACACGCCGGACGTCGTCGGCTTCCTCGACATCCGGCCGGTGTTCAAGGGGCACACGCTGATCGTGCCGCGGACGCACGTGCCGACGATGGTGGAGATGACCGACGAGGTGATGATCCCGCTGTTCGGCGCGGCCCGATCAGTCGCGAGCGCCGTCCGGACCGCGTTCACCGCGCAGGGCTCGTTCGTTGCCGTGAACAACGTCGTGTCCCAGTCCGTGCCGCACCTGCACGTCCACGTCGTACCACGCACCAAGGGCGACGGTCTGCGCGGCTTCTTCTGGCCCCGCACGAAGTACGCCGACACCGCCGAAGCCGAGGAGTACGCCGGAAAACTCCGCGCCGCCCTCGGCGATTGAGCGGCACGGCTTTCTTGGTCAACTCGATGACGTGAGCATCAGCCGGGGATGCGTTTCTCGTACTCCACCTGGGGCAGCGGGTTGCCGTCGCCGAAGTCGCGGGTCCGGGTGGCGCCGGTCTCGGTGAAGCCGCACTTGAGGTAGAACCGGCGGGACTGCGGGGTGTCGCGGAGGGTCCAGAGATGGACGTGGCCACCGAGCTCTCGCAGGGTGGCTCCCATCAGCGCGGCCGACACGCCGCTCCCCCAGCCGTCGGGATGCGTGTAGAAGCTGTGGATCTCCGCGAACCCGGGCCGTCTCCCGGACGCGCCCGCCCACGACATCGCCAGCGGCCGCTCGCCGACGAACCCAAGCATGACGAGCCCGTCCCCCGCGCTCAGTCGCTCGTGCCACCTGGTCAGCCGGCTCTCGATCCCTTCCCGCGCGACGTCCTCGGAGAAGAGCGGCGCGTAGGCGGCGCCCCACGACGCGGCATGAATCTCGCCGACAGCCGCCCCGTCGGCCGCCGTCGCATGCCGCGCGGAGAAGGCTCCGGCCGCGGTCTGCTCCGTCCGGGCTCCTCCAGCTCCCTCACTGGACTGGTCGGTCAAGGCGCTCCTCCAGCTTCGTCAGTGCGCGCTCGACGGCGACGCGCACAGCCTGATCGGGGTCGTCGGCCAACGGCCGGATCGCCTCCGCGTGCTCGAACTCCCCCGCCGCACCGACCGCGCGAACCACGGCCGCCCGCACGCGCGGCAGCTCGTGGCCCAGATCCGGCAGCAGCGCGTCGACCAGCTGGCCGAGCTCGCGCTGCGCGGTGATCTTGGCGACATGCTCCCGCACCCGCCAGGCCGGATCATCCGCCGCTCGGCGGAGCACGTCGACGAGGTCATCCCGCCAGACGTACAAGAACACGCGGGCAGCCCAGACCCGGATCCAGTAGTAGTTCACCGGATCAACAGGCGACTTCCACCCGCCCGGGTTGTCCGCCCCGGTGATCGCCACCAGCTTCGGCAGCTCAGCCCCGTACGCCGCCTCCCCCGAGATCTCCCCGCTGAGAAACGCGACACACCAGTCGATCACGGTGTCCTCGCCGTACGCCGCACACGCGGCCCGTACGACGTCCCGCGGCGACTCCCTCTCGCTCATCCCCCCAGTCAACCCCACGGCTCCGACAGTTCCCGGCCGCGGCCGGGAGTGCTGGGGCAGTCGATGACGCCCCAGCACTCCTCGTGCTCAGCCCGCGATCAGCGAGCGCAGCACGTACTGCAGGATGCCGCCGTTGCGGTAGTAGTCGGCCTCGCCGGGGGTGTCGATGCGGACGACGGCGTCGAACTCCTTGACCGCACCGTCGGGCGACGTGGCCTTGACGTGCACCGTGCGCGGGATGGCGCCGTCGTTCAGCGCGGTGACGCCGGTGATGTCGAAGGTCTCCTCACCGGTCAGGCCGAGCGACTCGGCGGTCTCGCCCTCCGGGTACTGCAGCGGGAGGACGCCCATGCCGATCAGGTTCGACCGGTGGATGCGCTCGAACGACTCGGTGATGACGGCCTTCGCGCCGAGCAGCGCCGTACCCTTCGCGGCCCAGTCCCGCGACGAGCCCGAGCCGTACTCCTTGCCGGCCAGGATCACCAGCGGGGTGTTCTGCTCCGCGTACGCCTGCGCGGCGTCGTAGATCGTGGTGACCGGCGCGTCGTCCTTGGTGAAGTCGCGGGTGAAGCCGCCCTCGGTGCCCGGCGCGATCTGGTTGCGCAGCCGGATGTTCGCGAACGTGCCACGAATCATCACCTCGTGGTTGCCGCGGCGGGAACCGTACGAGTTGAAGTCCTTGCGGTCCACACCGTGCTCGGCCAGGTACTTGCCGGCCGGGCTGTCGGCCTTGATCGAGCCGGCCGGCGAGATGTGGTCGGTGGTGACCGAGTCGCCCAGCTTGGCCAGCACGCGGGCACCCGCGATGTCGGTGACCGGCGACGGGTCCTTCGCCATGCCCTCGAAGTACGGAGGCTTGCGCACGTAGGTCGACTCGGCGTCCCACGCGAACGTCTTGCCCTCCGGCGTCGGCAGCGACTGCCAGCGCTCGTCACCGGCGAACACGTCGGCGTAGTCCTTCGCGAACATCTCCTTGTTGATCGAGCTCGCGATGGTGGCCTCGACCTCGTCGGCGCTCGGCCAGATGTCCTTCAGGAACACCTCGTTCCCGGCGCTGTCCTTACCCAGGGCATCGGTCTCGAAGTCGAAGTCCATGGTGCCGGCCAGCGCGTAGGCGATCACCAGCGGCGGGCTGGCCAGGTAGTTCATCTTCACGTCCGGGTTGATCCGGCCCTCGAAGTTCCGGTTGCCGGACAGCACGCTCACCACCGCGAGGTCGGCTTCCTGGACTCCGGCCGAGATCGCCTCGGGCAGCGGGCCCGAGTTCCCGATGCAGGTGGTGCAGCCGTAGCCGACCAGGTGGAAGCCGAGCTTCTCCAGGTACGGCGTGACGCCGGCCTTCTCGTAGTAGTCGGTGACGACCTTCGAGCCGGGCGCGAGCGACGTCTTCACCCACGGCTTGGACGCCAGGCCCTTGTCGACCGCGTTCTTCGCCAGCAGCGCGGCCGCGAGCATGACCGACGGGTTCGACGTGTTGGTGCAGGAGGTGATCGAGGCGATCACGACGTGGCCGTGGTCGAGCTCGACCTCCTGGCCGTCCAGGCTGACCGTGGTCTTCTTGGTCGGCCGGTCGGCCTCCTTGTGCACGGCGTGCGGGCTGTCGGTGGCGCCGTTGCGGCCGTCCGGGGTCGGCGCGTCGCTGGCCGGGAAGCTCCCGACCACGGCCGGGTCGACGTCGGTCTCCTCGACGTCGGCGTAGTCGGCGAGCGCGCCGCGGAACGCCTCCTTGGCGTTGCTCAGCTCGACCCGGTCCTGCGGCCGCTTCGGCCCGGCGATCGACGGTACAACGGTCGACAGGTCGAGCTCGAGGTACTCGGAGAACCTCGGCTCGACGGCCGGGTTGTGCCAGAGGCCCTGCTCCTTCGCATACGCCTCGACCAGCGCGACCTCGTCGTCCGACCGGCCGGTCAGCCGCAGGTAGTCCAGCGTGACGTCGTCGATCGGGAAGATCGCGCAGGTGGAGCCGAACTCCGGGCTCATGTTGCCGATCGTGGCGCGGTTCGCCAGCGGGACCGCCGCGACGCCGTCGCCGTAGAACTCGACGAACTTGCCGACCACACCGTGCTTGCGCAGCATCTGGGTGATCGTCAGCACGACGTCGGTCGCGGTCGCACCGGCCGGGACCGCACCGGTGAGCTTGAAGCCGACCACCTTCGGGATCAGCATCGACACCGGCTGGCCGAGCATCGCGGCCTCGGCCTCGATCCCGCCGACGCCCCAGCCGAGCACGCCGAGGCCGTTCACCATCGTGGTGTGGCTGTCGGTGCCGACGCAGGTGTCCGGGTACGCCTGGCCGTTGCGGACCATCACGGTGCGGGCCAGGTGCTCGATGTTCACCTGGTGCACGATGCCGGTGCCCGGCGGCACGACCTTGAACTCGTCGAACGCGGTCTGGCCCCAGCGCAGGAACTGGTACCGCTCGCGGTTCCGCCCGTACTCGAACTCGACGTTGCGCTCGAACGCGTCCGGCGTACCGAACACGTCGATGATGACCGAGTGGTCGATGACCAGCTCGGCCGGCGCCAGCGGGTTGATCTTGGTCGGGTCACCGCCGAGCTCGCCGACCGCCTCGCGCATCGTGGCCAGGTCGACCACGCACGGGACGCCGGTGAAGTCCTGCATGATCACCCGCGCCGGGGTGAACTGGATCTCGGTGTCCGGGGCCGCGTTCTGGTCCCAGTTGCCGAGCTTGCTGATGTGCTCGGCGGTGATGTTCGCGCCGTCCTCGGTGCGCAGCAGGTTCTCCAGCAGGACCTTCAGCGAGTACGGCAGCGTGTCCGCACCCTCGATGCCCGCCAACCTGAAGATCTCGTACGACTGTCCGTTGACCTCGAGTGCACCCTTGGCACCGAAGCTGTCGACGCTCGCCATCAACCCGCTCCTCTTGTCCGCTCCGTGTCCGCTGCGCCCCATCCTGCCGAGCGCGTTGCCCGGCTGCGAGGTCAGGTTCACCTAACCTCGCGCCGCAAACTCTCTCGACATCAAGATACACGACATCGAGCCAACTTTCCCGCGATCAGGAAACCTGTGGAAGAACCTCCGCCGCGATCAGGTCGAGGTGGTCGAGGTCCTGCAGGTCCATGATCTGCACGTACTGGCGCTGCGATCCGACCGCTGCGAACTGTCCCAGCCGGTCCACGACCTCGGCCGGCGTCCCCGCGATGCTGTTCGCCTTCAGGTCCTCGACGTCGCGGCCGATCGCCTCCGCCCGCTGCTTGACCTCGGCGTCGTCCTTGCCTACGACCACGGTGTGCGCGGTGGACAGCGCGAGCGTCTTCGGGTCACGTCCCTGCGCGACGCAGGCGGCCTGCACCCGCTTGAAGAGCGTCTCGGTGACGTCGACACCGCGGAACCCGGCGTTGAACTCGGCGGCGTACTTCGCGGCCAGCTCCGGCGTCCGCTTCTTGCCCGCGCCGCCGACGATGATCGGCGGATGCGGCTGCTGCACCGGCTTCGGCAGCGCCGGCGAGTCGCTGATCCGGTAGTGCTCGCCCTGGAAGTCGTACGTCTCCCCCACGGGCGTGTCCCACAGGCCGGTGATCAGCTCGAGCTGCTCGGACAGGATGTCGAAGCGGCCGGGGGTGTCGGGGAAGTCGAGGCCGTACGCCTTGTGCTCGGCCTCGTACCAGCCGGCGCCCAGGCCGAGCTCCGCGCGGCCGCCGCTCATCTGGTCGACCTGCGCGACCGAGATTGCGAGCACGCCGGGGTTGCGGAACGTGGCCGAGCTGACCAGCGTGCCGAGCTTGATCCGCTGCGTCTCGCGGGCCAGGCCGGCCAGCGTGATCCACGAGTCGGTCGGGCCCGGGAGGCCGTCGTTGTCGCCCATGACGAGGTAGTGGTCGGAGCGGAAGAACGCGTCGAAGCCGTTCTCCTCCGTCCTGCGGGCGACCGCGAGAAGGTCGTCGTACGAGGCGCCCTGCTGAGGTTCGGTGAAGATCCTGAGAAGCATGGCGCCCACGCTATCTCGCGCTGGTGTACAGCTTCTCCAGGTACGACGGCTGCCACTCGGGACCGCGGTCGTACAACCGGCGGACCAGCCCGTCGACGTCGAGCCGCTCCTCCACCGGGTTGTCCCACCAGTCGGGCACCTGGTCGTACCACCGGTCGATCCGCAGCGTCCGGCCGGCCGCGTCGATCCGCGCGAACAGCCACCCGCCCAGCTCGCTGCGCGCCTCCGTCAGCCACAGGTCGCCGAGCAGGCCGCTGAGCTTGTCCGCCGCGAACTCCGGGTCGTCGACCTCCGGCGGCTCCAGGTCGAACCGGTACGACGGCGCGCCCGGATCGAGCACCTGGACCTGGATCGTGAACCCCGACGGCACGATCGCCGTCCGCGCCCGGCACCAGTCGTGCAACGCCTGCACCGCCTCCGACTCCTCCGGCCGCGGCCGCGGCCGCTCCACCTCGGCCCGCATCGCCTCCTCGATCGACCCGGCCACAGGCACCACCCGCGGCCCGCCACCGCCGATCAACCCAAGCCCGGGCACCACCATCGCGACCGCGTCCCGGCGATCCGTCGTGGCATCGTCCGGCGCGTCATCGAAACTGACCGCAGGCATCACACCGGTCGGCTCGTCGTCGTCGACGACGGGCATGCTCCCCGTAGGCGTGTCGTCGTCCAACTCCGCCGCGTCCCAACCACCCGCACGCCGAGCATCCGCAGATTGCTCCGCGCCGGCCTCGGTCCAGTACTGCGAATCCCCGGGGTGACCGCCCCGCCCGTCGGCACCAGATTGCGCCATCGCGTCCCGGTCGGCGCGCGGTCCACCCCAGGATTGCGCCTCCGGGCCGGGGGTGTGCTCCGGGTCAGCGTGCGGTCCTGCCCAGGACTGCAAGGCCAGGCCGCGAGCAACGTAGGGCTCAGGCTCGGGTTGGGGTTCTGGCTCGGGTTGGGATTCCGGCTCGGGTTGGGGCTCAGGCTCGGGTTGGGGCTCTGGCTCGGGTTGGGATTCCGGCTCGGGTCGGGGCTCAGGCTCCGGTCGGGGCTCTGGCTCGGGCTCGGGCTCGGGCTCCGGCATGGGGGCCGGCTCGGGCTCCGGGTACGGCTGGGGGAACGGCTGCGGCTCCGGCTCGGGCAGGGGCTCCGGTCCGGGTTCGGGCTCCGGATCCGGGATCGGCGTCGGCTCGGGAGCCGGGCCTGGGGTCGGCTCCGGCGTCGGGCCTGGGATCGGCTCGGGCGTCGGGGTCGGGTACGGCTGTGGGCCCGGGCCTGGGGTGGGCTCGGGTGCCGGGCCTGGGTACGGCTGGGGGGTTGGCTCCGGTGCCGGGCCAGGTTCTGGCGCGGGCGGGGTGGGCTGGGGCCAGGGAGCGGGATGTGGTTCGGGCTGGGGCCACGGTTCGGGGTGTGGTTGCGGCCAGGGCTGCGGTTGAGGGTGAGGCTCTACCTGACCTTCAACCTCCGCCGCACGAGACCGCCCGAAGACCTCGTCCGCGCCGTCGAACTCCTCGTACCGCTCATCACGCCCCGCCGCGTCACCCGGCACATCGACGATCCGCAGACCATCGGCCCGCACGTCGCCTGCCCAGGCCCCCTCACCGGCAAGCCCAGACTTCCGTACGCCGCCCGCCCGCGCACCGTCGCCCGGCCCGCCAGCAGTTCGCGCCCCCTCCCCCAGAACCTCGTCGGTCGATCCAAACGCCCGTACGCCGCCGGCCCGCGCATCGTCGCCCGGCCCGTCACCGGCCGACGCCCGCACGCCGGAAGCCCTCGCCGCCTCGCCCGGTACGTCAGAGGTCCGCGGACCGTCAGCCAGGACATCGTCAGTCGGCCCAAACTCCCGCACGCCGCCGGCCCGCGCATCCTCGCCCGGCCCGTCACCGGCCGACGCCCGTACGCCAGAGGCCCCCGCCGCCGCGCCCGGTACGTCGTGGGTCGGCGCGGACGCTCGTACGTCCGAGGTCCGCGCAGGCTCGCCCGTCGGCGGGTGCGGCTGTACGCCGGAAGCCGGGCTGAGCTCACTCGGTACGTCGGAGGTCCGCGCTTCCCGGCTCGGCAGCTCGCCGGTCGGAGCGAAGGCCCGTACGTCGGAGGTCGGCGCGGCCTCAGCCGGTACGTCAGAAGTCGGCTCGGATGCGTCGCCCAGCGGCGTACGTGCGCGTGCGTCGGTGGCTCGTGCGTCGGGCGCATCCCTCCGTACGTCGGTTGCGGGCGGGGCTGCCTGCGGTACGGCGGTGGTTGACGCCTGCACCTCGGAGGCCGGCGGGGGTGAGCCCGGGTCTGTGTCGTCGAGGATTGCGGGAATCTCGGCGGTCTGGTCGTCCGCGTCTGCGAGGTCCGAATGGTCTGGCGTCGGGTCGGGGTCGGCGTGTGCGACCGGGGCGAAGGGAGACGGGCCGGTGAAGGAGGCCAACTCCTCCTCGTCAGCCGCTGCCTCGACGTACGGCCGATCTGCGTCCTCGCGAACGTCAGCGGTGCCGTCCGCCGGCCCAACGTGGTCCCCGGCAGCACCGGCCTGGTCGTGCGCCAACCCAGCATGGTCGCGGGTCGGCCCAGCGTGCTCGCGCGGCGGACCGGCGGGGGTGCGGGCGGCGGCTTCGTGTGGCTGGGGGTTGTGGGCCGCGGTCTCTTGGGGCGGGGTGGTGTCGTGGGCGCGGTCGACCGCTGCGGACTCGTCTGCGGGGAGGTCGAGGACTGCTTCGATCTCGGCGGTGGGTGCGTCGTCGTCCTCGAGGTCTGCGTTCGGAGCGAACGGCGAACCGGCAGGCGCCGCGTCCGGTGCCCGGTCGGCGGTGAAGCGCGAACCTGCCGCGCCCGGCGCGAACGGCGACTCGGGACGGGCTGCCTCCCGAGCATCCTGCGCGAACTGGGAGTCAGGATGCGCGGCTTCCCGGCCGTCCCGCGCGAACGGCGAGTCAGGATGCGCGGCTTCCCGGCCGTCCCGCGCGAACGGCGAGTCGGGGTGTGCGCCCTCCCGGGGATCCCGGGCGAACGGCGAGTCCGGGCGGGCAGGCTCGCGAGCATCCTGTGCGAATGGGGAGTCGGGGTGGGCTGGTGGCGCGGTCGGGTCGGTGGTGGGGGCTTCTACCCATTGGCCGTTGACCCAGCCGGGGCCGGTCCATGGGGGCTCGGCTTCGGGGAAGGGGGTGTATTCGTTGGTTGCGTCCTGGTCGGACCAGGACTGTTGTTCGGCGGTTTCGAAGTCCTGGTCCGCTGGAGCGGCCGCGGCGGGGGCGTCGGCGAAGAGGCTGTTGTAGAAGTCGTCGCCCTCGTACATCCCGCCGCCGACGCGCGGTGGCTCGGAGGACGGGAGGTTCGGGTTGTAGGCCGGTGTCGGAAGACCCGGACCGGACACGTTCTCGGGGAGGTACGTGCCGGGCGCAGCGAGATCAGCCTCGGGCCGCTCGTACTCAGGCTCCTCGGCGGTCTTCCGGCGCCGCAGCCAGCCCTGTTTCCGAGATCCGCCGGTGTCGTCGGGCTCGCCGGGTGACAGCGGCGGCGGGTCGGCGATCGGCTGGCCGGTGAAGGGGCTGATGCCGGGCGGGACGACGTACGACTCCTCGTCGTCGGCCTGCGGGTTGTCTCCGATCACGGCATCTTCAACGACCGACACCTCGGCCGTGTCAGGGTCCGCGGCGAAACTTGCCGGTTCTGCAACGTTGCGGGTGAAGTCCTCCGCGGCGACGACGCCGGCAGGCAGGTCGGGCTGCACCGGGGACCGCGGGTCGATGGCGAAATGGCCGAAGTACGCCGCGAGGGCCGGCGCCGAGATCCCGGGGCCGGCCGCGGCCCGGATCAGCTCCACGCCGAACGGGCGGAGCTCGTCGAGGCCGCCGAGGTAGTCGCACCACTCCGCGACCCACTCGGCCATCACGTCGGCGGTGGCCTCGTCCGAGGTGATCCACTGCCCGATCGGCGCGAACCCGTCCTCGGCCGGTTGCCACGGATCGCCGGGGTACGACGCGCGCGCCCAGCTCCCGTTGAACGCGCCGTATACGAACCCGAGCTCGCCGGCGGTCTGCCGCTGCCGCACCTCGGGCTGCCCGATCCAGTCCGGCGATCCGGCCAGCAGGTCCTCGCCCGCAGTCTGGCTGTGCTGCGTGTGGAACCCCCACAGCACCGCCCGCCCGTCCTCGAGCCGCACCATCCGCAGCGCGGACGCGGTCTCGTCCTGATGGTGGTAGCCGTCGGCGTCCGCATACCACCGGCGGTCGAAGCCCGTGGCATGGGCGACCGCGGCGAGTGCGGTCCAGCGGGCGCGCAACTCCTCCGGGTCGTCCAGGTCAACGAGCGGCATCAGGTCTCCAAGCGCATGTGGAATCCAGGCCCAGACGCTACCCGAGCCCTCCCCCACTGGCCACTTCACTGTCCACAGGCTCGAGGATGGCTACGCACTCGATGTGGTGGGTCATGCCGAACAGGTCGAAGGCGCGCAGCGACGCGATCCCGTACCCGAGCCGCCCGAACGTCTTCAGGTCCCGGGCCAGCGCCGCGGGATCGCACGCGACATAGGCCACCCGGCGCGGCCCGAGCGCCGCGATCCGCCGTACGACGTCCTTCCCGGCGCCGGTGCGCGGCGGGTCGAGGACGACGAGGTCCACGTGTTCCAGGCCCTGACCGGCGGCGGCGTTCAGCACCCGGTCGACGTCGCCGTTCTCCAGCGTCACGCCGTCCAGGTCGTGCAGGTTCCGCCGGGCGTTCCGTACGGCGTCCTTGTCGCCCTCGATCGCGAGCACCGGGCATCCCGCCTCGGCCAGGAAGGCCGCGAACAGCCCGGCACCCGAGTACAGGTCCAGCGCGGTCTCTCCGGCGACAGGCTCCAGCCCGCTCAGTACGGCGTCCAGCAGCATCTCCGGCGCCGCAGGGTGGACCTGCCAGAACCCACCGGCCTCCACCAGGAACCGCCGGTCGCGTACAACCTCAACGAGCCGCTCCCCCGGATCCTTGTCGGTCTGTACGGCGGTCTTGCCCTCTGACGACACCACGGCCTGCACAGACGTCACGCCCGGCCACCGTGAGCCAAGGACGTCCGGGGTCCCCGGATGCGCGATCAGGCACCGGTCGATGGGCACCAGGTCGTGGGAGCGGTGTGCGTACATGCCAGGCCGTCCGTCCACCACGGCGTACCGCATCCGGGTCCGCCAGCCCAGCCCGTCGTCGCCCGGGGATTCCATCACGATGGTCCGCTCGATCCCGCCGATCCGGCGGAGGGTGTCCGACACGACCGTGGCCTTCAGTCGCCGCTGCTCGACGATGTTGGCGTGCTGGAAGTCGCAGCCGCCGCAGCGCCCGGGCCCGGCATACGGGCACGGCGGTTCGATCCGCTGCGGGGACGGCGTGAGCACCTGGACCGCGTCGGCCCGCAGGTACTTCGCCGTCTGCTCGGTGATCCGGGCGTGCACCAGCTCCCCCGGCAGCGCGTGCCGGACGAAGACCACCTGCCCCTCGTGCCGGGCGACGCAGTGTCCCCCGTGCGCGACTGGCCCTACCTCCAGCTCGACTACCGCCCCGAGCAGACTGTCCTCGTCCGTCATGAGCTACCGCCCCATGACCCGCCGAGCGGCGGCGAGGCATTCATTACAGTCACCGATCTCCTGACGTCTTTCGGGCCCCGCGCCGTACCTGCCCGGCCACCCGTTCCACCCGGTCCTGCCGCTCCTCGGCCCCCTGCGACGAGAGCAACTGATAAGGAACGGACGTAACCATGACACCAGGTGTGAACAAGAGCCGCCCCTTGAGCCGCAGTGCGCTCTGGTTGTGCAGGATGTGCTCCCACCAGTGCCCGACGACATACTCCGGGATGTAGACCATCACCACGTCGCGCGGCGACTGCCGCCGGATGTCGCGCACGTACTGCAGGATCGGCCGGGTGATCTCCCGGTACGGCGAGGCGAGCCGCTTGAGCGGGACCGGGATGCCGCGGGCCTCCCACTCGGCCTGCAGCGCGTCCGCCTCGTCCCGGTCGACGTCGACGGTGACTGCCTCGAGCTGGTACGGGCGGGCCGCCTTGGCGAAGGCCAGGGCCCGCAGGGTCGGCTTGTGCAGCTTGGAGACCAGGACGATCGAGTGCACCCGCGACGGCAGCATCAACGGCTCGTCGCCCTCGGCGGCCATCTGTTTGCGGACGGTGTCGTAGTGCCGGTGGATGCCCTTCATCAGCACGAACAGCACCGCCATCGCGATGATCGCGATGTAGGCGCCGAGCAGGAACTTCGTGATCAGCACGATGATCAGCACGATGCCGGTCAACGTCAGGCCGATCGCGTTGATCACCCGGGACCGCTTCATCCGGGCCCGCTTGGCCGGGTCCTCCTCGGTGCGCAGCAGCCGGGTCCAGTGCCGGACCATGCCGGTCTGGCTGACCGTGAAGGACACGAACACGCCGACGATGTACAGCTGGATCAGCCTGGTGACCTCGGCGTTGAAGGCAACGATCAGCACGATCGCGAAACCCGCCAGGATGATGATGCCGTTGCTGAACGCGAGCCGGTCGCCGCGGGTGTGCAGCTGTCGCGGCAGGTAGCCGTCGCGGGCGAGGATCGAGCCCAGCACCGGGAAGCCGTTGAAGGCGGTGTTCGCGGCGAGCACCAGGATCACGCCGGTGGCGGCGGCGACCAGGTAGAAGCCGGGCGAGAAGTGGTCGAAGATGCCCTTCGCGAGCTGGCCGATCACCGGGTCCTGGTGGTACCCCTGGCCGACCGGCTCACCGTCGCGCAACAGCTGGGTGGCCGGGTCCTCGGCGAACCGCACCTTCATCACGTTGGCCAGCGCGACCACGCTGACCACCATCGCGATCGAGATCGACCCGAGCAGCGCCAGCGTGGTCGCCGCGTTCCGGCTCTTCGGCTTCTTGAAGGCCGGTACGCCGTTGCTGATCGCCTCGACACCGGTCAGCGCCGCACACCCGGACGAGAACGCCCGGAGGATCAGGAACGCCATCGCCAGGCCGCTGGCGCCGTGCGCGAACTGGTCCTCGGCGGCGATGTCGAGCGTCGAACTGCTGGCGTCGGGCAGGGTGCCGAACAGCAGCCGGCCGAAGCCCCAGGCGGCCATCCCGAGAATCGTGAACATGAAGATGTACGTCGGGATCGCGAACGCCGCGCCCGACTCGCGGACCCCGCGCAGGTTCATCGTGGTCAGGAACAGCACCGCGATCACGGCCGCGGTCGCCTGGTGCCCCTCGAGCCCCGGGATCGCCGAGGCGGCGTACTGCGCGGCCGACGAGATCGACACCGCGACGGTCAGGACGTAGTCCACCATCAGGGCGCTCGCGACCGTCAGTCCCGCGGTCGGCCCGAGGTTCACGTTGGCGACCTCGTAGTCACCGCCGCCGGACGGGTAGGCGTGCACGTTCTGCCGGTAGGACAGCACGACGACCACCAGCACCACCGCGACGGCCAGCGAGATCTTCCAGGAGATCGTCAGCGCGGCCAGGCCGGCGATCGACAGGGTCAGGAAGATCTCGTCGGGCGCGTACGCGACCGACGACAGCGCGTCGCTCGCGAAAACGGGCAGGGCGATGCGCTTCGGCAGCAGGGTCTCGCCCAGCTGGGTGCTGCGCAGTTTGCGACCGAGCAGCAGCCGTTTGCCGATATCGCCTAGAGCGGGAGTCACACCGGTGATGTTAGAGGGGGTCGCGGTCCGTAGAGTCATAGGGCGGCAGAGGGTGGCCGGTCCGTGATGTCAGCCGAGGGCCTGGTCCGGTGTAGCGTCTATCCCTGCCGAACGAGCCAGTAGGCCCCTGAAGGGGCGAGGAGTGATCAGGCAGTGCACGTCGTCATCATGGGCTGCGGCCGCGTCGGGTCGACGCTCGCGCGCGGTCTGGAGAAGCGGAGCCACACGGTCGCGATCATCGACCAGTCGGCCGACGCGTTCCGCCGGCTGAGCCCCAACTTCACCGGCCGGACGATCGTCGGCATGGGTTTCGACCGGGAGATCCTGATCGAGGCCGGGATCGAGGACGCCGAGGCGTTCGCGGCGGTCTCGAACGGTGACAACTCGAACATCCTCGCCGCCCGGGTGGCCCGCGAGACGTTCGGGATCGGCAACGTGGTGGCCCGGATCTACGACCCGGGCCGCGCCGAGGTCTACCAGCGGCTCGGCATCCCCACGGTCGGCACGGTCCGCTGGACCGTCGACCAGATGATGCGCCGGCTGCTGCCCGAGGGCTCCGAGCCGGAGTGGCGGGACCCGTCCGGGACGGTCCGGCTGGCCGAGGTCCACGTGCACGCGGACTGGATCGGCCGCGCCGCGTTCGACATCGAGAAGGCCACCGGCGCCCGGGTCGCGTTCCTGACCCGGCTCGGCGAGGGACTCCTGCCCCGGGCCGACACGGTCATCCAGGAGGGTGATCTGGTCCACGTGGTGTTGCTCGAGCGGGACGCCGCCGCGATCGAGTCCCAACTCGGCACCAAGCCTGAGGAGCTGTGATGCGGGTAGCCATCGCCGGCGCCGGCAACGTCGGTCGTTCGATCGCCGGCGAACTGCTGGAGAACGGTCACGAGGTGCTGCTGATCGACAAGGACCCGCGCGCGATCAAGGCCGAGTCCGTACCGCGCGCGGAGTGGCTGCTCGCCGACGCCTGCGAACTGTCGTCGCTCGAGGAGGCCGCGCTCCAGCGCTGCCAGGTGGCGATCGCCAGCACGGGTGACGACAAGGTCAACCTCGTCGTCTCGCTGCTCGCCAAGACCGAGTTCGGCGTCCCGCGGACCGTTGCCCGGGTCAACCACCCGCGCAACGAGTGGATGTTCAACGAGGCGTGGGGCGTGGACGTGTCGGTGTCCACGCCGCGGATCATGTCCGCGCTGGTCGAGGAGGCGGTGTCGGTCGGCGACCTGGTCCGGCTGTTCACCTTCCGCCAGGGCGACGCGAACCTGGTCGAGCTCACCCTGCCCGAGGACTCCCCGATGATCGGCCAGCGGGTCGGCGACGTCGACTGGCCGCTCGACACGGCGCTGGTCGTGATCCTGCGCGAGGGCCGCGTGCTGCGTCCGGACCCCGAAGGCACGCTCGAGCTCAACGACGAGCTTCTCTTCGTCGCCGCCGACGAGACCGAGGAACAGCTCGAGGCGATGCTCTCCCCCCACCACCACCACAAGGCGGAGTAACGGGAGCCGGGCCAGAGCCCGGCTCCCGTTCTGTATCACCGCAAACCGAAGGCCCGCACGATCTCCTGGTCGACAGTGTGGCCCGCTCCGTCCTCGGCCCGCGTCCGCAACGTCACGAACTGTGCGGACCGAGGCGCGTCCAGCCGGATGCTCCAACTGGCAGTGGTACGACGTACCTCGGCGCGCCGCCACGTCTTGCCGTCGTCGTACGACACGTCGACCGTCGGCCTACGGATACCGAGCGCCGACGACGTCTCGGACCAGCGTGGCGTGACGCCGAGTTCTGCCGTCCGGCCCGCCCGGCCGTCGGCATCCACGTCGACGGCGTAGTGCAGCTGGATCAGCGACTCACTGATCGCCTCGTCCGACGCGGTAGAGGTGAACCCCCACTCGGTGCGGGTCGAGGTCGAGAACGGGTTCGGGTAGGTGCCCCGGGTGTTCTCGGCGACCAGCCGGTACGGCAGCCGGTCAGGGCTCAGGCCGGTCGCGGTCAGCTGGTCCCGCTGCTCCTGCTTCACCAGTTGATCGCCTTGGTACAGGCTGAGCTGCTGGGTGAGATCCCAGTTGCCCTGCGCGGTACCGATGACCGGCCCGGTGCCCCAGCCGGGCGACACAGCGGTCAGCTGGTCACCGCTGCGGACCGGCGAGTATCCCTTCGCCAGCCACGGTCGCTGGATCGGCCCGAACCACTGGATCGGCGTTCGGCTCCCGGCCCGGTAACTCGTCCAGCCCGGTTCGACCTGCTGGATCTCGCGCAGGATCTGGGCACTGGCCTGGTACTGCACCCCGGCGGTCACCCAGTCGGTCCGCGTCCCGGCGACCGGCATCCCCCAGCTGTTCATGCTCGATTCCCAGTCTCCGTTCCACACGTCGTACCGGTTCTCGACACCGTCGCCCGGGCGGAAGTTGCGATAGGCAACGTCGAGTCGGGCGAGGTCCCGCGGACCAGGCCGGTACGTCGGGTCCGCCGGGACGTGATCGGCGAAGTGCGACAGGTCGTACTGGTAGGCCGTCACCGGGTTCGAGTCGGCGGTGAGTGTGTGCTGCCGGCCCTGCCGCAGTGCGGTGATCAGGCGCTCGCCCTCGTCCCGGGTCAGCGTCGCGATCGTGAGCGGCGGCGGCGCCGGCGCCCAGATCGAGTCCACCCACGGGTCGAGCTTCCCGACCCCGTCGTTCACCACCACGAGCAGCTTCGCGCCGGCCTCGGCCGCTGCCGCCGCCTGGTCCTGCAGCGACACGGCGTCGCTCCGCCGGACCACCACGGCCTTGCCCCGGCGGTCCACGCCGCGCGTCGCGGCCGCGGACCCGTCCCCGACGTACACGGCCTCCAGATCGTGGCGGCCCTTCGGCAGCGGCGTAGCAGCCCGCCGGACGCGCACGTCGTCGTACGAGCCGAGTGTGAGCGCGGGCTGTTCGAGCCGCCAGCGCGCGCCGGCCACGAACGAGCCGTCGGTCACCTTCTGCGTCGGCAGCACCCACGCGCTGTCGTAGCTGGGGTCCGGCCAGCGCGAGGAGCCCACCGAGAAGTCCCGGCCGAAGTCGCGGTACGTGTTGACCCGCACCTCGCCGAGCGTGGTGGCCTGGGGCGCCGTGCTCTTCAACGGGCGAGCCTGGCGCGCGTCGTACGTCGCCGTCCGGTCCTGGTCGAGGTGGATGTCGACCAGGCTGAGAACGGCGAGGCCCTTGCTGCTCGGCCCGTGGGTACCTTCGACGTCGGCGGTCAGCCAGGTCGTGTAGTCGCCGGCCGGGAGCCGCAACTGCACACCCTCCTCGCCGACCGTGAACTGGCCGTAGCTGCCCCGCCCGATCAGGATCGCGTCACCGGCCAGCGGCCGCCCGGACCGGTCCTTGGCATTCAGCGTGAGTACATGGCGCTCGCCCTCCCCGCCGATCCCGATCAGCGTCCCGAGCTGGCGGTGATTCGCGGCGTCGACCGCGACGAGCCGGCCGGACAGTTGCTTGTCGACCGGTAACAGGTCGACCGCGGCGGTGAGCGTCACACTCGCCGTACCGTGTGCCGGCACGGTGACCCTCGACGCCGAAAGCGTGAACAGGCCCGCCGGAGCCTCGTCGACCTGGGTCGAGAGCTCGAGTGTGGCGTCGGTGTCACCATCGTTCGTGTAGGTGATCTCCTTGACCACCTTCTCCCCCGCCGGCACCGGCCAAGTGTGATAATCGGAGTACGCCGAGGCCGTCGCGGAGAGCGGTGACTTGCTGCTCGCCGCGATGTCGAGACGACCGTTTCCGGCCTTGTACGGCAGGTACTGCGGCGTGGGCCTGGCGTTGCTCACCAGAGCGTCTTTCAGCTGCTGGCCCGACCAGTCCGGGTGTTGTGCAGCGAGCAGGGCCGCCGCGCCGGCGACGTGCGGCGTCGCCATCGACGTACCGCTGAGCTCCTGGTAGTACCCGGAGCCTTCGGCGGCGTACTGCGAGCGGGCCGCCAGGATCGCGACCCCGGGCGCGGTGATCTCGGGCTTCAGCCCGCCGTCACCGAGACGCGGTCCCCAACTGGAGAAGTCGGCCAGGTTGTCGGCGGCGTCGACCGCACCGACGGTCAGCGCGGCGTCCGCGGCCCCCGGCGATCCGACGGTGTAGAACCCGGGTCCGGCGTTGCCGGCGGCCACGGTGAAGAGGGCCCCGGTCTCGGCCGAGAGCGTGTTCAGTGCCTGGCTCATCGGGTCGGTGCCGTCCGTGGGACTGCCACCCAGGCTCATGCTGATCACCTTGGCGTGCTGGTCGCGGGCGGCCCACTCCATGCCCGCGATGATCCAGGACTCCTGGCCGCCGCCCTCGTTGTTCAGCACCTTGCCGACGTGCAGCCGGGCGCCGGGCGCGACACCGCGCTCCACACCGCCGGAGGCGTCGCCGGTGCCGGCGATCGTCGAGGCGACGTGCGTACCGTGCCCCTGCCGGTCGGTGACGTCCTCGCCGGGGACGAAGCTGGCCGACGCGGTGACCCGGTCGTCAAGGTCGGGGTGCTCCAGATCGACCCCGGTGTCCAGGACCGCGACGTCGACGCGCTGGCCGGTGTTGCCGCCCTGCCACACCTCGGGCGCGCCGATCTGCGCGGTGCTGTCGGCGAGGTCGGCCTTGACCTTGCCGTCCAGCCAGACCTTGGCGATGCCGCCGGACAGCGCCGGCGTCTGCGACCGCGCGGTGGAGCCCGCGGTCAGCGAGTGCCAGAAGCCGGCCGTTCCGTCGGTGACCATCGCGGCGCCGTGGATGCTGTCCAGCGTGCGCTGCCGGCGGGCACCGGCCGGCACCTGCTGAGTCCGCGAACGCGCCGCGGCGTCGGTGTAGGTGACGATCAACGGCACCTGGTCGCCGTACCCATCGGCCACCAGCCTGGTGACGTTGAACAGGTCGTCGTCCAGGAGCTTCGCGGCCAGGTAGCGGCCGGCCGAGCGCGGATACACGTAGGTGTCGCCGCCGTCGACGTGTACGTCGTTGTCCGCGAGCCGGCCGTCGGGGCCGGTCACGGTCACGTTCTGCTTGCCATCTGCTCCGACGGACAGTGTCACCTTGTCACCGGTGACCAGGGTGACGCTTCCCGCGACCGGCTTGGCAGCCGGCGCGATCTTGGAAGGCGTTGAAGGGGTGGTGCCGGGTTGGGCAGCGGCGGCGGGGCCGCCGGTCAAGGTCGCGGCCAGGACGACAACTGCCATACAGGCAGCGGCCGGCCCGGACCCACGGCCAAGGCGTGGTGTCACGAGTGCCTCACAGGATTCGTGCGAACAAAGTCGCGAAATCGTAGGCACCCGGACGCGGAGCGTTCAGCGGATAACTGTGGCCTGTTCTCGCCACGTCATCCTTGTGACACCGCGGCTACTTCTTGTTGCCCCGCAGCAGGTGGGTGATGCTGTCGCGGGCCTCGGCCCACTTCTCGGCGGGCATGGAACCGCGAAGGACGGCGTAGGCGAGCCAGATCGCCAGCGCATAGAAGGGCAGCCCCAGGCCGATCTTCGCGATGCCGAGCGCGTTCAGGCTGCCGGTGAAGTACAGCGGGACCTGGACGATCAGGCGGATCGCGAACAGGCCGACGAAGACCAGGGTGGCACGGGAGAAGCCCTTGAGCAGGTCAGGATCGCGCCGCCAGGCAGTGCCGGTCTGGGTGATCACGCCGTACAGGACGCCGAACAGGGGCCAGCGGATCAGGACCGTGATCAGGTACAGCAGGCCGTAGCCGAGGTTGGTGAGCAGGCCGGGGACATAGAAGTCCTTGGCGTTGCCGGTGCGGTTCGCGACCCAGGCCGAGATCAGTACGCCGATGAAGCCGCCGAACACGTTCCGCAGGGCTTGCCGACGGATCAGCCGCACCACCGCGAGCGCCGCGGCCAGTCCGACGGCGATGATCAGCGAGAGCTGCAGCTTGTGATCGGTGACGGCGTACGCGACCAGGAACGCGATCCACGGCAGGCCGATGTCGAGCAGCGCACCCCAGCCGCCGAGCGCGTGGAAGAAGTCCTTGTCGGTGGACTTCGGCGGCTGCTCCTCTTGCGCGGCCTGGGTGGCGGCCGCCTCGACCTCGGGCTGCAGGATCTCGACCAGCTTCTCCTGCAGATCGTCCTCGACCTGGTCCCGGCGGGACGTCGGCTCAGCCATGAGCAGCCTGGGGACGCAGCTCGTACCGCGGGTTGAACATCACCCGGTCGCCGTCGACGACGCCGATCCGGCCGGAGGCGATCAGCTCCGAGCCGGCGTGGATGCCGCCGATCTTGCGGCGGCCGAGCCAGATCAGCTTCACCGTGCCGGTGCCGTCGTACAACTCACCCTCCAGTGCAGGTACGCCGCCGCGCGGGCTGAACGTGATGGTGCGCAGCGTGCCGTACAGCGTGACCAGTTCGCGGTCGTGGCAACCGGTGATGGACCGCGCGCCGCAGTCCTGCGCGAAGTCCTGGAGGACCTCCGCGTCCTGCTGGTCACGGTCTCCGGCCAGCCCACGGAACGCACGCTTCCACAGCCCCGCGGGTTTGTTGCTACCCATGTCGTCGAGTGTAGTCCGCTCAGACCTCTTCGGGCGCGTTCGGTTCGGCGCCCGGCGGCAACTGCAGCGGCAGCGACTCGCGGACCGCCATCGGCTCGTTCCCGCGGACCACGACGACGTTGCGCAGCGTCGCCTCCATCGGCTCGGCGGCGTCCGGCTCGACGGCGGCGCGGCCGAGCACCGTGCCGCGGAGCAGCCAGCGCGGGCCGTCCACACCGATCACCCGGGAGGTCTGGCTGAACACCTGTCCCTCCGGGTCCTCGACCGGGACGACCAGGACCAGCTCGGTGCCGAACGGGCCGTCGGTCTCGGTCGCCGTACCACCCATCCGGGCGGCCTCGGCGGCGATCTCCTGGCGGACCTCGTTCCAGATGCCGGTGGTCTTCGGCGCCGCGAACGCGCGCAGTTCCAGGGCGGAGTCGTCGAGCATCAGCAGCACCGCCTGGACGACGCCGCTCTGCTCGTCCACCTGCAGGCCGAGCTCCATACCGGGCCTGCCGGTGACGACCAGCGCGCCCAGATCGATCCGGTCCTCCGCCTCCAGCTCGGCGGCGTCGACCTCACTCGAGTCGTACGGGCCCTCGGCGCGGACGTCCGCCGCACCGGCCTCCTCGAGGGTCTCGCTCGTCTCGGGCTCGTCGTTCTTGCCCTTGCGGCGGAAGATCACAGCTGTTGCCTACTTCCTTGGTTGATTGCGGCCGCCGTAGTCTCGCGCATCCGACAGGTCAACGGATGCACCTGCTCAGCGTGTCACATCGCCGAAACCGCCGGTCGACCCGTGTCCCCCGTCACCCCGTGCGGAGCCGGGCAGCGCGGTCACCTCGACGAAGCGGGCCTTCTCCACCTGCTGGACGACGAGCTGCGCGATCCGGTCGCCGCGGCGGATCGTCACCTCGGCGCGCGGGTCCAGGTTGATCAGGTTGATCTTGATCTCACCCCGGTACCCGGCGTCGACGGTGCCGGGGGCGTTCACGATCGAGACGCCGTGCTTCGCGGCCAGCCCGGAGCGCGGGTGCACGAACGCGGCGTACCCGTCCTGCAGGGCGATGGCGATCCCGGTGCCGACCAGGCCGCGCTCCCCCGGCTTCAGGGTGAGGTCGGCGGCCGCCACCAGGTCCGCGCCGGCGTCGCCGGGATGCGCGTACGACGGGAGCGGCAGGTCGGGGTCGAGTCGCTGGATGAGTACCTCGGTCACGAGAGGCGACCCTATCGAGCGCGCCGGACGGTCCACGTGCCAGGCTGGTCCTGTGGGCCTGGAACAAAGCAAGTATCGCGAGAGTCTGCGGGTGCCGGTGTCGTGGTGGATCATCGCCGCCGCCGCTGTGGTCACGCTGTTCGTCATCGTCGCCGTGCCGGTCGGGACGGCCGCGGGCGCGATCGTCGGCGGGCTCGCCGCCGTCCTGCTGCTGGCGCTGTTCCTGCGGTACGGCGGCGCGCGGGTCGAGGTCGACGACAAGCGGTTCAAGGCCGGGCGTGCCGAGATCGACCGCGCGTACCTGGGCGCGGTCGAGGCGCTGACCGGCGACGACGCCCGGCACGCGTTCGGGCGGGACTGCGACCCGAACGCGTTCCTCGTCCTGCGCAGCTACCTTCGCGGGGCCGTCCGGGTGCAGATCACCGATCCGGCCGACCCGGCGCCGTACTGGGTGGTCGCCACCCGCCACCCCGACCGATTGGCTGCCGCCCTGAGCGGGCACAGCGTGGGAAGATCCTGACGTCAGCAGTCGTCCTAGGAGGGTGCAGTGGTCGGAGCGAAGATCGGCTGGAAGCTGGTGCAGGCCGCCTTCACGATCGTGGTGGGCCTGGCCGCGAGCAAGGCGGTCAGCACGGCCTGGAAGCTGGGATCGGGCGGGAAGCCGCCCAAGGACGGCCAGGGCGAGTACCTGGAGGTCATGACCTGGGCTGCCGCCAGTGCCGCGGCCGCCGCAGCTGCGAAGCTGTTCGCGGAGCGCCGCGCCGCGGCGTACTACCTGAAGAGCACGGGCCACGCACCGCCCGGCTACGTCCAGGACTCGGTCGCCGGTCGCCTGATCAGAGGCACCGACACCGGGCTGGTCAAGAAAGAGGACTGAGTCCGAACGCACAACAGCGGGACCTCCCACCGGAGTGGGACGGTCCCGCTGTTCGTTGTGCGAAGTAGGGCGCGCTGGTGTCAGGCTGCGCAGTCGCGGCAGATCAGCTGCCCGTTCTTCGTTTCGGCGAGCTGGCTGCGGTGGTGAACCAGGAAGCAGCTCGAACAGGTGAACTCGTCGGCTTGGCGCGGGAGGACCCGGACCGCCAGCTCCTCGTGACTCAGGTCCGCGCCGGGCAGCTCGAAGCTCTCCGCGGCCTCGGCCTCGTCCTCGTCGACCTTGCCGGAGTTCTTGTCGTGACGGCGTGTCTTGAGCTCCTCGATCGACTCTTCGGAAGCGTCCTCGTCCGTCTTGCGCGGGGCGTCGTAATCAGTCGCCATGGTGTTTCCCTGCCCTCTTCGTACCCGTGGTGTTGCCTGCTGAGCCCTTGAACGGGTGGAGCGGCCGAGAAATTCCGCGTCGGAGCACCGCGCCGAACTTTCGTCCCCCGAAACCCTTGACAGCCAGGCCGGGACCGGCAAACACCGTTCCCGAGGACGGGATTGTGCCTTATAAAGGTCCGCAATGCACGACTGGGTCCATGGTGTGGCCCGCGTGTCGCCACAAATGTCAGGACCGAACAGCAGAATGCTCGTTAGTGCGCACTAGTGCGCAGAAACGAGCACTCTCCGGCAGCTACGCGCGCAACGGGTCGGCTGCGGCGAGTAACGCGTGGAACGGCTCGAACAGCGCCGGCGTGGCCGCGATCGACATCTCCGGCGACACCGGCGCGCCGTTCAGCCCGCCGATGCGGGCGCCGGCCTCGGCCGCGATCAGCGCCCCGGCGCCGTAGTCCCACGGGTTCAGGCCGCGTTCGTACACCACGTCCAGCCGGCCGCAGGCGACGTAGCACAGGTCGATCGCCCCGACCCCGATCCGGCGGATGTCGCGGACCTTGGTGATCAGGTGCTGGATCACCTCGGCCTGAACCTGCCGGCGGGCCGGGTCGTACCCGAAACCGGTCCCGACCAGTGCCTGACCCAGCTCGGTCGCACCCGACACCTGGATCGGCCGTCCGTCGGCGAACGCCCCACCGCCCTTCGTCGCCGTGAACACCTCGCCCTTCGGCGCGTCCACGACCACCCCGGCGACGGTCTCCCCGCCGTACTCCACCGCGATCGAGACGGCGTACGTCGGGAGGTCGTAGAGATAGTTGACGGTGCCGTCGATCGGGTCGACCACCCAGCGCACACCGCTGGTGCCGACCACGTCGTCGCCCTCCTCGCCGAGGAACGAGTCGTCCGGCCGGGCCTGCAGGATCCGGGCCCGGATCAGTTCCTCGGACTCGCGGTCCACCGCCGTGACCACGTCGGTGACGGTGCTCTTGGTGTCGGCGACGGTGACCGTGCCGCGGCGGCGTTCGACGATCAGGTGCGCCGCCTCCTCCGCCACGTCGACCGCAAGCTTCAACAGCTCATCTGAAGACGTCATACAGCTTCCTTAGCTGGGGTGGGTCGGCGGAGCGGTGGGCAGCAGTCGCGGCGGCAGTCGTCCCAGCCGGGGCCGAGCTCGCCGACGCAGGGCCGGGCCGGCTGCTCGCCACGCTCGGCCGCCGCCCGCTCGAGCACGAGGTCGCGGAGCATCGTGACGAACCGCTCGTCGGTCCCCGGCGTCGCGGCCCGGGCCATCGGCAGCCGGAGCTTCTCGGCCGTCGCCGCGGCCTCGGTGTCGAGGTCGTAGATGACCTCCATGTGGTCGCTGACGAACCCGATCGGTACGACGGCCACACCGGGCACGCCCTCGGCGGCCAGCGCCTCCAGGTGGTCGTTCACGTCCGGCTCGAGCCAGGGCACCTGCGGCGGCCCGGACCGCGAGCAGTAGACGAGGTCGGTCCGCCGGGTCTGCCCGGTGCGGCGCTCGAGCTCCGCGGTGATCGACGCGGCGACGTCCAGGTGCCAGCTGACGTACCCGTCGCCGTCCGGGCCGCTGGTCGCGTTCATCGCGGTCGGGATCGAGTGCGTGACGTACGCGATCGCGGCGCCGTCCGGGAGCGTGCTCAGCGCGTCGGCGGTCGACTCGACGAACGCGCCGACGAAGCCGGGGTGGTTCGCGTAGTGCCGGAGCTTGTCGATCCGCGGCGCGTCCGGGACCTCGCGGGCGGCGTCCTCGAGGTTCTCCCGGTACTGCCGGCAGCCGGAGTACGACGGGTAGGCCGACGTGACGATCACCACGGCGCGCCGGATGCCGTCGGCGGCCATCTCACGCATCGTGTCGGTCAGGTACGGCGCCCAGTTGCGGTTGCCCCAGTAGATCGGCAGGTCCAGCCCGATCTCGTCGAACGACGCCCGCAGCGCCTTCAGCAGCGCCCGGTTCTGGTCGTTGATCGGGCTCCGGCCGCCGAACGAGTAGTAGTGCTCGCCGACCTCTTTCAGGCGCTCGTCGGGGATCCCGCGGCCGCGGGTCACGTTCTGCAGGAAGGGCAACACGTCCTCGGGCTTCTCGGGCCCGCCGAACGAGAGCAACAGCACAGCGTCGTAGGGAGGTGCGGCTGGCGACATATTCCAAGCTTCTCAGACGGCCGGAAGCTAAGCTGCTCCCGGTCTCTCATGCTCAAGCCCTACGTTCACCTCATGCGCCGTCCCGGTGCCGGCGCCTTCTTCGCCGCCGGGATCCTCGGGCGCATGCCGATCTCGATGATCGGCCTCGGCATCGTCATCCTGATCGCCCAGGAGAGCGGTTCGTACGGTCTGGCCGGCGCGGTCTCCGGCGTGGCCGTGATCGCGGGTGCGCTGACCGGTCCGGTCCAGGGACGCCTCGTCGACCGCTTCGGTCAGCGCGGGCTGATCCTGATCGGCTCAGTGACCTGCACGGTCGCTCTGGCCGCACTGCTGGTCGCGGTCCGCGCCGACGCTGCTGTCTGGGTGCTCTACGTGCTGTCGTTCATCGCCGGTGGCATGCGGCCGCAGGTCGGCTCGTTCGTGCGGGCCCGCTGGACGCACTTGCTGGGCCGTGGTCGCGCACTGCAGACGGCCTTCGCACTGGAGGCTGTCGGCGACGAGGTGGTGTTCATCGTCGGCCCTGTCCTCGTCACCGCGCTGGCGACGCAGGTGAGCCCGTACGCCGCTCTGTCGGCGGCCGGCGTATTGGGACTGGCTGGTGGTATCTGGCTGGCGTTGCTGCGCGCATCCGATCCGCCTGGCCGTGGCAAGGCGAACGGCCACGAGCAGGCGCCACTCCCCTGGCTGTCGATCATGCTGCTCAGCTTGATCGGTCTGGGTCTCGGCGCGACTCTCGGCGGCGCCGAGGTGATCACCGTGGCGTTCACCACCGAGAAGGGACAGGCCGGGCTGTCCGGCGTCGTACTCGCGGTCTGGGCGTTCGGCAGCCTGCTGGCCGGGCTCTGGTACGGCTCGGTGCACTGGCGGGCGCCGGTCGAGCGCCGGCTGCTGCTCGGCACGGTCGCGCTCGCGATCACGCTCGCGCCGCTCCCCTGGGTCGACAGCATCTGGCTGCTCGGTGCGGTGCTCTTCTGCTGCGGCATGACGATCGCTCCGACGATGGTCGCGGTCACCGCGTGTGTCGAGGAGTGGGTGCCTCCGGAGCGACTGACCGAAGCGATCACGTGGACCGTCACCGGCATCCTGCTCGGCGTCGCCCCGGGCAACGCGGCCGCCGGCCACGCGGTCGACGTGTGGGGCCCGTCGGACGCGTACTGGGTCCCGTTCGGCGTCGGGATCGCCTGCGCGCTCGTCGCCGCGGTCTCCATCACCTTCGCCCGCCCGAAGGAACGCTTCGCCCACAACTAGGCTTGCATCTCCTGTTACTGGAGGTGTTTGGGTAGTGGGCATGGACCACTCGATCGGGGCTGCGGCGCGGCTCGCCGGGGTGTCGGTGAAGGCCGTGCGGCACTACTCCGACCTCGGGTTGCTGACGTCCCGGCGGACTGCGGCCGGCCACCGGCGGTACGACGACACAGCCGTCGCCCGACTACGGCTGATCCGGACGTTGCGGGCCCTGGACCTGGATCTGCCGACGATCGGCGCCGTGCTGCGGGACGAGCGCTCACTCGCCGACGTCGCCGCCACCCATGCGGAGGCATTGGCGATCCAGATCCAGACGCTACGCCGGCAGCACGCCCTGCTCACGGTCCTCGCCCGACATCCCGAACCGAAGGACCTTGACCTCATGACCGAACAGTCCGAGCAGGACCGCCGCGCGCTGATCGCAGACTTCCTCAGCGCGACGCTCCGAGGCGTCGACCAAGCGATCCACCAGAACCTCACCCCGGTGCTGCCCGAGGACGCCGACGCCACCCAGCTCGCCGCCTGGTCGGAGATCACCAGACTGGTGTCCGACGACGACTTCCGTACGTCGGTGCGCCGCCTGGCGACCGGCTACCAGGCGCTCGCGAGCCAGCGCACCGACGACCCGCTGCGCGCCGACCCGGCGTACCGCGGGCGGCTGATCGCACTACGCCGCGCCGTGGATCCACGCTGGGAGCGCTATCTCGAGCTCGTTGCCGTGGTCAACGGCTGGGCTGCGCCGTCACGGATTGCGGGGTAGCGGGGCGTTCCAGCCGCGGCGGATCGCGACCAGCCGGATCGCGAAGCAGGTGACGGCGGCGGCGATCGGGATCCACAGGGCGTGGTAGTCCAGCGCGGACGCGATGACCACGATGGCGGCCCCCAGGAGCGCCGGGGTGGCGTAGATCTCGGAGCGCAGGACGACCGGGACGCGGCCGCTGAGCACGTCGCGCAGCACTCCGCCGCCGATGCCCGAGAGCACTCCGAGGAGTGCCGCGGAGATCGGCGACAGGCCGAACTCGATCGCCTTCAGTGCCCCGGTCACGCAGAACAGGGCAAGACCGGCCGCGTCGAAGATGTTCACCAGCCGCTCGACACGGCCGATACCCGGGTGCAGGAAGAACGTCAGCAGACCGGCCACGATCGGAACCACCAGGTACCGCCAGTCCCGGAGCGCGGCCGGCGGCGCCTGGCCGATCAGCACGTCCCGGATGAAGCCGCCGCCGAGCCCGGTGACCAGTGCCAGCACCTCGATCCCGAAC
This sequence comes from Kribbella sp. NPDC051936, assembly GCF_040680955.1. Classification (NCBI taxonomy): domain Bacteria; kingdom Bacillati; phylum Actinomycetota; class Actinomycetes; order Propionibacteriales; family Kribbellaceae; genus Kribbella; species Kribbella sp. NPDC051936. The sequence goes on along the minus strand of NZ_JBFAXS010000004.1, from coordinate 477,919 downwards.
ACGTCCAGCTTCTTGCGTACGCCGACCAGCGCGCCGGTGATCCCGAACACGAAAATCCCGATCAGGTCGAGCACCTGCAGCACCACGGATCCGCTCACAGCCCGCACGCTAAACCACGCGCGCCGCCGCTCCCGCGCTTCTAAGGTTTGTGGACATGAGCCGCGCCCCCGACGTCGACTACTCCGCCACCTCGCTGCGCCCGGGCTGGGACTCGCTGCCGCCCGCCCTGCACGAAGCTCTCGCGGTTGCCCTCGGCACGGAGATCACTTCCGTGGCCAAGCCGGTGTCATCGGGTTTCACCGGCGGCTTCGCGGCCCGCGCGCGGCTGGCGGACAATCGCCGAGTCTTCATCAAGGCGGCACCGGAAGGGCTGCACGCCTACGAGGCGTACCAGCGCGAGGCCGAGGTCGTCCCACAGCTTCCGCCTTCCGTGAGAGCGCCCGCGATCGTCACCACGGCCCACACACCCAACCCGGCCGGCTTCGCCGACGGCAAGCAAGCACAGGCTCGACCGCATGGCGAGCGAGCAGGTGCTCACCCGCACGGCGACACCGCCTCGTCGCCGTCGTCCCCGGCCTCGGAGCCGACCTCGGCCTCCGGCCCGGCCTCGGGCCCGGCTGCAGCTCTTCCCGGCGGCGACGGGACGCGGTGGTTTGCTGTGGTGTCGGAGTGGGTTGAGGGACGGATGCCGGGGACTCCTTGGACGGTCGGGGACTTCGGGCGGGTTACTGCTGCTTGTGAGGGGATGGCTGACGCACTCAGGCCGAGTCCGCTGGACGGGTTAAGTCCGTTCGCGGAGCTGGTCGGGGACGACGTGGGTGTCCCGGCGCAGATTCTGGCGGGTGAGCGGGAGATGCCGATCGGCCTGCAGAGCTGGCTGCCGCGTGTGCTGCCTGAGCTCGCGGAGCTGGCAACTCTCGCACCGGAGGCGCTCTCCGGCGACTCGGCGACGCACTCCGACCTGCGCCCGGACAATCTGCTGATCGACGACGCGGGCACCTGCTGGGTCGTCGATTGGAACTGGCTGACCCTCGGTCCGCGCTGGGTGGACTGGGTCGGCCTGCTGCCGATTGCCCAGCACCACGGCATCGACACGTTCACCGCCGTCACCCGCAGCCCGCTCACCGCGGACGTACCGAAGGATCATCTCGACTGCCTGGTGGCCGTGATCGCGGCGTACATGATGAAGAACACCGACGCCCCACCCCCACCCGGCTGCACCCCGGCTCTGCGCGACCACCAGCGTCTCTTCGCATGGACATTCCTGGACTGGCTCGCCGTACGACGCGGCTGGCCTACCGTGGAGGTATGACGAAGGCTCCCACCAGCAGGTTCAAGGTCGAGGTGCTCGACGGTGACCGCACGTCGCGGCGCGAGGACGTCGTCAGCACCGAGGAGCCGCTGGAGCTGCGCCTGGAGTGGCCGGGCCGGTCGCCGGAGCCGCTGGTCGTGACGATGCGCACCCCCGGCTCCGACTTCGAGCTCGCCGCCGGGTTCTGTCTCGGCGAGGGCTTCGCGGTCCGCCCGGACGCGATCCGGACCGTTGCCTACTGCACCGATGTCACGCTGACCCGCGAGCAGCAGTTCAACACCGTCACGGTCACCTTCGACGGTCCCCCGGACCGCGACCCGCCCCAGCGGTACGGCGTGACGTCCGCGGCCTGCGGTGTCTGCGGCCAGCAGAGCCTCAACGAACTCGCCGAGCGCCACTACGACCCCGTGGACCCGGTCGAGGTCCCGGTCGACGTCGTACGCCGGCTGCCCGATCTGCTCCGCGAAGCGCAGCCGATGTTCAGCCGCACCGGGGGTCTGCACGCCGCGGGCCTGTTCACCGCGGACGGCGGCAAGGTCGTGGTGAAGGAGGACATCGGCCGGCACAACGCGGTCGACAAGGTCGTCGGCTGGACCGTCCTCAACCAGCACAGCCGCAAGGGCCTCGTCCTCACCGTGAGCGGTCGGGCCGGCTACGAGATCGTCCAGAAGGCCGTCGCCGCCGGCCTCGGCATGGTCGTCGCCGTCGGCGCCCCGTCAAGCCTCGCCGTCGACCTCGCCCGCCAGTTCAACATCACGCTGGCAGGCTTCACCCGCGGCGACCGCTGCGTCCTCTACTCCGCCCCGGAGCGGATCATCCGTCCAGCGTGATGAACGTGGCCTTCGGGACGTATTCGTAGCGGTCCGGCATGCAGGTCAGGACGATGATCTGGCCGTGGTCGCCGGCGCGGCCGAGGAGGGCGCCCATGTCGCGGAGGCGGGCCTTGTCGGACCAGCCGAGGGCGTCGTCGAAGATCACCGGCACGCTGCCCTCGCCGGTGCTGACCAGGTGGCTGATCGCCAGCCGGGTGATGATCGCCAGCTGCTCCTGAGCGCCCGTCGACAACGCCTCGACCGGCAACCGGACACCGTCGAGCTCGCGCTCGGCGACAGCGAGGTCGTCGTCCAGCCAGACCCGGAACGACGGGCCGTACACGCTGCGCCCGAGCGACTCGATCCGGCTCTGCAGCGGCTCGGAGTACTTCGTCTGCGCCTCGGCCCGATGCCGGCTCAACGTCTCGTGGACGCGCTGTGCCGCTTCCGCGCGCCGCAGCAGGCTGTCGTGCTCCGTCCGTACGGCGGCCAGCTCCAGCTCGGCCAGGTCGCGCCGCGTCGCGAGTCCGTCCCGGCCGGACTGCTCGAGCCGGCCTTCCGTCGTACGGAGCGCGTCGCGCAGCCGGTCGCGCTCGTCCTGCAGCCGTTTCGCGACGGCCAGGGCGTGCACCAACTCGTCGGCGACCCGGTCGGCCCCGGCTTCGTCGGCCTGGGCCTGGACGGCGGTCAGCTCCTCGAGCACCGCCTCGACCTCGGCCGTCGCCTCCGTCTCTGCCACCGTCACGGCCTCGTCGTCGAGCACCGACCGCGCCGACTCCAGCGCCTCGGTCGCGGCGGCCAGCCGCTCTCCCGCCAGCTCGGACCGGGCGCGCGCGTTCTGCGCCTCGGACCGGTCTTCGTCCGCGGCCTTCCGCGCCTGTTCCACGGCGAACTCGGCGTCCTTCAGCAGTCGCTCCACCTCGGCCAGCCCGTCCCTGGCAGCGTCGAGCGCCCGCTGCGCGCCGGTCAGGTCGTCAGCCGCAGGCTCGGGTCCGTCGAAGTCGTCGAACAGCGTGTCGTGCGGCGACGCGAACTCCTCGAACAGCGACATCTGGCCCGGCACGCCCTCGACCGGCTTCTCGGCCGGCTCGTCAGGCTCGTCCGGCCCGAGGCGTGCGGTCAGCACCGCGATCCGCTCCCCCGGGTCACCGCCGGCGGTCAGCGACTTCTCGGTCCGGCGTGCCTCGTTCAGCTCGGCGCTCGCGGTGTCGGCCTTGCGTAGCAACTCCCGCGCCGCGGCGACGTCCTTGACGCCGGCCTTCTTCAGCAGGTCCTTCTCCCGGCGTACGGCGTCGTCGACCCGGGCGCGCAGCGTCGCCGCCTCGCCACCGGCCCGAACGATCACCTCGACCTGGCCCGGTACGCCGACGAAGAGCTCGCCGGAGACCAGCACCTCGGTCGACTCGTCGAAGCCCAGCTCGGGCGGCGCGTTGCCTTCCAGACCCGTCCCCGACAGCTCCACGGGCTCGGCGCCGAGTCGGCGTACCGTCACCTGCGGTACGCCGGCCGCGAGCGCCGCGCGCGCCTCGACCACCGCCGCCCGGGCGTCCTCCAGCGCGGCCACGATCGCGTCGTCGACCTTGATCCGGTCCAGGATCGTGCCCGCGGCCGCGATCCGCGCGCGGACGTCGACGAGCTCGGTCTGCTGCCCGACCAGCCGGTCCAGCTCGGCGCGGTCCATCAGGTCGGAGACGCGCCGCTCGGCCGTCTGCACGTCGGTACGCCGCAGGTCCTTGAGCTCCACGACCTCCGCGAGCGCGGCCTCCGCCGCCTGCACGGTCTCGGCCGCGGTCTTCGCGACCAGCTCCGCGTCGGCTCGCCGCCCGGCCAGCTCGGCCTCGAACTTCGTGAAGCGCTCGACCTCGTCGAGCAGCCGCTCCCGCTCCAGCCGGGTGCGGGTGTGGTTCTCCAGCCGGGCACGCGCGGTCTCCGCCCGCGACCTGACCGAGTCGCGCCGGAGCAGGATCTCGTCGGTCGCCTGTTTGCGCTCGCGCAGTGCCTCGAGGACGGTGAGATGTTCGGTCAGGCGGCCGGTCACGTCGTCGAGGTCCAGGTTCAGTCGCTCGGCACGGCGGATGTCGGACTGGACCTCCTCCATCGCCTGGAACGCCTGCTTGCAGGACAGCTCGGCCGCGGCGACGGCCTTCGCGGACCGGGCGAAGTCGCCGGTCGGCTTGCCGCGGGGCGTCCAGTACCGCAGGTACTCGTGCTCGACTGCCGTCACCAGCGGCATCGACGCACCGTCCACCGGCGTCCCGGACTCCGCCGTCACCGCGGTGATCAACGGCTCGGCGTCGGCCGGTGTTGGCAGCACCAACGACTGCCCCTGGCTGACCATCAAGGTCTGCCAGAGCACCGGGTCGACGTGTTCGTGGAACAGCCGCTCGGCCTCGTTGTGCGCCTCGCGCCCCGTCCAGGACTGCCGGCGGCCGTCGGGCTCGACGATCGTCAGCTCGGTCGAGCGGTTCTTCAGCCAGCGCTTCGAGTACGTCAGCTCCCGGCCGCCGAGGCTCAGCTCGGCGGTCACCTGCGGACCGACGTCCTGGCCGACCGGCTGGATGTCGCGGATCCGGGTCGACTTCGAGTCGTCGGGCAGGTCGAAGATCAGCCCGAACGCCTCGACCAGGCTGGACTTGCCGACCTCGTTGTCGCCGACCACCACGGTGGTGCCGAGCGCGCGGAAGCGGACCATGCGGTCCTTGACGCCACGGAAGTCCCGCAGCGCCAAGCTGTGCAGTCTCATCCCGCGTCCCGCGCCAATCGGTGCATCAGGGACAGCGCGGCGCCGGCGCTCTCGTCCCCACCGGCCAGAGCCTGGCGCAGCTCCTCCATCGCGGCCCGGGCCGGGCCGCTGAGTTGCAGCGACTCCAGGTCGGCCGCGTCCGGCGCCGGGCGCACGGTCCAGAACTTCACCCAGCGCTCGACACTCGCGAAGACCTCGCCCTGGGCGTCGATGATCGTGTCCAGCCGGGCCAGCAGCGGGAGCGACAGCGAGCCGTCACCGGCGAGCCGCACGTACGTCCGCTCCTTGTCCGGAAGCTCGGCGAACCAGTCCTCGAGCGCCGTGATCGACTCCTCGTCGAACAACTCGACCCGGTGGTCGACCATGTGCCAGGCGCCGACCCGCACCGGCTCGACGTCGATCGCGCCGTCGGCGACCGTCACCTTCAAGACGTTGCCCGGGTCGTCCTCCTCCGGCGACGTCACCTCCTGCGTCCCGGAGAACCAGATCCGGTCGGTGACCCGGGTCGTCGAGTGCCGGTCGCCGAGGCCGACGTACTGCAGCCGGCCGTCCGCGACCGCGGCCTCGAGTGCGGCCTGGTCGATCGGCGGTACGTCGGACATGCCGCCGGACAGGCTCGTCAACTGGCCGTGCGCGAGCAGGATCCGCGTGGTCTCGGCAGCCGGCGGGAGGTCGGCGTACCCGGGCGCGGCCGGATCCGACAGCGGGCGGCGCGAACGCCACGGCGCGCCGACGATCTCGACCCCCGGCATGATCTGAAAAGGCGTCGTTTCGGTCAGCACCGTCACGTGTTCCGGCGCGTGCGCGAGCCACTGGCTCGACGTCCACAGCGAGCCCGGCTCCAGCGCGTCGTGGTTGCCCGGGAGCAGCACCACCGGGACAGGGATCCGCTTGAGCGCCTCACAGGCCCGCAGGATCGTCTGCCGCTCGACCTGGTTGTGCTCGAACACGTCCCCGGTGACGACCACGAACGCCGCGCCCGTGTCCTTCGCGACCTCGCCGATCCGCGCGACAGCATCCAGCCGCGCCTGACCCCACCGGGCCTGGCCGTCCGGCCCCAGGAACCGGCGCATCATCCCCAGCTGCCAGTCCGAGCTGTGCAGAAACGTGATCGACTCGCCCATAGCGTTGAGAACGCTAACCCGCAGCACCGACAACCGCGCAACCCAACACACACAAACCGCTACACCGCCCACACTCCGGACGCTCCGCCGAACCGACTTCGAGCACGGATCAACCATTTTCGTGCGCCGGAAACGGTTGGTGCGTGCTCAAGGACGAGTGAGAGGGTCGGAGGGTGGATGCGTACCTGACGACTGAGCGGCTGGTGCTGCGGCGGTTTGCGGCGGACGACGTCGAACTGCTGGTCGAGCTCGACTCGGATCCTGAGGTGATGCGGTTCCTGACCGGTCAGCCGACGCCGCGCTCCGAGATCGAGGACGTCGTACTGCCGGCGATCCTGAAGGTGTACGACGAGCATCCGGGGCTGGGCACGTTCAAGGCCGAGACGCGGGACGGGTTCGTCGGGTGGTTCGGGCTGCAGCCGACCGCGGATCCGGGGACCGTGGACGTCGGGTACCGGCTGCTGCGGACGGCGTGGGGCAAGGGGTACGCGACGGAGGGGACGCGGGCGTTGATCGCGCACGCGTTCAACGGGCTCGGGGTGCAGCGGGTGGTCGCGGACACGATGGCGGTCAACCACCGGTCGCGGGACGTGATGCGGCGGTCCGGGCTGCGGTTCGAGAAGGTGTACCACGAGCACTTCGACGATCCGCTGCCCGGAACCGAGTTCGGGGAGGTCCTGTACGCGACCGACCGCACGACCTGGGAAGCTGTGCGGCATGGGTGACGACCGGCCGTACGCCGTACTGGACATCGACGCGACGCTGTCCGACACCAGTCAACGGATCCACTTCCTCGAACAGAAGCCGAAGGACTGGGACTCCTTCTTCGCACACGCCAAGGAGGACGCGGTCCTCGACGAGGGCCTGGCGGTCGCGACGACACTCGCCACGGACCACGAGATCGTCTACCTGACCGGCCGCCCCGAGCGCCTCCGCCGGGACACCGAGAAGTGGCTGAAAGACAACGGCTTCCCCGACGGCAAGCTCTACATGCGCGGCAATACCGACCGCCGCCCGTCGATGCTGATGAAGCTGGGCCGCTTGAAACGCCTTGCCGAACACCGCCCGGTGGCCGTCCTGGTCGACGACGACGCCAAGGTCGTCGCCGCCGCCCAGAAAGCCGGTTACACCGTGATGAGGGCCGACTGGGGCCTCGATCCCGAGACCCAGCCGACCCTCTTCGAAGCCCAGGAATCCGAAGGCCGGACCTGACCGCTACTTGCTCAGGCCGACGATCAGCTGGTTCGGGTACGGCGGGTAGGCGGACAGGTAGAAGTTCTGGACCTTCGACCCGTGCAGGAACGCGTTGCGGGCGTAGATCAGCGGGACGATGGGTGCGTCCTGCATGATCTGCTTGTCGACGGCGCCCCACATGCCGGCGGCCTTACCTCGGTCGGATTCAGCGGTCGCCGCGGCGATCGCGGAGTCGACGGCCGGGTTGGAGTAGCGGGAGATGTTGTATCCGCCGTTGCCGATCTCCGAGGACGCGAACAGCGGCTGGATGTTCCCGATCGCGCTCGGGAAGTCCGGCAGCCAGCTCGAGACAGTGAGGTCGAAGTCCGGCTTGTTGCCGGTGATCAGGTCGCTCAGCGGCTCGCTGTCCAGCGGCTTGATGGTGACGGTGATGCCGGCCCGCTTCAGACCCTGCTGGATCGCCTGTGCCACGCTGAGACCGGTCGTGTTGTCGGCGACGAGCACCAGGTTGAGGTTGCTGACACCGGCCGCGGCCAGCATCTGCTTGGCCTTCTCCGGGTCACCGGCCGGCGGGGCCTGGTACAGGTCGTACTTGTTGTAACCGTCGATGCCCGGCGTGATCAGCGTCGATGCGATCTCACCGCCGTACTCCGGTCCGCCCTCGGCGACCTGGACGGCCTGCTTGTCGACGGCGTACTCGATCGCCTTGCGCACCGCCGGGTTGGCGAGTGCCGGGCGCTTGGTGTTCATCGCCAGGTACTCCAGCGCGCCGGACGGCGAGGTCGCCACCCGGGCCTTGACCGCCGGGTTGCCGGTGATCGTCGGGATCAGCGCGGCCGGGACCGACGTACCGGTGGTTGCGGCGAACTTGTCGTCGCCGGCGTCGGCGATCAGCCGCTGGTTCACGACGTCGGGCTGCAGGCCCATGTCCAGCACGATCGCGTCGGGCAGGCCGGTCCGGGCCTGGTCGGTCGACTTGTCCCAGTTCGGGTTGCGTTCCAGTTCGAGCTTGGAGCCGGGCGCGTAGGACTTGACCTGGTACGGCCCGCTGGCGGCCGGCTTCTCGCCGTAGTGCGCCGGGTCGGTGTCGGCCTTCTTGGGCACCGGCGAGAACGCGGGCATGCTGACGATCCACGGCCAGTCGCCGTACGGCTTGTTGAGCTTGAACACGATCGTGGTGTCGTCGGGCGTCTCGACGGAGGCCAGCTCGCCGCCCTTGTACGGGCCGGTGTACTTGTCACCGCCGACGAGCAGCGACTTGTGGTACTGCAGACCGCCCGACAGCTCCGGCGCGAAGGAGCGCTCGATGCCGTACTTGATGTCGCCGGCGACGATCGGCGAGCCGTCGGCGTACTTGAGACCGGACTTCAGCTTGTACGTCCAGGTCTTGCCGCCGTCGCTGACCTGACCGGTGTCGGTGGCCAGGTCCGGCACCAGTTCGGCGGCCTTGCCCTGCTCGGTCTTCCACGACGTCAGGCCGCGGAGCACCAGGTGGATCGAGCTGATCCCCAGGTTCTGGCTCTTGGCCGGGTCGAGGCTGATCTCCTTGCTGGTGGTCAGGATGTGCCAGGTGCCGCCCTGTTCGGCGGTTGCGGTGCTGCCGCCACCACTGCTGGACTTGTCGTTGGCGTTGCACGCGGCTGCGGCCAGCGCCAGCACGGCCGCTGCCGCGACCGCTCGGGTTATGCGTTTCATTCTGTCCTCTCAGAGGTGGGGGGCTCAGGGAAGTAGCAGGCGGCACGGTGCTCCGTATTCCCGTTGACGGGTTCGAGCACGGGTCGTTTCGTCGCGCAGACGTCCTCGGCCTTGTAGCAGCGGGTCCGGAAGGGGCATCCGGACGGCGGGTCGACGGGCGTCGGGACGTCGCCGGTCAGCACGATCCGCTCGCGGACGGCTCCCGGCTCCGGCACCGGCACGGCGGACAGCAGCGCCTTCGTGTACGGGTGGGCCGGCGCGCCGTACACCTGCGCGGCCGGCCCTTCCTCGACGATCGTGCCGAGGTACATCACGGCGATCCGGTCGGCGACCTGGCGGACGACGGCGAGGTCGTGGGCGACCAGGACGTACGACAGACCGAGCTCGTCGCGCAGGTCGGCGAGCAGGTTGAGCACCTGCGCCTGCACCGACACGTCGAGCGCGGACACCGGCTCGTCGCAGACCAGCAGGTCAGGCTTCACCGAGAGCGCCCGGGCGATCCCGATCCGTTGCCGTTGCCCGCCGGAGAACTCGTGCGGATACCGCTCCAGGTGCTGCCCGGACAGCCCGACCTGTTCGAGCAGTTCGACGAGTTGGGCCCGGGTCGGCCGGATCCCCTGCGCGCGGAACGGTGTACTCAGGATCGTGCCGACCGACTGCCGCGGGTTCAGCGAGGCCTGGGGGTCCTGGAAGACCATCTGGACCCGGCGGCGGATCGGCCGCAACCGGCGGCCCCGGACCTTGGTGACGTCCTTGCCGCCGATCTCGACCCGGCCCTGGGTCGGGTCGAGCAGCCGGGTCGCGACCCGGGCCAGGGTGGACTTGCCGGACCCGGATTCGCCGACCAGCCCGACGGTCTCGCCCTTGCGGACGACGAGACTGACGCCGTCGACCGCGCGCACGGCCTGGGCCTTCTGCCACGGCACGCCGCGCAGGCCGAAGTACTTCTTGACGTCCTTGAGGTTCAGCAGCTCGTCAGACATCCGACGGCCTCCGTCCCAGGTGGCAGGCCGCCTCGTGATCGCCCTCGCCGGGACGCGGGGTGAGCTCGGGACGCTCGGTGACGCAGCGCTCCCCGACCAGATGCGTGTACGCGCACCGTGGCTGGAACGGGCACCCGGTGGTGATCGACCCCGGCGTCGGCGGACTGCCCGGGATGGTGGTCAGCCGCGGTTTCGGGGGTACGTCGACGCGCGGCATCGCGCCCAGCAGACCGAGGCTGTAGGGGTGCGCGGCCCGGAAGAACAGGTCGCGGACGGTGCCGCGCTCGGCCGCGCGCCCGGCGTACATCACCAGGACGTCGTCGGCGACCTCCGCGACCACGCCGAGGTCGTGCGAGATCAGGATCAGCGCCGTCCCGAACTCCTCCTGGACGTCGTCCAGCAGGCGCATGATCTGTGCCTGCACGGTGACGTCGAGTGCGGTCGTCGGCTCGTCGGCGATCAGCACTCTCGGGTCGTTCACCAGAGCCATAGCAATGACGACCCGCTGCCGCATTCCCCCGGAGAACTCGTGCGGGAAGCTGTCCGCGCGGCGGGCCGCGTCCGGAATGCCGACCTTGTCGAGCATCTCGACGGCCCGGCGGAGCGCGGCCTTCTTCGAGACGTCGTGGTGCAGCCGGTACGCCTCGGCGACCTGCCAGCCGACGGAGTAGTACGGGTTGAGCGCGGACAGGGCGTCCTGGAACACCATCGCGATGTCGTTGCCGCGGATCTTGCGCAGCTCGTCGGCGGGCAGGCCGTTCAGCTCGCGGCCGTCGAGCAGCACCTCGCCGGCGACCTCGGCGTTCGACGGCAGCAGCCCCATCACCGCGGCCGAGCTGACGCTCTTGCCGGATCCGGACTCGCCGACGATCGCCAGCGTCTCGCCGGGCGCGACGGCGAAGTCGATGCCGTCGACGGCCGGCACCAGGCCGCCCTCGGTCGTGAAAGTGACCTTCAGGTCGTGCACCTCGAGCACCGGCTCAGCCATGGCTCACCCTCGGGTCGAGCACACCGTGCACTATGTCCACCACCAGGTTCGCGAGGATGATCAGGAAGGCCGAGAACAGCGTGACACCGACGACCACGGCCACGTCGAGCTGACCGACCGCGGTGATCAGCAGGTCGCCGAGACCCTGCATGCTGAACACCTTCTCGGTCAGGATCGCGCCGCCGAGCAGGGCGCCGAGATCGAGGCCGAACAGGGTGACGACCGGGACCAGCACACCGCGCAGCCCGTGGGTCAGCACCACCCGCGCCTCGCCGGCGCCCTTCGCGCGGGCCGTGGTGATGTAGTCGAGGTTGAGCTCCTCGAGCATCTGCGACCGGGTCAGCCGGATGTACGAAGCGGCCGACAGGATCGCGAGCACGATCCAGGGCGTGATGAGGTGCCAGGCCCAGTCGACCGGGCTCTCGGTGAGCGGCACGTAGCCGCTGACCGGGACCATGTTGAGCCAGAACCCGAACACCAGGATCGCGAGCAGGCCGAGCAGGAACGACGGGGTCGAGACGCCGAGCAGCGCGACCCCGATCGCCAGCCGGTCGGCGAGGCGGCCGCGGTTCAGCGCCGCGATCACGCCGAGCGACACACCGAGCAGGAGCCACAGGACGGCGGCGCCGAGCGCGATCGACGCGGTGACCGGCAGCCGGTCGAAGATCAGCGTGGTGACCGGGCGGGCGAGCGGGAACGAGTACCCGAAGCAGGGCGCGTTGCACTGCACCGCCGCCGCGCCGTCACCGAACGTACGGCCGGCGACGATGCCCTTCAGGAAGTTCAGGTACTGCTGCAGGGTGCTCTGGTCGAGCTGCATGAAGTGCCGCGCCTGCTCGAGGCGGTCCGGCGTACAGGGCTTGCCGCAGGCCAGATGTGCCGGGTCGGCGGGGATCGCGTAGAAGATCAGGTAGACGGCGAGGCTCAGCGCGAGCATCACGATCAGGGCGGCGGCCAGGCGCCGCGTCACGAACCAGACGAGGCCGGGCATCAGCTCGTCCTCCGCAGCCGGACGTCGAACGCGTCCCGGACGCCGTCGCCGAGCAACGTGAAACCGAGCACGGCGAAGAACAGCATCGTGCCCGGGAACAGCAGGAACCACGGGTCCGCGCCGGTGTACACCCAGGCGATCGAGTCCGAGATCGACCGCCCGAGACTCGGTGTCGGCGGCGGGACGCCGACGCCGAGGAAGGACAGCGCCGCCTCGGCGCCGATGTACCCCGGGATCGCGAGGGTGGCGACCACGAGCACCGGGCCGATCAGGTTCGGCAGGAGCTCGCGGGTGATCACCATCCAGCCGCTGGACCCGACGCTGCGCGCCGCCTCGACGAACTCCCGGGCGACCAGTGACCGGGCCTGGTTGCGGATCAGCCGCGCGAGGCCCGCCCAACCGAACAGGCTGAGCACCAGGATCAGCAGCAGCCAGCGCGGGAACCGGGCCGGCACAACGATGCCGAGGGCAATCATGAAGACCAGCTGCGGGAAGCCGAACAGGAAGTCGAGCAGCCGCGACAGCACCGCGTCGTACCAGCCGCCGAAGTACGCCGCGCTGATCCCCGCGAGGGTGCCGACGACGGTGGTGATCAGCGTGACCACGACCGCGATGAACAACGACGTCCGCAGGCCGAGGACCGTGATCGCGAACAGGTCGCGGCCGGTCAGCGGCTCCACCCCGAACCAGTGGGTGCCGCTCGCACCTCCGACCGGGCCGCGGGGCGCGTTGCCGCGCGCCGGGTCGAGCAGGTCGATGTGGTACGTCGTGGCGTCCTGACCGGCGAGTCGCACCAGCAACGGCGCGGCCGCGGCGATCACGATCAGCAGGGTGACCAGGACGAGGCCGATCCGCGCACTACGGTCCCGCCGGAACCGGCGCATCGCTTGCCGGGTGGGCGATACGGTCCCGGCGACCGAGGAACTCACAAGCACTCCTGACAGGTTCGAATCACAGTGATCCGTGATGGCCGACAAAACCTAGGCGGCATCCTCCCACCACGCCGCACGCATCTCGAATCCCGAGAATGTCTGGCTGTTAACTGTGCATTCGGTTAGGTGCTCCCGGACGGTTACGCTCCGCAGGTGGATCAGATGGTGCGGATCGGCGACCGGATGCTCATGTACGCGGTCTACGGCACGGCCGGCGGCGTCCCCGCCCTGTCGCTCGGCGGCACGCCGAGCACCCGGTGGAAGCGGCCGGAGGTGGTCGCGACCATCGAAGCGTCCGGACTGTGGATGGTGATGCCGGACCGGCCCGGGTACGGCGGATCGACACGGCAACCGGGCCGATCGGTGGCCTCCGTGGCGTCCGACGCGGCCGCGCTCGCCGACTCGCTCGGATGGGATCGCTTCGCGGTCACCGGAGGCTCCGGAGGCGGGCCGCACGCGCTGGCGTGCGCGGCGCTGCTGCCCGACCGGGTGGCGGCCACATCCCGCCGGCAAATGCGTACCGCGAACTGCTGCAGTGGCTGACACTGTCCTGATGGACCTCGCACGCCAACTCGTTCTCGAGCTGTATCCGGACGCCCGGGCCGCGTGGCTCGGCGGGAGTGTGGTGCGCGGTGACGCAGGTCCCACGTCCGATCTGGACATCACGGTCCTGCTGGACGGTCCTCCGGCGCCACGGCGGAAGTCGCTGGAGTACGCCGGGTGGCCGGTCGAGCTGTTCGTCCACACCGAGAAGTCACTGCGTTACTTCGCCGACAAGGACCAGCTGCGACGCCAGCCCACGATGATGCGGCTCGTCGGCGAGTCCGTCGTACTGCTGGACACGGACGGGTCCGGGGCGCGGCTGAAGCAGGAGTACCTGGCCGAGGTGGCAGCCGGTCCGAAGCCGCTGTCCACCGACGAGCTGGATCTCCTGCGTTACATGATCACGAACCTGCTGGACGACCTGTCCGACGCCGAAGGCGATGTGCGGCTGGCCGTCACGTCGGTGCTGTGGCAGGACGCGGCTCGCCTGCTACTGACCGGAGCGGGCCACTGGTCCGGCACCGGTAAGGGCCTGCTGCGTGAGCTCACGACGTACGACGTTGCTCACGGCACCGACTACGCGACGGTGCTGCTGGACGGAGTACGGGCGTCGGACGACCGCCTGGTGGTCGCGGTGGACCGCATCCTGGCCGCGTACGGCGGACGGCTGTTCAACGGCTTCGAGCTGGCTGCTGCCATCTAGTCGATGAGGTCCCACTGACGCTTCGGGAACCGGCGTACGGCGACGACTGCGACCGCTGCACCGAGCAGGGCGCCGGGGATGATCCAGCGCCAGCCGGTGAAGAAGCTCGGCGACGCGGTGACGTTGGTCTGCACCGGCGCCGGCGTCGGTGTGGTCGTCTGCTCCTGCGACGGGACCTCGTAGCCGTCACTGAGGGTAGGCCCGCCCTCGAACTCGCCTTCGAGAAGCTTGAGCGAGGTCAGCAGTTGCAGCAGCTTGACCGGAGCCGTTGAGCGGTGCCAGGTGGGTTGCGCCGGCTTGAGCTCCCCGGTGAACTCCTCGGTGGCGATCCACGGTCCGCCGGGCGCGTCGGGGTAGATGACGTCGATCCGCCAGACGCTCATGTCGTGGATCAGCCAGGTCGCGCGGACGAAGCTGCCGACGGCGTGGCTCTCTCCCGTCGCCTCGTCGTGCTGGGTCGTGGTCTGGACCAGCTGCTGCAGATCGGAGTACTGCTGGTCGTTGTAGCCGAAGGCGATGACCGACGGTGGTGCGCTGAGCAGGACGCTGGTCGGACCGCCGGCCTGTGCGGGGGTGGTACCGAGCGCGAAGAGCAGGACGACGAGCACGAGGATGCGGCGGACCATGGCAGCCCTCTCTTTCGGTTCCCTTTGCTGCTGGTACACCGCTCGCGGTCAGGAGGTTCCGTTCGCCAGCTCCACCGCGCGTCCCTTGTCGGCTCCTTCGAGGCGGAACGTGATGCCGTCGCGCTCCCAGACCAGCGTCGGGCCGGCGATCCGTACGACGCGGTTGTCGACCAGCACCAGCTGGTGCGGCGTACGGAACCAGAAGCCGGAAATCTCCGGGACGTAGTCGAGCCCGTCGTAGTACTGCTTGATGTACCTCGGCTCGATACCGGACTGGAACTGTTCCAGGCGCACGCTGCCCCAGCTGGTCGCCAGGAAGCCTTTTGAGGCCTCGACACCCGTCGGAGCACCCAGTGCACCTGGGAGCTTCGGCGTGAAGCCGGCGACGCGTTCAGCGGCCTCCAGGGACAGGTTTCCGGCCGCGGTCGGCGGAGGCGGTGCAGCGCTCGGCCGGGTGCCCACCGGCTCCGCCTGAACGCCTCCGATCTGCAGCCACTCCGCGACCGTCGCGCGGACCGGAGGTGTCAGGGCAGCGCCCGCAAGCAGCACGAGGAAGCCGGCCAGGAACATCCGCCATCTGTCCCGGAGACGCTTCCGAACAGACACGCCGGCGACTCGCGACAGCACGGCTGCGGTGAGGCCGTCGCCCACGGGAGGCACGACGACGGAGCGTCCGACGGACCGCAGTTCGTCTTCCAGGCTCATCGCTGCACCTCCTTGTCGGGTAGTGCGTCACGGAGGCGGCCCAGTGCCCGGTGCAGACGAGACTTGACGGTCCCGCGCGGCCAGCCGAGTACAACTGCCGTCTCCTGCTCATCCAGCTCCAGCAGGTATCTACAGGTCACGACCAGCCGCATCTGCTCGGGCAACGCACGGACAGCGGCCAGCAACGCAGTACGGCGTTCCAGCGACACGGCTGCGTCAGCCGGGTCCAGTACGACGTCAAGCGGCGCCGCCAGCTCTTCCCGCCGCGCCCGGCGCCCCCGGGCACGCAGCGCGTTCCGGGTTTCGTTGGCCACGATCCGCAACAGCCAGGGCCGGAACGCCGCGCCATCCCGGAAGCTGCCCAGACTCCGGTACGCCTTGACGAAGGCTTCCTGCACTACGTCGTCCGCGTCCGCCCCGGCGCCGAGGAAGACGGCCGTCCGCTGCGCCACCAGGGCATGCCGCGCCACCAGCTCGCCGTACGCGGCGGTCTCCCCGCCCCGCACCCGAGCCACGATGTCGGCTTCCACATCCAGGCTGATCCGTGCCTCCTGTCTACTTCCGGACACTGGCACTACACCGCCGATCATCTCCAGGTTCCGTGTATAAGGTCGTGTTCGTGCCTGATATCGACGCAAGCTTTCTCGCTCTCCCCCGGCAGGAGTTGGCGGCGGCCGCCCTGCAGCGCGCCCGTGACCTCGGGGCCACGTTCGCCGAGTTCCGGCTGGAGCGGATCCGGTCCGAGTCCATCGCGCTGCGCGACAGCGTGCTGGAGAGCGCGACGGACGACGAGGACCTCGGTCTCGCCGTGCGGGTCATCCACGACGGCACCTGGGGTTTCGCCGCCGGCGTCGCGCTCACCACGGACGAGGCGGTCAGCCTGGCCGAGCAGGCCGTGAACATCGCCCAGGTGTCGCGGCCGATCAACGCCGAGACGATCGAGCTGGCCGACGAGCCGGTGTACGACGACGTCACCTGGCTCTCGTCGTACGAGATCGACCCGTTCAGCGTGCCGCGGGCCGAGAAGGTCGCGCTGCTCACCGACTACAGCGATCGCCTGCTCGGGGCCGACGGTGTGGCGCACGTGAGCGTGCACGTCGCCACCATCCACGAGTGCAAGTACTACGCGAACACCGCCGGCACGTCGTACACGCAGCAACGGGTCCGTATCGGTCCCGACATCACCGCGCACGCCGTCGCCGAGGACCGCTTCGACTCGATGTCGTCGACGGCTCCGCCGGCCGGGCGCGGCTGGGAGTACATGACCGGCACGGGCTGGAACTGGGACGAGGAGCTCGCGCAGATCCCCGGCTGGCTGGCCGAGAAGATGGCCGCGCCGAGCGTCGAGGCCGGCACGTACGACGTCGTCATCGACCCGTCGAACCTCTGGCTCACGATCCACGAGTCGATCGGCCACGCGACCGAGCTCGACCGCGCCCTCGGCTACGAGGCGAACTACGCGGGCACCAGCTTCGCCACCCTCGACCAGCTCGGCGCGCTGAAGTACGGCTCGCCCGTCATGCACGTCACCGGCGACCGGACGGCGGAGCACGGCCTGTCCACCGTCGGGTACGACGACGAGGGCGTGGCCGGCCAGCAGTGGGACCTGGTCAAGGACGGCGTCCTGGTGGGCTACCAGGTCGACCGCAGGATGGCGAAGAAGAACGAGGACGTGCTCGGCACGCCCCGCTCCAACGGGTGCGCGTACGCCGACTCGTCCGGCCACATCCCCATCCAGCGGATGGCGAACGTCTCGCTGCAGCCCGCGGCGGACGGCCCGTCGACCGAGGAACTGATCGGCCGGGTCCGGAACGGGATCTACATCGTCGGCGACAAGTCCTGGTCGATCGACATGCAGCGCTACAACTTCCAGTTCACCGGGCAGCGGTTCTACAAGATCACCGACGGCAAGCTCGACGGTCAGCTCCGCGACGTCGCCTACCAGGCCACCACGACCGACTTCTGGGGCTCGATGGAGGCCGTCGGCGGCCCGCAGACGTACGTCCTCGGCGGCGCGCTGAACTGCGGCAAGGCCGAGCCCTCGCAGTCCGGCGCCGTCAGCCACGGTTGCCCGTCCGCGCTCTTCCGCGGCGTCCGCATTCTCAACACCACTCAGGAGGCCGGCCGGTGACGGGCATCCAACTCACCCCGCAGGACACGATCGAGCGGGGGCTGGCCCTGGCCGCGGACGGGGGCGCCGACGGCTGCGTCGTACTCGTCGCGGAGACCTCCAGCACCAACCTGCGGTGGGCCAACAACACCTTGACCACGAACGGCGCGATGCGCGGCTCGAGCGTGACCGTGATCGCCACGGTCGGTGCCGGCGAGGGTACGGCGGCGGGCGTCGTCGGCCGCTCGTCGGTCACCGACGACTCGCTGCAGGAGATCGTGTCCGCCGCGATCGCCACGGCCCGCGCGGCGGCACCCGCCGAGGACGCCCGTCCGCTCGTCGACGGTACGGCGTCGGCGGACTGGGATCTCGAGCCGGAAGAGACCTCCGTCGGCGTGTACGAGAAGTTCGCGCCGTCACTCGGTGAATCGCTGAAGCGCGCCGGCCTCGAGCGGCGCCGGCTGTACGGCTTCGCGAACCACGAGGTCGCCACGCTGTACGTCGGTTCCTCGACCGGTCTGCGGCTGCGGCAGGCGCTGCCCCGCGGCTACGTGTCGTCGACCGGCAAGAACGCCGATCTCAGCCACTCGGCCTGGGTCGGTACGGCGACGCGCGACTTCACCGACGTCGACGCACTCGCGCTCGACGCCGAGCTCACGCGCCGGCTCGGCTGGGCGACCCGGACCGTCTCGGTCGACGCCGGCCGGCACCCGACGATCCTGCCGCCCGCCGCGGTCGCGGACCTGATGACGTACCTGTTCTGGCAGCTCGACGGCCGGGACGCCTTCGAGGGCCGGACCGTCTTCTCCAAGCCCGGCGGCGGCACCCGGATCGGTGACACGCTGTCGTCGCAGCCGGTCACGCTGCACTCCGACCCGGCGCTCGCCGGGCTCGAGGCGTTCGCGTTCGCCGTGGCCCGCTCGTCCGGCGGCTCGTCGAGCGTCTTCGACAACGGCCTCACGCTCGCCGCGACCGACTGGATCCGCGGCGGCAAGCTGGAAAACCTGATGACGAGCCGGTACACGGCCGACCTGATCGGCGCACCGGCGGCGACACCGGACATCGAGAACTACGTGGTCTCGGTCGACGGCGCGACCGGCTCGACCGACGACCTCGTCGCCGGGCTCGGCAACGGACTGCTGCTGACCTGCCTGTGGTACATCCGCATGGTCGACCCGCAGACGCTGCTGCTCACCGGTCTCACCCGGGACGGCGTCTACCTGGTCGAGAACGGCGAAGTCACCGGATCGGTCAACAACTTCCGCTTCAACGAGAGCCCGGTCGACCTGCTCGCCCGGTTCACCACGGCCGGCGCGACCGTTGCGTCGTACTCGAGGGAATGGGGCGACTACTTCTCCCGCACCGCGACACCGCCGCTCCTGATCCCGGACTTCAACATGTCCAGCGTCAGCCAGGCGAGTTAGCTATTTGGACAGAGCGACGCGCCACATCACGCGTTGCCCTTCCTGGTACGGCGTGAGCTCGTCGAGGGTCCAGTTCTCGGCGAGTTCACGGACCAGGGCTTCGTCGAAGAAGCGGCCGACGAACCCGTCGTGCACGCGCAGTCCGTCGTCGAGCTGCTGCCAGTGCCGCGAGCAAGCATCGTCCGTCGACCACACGGCGTACACGAAAACGCCGCCCGGGCACAGCACCCGGTGGATCTCGGCGACGAGCGACCGCAGCTCGGACACCGAGAACGCCATGTTCAGCAGGAGATTCGCGAACACCGCGTTCACTCCGCCGTCGGCCGGCGGCAGCGGGTCGCGGACGTCGTGCAGCGCGGCCGTCACCCGGTCGTCGAGGCCCTCGCGCTGCGCCTCGTGCCGCAGCTGGTCAAGCGCGGTCTCGCTGAAGTCGGTCGCGTGCACGCTGAATCCCTGTCTGGCCAGGAAAAGCGCGTCCCGGCCGTGGCCGGCCCCGAGCTCCAGCACATCGTCGATGCCCGCGGCACCGAACCTCTCCGCGGCCCGGTGCGCCGCAGCCGATGCCTCCGGCCCGTGCAGCTGCGGGCGCTTCGCGTACGCCGAGTCCCACCGTTCTTGCTGAGCCCTTGCGAGCTCGACATGCCCTGTATTCATAGTGCTCCCCGTAGTCGTCACGCCGGTCTGGACGATCGGCAGACCGCAGCAGCCTACGTCAGATCCTTGAGTAGTCGTACTGGGGCGGCCCGTTCCGTCCCGCGAGAGTGAAACGGACCCGAGGAGGCCCCAGCGCCGCCGCCCTTCGCTCCGGCAGGCCGCGCTTCTTCTCGTCATCGCCAACACCACCTTCATGCTCGAGTGGCACACGGTCCCGCCTGCCTTGATCCTGCTCGCCGCCGGAGTCATTGCCTGGCGCAACCAATCGAGCTGGATCTTCCTGGCCCAGGCCGGCTCCTCGGCCTCGCGCCCTCCGTCGCCGTGCTCCTTATCCTCATCGGCACCCGCCGCTCCCTCCAGGCCCCGTTCGTCATCGGCGCGGCCACCGGAGCCACCTACGAACGCCGGCTGACCCAGGCCAAACAAGCCACCCGCTGGATCAGCTCGCTGCGCTGACAAACGCTCGTCCCAGTGCGCGACACTCGGCAGCCGGTCGCCGTGCTGCCAATTGGCGGATACTGAGATCTCGGGCAACTGTTTCACCGGGGGCACCATGTCTGGCGACCACTTCTTGCCATCAGAGGCCAAGGCGCTCGTCTACGACTTCACGGTGCTCCGGAAGAACCAGGGCCTGAAACAGTCCCGGCTGACCGAGGACCGCGCCGGCAACCTGCTGGGATCGCGGGCGGTCCGCGACTACATGGCGAAGCACGGCGTCGGTGATCCCGCGGCCGCCGCGATCCAGGTGGTCATCGACGCCGTACGCCAACTCTCGGTCCCCTCCGACCAGATCGTCGCGGACGCCGTCTTCGGCCTAGGTCTCTTCCTCACCGAGTACGCCGACCAGCACGTACAACTGCCGGTGATCCGCGCCCTCGAGACCGCCGACCTGGGCGACCGGCGAGACTCGCTGCGCAACCACTGGCACCACCTGCACCAGGCCGTCGGCGCCTCGGCGCCCGAGACGCCGGGAGACCGCTACCTCCGCGACACCATCGAGCCGCGAATCTTCCGCGACCTGGCCATGCTGATCACCGGATCCACCGAAGAGCATGCGCAGGCGGGCCCGATCACCACTGCCCCCAGGAGGCTCTCCGAAGGCGCCCGGACCTCGTCGCCGGGCCGGGTCGTGGTCGTCGGCGGCGTCGCGATGGATCACGTCTTCCACAGTGACGCCGTACCACTGCCCGAGACGTCCGTCAGAGCGACTGACCACGTCCGATCCCCTGGCGGCAAAGGGCTCAGCCAGGCGGTCGCGGCCGCGCGTCTCGGTCTCGAGGTCGCGCTGATCGCCGCCTGCGCCGACGACGAGGACGGTGCGACGATCAAGCAGTACCTGGACGACGAACGCGTCGACACCTCGATGATGAAGATCGTCCGCAACGAGACGACGCCGCAGACCGCGGTCATCGAGTTCCCCGACGCGGAGAGCGCCGCGGTCGTGTGGCACAACGAGAACGCCGTCAGCCTGACCATGCAGGACGTCCATCAACATCGCGCCGCACTCGCGGCCTGCGACGCCGTACTGCTGACCTTCGAGATACCGCAGGACGTGCTGTCCAGCACGCTGCACCTCGTGACGGGGCTCGGTCCGGAGCGGCCGGTCACGGTCGTCACGCCCGGCCAGCCCTACGACACCGGCCCGCCGTCCGGCCGGGCATTCGCGCAGATCGACTACCTGGTCGCCCACAGCTGGGAGCTCCGGCGACTCAGCTACTACACGCCCGGCAGACAAGCCTCGAACCACCTCGGCGAGAACTTCCTCCGCCTCGGCGTGAAGTCGGTCTGCGTACTCGGCAACCGTGGCGGAACCATCTATTCCCAGAACGCACC
Organism: Kribbella sp. NPDC051936; assembly: GCF_040680955.1. Lineage (NCBI taxonomy): Bacteria > Bacillati > Actinomycetota > Actinomycetes > Propionibacteriales > Kribbellaceae > Kribbella > Kribbella sp. NPDC051936. Next base: position 456,547 of record NZ_JBFAXS010000004.1, on the reverse strand, counting down.
GCAGCGATCGATCACCCCGCCGCCGTCGATGCTGAAGGAATCCTCGATCACGAGAGACCTCTTTTGCGCCGCCCTCGTCGCCCGCCTGGTGGAAGACCGCTCCCTCACCGACGACGCCGTCCGCTGGGCGACAGCCGCCATGGCCAGCTTCACCGAGGACTACGCCAACGCCCGTACCTTCCCCGACCGCAACCGCATCGAACAAATGCTCCGAGCCTTCCCCGGCGAAGCCTGGTGATGACTCCAACTCTTCTTTGGCGGATCAGATGTCCGATCAGTTCACCGCGCGATCACCCGAGGTAGCCCCGCTCGTCTCGGTGTTCGTCGCCCTGCGCAAGAACGAGGGCATGACCGCGCAGCGCCTCGCGAGCGGCCGGGCGCAGCCCCTTCTTCACCTGTCGGCGGTGCGCGATCGAGCTGAACGGACCGGGGAACCTTCGACGGAGGTCGCCATCGATTTGGTCCGCGAGCAGGTGCGCAGGTTGGACAGTCTCACCGACAGGATCATCGCCGACGCTGCACTGGGACTGGCCAGCTTTGCTGACGTGTATCGGTCCGACGGCGTGCCTGCCAACGTCCTCCACAAGCTCGAGGCCGGAGACCTCGGAGTCAGACGGGCAGTCGTGCTGTCGCACTGGGCAGATCTTCATCAGGCGTTGGCGGGGCCAGGCTTCGCCGGCGCACCGGAAGCTCCCAGCGATCGCAGTCTCCGCGGGCGAACCGAAGACGAAGTGTTCGAGCGGCTCGCCGTCCAACTGCTCAACGCGTCCGCTCTCCGCACCTCCGACCGGGCGTCCGGTCACACGGCAACCGCTCCGGTCGCGTCCGACGCGCCGCCGAAGCCGACGGGTCGTGTGATCGTCGTCGGCGGTGTCACGATCGACCATGTCTGGCGGGTCGACCGGCCTCCCGACCTGGAGACTTCGCGGATCGCCACCGGCTACAGCCGATCTCCGGGCGGTAAGGGCCTCAGCCAAGCGGTGGCTGTCGCCCGTCTCGGATTCGACGTTGCGCTGGTCACCGCGGTCGGGAAGGACCGCGAGGGCCAGGAGATCCTCGATCATCTGGAGCTCGAAGGCGTCGACCGGTCCTTGATCAGAGCTGTACCCAACTCGACGACGCCGGCCACCGGCATCTTCGAGCGACCGTTCGGCGAGAGCGCGGCAGCCGTCTGGCGCGGCTCCTTGGAGCTCGACAGCCGCCACCTGGATCGGCACGCCAAAGCCTTGTCGAGCTGCGCGGCTCTCCTGCTGACCTTCGAGGTCCCACTGCCCGTCCTGCAGCGAACGCTCGACCTGGCCACGAGCCGGCCCCTCATCATCGTCACACCGGGTCAGCCTTACCCGGACGCCGAGCTGACACGGGACGCCTTGGGTCAGATCGACTACCTGGTCGCGCGCCCGTGGGAACTGGAACGGTACGCCCGATCGGCGGATGCCCGGTACGACCCGCAACTGATCAGCAACGAACTCCTGAAGCAGGGCCTGAAGGCTCTGTGCGTCCTCGGCACCCGCGGCGGCACCGTCTACCTGTCGACCGGCGACTCGATCGACATCCCGTCCACGTCATCAGTCATCAAAGAGTCGTCAATCACCCGCGACGCCTTCTGCGCCGCCCTCGCCACCGGCCTGATCGAACACCGCCCCCTCCCCGACGCCATCCACTGGGCAGCCGCCGCAATGGCCGCAGTCTCCGCGGACTACCTGAAGTCCCCCTCACCCCCACTCCGCGCCCGCGTCGACGCCATGTACCAGAAATACTTCGCCTGAGCAGGCTTGCCAATTGGCAGGATTTCCCGCCACGACGGGCGCAGGCCGGCCGACTGATGCTTGCCATTGTCGTATCAAGTGCTCCTCGGCAGGACGGAATATCCCTCAGCTGTTGCCAAAGTTCGGGCTACCGCAGCCAAAAGGCCCGGGTTGCACTAGTGGTGCGGAAGTACTCCCGAAGCACTACGCAAGGCAGGTACGCTCGGATTCAGAATCGAGGGCTCACCATGACCGAAAGTCAAGGAGTCGCACTGCTGTTCTTCATTGTCCTCGCCTACTACATCGTCAGTCGTTGGAGGGAGTTGGTGTTCCTCCTGGCTGTCATCGTGCTCTCCGTCTTCGGGTTCGGGATGTTCATGCTGGCCCAGATGTTCAACGGCGAGCCGCCGACCCAGGGTGGCCAGGTCGTGAGGACCGAGACCACTTCTCACCCACGCTGAGCGTTGGCCGCGGGTTCACCGCGGCCAACCACCGACAGGGGAGCATTGTGCACACCACCATTTCATCCGGCCGGCTCGAGATCGTCTTGCTGCACATTCTCGAGCATTTCCGGTCGACCGGCGGTTTGACCTTCTCCGGCCTGCAATCCTGCCGCGGCGAATTGGCTGCGCCCTTGCTCGACCTTGCGGCGGTGCGGCGGTATGCCGGTGCGCACGATGTCGCTCTCACAACCGGTGCACTGGCAGTCGTCGCTCAATGCGCTGGCGAGCTGCGCCCTACGGATCAGATCGTTCTCGACGCGGCACTGAGCCTCCGGCTGCACTCCGAGCGGTACGCGCGATCCGGCATCAGCCGGCAAACCATTCGGCAACTCTCGGACCGCGAACTGGACCGGCGACACCGCGCACTCCTGAACGACTGGCGCAGTCTGCACGAAGCACTCCTCGACGCCTCCGACGCACCGCCGATCGGCAGCGGCCCTAGTGAGAACAGCTTCCGCGGCACGATCGAACCGACCGCGCTTCGATCTCTCGCCCGGCAGTTGGTGCACCGGGAGCTCAACTCCGTCGGGTCCGCCACCAGTTCTCCGTCTTCTTCGACCGACCCCGACCACCAGCACGCCAAGCGAACGCGCGGCAGGATCATCGTCGTCGGTGCGGCGGTGATGGATGCGGTGTTCCGGATCAGAGACCTTCCGCGCTGGGAGACATCGATCGAAGCGCACGACCTCACGTTCTCGCCAGGCGGCAAAGGTCTGACGCAGGCTGTCGCAGCGGCGCGGCTCGGCCACCGGGTCTCCCTGGTGGCCGCGATCACCGACGACCGGTTCGGCGCGGAGATCGTCAACTATCTCCGCGCCAACGATGTCGACACCTCGCTGCTGAAGATCGTGCCGGGTGCGGACACGCCCTTCACCGGTGTCCTCGAGATGGACCGGGGCGACAGCCTCGCGACCTATTGGCGCAACGAGAACGAGGTGCGGCTCGATCCATGGGACTGCGACGAACTCGTCTCCGAACTCCTCGACTGCGACGCCGTTCTGATGACGTTCGAGGTCCCCCGTGAGACTGTCGAGCACAACCTCGCGCTGCTGCGGGACATCGACGACGCGAGACCGTTGACCATCGTCACTGCCGCCCAACCGTACGCCGACGCAACGCTCTCAGCCGACGCTTTCCAGCAAATCGACTACGTGGTTGCACATCCTTGGGAGCTTCGGTGCCTGAGAAGCACCAGCCCCCAGCACTTCGACCCCGACCCGAGTGCTCGCGAGCTCCTGAAGATGGGCGTCGGATCGGTGTGCGTGCTGCTGCGGGGTGCATGCACGATGTACTCACGGTCGGCCGAGCACGCAGTACAGGCTCCCGGCCTTGCCTCGAGCTACAAGGAGTCCGCAACCGCCCGCGATGCGTTCTGCGCCGCACTGGCGGACGATCTCATCCAGAGCGGCCGACGGTTCTCCCCTCGCGCAACCACCTGGGCATCAGCGGCGATGTCCTGCGCGATCGCCGACTACCCGCTCAAGGTCTCACTGCCGTCACCGAGACGGATCGAGACCATGCTCGCTCGCATCACACAGCCGGCGTAGCTCGGCATTCATCTGCGCAGGCGGTGCAACTCGCTAGAGGGAACCGTCTCGGTCGCGCCTCGAATGCGCCAACAGTAGATCGACGAGTCGAGCAGCGCCGCCCTACTGATCTCCAGCCTGACCCCCAATCGCTCACGCAACTCGTCCTTGTTGGTTGTCCCGAACTGCTGGCGTAGCTGACGAGGACTGATGTACTGCCGGTTGAGGTACAGGTAGGGCCGAGGCCGTACACGCAACCACTCCTGCCAATTGGCAGCCCGATAGCTGGTTCCGGTGAACCCCATGTTGGGGTCGACCGTCGTGACCAGAAGGCTCGCATCGCGCCGCTCACGCCGGAACCAGCGTCGCACCTGCGCCAGCAGCCTGGAGATCGCGCTGTGCGGCGCGACCTGGAACGAGTAGACCCGCGAGATGTCCCACACCTCCCGCGGCGGAACGCCGAACCGCCGCTCGAGCACGCCCCCCAACCGCCGCCAGTCCAACGGCGTCGCACTGCACAACGCAACAGGCAACCCACTCGAGCGATCCACCAACGCAAAGTTCAGCGAGCCGGGTCGTGCGCTCCTGAGATAGTGCAGGTGGCTGAACACGGCGAACGCCTTGTCGTCGTCATACACAACGAACCGCAGATCATCGAGCCCACGGATTTCACCGCTCGGCACCAGCCCCCGAATCGCAGCGATGTCGGCCGACAGATGCCGGGCACTCCGGATCACCTCCGCCAGCGCCACCCGCCGGCCCACCGTCCCATCCGACCGAGCCACCCGAGGAAGATGCAGCCTGGCCCGCACCGTCAGCCCGCGGGCATCGACCGCCCGTCGCTCCGCGACCTTGGCGACCACTTCGACAAACCCGGACATCGGCTGCCGACACTCGGCCAAAGAAAGCCCTACTGGCAGGAACGCAAGCAAGTCGTCGGCAAAGTCCCGCCTGACGTTCGACAAGCCGCGCTACCCATCCCTGCCTGGAGCCATTCAGCAACCAACAGGATACGCGGGTTCGCTCTTCACTGCCGGGTGAACACAGCTACCCGTCGCCGGTCCCATACTTGCTACTCGCGCGTGGCCTCCAGAAATCGCAGTGGATCAGCTGGTCGGCTGGGCGGTGTGCAGTGGGTTGGGGATGGTGCCCGTTGTCGGGATGGGTGGGCGGGTGGCGAGGTCGGTGTAGCCGAGGGTTAGGCGGTAGCTGTTGAGGGGGTAGCGGAGGAAGGTTTCGGCGGTTAGGGCGGTGGCTTTGAGGCGGTCGGTGTGGTGGGGGTGGGCTTGGGTGTAGCGGTCTATTTCGGAGCGGGTGCGGGACCAGAAGGTGGGTTCGGGGATCAGGTGGTGGGCGGCGAGGGGGTTGAGGACGCCTAGGAGGAGGGCGTCGACGACGTACTGGCGGAGGATGGGCCAGGGTTTGCGGGGTAGGACTCGAGTGTGGGAGTCGGGCTCGGGGCCTCGGGCAACTATGGGAGTGCTGGAGATGTTGATGTCGTCGACGAGGTCCTTGATGACCAGGCGGGTGGGGAGTCCTGCGCTGTTGCAGATGATGGCGAGGTTTTCGCCGTGCGGGTTGACGGTGATGCCGTAGTGGTGGAGCAGGTGGAGGAGGGGGCGTAACACGGTGGCCAAGAGGTGGCTCAGCCAGGTTTGGGCGTCGGTGCCGGCGCGGGTGATCGCGGTTGCCGCGAAGCCGGGGTGGAGTACGGCGGCCAGTGGCCAGACCGTCTCGCCGTCGCCAAGGCGTGGGTCGATGGGGTCTCGCCAGATGCAGCCGAGGGTTTCGGTCCACTGGTACGGGATGCCGGGGTGGGTGGAGAGTTCTGGGTGCGGGACGGTGACCGAGGCGACCTCGCCGAGGAGTTCGGTGCCTAGTTCCTGGAAGACCTCGTCGCGGGACCACAGGCCGCGGAGCCATTGGGTGATCATCGGGGCGGCGAGGGTGCAGTGTGACGGGATTCCGCGGTAGACCGAGGTGTTCAAGATCTTCAGCGGCAACTTGACCTGGTAGCGCGACGGGTTCGAGATGTTGACCATCGTGCGGATCGACTGGGTCGGCAGGTACTCGTCGGGGCTCTCCCCCAGCACCACGATCTCGCCGGTCGCGAGTTCGCGGGCCCACTGGGTGCGGACGACGTGGTCCAGCTGCCATGGGTGACACGGCAACCAGACATAGGCGTCCGGGTCGTCCAGCGTCGCGCGGAAGGCCGAGATGGTCGCCGGGTCCAGCTCACGCGCGATGACAGCGTGCTCCGACAGGTCCGGCGTACCGCGGAACTCGGCGAGTCCACGTCGTACGGCGAGCCAGGCCAGGCGCAGCGGCGTCCGCGCCTCAGGTGCATACCGCTCATTATCCGACGCCGAGAACCCCAGGCGTCCCTTGTTGGCCACCAGAAGCGGATGCCCAGTCAGGTGCCCTTCCAGGCGGCTGTGGTGCAGTTCGAGCAACTCAGCAGCGGGCACGGCCGTCGAAGCCATGCGTACATCCGCAGCGAGGGTGCTCGTCAGCTCCGCGACGTACCCGGCCACGGTGGATCCGTCGACCCCGAGTACGTCGGCGGCGTCGACGAAGAACTGGATGGGATCGGTCGCGACCTCGCTCTCGTCGTTACCGAGGATGCCGGCCGTGGTCCGTCGTATCGACGCCGGATCGACCCGCCAGCTCCCGAACCCGCCGCGGGTCGCCTCGAACAGATAGGACACCGGGCCCAAGTCGAGTCGATCGTCAACGGGCTCCAGCAAACCTTCGCTGCAGAACTGTGAGATCAACTTCGCCAGCAGCTCGGACGAGCACTGCGTCCAGACACTCATCCGGGGATCGCAAACGTTGTGTACGCGGTGGATTTGGGCAGACGGAAGACCTCTCGGCCGGCCACACTGTTCAAGATCGTCGCATTTCGAACCGCTCCGATGCCAAGGTCCGGCGCAGCGACGCCGTGGCTGTGCAGGTCGGCGTTCGCCACGAACAGACGCCCCTGCAAAGCACCCTGCACACTGTGGTTCCGGTTGATGACCCAGCGGCCGGCGGCGTCGTGGTCGATCTGCGCCTGCAGAGACTCCATAAAAGGCAGAGAACGGTTGCGGTAGCCGGTGGCGGCCACTACAGCGCCGGTGGTGTGCTGGAAGGTCTTGCCGCTGTCGGCGTGCAGCATGGTCAGCTCAAGACCGTCAGCGCGGGCGACCGCGGACACAACACCCACGCCGACCTGCAGCTCGGCCGCGGCGGCGCTCAGGTCGCGCGCGTAGAGGAGATCGTGAATGTCCTCCAGCGTCTCCGACGAGATGCCTTTGTAGTGGCGCCACTGGTCCTTCACCAGCTGGTCACGCACACGCTCGTCCAGCGCGTGGAAGTAGTCGACGTACGACGGCGTCGTCATCTCCAGCACGAGCTTCGAGTAGTCGAGAGGCGTGAACGCCGCCGTGCGGGTCAGCCACGACACTGCCGGGCCATCTGAGCGCAGCAGGTCCAAGAAACACTCAGCGCCCGACTGGCCCGAGCCAACCACCGTCACATGACCTGTGCGCAGCAGGTCGTCCCGACGGAACAGATAGTCCGCCGAGTGCGTGAACCGCTCAGCCGGCAGCCCAGCCAGCGCAGCAGGTACGAAAGGCTCGGTGCCGACGCCAACGACCAAGTGCCGGGCCTCGAACTGCTCCAAAGCCTCACCTCGCTCAACTGTCAGCTCGAACGACGACCCGTTCCACACCACCTCCCGCACGTAGTGACCGAAGTGCAGGGAGTCGAGCTGCGCAGCACACCACCGCAGGTACGCCTCGTACTCCCGCCGCGTCGGATGGAACTTCTCCCGCACGTAGAACTGATACAGCCGGTCGTTGTCCTTCAAATACGACAGGAACGACAGGTGGTGCGCCGGCTCGACCAACGACACCAGGTCCGCCAGGAACGACACCTGCAGCATCGCGTCCTCGAACATCAACCCGCGGTGCCAGGTGAACTCGGGCCGGCTGTCGAGCACAGCCACTTGTACGTCGTCCACACCGTCGGCCAGTGCCGCCAGTCCGAGGTTGAACGGCCCGCAGCCGATCGCGATCACGTCGTGCATGTCATGCCTCCCTGCTCGGCCCGGGTGCGGACCATCAGTAGTGCTGTCTTCTCGGGCAGCTGTAGCTCCCCGTGCTGGACGAAACCCGCCGCGACGAACGCCCGGACGGACGGGGTGTTCTCGATGTCCGGTTCGGCCACCACCTGCGAGCAGTCTGGGACCGCCTGCAGCACCACAGCAGCCAGCGAACGCAACAACTCACGCCCGAGTCCCTGCCCGACGCGCGTGACGTCACCGATCGCCACATGCACGCCCCAGTCGTCTTCGCCGTACGCGTAGTACTCCGCCAGGCGGTCGTGCCGGACCCGGTACAACTCGACGTACGCGAACTCCTCCCCGTCCACTGCGACCAGATACGGCGTGGAGTGCTCCCCCGCCGCTTGCTGCTCGATCTCCTGCGCCCAGCGCTCAACAGACCAGCCCTGGTGCCACCAGCGAGCGATGTGCGGCTGTGACATCCAGTGGGCGATCCGCGGGGCGTCGGACGGGTCAGCCGCGCGCAGTTCGAAGGACGTCACCGCAGCGGGTTGGGGATGTCGAGATAGACCGACTGTGCGTCCAGTGGCGCTACTACCTCATCGATGCCACGCAGCCGGGTCAGCATGTTCGCCTTGCACGGCAGGGTCTTCGCCTCGAGCCAACGGCGCGCCAGCCGGTCGCCGTCGGGTCCGGCAGCCTTCAGCAACGGCAGCGCGAGCGTGAGCCGTTCCCGCACGACACCGAGCAGCTCGCCCTCGTCGGCAACCCCATCCGCCGCGAGGCTGCCGACCACGGCCAAGGCCTGGTTGTGCAGCAGGTAGTAAGTCAGTCGATCGTCGACAATCGGGTCGTCAACCACCGCCAGCGTCGAGTCACGCAGCCCAGTGACCCCGAGCAGATTACGCAGGTACGACGATGCGAGGTAGTACCCCTGGTTGTCACGGTACGCTCCGCCCTTGATCCGCCCTGCCCCGTCGAGCCGCACCAGCGTGTTCTGTTGATGCGCCTCGAGGCCGATGCCTGTCTCGGCGTACAAATGCAGCATCGGAATCAACACGTTGTCGATGTACGCGGCTGTCCAGCCGGAAGGATCATCGGCGGCGAAATCGCTCAGCCGGCTCACACCACCGGGACGCGGCGCGACCAGACCCGCCAGGCAGGCGTAGCTGTTGACGTCGGCCGGCACCTCCCGCACCGCCACGTCCAGACCGGTCAACGTCGGTCCGCCTTCGTCGAGCGCAACCCACGCCGGGTCGCGGACGATGCTGAAGCGCGGGTGCGCGGTCGCCGTCCCCGCGTTGTACGCCGCGTCGAGCAGCCGGTTGATCTCCAGCCCGCGGCGCAGCTCGGTCGGCGTCGACTCCCGCCGCGAGTTCGTGATCCGCAGCCCGAGCGACAGCTTCAGCATCACCGGCAGATCCGGCTGGAACACGGTCCGCAGGCTGGACGTTGGATACCACTGGGCGCCGGCCGGCCCCAACGCCTTCACCCGGCCGGCAGAGATCAGCGAGGCGACCCGCGGGCGCGCGGCCACGGCGGCCGCCTGCCACGGATGGGCCGGGATCAGTACGCGGCCCGACGACGGGCTGATACCGGCCAGCGCGCTCATAAGCTGCACAGCGTCCAGTCCCTGCAGCGAGGGCGCGCCGGCCACCTGGTCCGACGACACCAGCTCGGCGTCGGCTTCGAACCAGTGCATGGCGAAGCGGCCGCCGAGCTCCGGCGAGTACGCCGCCAGCTCGTCACCGCTCAATCCGTCCCGGCTCTTCGGCGCCGGATGGTTCAGATGCCCGAACAGCAACGCCTGCTCGAACTCGAGGAAGCGTCCCGGCCCCCGTACGCCGTCGGCCTGGTCGACGAACAGCGACACATTCCGCACCGACTCCGCCGTCCGCGTCGCCAGGTCGTCGATCTCGGCCGGATCCGCGTCCGCAGACAGCAACCGCACCAGCTCCTCAGGCGCCGGCCGTACGCCGTCCACCCGGACGTCGCTGAACTGGTGCAGCCCGGTCCGCGAGGCGTGCTCGACCCTGGCCGTCACGTTCGACTCGCCGACCGGGAAGGTCAACGGCCCTACGGCGACCGGTACCGCCGACTCCCTCGTGTAACACCGCAGGATCGCATTCAGGTGCGCATCGACCGCAATACTCACGCCGCCCCCTCGCCGGTCAGGACGTCGAGGCCGGTGGCCACGACCTGGTCGAGCAGGTCCTCGATGTCCGTCGCGGTGGCGTTCGGGTTCAGCAGCGTCAGCTTCAACGCGACCGCCGCCGGGCGGCCGCCACGGGCCGGCAGCTTCGTCCGGCCGATCAGCACCCGCCCCGACGTCAGCAACCGGCGCCGGACCTCACCCTGGACGGCGTCCAGCGCGGACGCGTCCAGTCCCTGCCCGGCGACCCGGAACAGCACCGTGGTCAGGGTCACCGGCGCCAGCAGCTCCAAGTTGCTGTCGGCAACGACCCGGGCCGCGGCGGCGTGCGCGAGCTCATGGCAGGTGTCGAGCATCGTTCCCAGTCCGGCCCGTCCGTATGCCGCCAGCGTGGTGGCAACCTTGACCGCGTCCGGGCGGCGCGTGGTCTGCAGGCTGCGACCGAGCAGCCCGTCCAGCCCCGAGTCGATGTCGTCGGCCGGGTTCAGGTAGTCGACCGAGCGGTCGAAGGCCGAGAACCGCGTCCGGTCCGCCACCAGCAGCACGCTCGTCGCGGCCGGCTGCCAGCCGATCTTGTGCAGGTCCAGCGTCACCGAGTCCGCGAGCGGCAGGTCGGCGAGCAGCGGCGCCAGCCGGTCGGAGAAGAGCGCCCCGAACCCGTACGCCGCGTCGACGTGCAGCCAGACGCCGTACTGCCGGGCCAGCGCGGCGATCGGCGCGATCGGGTCCACCGACCCGAAGTCCGTCGTACCGGCGGTCGCGATCACCGCCACCGGCGTCCGGCCGGGCCTGGCGAGTTCGTCGGCGAGCACGTCGGTCCGCATCCGGAAGTTCTCGTCGCACGCGATCGTGATCGCCGCCTCCTCTCCGAGCCCGAGCGCGGCGCAGGCCCGCTGGACGGAGAAGTGCGCGAGCTCGGAGCAGAACACGACCGGCCGGTCGAGACCCTGCAGACCGTTCCGCCGGACGTCGACGCGGGCCGCGGCGGCCGCACTGTCGCGCGCGATCAGGACCGCGAGCAGGTTCGAGATCGAGCCGCCGGGCGTCAGCACGCCGTCCGCCCGCGGACCGAACCCGGCCAGGCCGGCCAGCGCCTTCACGACCCACTGCTCGATCGCCAGCGTCGCCGGTCCTGAGTCGTAGGTGTCCATCGAGGCATTCGAGGCCGACGCCAACGCGTCCGCGTCGACCGCAACCTGCAGCACGGGCGGCTGCAGATGCGCCGCGGCGTGCGGGTGGCTGAGGTCGATCCCATGCTCGTCGAGCAGCCCGGCGATCAGGTCGAGCGCAGCGGACTCCCCCATCCCGGTCGACGGGACCCGCGGCTCGCCCAGGACCTCGGCAGCGCGCCGCAGCACCGCTCCCGGCGAGCCGTGCGGCAACGGCCCACGCTCACGGTCCGCCACCGTCGAGGCCAGGGGCCACCGCGCGGCGAACCGATCGCGAACGGGTGCGGGCGGCACTGTCGGCATTGTCGGCACTGTCACTGCGGACAGACGCGCGGGCTGCGACATCCAGATCTCCCGGGAAGTTGTCGAGTAAGGCAACCCTTACTAAGGCAGCCCTAACTTTTGCCCGGCTCACCCACCGTGTCAACTCGGCCACGGTCGGAGTGAACATCCTCACGATCCGAAGCAACCCGATCCCCACCTCGGTGCATCTCACTCATCAACTGAGCGAAGGGGCGGCCATGACGAGTGTGCGCGCGATCCTGACCCGCGGCATGGTGCAGGCGGTGGCCGCGCCGGCGGTGGTGACCGGCCTGGTCGGCTGGATCGCTGGCGCACAGTACGGACACGCACTGGTCACCCTGGGCCTCGCGGTGTACATCCCCACGTTCTTCACCCGCCTCACGAGCTTCAGGCGCTCCTGGGGAGCGCTCGAGCTCGCGGAAGCGGCCTTCTCGATGCGCGTCTACACGGGCAACAGTGAGCCGGCCGCCGCCCAGTTCGCCGCCGAGGCGACCGCGCTCGCCCGCGAACACGCTGCGTCCATCAGCCGCGCCGCCCTGGCCGAGGCCGCGGACCTGCTCGACCGCGCCGAGTTCGCCGACGAGGCACGTGAGCTCGAGGAGCTCAGCGACCGTAAGGAGTCCTCGTGAGGACGAAGGTGGCGACGTTGAGGTGGGAGATCGTGTCGCCGTCGCGGATCACGTGGAGCTTCTCGCCGGCCAGGTAGCCGTCGCGGCCCTGGTAGAGGTCGGGGCCGAGGGGTGACAGGCGGGTCGTGAGGCCGCCGGACAGTTGGAGGATGCCGGCCGTCGCGGAAATGGTGAGCGGGGTGTTGCCCCAGTACCAGTGGCCGAGCAGTTCGGCGCCCTGGGCGAGCGGCGGCTCCGGCAGCCACTCCTGCGTGAGCGGCGGCTCGTACCTCGTCAGGATCCGCACCAGGTCCGGTGCGAGCGAGGCGACCCGGCCGTACGTCGCGTTGCCCAGCGTCACCGCTCCGACCCGGCGGACCCGGTCGACGAACAACCCGGCGAGGAAGCCCGGCATCGACCCGGTGTGACCGATCAGCAGATGCGGGTCGTCCGCGATCAGCCGCAGGCCCAGCCCGTACGACGCGTTCAGCCCTTCGCGCGGATCCGAGGCCACCGGCGACGCCATCTCCTCGACCGACTCCCGGCTCAGCACCTCGTGCAGCGGGTCGATCCAGAACCCGGCGTACCGCGCCAGGTCCTCGATCGTGCTCCACAGCTGCCCCGCCGGCGCCATCGCGCCCGAGTCGTGCGCCGGCTCCGGGTCGAGCTGCCCGCTGAACGGATGCACCGAGAAGCCCTGCGCGGACGGGCCTTCCGGGAAGTACGTCGTGCGCCGCATCTCCAGCGGATCGAGGATGCGCTCCCGCACCAGCTCCAGCCAGGACGCCCCGCGCAGCCGCGCCACGATCTCGCCGAGCAGGCCGTACCCGAGGTTCGAGTAGTGGTGCCGCCGGTCCGCGGGGCCGGCGGCCTGCGAGTCGTTCATCGCCGCGGTCAGCTCGTCGAACGAGACGCCCGGATTGCGTTCCCACCACGGCCCCTCGGGCTCGGCGTTCATCCCGCCGCTGTGCGCGAGCAGCTGCCGGACCGTCCGGTCCCCGAACGCGATCCCGGGCAGATGCTTGCCGACGGCATCGTTCAGCGCCAGCAACCCGTCGTCGCGGCACTGCATGATCAGCAGCGCCGTCATCGTCTTGGTGATCGAGCCGATCCGGTACTGCACGTCCGTGCCCGGCAACGCCCCGTCCGCCGTCGCGAACCGCCCACGCGACCCCGTCCAGACCAGCGCGCCGTCGCGCACCACCCCGGCGTTCACCGACGGCAGCTTCGACTCCCCCTGCGCCGCCGCGACCTCGGCGAACAGGGCAGCGGCGGTGTCAGGACGTACGGAAGTCACTCAAAGGCCTCCGGGGCAGGGCACGAGCAGATCAGGTTGCGGTCGCCGTACGCGCCGTCGATGCGGCGGACCGGCGGCCAGTACTTCGAGGTGCGGTCGACCGAGCGCGGGAACGCCGCCTCCTCGCGGGTGTAGGCGTGCTCCCACTTGTCGTTGATGACCGACTCGGCGGTGTGCGGCGCGTTCACCAGCGGGTTGTCGGCGGCCGGCCACTCCCCGGCGGCGACCCGGTCGATCTCGTGCCGGATCGCGATCATCGCGTCGCAGAACCGGTCCAGCTCGCCCAGGTCCTCGGATTCGGTCGGCTCGACCATCAGCGTGCCGGCGACCGGGAACGACATCGTCGGGGCGTGGAACCCGTAGTCGATCAGCCGCTTCGCGACGTCGTCGACGGTGATGCCGGTCTCCTTGGTCATCGGCCGCAGGTCCAGGATGCACTCGTGCGCGACCAGGCCGTTCTCGCCGGTGTACAGCACCGGGAACGCACCCTCGAGCCGCTTGGCCACGTAGTTCGCGGTCAGCACGGCGGCCTTGGTCGCCGCGGTCAGGCCCTCGGCGCCCATCATCCGGATGTACGCCCAGGAGATGGCGAGCACGCCCGCGGACCCGAACGGCGCCGCGCTGATCGGGCCGACACCGGACTCCGGGCCGGCCTGGTCGAGCAGCGGGTGGTTCGGCAGGTACGGCGCCAGGTGCGCCGCGACCGCCACCGGACCGACGCCCGGGCCGCCGCCGCCGTGCGGGATGCAGAAGGTCTTGTGCAGGTTCAGGTGGCTGACGTCGCCCCCGAACTCGCCGGGCTTCGCGAGGCCGAGCAGGGCGTTCAGGTTCGCGCCGTCGACGTACACCTGGCCGCCGTGGTCGTGGACGATCCGGCAGACCTCGCGGACGCTTTCCTCGTACACACCGTGCGTCGACGGGTAGGTGATCATGATCGCGGCCAGCTTCTCCGCGTGCTCGGACGCCTTCGCGCGCAGGTCGTCCAGGTCGATCGTGCCGTCGTCGTTGCCCTTGACAACGACGACCTTCATGCCGGCCATCACCGCGGAGGCGGCGTTCGTGCCGTGCGCGGAGGCCGGGATCAGGCAGACGTTGCGGTCCGCCGAGCCCTGGGCGCGGTGGTAGCCGCGGATCGCGAGCAGACCGGCCAGCTCACCCTGCGAGCCGGCGTTCGGCTGGATCGAGACCTTCGCGTACCCGGTGACCTCGGCCAGCCAGCGCTCCAGCTGACCGATCAGCTTCACGTAACCGGCCGCGTCCTCGATCGGCGCGAGCGGGTGCAGGTCCGCGAACTCCGGCCAGGTGACCGGCTCCATCTCGGTGGTCGCGTTCAGCTTCATCGTGCAGGAGCCGAGCGGGATCATCCCGCGGTCCAGCGCGTAGTCCATGTCGGACAGCTTGCGCAGATACCGCAGCATCGCCGTCTCGGACCGGTGCGTGTTGAACACCGGGTGCGTCAGGTACTCGGTGGTCCGCGGTACGGCGACGGCTGAAGCTTCCAGCGTGTCGTCGTACTGTGCGCCGAAGGACTGGCAGACCCGGGTCAGGGTCGCGACGTCGGTCTTCTCGTCGCACGAGATGCCGACGTGGTCGGCGTCGACGAGCCGCAGCCAGATCCCGTTCTGCCGGGCGGCGTCCACCACGTCGGCGGCGCGTCCGGGGACCCGGGCGAGGACAGTGTCGAAGAAGTCGCCGTGCACGACCTCGACGCCGCCGGCCCGCAGCGAGGCGGCGAGCTTGCCGGCGTACGAGTGCACCCGCTCGGCGATCGCCTTCAGGCCGTCGGGGCCGTGGTAGACGGCGTACATCGACGCGACGACCGCGAGCAGGACCTGCGCCGTACAGATGTTGGACGTCGCCTTCTCGCGACGGATGTGCTGCTCGCGGGTCTGCAGCGCCAGCCGGTACGCCGGGGCGCCGTCCGCGTCGACCGAGACGCCGACGAGACGACCGGGCAGCGACCGCTCCAGACCGGAACGCACGGACATGAAGCCGGCGTGCGGACCGCCGTAGAACAGCGGCACGCCGAAGCGCTGCGACGAGCCGATCACGATGTCGGCGCCGGCCTCACCCGGCGCCTCGAGCAACGTCAGCGCGAGCAGGTCGGACGCGACGGCGACCAGCGTGTCGCGCTCGTGCGCCGCCTCGATCAGCGGCTTCAGGTCGCGGACGGCGCCGTTGGAGCCCGGGTACTGCAGGAGGAAGCCGAAGAAGTCACCCTCGGGCAGGCCGCCGGTGGTGTCGGCGACGACGACCTCGATACCCAGCGCCTCGGCGCGGGTCTGCACGACCGCGATCGTCTGCGCGAAGGTGTCGGCGTCGACCAGGAAACGGTCGGACTTACTCTTCTTGTTCGACCGGTGCGCCAGCGTCATCGCCTCGGCGGCCGCGGTGCCCTCGTCGAGCAGCGACGCGTTCGCGGTCGGCAGGCCGGTCAGGTCCGAGACCACGGTCTGGAAGTTCAGCAGCGCCTCGAGGCGGCCCTGGGAGATCTCCGGCTGGTACGGCGTGTACGCGGTGTACCAGGCCGGGTTCTCGACCAGGCGGCGGACGATCACCGACGGCGTGAACGTGCCGTAGTACCCCTGGCCGATCATCGAGGTGGCGACGGTGTTGCGGGCCGCGAGCTGCCGCAGCTCGGTGAGCGCGTCCACCTCGGACGCGGGCTCGGGCAGCCGCAGCGCCTCGGCGGAGCGGATCGACGCCGGGACCGCGGCGTCGACGAGCGCGTCGACATCGGCGTACCCGAGGGCTTGCACCATCCGCGCGACCTCGTCGGGACGCGGCCCGATGTGGCGGTCGGCGAACGTGGCGGAGAGTTGTTCGGTCATCAAGAGGCTCCGTTGCTGACGTGCTTCCGGTCGCCTCCCCCTCTGTCACGCACTACGCTCCAGAGTCGCCTGTGACACTCGGTCCATGGGCCTGAGAGGTTCCGGGGAGGAATTGCCCCTTCGGCGCCCGACGACACGGGACTCTCCCGAGTGCTGTGAACGGCTGTCCCGAGGCTACCAGGAATCCGCGCACAGTTCGGGCACGCAGGACCGAACGAGACGTCAGCCGGTCATCCGGGCGCGGCGGCGGGCGGCGAGTTCGTCGCGGGCGTGGGCCTCGGAGTCGGCGTCGTCGTGGCCGTCGGCCCGCTCGGTCGGGAGCTCCGACAGCGAGCCCTCGACCTCCCGCCAGACACCGCCGAGCGCGATGCCGAACACACCCTGGCCGCCGGCCAGCAGATCGATGACCTCGTCCGGCGAGGTGCACATGTACACCGACGCGCCGTCGCTCATCAGCGTGATCTGGGTCAGGTCGTCGAAGCCGCGCTTGCTGAGGTGCGCGATCGCGGTCCGGATCTGCTGCAGCGAGATCCCGGCGTCGAGCAGCCGCTTGATCACTTTCAGCAACAGGACGTCACGAAAACCGTACAACCGCTGCGTTCCCGAGCCGGTCGCCGGGCGCACGGACGGGGAGACCAGGCCGGTGCGGGCCCAGTAGTCGAGCTGCCGGTAGGTGATCCCGGCCGCGGCGCAGGCCGTCGGCCCCCGGAACCCGACGTCCTCCGGCATCGGCCGCAGGTCGTCGTCGAACAGCAGACCCTGGACGCCGGCGGTGGCTGTAGCGGCAGCCATGGCCTCTGCGTGCGCGTCGGACGTCGACTGCGCCGTCAGATCCGTGTCCCCGGTGCGTGTCACGCCTGAGCCTCCCTGGATACCGACTGGAACGAGTCATCTGCATGGAGTGACATCACCCCACGACTCCTTCACGGTAAGCCGCCGCCCGAACCGGGTCAACGACAACCGCGTCGAGCCGCGAGCGTGTCGCGACCGTCGTACGAATCGTTACCTAGCCGCACTTGCACCATCTGCCGCACCACGGCGGGGCCGGGGTGTCAGCTCTTGTCGAAGTCCTCCGGGGTCACCTGGTCGAGGAACTCCCGGAACCGCTCGACCTCCTCTTCCTCCTCCACCTCGTCGGCGTCGTTCGCCTCGCTCTCCGGGACCGGGATGCCGGCCTCGGCGAGGATCTCGTCGGCGCAGAACACCGGCGTGCCGGTCCGCAGCGCGATCGCGATCGAGTCCGACGGCCGGGCCGAGATCTCGGTCTTGTCGTCGAACACCAGGATCGCCTCGAACACGCCGTCGGTCAGGTTCACGATCCGGACCTGGCTGAGCGTGTGCCCGAGCACCCGGATGGTCTCCGCGAACAGGTCGTGGGTCAGCGGCCGGGGCGGCTCCATCCCCTGCTGGGCGAAGGCGATCGCACTCGCCTCGGCAGCACCGATCCAGATCGGCAGGTATCGCTCACCTCCGACCTCCTTGAGCAGCACGATCGGCTGACTCGAGGGCATCTCCACCCGGACTCCGACCACGTCGACTTCGCGCACCCCTTCAGCCTACTCCGAGCCGAAGCACCGGGCGGGCCGAAGGGGTCACCTGTGGACGAAGGCCGTGCGGTCGCCTACGGACGCGGCAGGCGGGAGCGGACCAGAGCGGTGTGCAGCCGGACGGTGAGGGCGGCCAGCTCCCCGGTCTGTTCGGTACGGCGCGGTCCCGTGACCTGCTCGATCAGGCCGACCTCGCGATCCGCCGCCGTCCGGAACGCCCGCAAGTGCCGCGGCTCGATCCCGTACGACGCCAGCTCGGCCGCGACCTGCGCGACGACGATCGCGTCGCCGCCGTAGTGGTTGCCGCTGGCCACCACCAGGCCATGGCCCTCCAGCTCACCGAGCAGCTCCGACGACACTCCGGCGGCCCGCAGCAGCTCGTCGCGGGTCAGCCGCAGCTCGGTGCCCGCGGCATCGAAGTCCTCGGCGACCGGCTGGCCGGGAGTCTGCGGCAACGAACTCGGCGCGACCGGTGGACCCGCGGCCGCCGGACGCAGGCCGCGGTCGATCGCGCCGAGATGTTCCTTGATCACCTTCAGTGGCAGGTACTGGTCGCGTTGCGCGGTCAGCACGTACCGCAGCCGATCCAGGTCGGCGGCGCTGAACTTGCGGTAGCCGGACGCCGTCCGGGCCGGCGTGACCAGCCCCTCGGCCTCCAGGAACCGGATCTTGGAGATCGTGACGTCGGCGAACTCGGCCTGCAGGAGCTGCAGCACCTCGCCGATGCCGCGGCCGCCCACCGGCCCTTCGGCGCTGGGATCAGGCTTGGCCACTGGCGTAGTACACCAGCCGGTACTTGCCGATCTGGACCTCGTCGCCGTTGTTCAGCAGGACCTCGTCGATCCGGTCCCGGTTCACGTACGTGCCGTTCAGGCTGCCGACGTCGCGGACCTTCACGCCGTACGGGTCCCGGCGGAACTCGGCGTGCCGGCGCGACACCGTCACGTCGTCCAGGAAGATGTCGCTGTCCGGGTGCCGGCCCGCGGTCACCACGTCGACGTCGAGCAGGAACCGGCTGCCCGCGTTCGGGCCGCGCTGGACGATCAGCAGGGCGGACCCGGCCGGCAGCGCGCCGACGGCGGCCGCGTCGTCGACCGACAGCGGCTCACTGGTCTGCTGTTCCGGCTCCGGCTCGGCGCCGATCGGCGTGAGCATCGCGGTGTCGGTGACGCCGGGTGTCGGCTGGGGGGTCGCCGGGGCTGCCGCCGGGCGGTCCGCGCCAGGCAGCATCGCTCCGCACTGCGAGCAGAACCGGCTGCCCTCGGAGTTCTCGTGCCCGCACTGGTTGCAGAACGGCATGCTGTGATCCTCCCGATCGCCGGCGGTCCGGCGACGTCTTCGATAGACCCCGTATTGACAGTGTTGACAGTGTGGACAGCGGCCTCAACCCTCGACCAGCGGTTGAGGCCGGTAACGCTACCAGTCAGTTGTCAGCTCTGGTCGAGCTGCCCCTTGTAGGCCTCGGCGTCCATCAGCGCGGCCACCTCGGCGGCGTCCTCGACCTCGATGTCGAGCAGCCAGCCCTCGCCGTACGGGTCGCTGTTCACCAGGTCCGGCTGGTCGGCCAGCGCCTCGTTGACCGCGGTCACGGTGCCGTTCACCGGGGCGAACAGGTCGCTCACGCTCTTGGTCGACTCCAGCTCACCGCACGCGTCGCCGGCCCGCACCGCGCTGCCGACGTCGGGCAGCTGCACGTACACGATGTCACCGAGCTGGTCCTGCGCGAAGTCGGTGATGCCGACCCGCACGGGTCCTTCCTCGCCGGCCTTCAACCACTCGTGCTCGGCCGTGTACTTCAGGTCTTCGGGGTACACCTTCGTTCCTCTTTCACTCAAGTACAGCTACAGGGACAGCTACTTGGTCGGGCTGGGCGCCGGGCGAGCGTAACGATGCTCCTCCGGGACGTGCAAGGCGGTGATCGGGACGTTCCCGAGCTCGGTGACCTCGGCCGTTCCGCCCACCTGCGGGCCGGTCACCTCACTGACCAGACCGCCCGGGAAGTTGGCCGCCTCGGCCAGGTTGTGGGACTCCCCGATCGCCTCGATGACGTACGGCGAGTTCACCTTCTGGCCGTCGATCGAGATCCCCGGCGCGTCGTCCACGAAGTCCGTGCTGGCCACCACCCGGACCGACCCGTTGACCTGGATCGCCTCCGCGCCGGCGTCGCGCAGCTCCTCGATCGCGTCCAGCAGGTTGCTCGAGGTCATCTTGCCCTGCGGGTCGTTCAGCGTGATCCGGACCCCGGGGCCCTGCGCGGGCAGCGTACCGGCGAGGATGCCGAGGGTGCGGACCTGGGCCTCGGCCTGCTCGCGCGCGGTCTGCGCCTTGTCCGCACTGGAGGACAGCGAGTTCTTCCGCTCCTCCAGGTCGGCGATCTCGCTCTCCAGCCGCCGGGTGTTCTGCCCGAGGCCGTCGAGGATCGCGATCAGGTCCTCGCGGCGGGCGTTCTGGTAGCCGTCGTCGGCCCGGTTCACCCGGACCTGCACGACCGCGACGCAGGCCACCAGCGCGAGCACGACCGCGACGATCGCCTGGCCGCGGGACGGCTTGAACCCGGCCCGCAGCCGGCGCAGGGCCAGGTTCGGCGTCCGCGGCTTCGGCTTGGGCATCGGTGTCGGGGTCTGCGGCGCATCGGCAGGCGAACCTGCAGGTGTGCCGGCAGGTGTGCCGGCAGGTGTGCCGGCGGCCGGTTGCGCGGGTTTGTCCGGTGTCTCGTCGCTCATGTCAGGCCCGGAAGATGTGCCGCCGGATCGCGGCCATGTTGGTGAAGATGCGGATGCCGAGCACGACGACCACACCGGTGGACAGCTGCGACCCGACGCCGAGCTGGTCGCCCAGGTAGACGATCAGGGCCGCGATCAGCACGTTGGACACGAACGAGACGACGAACACCTTGTCGTCGAAGATCCCGTCCAGGAACGCGCGCAGTGCGCCGAACACCGCGTCGAGCGCGGCGACGACCGCGATCGGCAGGTACGGCTGCGCCCAGTCCGGGACGTCGGGCGCGACCAGCAGACCGATGACGACACCGATCACCAGCCCGAGTACGGCGATCATCTCGTTCTCACCTTCGCGTAGCGCAACGCGATGGTCGCATCGGCCGGCACCTGCAAGGAATCCTCCGTCGTGATCGTCATCCGGACATCGAAGTTGCTGACCAGGTACTGCACCCACTGCCCGCCGGAGCTCTGCGCGAACCGGGCGGGCATGGTCGCGGTGTCCCCGATCGCGAGCACCGTGTACGGCGGGGTCAGCGAACTGTAGTCAACGGTGATGGCACTGCCCGCGCCGCGGATCGCGGTCAGCGACGTGATCCGGTGCCCGTTCACCGAGACCGCCTCCGCGCCGGACGTCCACAGGCCGTTGACGAGTTGCTGCAGGTCGACGTCGAGCAGCCGGCCTTCCTTGGCGTCGGCGTCCTTGGCGTCGTCGATCACCGCCTTGATCCCGGGGCCGGTGACCGCGATCGCCCCGGTCTGCAGCTCCAGGTCGTCGAGCTTCTGCTGCAGCGCCGCGCCCGTGCTGTCGTTGCTCAGTCCGCTCGCCTGCAACCGGCGGACCTCGTCGGCGAGCTGGGACTGGTGGTTGCGCAGCTCGTTCAGCCGGGTGTCGGCCTGGTTGATGCGGGTGATCAGTTCCTTGCGCTGCTTCTCCGCCTCGGGCGCGCTGCGGTAGTTCTGCGCGGCGGCCACGGCGAGCAGGAAGCCGAGGACGGCGGCGGCCAGCACCAGCATGGTCCGGTGCCGGGAGCGGGTCTGCTTGCCGTCGGCGTTCGACCGGGTGCGGGCGGCGACGGCGTACCCCTCGTCGATCGGGTGCGCCATCAGGTTGTTCAGCAGTGACATCGACGCGTCGACGCGCCGAGGAGGCGTCTGCTGGGGGGCTTGCTGGGTCACCCGGCCGAGTCCTTGATCGGTTTGACCGTCTGGGTCAGGTGCCGCAACTGGGCGAAGTACAGCGCGCCGGCCCAGTAGTACAGACCGGTGCCCCAGATCGCGAACGCCCAGCCGAACACGCGGGCGAGCAGGTTGAGCGTGCTGTCGCCGTCACCGAGCAGCAGCAGCGGGAACGCGTACAGCAAACAGAAGGTCGCGGACTTGCCGAGAAAGTGCACCGGCAGCGCGTTGAAGCCGCGGCGGTGCAGGGCCGGCAGGGTGAGGGTGAGCAGCACGTCCCGCAGCGGCAGTGCGATCGCCAGCCACCAGGGGATGATGTCGCGCAACGCCAGCCCGATGACGGTGGCGAAGATGTACAGCCGGTCGGCGACCGGGTCGAGCATCTGGCCCAGGCGGGTCGTCTGGTTCATCCGCCGGGCGATCTGGCCGTCGGCCCAGTCGGTGAACCCGGACACGGCCAGCACGAGCAGCGCCCAGCCGTCCTCCTCCGGCCCGAGGACCAGCCACAGGAACAGCGGCACGCCCAGCAACCGCAGGAAGCTGAGTGCGTTCGGGATCGTCCACACCCGGTCGGACACTTCCAAGTCCGGCACGCGACCCCTCCCTCTCTCCACCCTGGATACCCGTCGTAACTCTACTGGGGCGCCCCGACAGGTTTACGGCCGCCTGGCCCGGGGCACGCCCCGGCTTTCCCCTGATACCAGAACGCGCCTGCCCGGCGGCCGCTATGCCCGCGACGAACCAGTGACCCGATCGATACCCCCTGGTGATGCTTACGCTGAGCACATGAGGTTCCTCGTACTGATCTACGGCAACCCGGAGTCCCGGGCGGTATGGGACGCGTTGACGGATGAGCAGAAGAAGGAAGGCATGGCCGGGTACGCCGCCCTGCACGAGGCGCTGGCCGCGCGTGGCGAGCTGGTCGCGTCGGAGTCGCTCGACGCCCCGGAGCTCACCAAGCAGGTGCTGGTCCGCGACGGCAGGCCGATGACGACGGACGGTCCGTTCGCCGAGGTGAAGGAGCAGCTGGCCGGCTTCTACCTGCTCGAATGCGATTCGATGGACCGGGCGGTGGAGATCGTCGCGCAGATCCCGGAGGCGCCGTTCAGCGTCGTCGAGGTGCGTCCGGTGCGTGACCTCGGCGCGTTCATGTGATGCTCGAGGAACTGCTCCGGGAGCAGGCGCCGCAGGTGCTCGGCGCACTGGTCCGGCGGTACGGCGACTTCGACGCGTGCGAGGACGCCGTCCAGGAGGCGCTGCTGGCGGCGTCGCTGCAGTGGCCGGCCGAGGGTGTGCCGGACAATCCGCGCGGCTGGCTGGTCACGGTCGCGTCGCGGCGGCGGATCGAGGTGCTGCGGAACGAGGCGGCCCGGACGCGCCGCGAGGAGACCGTGGCCTCGTGGACTGCCCCGGAGCCGGCGTCGGCGGAGGACGACTCGTTGACGTTGCTGATGTTGTGCTGCCATCCGGCGCTGACGCCGCAGTCGCAGGTGGCGTTGACGCTGCGCGCCGTCGGCGGGCTGACGACCGGTGAGATCGCCCGCGCGTTTCTGGTGCCGGAGGCAACGATCGGTCAGCGGATCAGCCGGGCGAAGGCGAAGCTCCAGGGCGCCCGGTTCGCGATGCCGCCGGCGTCCGAGCAGCCCGAGCGCCTGGCCGCCGTACTGCATGTGCTGTATCTCGTCTTCAACGAGGGCTACACCGCCTCGTCCGGTACGTCGCTGCACCGGGTCGAGCTGAGCGCCGAGGCGATCCGGTTGACCCGCCAGCTGCACGCCTCGCTGCCGGCCGAAGGTGAAGTGGCCGGTCTGCTGGCGTTGATGCTGCTGACGGATGCGCGTCGCCCCGCGCGGACGACGGCCGACGGTGCACTGGTGCCGCTGCCGGAGCAGGACCGGTCGCTGTGGGACGCGGCCATGATCGCCGAGGGCACAGCGTTGATCGAGTCGACGTTGCGGTCCGCGCCGGTCGGGCCGTACCAGTTGCAGGCGGCGATCGCCGCGGTCCACGACGCGGCGACCACCGCGGACGAGACCGACTGGCGCGAGATCCTGATGCTGTACGAACTGCTCGAGTCGACCGCGCCGGGTCCGATGGTGACGCTGAACCGGATCGTGGCGGTCGCGATGGTGCACGGGCCGGCCGCCGGGCTGACGTTGCTCGACGACGTGGATCCGGCGCTCCACGACCACCACCGGCTGGCCGCCGTACGGGCGCATCTGCTCGAGTTGTCCGGCGACACCGCGGCCGCCCGGGAGGCCTACGAACTCGCCGCGCGGCTCACGCAGAGCCTTCCCGAGCAGCGCTACCTGCTGTCCCGGGCGGGCTCTGCGGCCGGCCCCAGCTGAGCTCTGCCTCGATCGTCAGCTCCAGTACGCCGTCCTGCGCGTACGGACGGACCGCGGCCTCGATCCCGGCGTCGAACGCGGCGGCCTCGTCGGCCGGCATCAGGTGACGGGCGAGGCTGGACGTCGAGTGCAGCCGCTCGATGTAGTCGGTGACGGTCTGGCGGTACGTGACGGGCGCCGTCCGCGCCGTGCCGGTGAGGTCGAGCAGGCCACGGTCCCGGATCGCGTGGACGACGTTGAACTTCGGGTCGTGGTTCTGCTTGCGCGAGTGCCGCTCGATGACCTGGACGAGTTCCGGCAGCCAGGGCTCCTCGACGGGACCGTGGTCGATGACGACCAGCTGGGCGTGCGGCGTCAGGTGCGGGACGATCCGCGCGAACGTCTCCTCCCACGGCATCCAGTGGATGCTGGCGCCGGCCGTCACGAGCGCGTACGGGCCGTCGAGGGCGGCGGTCTCGATCGGGCTGACCTGCCAGCTGATGTTCGGACGGTCGCCGCCCGGGCGCAGCTTGCCGGCCTCGACCATCGGCGCCGAGAAGTCGACCGCGTCGACGTGCTCGATGTGCGGCGCGAGCGGCCGGGCGATCGCGCCCTCGCCGGCGCCGATGTCGAGCACCCGGCGCGGCTCGTCGGTGATCAGCTCCAGGAGCCGGTCGAACACCTCGTCCGGGTACGGCGGCCGATGCTGGTAGGCCTCCGCCACTGCCGCCTGCTGGAACGTCGCCGCGAGTTCGGTCATGCGTCGGAGCGTAGACCGCGGTGCGCCACCCGAGTACCGCATTCTGCTGCGGGCCGACGTAACCTGCCCGTCTCGTTCGGTCACGCGGCTGAAACACGCGCTTCTTACTTTTTGAGAGTCCACGTCAGCCCGCACGAGGCGGTGAGGCCGATGTACGAGCACGTCGACCCGTTCATCGGGACCGGCGCCACCGACCTGCCCACGCCCAAGGGCCTGGCCGCGACCTGGTGGTGGCCCAAGCCGCAGGTCGGCAACACCCACCCGGGCGCCATGCACCCCTTCGGGATGGTGTCGGCCTGCCCGTACTCCGGCGCCTACCCGACCGGCTACGGGCTGTACGACTTCAACACCGAGGGCGTGCCCGGACAGTTGTACGACCGTCCGGTCGCCTCTGGCTTCACGCACTTCCAGCAGTCCGGCACCGGCGCGATCCGCAAGTACTACAACTACTTCCGGGTCACGCCGATGCTCGGCCCGCTCGACGACCTGGGCACCACGTGGGACCTGCTGGACGAGGTCGCCGAGCCCGGCTACTACGCCGCGACGCTGAGCTCGGGGGTGCGCTGCGAGGTGACGGTCGGCCCCAAGTCGGCTGTGCACCGGTACACCTTCCCGTCGCACGACGCCGCCCGGATCGTCATCGACGCGTCGACCGGCGGCCTCGCGATCCCGCACAGCAAGACCGTGCCGCTGAAGGCGCACCTGGCACTGCTGGAGCCCGGCGTGGCGCAGGGCGAGATCCACGTCGAGGGCGTGCCGCTGGCCGTGCACCTGGAGGTCGACGCCCCCGGCTGGCGGCAGCTGCTGTGGTACGACCGGCGCCTGATGCCCGGCGGCACCCGCCTCGACTTCGACTACATCCGGCCGACGACACTGCGGCCGTTCGGCCTGATCTTCATGGGCCCTTCGCGCGCCGAGCAGACCGTCGAGGTGCGGCTCGGGTTCTCCCTGCGCGGGTGCGAGACGGCCCGCGACAACCTGCACTCGGACGTCGGCCGCACCCGGACCACCTTCGCCGTACGGCGGGACCGTACGGCGGCCACCTGGCGCGACCACCTCGGCAAGGTGGCGATCGACGCCGCGTCCGATGACCAGGCGACCGTGTTCGGCACCGCGCTCTACCACTCGCTGGTCAAGCCGTGCTTCGCCCCGGACGAGAGCCCGTCCTGGACGACCGAGGGCCCGTACGCGTTCGACATCTGCACCATGTGGGACATCTACCGCACCCAGCTGCCGCTGATGACCACGCTGTTCCCGCAGCGTTCGGTCGCGCTGGCCGGCGCGATGCTGTCGATCTGCGAGCAGGAGGGCAACCTGCCGATCGGCTACCGGATGGCCAAGGGCGCCGACCGGTTCTCCCGGCAGGGCAGCGCGCTCGCGCACACCTTCCTGGCCGACCTGTGCCACCTGGACCTGCCGGGGATCGACTGGGACTGGGCCATGGTGCACCTGGAGATGGACCTGCGCCGGACGTACGGCGAGGACTACCTGGTGCACGGTGTGGCGCACCCGATCAGCCACACCCTCGATCTCGCGTACGCCTACCACTGCACCGCGGCGATCGCCCAGAAGGTCCGCGACCGGCCGCTGGCGCAGCAGATGCGTGATCTCGCGCAGGGCTGGCGGGCGGCGTACGACCCGGGCACCGGTCTGCTGCGCGACTCGACGTTCTACGAGGGCGGCCGGTGGAACTACTCCTTCCGGCTGTTGCACGACATGCGCGCCCGGATCGCCCTCGCCGGCGGCGACGCGGCGTTCGTCAGGCTCCTCGACACGTTCTTCGGGTACGACGCCGCGCCGGTCACCCAGCCGGGCGTGGCGCCGAGTGTGGCCGAGATGGACGCCGGGTACGGCCTGTGCCGGTTCGAGGGCCTGAACAACGAGCCGGACTACGAGGCGCCGTGGTCCTACCACTACGCCGGCCGGCCGGACCGAACCGCCGAGGTCGTGCACGCCGCGATCGCCAACCAGTTCGGTACCGGCCGGGGCGGCCTGCCGGGCAACGACGACTCCGGCGGGCTGTCCGCGTGGTACGTGTGGGCGACGCTCGGGCTGTTCCCGGTCGCCGGGCAGAACCTCTTCCTGGTGAGCGCGCCGGCCGTAGCGGAGTCCACGACCCGGCTGCCCGAGGGCGACCTGTCCATCACCACGACAGGCTTCGAGCAGGTCGAGGCAGGCGGACCGGTCTCCTACATCCAATCCATCGCGGTCGACGGCAAGACCCTCGAGCGCCCCTGGATCTCCGGCCGGGAGCTGCGGCACATCCGCACCCTGCACATCGAGCTCGGCCCCCGGCCCTCCGGCTGGGGCACCCGGATCAGGCCACCGTCCACGTCCGACCCACTGCACACCACTGGAGGTGAGGCATGACCATCGACGACCACTCCCCCGAGCCGTCCACACCCAAGCGCCGCCTGGTCATCGTCGTCCGCGCCGACCCGGTGATCTGCGGGCACTCCGGTGAGGCGCGGTGCCTCGCAGAAGTGGCGCTCACCCGCGGGTTCGACGACGTACGGATCGTGACGTGGCCGCTCGACGCGCTCGAGGCGGCCGGGCTGCCGTTGAAACCGCTCGATCGCGTGCTGCCGTACAGTCCCGGGATCACCGTGGAGCGGCCCGGCCCGGTCGGCGACTACCGGGTTCCGGACGGGCGTTACCTGTCCGGGCTCGTCGGGCGGCTGGTCGAGCTGTTCAGCGACGGGGTGCCGACGGTGGCGATGTCGCTGTATCTGAGCCCGCACGCGATCGCCGTACAGGAAGCCGTCCAGGTGGCGCGCCGGATCGGGCCCGCCCAGGTCATCACGGTGGCCGAGGCGGTGGGGTCGGACATCACCAACGTGGTGCGCGAGTGTGTGGACACCGGCCGGTTCGGGGCGGCAGCGCACATCCTGTCGGTCTACCTGGCCGCCGATCACTGCGTGGCGGTGTCGGAGTACACCAGGGACCTGATCGTGGCCGCGGCGGCGACCCTCGACGCTATGCACGGCACGACGTTCGCGCAGCAGTGCAGGGAGCGGATCGCGATCTCCTACCCGGCGGTCGACTCCTGGTCGTACCTGTCGCTCACCGACGACAGGATCGCCGAAACCCTCGCCCGGCGCGGCCTCGCGCGGGACGGCTACGTGCTGTTCCTGTCCCGGATCGCCTCGGCGAAAGGGGTCGACGACCTGATCGACGCCTACGCCGGGTCGCGGTCGGCCGAGCGGGTGCAGCTGGTCCTGGCCGGGCGCGGGCCGCAGGAGGACGAGGTGGTGGCGCGGGTGGCGGCCGCGGGCCTGGGCGAGCGGGTGCGGGTGCTGACGGACGTGGACGACGCGGAGAAGCCGGCGCTGATGGCCGGCAGCGCGGCGTTCGTGCTGCCGACCCGCGAGCAGCCGGAGTTCGTGGAGACGTTCGGAATCGCGCTGGTCGAGAAGGCGCTCGCCGGCGGCGGGCCGGTCATCACCTGCGCGACCGGTGGCGTACCGGAGGCGGTCGGTGACACGGCCTTGCTGGTGCCGCAGCACGACCCGGTCACGCTACGAGCCGTGCTCGACGAGGTCGTGTGCGACTGGACCCGTGAGCAGCGAGCGGAGGCCGAGCGGCGCGCGCGGGCGTACGCGTTGCAGTTCGATCGGGCCGCGGTGTTCGACCGACTCTTCGCGCTCGCCGAGCCGCCCGCCGTCCACGTCGCCTGAGCTCTACTCGGCGCTCCAGACGGTCGCGTGCTGTTCGAAGTACCCCGGGTCGCTGTGCACCGGGATGACGCAGAGCAGGTGACCGCCGGGCGCGCGCAGGGTGTGGCAGCCTTGCCAGCTCGCGACCTCGACCGCGCCGAGCCCGGTCAGCCGCGCCACCTCGGCCGGTACGTCATCGGTCTCGATGTCGAGGTGGTAGCGCGGCTCGTCGTCGACGGACTGGATCGCCGTCACGTACCCCGGGACCGCGTCGTGCAGCGTGGTAGAGGGTTATTCGGAAGTCCCCACAAGGAAAGAAGCAAGAGGGGAGGAAAAGAGGGTGGGAGTTGGGTGCCTGGCGGTGACCTCGCCGATCTCAGTTGATCGTCCTGCCGCGCGCGGTGGCTGAGGGGCGGCTCGCAGTTCGATGAACGGCGGCAGACGAGAAGGGTGACGCCGCCGGCCCAGCCGCGCGCCCAACTCCCACTCCATCCTGTCTCTGGCCGGAGCGGCACGTTGGGGAGAATTTCTTCCCGATCCGGGAGCAAAAACCTCCCCAAGTCAGGCAGTGGCGGTCCGGATGGACCGGTGCCGTGCAGGCACAGCACCCCCTGCCGGTACGAGCCAGCGCCGACGGGCGGCCCTCCGCGGCCTGGTCCAACACCTCTCCAACGGTGGGCCGATCGACGTTCTCACACGCTGCCGACGTGCAGACAAACGTCCGGCTACCCGCCGAAGTCAGCCACCACCCTAAATCCCATCTCTCTTCCTTTCTCGATCTCTTCTTTACCCTCGCCCCCTGAGGACCTACTCAAGCCTGCTGAATAACCCTCTTCTGAATAGCCCTCTTGGTCGTTCCGGACGGGAGTCGTCCGGAACGGGGTTAGCCTGCTCCGCATGGAAGCGCTCGAGGAGTCGCAGGTCACCGTCGTCCCGGCGAACGAGGTGCCGTGGGAGGACCTGCAGGCCGTGTTCGGCACCACGGACGCCGGGCAGTGCCAGTGCCAGCGGTTCAAGATCCGCGGCTGGATCTGGCGGGACTCGACACTCGACGAGCGGATGACGAGGCTGCAGGACCAGACCGCCTGCGGTACGCCGGACGCGCCGTCGACGGCCGGCCTGGTCGCGTACGTCGACGGTGAGCCGGCCGGATGGGTCGCCGTCGAGCCGCGAACGGCATACCCGAAGTTGCGGACGTCGCGCATCCCCTGGGCGGACCGCTCCGAGGACAAGGACGACGAGAGCGTGTGGGCCGTGACGTGCATGACCGTCCGCAAGGGTTTCCGCGGCCGCGGCCTCACCTACCACCTCGCCCGCGCCACGATCCCGTACGCCAGAACGCGCGGCGCCCGGGCCCTCGAGGCCTACCCGATGCTCACCCAGCCCGGCAAGACCATCACCTGGGGCGAACTCCACGTCGGCCCCCACCAGGCCTTCGAAGAAGCCGGCTTCCGCCAACTCACCCACCCGACCCTGCGCCGCACGGTCATGCGCATCGACTTCACCTGACTCAGTCATAGGTGGCCTGGGCCTGCCAGGCGGCTCGGTGGAGGGTGAAGAGCCAGGCGCGGGTATCGGCGGTCTGGAACTGGAAGCGGGCCTGGCGGGTCTCGGCGCTCGGGTCCCACCAGCGCTCCGCGGTCAGCCACGGGCCGGCCCAGCCGGTGATCGGGTGAATCTTGTTGCTGTCGGCAACTTGAACGCCGGGGGCCCGGGCGGTGCCGACGGGGAGCAGGGTGAACGCGGACGGGACGCCGGACAGCTCGCCGCGGGCGGTGACCGAGACCTGGGTGCCGTCGGTGGCGAACACCTTCGCGGGGATCGGCTCCGGGAAGATCGTGGTCGGCGCCAGGGCCGGCCAGCGCCCGCTGCCGGTGATCGCGCCGGGCCACGGCTGGTCCGGCGGCCGGGGCGGCACCGCCGGGTCGCCCCACGGGACCAGCGTCTGCCGCTCGGCGAACCCGCGCCCGCCGCCGATCACCACGGACGCGACCGCACCGTGACCGAGCATGCTCTGCACCCGCGACAACGCCCGGTGGATCCGCTCGTCCGGCCCGCCGCCCCACAATCCGTCGGCATGCGCACCGACCGGATCCGCCTGGTCCGGGATCAGCCGCACCCGGACCACCGGTGACGTCAGCTCGCTGGTCGCCGTCCCGCTCCCCTGCAGTTGCCAGCGCACCCGGTCCACCACGTCCGCCGCGGTGAACCAGCGCGGATGCAACCACTCCCGCTCGTGGATCCGCCCGGACTCGGTGCCGACCTCGACCCGCAGCGTCGTACACACCAGGCCGAGCTCGGTCAGCCGGACGATCAGCTCGTCGGCGACCACCCGGACCGCGAACGCGACCTGGTCGACACGGTCCACCGGCGGCTCGAAGTCGAGCGTGCGGGTCAGCTCGGGCGGGATCTCCCGGCCGGTCACCGGGCGGTCGTCGCCACCCCGGGCGAGCCGGTGCGCGAAGGCGCCGTCCGGGCCGAACCGGGTCAGCACCTCGGTGCCGGGCAGCCGCGCGAACGCACCGAGCGACCGCAGTCCCAGCCGGCGCAGCAGATCCGTGAGCGCCGGCTGCTCGAGCACGTCGACCGACAGCGGCGCGAGGAACTCCGGCGAACCGCCCGGCGGCACCACGTGCACCCGGGTCCGCGCGGAACTCACCCGGGCCGCCTGCTCCGCGGCGAACGGGCCGTCGGCGACCCCGATCCGGCTGCCGGGCACGTCGAACGTCTCCAGCCGGTCGAGCAGCTTCGCCGCGGCGGTCTCCTCGCCGCCGTAGAACCGGGCCGGCCCGCGCGCCTTCAACGCGCACATCCCCGGACGGATCACCTGCACGCCCGGCGTGATCGCCTCCAGGCACGAGATCACCGGATCGAACGCCCGCGCGTCGACGACCGCGTCGTACTTCAGCACGACCAGCTCCGGGCAGCGCGACTGCGCGTCCCGGGCCCGTTGCCCGCGACGCACCCCGTCGGCGCGGGCGGCGGCGGAGGTGGCGAGCACCTTCCCCTTCTCCAGCACCGCGATCGGCTCGTCCGGCGACCGCCCGGTCGCCGCCGCGGCCGCCGCCACCGGCCAGTCCGGAACCCAGATCACCATCGTCCGGGTCAGCCCGCCGCCCATCAGCCCACCGCACCGATCCGGTCCGCCCACTCCTCCTGCCAGCCAGGAGCTTCAGCCGGCTCGGCGGAGCGGATCGCGCCGTCGGGGCCGGGCAGCCAGAGGTCGTGGCGGGCTCGCACGGCGGCGCGCCGGCCGGTCACCGCGACGGTCGCCCGGCGGGCGGTGAGCAGACCTTCGCCGTCGCCGAGGCCGGTCCAGGTGTTGCTCTCGATCTCGAACCGGGCCTCGCTGCCCGGCCACGACCCGTAGGCGATCAGCATCGCGCCGCGGGTGCGGAGCCGCGCGGCCAGCCGGGACGCCTCCCCCGGCGTCACCTCGCCGGGCGGACGGACGACGACCACGGTCAGCGCGTCGACCAGCGCGGCCACGACGCTCAGCCACTCCCGCCCCGGATCCGGGACGAGCACGAGACGCTCCAGGTCCACCCCGAGCCCACGCGCCGCCTCGGCCCCGAACGACGGCACGCCGACCACACCGCACCAGGCGCCCTCCGCGGACGGCCCGGCCATCAGGGCCATCACCAGCGCGGCACTCCCACGCACCGAATACACCGAACCGCCGCGCAGGCTCGCGCCCGCCAGCAGCTCACTCACCGCCGGATGCGTCGGCAGCTCCCGGTCCACTCCCGCCGTGTCCAGCGCCTGCTGCACCCGAGCCGCCGAAGGCACCTTGCCGACCCCCGCGACCGGAGCGAGCCGCGCCTCCTCGCCGCCCCGCACCTCTTCCTGCGCCTTCTCCTGGGCATTCTTCTGGGCCTTCGCCCTGGCGAGAAGCAGGCGGGCGTGATCAAGGGCCGTGACCCGGCCTTCCGATGCCTCGCTCCCCGTCATGACTCCATGTTCGAACACCTGTTCGAACAAGTCAATCCGGTCGTCCACAGGCCCGCGGCTGGCTAGAGTCCAGGGCATGCGACGCGTCGATCACCCTCGGTACACCAGCGCTTTGCGGCAGGTCGAGGACAGTATCGACGCCGCCTGGGACAGTTTCCGCGCCTCCGCCGGAGCAACCCCCGAGGAGGCTCGCGACCTGGCCGAGGTCGTCCTCCAGAACACCTCGGAGTTCGACTGGCGAGTCGTGGACGGCGCCCTGAAACAGCTCACCTGTCCGGATTGCGGCGCCCAACTCGGCGCAGGCTCCGTCGGCTGTCCGAGCTGTGACCGGGCGAACGGGTTCCGGTTCGCGGCCCGCGAGACCGACCGGCCCGGCGTACCGCCGGGCAACGAGCACGCGATCCGCGTCTCCTCCGCGGTCGCCCGCACCCGCCACCGCTACTCGCCGCGCGCCCGCGCCGGCTACGAGATCGTCCTCCCCGAACTGCTCGCCGGAGGGCTCCCGACGACCCAGCAGGCCCAGCACGCCAAGCACCTCATCAACCAGCTCACCGACGACGAGGTGGAGCACCTGCTCACCCTGGCGGA
This sequence comes from Kribbella sp. NPDC051936, assembly GCF_040680955.1. NCBI lineage: Bacteria > Bacillati > Actinomycetota > Actinomycetes > Propionibacteriales > Kribbellaceae > Kribbella > Kribbella sp. NPDC051936. The sequence goes on along the minus strand of NZ_JBFAXS010000004.1, from coordinate 423,640 downwards.
CATAGGGTGAGGGCATGCCAAGGACTATTGCCACCAACACCAAGGTCGAGCTCGACGGTCTGCTGGAGTTCGTGCGGCCGCGGCACCACATGTTGCTGATGACCACCCGGGCCGACGGGACCGTGCAGGCGTCGCCGGTCTCGGGCGGCGTGGACACCGAGGGACGGATCGTCATCTCGTCGTACCCGGAGCGCGCCAAGAGCACGAACGTGAAGCGGACCGGCAAGGCCGGCGTCGTCGTGCTGTCGGACGAGTGGAACGGCGCCTGGGTTCAGGTGGACGGCAGCGGCGAGGTGATCGAACTGCCGGAGGCAGTGGACGCGCTGGTCGACTACTACCGCTCCATCTCCGGTGAGCACCCGGACTGGGACGAGTACCGCGAGGCGATGGTGAAGCAGGGCAAGTGCCTGATCCGCATCACCCCGGAGCGCTGGAGCCCGATCGCCACCGGTGGGTTCCCGGCGCGCCTGGCAGACTGATGCGGACGGCACTGGTCGTCCACGCGCATCCGGACGACGAGGTGTTCGCCACAGGTGCCGCCACGTCCGTGCTGAGCGATCAGGGCTGGCATGTCGTCCTGCGGGTCGCCACCGGCGGCATGCACGGAGCCCTCGATCACCTCGGCGTCTCCTGCGCACTGCTCGGCATCAAGGAGTGGGACTGGCTGGGAGAGGTCGACCAGTGGATCGACGACGGCGGGCGCGGTGGACCGCGCTCGCCGGCCGCGGCGTCGCCGGACGCCCTGGCCGAAGCGATCGAGGTCGCGGCCGCCCAGGTCGAGCCGGAGCTCATCCTCACCGTGGGCAGCGACGGGCTGACAGCTCACCCGGACCACATCGCCATCTCACAAGGCGTCCAGCAAGCCCTGCGGCGCCTTGACTGCCGTGCGCTCGGTGCACGAGTCAGGGCGCAAGACGTGCGTGCCGGTGAGCAACTGATCCAACAGCTCGCACCAGGCGAGCGTGTCGGCTCGGGCAAGGTCAGGGGATGCGAGACGCCGCTAGAAGTGATCGGTGGAGCATCAGAGCAGCGACGGCGGCAAGCACTGGACGCGTACTACGAGGGTCTGGGCAGCAAGCCGCTCGCGGAACTCCTCGGCGTACACAGGGCAAGCAGCGACGGCCTGCTGCTGCGTGCGGTGTTCGACGCGGCCGGCTGGCAGCACGACCGTTTCGAGGAGCTCACTGCTTCGAACGGCGCTCCATCGTCGCGGTGATGCGCTGCATGGCGCCTTCGAGGTGTTCGCGCAGCGCCGCCTCGGCGCCCTCCTCGTCGTGCGCCACACAGGCGTCGAGGATGGCCTGGTGTTCGCGCCGGGTCTGCTCGATCCGGGCCTTGGTCTGCCGCGAGCCGAACCGGTAGCGCTCGCTGTTCTGCCAGACCGGCTCGATCGCGCGGGGCAGCCACCGCGAACCGCCGGCCCGGTAGATCGCGAAGTGGAACTCGGTGTGGGCCTGCCGGGACGCGATGTTGTCGCCCTGCTTCGACAACCGGACGTGCTCGGCCAACGCGGTCCGCGCCGCCGACGCGTCCGTGTCGGAGAACTGCGTCGCGGCGGCCCGCACGGCCAGCGACTCCAGCGCCAGCCGGGTCTCGTGGGTGTCGCGCAGGTCCTCCATGGACAGCTCACGCACCCAGGCGCCCTTGTGCGGGACGATCTCGACCAGTCCCAGCGCCGCCATCCGCCGCAGCCCTTCCCGGATCGGCATCTGGCTCATGTCCAGCCGCTTGGCGAGCTCCTCGAGCCGCAGCGCCGTACCGCTGGGGAGTTCGCCGGACAGGATGAGTTCGTGCAGCTCGGCGGCGGCTTCCTCGGCGAGCGTACGACGCCCGGTCGGTCCACCGGGCGTGAGCTCGAGACGTCGGATCATCAGTAGCTGGCAGCCTCTCTCCTCTTCAGCTCTGGAGGTACCGTAGCCGCCGACCGGGTATCCGGAGCCCTTCGGCGACGGATTGCTCAGTAAATACAAGTGGTCTAGCCCACCCGCGGCCGATCAGAGAGTCGTCAGATCCAGCAGCACCCGGCCCGCCGGCCGGTCCAGAACGTCGTTGATCCGGTCCGCCGGTACGACGTCGTAGTCGGCTCGCCAGGACGTCCCCGCGATGCCGGCCAGCGCCTGGCCGACCGCGTCCGATGCCAGCACGGTCCGCTGCAGGTTCACCGGCAGCACCCGCAGATCCCGGCCGATCAGCTGGTGCAGGTCGATGGTGGTGAACTCTCCGGCCTTGTACCCCAGGACGGCGATCCGTCCGCCGGGAGAGATGTGGCCGAGCACTCCACCGGCCACCGGACCGCCCATGGTGTCGATCACCGCGTCGCACCACGGCAACTCCCGGCCCACCTGTCCGAGGCCGTCGACGCGGACGAGCTGATCGACCAGTCCGTTCGCGTCGTCGGCACGGTCGTCCATCGACACCAGGCCGATCACCCGGGCCGCACCCGCCGCCCGTGCGATCGCAGCGCTCATGCACCCGACCAGACCGGTCACTCCGGTGACGACCACGGTCTCACCCTCCTGCACGTCGGCCACGCGACGAACGGCGGTGTGCGCGGTCAACACCGGCGTCATCAGCGCCAGCGCCGTACCGGCCTCCAGCGACGGCGGCAGCCGATGGACGGCGGCGTTCGGCACGACGGCGTACCGGCCCCAGACGCCGGCTCGCGTCACACCGGCGCCTTCACCGCGGACCACCACCGGCGTCCCCGGTTCGACGACGTCGGAGCTCACCACCACGCCGGCCCCTTCGGAGCCAGGCACGAACGGCGACGGCTGCCGGCCGGACAGGGTCGACCGGTCCTGCGGCGTGACCGAGGCCAGCCGCATCTCCACCAAGGTCTCACCCGGGCCGGCGGTCAGCTCGACCTCTTCGGCCTTCAGCTGCTCCCCTGGTCCATGACTGCGCAAGACAGTCCCCCGTGTACTCACTTCACTACCCCGTTCCCCACGATTTGATATCTGATCACAACCACGATCAGACGCAAGACCCGTCTCACCACTCGGCGACCTCCTTCGCCAGCGGCCGGGTCAGTACCTCGGCCGTGGCGGACCGCGCGGCGGACACTCCGTCGCTGCCCATCGGGAACGGCCAGTCGCTGCCGGCCAGCACCCGTCCGGGCCCGAACGTCTTCGTCAGCAGTTCCAGTACGGCGTCGTCGTGGACCAGGTCGTCGACGTAGAACCGGCGCAACGCGTCGGCCACCGGCAGGGACACCGGTGCGATCCCCGGCCGGGCCTGGTCGATCCCGCGCTGCCACCGTCCGGCGACGGCCGCCGTCACACCACCCCCATGGCACAGGCAGAACCGGATCCCCGGAAACCGCCCCGGCACGTCCGCGAAGACGAGCGAAGCCGCCGCCAGTCCGGTCTCGTACGGATTCCCCAACAGGTTCGAGAGGTAGAACGAATCAAGCCGTTCGTCGTCACTGTGGCCGGGGTGAATGAGCGTGAAGGCGTCGAGCGCGTCCAGCACGCGCCACACCGGATCCAGCCCGGCGTAGCTCGGCGTACCGAGGGCGAACCCGCCGAAGACACCCTCCTGCGCCAGCGACACGGCGACCGCAGGTGCGGCCGCGTCGAGCAGCGGCAGGTGCGCCAGCACCCGCAGCTGAGGTGTGGCGAGCTCCCGGAGACCCTGGTTCACCAGCTCGGCCCACTCGATGCCTGCGTCGTACCGGAAGAGCGCCGGCGGCACCGACACCACAGCACCGTCGAGGTCCTGCTCGGAGATCCAGTGCAGCAGTGCGGCCGGGTCGGCGAGCCGACCGAGCGGGAGTCGCTCTCGGTCGACGACCAGCGCGCCGTTGTCGACGGACAGCCCGAACTCGCCCCGCTGCGCCGCCGACAGCACGGTCGGCGGGATCAGGTGGGTGTGGACATCCCAGCCGGCCATGTCAGCGGGCGTCCTCGTCGTTGTCGTAGAAGTCCGGACGCTCCGGGTAGTGCGGACCGTCGTACACCTCGAGGAGCACCGACGTCTCCTCCGCACGCGTCGGACCGTGGACGACGCCCTTGGGGTTCCAGTAGAAGCTGCCCTTGGTCAGCGTCGTCCCGGTCGGCAGGTACACGTACCGCCCGGACAGGCAGAACATGAACTGGTTCGACGCATGCTTGTGCTCCGACGGGATCCCCGAGCCCCTCTCGAACCGCACCAGCGCGATCGACGCCTCGGTCACCGGGTCGCGCCACAGCATCTTGTGGGACAGGCCGGCCAGCGACTTCTCCACCCACTCCAGGTCGTCCGTCTGCAGCAGGATCTCCCGCAGCGGCTCGTCCATACTCATGGGACCTCCCGGCCGGTGACCCGCGTGTACAGCTGCTCCGCCACGCCGGGGCCCATCGGAGCCACCGCGGCGATGTGACCGTCCGGCCGGATCAGCACGACGCTCTCCGCCGGTACGCCGTACCGCTTGGTGGCCACGCTGCCGGGGTCGAACAGTGCCCGGTCCCGCAGGCCGGAGTCGTGCGGCGCGTCCCAGCGGGAGACCGCGTAATGCTGCAACGCAGGCGACTCGTTGACCGGGATCTCCGGCCGGCGCCGTACGTCGGTGAAGTAGAGCGCGACGAACGAGTCGCGGCACAGGTCGTGGATCGACGTCCGCCCGGTCGGGCTCTGCAACACCAGGTCCGGCGCCCGGTCACCCGCCCGGACTGCCGGCGGCGTGGCGGAGGTGGCCACCATCGACCAGTCGCCCACACCTTCGACGTCCAGCCGCACACTCAGCAGCGTCCGGTTGTACGCCGTGGCCCACGGGCCCGTCGCCTCGGTGACAGCACCCCGCTGGAAGGACATGTACTTGCGGGCCGCCTCGGCCATCTCGCCCGAGCCCTCGATCGCGACCGGACGCTGCTCCTGCTCGTAGCCGTCCAGCAGCGACGGGTCGGCCCAGCCCCGCAGCACCCAGGCCAGCCGCCACGGCAGGTTCGATGCGTCCAGAGCGCCCGTGTTCAGGCCGAGCGCCCACATCGGCGTGATCAGGTGCGCGGCATCGCCCATCAGGAAGACCCTGCGGTCCTTCGTCCACTGCTCGGCGACCCGGTGGTGCACGTTGTAGACGACCGAGCCGAGCAGCTCGATCCGGTCCACCTCGCCGATGAACTGCTTCACCTTCACCAGCAGGTCTTCGTCATCCGGCGCGTCGGCGCCCGGCGCCAGCGGGAACAGGAACCGCCAGTTGTCCGGCTGCCGGATCAGCACCATCCACTCGGACTTGTCCGCGAAGTAGGCGAGGTACGGGTAGTCCCTGGCGTTGTCGACGTCCAGATCCACCACGACGTCGATCAGCATGTACCGCTCGGGCAGGGTCTCCCCCACCACCTTCACACCGAGCGCGTCCCGGATCTTGCTGCGTCCACCGTCACAAGCCAGCAAGTGCGACGCTTCCAGCTCCTGCGCGCCGTCCGGGGTCTCCAGCTGCAGTACCACCCGGTCGTCGAGCACCTCGAACGACGTGAGCCGGTGCTGCGTCCGCACGGGCTCCGGAAGCGCCGCGGCCAGCAGCGGCTCCATCTTCTGCTGCGGCAGGTTGATGACGAACGGGAACTGCGTGTCGTTCACGAGCTCGGCGAGCTGCACCGAGGCGCGCGGGGTGTTGGTGGCCCGGTCGATGTCGCCGATCTCGTCGATCCGCAGCGCGGCGCCGAGGATGCGGTCGACCGCGCCGTACCGGTTCCAGATCTCCAGCGTCCGGCTCAGCGTCGTACCGGCCTTGGTGTCGGACGACAGGACGGCGTCCTCCTCCAGCAGCACGTACGGGATGCCGTAGTGCGCCAGACCCAGTGCGGTGGTCAGACCGATCGGTCCGGCACCCACCACGGCCACAGGCAGCTGTTCAGTCAACTCTCACTCCGTGCAGCTAGATGAAGCTCGTGAGCTTGGCAAAGGCACGTTCCCGCGTCAGCACCGACCCGGTCATCGCGGCCGCGTCCGACAGCAGGAACAGCAACGGGCCGACCACGTCCTCGGGGTCGCCGATACCTATGGTGTCCTGCCAGTGCTCGCGGTCCGCACCGGCGTTCGCACCGCGGAACTGCTCGGTGTCGATCACACCCGGCGCGACCACGTTCACCCGGACCCGGTCGCCGGCCACCTCGGCCGCCAGCGTCTTCGCGAACGCCACCAGCGCCGCCTTACTGGCCGCGTACGCCGCGGCGCCCGCGTGCCCGGTCGACGCCATACCCGACGTGAACACGACCACTGAACCTGACCGCCGCCCCACCATGTGCGGTACGACGGCCTGGCACGCCCACACCACACCGTCCAGGTTCACCTGCAACGTCCGGCTCCACGACGCCGCGTCCATGTCCAGCACCGGCGACCGCGGCTGCACCGCCGCGCCCGCAACCAGGCCGTCGATGCGCCCGTACCGCTCCAGCACACCCGCTACTGCGTCCTTGATCGCAGACTGGTCCGCTACGTCCACCTTGACGTACTCCACGCCGCTGGGCGGCACAGTGACGTCGAAGACGACCGCCGTACCGCCGGCGGCGTTCACCGCGGCGGCCAGCGCCGCACCGATGCCCTGCGCGCCGCCCGTGATCACGACGACCTCACCGGTCGCGTCGAAGCCCGCCTTCACGGCGTCTCCTGTTCCTTCGACGCCTGCTTCGATGTCATCGTCTCGGTGATCCGCTGGAACGCACCGGCCAGATGGCTGCGCAACGCCCGCTCGGCCGCATCCGGGTCCTGGGCCACACACGCGTCCAGGATCGCCTGGTGCTCCTGCCGGCTGCGCTCGATCAAGAATGCGGTCGGCCGGCTGCCGAACCGGTAGCGTTCGCTGTTCTGCCAGACCGGCTCGATTGCTCGCGGCAACCACTGCGACCCACTGGCCCGGTAGATGGCGAAGTGGAAATCCGCATGGGCCTGACGGGCGCCGGCGGAGTCCTCCGCGCGCGACAACCGGAGGTGCTCGGCCAAGGCAGCCGCGGCCTTGGTCAGGTCCTCCTCGGTGAAGCGGGCGGCCGCAGCACGGACGGCGAGACTCTCCAGCGCGAGCCGGGTCTCGTGGGTGTCCCGCAGGTCTGACAACGACAGGTCCCGCACCCACGCACCGCGATGCGGGATGATCTCGACCAGCCCCAGCGCCTCGAGCCGCCGCAAGCCTTCGCGGACCGGCATCTGGCTCATCTCCAGCCGGCTGGCCAGCTCCACCAGCCGCAGCGGCGTACCGCTGGGCAGTTCGCCGGACAGGATCAACTGGTGCAACTCGGCCGCCGCGTGCTCGGCGAGAGTACGGCGACCTCCCTTGCCGCCGCCCGGCAGCAACTCCAACGGGCCGCTCATCCGCGCACCACCCGGTTGCGCAGCTCACCGAGCTTGTCCGCGCGGGTCACGACCACATCGCCTTCCTGCAGGAACACCTGCGGCTCGCGGGCGTTGCCGATACCGGCCGGCGTACCGGTGAGCAGCAGGTCGCCCGGGCGCAGCGTCATACCGAAGGACAGCTCGCTGATCAGGGTGGCGACGTCGAACGCCATCTGCCGCGTCGACGCGTCCTGGCGCACCTCGTCGTTCACCAGGCACTGCAGCCGGATGTCCTGCGGGTCCCCGACCTCGTCGGCGGTGACGATCCACGGCCCCAGCGGCATCGTGTCGTCGATGCTCTTGCCCTTCAGCCATTGCCCGCCGTGCGCACGCTGCAGGTCCCGCTGCGACACGTCGTTCGCCAGCGTGTAGCCCCAGACATGGTCGAGCGCGTCGTCGACGGCGATGTTCTTACCGGTCTTGCCGATCACCAGCGCGACCTCGGCCTCGTAGTCCCACTTGGCGGAGATCGCCGGGTCCCAGGCGATGTCGTCGTACGGACCGATCACCACGTCCGGGCCCTTGGTGAAGAACGTCGGGTGCTCGGGACGGTCCACGTCCTGCCCCTCGCGCTTGCCCTTGCTCTCCTCGAAGTGGTCCCAGTAGTTCCACCCGGTGCAGAGGATGTCCCGCCGGAACCGCCGCAACGGCGCCCGCAGCAGCTCCGCCCGGAACGGGATCGTGTCCACCACCGAGGCGCCGTCCGTGATCACCCCGGTCAGGTCCGTTGCCGACAGCAACTGGACCGTGTCGCCGTCCAGGACGCCGGGCCGTTCCCGTCCGTCGTGCTCCACCGTCACGTACTTCATCTCAGGTCCACTCGACGCCACGCACAGAGTTCACCCCCCGGTCAGGCGATCACGGCGATCGCGTTGATCTCGATCAGGTAGTCGGGATGCGCGAGCTTGCTGACCTCGACCATCGTCGAGGCCGGCAGCGGCTCGGTGAAGTACTGGGCGCGGATCTCGTGGATCTTCGCGAAGTCCTCCATGTTGCGCACGTACACATCCACCCGGCAGACGTCCGCCAGTGTGCCGCCGGCCGCCTCGACCGCCGACTTCACGTTCTCGCACACCTGCCGGGTCTGTTCCCGGACGTCACCGACGCCGGCGATGCCGCCGTCCGGCCGGCGCGCGGTCATCCCGGAGACGAACACCAGCCGTCCGGTCGCCTCGACCGTGGTCGCCTGCGAGAACACCCCGTTCGGGCTCCGCAACGCGTCGGTGGTCACCTGTGTCTTCGGCATCAGCCCACTACTCCTCCCGCCGGGACGACGGCGCCGACCGCGCGTGCGGTCGCCAGCAGTCCGTCCAGTCCCGACCTCTCGATCAGTACGCCGCTGCGCCGCTGCTGCGCCGCGCGCTCGGCCTCGATCTCACCCGGCAGGTACAGCCGGTTGACGCCCGGCGCCGTCGCGCTCCCCCGGACCCGCGCGGCCAGCCCGGACGAGCGCCGCTTGAAGTCCTCGACACCGCCCATCAACTCCGGGTCGATCGCCAGGAACAGGTGCGCGCAGTCGTTCGGCCGGTCCGGCTCCCGGTACAGCGGGCGGACCTGGTCGCCCCACCCGCCGCCGCTCAGCACGCCGGTGAGCACGTCGATCATCAGCGCCAGCCCGAAACCCTTGTGGCCGGCGGCCGGCAGCAGCATGCCGAGCACCGCCTCGTCCGGGTCCGTGGTCGGCGTGCCGGACGGGTCGGTGGCCCAGGTGTCCGGGATCGGCCGCCCGGCCGACGCCGCCAGCCGGATCTTGCCGAGGGCAACGGCCGACAGCGCCATGTCCAGCACGATCTCCACACCGGCCGTGGTCGGCACCGCGATCGCCAGCGGGTTGTTGCCGACCAGCCGCTCGGCGCCGCCGGGGGCGGGCATCAGCGGCGTCGTGTTCGACACCGCGATACCGATACACCCCGCCTCGCCGGCCTGCATCGCCCAGCGGCTGGCCGCCCCGAAGTGGTGGGCGTTGCGCACCGAGACGATGCCGATCCCGTACCGGCCGGCGCGCTCGATCGCGTGCCCCATCGCCTGCGGGCTGGACAGCTGCCCCATCCCGCCGCGGGCGTCGACCACCATCGCGGCGCCGGCGTCGAACAGGATGTCGAGCTCGCGCTCCCGGGTCACGCCGCCGGCGTTCAGCCGCTCGACGTACATCGGGACCAGCATCACGCCGTGCGAGCTGACACCGCGCAGATCGGCCTCGACGAGCGCTGCGGCGATCTCGTCCGCGTCCTCGGACTCGAAGCCGAGCGCGGTGAACACGCCGGCCACCGTGGCCTCCAGCCACTCGGGCCGGACCAGCACCCGCCGGTCCGCGTCGGACGCCTGAGCGGTCATCGGGTTTCCCGGGCCCAGGGCAGCAGGACGTGCTCGAGCAGGACGAGGGCGTAGAACAAGACGATGCTCATGATGCTGAGCAGCGTGATCGCGGCGAACGCCAGCGTGGTGTCGGCGCTGGCGCCGGACTGCTGGATGACGTACCCGAGTCCCTTGGTGGCGCCGACGAACTCGGCGATCACCGAGCCGATCACCGCCAGCGAGATCGCCACCTTGAACCCGGTGAAGATCTGCGGCATCGCATAGCGCAGCCGGAGCTTGAAGAACTCCTGCGCGCGGCCGGCGTTCAGCGACCGCATCAGCTCGACCAGCTCGGCCGGGGTCGACTTCATCCCCTGCGCGGTCGAGATGACGATCGGGAAGAAGCACATCAGCAGCACCATCACGACCTTCGGCCACTGCCCGAAGCCCATCCAGATCACCAGCAGCGGCGCGATCGCCACCTTCGGGATCGAGTTCACCATCAGCAGCAGCGGGTACACCAGCCGCTCCAGGACCGCCGACCGGACGATCACGAGCGCGATCGGTACGCCGATCACGATCGCGAGCCCGAAACCCTCGACCGTCTCGAGCAGCGACGTCCCGGTCTCGCGCAGGAGCGAGCCGGGCTGCTCGAAGAACTTGACGACCACGTCCCCCGGACTCGGCAGCAGGTACGGCTCGATCGAGAACACGACCGTCGCGCCCCACCACAACCCGATCGCCGCGGCCAGGCCGACGATCGGAAGGATCACGGCGGCCACCGGCGAATCGGTCAGCCAGGTGCGCTTCGGCATCGTCCGCCCGGTCATCGCGGCCGCACCTCGTCGGCGATCTCCTTCTCGGCCAGCAGCTCGTGCAGCCGGCCGCTGATCGCGGCGACCTCGGTGAGGTGCGCGTTCTGGCCGAGGCTGCGCGGCCGCGGGATGTCGATGTCGACGACCTCCCGCATCCGGCCCGGACGCGGCGTCAGCACGACCACGCGGTCGGCCAGCACGACGGCCTCCTCGATCGAGTGCGTGACGAAGACGATCGTGGTGGACAGCTCCATCTTGATCCGCTGCAGCTCTTCGGACAGCTCCGTCCGGGTCAGTGCGTCGAGCGCCGAGAACGGCTCGTCCATCAGCATCACCTGCGGGTCGCGGATCAGCGACCGGCACAGTGACACCCGCTGCTGCATACCGCCGGACAGCTCGTGCGGCAGCCGTCGCTCGAACCCCTGCAGGCCGACCAGCTCGAGCAGCTGGTGGGCACGGTCCCGGTACGCCGCCTTGTTGCGGGTGCCCTTGTCGATCTCGACCGGCAGCATCACGTTCGACAGCACCGAACGCCACGGCAGCAGGGCCGGCCGCTGGAACATGAACGAGACGTCCCGGCGCGGTCCGGTGACGGGCTTCCCCGCCACCTGGACCACACCGGACGTCGGAGCAAGCAGTCCCGCGATCAGCCGGAGCAGCGTGGACTTGCCACAGCCGGACCGGCCGATCAGCGTGACGAACTCACCGCCGCGAACGTGCAGGTCGATCTTCTCGAGGGCGGTCACCCGGCCCTCGCGTCCGTCGAAGACCTGCCCCACGCCGTCCAGGCGAATCATCCGGTTCCAGAACTCCTAACGTCAGCTCTTGGGAGCCAGGCTGAGCGTGACGACGTCCTCGGGCTTGACCGCACCCTTGCCGATCGCGTCCGACTCCTCGAGCAGCGAGATGACCTTCTGCACCCGCTCCTGCGTGACGTCGCCGAGCGGACCCTTGAAGTCGTCCGGCTTGATGTACTCCTTCATGATCTCGAGTTCCTTGGTGGCGACCGCGAGATCGGTGTTCGGCACGTACTTCTTCAGCGTCGCGGCCGCCGCGGCCGGGTCGTCGTACGTGTCCTGCAGGCCCTTGAGCAGCGCGCCGGTGAACTTCTTCACCTGGTCCGGGTGGTCCTTGGCCATGTCCGTCCGGGTGATGATCGCGTTGCCGTACAGGTCCGGCAGCGCCTTGCCGTACGGAAGCACGACCGCCTTGCGGTGCTTCTCCTTGTCGGCGTTCTCGATCAGCGGCTGGCCGACCACGAACTGGCCGATGCCCTGCACCTTGCCGGACGCCAGCAGCGCCGGCAGGCCGGGCGGCGGCGACGGGAGGAACGTGACCGACTTCGGGTCGATGCCGACCGCCTTGGCGTAGACCGGGAACATCACGGTGTTCGTGGACCCCGGCTGGTCGCCGATGGTCTTGCCGGGCAGGTCCTTCGGGCTGTTGATGCCCAGGCCCTCCAGCGACATGATCGCGGCCATCGACCGCTGGTGGACCATGCCGACGGTGGTCACCGGGAGCTTCTGCTTGGCGAGGGTGATCACGGTGGCGGTGAAGTCGCCGATGCCGTAGTCGGCCTGACCGCCGGCGACCAGCTTCATCACGTCGACGGTGCCGCTGCCGGGCGTGATCTTGACGTCGAATCCCGCGTCCTTGAAGTACCCCTTCTCGAGCGCGACGTACGCGTACGCCTCGCGTCCGAAGGTGTTGAACGACGTCAGGTAGCTGACCTTCTGCAGCCCGTTGTCGGCTGCCTTGCCGCTGTCGTCACCGCTGTTGCACGCACTCACCAGGGCGAGCCCCAGGACCGCCATCAGGGCGATGACGGAACGCCTCAACCTCATATCGACCTCTCTCGTCCCGATATTTGATCAAACATCAAATACTGAAAGGTGGTCAAACGGCCCACGGGGTCTTCACGGGGACTTAACGTCCGCCATGCCGGTCCTCGCAGTCCTGCCGGCCACCGTCCTGGAGCCGTTCCCCATACCTGTCCGGAGACACATGCTGTAACCGGACGGGCACCCGCCCCGACCACAGACCGTACCTGCCACAGCAGCAGATCGCGACGCCCACGAGGGCCGAACCCGCCCACTCTCCGTCAAATTTGCGTAAACCCTCAACCTCTTCGTGACCCAGCCCACGTCGCCCGCCCGGATTCCGGGGTTTCCCGGCGCTCACTCCGGGGAGGGAGGTGAGCCGCCCCGGCCTTTGGCAGGATGTGACGGTGCGACGGGTGACGCGGCGGGTGTGGCGGGCGATCGGGTGCCTGTGGCGTCCGTCGACGTACCTGCGCTGGGTGTACCTGCTGCTCGGCGCGGCGCTGGTGCTGGCGTTCATCCTGGTCGACAGCGCGCTCGGCGCCGTGGTCTCCGACCTGCACCTGCCGAAGGTTGCCACCGGCATCATCTGGGTCCTGCTCGCGCTGCTGCCCCCGGTCGCGCTCGGCCTGCTGCCGGCCGTCCGCGAGGTCCAGGGGATCGCGGTCGAGTCGCTGCTCGCGGTGCGGTTCGAGGAGCGGCCGCTCGGCCCGGCGCGGACCTGGGCACAGCGGCGGCGGACGAGCGTCTGGTTCTGCCTGCACCTGGTGGCCGGCGGCGTCGTCGGCATCCTCAGCACGATCGTGTTCGCCGTGGGCGCGATCTGGCTGGCGGCTCCGTTCCGCTCCCCCGGATCGCGCGACATCGTCCCGGGCTGGTCGTACGACATCCGCGGCGGCTGGAGCGACCTGTGGATGCCGGCCGCGGCGATCGGCGGTCTCGCCGGGCTGTTCCTGCTGTCGGCGGCGACCGGGGCACTCCTCGCCTACCTGGCGCCGCGGGTGCTCGGCCCGACCGCCGCGGAGCGCATCGAGCTGCTCGAGAAGCAGACCGCGACACTTGCCGAGCGCAACCGTCTGGCCCGCGAGCTGCACGACAGCGTCGGGCACGCGCTGAGCCTGGTCACGCTGCAGGCGGCGGCCGCCCGGCGGGTGCTGGCCACCGATCCGGAGTTCGCCGAGACCGCGCTGGCCGCGATGGAGACCTCCGCCCGGGCGGCGCTGGCCGATCTCGACCACGTGCTCGGCCTGCTCCGCGACGACCGGCGGCCGGAGGCCCGGACGGCGCCGCAGGCCACGCTCGGTGGGCTCGACCGGCTGGTCGAGGCCACCCGGGCCGGCGGAATCACGGTCGAGGTCGAGCGGTCCGGCGATCTGGACCAGCTGCCGGCCGCGGTGTCCCGGGAGGCGTACCGGATCGTGCAGGAGGGCCTGACCAACGCGATCCGGCACGCCGGCCGCCCGGCCGGCGAGCTGACCGTGCACCTGTCGATCTGCCTCGACGGGTCCGGGCTGCGGCTCGCGGTGACGAACCCGGTCAGCGGCAGGTCCGATCACTCCGGCGGCGGCCGCGGCCTGGCCGGTATCCGTGAAAGAGTCGCCGTACTGCGGGGAACCGTGAACGCCGGCCCGGTCACCCGGCCGGACGAGCCGGGATGGCAGCTCGCGGTGCGGCTGCCGGTCAGCGTGACGAAGGGTTGACGTCCTCCCGCGCCCGAGGGCGAGAGATTCCAGCCCGACTACGTGATGGTAGCGAGTTGAGGTTCACGCTTCTCAGAGGCCTGCACAACGGTCTCTCGGCGTGCGTTCACGGCCCGCCCGGCCGCGAGGTCGTTTGCGATGTTGACTGCAGCGTTCACGTCGGCGTTGGCTTCGTGCCGGCAGGCGACGCACCGGAAGACCGCTTGGCTCTCACGGTTCTCCGGTGCGACATGCCCGCAGGCGCTGCAGGCCTGCGACGTGTACGCAGGATTGACTCTCTCGACCCGGCCTCGCGCCTTGTGGTCCAGGCGCCGGACGAGCAGACCCCAGGCCTGGGCGAGGATGCCCCGGTTGAGCCCTGCTTTCTGTCGCACATTGCGGCCCGGTAGTCCGCGGGTACCTCGCGCCGACTTCGTCATGTTGCGGATCCGCAGGTCCTCGACGCGGATCACGTCGAACCGGCGGGCGAGGTCGGTGGTGATCTGCTCGGCCCAGTTCTTCCGACGATCGCTCTCCCGCACCTTCAGGCGCGCAATCGCGATCCGTGTCCTGGCGCGCCGGTTACTGCCGCGCTTGGCTCTGGCGAACTTGCGTTGCAGATGCTTCGTCCGACCCTGTTCCTGCGCCGACAGCCCCGGGCAGGACAACAGCTCCCCGGTCGACAAAGCTGCGGATACCGTGACTCCGCGATCGACACCCACCACGGCGCCATTGCCCGGTGCTCGGATGGGTTCGGGGATGGCCGCGAACGCGATGTGCCACCGCGCCGCCCGGTCGCAAGTGACGCGATACGACTTCGCATCCGGCAGTCCGCGCGACAACCGGAATTTCACCCAACCGACCTTCGGGACCAGGACGCGGCCCCACTTCCGGTTCAGCTTCTCTACCCGCTGGGCCGCGGGACCGACGATTCGGAATCCCTCATGGACACCTTCGCGGCGCCAGGTCGGGCGCCCGTGGCTTCCGTTGTAAAAGTTGCGCCATGCCTGATCGAGATCCCGCAATGCCTGCTGCTGGACGGTCTGCGAACCAGCCCTCAGCCACGGCTCGTGCACCCGGGCCTCTGTAAGTTGCGCGGACTGCGCTCCGTATCCTGGGGATGGTGGGCGGCCGGGCCGCCACATCAGCCGCTGCTCCAGACCCAGGTTCCACATATACCGTGCGTGCCTACAGTGCTCAAGCAACCTGGATGCTTGAGCCGGCGTCGGCGCGAGTCGGTAGCGGGGCACGACGGATAATCAATCAGACGGCACCGACAGTCTTACGTGAAGGGAGGGAGTTGCGGTTGGTACCCGTCCTCCAGGCCGGGCTTCCCGCAACCTATCCAATGAACCTGTCGGTGGTCGTGGTCGACGACGAGCCGCTGATCCGGAGCGGGTTGCGCGCGATCATCAACGCCGAGGCGGACCTCACGGTCGTCGGCGAGGCCGGTGACGGCGCCGAGGTGCTGCCGCTGGTCCGCCGGACCGGCGCCGACGTCGTGCTGATGGACGTCCGGATGCCCGCGGTGGACGGCATTCAGGCGACCCGGCTGCTGCTGGAGAGCCTCGACCCGGCGCCCCGGGTCCTGGTCGTCACGACGTTCGAGAACGACGACTACGTGTACGACGCGCTGCGCGCCGGCGCGTCCGGGTTCCTGCTCAAGCGGACCCCGCCGGACGACATCATCGCGGCGATCCGCACGGTCGCGAAGAGCGAGTCGCTGCTGTTCCCCGAGGCGATCCGGACCCTGGCGCTCGCCCACGCCGGTGCGCCGGCGGCCGACGGGCTCGACCGGTACCAGTTGACCGAGCGCGAGCAGGAGGTGCTCCGGCTGATGGCGCGCGGGCTCTCGAACGCGGAGATCGCCGCGGAACTGTTCCTCGGCCTGCAGACCGTGAAGACCCACGTCGCCAACGTACTCGCCAAGCTGAACGCGCGGGACCGCACGCAGGCCGTGATCCGCGCCTACGAGTCAGGTTTCGTGCCGCTGCACTGAGCGATCAGGTACTGGCGGGGTCGTCGGACTCGGCCAGCGTGCAGGCGTTGTGGAGCGGGTCGACGGTGTTCGCCGTCATCGCCAGGCGCTGCAGGAGCAGCCGGAAGCTGGAGCGCTCCGACTCGTCGAGGATGCCGAGCACCTCGTCCTCGCCGGCGCGGAGCCGCCGCTCCAGGTCGCAGAGCGTCGCGACCCCGTCCTCGGTCGGCGCGATCAGCCGCGCCCGCCGGTCGGCCGGGTCGGGCCGGCGCTGCACCAGCCCCGCCTTCTCGAGGTCGTCCAGGAGGTAGGTCATCACGGTCCGATCGACGCCGAGCTGGGCGGCCAGGTCGAGTTGCCGCTTCGGGCCCTCGGCGTTCGTCGTGGCGAGCACCTGGTAGCCCCGCGGGCCACCGGGCAACCCCTCCAGCGCCGCCGCGGCCGCCTTCGCGTACCGCCGGAAGACCACGCCGAGAGCCCAGCCGAGGTCGGCCTCGACCGGCGCGCCGTCGGCCACCGACGGCGCGACCCCGCGCGCGGAACGGGCGGCGATCTCTGGCGACGTGCTGGACATGTCCCCATCGTACGGGGTGTATGCCACCTGGAATACGATCTGACTTGAATATGTTCTGCTCAGCAGATTATCTTCAGTACAGCTCAATACGAGCACGCCCCCTCACCGCGATGGAGACAGAACGAATGAGCACCCTGTTACGCGTCGACGCCAGCATCCGGCTGGAAGGATCGGTGTCCCGGGCCCTGGCCGACAGCGCGGAGGCCGCCTGGAAGGCCGAGCACCCCGACGGTGTCGTCGTCCGGCGTGACCTCGGACAGCACCCGCTGCCCGCGACCGTGTGGCCGACGCTGGCCGCCGCCCAGGTGGGCCAGGAGCCGGTCGCCGACTCCGACCGGATGCCGCTCGCCGAGGCCCAGGCGATCGCCGACGACCTGAAGGCCGAGATCGTGAACGCCGACGCGGTCCTGCTCGCCGTACCGATGTACAACTACGGCATCGCCCAGAACGTGAAGACCTGGATCGATCTGCTCGTGATCGACAAGGACCTCGCCTTCGGTTCCCGCCCGCTGGCCGGTAGGCCGGCGATCTTCGCCATCGCCCGTGGTGGCGGCTACGGACCGGGCTCGCCGAAGCACGGCTGGGACCACGCCACGCCGTACCTCGAGCGCATCTTCGGCGACGTCTTCGGGATGAACCTGCGGACTGCCGCCGCCGAGCTCACCCTGGCCCCGGTCACCCCGGGCATGGAGGAGCTGATCGACGCCTCCAAGGTCTCGGAGTCCGAGGCCCACGTGGAGGCCGGCACCCACGGCAGCGTCGTCGCCCGTGAACTGATCGGCAAGGCTGCCTGACCCTGAGCTGAACGGGTTCTAGTGGTGCCGCGCTCGAGCCGGCATCACCGGGGCCTCCAGACCGACAGTGTCACCGACAGCGTCACGATCGCCGGCTCCGGCAGGACGGCGATCCGCTGCAGCAGCTCGCGGTAGTCGAGGTGCCGGGCGCTCGGCGTCATCAGCACCAGCTGCTCCACGGCCGACCGGTCGAGCCGCATCGTCTCCTCGACCAGTTCGTTGCCGACGCGCTCGAACTCTCCCGCGAGCGACTCCTCCAGCCGGCGTTCCTTCTGGTCGTCGACACTGACCATTCCCAGCACGTCGACGAGCTCGGCGAGATGCGGCTGGTTCGGGGTGACCACGAGCAGCCGGCCGCCGGGCGCCAGGATGCGCGCCATCTCGGTGGCGTTGCGCGGGGCGAACACGTTCAGCAGCAGCTGCACCGAGTCGTCCAGCAACGGCAGCTCACGCCACGCGTCGCACACCACGGACGCGATCCGCGGGTCCACCCGGGCCGCGCGGCGAGCGGCGTACTTCGAGACGTCCAGGGCGATCCCGCGGCGGTCCGGGGACAGGCCCAGGACGCCGGACAGGTAGTAGGCGGTGCCGGCGCCGACCTCGACGACCAGGTCGTCCTCCCCGAGGTCCGCCCGCAGGATGAGCGCGTCGCGGATCGGAGCGTAGTGGCCGGTGCCGAGGAAGACCGTGCGGGCGCCGACCATCGCGGCCGAGTCGCCCTCGATCCCGGTCGACGCCGAAGGCAACAAGTTCAGGTAGCCCTGCTTGGCCAGGTCGTACGCGTGCCCGTGCGCGCAGCGCGCCGTCCGGCCGTCGAGCGCCAGCGGATCCGCACAGACCGGGCAGCGCAGGACTTTGACGAGGTCGCCTTCCACCCGCCCTAGGTTATGTCGCGGCTTGTGATGCGGGCCCAGGCGGCTGCGTAGAAGACCGCGAGGTAGCCGCCCTGGAGGAGCAGGTTGCGGCCGATCTCGTGCCAGTACGGCGGATCGCGGAGCAGGTCGGCGAACGACTGCCAGCGGTACATCAGCAGCCACGGGTGGATCGCGTGCAGCTGCGGGATCGCGGTCAGGATCCCGAGCACGATGAACGTGCCGAACGTCGCCGCCATCGCGGCCAGCGGGGTCGAGGTCAGCGACGAGATGAACAGGCCGATACCGGCCAGGCCGAGCAGCGACAGCGAGATCACGACGGCGATACCGAGCGCGCGGAGCAGGCCCTCGCCGAGCGAGACGGTCGAGCCGGACAGCAGCAGGACGTCGCCGACCGGGAACAGGACGAAGCCGACGATCAGGCCGGAGATCCAGATCGTCATCGTCGCGGTCAGGCAGAACACGGCCAGGGCGACCATCTTCGCGGCGAGCAGCCGGGACCGGCCGGCCGGTGCGGTCAGCAGGTTGCGCAGCGTGCCGAGGCTGGCCTCGCCGGCCAGCGACTCCCCGGAGATCACGGTCACCGCGGTCGGCAGGAAGAACGGCAGCGACAGGCCGAGACTCGCGACGATCAGGAACAGGCCGTTGCCCGCGACCTGACCGATGAAGCCTTCGGCCCCGGGGTCCGTGCCGGCGATCTTGATCGCGATCCCGATCAGCAACGGCACGGCCGCCAGGACCCCGAGGCCGACCTGCGTCCGGGCCCGCGCGAACACCAGCCGCAGCTCCGAGACGAACAGCGCGAGCGTATGCCGCCCAGCCCTCGGCTCCTGCCCGGCCACTGCCCCCGTCTCCGGCGCGGCCGGCGCCCCGGCGCCCGGGCCGGCCGGCACGTCGGCGGTCTCACTCGGCGACATCGAAGCCCTCCCCCGTGAGTGCCACGAACGCGTCCTCCAGGCTGGGGCGTTCCAGGCCGAAGCCGTGGATACGCACGTCCGCCGCCACCAGCGCGGCGGCGAACTTCTCGATCGGGAGCTCGCCGGGATCGCCTTCGACGGTCTCGCCGGTGGTCTTCAACTCGATGACGCCCAGACCTTGCAGCGTCTCGGCCGCCTGGGTGAGGTCCGGCGTACGGACCACGAGCCGGGGACGGAGCTCGGCGCGCAGGTCAGCCACCGTGGACTGGCGGAGCAGCTTGCCGCGGCTCATCACCGCGGCGTGCGTGCAGACCTGCTCCACCTCGGCGAGCAGGTGGGTCGAGGTGAACACCGTCGTACCGTCACGGGCCAGCTCCTGGATCAGGTGCCGGACCTCGCGGGTGCCCTGCGGGTCGAGACCGTTCGTCGGCTCGTCCAGGACGAGCAGCTCCCGGCGCTGCATCAGCGCGACCGCGATCGCGAGCCGCTGCCGCATCCCCAGCGAGTACGCGCGGACCTTCTTGCCGGCCGCGTTCGACAACCCGACCCGCTCGAGTGCCTCGCCGGCGCGCGCCTTGCGGGTCTTCGGGTCGGCGGTGCGGTCGGCGGCGTCGAACCGGAGCAGATTCGCCTGCCCGGTCCAGAACGGGTAGAACGCCGGCCCCTCGACCAGCGCGCCGACCCGGGGCAGCACCCGCAGGTGCGCCTTCGGCATCGGCTCGCCGAGCAGCTCGACCTCGCCGGCCGTCGGCGCGATCAGGCCGAGCAACATCCGGATCGTCGTCGTCTTGCCCGACCCGTTCGGCCCGAGGAAGCCGAACACGCTGCCGGCCGGCACCTCCAGGTCGACCGCGTCCACCGCGACCTGCCCGCCGCGGAACCGCTTGGTCAGCCCGCGGGTGACGACCGGCATGCCGGTCATCTGGCTGTTCAGCGGGGAGCCTTCGCCGCGGCGGCCTGCAGGGTGTCCGGGGTGACCAGGCCGACGAAGACACGGCCGTCGTCGGTGATCAGCGCGCTCACCATCTTGCTGGTCACCACCTTGCCCTTGCCCCACGTGCCCTGCACCGTCGGCGCCTTGGCGAGCAGCTGCGCGAGCATGCCGTTCCCGGTCAGGCCGGAGGTCTCCGCACCGCGGATCATCGCGACGCTCTCCCAGCCCTCACCGATCACGGTCGGACGATCGGCCTTCGCCGCACCGGGCTTGCCCGGCTCGATCTGCTTCGGCGTGACCTGCTTCGGGGCGACCCGCTTCGGCCCGGCCGTCGACGGCACCTTCTGGTCCGTCACCTTCACACCCTTCGGCGGAGTGAAGGTGAACGTGGACGCGGCCGGTACGTCGAACGACACCGAGCTGAAGCCCAGCTCGAGCGCCGGGTCGTTGCCCTTGCGCGGCATCACCGTCACGTCCAGCGGGACCCAGGTCTTGGAGTCGATCGCCAGCGTCACGGACCCGACGGTCGTCTTGTCGGTCTTCGGCACCAGGCGCAGCTTGTACGCATCCCGGCCGGCGACCTTCTCGGTGCCGCTGACCTGGACCTTGGTGGTCGGGTCGATCGCGTCCAGGAACTGCTTGGCGACCGCCTGCGGGTCGTACGACTCCGGCCTCGACTCCGGCCGGGCGGTCCGGTGGGCCGGCAGGGTCAGCTTGGTCGCCTCGCGCTTGGACGAGTCGTAGGCCCAGGCGGACTTCCCGTCGGTCGTCCAGACTCGCTCGGCCTGGTTGTAGATGATCGAGACGCGCGCCTTGTCCGGGCCGGCGTACGCGACCCGGGCGGTGTGCTCGCCGCTGAGCAGGTCGGTGAGCTGCTGGGTGCCGGGCGCCATCCCGGGGATGGCCGGCAGACCGAGGTCGGCGTCCGAGCGGACGGTGCCGCTGAGGCCGTCGACCTTCGCCGTCTGCACCTTCGCCAGCAGGTCCTGCGCGGTGATCCCGGGCAGCTTCGGCGAGGCATCGGCGACCATCGGCCCCAGTGCCCCCACGCCCGCCACCACGGCAACCGCCGTGACCGGAACCAACCACCGTCGACTGCGCTGTGCTACGCCCATGGATACAGCCTCGCACCGGGCCGGGGCGGATCCAAGTGCCCTCAGGGTAGGTTCACCCGAAAGAGTGAGCCCGGCGTACGACCGTGGTCGTACGCCGGAGCCTCAGCGGGACTGCAGCGCGTCCAGGGCCACGGTCATCGCGGCCGCGACCCGGAAGTCCAGGCGCTCGTCCTGGACGGTGATCCGGTAGCGGTCCCGGACCGACAGCTTCCGCTCCACCGAGAGCACCGGCTGCCCGGTCGACCGGTCGGTGAAGTCGAAGTGGAAGATGAACGGCAGCGGGATCTCGCCGATGAACGGCACGAAGTCCCAGACCCGCCGGACGATCGCGACGGTCTGGTTGCGCTCGGTGCCGGCCGCCTCGACGCCCGGCGCGCTGAGCTGCCAGCTCGACCGCAGCAGGCTCTTGCCGAACTCCTTCTTGAACCACCCGATCACCTGCCCGTCGGCGTCGTAAACGTCGTACCCCGACCCCAGGTCGATGGTCTTGCGGGCCTTGAACGAGAACACCGGCCGAGTCTTGGTGTCGTCGCTGTAGAACGTCACCTGCTCCTTGAACGCCATCCGCTTCTGCTGCGCGAACGCGAGCAACGGGCCGTCGCTACCGTCCGGGTTGGTGGCGATCAGCTCGTACTTGTTCGCCATCATCGTCACGCGCTGCTTCATCGAGAAGGCGGGGGCATACATCACAGCATTCATGCGGAGGAGTGTGTCAGACCACAGGCCGACGCACCGACCTGCAGACCGCGAGCGAGCGCCACGGCCCGCTCGGAATCCTCGACGACCTGTACGACAAGCTGCCCGACGCCCTGCAGGGCCAGGTCCCTGGCGATCTCGACGCCGAACTCCACGGCCTCCGCGGGAGTCCGGGCCGCCCTCCACAACACCCCGAAATCACCGGCCGGCCGGTCCGTCCCCAGGTCGACCACCAGCACCTCCGCATCCTGGAGCTGCGCCGCGTCACCGCCGACCACCACCCGCACACACTGGCCCGCCGCCGGGACGACGTCCTGCGCGGCCTGCGCGGCGTCGCCGACGATCGAGGCGGTCCGGCGGCCCCACTCCTCGTGATGGACCGCCCAGGACAGCGGGCGGCGCTTGGCCCACCCGGAGCGGACCAGCTCGGGCGCCGGCGCGAACCGGTCGACGTACCCGACGCAGAGGTATCCGATCAGCTCGATGTGCCGGGGCAGGTCGAGGACCGCCGCGACCTCGGCCGGTTCGAAGAACGAGACCCAGCCGACGCCGAGACCTTCGGCGCGGGCGGCGAGCCAGAGGTTCTGGATCGCGATCGCGGCGGAGGACATGGTGGTCCGCGGATCCGCATGCCGGCCGAGCACGTGCCGGCCGCCGCGGCCGGGGTCGCAGGTCACCGCGATGTTCAGCGGCGCGTCCAGGATCGCCTCGATCTTCAGCCCGTCGAACGCCGCGCGCCGGTCCGGCGGGAGCGACGCCGCGAACGCGTCCCGCTGCGCGACCGCGAGCTCATGCACCTTGCGCCGGGTCGCGACGTGGCGGATCACCAGGAAGTCCCACGGCTGGCTCAATCCCACACTGGGCGCCCGGTGCGCCGCCCCGAGAACCCGCCCGAGCGTCGCATCGTCGACCGGGAGATCCAGAAACCCGCGCCGTACGTCGCGCCGCTCGGCGATCACCCGGTACACGGCCTCCCGGTCCCCCGGCCCGTACCCGGCCGCGGCCGGTGTCCGGCCGAGCGCAACGGTGGCGTTGGAGCTTCGCTGCTTCGGGAGGACGAGCTGGGCGCCTGTGGCGAGGACCGCGGCCTCGGCGACGCTCGAGGTTCCCTTCAGCTGCTCGACCTGCTCGCTCGGCGTCGGCACCCGCTGCTCGGCGAGCTCGTCGGCCGAGAACGTTCGCAGCTCGGCGCCCAAGTCGTCGACCAGTTGCCGTACGGCGGGCTCGCGTTCCTTGCCTTCGACCGTGACGACCAGGCTGATCGTGTCGGGTTGCTCGCGCAGGATCGTGGTGACGAGTTCGTGCAGTTCGGCGTACGGCGTACCGGAGCGAAGGCCGACGCCGAGGACGAGGCTCACCGGGCACGCTCGCGCGCGGCCGTCACGAGCCGGGCGGCGACGTCCGGGGTGGCGGTCCAGTGCAGGTGCAGGTACGACGCGTGGACGTGCGGCAGCGTGATGCCCTCCACGCCGCCCGGGAGATGCCAGGCAGGCCGTACGCCGGTGTCCGTGTCGAGCGTGGTGCGGTGGAACTCGTGACCGCGCACCCGGCGTCCCTCGTCGAAGAACCGGGTGGTGCCGGCGGCGACCGCCGTACGGTAGCCGAGCGTGAGGCGTCCGGTCATGCGGCCGGTCGCCGGGAGTACGCCGGTCATCGGGTGACCGTCGAGCTCGCGGCACAGGTACAACAGGCCTGCGCATTCGGCGACCACGGGCAGACCGGCCGCGGCCTCGGTGGCGACCTGATGGCGGAGCTCGGTGTTGGCGGCGAGCGCCTCGGCGTGCAGCTCCGGGAATCCGCCGCCGAGATACAGCGCAGCGGTTGCCTCGGGCAACGTATCGGTCAGCGGGTCGAAGGTGACGACATCGGCCCCGGCCGCGGTGAGCAACTCGGCGGTCTCGGTGTAGCGGAACGAGAAGACGGGCCCGCCCGCGACGGCGACCACCGGCCGGGCACCGTCCGGCAACGTGACCTCGGCCGACGGGTCCCACGGTGTGGCGTCGTGTGCGGGCGCGGCCTTCGCCGCGGCGACGAACGCCTCGAGGTCGACGCCGTCGCGCACCAGTTCGGCCGCGGCGTCGACGGCGCGCTCGGCCTGTTCGCGTTGCTCGTCGGCGGGGACGAGGCCGAGATGACGACTCGGAACCGTCAGCCGCGTGTCCCGCCGCAGCACCCCGAGCACCGGTACGCCGGTCGGTGCGACGCCCGCCCGGACCTCGGCCTCGTGCCGGTCCGTGCCGACCTTGTTCAGGATCACCCCGACGATCCGCACCTCGGTGTCGAAGGCGACGAATCCTTGGACGACGGCCCCGACGCTGCGACCGGCCGCCGACGCGTCCACCACCAGCACGACCCGCGCCTTCAGCAACTTCGCGACGTGCGCGGTCGACGAGAAGCCCTCGGTTCCGAGCGCGCCGTCGTACAGGCCCATCACGCCTTCGACGACGGCGATGCCGGCGCCGGTCGCGCCGTGCGCGAAGAGCGGTCCGACCCGCTCCTCCCCCGACAGCATCGGGTCGAGGTTGCGTCCCGGCCGTCCGGTCGCGACGGCGTGGAAGCCGGGATCGATGTAATCGGGCCCGACCTTGAAGCCCGCGACGACGTGGCCGGCCCGGCGCAGCGCCGCCATCAGCCCGACCGCCACGGTCGTCTTCCCGGCGCCGGACGACGGTGCCGCCACGACCACGCGCGGGATCACCACTCGATGCCCTTCTGGCCCTTCTGCCCGGCGTCCATCGGGTGCTTGAGCTTGGTCATCCGGGCGGCCAGGTCGGCGGCCTCGAGCAGCTTCGGGGCGGCGTCGCGGCCGGTGATCACGACGTACTGGTGGCCGGGCCGGTCGACCAGCGTGTCGACGACCTCGTCGACGTCGACCCAGCCCCACTTCATCGGGTAGGTGAACTCGTCGAGCACGTACAGGTCGTGGGCCTCGGCGGCCAGCCGGCGCTGGATCTCGCGCCAGCCCTCGAGCGCGTCGGCGGCGTGGTCCTCCTCGGTGCCGGCCTTGCGGGACCAACTCCAGCCCTCACCCATCTTGTGCCACTCGACCGGCCCGCCCTCACCGGTCGCGGCGTGCAGCCGGCCGAGCGCCTTGAACGCACTCTCCTCGCCGACCTTCCACTTCGCGCTCTTCACGAACTGGAAGACCCCGATGTTCCAGCCCTGGTTCCAGGCCCGCAGCGCCATCCCGAACGCCGCCGTCGACTTCCCCTTCATCTCACCGGTGTGCACCATCAGCAGCGGCCGGTTGCGGCGCTGGCGGGTGGTCAGGCCGTCGTCCGGTACGGCGACCGGTTGTCCCTTCGGCATGTCAGGCCGCCTTCCGCTCGGTCACTGCACGGACGAGGTTGCCAGCGGCAACGTCTCCGAGGTCGAGGTACTCGGCCCGGAGGCCCGCGGCGAGCTCCGCGGCGAGTCCGAGCCGGACGCCGCGGTGCGGCTCGCAGTCGACCACGACGGTCGCGACGCCGCGGTCCGCGAGCCAGCCGGCGGC
The DNA here is from genome assembly GCF_040680955.1 of Kribbella sp. NPDC051936. Lineage (NCBI taxonomy): Bacteria > Bacillati > Actinomycetota > Actinomycetes > Propionibacteriales > Kribbellaceae > Kribbella > Kribbella sp. NPDC051936. Next base: position 398,353 of record NZ_JBFAXS010000004.1, on the reverse strand, counting down.
CTGGCGGGCGCGGGCGAACGCGTTGTCGCCGTGGGTGGCGCGGCCGTCGGTGACGAGCACCAGGAGCGGTCGCCGGCGCGGGTCGCGAATCGCGGCGATCCGCAGCACCTCGGCCGCCTGCACCAGCCCTTCGGCCAGTGGTGTGCGGCCGCCGGTCGGGAGCGACTCGAGCCGTCGTACGGCGGTCTCGACGCTGCCCGTCGGCGGGAGCGCGACCGTCGCCGCGGCGCCGGCGAACGTGACCAGGCCGACGGTGTCGCGGCGCTGGTAGGCGTCGAGGAGCAGCGAGACGATCGCGGTCTTCACCTCGCCCATCCGCTTCTTCGTCCCCATCGAGCCGGAGGCGTCGACGCAGAACAGCACGAGGTTCCCCTCACGCCCTTCGCGCACCGCCAGCCGCACGTCGGTCGCGCGGACCACCAGCCCGGGACCGCTCCGCCCGCGAACGTTCTGGTGCGGCGCCGCGGCGCGCACGGTCCCCAGCATGTGCGGCCGTCCGGCTTCGCGGCCCACCCGGGCGCGGTCTCCCACCACGCGACCCACCTCGGTGATCGCCCGTCCTCGCCGGCCGGCGACCCCGGCGCCGGCGCTCTGCACGCTCAGCAGACGGGCCTTGTACGGCTCGGAGCTTCCGACGACCTCACCGGGCTGCTCGGCGGACTTGCCTGCAGTTGCGGAGGCCGTCGAATCGGCTTGGTCCGCGCTGTCCTGCCCTTCGCCCGATCCTTCCGTGCCCGATCCTTCCGTGCCCGATCCTTCCGTGCCCGGACCGCCCGTACCGGGGCCGTCCGGGGTGGGCGGATCGTCGTCGGGGTCGGTGCGTGGGGTGCTGTTGTTGATGGCCGCTTCCAGCTGCTGGTCGTCCAGGCCGGGGGCGTCGAAGGGGTTCCGGCGGCGGCGGTGCGGCAGGGCGAGTTTGGCGGCGGCGCGGACGTCGTCGACCTCGACGACGGTACGGCCGGACCACGCGGCGTGGGCGACGGCTGTGCGGGCGGTGACCAGGTCGGCGCGCATCCCGTCGACGTCGAACGACGCGCAGATCTCGGCGATCTGGCGGAGCGCGGAGTCGGTCAGGATCACCTCGGGCAGCAGGTCGTGCGCCTTCACGATCCGCTCGGCCAGTTCCCGCTGCGGGCCGTCGTGCCGGGCCGTGAAGGTCTCCGGGTCCGCCTCGTAGGTGAGCCGCGCGCGCATCACCTCCACGCGGACGGCGGGATCCCGGCTCGCGACCACGTCGACGGTCAGCCCGAACCGGTCGAGGAGCTGCGGCCGCAGCTCGCCCTCCTCCGGGTTCATCGTGCCGACGAGCACGAACCGCGCCGGGTGCGTGACCGAGACGCCGTCACGCTCGACCGTCGCCCGCCCCATCGCGGCAGCGTCCAGGAGTACGTCGACCAGGTGATCGTGGAGCAGGTTGACCTCGTCGACGTACAGCAGCCCGCGATGCGCCGCGGCGAGCAGCCCGGGCTCGTACGCCGTGACACCCTCGGCGAGCGCCTTCTCCAGGTGCAGCGAGCCCAGCACCCGGTCCTCGGTCGCGCCGACCGGCAGCTCGACCAGCCGCGCTGCCCGCACGGACCGCTCCCCGGTGTGCGGACCGTCCGGGCAGGCGGGATCCGGGTGGTCGGGATCGCACGAGAACCGGCAGCCGGCGACGACGTCCACGGGCGGCAGGACCTCGGTGAGGGCGCGGACGGCGGTCGACTTCGCCGTCCCCTTCTCGCCGCGGATCAGCACCCCGCCGATGGCCGGCGAGATCGCCGCCAGGATCAGCGCGAGCTGGAGATCGTCCATCCCGACGATCGCCGTGAACGGGAAGCTGGTCGAACGCACGGACCGCATCGGCGGTGGATCCCTTTCGTCGAGCGGGTGTCCACGCCCGCTACGGCACTGGTACGCCGGCAGCCCGGCGGACGACCGCGGATGTCCTGGCTTCCAGGGATCAGACCCTGGTCACAGTGGCGGGACCGCCCCGGACTCCCAGCACGCTGGTCACCGGTGTTCCTCCACACTCGTCGGCCCGATCATGGCACACCTGCCCGCCGCGCAACGCACCCCGGCCACGTGGCCCTCGCCACGTTCCATGTGGCCATGATCAAGGCGTGCCTGAACGGCGACCGCACGCGAGCGGACCGTCCCGGCGTGCCGATCACCCCCAGCCCCGGTAGAGCTTCAGCGCGTCAGGCGTTTGGCGAGCGCTGTCGCGGCTGCGTCGTCCCTGACCTCGCGGATGCCGACGATCGGTGTGACGGTGACGAAACCCTCGGCGAGGAACGCCTCGTCGGTGCCCGGGACCGGGGTGGCCTGGGTGCGCTCGACGACGATCATCGGCTCGCCCGTCGGAGCGGTCGCACCGACCAGCCGGGTACGCCGGGGCACGGCCAGCGACGCGTGCCGGACGCCGGCGAGCTGTTCCAGCGGGCGGTCCGGGACGTTGATCGTCAGCACCGTCCCGCCCGGCTCGGCCGCGATCCACCCGAGCGCCTCGCCGGCGATCGTCGCCGCGGTCGGCCAGTGCGCCGGGTCCTCGGAGTCGATGCTGACGGCGACCGCCGACGTACCGGTCTCGGCCGCGGTCAGCGCCGCCGCGACGGTGCCCGAGTGGAAGATCGACACGCCGATGTTCAGCCCGCGGTTGATGCCCGACAGCACCAGATCCGGCACCGGCCCGAACGAACCGGCCTGCGCCATCGTCACCGCCTGCGCCGGGGTGCCCTCGATGCCGATGAACGTGACGCCGTTCTCCACGTCGGACGCGGTACGGACCGGCCGCCCGACCATCCCGGCGCGGGCCGATCCGACGCCGCTCTCGTCGAGCATCGGGGCCACCACGAGTACGTCGTACCCGAGCTCGGCGATCGCCGGCGCGAGCGCCCGGATGCCTGGAGCGCGGTAACCGTCGTCGTTCGTGATCAGGACTCGCGGCATGTCTCTACCCAATCAGGCGCGGTCCTCGATGTCACCTTCCGTCTCAAGGACCGCGTTGCGTAGCGTCTCGAGCGCATCCGCCGACGGCTCCGCCCATAGACCGCGCTGGGCGGCCTCGAGGAGGCGCTCCGCGATGCCGTGCCGCGCCCACGGGTTCGACGTCCGGAAGAACTCGGCCATCTCCGGATCGGCGACGTACTGCGTGGTCAGCGACTCGTACATCCAGTCGTCGACCACACCCGCGGTCGCGTCGTACCCGAACAGGTAGTCGACCGTCGCGGCCATCTCGAACGCGCCCTTGTACCCGTGCCGCCGCATCGCGGCCATCCACCGCGGGTTCACCACGCGGGCCCGGAACACCCGCTTGGCCTCCTCCTCGAGCGTCCGCGTCTTCACCTGCGCGGGGACCGCGGAGTCGCCGACGTACGCCTTCGGGTTGGCGCCGGTGAGGTGCCGGACCATCGCGATCATGCCGCCGTGGTACTGGAAGTAGTCGTCGGAGTCCATGATGTCGTGCTCGCGGGTGTCCGCGTTCTTCGCCGCCACCTGGATCCGGGCGTACGCGCGCTCCATCGAGCCGCGGGCCTCGGCGCCGTCCAGGTCCTTGCCGTAGGCGTACCCGCCCCACACCGCGTACACCTCGGCCAGCTCGGCGTCGGTGCGCCAGTTCCGGGCGTCGACGAGCGGCAGCAGGCCGGCGCCGTACGACCCGGGCTTGGAGCCGAACACGCGGGCCGTCGCCTGCCGTACGTCGTTGCCCGCCGCAACATCGGTGTCCACGTGCGCCTTGAGGAAGTTGTCCTCCGGCGACTCGTCGAGGGCGGCGACCGTACGGACCGCCTCGTCGAGCAGCGCGACGACATGCGGGAAGGCGTCCCGGAAGAAGCCGGAGATCCGGATCGTCACGTCGATCCGCGGCCGGCCGAGCTCCTCCAGGCCGACCACCTCGAAGCTCGTGACGCGGCGGGACGCGTCGTCCCAGACCGGCCGGCAGCCGAGCAGCCAGAGCACCTCGGCGAGGTCGTCGCCCTGCGTGCGCATCGCCGACGTACCCCAGACCGTGAGGCCCACGGACCGCGGCCATTCCCCGGTCTCGGCCTGGTGCCGCGTCAGCAGCGAGTCGGCCAGCGCGACTCCGACGTCCCAGGCGTTACGGCTCGGGATGGCCTTCGGGTCCACCGCGTAGAAGTTGCGACCGGTCGGCAGCACGTTGACCAGTCCGCGCGTGGGCGACCCCGAAGGCCCAGCCTCCACGAACCGCCCGTCCAGCGCCCGCAGCACGTTCCCCAGCTCGTCCGGCGTCCGCGCGAGCCGCGGCACAACTTCGGTCGCCGCAAAGGTCAGCGACGCCTCGACCTCGGGACAGTCCCGGGCCAGCACCTCGGCGACCACCACCGGAACCTTCGTCGCGTCCCAGCTCAGCGTTTCCATCCCGAGCACCAGCTTCCGCGCGACAGCCTCCAGGATGTCGACGCCGTCGGCCCCGGTCACCGCCGGCAGGTCCGCGAGGGTGGCCAGATCGGTCAGGTCGGCCGCCGGCCCCGGGTTGGCCAGCAACTCGGCCTCGTCCACTCCGAAAGCCGACCCCAGCGCAGCCCGCAGCCCGGGAATCGAGTACGACCCACCCCACAACTGCCGAGCCCGCAGTACGGCGAGCACCAGGTTGACCCGCGCCTCACCCACCGGCGCACCACCCAGCACATGCAGCCCGTCGCGGATCTGCACGTCCTTGATCTCGCACAGATACCCGTCCAGATGCAGCACGAACTCGTCGAAGTCGTCGTCCTCCGGCTTCTCCGCGGTGTGCAGGTCGTGGTGCAGCTGCGCCGCCTGGATCAGCGTCCAGATCTGCGCCCGCAGCGTCGGCACCTTCTCCGGGTCGAGCGCCTGCACCGTCGCGTACTCGTCGAGCAGGTACTCCAGCTTCGCCATGTCGCCGTACGTCTCGGCCCGCGCCATCGGCGGCACCAGGTGGTCGACCACCGTCGCGTGCGCCCGCCGCTTCGCCTGCGTCCCCTCGCCGGGGTCGTTGACGATGAACGGGTAGATCATCGGCAGGTTCCCGAGCACCGCGTCCGGCGCGCAGCCGGCCGCCATCCCGATCCCCTTGCCCGGCAGCCATTCCAGTGTGCCGTGCTTCCCGAGGTGTACAACGGCCTGCGCGCCGAACCCGCCCTCGTCGGCCGGCGCCTCCAGCCAGCGGTACGCCGCGAGGTAGTGGTGCGACGGCGCCATGTCCGGATCGTGGTAGATCGCCACCGGGTTCTCGCCGAAGCCGCGCGGCGGCTGGATCATCAGCACGACGTTCCCGAACCGCAACGCGGCCAGCGCGATCGCGGGCTCCGCGCCGGACGTGTCGACGTACAGCTCCCCCGGCGCCTCTCCCCACGCCTCGGTCATTGCCGTCCGCAACGACTCGGGTACGCCGCCGAACCAGCGGGCGTACGTGGACAGCGGAACCTTGGCGACCGCGTTCGCGAGCTGCTCGTCGGTCAGCCAGTCGACGTCGTGGCCGCCCGCCGCGATCAGCTGGTGAATCAGCCCGTCGCCTTCGAGCTCGCCGACGTCGAGGCCGCCCAGGTCGTACCCGGCCTCTTGCAGCTGCCCGAGCAGCACGACCGCCGACGCCGGCGTGTCCAGCCCGACGGCGTTCCCGATCCGGGCGTGCTTGGTCGGGTACGACGACAGCACCAGCGCGATCCGCTTCTCGGCTGCGGGTATGTGCCGCAGCCGCGCGTGCGCGACCGCGATACCGGCCAGCCGCGCGCACCGCTCCGCATCCGGCGCGTACCGGGCCAGCCCGTCGGCGTCGTAGGACTTGAACGAGAACGGGATCGTAATCAGCCGCCCGTCGAACTCCGGGATCGCCACCTGCGTCGCCGCGTCCAGCGGGCTGACGGCCGCATCGCTGTCCACCCACTGCTCGCGCGTCGACGTCAGCGCCAGGCCCTGGATCAACGGAATGTCGAGCGAGGCCAGCGCACCGGCGTCCCACGCGTCGTCCGAGCCGCCCGCGCTCGCGTTGGCCGCGACCGATCCGCCGGCCGCGAGCAGCGTCGTCACGAGTACGTCGCACTTGCGCAGCAACTCGAACAGCCCGGCGTTGTCGGGCGACGTCGGGTCGAGCCCGCGGAGCGTCCCGCAGTACACGGGCAGCGGCTGGGCGCCGGCCGCGTCGACCGCGGCCGCGAGCGCGTCCACGAAGGCGATGTTCCCGGAGATCTCGTGTGCGCGGTAGTACACGATGCCGACCACCGGACGCCCGTCCTCGGCGTACGTCCCGCGCACGCCGTACGCCGGGAGCGCGCGCGGCGGCTCGAACTCGTCGCCGGTCAGCAGCAGCGTGTCCCGCAGGAAGCCGGCCAGGTTGCGGAGGTTGTCCGCGCCGCCCTCGCGAAGATAAGCAAGCGCCTCGGTGACCGCTCCGGCGGGGACCGTCGACAACGACATCAGCTCGGCGTCCGGCGCGGCCTCACCGCTCACAACCACCGTCGGCTTGCCCGCGGCGAGGACCGTGTCCAGCCCGTCCTCCCACGCCCGGCGCCCGCCGAGCAGCCGAACGACGACGACCGCAGCGTCGTCGAGCAGCGGCCCCAGCGCCACCGGATCCAGCCGAGCCGGGTTCGCCACCGCCCACCCCGCGCCCGCCTCCGCAGCAGCCAACAGGTCGGTATCAGCAGTGGACAGCAGCAGAAGATTCGCAGGCACGCGCATAGTCCTTCCCGGGGTATCCACGCCCCGACTCCAGGTACGACGGCGGCAGTTCCTGACTCCCCCTGACGGGGTCACAGTGGCGGGACCGCCCCGGACTCACACCGGGTTCCTGCTGATGCCGTCGAATGACTTCGCGACTCTATCCGACCCGACTCGGTCCATGGGCCTGGCAGGATGCGGTTCAGATCACCTCACGAAAGCGCGAAACCTGTGAACTCCTGGCGTGACACCGCCTCGGACGAGGCCCAGCAGACGCTCGACGACCTGTTCGACACTGCCCTCCAGCTCGCGGTGCAGCACGTGGCGAAGCGAGGGGGCTTCCTGCCGTTCGCGGTCAGCGCGGCGGACGGTGACCCGATCTCGATCGAGATGCTGGGTGAGAAGGCCGATGCGCTCCGGACGATCGATCTGCTGTGGAGCAGCCTGCGGGAGCGGCGGGACGACCTAGCAGCGGCCGCGCTCTGGTGAGTTCTAGCGGTGCATGGCGTAGTGGGCAGCCAGGAGGTCGGTGCCCCAGTCGTTGCGTAGGTCACGCCAGACCGAGTGGATGTGATTGGCGTTGTCCTGGGTGTTGTCGTACTCGGCGAGGAACGTCGGGCCGGCGATCGAGTAGTAGTGGCGGTGGCCGGCGCCTGGCTGGGTTTCCCCGGCCCAGGCGAACGTCAGGCGTTCGATGCCGTGCTCGGTGATGTCCTGCCAGGTCTGCAGCCCGATCGGCCCGGCGGCACGGCCGACGTATTGGCCGATGAGGAGGCTGAGGAGCTGGCGCTGGTCCTCGGTCATGTCGCCGTACGCGAGGCCGCGGTGCAGGAGTGACGCGTCGGCCACCGGGTCGTGCCGGGTCAGGATGTCGTCGGGCGCGTCCGGTGAGACCAGCGCGACCTCCAGCTGTCCCGGCTCCAGTGCGTGCAGCAGCTGGAAGCCCAGGTCCTGCTCCGTGGCCAGGAACCGCCGCCCTGCCTGCGGACCGGTCAGCACCTCCGCCGGGTTCGACCCGAGGAACTGTGGCGTGAACGCGATCGCACCGTCGACCACGGTTACGTGCAGCGCCAGGTGGTGACCGTTCAGCCGCCAGGCCCACGGCTCCGTGCCATTCGGATCCCCGAGCACGCGCAGGAAGTACCGGTCGGCGACGGTCGCGCCTTCCCACTCCCCCGACGGCGGCAGGTCCGGCAGCCCGCGGACGACGATCTCGGCGTCCAGAACCGCCCAGACGTCGGCCGTACCGCGCTCGCTGCAGCCGGTCGCGACCAGCCGCTCCACGAGCTTCTGCTGCGCCGGCGTCAGCTCGGTCAGGGCAAGGCCCGGCACAGGTCCCGGCAGGTACGTCCATTGCTTGTGGTCCGGGGTGTCGAAGGGTGCGCGGATCTTGCCGGCCTGCTCCGGTGTCAGGCTCGCCAGCAACTCGAGAACCGTGTCCCGCGTCTGCGCTACAACCATGCCGATCGCTCCCGTTCCGTCGGTTCGTAGGTGGTCCACTGTTCGAACGGCCGGTCCAGCTTGTACCGGAAATCCGGCTGCCGCAGCAGGACGCGTGTTTCGGCGTTCCCCGGGTTCCGCAGCGACTCGAAGAACCGCACCGACCAATGGAACCACCGCATACAGAACAGCCGCATGGTCAGACCGTGCGAGACCAGCAGCACGTTGCGCGGGGCGTCCACGCTCTCGAAGTCGCGGTGCATCGTCTCCAGGAAAGTCGACACCCGGTCGTACACGTCCGACCCCGACTCACCGTGGGTGAACCGGTAGAAGAAGTGCCCGAACGAGTCGCGGAGCTTCTCCTGCCGCTCGATGTCCTCGGTGTCCTGGAGGTTGGCCCAGTCCTGCTCCCGCAGCCGCGGCTCCTCCCGCGGCAGCTCGATCAGGTCGTCGAGCCCGAGCGAGTCCAGCGTCTGCCGGGCGCGCAGGTACGGCGAGACGTACACGCGGACCGGCTCGTTCTCGAACAGCTCCCGCAGCTCCCGCCCTGCCTTGGCGGCCTGCTCATGGCCCACCGGGGTCAGCGGAACCGCGTGGTCAGGGGTCCGCTCGTACACCGTCTTGTCCAGGTTCGCCTCGGACTCGCCGTGCCGGATCAACGCGATCCGCACCGGCCGGCGGCTCAGATCCATCGCTTCCCCTTCCCGAGTACGGCCGCAAGACCCGCGGCGGCGATCCCGACCCGCCGCGCGAGTTCCGCCGTACGGCGCACGTCGGCGACCGTCGGCGCCGGGCCGTCACCCAGTGTGCCGCGATCCTCCTGGTAGCTGCCGTAGCTGTTCGTGCCGCCCAGCGTGAGCCCGAGCGCTCCGGCGAACGCCGCCTCGACCGGCCCGGCGTTCGGGCTCGGATGCTTCGGCGCGTCCCGGCGCCAAACAGCGACGGTTTCGCGGGGGCGGCCGGACGCGAGCCCGGTCAGCAGCGCGCAGACCCGCGCCGGCAACAGGTTGACGAGGTCATCCAGCCGCGCCGACGCCCAGCCGAAGTCCTCGTACCTGGGTGAGCGATACCCGACCATCGCGTCCAACGTGTTCACAGCCCGATACCCCAGCAGACCTGGTACGCCCAGCAACCCGCCCCACAGCAGCGGCGCCACGCAAGCGTCGGAAGTGTTCTCCGCCACCGACTCCACCGTCGCACGGGCCAATTCGTCGGCCTCCAGGTCGGTCGCGTCGCGCGCACACAGGTGGCTGAGGCGGTTCCGCGCACCTGGAATGTCCTTCTCCTCCAGCAGCTCAGCCATCGCCTCGGCCTCACGCTCCAGACTGCGAGCGCCCAGCACAGCCCAGGTGGCGGCGGCCGTAACCGCGGTATGAAGCACCGAATGCCGGCGGCATGCCCGCTCAACCGCAACCCCCAGCGCAGCGGTCGCTCCGACGAGCACGGCCGTGTACCCGGCCCCCCGGCGCCGGGAGTCGCCGTACATCTGCTGCTCCAGCCAACCGGCAGTCCGCCCAAACCCGGCCACCGGGTGATACCGCCGAGGATCCCCCAGCACCCGATCAGCAGCAAACCCCAGCAAAACACCCAAAGCCCGCGACACCCTCGGCAGTCTGCCACGGCACACAGCCGGGTTGTCCGTGCCACCCTCCGGCACCCGGGACCAGACGCGGCGAGCGGGGACCTGGCATGACAGGTCTCCGCCTACTGCTTCAGGTCTGCGCCCACGTTTCGGGTCTCCGGTGCTCGGGGTTATCCCCTCGTGCTGGAGGTTCTTCACTCGTGTACAAGCGGAGAACCCCCAACTGCAGTGGGGAACCGGCCGTCTGCGCGGTCCTTGGTTGTGATTGGGTGAGCGGCATGGGAATCGCGGAGCTGCTCCGGCAGGTCGACGGGAGCGGGGAGTTCGGGGTCTGGCTGGGCCGGCTGGACGGTACGCCGGTGTTCGTGCACGAGGCGGAGCGGGCGCACTACTCCGCGAGCACGATGAAGCTGCCGGTGGCGATGGCGATGCTGCGCAAGGTCGACGCCGGTGAGCTGTCGATGGTCCAGCGGATCGAGGTGCACAACGACTTCGAGTCCGCGGCCGGCGGCCGGTTCGGGGTGAACCCGGACGAGGACGAGGCGCCGGAGACCTGGAAACAGCTCGGCAAGAAGGTGCCGCTCAACTGGCTGGCGACCGAGATGATCGCCCGGTCCAGCAACCTCGCGACCGACCTCGTGCTCGAACAGGTCGGCATCGCCGCCGCCCACGCCGAGCTGGCCGCGGCGACACTACCCAGCTCGCCCGCACCCGAGTCCAGGATCCAGCGCGGTATCGACGACGTCCCCGCCGCGCGGGCCGGGATCAGCAACCTGATGAGCCCGGCCGGGATGGCCGGCGTGCTCGTTGCGGTGGGCAACCAGCAGGGCGAGTCCGCCGACTACCTGCGCGAGCTGCTGGCCGGCAACCAGTGGAACGGCGAGATCCCCGCGCTGCTGCCGGCAGCCACCCGCGTCGAGCACAAGAACGGCTGGGACACCCGGATCCGGCACGACGGCGGCATCGTCCGCCCCGAGGACGCCGACCCGTTCGTGCTGGTCGTCTGTACGACGTCGGAGCTGCCCGACAGCGACGCGCAGAAGCTGATCGCCTCGATCGCGCTCGAGGCCTGGGACCACCGGCACGACCTGGAGGCAGTGCGGTGAAGATCACCACCCACCTGGTCTCGGCGCCGCTGCACACGCCGTTCGTCACGGCCCTGCGGACGGCCACCCACGTCGAGTCGCTGCTGGTCGAGATCAGCGACGGCGAGCTCAGCGGCTGGGGCGAGGCGCCCCAGGTCTGGAAGGTGACCGGCGACTCGCTGGCCGGCTCCCAGGCCTGCATCGAGGGCCCGATCAGCACCGCGCTCGGCGGCCTCGGCCCCGACGACCTCACCGAGGCGCTGCGTCGCGTGCAGCGTGCCGCGGTCGGCAACTTCGGAGCGAAAGACGCCGTCGACGTCGCGCTGCACGACCTCGCGGCCCGGCGGCGCGGGCAGACGCTGCACGGGTTCCTCGGGTCGACCACCGACGTCGTCCGGACCGACGTGACGTTGTCGGTCGGCGACGCGGACGCCTTGGCCGACGCCGGGAAGGCGCGGGTCGCGGACGGGTTCGACGTTCTGAAGATCAAGGTGGGCACCGACGCGGCCGGCGACATCGACCGCGTCCGCCGGGTCCGCTCGGCGATCGGTCCCGAACCGCGGCTGCGGCTCGACGCGAACCAGGGCTGGACGCGGCGCGACGCGGTCACCGTGATTCGGGCGCTGGAGGACGCCGGCTGCGCGATCGAGCTCGTCGAGCAGCCGGTCGCCGCGGCCGACCTCGACGGCATGGCGTGGGTGACCGACCGGGTCAGTACGCCGATCCTCGCCGACGAGTCCGTGTACGGCGTCCGCGACCTGGTCGCCGTGATCCGCCAGGGCGCGGCCGACCTGGTGAACGTCAAGCTCGCGAAATGCGGCGGGCTGGCGCCGGCGCGGACCCTGCTCGAGCTCGCCCGCGAACACGGGCTCGGCGCGATCGTCGGCTGCATGATGGAGAGCCACGTCGGCGTCGGCGCGGCGGCCGCGCTGGTGTCGGCGTACCCGACGACGGCGGTCAACGACCTGGACGCGGCCTGGTGGCTGCGCGAACCGCCGGTGACCGGCGGGATCCGGTACGACGGCTCGCTGATCCACCTGCCGTCGGCTCCCGGACTCGGCGTGACAGGCTTGACCGCATGAAGTTAGCCGCCACCAAGGTTCCGGTCAGCACGGTCTGGACCTCGCCGGACGCGCCGCGCGACATCGACGCCCCGGCAACCGCCGCCCAACCCGACGCCGCCGCCTGGGCGCGGTCGATGGACACCGAGACCCGGCTCGGCCTGCATGGCCGGACACTGACCCAACTGCTGTTCGCCGAGCCCGTCCTGGTGCGCTCGGAGCGCAACGGCTGGTCCGAGATTCTGGCGCCCTGGCAGCCGTCGTCCGAGGACGAGCTCGGGTACCCGGGCTGGGTCCCGTCGAGCCACCTGGGCGAACTGCCGCAGAGCGCCAACGATCCGGTCGCGATCGCCGTACCGACGGTTTCGCTGCTCGCCGAGCCCGGCGGCCGCCCGGTCGCCGAGCTGTCGTTCGGCACGGTGCTCGCCTCCGACGAGCACGCCGACGGGCACACGCGGGTGGCGACGCCCGACGCCGGGTCCGGCTGGCTGGCGGACGCTGCACTGCGGTCCGTGTCCGAGCCGTCCACCGCCGACGACCGGCTGCGGCTCGGCGAGCAGTTCCTCGGACTGGAGTACCTGTGGGGCGGTACGTCAGCGTACGGGCTGGACTGCTCCGGGCTGATCCACACGGTCAGCCGGGTGCTCGGTCTGCGGACGCCGCGCGACGCCCACGACCAGGCGGACGGGCTGCCGAACATCCCCATCGACGAGGCGCGGCCGGGTGACCTCTACTTCTTCGCGCGGGACGGCAACCGGGTGCACCACGTCGGGTTCGTGTCCGCGGCCGGGATGCTGCACGCGTCCGAGACCGGCAAGCGCCTGGAGAACGAGGCACTCTCCGACGACCGCCGCGCCACGCTGGTCACTGCCGCCCGCTTCTGAGCACACAGCAGATCGCCCCCGGACCGCCGACGTGGTCCGGGGGCGATTCGCTTGGTGTCAGGAGTTCTTGTGGTGCAGCTCGGGTGCCGGCTTGTCGGTCTGCTCGTCCCGGGCGGCGTCCTGGGGCCGCTCGCCCTGGTCGACCGACCGGGTCTGGCCGGTCGCCTCGGCAGCCCCCGTCTCGGTCGTCCCGGTGACCGTCTCCGCGGCGGTCGGCTCTTCCGACGACTGCAGCGTGCGGGACTTGTGCAGGCTGGCGATCGTCGTGATGCCGAGCGTGATGATGATGAAGCCGAGCGAGACCCAGATCGGGATCTCCGGCGCCCACTCGATGTGGTGACCGCCGTTGATGAACGGCAGCTCGTTGACGTGCATCGCATGCAGCACCAGCTTCACGCCGATGAACGCGAGCACCACCGAGAGGCCGAGCGACAGGTACACGAGGCGGCGGAGCAGGTCCCCGAGCAGGAAGTACAGCTGGCGCAGGCCCATCAGCGCGAAGACGTTCGCGGTGAAGACCAGGAACGGCTCCTGGGTCAGGCCGTAGATCGCCGGGATCGAGTCGAGCGCGAACAGCAGGTCGGTGGTGCCGAGCGCGATGATCACGATCGCCATCGGGGTGACGAGCCGCTTGCCGTTCTTCTTCACGGTCAGCTTGACGCCGTTGTACTCGTCGGTCGCGTTCAGCCGGCGCTTGGCGAACCGGATGACCGCGTTCTCCTTGTAGTCGTCGTCATCGTTCTCGCCCTGCTTGGCGAGGTGGATCGCCGTGTAGACCAGGAACGCGCCGAACAGGTAGAAGATCCACGAGAACTGGTTGATCGCCGCGGCGCCGACCGCGATGAACACACCGCGGAACACCAGCGCCAGGATGATGCCGACCAGCAACGCGGTCTGCTGGAACTTCCTCGGGACGCCGAACCTGGCCATGATGATCAAGAAGATGAACAGGTTGTCGACGCTCAGGCTGTACTCGGTGAGCCAGCCGGCGAAGAACTCCCCGGCGTACCGCCCGCCGGAGAAGTACCACACCCCGAGGCCGAAGATCACCGCGAGGCCGATGTAGAACGCGATCGCCGTGGCCGATTCGCGGGTGCTCGGCTCGTGCGGCCGGCGGCCGATCACGAAGACGTCGAACGCCAGCAACGCCAGCAGCAGGCCGACGGTGATGTACCAGACATAGTCAGCAACGTGCACAGAATCCTCCGGAGCTCAGACGACAAACCGACTCCGAAGGTCTCTTCCGCGTCACGCCGAGTGATCGTCCCGAGCCGGCATGCCGCCGGAGGCACCGGGTCCGGGACGAGCCCTGACCGTGATGACGATGCCGCCGCGAAAGGAATACTCCCCTTCTCCGGAACCATTCTGACGGCTGGAAGTCCAAGACTCCAAATCCAGGACGCCGTGTCCGCCTGTCGAAATGATCACAGGCGGGTCAGGGAATAGTTGCAGTCCGTGATCTATTGGCCGCCGATCAATTCCCCGCCGGCGGCCGTTGCCGCTTGGGCAGCTTCGCCACCACGGTCTCGTACGACGCGTCGACCAGCTCCAGGATCTCGTCGTCCGGCACCGCCCCGCCGAGCCGCACGGTGTTCCACCCGGAGCGGCCGATGTAGGCCATCGTGCCGACGTCGTCCGGGTAGGCGTTCACCAGCTCGTCGGCCTCCTCCCGGTTCGCCCCGCACTTCAGCCCGACGCTTCCACCTCCGAGGAACGCGAAGATCTTCGGCCCGACCTTCGCGACCACGTCCCCGTCCCACGGCTCGTCCTGCCACGCCCCGGGCTTCTTCAGGCAGTACCCGAGCAACTCCCCATCGGCCAGCCGCTTCATAGCGGGAGACAGGGCCTAGACCCGCGGAGGAGGCTGGACGACGGGCCGGACGGAACTACGCTGCTCGGCATGGGTTCTGTTGTGGTGGCCGCGGTGCAGGCCGGTTCAGTGTTGTTCGACACGGCCGCGACGCTCGTGAAGGCGGAGCGGTGGATCCGCGACGCGGCGGCGGACGGGGCGCGGTTGGTGGTGTTGCCGGAGGCGTTTCTCGGCGGCTATCCGAAGGGGTTCGACTTCGGCATCACGGTCGGGTCGCGGTCGCCGGAGGGCCGGGAGCTGTTCCGGCGGTACCGGGAGGCCGCGGTCGAGCTGGGCGGGCCGGAGGTCGCGCGGCTGGCCGAGATCGCGGCCGAGGTCGGCGTCCAGCTCGTCGCCGGGGTGATCGAGCGCGACGGCGGGACGCTGTACTGCACGGCGGTGTTCGTCGATCCGCGCGCCGGGCTGGTCGCCCACCATCGCAAGCTGATGCCGACCGCGGCCGAGCGGTACCTGTGGGGCCAGGGCGACGGGTCGACGATGCCCGCGGTCCGGACGGACTTCGGGGTGCTGGGCGCCGCGATCTGCTGGGAGAACTACATGCCGCTGTTCCGGCAGACCATGTACGCGAAAGGCGTGCAGCTGTGGTGCGCGCCGACCGTCGACGACCGCGAACAGTGGCAGGCGACGATGCGGCACATCGCGCTCGAGGGCCGCTGCTTCGTGATCAGCGCGAACCAGTACTTCACCCGCCACGACGCCGGCCACACCGGCGACGAGACCGTGCTGATCAACGGCGGCAGCACGATCATCTCGCCGCTGGGCGAGATCCTCGCCGGCCCCTTGCGCACCGGCGAGGGTGTCCTGCTCGCGGAGCTCGACCTCGCCGAGCTCGACCGCGGGTACTTCGACTTCGACTCGGTCGGGCACTACTCCCGGCCGGACGTCTTCACGCTGACTGTCGACGAATCGCCGCACCGGACCGTCGTACGCCGGAGCTGAGGCCGGCCCCGGCGCCCCGCACCGGACCGCACCGGACCGCACCGGACCGCACCGGACCGCACCGGACCGCACCGGACCGCCGGCGCTACTTCGCGCCGGCGTTCGTCATCTGGCGGAGCTCCTTCTTCAGCTCGGAGATCTCGTCGCGGAACCGGGCGGCCACCTCGAACTGCAGCTCGGCGGCGGCGTTGTGCATCTGGTCGGTGAGCTGCTGGATCAGGTCGGCCAGGTCCGACGACGGCAGGCCGCCGGCCAGCTCCTTCGCCTTCTCCCCCGCCTTCTTCCCGCCGCCCGGGACCGGCGCCTTGCCGCGCGACTGGGTGCGGCCGGAGCCGAGCAGCTCGGCGGTGTCCGCGTCCTCGCGGGCGAGCATGTCGGTGATGTCGGCGATCTTCTTCCGCAGCGGCTGCGGGTCGACGCCGTGCTCCTCGTTGTACGCGATCTGCTTCGCGCGCCGCCGGTTGGTCTCGTCGATCGCCTGCTCCATCGACGGCGTGATCTTGTCGGCATACATGAACACCTGGCCGGACACGTTCCGCGCGGCCCGCCCGATGGTCTGGATCAGCGACCGGCCCGACCGCAGGAAGCCTTCCTTGTCCGCGTCCAGGATCGCGACCAGCGACACCTCGGGCAGGTCGAGGCCCTCCCGGAGCAGGTTGATGCCGACGAGCACGTCGAACTCGCCCATCCGCAGCTCCCGCAGCAGCTCGACCCGGCGGAGCGTGTCGACCTCGCTGTGCAGATACCTGGTCCGGATGCCCATCTCGAGCAGGTAGTCGGTCAGGTCCTCGGACATCTTCTTGGTCAGCGTCGTGACCAGCACCCGCTCGTTGCGCTCGACCCGGACCCGGATCTCGTGGATCAGGTCGTCGATCTGGCCCTTGGTCGGCTTCACGATCACCTCGGGGTCGACCAGACCGGTCGGCCGGATGATCTGCTCGACGAACCCGTCGGACTTGTCCTGCTCGTACTGCCCCGGGGTGGCGGACAGGTAGACGGTCTGGCCGATCCGCTCCAGGAACTCCTCCCAGCGCAGCGGCCGGTTGTCCATCGCCGACGGCAGCCGGAACCCGTGCTCGACGAGCGTCCGCTTCCGCGACATGTCGCCCTCGTACATCCCGCCGATCTGCGGGACGGTCACGTGCGACTCGTCGATGACGAGGACGAAGTCCTCCGGGAAGTAGTCCAGCAGGCAGTGCGGCGCCGACCCCGGCTCCCGGCCGTCGGTGTGCCGCGAGTAGTTCTCGATCCCGGAGCAGGTGCCGATCTGCCGCATCATCTCGATGTCGTACGTCGTGCGCATCCGCAGCCGCTGCGCCTCCAGCAGCTGCCCGTTGCGCTCGAGCTCGGTCAGCCGCTCCGCGAGCTCGGCCTCGATCGAGGTGATCGCGCGCTCCATCTTCTCCGGCGCGGTCACGTAGTGCGTGGCGGCGCCGATGTAGACCTCGTCCTCCTCGGACAGCACCTCGCCGGTCAGCGGGTGCAGCGTCATCACCCGCTCGATCTCGTCACCGAAGAACTCCACCCGGACGGCGAGCTCCTGGTAGACCGGGAACACCTCGAGCGTGTCGCCGCGGACCCGGAACGTGCCGCGGGTGCCGGCCAGGTCGTTGCGTGCGTACTGCACGCCGACGAGCTTGCGGAGCAGGCCGTCGCGGTCCATCTCGGTGCCGACCTTCACGTGGATCATGCGGTTCAGGTACTCGTCGGCGGAGCCCAGGCCGTAGATGCAGGAGACGGTCGCGACCACGATCACGTCGCGGCGGGTCAGCAGCGACCAGGTCGCCGAGTGCCGCAGCCGCTCGACCTCCTCGTTGATCGAGGAGTCCTTCTCGATGTAGGTGTCGGTCTGCGGGACATACGCCTCGGGCTGGTAGTAGTCGTAGTACGACACGAAGTACTCGACGGCGTTGTCGGGGAAGAACTGGCGCAGCTCGTTCGCGAACTGGGCGGCGAGGGTCTTGTTCGGCTGCAGGATCAGCATCGGGCGCTGGATCCGCTCGGCCAGCCAGGCGATGGTCGCGGTCTTGCCCGTGCCGGTCGCGCCGAGCAGGACGACGTCCTGCTCGCCGGCGTTGACACGTCGCTCGAGGTCCGCGATCGCCGCGGGCTGGTCACCCGCCGGCTCGAAGTCCGACACCACTTTCAGCGGGGCGACCATCCGCTGGAGATCCGAGACCTGTCTCATGCCTCCACCGTACGGCCGCCCGCCGACAGTTTCTAAAACCCCAGGTCAGAAGCTCTTGACGACGCTGTTGTTCATGTACACGAGCTCGTTCACACGCCGTGCGTAAACGCGGGTCTCGAGGGCGGCGTCAGTGGCCGTCGTGCGGTCGAACTGGTCCTGGTAGGCGGTGACGAAGCCCTGCATCGCGATCTTCTTGCCGTTCTTCGCGACCCACACGCCTGTGTAGGTGACCGCGTAGCACGCCTTGATGTTCGGGTTCGCCGGCTTGCACGCGGTGCCCTTGCCGATCTTGACGCCCTCCATGCCGTTCGACTCGACGTCGACCAGGTGCTCGGCGAAGCCCTTCGCGTCGTACAGCTCGGTCTGCCGGACCCAGTAGTACCCGTCGATCAGGCCGCGCGCGTTGAACTGCTGGAGGATGTAGTTCTTCCCGCTCCTGGACTTGTCCGGGTCCGGCAGCCAGCCCTTGGACGGCGTGAACCAGACACCCCAGCCGACCTCGACGCCGACGTCGTTCGGGCCTTTGGAGTCGTTCGGGGTCGGCGTCGGCGAGGGCGTGTACATGGTGCGACCCACACCCGACGACGGCTCGGCGGTGGGCTGGTCGCCCTTGTCCTTGCCGTTCACCAGCAGCACGACCCCGACCGCGACCAGCAGCACCGCCACGATCGCCCCGGCCATGATGATCCACGGCGTCTTGCTCGACCGCTGCGGGTGGTTCGGCCGCTTCGGTCCGGGACCCCAGCCGCCACCGACGGGACCCTGGGGGCCCAGCGGGCCCTGGGGCGCCTGCGGCCCTGGGCCCCAACCGCCGGGAGCGGGGGCCGGCGGCGGGCCCGGGGGTGGACCGTACTGCTGACTCATAGTTGTTCCTCGCGGTAGTTCCGGGGATCCGTCACAGGCTGTCGATCACGGACTTCTTCATCGTCGCCGCGTCCGCCTCGGCCTTCGGGGCGAAGTCGGCCATGGTCCGGAAGTCCAGCGCGGTGACCACGTTGTCCTTGCGCCGGTACACCTCGACCCACCCCTTGATCTTCGACTCCGTGCCGTCGGCGGCCTTGAAGCTCGAGCTGTAGTCGATCGCGACGCACTCCACCAAGACGTCCTTCGGGCACGGCAGGTTCCGTACGTTGCCCAGCTGCGCGATCTCCTTGTCGACCTCGCCCTCGACGATGCCGAGCAGGTAGGCGTTCGCGGTGACGTTCTGCTTCTGCCGCACCCAGAAGAACGTCCGTGCCGCGGCGTCCGGGGCCGGCTTCGTGCCCGGCGGGAAGATCGCCACCTGCTTTCCGCTCTTCTCCCAGGTCACCACCGCCCAGCCCTGCACCGGGACCAGCGAGACCCCGAAGCCGACCGGAAGCGCGTTCGGCGGCGGCTGGTACGACGACTGCGGCGCGGTCGGCGTCGCGGGCGGCGGACTCGGCGACCGGCCCGGATCGGCCTTCTTGTCACCGCCGGACAGCGCCACCAGCACGACCGCTACCAGCGCGACCACCAGCAGGCCCGCGCCGATCGGGATCAGCAGCGGCGGGGACGAGGGCCGCTTCTTCTCCGGCGGCGGCCGCCGCAGCGACGGCGGCCCGACCTTGTCGCCCCATGCCGACGACGTCTGCGTCGCCGGACCGGAACCAGGTCCGGGCCCCGCCCCCGGTCCGGCGCCGGGCGTACCGCCGTCGCCCCACGGCGACGGCGGCGGTGGCACCTCCAGGTCCCACGGTGACGGCGGGAGCTGTTCCTCCTGCTCGTCGGTGTCCTGCTCCGGTCCGGGCTTGGCCACCCACGGGTTACCGGCGGAGCCCTTGTCGCGCTTTCCGCTCACTGACTCTTGACCACCGACCGCAGCATCGCCGTGGAGTCGCTCTGGATCGAGGACATCTTGTCCTTGCGTCCGTACACCCGGATGATCGTGATCACGCCGTCGTTGCGCTCGATCACGCCGACGAAGCCGACCACCGGCATGCTGCCGTTCTGGGTGGTCGCGACCCCGCCGAAGCTCTGGGTGGTGACGACCTTCACCGGGGTGTCGTCGTCCGGACCGGGCTTGGTCTCCTTCGGCGTGCCCTTCTGCACCGACGACAGCTGCTTCGTCTCGGCCGTCAGCAGCTTGGGCAGCACACTGGCTGTGTTCTCCCCCGCCCCAGCCTTCCAGCTGGCCACCATGAAGTACGCCTCGCCCTGCTTCAGCAGGTACACGCCGCTGAAGCCGTCGATGCTCTTGCGGACGTAGCCCGGCTGGGGCTTCACGTACACGCCCTCGGCGACCTCGATGCCCTCGTCGCCGCCGCCGTTCGACGGCTCGGTGCTCGGACTCGGGCTCGTGCTCGGCTCACTGCTCGGCTCGGAGCTGGGTTCCGAACTCGGCTCGCCGGTCGGTTGCGAGGTCGTCGGCGTCGGGTCCGGCCCTGCCTTGTCGTCGTCGCCGCCCTTGAAGACCAGTGCCAGGACCACGCCGATGATCGCGACCACCGCGAAGGCGCCGCCGGCGATCAGCAGCGTCTTGCCGCCGCCGCCACCACCGCCACCGCGGCGCTGCGGCTGCTGGCTGTACTGGCCGCCCCACTGCTGCTGACCACCGCCGTACTGCGGCTGTTGCCCCGGGTAGCCCTGCTGGTACTGCTGCTGGCCGGGGTATCCGTGTTGCGGCTGCTGACCGGGAAAGGTCTGCTGCTGCTGCGGGTACGGCGACTGCTGGCCGTACCCCGGCTGCTGCCCGTATCCGGGCTGCTGACCTGGCTGCTGCCCGTACCCAGGCTGCTGGCCCGGCTGCTGTCCATATCCAGGCTGCTGCCCGTAACCCGGCTGCTGCCCTTGCTGACCAGGCTGCTGGCCCGGCTGTCCAGGCGGCTGGCCGTACGGCTGCTGTCCACCACCGTACGGCGGCTGCTGGTTGCTCATGCCTGCGTCTCTCCAGTCGTCGCTTCGTACCTACTGGCGCCGGTCGGTGCTGCCACTCCGCGGGCGGACTTCGGTACGGACCGCACCGAGTTGCCGCAGGCCGAGCAGAAGTCGGAGTGCGGGAGCAGCGGCATCTCACAGCGCGAGCAGAACGCCAGGTCGCCGGACGCGTGGTTGGACCCGCCCCGGGCGGCCGACTCCAGCGCCGCCTCGAGCAGACCCTTGTGGAGCACCGTCCGGACCCTGATGATCAGCGCGCCGAGTAGCAGCAGGCCCCAGACCACACCGAGGACCGCGCCGATCGTCGAGCCGTGACCACCGACGAAACCGAGCAGGTAGACGCCGCCCTGGAACAGCGCGTTCACAGCCATCGCCTGGATCAGACCGGCCACCCAGCGCGGCGTGAAGCCGTCGTACCCCTCGCCGAGGCCGGAGAACTCCGCCCCCGCGAGACCGGTCGCCGAGCCGTACACCAGCGGCTTGATGAAGCCGTGCAGCAGCACGATCGAGATCCACGTCCCGGCACTGCTGCCCGGACCGGCGAAGCCGCCGCTGATCCAGCCCCAGTGCAGCACCAGCGTCTCGAAGCACGCGTAGCCGACACCGGCCACCACGCCGAACGTGAAGCCGTCCATCAGGTCGTCGTAGCGCGGCCGCGCGGCCAGGTAGAGCGGGCCGATCTGACGGATCAGCTCGGACACCACCGGCACCAGCAGGAGCAGGATCAGCAGGTCGCGGCCGGACGGTCCGGCGCTGTTGGCGCCGATCGTGTCCAGCGACAGCGCCAGCTTGTCCTTCCACAGCCAGGTGAAGACGGCCGCGAGGACACCGGTCAGCACGAAGGCCGCGGCGACCACGGGGATCGGCTCGTCCTCCCAGAGGTTCACGTCGTACAGGTAGATGATGTAGACGATCGGGATGGCGAAGGCCGCGATCATGATCGCCACCGGCAGCGCGCCGAGCGCGGCCGTCACCACGGTCAGCAGCAGGGCGATGCCGAGCGCGACCTTGTAGGTGTACGGCTGCTTGCCGGATCCCTGCGGCATGATCGTCGAGACCAATTTGAACGACGCCACCGGCTCATCGGGCCTGGCGGCGTACGCGTTCTTCCGCTCGGCGTCCCCGGTACGCATGTCGTTGCCACAGTGGTGGCAGTAGTGCGAGACCTCGGGGACGTCAGAGCTGCAGCGCGGACAGACCACGCCATCCTCCCAACCTCGGACGTCCGGACCGGCGCGGGTCGCGCCGTCGGTGGCCGGCCCCGGATCGACCGGGCCGGACCGGGACAGATTCTCGTACAGCCGGTCCCGGGATCATCATTTACCGCGCAGGGGTCACCTTTTCGTGTCCGGACCGTGCCCTGAACGCCGCTCGAGTGTGGCCCACACCTCGTCCAGGCGGCGCTCCAGGTCGGCGAGCGTGCCCGCGTTGTCGACCACGACGTCGGCGACCGCGAGCCGGTCCTCCCGCGACGCCTGGCTGGCGATCCGCCGCTCGGCTTCCTCGTCAGCCATTCCGCGCTGCGCGGTCAGCCGCTCGACCTGGACCTCGACCGGTACGTCGACCACCAGCACCACGTCGAAGCCGCCCGCCTGCCCGGTCTCGACCAGCAGCGGGATGTCGTGCACCACGATCGCGTCCGCGGCCGCCCCGGCCTCGATCTGCGCGGCCCGCGCCCGGACCCGGGGGTGGATGATCGCCTCCAGCCGGCGCCGGGCGGCCTCGTCGCCGAACACGATCTTCCCGAGCGCCGGCCGGTCCAGCTCACCGTCGGCCGTCAGCACGCCGGGGCCGAAGGCCGCGACCACCTCGCCCAGTCCGTCGGTCCCGCGCGCGACCACCTCCCGCGCGAGCACGTCGGAGTCGATCACCACGGCGCCGCGCGCGGCCAGCCGCGACGACACCGCGCTCTTCCCGGCACCGATTCCGCCCGTCAGTCCCACTCTCAGCACCGTCGCAGCCTACCGACCCAGCTGCCGGCCGGCTGAACAGAGGCTGAACAGGCGAAACCCCCGCACCCAGTCGGGTGCGGGGTCTCGGATGCTGCAGCTACCGGGTCAGGATCAGCCCTGGCCGGTCAGCTTCTCGCGGAGCGCCTGCAGCGCCTCGTCGGAAGCGAGCGCACCCTCGGCGGGAGCGTCGTCCTTCGGGGCAGCAGCCGAGGAGTACGACGAAGCCTCGCCGGCCTCGACGTCGGCCGTCTTGGCCTCCTCGATCTGCTTCTTGTGGGCCTCCCAGCGCGCGTGGGCCTCGGCGTACTGCCGCTCCCACTCCTCACGCTGCTTGTCGAAGCCCTCGAGCCACTCGCCCGTCTCCGGGTCGAAGCCCTCCGGGTAGATGTAGTTGCCCTGGTCGTCGTACGTCGCCGTCATGCCGTAGAGCGTCGGGTCGAAGTCGTCCGAGACCGGGTCGACACCCTCGTTGGCCTGCTTGAGCGACAGCGAGATCCGGCGCCGCTCGAGGTCGATGTCGATGATCTTGACCATGACGTCGTCGTTGACCTGGACGACCTGCTCCGGGATCTCGACGTGCCGCTCGGCCAGCTCGGAGATGTGCACCAGACCCTCGATGCCCTCCTCCACGCGGACGAACGCACCGAACGGAACCAGCTTGGTGACCTTGCCGGGCACGATCTGGCCCATCTGGTGGGTCCGGGCGAACTGCTGCCACGGGTCTTCCTGGGTCGCCTTCAGCGACAGCGAGACGCGCTCGCGGTCCATGTCGACGTCCAGCACCTCGACGGTGACCTCCTGGCCGACCTCGACGACCTCGGTCGGGTGGTCGATGTGCTTCCAGGACAGCTCCGAGACGTGCACCAGACCGTCGACGCCGCCGAGGTCCACGAACGCACCGAAGTTGACGATCGAGGAGACGACACCCTTGCGGATCTGGCCCTTCTGCAGCTGGGTGAGGAAGTTCATCCGCACCTCGGACTGCGTCTGCTCCAGCCACGCCCGGCGGGACAGGACCACGTTGTTGCGGTTCTTGTCCAGCTCGATGATCTTGGCCTCGATCTCCTGGCCGACGTACGGCTGGAGGTCGCGGACCCGGCGCATCTCGACGAGCGAGGCCGGCAGGAAGCCGCGGAGGCCGATGTCCAGGATGAGACCACCCTTGACGACCTCGATGACGGTGCCGGTGACGACGCCGTCCTCTTCCTTGATCTTCTCGATCGTGCCCCACGCCTTCTCGTACTGAGCGCGCTTCTTGGACAGGATCAGGCGGCCTTCCTTGTCCTCCTTCTGGAGAACCAGGGCCTCGACGTGGTCGCCGACGTTGACGACCTCGTTCGGGTCGACGTCGTGCTTGATCGACAGCTCGCGGGAGGGGATCACGCCTTCGGTCTTGTAACCGATGTCGAGCAGGACCTCGTCCCGGTCGACCTTGACGATGGTGCCCTCGACGATGTCGCCGTCGTTGAAGTACTTGATGGTCTGATCGATCGCCGCGAGGAAGTCTTCCTCCGACCCGATGTCATTGACCGCTACCTGCGGGGTGTTGCGCACTGCGGGGTCGAGGGGAGCCTCGATGCTGGCCGTCATGTGGTGGGTTGCTCCGTGGACTGGTGGTGTCGTGCGGTTGCGCATGGTCCTTTGGATCGCACCAAACCGCGGGATTGCCTGACGACGACAGATTCACCACCGACTGCTGCGAGCACGAGCCTGCTCCGTCCGAGGTCGCGCGGGCCCATAGCGCATCTGACAGAATACCGGTCTTCACGAAGACAGCACAACCTGGGGCACCCGGTGCCTACCGGGCGCCCGCCGAGGTCTTCCGACGTGCCATTGCTCTCAATGTACGACGCCGAGGCCGCAACGGCCGCCGGCCAGCGTGCCGGTGTCCGCCATCCGGGAGACCAGGCGGTGCGCGGCGGCCGCGATCTCATGCTCGGCGGCCCGCTGCGCGAGGTCCAGCAGCGCCCACAGGTCCGCCGCCCGGCCGAGCTCCACGAGCCGCTCCCCCAGGCCCATTCCCCGCAGCGGTTCCAGCACCGCCGCGGCCAGTACCGGGTCCTCGGCGAAGCGGAGCAGATTGCCGAGATCGGTGTACGGCGATCCGGCGTGGGCGAACTCCCAGTCGATCAGCCCGGTGATCCGCGCAGTGTCCGGGTCGACCAGCAGATTCTTCGGGTTGAAGTCGCTGTGCACCAGGCAGACCCGGTCGGCGCCGCCGGCGAGCAGCTCCTCGGCCTCGTCGATCACGGCCGCGAACCCGTCGCCCAGCTCCAGGTCCAGGCCCCCGACGTACTCCGTGAGGTCGCCGAGGCCGAACGGCTCCACGGCCAGTTCGCCGCCCCGGAACATCCCGGCCTGCAGGAACGGCATCCCGCTCAGCCGCGCCAGCACCTCCCCCAGCTGGGTTCCGGCCGTGCGGCGCTGGTCGTCCGTCGCGGTGTCCAGGAACACCTGCAGATTGACGCCGGGCAGCCGCTCGGTCAGCAGGTACGGTGGGTCCTCGTACGACCCTTCGCGCTTGAGGTCGAGCACCCGCGGCACCGGCAGCAGCCCGCGCACCAGCTCGAGCAGCGCGGCGTCCACGGGGGCCCGCTCCGGGTCCTTCGCGTAGAACTTGATGACTGCGTCCTCACCGCCGGCGCTCACCGCGAAGGTCTGCCCGCCGTACCCGCCTGTCAACGGAACGGCACTGGCCGCGAAGTCAGTCATACATCTGACACTAGAGTGTCCGGCGTGAACAGGCCGGTACGGGAAGAGCTCACCGAGGCCCAGACATCACGTGCCAGCCGTACGTACTGGGACTCGGCGGCCCCGGAGTACCTGGCCGAGCATGGTGACTTCCTCGGGGACGACCGGTTCGTCTGGTGCCCGGAGGGTGTCGACGAGGAAGCTGCCCAGCTGCTCGGACCGGTCCGTGGCAAGCGGGTCCTGGAGGTCGGCTGTGGCGCGGCGCAGTGCTCACGCTGGCTCGTCGGGCAGGGCGCCGACGTCGTTGCCTTCGACATCTCGACCGAGCAGCTCCGGATCGCGCAGCAGCTCGACGTACGCACCGGCACCGCGGTCCGCACGGTGGCGGCCGACGCCGTCGCGCTCCCCTACCGTGACACGACCTTCGACATCGCCTGCTCGGCGTTCGGCGCGCTGCCGTTCGTGGCCCATGCCGGTACGGCGTTCCGCGAGCTGGCGCGCGTCCTGAAGCCGGGAGGTCTGCTGGTGTTCTCGGTGACGCACCCGTTCCGCTGGACGATGCCTGACGATCCGTCGGCCGCCGGGTTGCGGATCACCCACTCCTATTTCGACCGGACGCCGTACGTCGAGGTCGACGCCGCCGGTACGCCGGTCTACGCCGAGCACCACCGCACCACCGGCGACTGGATCCGCGAGCTCACCGGCGCCGGCTTCGTCGTCGACGACCTGCTCGAACCGGAATGGCCTGCCGGTCACGAGCTCGTCTGGGGCGGCTGGGGACCCGAACGCGGTCCTCTCGTCCCCGGCACCGCCATCTGGACCGCTCACAAGGGACAGCGCGCATGACCCGGTTCCCGGCAGTGGACGGGCTGCGGGTCATCGCCGCGCTCGCGGTGGTCGTGTCGCAGGTCGGGCTGCACACGCAGGCGCCGTTTGCCGGTGCCGTCTCCCGGCTGGACGTCGGCTGGGCGATCTTCTGTGCGCTGTCCGGATTCCTGCTCTACCGGCCGCACGTGCTCGCCTGGTTCTCCGGCACCCTGCCGCCGCTGACTCTGCCGTACCTGCGCGGCCGGGCGCTACGCATCCTGCCGGTGCTGCTGGTCGCGGTGGTGCTGTCGATCGCTCTCGTCCCGGACCCGGCGTCCACTTACCTTCGCTGGGCCGTGCTGACGCCGCTCCCCTTCTACCTCCTGCTGCCCGGGCTAGGGCGGCTGTTGACCGGGTACGAACGTCCGACCCGCCGCAGTGTCCGCTGGCGGCTCCTCGTTCTGGTCGGTCTGACCGCCCTGGGACCAGTCTGGATGGCTGCCGTCATGGCAACAGGTCACCCCGAAGCGGGCCTCTGGCTGCCCGGGTACCTCGGCTGGTTCGCGGTCGGCATGGGTATGGCGCTGTGGCAGGTCGCCCGCGCCACAGGTCGGCTCGGCGCGTCGACACTCGACACGCTGACCAGGGTCCCGGCAACGCTCTGGGGCATCGCCGCTGCGCTCCTGTTGATCACCGCAACCCCGCTCGCGGGACCGTACGACCACTCTGTGCCGACACCGGCGCAGGCGCTCGTCAAGAACCTGATCTACACCGTGGTCGTCGCCTGTGTGCTCTTCCCGGTCCTGACACCCACAGCAAGAACGGTCCGCGTGCTGGGCGGTCGGCCGGCGCGGCTCGCCGCACCGCTCTCATACGGCGTGGTGGCCTACCAGTTAGTCGTACTGGGGCTGATCGACGGCCCGTTCGCCGTACAACTGCCGGTCACGCTGCTGGCCTCCGTTGTGCTGGCGGCTCTGAGCTACCGCCTGGTCGAGCGCCCGGTCGTGCGCTTCGGGAAGAAGACCGCGACGGCCAAGACCCCGAGCAGGGCGACCAGTCCGAGCAGCAGCCCGGCGCGGTAGGTCCGGTCCGGCATGAAGCGAGCCGTGACGACCTGCTCCGGCCCAGCCGGCAGTACCCAGGCCTGCTGCCAGCCGCCGATCCGGATCGGCGTGAGCTTCTGGCCGCTGCCGTCGTACGCCTCCCAGCCCTCGTTGTAGTTCTGCGCGACCGCCAGCACGGACGGCCCGTCCGCATCCGGCACCTCGACCGTCAGCTCGGCCGGGTTCGGGCGCCACACGTCCACGCCTTGCACCGGCGTCACGGACACGTCCCCGAATCCTGCCTTCGCCAGGGTGGTCTCGATCGGCACCACACCGCCGTTCGGGCGCACCTCCACGTGGTGGAGGCCGGACCGCAGCGGGATGGCCGACATCTGACCGCACAAGCTGAACGCGACCGGCCGTCGCCGCAGCAGGTCCTGCAAGGTCGGAGCGATCTGCGTCCGCGCCGGTACGCCGTCGATGCTGACCGACGGCCCGTTCCCGCAGTACGCCGGGACTCGGCGCTGCGGATCGACCGCCTTCCGCAGCTCGTCCGCTCCGAGCACCTCGACCTCGGTCACACCAACCGGACTGGTCCGGGCGTCCTGCAGCGGCTTCGTCGCGGTGAAGTCGATTTTCAGCGTCCGCACGTGCCTCGCCGCGAACCGGACGTACCCGCCGGCGTCGACCGTGGCGGGCAGCGGAGCGCCGCCGTCGAAGTGCAGGACGACGTCGGCCGGCCGCGACCCGTCCAGGTACGCGTCGGCCCGGAACCGCAGGCCCCGCACCTCCCTTGCCGCGGGCAACTTCAGGGTCAGGCTCGGCGCCGGGTCGTCCGGCGCCGCCAGCCAACCGGTTCCGAGGTCGCGGTCGACGGCGGCATCCGGCCGCCCCTCCGGTGCCGCCACCGCCCGGGACGAGGCCGTCGCGGTGATCGCGCCCGGCGCCGAGAACAGACGCTCGAGCGCCTCACCCTCCTGCGACAGGGCTGTCCCCCGCAGTTGGTACGTCGCCGCTTGCGGGAGCTGGACACTCCGGGTCAGGCCGTTCGGCTCGGCTGAGTCCTTGGCCTGGTCCTGGCTGCACACGGCCCGCGAGCCGACGTGGAGACAGGCCGACCGCCCGACCTGCGCGTTCCGGAGGACGATCGCACTCGGCTGCCGCTCTGTCTGCTGACCGCTGGTCGAGATGAGCGGCAGGCCGTCCAGCTTGCCTGTCGCGTCCGCGCTGAGCACCGCCGCGCCCTCGCCGCCGAGCGCGGTCACGACGGTCGGTACGTCGTCTGCGGTACCTCCGACCGCGACGAGCCGGGACCGCGGGATCAGCCGCCCCGGCGTGGTCGCTCCGACGTCGTAGATCTCCACACTCGGGTACGGCAGGCGGGTCTCTCCGGCAGGGCCGAAGTACGCGACCCGTCCGATGCCGGCGTCGGCCAGGCTCTCGTGGATCGCCAGCGCCGGCGTACCGTCCTGCCGGTCGTTGCGCACCACGACATAGCGGACGCCGTCGCGGCTCAGTTCCTGCTGCAGCGCCTGGTCGGCGACACCGGAGTCGATACGGTTCCGCGTGTCGTCCGTGAGCGCAGCCAAAGGACGCTTGACGAGGGCGGCAAGCGGCTCGTTGGAGTCGGACAGGACAAGGACGCTGCCCGGCGCGGTCTGCTCGTCGAGCCAGTTGGCCGCGTCCTCCCAATGTGCCGGGATCGCAGGGAACGCCCCGTCCGGTCGTGAGAGCACCACGGGCAACGCAGCAGCCACCGCGAGACAGGTGGCCAGCACAGGCACGACGCGGCGGTGGACGCCCCGCGACACGCTCACGTTGGTCAGGCGACGCAGATAGTGCGCAACGGCGAGGGCGAGCGGTACGCCGACCACTACGCCGGCCACTGGCGGCCAGCGCGGTCCTGGCGGGGTAGCGCCGTACCGGAGCAGCATCAGCAGCGGGACCAGCCACCAGATCGACACGGCGACGACGAAGCCCAGCCAGACAGCGGCCAGCTTCACCCTGACGCGGACCAGCAGCCAGATCGCAGGTACG
Organism: Kribbella sp. NPDC051936; assembly: GCF_040680955.1. NCBI lineage: Bacteria > Bacillati > Actinomycetota > Actinomycetes > Propionibacteriales > Kribbellaceae > Kribbella > Kribbella sp. NPDC051936. Next base: position 369,258 of record NZ_JBFAXS010000004.1, on the reverse strand, counting down.
ACGAGGGTCGCGGCGCTCGCGACCGGATTGGCCGCACCGATCAGTGCGAACGCAACAGCCGACCAGCTGGCGCGCCACCAGCCGGAGCGGACTCGTGGCGAGACGAGCGGCAGGAGTATCCACGGAGCCATGGCCATCGGCCACACCTCGGTGGGGAGCTCACCGAACGCCCGCGGCGCCAGGGCGTACAGCAGGGCGACAGCGAGACGCGTCCACGGCACGCCGTACTGCAGGACGTTGCACAGCTTCCAGATGCCGAGGAAGGCAACGCACAGGACCAGCGACCACCACAGGCGCTGGGTAACCCAGTCCGGTACCGACAGCGCCTTCAGCAGCCAGTGAAACGGGCCGATCGGAAACAGGTAGCCGTAAGTGTCGGTCTGCAGCTGACCGAACGCACTGTGCGGATCCCACAGGTGCAGCGCCCGCGACAGGAACCCGCCAGGCCCGGCGGTCAGCTCCAGCCTGCGATCCGGAACGATCTGGCCGGGAGCATGCTGGAAGCACAGAGCGATCAGACCCAGGCATCCGAGGGCGAGCCGTGCCCGCCAGACGACCTGCTCCGAACTACCCGCTCTCAGCCTCCTCACCGGCGGGACATTAACGGATCCTGCGGCCTCGAACCGACATCGTTACCTCTCGGTGATGCTTCGGTCCGAGGCGCGGATCAACCGGTTCCGACGGCGAAGACGTGGATGCGCCCGAACCCGCCGCTCGGAGGCGGAAGCTCGATCCCTGTCGGGGTCTTTCCCGGCAGCAACGCCCAGGTCGTCGCGTAGACATAAGTCACAATCTGCTCGCGGCCGACCGGGGTCCAGTTGCGGTACGGCATCTGGGCCACCACCGTGTTCCCGTGACCGATGGCCTGTGCGCCGCCGCCGCGGGTCCAGTCGGTGAATCCGAGCGTGACCGGCTGCCTGGTCCCGTCGCTGTAGCTGATGGTCGCCGCGCCGGACACACCGGTCGGCCAGCCCTCGGCGGCTCCCAGGACGCCGAGCTTCGTGGCGCCCGGCGCCGCGGTCACCTTGATCGGCTGTCCCTGAGCGACGAAGTTGTCTCGTTCGCCTGCCGCCGTCGACGGCCACCGGTACGTGACGCCGCCGTGCAGGACCTGCGCTCCCGCAGTCAGTCCCGCCGCGGCCAGTGCCTGCCGCGAGTAGCTTGCGGCACCGTTGTCGAAGTCCGCCGTACCGATCTGGTTGTCGTCGCTCACGCCGGCGTTCGCCCGGTGCCCGGAGAAGCCGATGTCGAAGATGTGCAGCCGCCCCGAACCGGTGGTGACCGGCAGTATGACGCCGACGACTGTCTTGGCCGGATCCACCGCGAACGACGCCGAGAACAGATAGGTCTGGACCTGCTCCGGCCCGCCCGCCCAGTAGTTGTTGCGGTAAGGCATCTGGGCAGCCACGACGTTGTCGTCCCGCTTGCCCACGGCTCCGCCCGCGAGTGTCCAGTCGCTGAACCCCAACTGGACCTGCTGCTGCGTACCGTCGGCGAAGTTGACGGTCGCCGTTCCCGTGACGCTGTCGAAGCCGCCCTCGCTGCTGCCGAGGAACCCGATCCGGTCCGCTCCCGGCGGGCTCGCGACCGTGACCTGCTGGCCTGCGGCGGCCACGTTGTCCGGACGACCGGCCCGGACGTTCGGCCACGTGTAGTCGACGCCGTCGGCAACCAGTTTGCTGCCCGGTACGACGCCCGCGGCCTGCAGAGCCTCGACGGAGTACCCGGAGCCGATCCCGTCGTAGTTCGCCTCGCCGGGGAGTGCGTCGTGGCTCGTGCCGTTGCTGTTGGCGGCTGCCACGGCATCGGCTGAGTACGACGGCGGCGCCGCGTCCACCGCCGACCCCCACGCGGTGTTCGCGGCAGCCCCGAGCACCATGCCGACCGAGCCGCCCGACGTCAGCAGGCTCGGCGGAAGGAAGGACTTGTTCCAGTCCCCGCCGTTCACGGTCATGCTCTGGACGTACGGTGATCCGGCCGCCGCGGCAGGTGCGCTCACGGTGAGCGTCTTGCCGCCCTGGAGACGAACGACGGCCTCCGGGAACACCGGGCTGCCGAGCACCAGGTCAGCGGTTCCCGGCACCGCGGGGTAGAAGCCCAGCGCGGACCACACGTACCAGGACGACAACGAGCCCAGGTCGTCGTTGCCCGCCAGCCCGTCCGGCCGGTTGCCGAACAGCTCGGTCTGGATCCGGCGCACGACCTGCTGTGTCTTGTACGGCTGGCCGATGTAGTTGTAGAGCCACGGCGTTCCGAAGCTGGGCTCGTTCCCCATCCAGGCGTGCGGGCCGGCGATCTCGTTCACCTGCTGGAGGTGTGTGTCGAGGTAGTCGCCCATCGCGGCCGGTCCGCCCTTCGCGGCGACCAGCCCGGCCGCGTTGAACGGAACCATCGGCGTGTACTTCCAGGAGTTGCCTTCGGCCCAGTCGCCGTACGAGAAGTCGGTGGGGTCGAAGTTCTCCTTCCAGACGCCGCTCGAGCGTCGCGGCTGGACGAAGCCGCTCTGCGGGTTCAGCAGGTACTGCCAGCCTTGTGCCCGCTCGAGGAACCTCGCCTGGGTCGCGGTGTCGCCGCGGGCGCCCGCGAACGCCGCCAGCGCGAAGTCGGCGATGTTGTACTCCAGCGAGGTCGACACCGTCCCGGTGTGCTCGCAGCAGTCGTAGCCGCCGTCCGTCGGCAGGTAGCCGTGCGTATCGAGGTAACCGTTGCCCGGCCGGATGTCAGAACGCCCGCTGGCCTGGTCGGCCATCGCCGTCAGGGCCTTGGCCGCGTCGAAGTTGCGCGCGCCGAACGCGTACGCCGACGCGATGATCGGCAGCGCCGGATCGCCGACCATCATGTACGTCTCGCCGTTGGCGACCGGCCACTTCGGCAATCTTCCCGACTGGTCGTAGGCGAGCAGCAAGGACCGGACCATGTCCGAGGTCTGGGCCGGTGCGACCAACGCGCTCAACTGGATCTGCGACCGGTAGGTGTCCCAGCCCGAGAAGTTGGCGTACACCGCCGACTGACCGGCCGGAACCGTCCGGACGACTTTGTCGAAGCCGATGTACTGGCCGTTGGCGTCGCTGAACACGTTCGGATGCAGCAAGGAGTGGTACAGCGCGGTGTAGAAGGTCTTCTGGGCGTCGAGCGTGCCCCCGCCGATCTGTACGCCGGTGAGCAACCCGTTCCACGCCGACTTGGCGGCTTGCTCGACCACCGCGAGATCCCAACTGGCCAGGGTGTCCCGGTTGGCCTGGGCGTTCGCGACACCGACGAACGAGATGCCGACCTTCGCCTTCACCACCGAGCCGGCCGGGAAGGTGAGCGCGATCCCGCCGTCGCCGGTGACCCACGGCCACTGCCCGGTCCACTTGGACGAGGCCGTGAACGCCTTGTCGAACTTCACCGCGTAGTAGAGCCGGTAATGGTTGCCCCGGGCACAGAACGCCCCGGCACCCGTCCAGCCCGTCACCTCGGTGGTGCTGACCGCGGAGATGCCCGCTTCGGATGCCGCGGCACCTCCGGCGGCCTTGATCAGCAGGGTGGACGCCGTTCCCGCCGGGAACACGAACTTGCCGAGGCCCGCCCGCAGGCCGGTCGTCAGTTCGACGCGGACGTTGTTGGCCAGCGTCAGGCCGTAGAAGCCGGTTCGCGCGGTTTCCGTTGCATGCGTGAACCCGACCGTCGCGTTGTTCTTGTCGGCGGGCACCGTACCGGTGACCGGCAGAAACGGCAGATCGCCGTACGCACCGCAGCCCGCACCGCTCATGCGTGTCATCCCGAAGCCGGCCAGGGCCGTCGCCCCGTAGTCGTAGTCACCGCCCGGCCAGCGCGGCGAGGTGTCCGGGCCCCACTGCACCATGCCGAACGGCATGGCCGGCCCCGGGAACGTGTTTCCGGCGTTGCCCTCCTGTCCCGCCAACTGTTTGGTCCCGATCATCGGATTGACCAGCGAGGCCGGATCCGTCACCAGCGTCGCGGCCCTGGCGGGCGCGGCGTACCCGTCCGGCATCGAGCCCACACCGGCCAGGATCACCGCTGCCGCGACCACCAGCCGCAGCCATCCACGCGTCCTGGTCATCGGCGCCGGCCGCAGTTGTTCGGGAGTTCCGGGTCGACGACGTACCCACCCCACCAGAGATTCGCATCGACCTCGAACTTGTTCGGCCCGCCGTACCTCCTCGCGAGCAGCTCCGCGCCGAGATACATGCCCGCGAACTCCCATCCCCACTCGGCCCACTGCGCGGAGTGGGCGGCTTCGTGCTGTGGCAGGTGCGGGCCGTAGCGAATACCGGCCGCCGAGCCTCTGAGCTGGGCCAGCCCCGCGGCGTCCCGCGCGTCACACCACAGCTGGTAATCCCACATGCTCTCGCTGTTGGGATACCCGAGGTAGTCGCCCAAGGTCATGGGCCGTTGCTGGTGATTGGTCAGATCGGTGTCGAAGCACACGATCTGCAGCTCGGACGCCTTGCAGTACCTGCCGCTGGTGAGGTCCGCGGCGAGCTGGTTGACCTTCGAGTTGCCCGGCCGGGGCATGAAGAAGCTCGCGGGCCACCATTTGGTCTTCGCCACGGCCAGCTTCGGCGCCGACCACGGTCCCCAGCCGCGCGAGTTCCGGCTCCGGACCAGGAGCTCGTACTCCTCGACCGGTGCGGAGTACATCATCGACTTCTGAAGGATGGCGGACCGGGTGGTGATCTCACCCGTCAACCGGTTCCGGAACCGGACCTGCCAGCCGATCGGTTCGACCGTCGAGTCGTTCCAGAACAGCTCGAAGTAGCCGTTGTACTCCGTCACCCAGGAGATCGTCGGTGCCACCGGGACGGGCGGGATCGGAGTCACCGCCGCGACCGGCGACGGAGCCGAGACCCCGGACTCGTTCGCCGCCCTGATCCGGAACTCGTAGCGCTTGTTGTTGATCAGCGGCCCGTAGTTGATCCACGTCTGGCCGACGATCGGCCACCCGGCACGGGTCCACTGCTGTCCGGACAGCCGGTACTCGAGCCAGTAGTACACGCCCGACACGCTGCTCGCCGACCAGTCGAGCTTGACCGTCCGGTCGCCTGCCGTTGCGACCAGCGAGGCGGGAGCGGTCGGGAACGGCGGCATCGGGCGCGCACTGGCCACCGGCGACATCGCCGAGTTTCCGGTCATGTTGTTGGCGTAGACGCGGAACTCGTACCGCACCGTGTTGCGCAGCCAGCTCACCTGGAGCGAGGTGCCACTGACCGGATACGGCATCCGGCTCCAGTTGCCGCCCGCGGGACGCATCTCGACGAAGTAGAAGACGTCCGACGGAGTGCTCGCGGACCAGTCGAGGAACGCCGTGCCGTTGCCCGCGGTCGCCGTCAGGCTGGCCGGAGCTGTCGGCAGCGGCGGCATCGGCCGGGCCTGCACGGTGTTCGTCCCACCGCTCTCACCGATCCCGTTCTGTGCGGTGACGCGGAACGCGTAGGTGTGACCGTTGACCAGATAGCCGGCCGTCATCGAGGTTGTGGTGATCGGCAACGGCAAGCGGTCCCACGGGTCACCGGACGTCACGTCGCGCTGGTAGACGATGTACTGCACGCCCGCCGTCGCGCTCGCGCTCCAGGCCAACTTCACCTTGCCGTCCTGCGCCACCGCCGACAGGTTCGTCGGGGCCGCCGGCAGACCGCCGTACGAGGTTGCTGAGGCCACGTTCGAGAAGGGGCTGGTGCCGCCTTGGTTCTGGGCCGCGATCTTGAACTCGTACTTGTGCCCGGACTTCATCAGCCCCAGCTCCGCCGTCTTGTCCAGACTCGGCAGACCGAGCTTGGTGAAGGTCGCCTCCCCGGCCGTGACGTCGCGCTGGTACACCCAGAACGTGACTCCGGCCGCTCCGTTCCAGTCGAGCCGGATGGTGGCGTTACCCATCGCCCGTGCGACCAGACCGGTCGGCGCCGGCGGCGGGGCGTACGTCGACTTCGCCGACACGGCGGCGCTGATCGGGCCGTCCAGACCGTACGCGTTCGGCTGCACCTTGAACTCGTAGACGTGCCCGTTCGTCAGCTGGGTCGCGCTGAAGCTGGAACCCTGCGTCGGGTACTGCAGTTTGACGAACGCTCCGCCGGCGGTCACGTCCCGCTGGTAGACCCAGAAGTAGGTGTCGGCGCGGTCGGTCCAGCTGACCTTGATACTGCCGTCGGTCTGGGCGGCCGCGGACAGGCCGGTCACCGCCGCGGGCGGCGGATACTTCGGGGTCGCCGATACCGCCGCCGACGACGGGCCTTCACCGCCGGGCCCGAGAGACGACACCTTGAACTCGTAGACGTGGCCGTTGGTCAAGTAGCCCGCGGTCATCGACGAACCGGACGAGATCGGCAACGGGAGCTTCGTGAACTCTGTCTCCCCGTCGGTGACGTCGCGCTGGTAGACCCAGTACCAGATGTCCGCGCCGAGCGACGTCCACTTGAGCGCCACCTCACCGTTGCCGGCGGTCGCGACCAGCCCGGTGGGCGGCGGCAGCTCCGGATAGTCGGAGGTGGCGGTCGCCACCGCGGTACGCGGCGACTCGCCGCCGTTGTCGTAGGCAGTGACGGCGAACTCGTAGACATGTCCGTCCGCGAGGAACCCGGCCTCCATCGAGGTGCCCTGCGAGATCGGCAGTGGCAGCTGGACGAACTCCGACTCCTCGGCGGTGACATCGCGCTGGTAGACCCAGTACCAGACACCGGGTGTCGTCGACGCGGTCCAGTCGAGCGTGATCGTCCCGTCGGTCTTCGCGGTCGCGGTCAGGGCCGCCGGTGCCTGTGGCGGTACGCCGACCGGGGTCGCCGTGACCACAGTCGACCGCGCAGACTCGCCACCGCCGCCTCTCGCCGTCACGTAGAACTCGTGCGGGTGGTCGACGTTCAGGTCGGTCACGGAGAACTCGTGGACGTCGGCGCCGACCATCGTCGCGGACTTGAAGCTGCCGTCGCCCTCGGTCGTGTCGCGGTAGTAGACCTCGTAGTTCCATGCGCCTTGGACGGCCTCCCACGACACCCGGATGCCACCGGTCGTCCCGCTCGGGACAGCGGTCACGCCGGCTGGCGCCGCAGGCGGAACGACATGGACCGTCAGGCTTGCCGTGGCCGATGCCTGTCCCTCACCGGCATCGTTCGCAGCCGTGACCCTGAACTCGTACGTCTTCCCGTCCCGAACCAGCGACGCCGACGCCGAGGGTGAGGTCACAGCTACCGAGTCCCGGGCGAAGTGGGTCTGCCCGTCGGTCACATTGCGCTGATAGAGCCAGTACTTCGTCGCGCCTCCGACCGGCTGCCACGACAGGGACACCCGGCCGTCCTCGGCCTGCGAGGTGGTCAACCCGGTGACCTGGCCCGGCACCGCCGCCGGGTCCGGAGCCGGCAGCGGCCACGCGGTCTCCACGAACCGCGGCCGGTAGATGTGGGCATCCGCCGTGTTCGCGCCGCCGTCGAGACTGTTGACGTTGTAGGACCAGAGCAACTTTCCGCCGGCCGCGGACTGCGGATGGACGTGTGCGTCGTACACGATCTTGCCGGTGCCGTCGGCACCTTCCGGCGCCTGGTACAGGACCACCGGATCGGCGAACGGCCCGGTCGGCGACGGCGCGCTGTAGGCCACCATGTCCGGATGGAAGATGCCGTTGCCCTGTTGCGTGACCAGCACCCACCCGGAGTCGGCGCGCTGCACACCGAAGGTCGTCCCGACACCGCTCAGGATCCGCGCCGAGGAAGCTTCGTCGGAGACCCACGCCGATCCGTTCCAATACTCCAGCGGAGCGGACAGGTCCGCGTTGGTACGGGCCAGGTGGGCGAACCGCAGGCCCGTCTCGTCGACGTACTCTGATCCGTAGACGTAGGTCACCGGACCGTCCTCGACGACTTCGACGCCCCACGCGATCTTGTCGCCGACCGGTAGCTCGACCACCGACTCGCGCACGAAACCGGTCTGGTCGAACGTCGCCACACTGGTGCCCTCGAGCTTGACGTCCAGGGCACCCTGACCGGAGCGGCCGTACCGGCTGTAGAAGACTCGCAGCTTGCCACCGGCGGAGAGGCCGTCGCCGACCCAGAAGAACTTCCCGTCCGCGGTCTGCGGCATCACAGCGACCGGATTGGCCGCCGTACCGCCGAAGACCGTGTCCTGGAGGCCTTCACCGGTCTGGACGACGATCGAGTTGTTGATCAGCGGCGTGTTCGCCGGGCGGCTGCCGTCGGCGTTCACCGTGCCGATGTAGGTGTCGGAGAACAGCCACGCCACCCGCCCGTCGGACAAGGGAACGGACGCGGTTCCGTCGCCGCCGCTCCACTCCCCCGAAGTGTCGCCGTACTGCTTGAAGGCGTCGTTCAGCTGCGCGGCCGTCAGAACCCCGACCGGAGTCGCGGCGCTCGCACCGGACGGCGGCACGACAGCCAGTCCGAGAACCAGGGCGCACAGTGCGGCGAGTGCGATCGGTGCCCGGTGTCGCACAGGCCGACGATCCTTACGACGAGAGACCAGCAGACGCACCGACATGCCCCCACCCCTCTAACGCACAGTCAGGCCCCCGCCCCATTGAGTTTCAAAGAATCGTGACTGATCGCAGATATCGCCCACAAGCGTCACTAGCTGCAATCACGAGCGCTTGACAAAGGCCCGTGCAGGTGCAGGGTTGGGTCTGTTGTGACGGCGGGCCGGACACGCCGTACGGTGAGGTCGAGCACCGTCACACACCGATCCGAGGCAGCGCGAATGACGTCTGGCACCACACCGGCCAGTGCACCGAAGGCCAAGCGCCTGGCCTTCCTGCGGCGGGCCACTGTGGTCGCCGTGGCCATGGCGATCATGAACGTGGCCGCCTACGGCTTCACGCTGATCGGCACCCACCGGCTCGCCCCGGAGCAGTTCGGCGCCCTCACGGCCCTGCTGGGGCTGCTGCTGATCGGCAACGTCGCCTCGCTCGGCCTGCAGGCGGCCGGAGCCCGGCAGCTCGCCACGCACTCCGGTGCGGGCGCCGGAGCCTTGTCCGACACGATGTTGAAGGCAGGCAACCGCGCGGCGCTCGTACTGACCGCGGTCTGTCTCGCGCTCACGCCCGTGTTCATGTGGCTGCTGCACATCGACTCGGTGGTCTCGATCGTGCTGCTGGCCCCGACCCTCGGCTGCTTGACGGTGATGGGGGCCCAACTCGGCGTCCTCCAGGGCAGCAAACGCTGGACCGAGCTGGCCGTCATCTACACCTTGACCGGTGTCGGCCGCCTCGTCCTGGGCGGCGGCGCACTGCTGGTACGGCCGACGCTCGACGCGGCGATGATCGGTCTCGCGCTCGGCGCCGCCGTACCGATCATCGTCGGCCGCTGGGTGCTCCGCGGATCGACGGGTGCGACCAAGGAGCAGATCAAGACCGTGCTGCGGGAAGCGGCGTTCGGCACCCACACGCTGCTCGCGTTCTTCGTCATCGCCAACGCCGACGTGCTGTTCGCCCGCGCCCTGCTCGACGGCACGGACAGCGGCTACTACGCGGCCGGCGTGATCATCGCGAAGGCCTGCCTGTTCCTGCCGCAGTTCGTGATCGTGCTGGTGTTCCCGACACTCGCACAGTCCCCGGGTGACACCCAGCGGCTGCGCAAGGCGATCGCGGCCGTCGCGGGGCTCGGTGTGTGCACGGTCATCGGCACGCTGATCCTGCCCGATCTCGTCGTCGCGGTCATCGGCGGCGCGGACAAGTACGCGCCGCTCGGTCCGTACACCTGGCTGTTCGCGGTCTCCGGTTCCGCGTACGCCGTACTGCAGCTGGTCGTGTACGCCGCGATCGCGCAGCAGGAGAAGCGCGCCGCGCTGGGCATCTGGATCGGCCTGGTCGTGCTCGCCGCGGCCGCCGGCATCGTGCTCGGCACCGGCATCGCCACCGGTCTCAACGGCGTGAAGGTGCTGGTCGCGATGACCAGCACCTGCGCGCTGCTGCTGTCGGCGGTCCTGGCCGCGGGTCTCCACCGCCAGGCCGCCGACTCACCACAGGCTTGACTTCGCGAACCGCCGGGCGAACGTGTTCGCCACGACGAGCAGCACCAGCCCGATCACCGAGCGGAACAGGCCGATCGCGGTCGCGTAGCTGAACTGCGGAACCGCGGACGCCAGGCCGATCTTGTACACGTAGGTGTCGATCACCTCGGCGGTGTCGAGGTTCAGGTTGTTCTGCATCAGCAGGACCTTCTCGAACCCGACGGACAGGATCGAGCCGATGTTCAGGATCAGCAGGATCACCGCCACCGGCACGATCGCGGGCAGGTCGATGTGCCACATCCGCCGCAACCGCGACGCGCCGTCCACGATCGCCGCCTCGTGCAGCTCCGGCGGCACACTGGTCAACGCGGCCAGGTAGATGATCGCCGCGAACCCCATGGTCTGCCAGGCGCCCGACCAGACGTAGAGATGCCGGAACAGCCCGGCGTCACCGAGGAAGTCGACCGGGCCGAGTCCGAACAGACCGATGATCCTGTTCGCCACGCCGGTGCTCGGGTTCGTCAGCACGACGATGAGACCCACCACGACCACGGTCGAGATGAAGTGCGGCGCGTAGGTGATCAGCTGCGCCGACCGGCTGAACCACTTCTTGCGAACCGTGTTCAGGCACAGCGCCAGGACGATCGGCAACGGGAACGTCGCGACCAGCTCGTACACGTGCAGGAACACCGTGTTCCGGATCAGCCGCCAGAACTGGTACGACTCCACGAACCGGTCGAAGTGCTTGAGTCCCACCCACGGGCTGCCGAGGATCCCGGACACGACGTTGTAGTCCTTGAAGGCGATGATCACGCCGTACATCGGCCAGTAGGCGAAGATCGCCAGCCAGATCAGAGGCAGCGCGAGCATCACGTACAGCTGCCAGTGCCGCCGCATCCGGAGTCCGAGTCCGACGGAGGACTTCGCCGAACGGGTCCGCTTGTGGGCGGCGTCACGGACCGTCGGACGGGCCTGTGTCGAGGTCGTCATGTGCTCATCCCTTCAGCGAGCCGACCATGGCCCCCTTGACGAAGTGCTTCTGCACGAACGGATAGACCAGCAACGGCGGGATCATCCCGATCACGATCAGCGAGTACTTGAGCTGCTGCTGGAGTTCCTTCAGCTGCGCGAGCTTGCTCGTGTCGGGCATCTGCGACGGGTCGACCTTGCTCTGGATGAGGATCTGCCGCAGCACCACCTGCAGCGGGAACAGGTGCTCGTTGGTCAGGTAGATCAGCGCGTTGAAGAACGTGTTCCACTGGCCGACGGCGTAGAAGAGCAGGTTCACCGCGATGATCGGTTTGCTCAGCGGCAGCACGATCCGCCAGAAGAACCCGAAGTCGCTGCAGCCGTCCACCCGCCCGGCCTCGACCAGCTCCTCGGGGATCGTCACCATGAAGTAGGTCCGGGTGATGATCACGTTCCAGACCGCCATCGCGGTCGGCAGGATCATCGCCCAGCGGGTGTTCAGCAGGCCGAGCTGATCCACGACCAGGTACGTCGGGATCAGCCCGCCGCTGAACATCATCGTGAACACGAACGCCGCCATGATCAGCCCCTTGCCCGGCAAACCCTTGCGGGACAGGGGGTACGCCGCGAGCAGCGTGAGGACCGTGGCGACACAGGAGCCGGCGACCGCGTAGAACACGGAGTTGCCGAAGCTGCTGACGATCGCGTCGTAGTCGAAGATCGCCTTGTACGCGTCGAGCGTGAAGCCGACCGGCCACAGCCACACCTCGCCGGCCGACACCTTCTTGGTGTTGCTGACCGAGGCGCTGAACACGTAGACGATCGGGTACAGGATCGCGAGGCAGAACAGGCCGAGGGCCGTGTAGATACAGGCCAGGGCGATCTTGTCGCCGCGGGTGTCCTGGATCGGCGCGCCTCCGCCCAGCCGCCGCTCGTCCGGCGGCAGGGTCCCGGCGGCACTCATCCGTTGTAGGTCTCGTAGGCGGCCTGCTGCAGGTCCAGGTACGGTTTCACGCCGATCTTCTCGACCCGGTCCTTGAAGTCGTTCCAGGCGCCGTCGTCGTTCGGGTCCAGCTGCCCGGTGACGAACTTCGAGAACGACAGGCTGACCTCGCTCTTCAGGTTCGTCTTCAGCTCCGCTTCCTGCGCGGCCTGGTCCTGGTCCAGCGTGACCGGTGGGAACTGCATCTCCTGCGGCTGCTTATAGGGGAAGTAGTTGTCCACGGTCTGCTGGTACAGCGGCTTCTCGAAGGTCAGGTCCTTCGGGTTCACCCGCTCGGCGAGCCGGAAGTCCTGCGAGCGGTACATCGTGTTGTCCTGGCTCCAGCTGATGTTCTTCTCGGTGTTCCAGGTCGCCGAGAAGCCGTACACCGCCTGCTTGCCGTTGATCCCGAGCTCACCCTTCTTGGCCCACTCGAACTTCGGGCCGCCGTACCCGCGCAGGATCGCCTCCAGCTCCATCTGCGCGTCGGCCCACTGGACCAGCAGCTCCGGCTTCGCGCACTTCTTGGTGATCACCAGCTTCGCCACCTCGACGCCGACGCCGAGGTAGTTCCAGGCGGCGTACCGGACGCCGTTCGGCCCCTTCAGCGGCGGGACCGCGAGGTACTTGCGCCAGCGGGCGTTCGGGTCCTTCTGGTCGATGTCCAGGAAGCCGCCCCAGTAGTACGAGCGGGCACCGCCGATGATCGGCTTGCCCGGCGCGTTGCCGTAGCGGTCCATCTGGTCCTGGTCGGCCGTGAACACGTCCTTGTTGATCAGGCCCTCGGCGTACATCCCGTGGATGAACTTCAGGCCCTCGCGCCACTCGTCCTTGGTGAAGGTCACGTCGACCTTGCCGTCGTTCACCACCAGCCACGGATCGCCGGGGTTGTAGAGGAACGAGTTCATGAAGAACGTGTCGAGCGGCGCGTCCTTGTAGCCGCAGAACGGGATCGTCCGGCCGTTGCCGCCGAGGTCGGCCTTCTTGAACGCGCGCAGCAGCTCGACGAACTCGTCGGTGGTCTCCGGCACGTCCAGCCCGACCTGCTCGATCCAGTCGGTGTTCAGGAACGTGCGCCCGTTGCTCGCCCGGCAGTGGTAGCAGTCGTTGACGTTCGGGAACGAGTAGATCTTCTTGTCCGGCGCCTGGACCAGCTTGCGGGCGTCCGGGTAGTCCTTCATCGCCTGCTGCAGGTTCAGCGCGTACGAGCCGATGTACTGGTCGACGTCGGTGAACAGGCCCTGCTGGCCGTACAGGAAAAGCTGCGACCGGGTGAAGTGGATCCCCATGAAGGCGTCCGGGATGTCGCCGGCGGCGATCATCGCGTTCACCTTGGTCATGATGTCGTCGTCGGTACCGCCCGATCTGGTTCCACTCGATGTGGATGTTGGTCTTCTGCTCGAGCCACTTCGTGAACGCGTTGGTCCGCCAGTCGCCGATCGTCACGTCCTGCGGTACGACGATCTTGACGTGACCTTCTCCGAGGAGATCGGCTTGAGCTCGCGGGCGACCGGACCGACGTACCCCTCCGGGTACTGCACGGTCGTCAGCTTCGGGCCGAGGGTGACGCTGGGCGCGGCCTGCCCGGCGGCGCTGGTGCCGCTGCTCGCACTGCTCGAGCCGCTGCACCCGCTGAGCAGACCGCCGCCGGCTGTCGCCGCGGTCAGTCCGATCGCCCCCGCGATGAGTGATCGACGGCTGAGTCCCTTGCGCGCGTCGTCGTTCGGCATGGTTCCTCCTGGCGGCTGGTCGGAACGAGGTCGATACGAGATCCGATACGGATATCCAATAGGATCTCGGATCTTTGCCCGGGAGAATGACATAGATCAGGACACTACGGAAGAGCTCGCCGCCACTGAAAGAGATCGACTGATCACTGTTCGTATCTTGCGCGGCAAGCGGTTACCGCTTGCGCGCGGTCACCCAAATTCCTTGCGCTGAAGAAAGGTCCCCGGACCGGCCTGGGTAGGGTGCTGGGCATGCCGACGCCGAAGTTCATCCGCGAGCTGCGCGAGAAGATCGGGCACGACCTGCTGTGGCTGACCGGGATCACCGGGGTGGTGCTGAACGACGCCGACGAGGTCCTCCTGGTCCGGCGGGCCGACACCGGACGCTGGGCCCTGGTCGCCGGAATCCTCGAGCCCGGCGAACAACCGGCGACCGGGCTGGTCCGCGAGATCCAGGAGGAAACCGCGGTCCAGGCCGTCGTCGAACGCCTGGTCAGCATCGAGTCACTGCCCCCCAGCAGCTACCCCAACGGCGACCAGGTCCAGTTCCTCGACCTCTGCTTCCGCTGCCGCCCGATCAGCGGCGCCCCCCGCGTCAACGACGACGAGTCCCTCGAGGTCCGCTGGTGGCCCCTCAACGCCCTCCCAGACCTACCCGACCGCGAACAGACCTGCATCAAGAACGCCCTCTCCCCCGACCCGGCCCCGGTCTACGCCACGTCGTAGGAGGCGGCCTAGTGGGCGGCTTCGTGCCAGGTGCGGCCGATGCCTACCGAGACGTCGAGGGGGACGGCCATGTCGACGGCATGGCCCATGTCGTGGCGGACGAGCTCTTCCAGGGACTCGCGCTCGCCCGGGGCGATCTCGAAGACCAGTTCGTCGTGGACCTGGAGCAGCATCCGTGACTTCAGGCCGGACTCGCGCAGTGAGCGGTCGACCTTCAGCATCGCCATCTTGATGACGTCGGCGGCCGACCCCTGGATCGGGGCGTTCAGCGCCATCCGCTCGGCCATCTCCCGGCGCTGGCGGTTGTCGCTGGTCAGGTCCGGCAGGTAGCGCCGGCGGCCCAGGATCGTCTCGGTGTACCCGGTCTTGCCGGCGTCGATCACGATCGACCGCAGGTAGTCCCGGACCCCGCCGAAGCCCTCGAAGTACTCGTCCATCAGGCCCTTGGCCTCGTCGACGCCGATCTTCAGCTGCTGGCTCAGCCCGTACGCCGACAGGCCGTACGCGAGGCCGTAGTTCATCGCCTTGATCTTCGCGCGCTGCTCCTGGGTGACGTCACCGGGCTCGACCGAGAACACCCGGGACGCGGTCACCGAGTGGAAGTCCATCCCGGAGTTGAACGCGTCGATCAGGCCCTGGTCCTGCGAGACGTGCGCCATGATCCGCATCTCGATCTGGCTGTAGTCCGCCGACATCAGCGACTCGTAGCCCTCGCCGACCACGAACGCCTGCCGGATCCGGCGGCCCTCCTCGGTGCGGATCGGGATGTTCTGCAGGTTCGGCTCGGTGGAGCTCAGCCGCCCGGTCGCCGCGATGGTCTGGTTGAACGTCGTGTGAATCCGGCCGTCGCGCGGGCTGATCGTCTTCAGCAGCCCCTCGACCGTCTGCCGCAGCCGGGTCGCGTCCCGGTGCGCCAGCAGGTACGCCAGGAAGGGATGCTCGGTCTTCTCGAACAGCGCCTGCAGCGAGTCGGCATCGGTGGTGTAGCCGGTCTTGGTGCGCTTGGTCTTCGGCATCTGCAGCTCGTCGAACAGCACCACCTGCAACTGCTTCGGCGACCCGAGGTTGATCTCCTTGCCGATCACCTCGTACGCCGCCGTGGCCGCCTCCCGGACGCCGGTGGCGAACCGGTCCTCGAGCTCCTCCAGGTACGGCCGGTCGACCGCGATGCCGTCGCGCTCCATCCCGGCGATGACCTGGATCAGCGGCAGCTCGACGTCCGCGAGCAGCGCCGTACCGGCCTGCTTCTCGAGCTCGACGTCCAGGGTGTCGGCGAGGTCCGCGATCGCGCGCGCCCGCAGCATCGTGTGGTCCGCGGCCGGACCGCCCTCGACGTCGTCGAAGCTGAGCTGACCGTTCTCCGCCTCCTCGTTGCGCAGCTCGCGCTTGAGGTAACGCACCGTCAGGTCGGCCAGATCGTAGGCCCGCTGGTCCGGACGGACGAGATACGCGCTCAGCTGGGTGTCCGAGCTGAGGCCGGCCAGCGTCCAGCCGCGCTCCAGGAAACCGAGCAGCGGGCCCTTCACGTCGTGCAGCGCCTTCGGCTGCTTCTCGTCGGCCAGCCAGGCCTGCCACGCCGAGTCGTCGTCCGGCGTCATCGTGGTCGGGTCGAACCAGGCCGCCGCACCGGACGCGTTCGCCAGCGCCAGCCCGGTGATCTGACCGGTGCCGCCGCCCCAGCTGCCCTGCACCGCGACGCCGACGCGCTCGCCGCCGCTGACGTGCTCCTTGAGCCAGGCGCCCACCTCGCCCGGCTTCAGCTGCGCACCGTCCAGCTCGAAACCGTGGTCGACGGTCGCGTCGACCTCCTCGTGCTCGGCGACCAGCCGCTCGCGCAGCACCCGGAACTCCAGGCTGTCGAACAGCGTGTGCACCTTCTCCCGGTCCCACGGCACCCGGGCCAGGTCGTCGACCGCGACATCCAGGGTGAGGTCGCGGACCAGCTCGTTGATCTGCCGGTTCCGGATCACGTCGGCGAGGTGCTCACGCAGCGACTCGCCGGCCTTGCCCTTGATCTCGTTCACCCGGTCGACCACGTCGTTCAGCGAGCCGAACTGGTTCAGCCACTTGGCGGCCGTCTTCGGCCCGACACCGGGCACGCCCGGGAGGTTGTCGCTCTGCTCCCCCACCAGCGCGGCGAGATCCGGATACAGCCGGGGGCCGACGCCGTACTTCTCCTCGATCGCGGCCGGGTCCATCCGGGCGATCTCGGACACGCCGCGCTTCGGGTACAGCACCGTGACGTTCTCGTTGACCAGCTGGAACGAGTCCCGGTCACCGCTGCTGATCAGCACCTCGAAACCCTGCTCGGAGGCCTGGGTGGCGAGCGTCGCGATGATGTCGTCGGCCTCCCAGCCGTCGATCTCGGTGGTCGGGATCCGGAGCGCCTCCAGCACCTCCTTGACCAGCGAGATCTGGCCGCTGAACTCGTCCGGCGACTTCGACCGGCCGGCCTTGTACTCCGCGTACTGCTCGGTGCGGAAGGTCTTGCGGGAGACGTCGAACGCGACGCAGACGTGCGTGGGCTGCTCGTCGCGGAGCATGTTGATCAGCATCGAGGTGAACCCGTACACCGCGTTGGTGTGCTGGCCCGTGGTGGTGGAGAAGTTCTCCACCGGGAGCGCGTAGAACGCCCGGTAGGCCAGCGAGTGCCCGTCCAGCAGCAGGATCCGCGGTCGCCCGGCGCCCGGGGTCGCGGAATCCTTGGTCATCGTCGTCGTATCCGTCTCTGCAGCCACATACCGACTCTAGTGGCTCCCGGGGACAGTTCTGACACACTGCTTCCGTGACAGATGAATCGAACCTCGGGCCGGGCATGAACCTGGAGGGCACCCTCCTGCAGACGATGGGAATCGTCGTCGCCGAGGCGACCGCGGAGCGGGTCGTCGCCACCATGCCGGTGAAGGGCAACACCCAGCCGTACGGACTGCTGCACGGCGGCGCGTCCTGTGTCCTCGCCGAGAGCCTCGGCTCGATCGGCTCCGCCCTGCATGCGGCGACGTACGGCAAGGTCGCGGTCGGTGTGGACATCAACGCGACCCACCACCGCGCGGTCCGCGACGGGGTCGTCACCGGCGTCGCGACCCCGATCTACCTCGGCCGGACGACGACGTCGTACGAGGTGATCGTCACCGACGAGCGGGACAAGCGCGTCTGCACCGCCCGGATCACTTGCCAGCTGATTCAGGCTCCGCCCGGGAGCTGACCGCGCGGCGGGCGATCGCCGAGCGTCGCGACGACAGCAGGGCGAGCAGGTTCGGTGCGTGCTCGGCGTTGAGCCGGCGGCGCACGGTGTGCGTGTTCGCGAACCGCAGTACGCCGGCCTGCCCGAGCCCGAGCCGGGCCAGGAACCGGTTCGCCTCGCGCGCGATCGCGGGCGCCACCACGGCCAGGTGCAGGCAGCTCTCGTGCTCGGCCCAGGCGACCGCCTCCGCGATCAGCGCCTTGCCCAGGCCGTGCCGGCGGGCCGAGTCGCTGACGTGCAGGTACTCGATCGTGACCGTGGTGTCGTCGTGCAGCGGGCTGATCGCGGTACGGCGCAGGTAGGCCATCGCGTGCACCTGGCCGTCCAGCTCGCCGACCAGCAGCCGGCCGAACGGATCGTCCAGGTGCTTGCTGACGGCAACCTCGGCGGCGGCCTCCGACGGCGGCGCCGGGAGCCGGGACGGCAGACCCGCGGCGGTGCTGAGCTCACGCCACATCGCCACCAGGGCGGCGGCATCGCCCGCACGGGCATCCCTCACCTCGACGGCAGCCACCACAGCGACCTCCCGATCCGGTCCACCCCCGAGGTGAACAGACGGGCCGATACGCTCGTCCTCGCGCAACAGTAGGCCCTCGGGGGTCACATGCAAAGCTGACAACAGCGGTCTGGAGACCAGTTTGTTCATCGGAATCGGGACCGTCGTGAACGTCGCGACGGTGCTCGTCGGCTCGGTACTCGGCGTACTCGTCGGGCACCGCCTCAGTCACCGCACCCGCGACCTCGTCACCGACGCGCTGGGACTGGTCACGCTCCTGATCGCGATCAGCGGGGCACTGACGGTGAGCGACGACGTGCTCAGCGACGCCGTCGGCGCCAGCGCGCCGATCCTGATCGTGCTCGGCGCGATGCTGATCGGCGGGATCATCGGTTCGCTGCTGCGGATCGAGCAGCGGCTGGAGGACTTCGGCGGCTGGCTGCAGCGCCGGTTCGACCGCGGCGAGGGCCGCAGCACCTTCGTCGAGGGGTTCGTGTCCGCCTCGATGGTGTTCTGCGTCGGCCCGCTCACGTTCCTCGGCTCGTTGTCCGACGGGCTCGGCCGCGGCGCCGACCAGTTGTTCCTGAAGGCGGTGCTGGACGGCTTCGCGTCGATCGCCTTCGCCGCGTCGTTCGGCTGGGGCGTGGCGGCGTCCGCGCTGGTCGTCCTGGTGGTCCAGGGATCGATGACCGCGGTCGGGGCGATCCTCGGCGATGTTCTGCCCGACGCCCATGTGACCGCGCTCGGCGCGACCGGCGGCGTGATGCTCATCGGTGTCGCGCTCAGACTTCTGAAGCTCAAGCAGGTCGCCGTGGCCGACCTGCTGCCCGCGCTGCTCGTCGCGCCGTTGCTGGTTCAGCTGCTCGTTGTCATCCGCAACTGAACCAGCAACGCCTGTGCCGGTCCCGGGTCAGTCCTCGCCCAGGTAGGCCTTGCGGACCGAGTCGTTCACCAGCAGGTCCCGGCCGGTGCCGGACAGCACGATCTTCCCGACCTCGAGCACGTACCCGTAGTCGGCCCGCTTGAGCGCAGCCTGGGCGTTCTGCTCGACCAGCAGGATCGTCGTGCCCTGCTGCTGCAGCTCGGTCACCGTGGTCATGATCCGCTTCATCATGATCGGCGACAGACCCATCGACGGCTCGTCCAGCATCAGCAGCTTCGGCCGGCTCATCATCGCCCGGCCCATCGCCAGCATCTGCTGCTCACCGCCGGAGAAGGTCCCGGCCGGCTGCTTGCGCCGCTCCCCCAGGATCGGGAAGAGGTCGTACGCCGCCTGCAGGTCGCCCCGCACACCGCCCGGGTCCTTGCGGGAGAACGCACCGAGCATCAGGTTCTCCTCGACCGACAGCCGCGGGAAGATCCGCCGGCCCTCGGGCGAGTGCGCCAGACCCCGGGTGACGATGTCGTGCGCCGCCACGTGGTCGATCCGCTCGCCCTGGAACCAGATCTCGCCGCCGGTCGGCCGGAGCAGGCCGGAGATCGTCTTCAGCGTGGTGGTCTTGCCGGCGCCGTTGGTGCCGATCAGCGACACCACCTGCCCCTGCTCCACGCTGAAGCTGATCTTCTTCACGGCCCGGATCTTGCCGTAGGCAACTTCCAGGTCCTTGACCTCGAGCATCGCGGCCATCAGACCTCCTCTCCGGGTACCTCGTCCTCTTCGTCCTCGCCGGTGCCGATGTAGGCCTCGATCACCCGCGGGTCGGACTGCACCTCGTCGGGCGTGCCCTCGATCAGGGTCTGCCCCTGGACCAGGCAGAGCACCCGGTCGCAGAGGTTGAAGATGAACCGCATGTCGTGCTCGATCACCACGACCGACAGGCCGGAGTCCCGGATCTTGAAGATCAGGTCACTGGCCTGCCGGGTCTCCTGCGGGTTCATACCGGCCGTCGGCTCGTCCAGCAGGATGAGCTTCGGGTCGGTGGCCAGCGCCCGCGCGATCTCGAGCCGGCGCTGGTCGCCGTACGGCATGTTCCGGGCCAGGTGCTCGGTGAACCGGCCGAGACCGACGAAGTCGAGCAGCTCCTGGGCCCGGGCCCGGGAGGCTGCCTCCTCGCGGCGGAACTTCGGGCCGTGCAGCACCGAGGTGATCGCGCCCGAGCTGGTCCGGCAGTAGCGCCCGACCATCACGTTCTCCAGCGCGGTCATGTTCGCGAACAGCCGGATGTTCTGGAACGTCCGCGCCATCCCGGCCCGGACCACGGCCCGGGGCTTCGGCGGCAACGGCGTACCGGAGAACCGGACCTGCCCGCTGGTCGGCTTGTAGAGGCCGGTGAGGCAGTTGAAGAACGTCGTCTTGCCGGCCCCGTTCGGACCGATCAGGCCGACGATCTCCCCTTCGCGCACCGTCAGGTTGACGTCGTTCACCGCCAGCAGACCACCGAACCGCATGGTCACGCCGGAGGCCTCCAGAACCGGGGCGCCGATCGAACGCTCGGCCGTGTTCTGGGTGTCGGTCACCGTCATTTCGCCTCCTCGACAGCGAGCCGTTCCTCTTCGACCTCGACGGCCAACGCCTCGTCCTCCTCGTGGAACTCGAGCTGGCGCCGCTTGCTCGCCACCAGGCCCTCGGGACGGAACCGCATCATCAGCACCAGCAGGATGCCGAACAGGAACAGCCGGTACTCCGAGAAGAACCGCAGCTTCTCCGGCAGCAGCTTCAGGATCGTCGCACCGAGCAGCACACCGGCGATGGTGCCCATACCGCCGAGCACGATCGCGGCGAGCAGGAACGCCGACTCCAGGAAGATGAACTGGTCCGGACTGACCGCGCCGTCCTGGTGGGCCTTGATGGTGCCGGCCAGACCGGCCAGGAAGGCGCCGACCGCGAACGCGAGCAGCTTCAGCCCGAAGACGTTCACGCCCATCGCCTCGGCGGCCTTCTCGTCCTCCCGGATCGCCACCCAGCCACGCCCGATCCGGCTGTTGTTCAGCCGGGCGAACGTCAGGATGACGAAGCCGAGCAGGAGCAGCAGCAGGAAGTAGTAGTTCGAGAACCGGCCGAGCTCGATGCCGGCGACCGTGTGTGCGTCGCCGAAGTTGAACCCGAACAGTTCCAGGTCCGGGATGCCGGGGATGCCGTTCGGCCCGTTGGTCAGGTTCGGGCCGTTGTTGCCGTCCAGGTTGAACATCGAGAACCGGAAGATCTCACCGAACCCGAGCGTCACGATGGCCAGGTAGTCACCCGAGACCCGCAGTGTCGGCGACCCGATGATCAGGCCCAGCAGAGCCGCCACACCGGCGCCGATCAGCATCACCAGCAGGAACGGCGGTTTCCAGCCGATGGTCGCGAACGCCGACGTCGACAGCGTCGCGGCGACGTACGCACCGGAGCCCAGGAACGCGATGTACCCGAGGTCCAGCAGACCGGCCAGGCCGACCACGATGTTCAGGCCCATCGCGGTCGCGCTGAAGACCAGCACCGAGCCCGCGATCGACATGTTCGCGTCCGAGCCGTTCTGCGTGAACGGGAACAGGAACGCCGCCGCGAACGCCGCCAGCGTGAGCACCTTGCGGTGCCGCTGCCCGGCGTGCGACATGAACGTCATCGCACCGGTCCGGAACAGCCCGGTCGCGCCGGTCGCGACGAACACCAGGCACAGGATGAACGACCACGCGTCACCCAGCCCGAGCGCGTACGCCGCGAGGAAGAGCACCACCGCCATCATCGCGGAGATCAGGAAGATCTCCAGCCAATCCGGCAGGCGCGCGTGGCTCATGTCCCGCAACTGGTGCAACGGCAGCAGGTACGCCGACACGGCGATCAGCGCGGCACCGACGAGCGTCACGTACGCACCGGGGTTGACGTTGATCAGGCCGTCGGACTCCACCGAGATCGCGACGATCACCAGCACCATGTACAGCGTGAGGCCGACGCCGAAGGCCCGCAGGCCGAGCGTCGCGTCCAGCCAGGAGCCCAGCTTGGTCAGCGGCCCCCGCTCCGCCAGCAGCAGCACCAGCGAGAGCACGGCGACGATGATCGCGAGGATCTGCAGGCCGCCCGGGTAGAAGTTGATCGAGAGGTCGTTCAGGATCGACCCGTCGTAGCTCCACGACAGGAACGATCCGACGATCACCAGCGCCACGCCGACCAGGCCCAGCGGCCACGCGATCGGCTTGCCCGGC
This sequence comes from Kribbella sp. NPDC051936, assembly GCF_040680955.1. NCBI lineage: Bacteria > Bacillati > Actinomycetota > Actinomycetes > Propionibacteriales > Kribbellaceae > Kribbella > Kribbella sp. NPDC051936. The sequence continues at coordinate 347,041 of NZ_JBFAXS010000004.1, read as the reverse complement.
TTCGCCACCGGCGCTTCGGCGACGTCGTCGACAGGAGCCTGTACGTCGGTCATGCGCGGTCCACCACCCTCGCGCCCAGCAGGCCCTGCGGCCTGAACACCAGAACCAGGATCAGGATGACGAAGGCCCACACGTCCTTCCAGGTACTACCGCCGAACTGGCCGGGGATGTACTGGGTGGCCATCGCCTCGATGACGCCGAGCACCAGACCACCGACGACGGCACCGAAGATGTTGCCGATACCGCCGAGCACCGCGGCGGTGAACGCCTTCAGACCGGCCAGGAAGCCCATCCGGAACTCGATGTTGGTGTTCTGCAGCCCCTGCGAGACACCGGCGATCGCCGCCAGCACCGCACCGAGGGCGAACGCGACCACGATGATCCGGTCGACGTTGATCCCCATCAGCCGCGCGGTGTCCGGGTCCTGCGACACGGCCTGCATACCGCGGCCCATCCGGGTCCGGTTGACGAAGAACCAGAGCAGCACGGAACAGACCGCGAGCGCCCCGATCGTGAAGATCGCGGACCGCTGGATGGTCACACCGCCGACCTGCAGGGCCGTGCCGGTCACCACATCGATCTGCGGGAAGGGGATGCGCAGCTTGGCGCTCGGCCAGTCGACGTTGCTGATCAGCTTCGCGTAGAGCACCCAGCTGACTTCCGCGATCACGACCCCGCCGGCAGCGGCAGCAGCGATCGCCGGTACCGGCGTCTGGCTCCGGGCGCGACGGCGTACGGCCGCACCGGCCAGCCATCCGATCCCGGTACCGACCAGGGCGCCGAGCACGATCACCCCGATGATCAGCAGAGCGTTCAGGTCGGGGTCGACCAGCCGTACGGCGATCCACACCGCGACAGCACCGCCGGCGGCGCCGAGCAGCGGAGCGCGGTCGAACCACTTGGAGACCGGGTGGTTCAGGTCGATCTTGGCCACCCGCCCGCCGATCAGGTAACCGACGCCGATCGCCAGACCCGTGAGCACCACGACCGTCCACTCGGGCTGGTCGTAGAACAGCCGGACGAACTCCTGCAGGAACACGGAGATACCGATCGCCGTGATCAGCGGTGCGAGTCGTGGCGCGTTCCGCAGGGGACGGTACGCGACACGTTCCATGGCCACCGCGGTGCCGACGGACGCGATCATGGCGCCGACGATCATCACCGGCAGGATCCAGACGCTGGTATCACCGTTGAAGAACAACAGATACGTCGTCAGTGCGCCGAACGCACCGATCATGAACACCTCGCCGTGGGCGAAGTTGATGAGCTGCACGATGCCGTACACGACGGTGTACCCGACCGCGATCAGGGCGTACAGCGAGCCCAAGGTCAACCCGTTGACGAGCTGCTGCAAGAACTGGTCCACGTCGACCTCCCATCTGCCTCGGTTTATGACACGCCACGGGGGTGGGAGGATCGCTCCCACCCCCGAGACATGAGGTCGACTCTGCTTACTTGCTCTCGAAGTCCTTGGTCTCCACGGTGGCCCACTTGCCGCCGGCAACCTTGTAGACGGTGAGCACCTTGGACGTGGTGTCGCCGTACTGGTCGAAGGCGACCTTGCCGGTCACACCGTCGAAGGAGACCTTGCTCATGGCATCGACCGTCGCCTGCCGGGCGGACTCGACGTCCTTGGCGTCCTTCAGCGACGTCTTCAGCGCCTCGATGATGGCGTTCGCGGCGTCGTAGGAGTAGCCGCCGTACGCGGCGTACGGCTCCTTGTAGTTCTGCGCGTTGTAGTCCGAGACGAACTTCTTCGCCGACTCGAGGCTGTCGACCGGAGCACCGACCGAGGTGGCCAGGTCACCGTCGCTGGTCTTGCCGGCCAGCGTGATGTACTTCGGGTCGAAGATGCCGTCGCCGCCCATCAGCGGGACGTTCAGGCCGGCGGCCTTCATCTGCTGCGACAGCGGACCCGCGTTCGGGTACTCACCGCCGTAGTAGACGGCCTGCGGGTTGGACGGCTTCACCGCGGAGATGACGGCCTGGTAGTTCGAGTCGTCCGGGTTGATGGTCTGCGCCGTGACGACCTGACCACCGAGCTTCTTGAACTCCTCGGTGAAGGTGCCGACCAGGCCCTGGCCGTACGCCTTCTTGTCGTGGATCGTGGCGACCTTGGTGATCTTCGCGGTCTCGTACAGGTACCGCGCCGCGAACGGACCCTGGACGGCGTCCGTCGTGCAGGTGCGGAAGTAGGTCGGGTACGGACGCTTCGGGTCCGTCTGCCACTTCGCGCCCTGGGTCAGGCCCGGGCCGGTGTTGGCCGGCGAGACCTGGACGATGTTCTTCGGCGCGAGCACCGGCTGGACCTGCTGGCTGACGCTGGTGTTCAGCGTGCCGACCACGCCGATCACGTCCTTGTCGCTGGCCAGGGCCGTGGCGGCGTTCTTGCCCGGCTCGGTCTTGGCCTCGTCGTCCTTCGCGTCCACCTCGAGCTTCCAGCCCGGGATCGCGTTGGAGTCGTTGGCCTGCTTCACGGCCAGCTCGACGGAGTGCTGGATACCCAGACCCAGGGCGGACAAGTCTCCGGACAGCGGCGCGATGACGCCGATCTTCGCGGTCTTGGTCGAGCCTCCGGAGTTCCCCCCAGAGTCGTTGCCACTGCGTGAGCCGCAGGCAGTCAGGGCCAACGACGCAACGATCAGCGACGCGCCGACCCGTACTACGGAACGCTGGTGCACTGTTCCTCCCATGTCTGGATAGTCCCAGCGAATCCGGGACTCTCGCGCATTTGCCACGAGCACCGGCAGGTTAGACCCCGCGATGGTTCCAAGCGAACAGCGCATCGGCTGTGTTGTGAGGTCGTTACCCCGGTAAGCATCGTCCGTTGACCTGATTACTGTCCGACGGGGTTCGGCGGTGACATAGCGTCAGCGAATGGCTGTGCTCGGTGAGAATCACTCTCGGCCGCCGAGCCGACGGCCACGGTTCGTCACGAATGCCCGCCGGCGTTCAGCAGACGGTTACGACACACCCGAAATGCAGACAGATGACGTAATTTCCTCACCGAAGGCAGCGGCGGCTGCCCGATCAGGAATCGCCGGCTTCGTTGACGACCAGCTCGGCGACCTGACGCATCGAGACCCGCTTGTCCATCGCGGTTTTCTGGATCCACCGGAACGAATCCGGCTCCGACAACCCGAACTTGGTCTGCAGGATCGACTTCGCGCGATCCACCAGCTTGCGCGTCTCCAGCCGCTCGGCCAGGTCCGCGACCTCCCGCTCCAGCTCGGCGAGCTCGACGTACCGCGACGCGGCGATCTCGATCGCGGGCAGCAGGTCGGCCTTGGAGAACGGCTTCACCAGGTACGCCATCGCGCCGGCGTCCCGCGCCCGCTCGACCAGCTCCCGCTGCGAGAACGCGGTCAGCATCAGCACCGGCGCGATCCGCTCCCCCGCGATCTTCTCCGCCGCACTCAGCCCGTCCAGCTTCGGCATCTTCACGTCGAGAATCACCAGATCCGGCCGCTGCTCGACCGCCAGCCGAACAGCCTCCTCGCCGTCCCCCGCCTGCCCGACGACGTCATACCCCTCTTCCGCGAGCATCTCAGCCAGATCCATCCGAATCAGAGCCTCGTCCTCAGCGATCACCACACGCTTAGCAGTCACACCCGACACCTTATCGATCCCCCCTCACGACTTAGCCCCCACGAACCCATCCAGCACAGCAACAGCCTCCTTCCGACTCACAGCGATCACGTTCCGCCGCGGCTGCCGCCAAGCGATCCCCAACAGATCCAGCGCGTCCGTCAGAATCTTCCGAATGTCCGCGGACTCGTTGGAGAACATGGACCGCACGTAGTAGTACCGCCTACCGTCCGGCTTGCTCGCCCAGTTGACGAACCGGCACCCGTCCGAGTGAAACAACCCGCGCACCAGCTGATCGGGGTACGTGGCAACAATCTCCCGCTGCCAGTCGGCAAGCTCGATCTTCCGCAGGTGCTTCCGCCCAGGCCCGTGCTGCGGGAACACACAGGGCCAGTGCTTCCACCGCGCCTCGACCCTGATCGCCCCACCCCCGCCACGCAGACAGGGACTGGCGTTCGGCTTGACCCGCTTGATGGTCTCCGCGATCTCCTGGTTCAGATCGCCGTACCACGCATCGTTGACGATCTGCAGCGTGAACACATCGCGCCTGGCCCGTGCGATCGACCCGTCCCCCAGGTACCACCCCAGGAGCAACGCATACGCCGCCTCGTCCAAATCGGCCTCGTCACACCGAGGACAAGGCGTCGCCGGGTACCCGCCGCCGACGCGGGTCCGCCCTTCCTTCTGATACCGCCGCCGCCAGGCCCGAATGGTGCGCAGAGCGACGTCATGGATCTCCGCGTTCACACGATCAGGCACGCCGGCATCAGACATCCGCAACGCCGACTCAACCGTCTCCCGCGACCTGAAGTGACCCATGCCTCATGCTCCGCCAGAGCACCGACAGTTCCGGGTGAACAGGATTCACGACCTATCGCCCGTGTGCGCTAGGCTTCTCGCAGCCAGCCCTGGTACCCCAATTTGGCAGAGGGAGCGGATTCAAAACCCGCACAGTGTGGGTTCGAGTCCCACCCAGGGCACCGAAAATGTCGGCCACGTCCGCGAAGCTCGATTCATGTACGACGAGCGGATTCGGGCTGTCGCGCTGGCGGCGATCGGTGCTGGGGAGAGTCTGAACTCGATCAGCAAGCGGCTGGGGATCAGTCGGGCGGCGCTGCGTGAGTGGCGGGATCGCGGGGAGCGTCCGGCGCGGCCGAGCGGGTGCCCGCGGTGTGGGAGTGGATCGCTCGACAATCCGTCGTACTCACATCTGCTGGGTCTGTATCTGGGCGACGGCTGCCTGTCGCGGCATCGGCGGGATGTGTTTGCCCTGCGGATCGCGTGCGACGATGCGTACCCGCGGCTGATCGACGAGGCCGAAACCGTCGTACGAGCTGTGCACCCGAGTCGCCCGGTCCATCGGGTGCAGGCGGTTGGATACACGGCGGTTGCTTCGTACTGGAAGCACTGGCCGTGCCTGTTCCCGCAGCACGGCCCCGGACCGAAGCACCGCCGTGCGATCACCCTCACCGACTGGCAGCAGGAAATCGTTGCCCAGTACCCCGGACTCTTCCTCCGCGGCCTGTTCAACTCCGACGGCTGCCGCGTAGCCAACTGGACCACGCGAACGGTCGCCGGCCGACTGAAGCGGTACGAATATCCGCGCTACATGTTCTCCAACGAATCCTCCGACATCATGCGTATCTGTCAGTGGGCACTCGACCTGCTCACCATCCCCTGGCGCATGCCCCGCCCCAACGCCCTCTCCGTAGCCCGCCGAGAAGCCGTCACCTGCCTCGACACCTTCATCGGCCCAAAGTCCTGAGCTCGGCCCCCTCGGATCTCCCCAGACGTCTGTCATGGCGTGTGCTCCCCCGCGCACCTTCAGGCAGCCCCGGCCACTCCTCAGACTCTTCCCTTCCCCCACCCCACAGCAGACCCGCGACTACCCAGCCACTCCCAGACTGCTCTTTGTTCTTTGGCTTGAACGTGGTTGAGGCGGACGGTCAGCTGACCGTCCGCCTCAACCACTGCTCTTCTTCTGTGTTCTTACCCGCCAACCCCGGTGGTTATGGGTTGGGGTTGCGGTAGGCGGGGGCGATTCCTTCGATGGCGTCGCCCATGCGGTGGACTCGGAGGGCGTTGGTGGAGCCGGGGATGCTGGGTGGGGAGCCGGCGACGATGACGACCAGGTCGCCCTTGCTGAGTTTGCCGAGTTCCAGGAGGCGCTGGTCGACCTGGCGGACCATTTCGTCGGTGTGGTCGACGGTCGGGACGATGTGGGTCTCGATGCCCCACACCACGCTCAGCCAGGAGCTGACCGACGGGACCGGGGTGAAGGCGAGCAGCGGGACCTCGGTGCGGTAGCGGGCCAGGCGGAGGGCGGTGTCGCCGGACTGGGTGAACGCGATCAGGTACTTCGCGTCCAGCCGCTCGGCGACGTCCGCGGCCGCGCGGGCGATCACGCCGCCCTTGGTCTTCGGCTCCCACTCGATCTCGTGGACCCGGCCGAGGCCCTGCTCCTCGGTGGCCTCGACGATCCGGGCCATCGTCTTGACGGTCTCGATCGGGAAGCGCCCGACGCTGGTCTCGCCGGACAGCATGACCGCGTCGGCGCCGTCCAGTACGGCGTTGGCGACGTCGGAGGCCTCGGCGCGGGTCGGCCGCGGCGCCGAGATCATCGACTCCAGCATCTGGGTCGCTACGATCACCGGCTTCGCGTTCAGCCGCGCCTGGTCGATGATCAGCTTCTGGACCAGCGGGACGTCCTCGAGCGGCAGCTCCACGCCGAGGTCGCCGCGGGCCACCATGAACCCGTCGAACGCCTCGATGATCTCGTCGAGGTTCGCGACCGCCTGCGGCTTCTCGATCTTGGCGACGACCGGGATCCGCAGACCCTCCTCGTCCATGATCTTGTGCACCAGCTGGATGTCGGCCGCGTCCCGGACGAACGACAGCGCGATCATGTCGGCAGGCAGGTGCAGCGCCCAGCGCAGGTCCTCGGCGTCCTTCTCGGACAGCGCGGGCACGCTGACCGAGACGCCGGGCAGGTTGATGCCCTTGTGGTTGGAGACCGGCCCGCCGACGGTGACCCGGCACACCACGTCGGTCTCGGTGACCTCCTCGGCGACCAGGGCGATCCGGCCGTCGTCGATCAGCAGCTGGTCGCCCGGCTTCACGTCCCCCGGCAGACCGTCGTACGTCGTACCGCAGATGGTCTGGTCGCCGGGCACCTCCCGGGTGGTGATCGTGAAGCGCTCGCCGTAGGTGAGCGTTGCCTTGCCCTCGGCGAACTCGGCCAGCCGGATCTTCGGGCCCTGCAGGTCGACCAGGATGCCGACGTTGCTCCCGGTCTCCGCCGCAGCGGTGCGGATCCGCTGGTAGATGCGCTCATGCTCGGCATGGGCACCATGGCTCAGGTTGAGCCTTGCGACGTCCATGCCTGCTTGGACGAGTTCCGTGATGCGCTCCGGGGCGGCCGTAGCCGGGCCGAGCGTACAAACGATCTTTGCGCGACGCACGTCACAAAACCCTACTCCTGCAAACCACTGGGCCTGCTGGTCCGCCCCCGTTACTGGACAGTTAACAGTAGAAGACAACCGGCGGCAGTGCCTGAATCGTCAAGAAGGCAAGGGGGTGTAGGCCCCGACAGTGATCGCCCCGGTCAGCTCGGCCGTGACGCTCTGCAGGCCGATCGGCTGCCCTTCCTTGTCGTAGGTGATCAGCGTGACCTGCCCTGGCCGGCGCAGCGTGTACCCCAGCGCGAAGGCGTACGCCGCTCCCCCGGTCGTCCCGTTCGTGTACGTCGTCACAGACCGCCCGTCGACCACCCGGCTCTCCGGCCCCACCTGCCGGTGCAGATGGCCGGACAGCACCAGTCGCGCGCACCCGCGGGCGGCGGTGTCGGCGCCGGACGCCGGGTCGTGGATCACGAATGTCGAGATCCGCTTGTTCTCGGCCTGGTCGCAGGCGATGTCCGCCAGCCGCTCGGACTGGTGCTCGATGGTCTCGTCGCCGGGACTGTCCGCGCTCCCGAGCCCGGTCTTGGTCGGGTCGCTGTCGCCCAGGAACCGGATCCCCTCCACCTCGACCGGCTTGCTGTCGAGCACGGTGAACCCGTTCTTGCGCATGGCGTCCTCGATGTGGCCGCCGGCGTCGTGGTTGCCGGCCACCGCGACGACCTTGAAGTCCTTGAAGTGCTGCCGCAGCGAGTGGATGCTGAAGACTTCCCAGCCCTGGCCGGACGACGTGTCGTCACCGGCGTCGATGAGGATCTTCGCCCCGCCGGCCTTCGCCACCTCGGCCGCGAAGCCGTCGATGCCGATGTTGTCGTGCCGGTCGTTGACCTGCAGTGCGACCTTCTGCCCTTCGGCGGGCTGGTGGATCTGGGTGGCGACATCGGCCACCGAGTCCTTCAGCTGACCGTAGAACCGCGACGACCGCTGGTACGTCTCGACCGCGGTCCGGATCACGCCGACGCCGCCCGTGGTGGAGAACCCGGAGGCGACCTCGACGCCCTGCAACTGCTCGTCGAGCGGGATCTCCGGCAGCAGGTCGGCCAGCGGCTTCCACTCGGTCGGCGGTACGTCGACGGGCCGCATCCGTCCGGGGCCGAAGATCGAGGCGATCGTGATCAGCATCGCGACCAGGACGACGATCGCCCGGTGCTCGAGCCGGCGCTCGTGACGGTGGACGAGGTGCCACAGCTCCTGGCGGCGGCGGGCGCCGATCATCGCCCAGACGGTCGCCACCACGACGACCACCAGCAGACCGGAACCGGCCCCGGCCAGGGCGTCGTCGACGGCCATCTCCTGGACCACCTGCTGGATCCGCCCGACCTCACCGTCGGGCTGGGCCGCGATCAGGGCGTCGCGGTTGATCAGGTCGGTGAGGTTGGCGGCGTCGGTCTCCTGGACGTCGACGTTCACCCCGAGCCCGAGCGGGTTGTTGCTGGCGATCCGCAGCCGCGGCAGGACGGCGCCGAGGTCCACGGTCGCATGCCCGTCGAAGGTCGGCGAGACGGTCGCCGCGTGCGCACCGATCGTGACGCGCTCGGAGTCGTTGGCGAACGCAACCAGGCCGATCGTCACCGAGGTGACCAGCCAGAGCACGACGAGGGTGGCCCACGGCGCGATCGCGCGGAGCCGGGCCTTCGTCACCAGGCGCGTTGCCACACTTCCAACCTATCGACCCTCACCACTTTGAGCACCGACCAACCAGATCGCGGGGTGTTTCATGGTTGGCCGGTGCCCAAGGACGGTCAGACCGCCAGCGGGCGGGCGGTGGGCGGGATGGGGGTGGGCAGGGTGGACGAGCCGGTGAGGTGGGTGTCGACGCCGTTGGCGCACGAGCGGCCCTCGGCGATCGCCCAGACGATCAGGGACTGGCCGCGGCCGGCGTCACCGCAGGCGAAGACCCCCTCGACCGACGTGTGGTAGTTCTTGTCCCGCTTCACGTTGCCGCGCTCGTCGAGCTCGACGCCGAGCTGGTCGAGGAAGCCCTCGCGCTCCGGTCCGACGAAGCCCATCGCGAGCAGCACCAGCTGCGCCGGGATGTGCTTCTCGGTGCCCTCGACCGGCGCGAACCGGCCGTCCTTGAACTCCACCTCGACCAGGTTCAGCCCGGAGACGTTGCCGGCGGCATCGGCCTCGAAGTTCACCGTGGAGACGGCGTACACCCGGTCGCCGCCCTCCTCGTGGGCGGAGGCGACCCGGTAGATCATCGGGTACGTCGGCCAGGGCTGGTGCCCAGGGCGGTCGTCGGACGGCCGCGGCATGATCTCCAGCTGGGTGACCGAGCGGGCCCCCTGGCGGTGCGCCGTACCGAGGCAGTCGGCGCCGGTGTCGCCGCCGCCGATGATCACCACGTCCTTGCCGGTCGCAACGATCTGGTCCTCGACGTTCTGGCCGAGCGCGACCCGGTTCGCCTGCGGCAGGTACTCCATCGCCTGGTGGATGCCGCCGTGCTCACGGCCCGGCACCGGCAGGTCGCGGGCTGCGGTGGACCCGGTCGCGATCACCACGGCGTCGTACCGCTGCTTCAGCTGGGTGCCCGTGACGTCCACGCCGACGTTGACGCCGGAGCGGAAGACCGTGCCCTCCTCCTTCATCTGCTGGATGCGGCGGTCGACCTGTTCCTTTTCCATCTTGAACTCGGGGATGCCGTAGCGCAGCAAGCCGCCGGGGGCGTCGGCGCGCTCGTACACCGCGACCGTGTGACCCGCGCGCGTCAGCTGCTGCGCGGCAGCCAGGCCGGCCGGGCCGGAGCCGACGACGGCGATCGTCTTGCCGGTCAGCCACTCCGGCGGCTGCGGCTTGACGTCACCGGTCTCCCAGGCCTTGTCGATGATCGCGACCTCGACGTTCTTGATCGTCACCGGGTCCTGGTTGATCCCGAGCACGCACGCTGTCTCGCACGGCGCCGGGCAGAGCCGGCCGGTGAACTCCGGGAAGTTGTTGGTCGCGTGCAACCGCTCGATCGCGCTCGACCAGTCGTCCCGCCAGACCAGGTCGTTCCACTCCGGGATCAGGTTGCCCAGCGGGCAGCCGTTGTGGCAGAACGGGATGCCGCAGTCCATGCAGCGGCCGGCCTGCTTGGTGATGATCGGCAGCAGCGCCTTGCCGGGCCCGCCGGGGTAGACCTCTTTCCAGTCCTGCACGCGCTCGGCGACCGGCCGCCGGTCGGCGACCTCCCGCCCGGTGGTCAGGAATCCCTTGGGGTCAGCCATCAGATGGCCTCCATCATCGCTCGCGTGGTGGCGTCCTCGTCCAGGCCGTCGCGCTCGGCGGCCGCCTTGGCCGCCAGCACCCGGGCGTAGTCGCGGGGCATCACCGTGGTGAACCTGGCGGCCGCGGCGGGCCAGTCGGCGAGCAGCTTGGCCGCCCGTTCCGAACCGGTCTCCTCGTGGTGCCGCCGGACCAGGTCGTGCAACAGGTCGGACTCGTCCTCGGTGAGCGGGAGCAGGTCCACCAGCTCCGGGTTCACCAGGGCACGGTCCAGGTCGAGCACGTGGGCCACGCCGCCCGACATGCCCGCGGCGAAGTTCCGGCCGACGGCGCCCAGGACGACGACGCGCCCGCCGGTCATGTACTCGCACGCGTGGTCGCCGACCGCCTCGACGACCGCGGTCGCGCCGGAGTTCCGGACGCAGAACCGCTGGCCGGCGCCGCCGCTGATGAACAGCTCGCCGGACGTCGCGCCGTACGCGATCACGTTGCCGGCGATGATCTGGTCGGCGGCGTCGAACCGGGCGTGCCGGTCCGGCCGGATCACGACCCGGCCGCCGGACAGGCCCTTGCCGACGTAGTCGTTGGCGTCGCCCTCGAGGCGCAGGGTGACCCCGCGCGGTACGAACGCGGCGAACGAGTTGCCGGCCGACCCGGTGAAGGTCAGGTCGATGGTGCCGTCGGCCAGGCCGGCCGCGCGGTACCGCTTGGTGATCTCGTGGCCGAGCATCGTCCCGACGGTCCGGTTGACGTTGCGGATCGCGAGCTGTGCGCGGACCGGTTCGCCGTTGTCCAGCGCCGGGGCGCAGATCCGGATCAGCTCGTTGTCGAGCGCCTTGTCCAAGCCGTGGTTCTGCTCGGTGGTCCGGTGCCGCGACGCGCCCTCGGGCAGCGCCGGGACGTGCAGGATCGGCGTCAGGTCGAGCCCGTCGGCCTTCCAGTGGTCGACCGCGCGCTCGATGTCGAGGACCTCGGCGTGGCCGATCGCCTCGTCCAGCGTGCGGAAGCCGAGCTCCGCCAGGTACTCGCGGACCTCCTCGGCGATGAACTCGAAGAAGTTCACCACGAACTCCGGCTTGCCGGAGAACCGCTCGCGGAGCACCGGGTTCTGGGTGGCGACGCCGACCGGGCAGGTGTCCAGGTGACAGACCCGCATCATGATGCAGCCCGACACCACCAGCGGCGCGGTCGCGAAGCCGTACTCCTCCGCGCCGAGCAGCGCGGCGATGACGACGTCCCGGCCGGTCTTCAGCTGGCCGTCGGTCTGGACGACGATACGGTCGCGCAGCCCGTTCAGCAGCAGGGTCTGCTGGGTCTCGGCGAGGCCGAGCTCCCAGGGACCGCCCGCATGCTTCAGCGAGGTGAGCGGCGCCGCGCCCGTCCCGCCGTCGTGGCCGGAGATCAGGACGACGTCCGCGTGCGCCTTGGAGACGCCCGCGGCGATCGTGCCGACACCGACCTCGGACACCAGCTTCACGTGGATGCGGGCGGCCGGGTTGGCGTTCTTCAGGTCGTGGATCAGCTGCGCCAGATCCTCGATCGAGTAGATGTCGTGGTGCGGCGGCGGCGAGATCAGGCCGACGCCCGGCGTCGAGTGCCGGGTGCTGGCGACCCACGGGTACACCTTCGGGCCGGGCAGTTGCCCGCCCTCACCGGGCTTCGCGCCCTGCGCCATCTTGATCTGGATGTCGTCGGAGTTCGTCAGGTACTCCGCGGTGACGCCGAAGCGGCCGGAGGCGACCTGCTTGATCGAGCTCCGGCGGGCCGGGTCGTACAGCCGCTCGGCGTCCTCGCCGCCCTCACCGGTGTTCGACTTGCCGCCGAGCTGGTTCATCGCGATCGCCAGCGTGGTGTGCGCCTCGGCGCTGATCGAGCCGTAGCTCATCGCACCGGTCGAGAACCGCTTGACGATCTCGCTCACCGGCTCGACCTCGTCGATCGAGATCGGCTGGCGATCCGACTTGAACCCGAACAGCCCGCGCAGCGTCATCAGCCGCTCGGACTGCTCGTCGACCTTCGACGTGTACTGCTTGAAGATGTCGTACCGACCGGTGCGGGTGCTGTGCTGCAGCCGGAAGACCGTGTCCGGGTCGAACAGGTGCGGCTCGCCTTCACGGCGCCACTGGTACTCGCCGCCGATCTCCAGCTTGCGGTGCGCCGGCAGGATGCCGTCGGCCGGGTAGGCGCGCAGGTGGCGGCGCCGGACCTCCTCGGCGAGCGTGTCCAGGCCGATGCCGCCGAGCTTCGACGACGTACCGGTGAAGTACTGGTCCACGAGCTCCGGCGACAAGCCGTTCGCCTCGAAGATCTGGGCGCCGGTGTACGACGCGACCGTCGAGACGCCCATCTTCGACATCACCTTGAGGACGCCCTTGCCGAGCGACTTCACCACATTGCGGATCGCCTGCTCGGGCTCGACGCCGGGCAGGTACGTCCCCTGGCGGCACAGGTCCTCGACGGACTCCAGCGCCAGGTACGGGTTGATCGCGGCCGCGCCGTACCCCATCAGGAGCGCGACGTGGTGCACCTCGCGGACGTCACCGGCCTCGACGACCAGGCCGACCTGGGTCCGGGTCTTCTCCCGGACCAGGTGGTGGTGCACCGCGGCGGTGAGCAGCAGCGACGGGATCGGCGCGCTGTCGGCGTTCGAGTGCCGGTCCGACAGCACCAGGATGCGGGCGCCGTCGTTGATCGCGGCGCTCGCCTCGGCGCACAGCTCGTCGAGCCGTGCCTTCAGCGCGTCGCCGCCGCCCTCCACGTCGTACACACCGCGCAGGACCGTGGTGGCCAGGCCGGGCATGTCGCCGTCGAGGTTGATGTGCCGGAGCTTGGCCAGCTCGTCATTGGTGATCACCGGGAACGGGATCACCACCTGACGGCAGGACGCCGGGCTCGGGTTCAGCAGGTTCGACTCCGGGCCGAGGCTGGACGACAGCGAGGTCACCAGCTCCTCGCGGATCGCGTCCAGCGGCGGGTTCGTGACCTGCGCGAACAGCTGCGCGAAGTAGTCGAACAGCAGCCGCGGACGGTCGCTCAGCACCGCGATCGGCGTGTCGGTACCCATCGAGCCGATCGGCTCGGCGCCGGACTTCGCCATCGGGGTGAGGATGACCCGCAGCTCCTCCTCGGTGTACCCGAAGACCTGCTGCCGCCGGGTCACCGACGCGTGGCTGTGGACGACGTGCTCGCGCTCGTGCAGGTCCTCGAAGCGGATCAGGCCCGCGTGCAGCCACTCGTCGTACGGGTTCTCGGCGGCGAGGGCGTTCTTCACCTCGGCGTCGGTGATGATCCGGTGCGCGTCGACGTCGACCAGGAAGATCCGGCCGGGCTCGAGCCGGCCCTTCTCGGTCACGGTGGCGGGGTCGATGTCCAGCACACCGGCCTCGGAGGCCAGGACGACGAGGCCGTCGTCGGTCACCCAGTAGCGCGAGGGGCGCAGGCCGTTGCGGTCCAGGACCGCGCCGACCTTGGTGCCGTCGGAGAAGACGACCGACGCCGGGCCGTCCCACGGCTCCATCAGCGTCGAGTGGAACTCGTAGAACGCGCGCCGCCTCGGATCCATGGTGGCGGCGTTCTCCCACGCCTCCGGAATCATCATCAGCATCGCGTGCGGCAGCGAACGGCCGCCGAGGTGCAGCAGTTCGAGGACCTCGTCGAACGACGCGGAGTCGGACGCTCCCGGCGTACAGATCGGGTAGAGCTGCTCCAGGTCGCCCGGGATCAGGTCGCTGGACAGGAGCGCCTCGCGGGCCCGCATCCAGTTCCGGTTGCCCTGGACGGTGTTGATCTCACCGTTGTGGGCGATGTACCGGTACGGGTGCGCCAGCGGCCAGGACGGGAACGTGTTCGTCGAGAACCGGCTGTGCACGATGCCGATCGCGGACGCGAGGTCGGGGTCGGTCAGCTCGGGGAAGAACTTGTCCAGCTGGTCGGTGGTCAGCATCCCCTTGTAGGTGATCGTCCGGCCGGACAGCGACGGGAAGTAGGTCTCGGTCTCCTTCTCGGCGCGCTTGCGCAGCCGGAACGCCATCCGCTCCAGCGCCAGGCCGAGCACGCGGCCCGCCTTCGCGGTCACGAACAGCTGCTTGAACGTCGGCATCACCGAGCGCGCGGTCGCGCCGAGCAGCTCCGGCGTGGTCGGGACGTCCCGCCAGCCGACCACCGTCAGCTGCTCCTCCGCCGCCAGCTCCTCGATCCGGGCGATTGCCTTCGCGGCGTCGTCGGCCTCGGCCGGCAGGAACGCGATACCGGTCGCGTAGCTGTGCGGCGCCGGCAGCTCGAACGCGCACACCTTGCGGTAGAAGGCGTCCGGGACCTGGATCAGGATGCCGGCGCCGTCACCGGAATCGGGCTCCGCACCGGACGCGCCACGATGCTCGAGGTTCCGCAGGGCGGTCAATGCCTTGGCCACGATGTCGTGGCTCGGTTCACCGGTCAGGGTCGCGACGAAGGCGACACCACAAGCGTCGTGCTCGTGCCGTCCGTCGTAGAGACCCTCGCTCGGGAATGGGGGGCGACCATACATTCAGGAGCTCCCGTCGTCCTACGGTCAAAAACAACTGGCCGCGGGACAACACTGGCCCAAGCCGGGAGTCCCGAGACTACCTCATGACGCCCGCCAGTTGGACTTCGTGTCCACCGCGAAACGCCGTACTAACCCTGTGTAAGCAAGCGCTCACTACTAGCCTCTCATCTTCCCAGCCACCCGCTCCGGCAACCACCAACAGCACCTGAAATTCACTTGCTGAGACTGATACAGCTTCGGTGTGCCCTGGCAGCCCGATAACGACTGGAAACCGCTCACAACCGGCACCGGACAAGCGACCGGCGGAGTCTGGCGGACACCGGACGGCCAGGTGGTGAAGCGCCTCCTCCCCGGTGTCGCCGATCCCCGCCACCACGCCTTCTGGGAGCGGCAGGCGCTCGTCGCCGAATCCGGTGTGGTCGCTGGTACGCCGGGACTTCGCGCGCCCGCCTGCCTGGGCGTCGAGCGGGACGATGACGGCATCACGCTGCGGACGGCGTACACGTCGCCGGTCGCGTGGGCTCCGGAGGCCTTGGCTGCGGCTCTCGGGCGGTTCGGAGCGTGTTCCGTGGCCGAGCCTGCGTGGGCTGCCCTGGACGTCCTGCGGGACCGTCTCACGACCGTGAAGGGACGGGGCGGATGGCGGGCGCTGACCCACGCCGGACTGGCGTCGGCCGCGATCGAGGCGCTGTGGATGCGCCGCGAGTCGGCGCTGGCCGTGCTCGACAGGCTTCCTCGGGTGCCGACGCACGGTGACGCTCATCCGGTGAACCTGCTCGGCCGGGAGGGTGATGACGTGATCGCGATCGACTGGGAGCAGTTCGGCCTGGGGCCGGCCGGCTTCGATCTGGGGTACCTGCTCCTTGCCACGGATGCGCCGCTCGAAGACCTTCTGGCGGCGCACGGCGGCGAGGCGGCCGACCGCGGCGCCGTGCGGTGCGGCGCAGTGTTGGTGGCGGGGTTCACCGGTGTTTCCCGGGCCGCGTGGGCGCTGGGGCAGGCCATCCCTGGGGATCACGTCGAGCGGCTGGACAGGCTGTCGGGAATCGTGGACGAGGCGGTCAGCCATGCTTCGTAGAACGCCTGATAGTTGGGGAAACGGGTCGTGGTCGCTTCCAGTAGAACGGCTTGGAGGGCGGCGGGTGGCTCGTCGCGCCAGTCGTACACGAGCTCGGCCGCGGTCCGGAGGAGTGCGACGCGGCCGGGGTGGTGAAGCGCGCGAAGATGGTGCCTAGCTGGTCGAGGTAGGTGGCTGGGGGGACGTCGATCGCGCCAGGGAACATTCCGTCGACGGTAGTGGAGGAACCTGATGGGGCTGAGCGATTTTCCGCGGTACCCGTTGCTGTTCGGACCGAGCCCGGTACACCCGCTGGAGCGGCTGTCGGCGTATCTGGGCGGCGCGAAGATCTGGGCGAAGCGGGAGGACTGCAACTCCGGTCTCGCGTACGGCGGGAACAAGACGCGCAAACTGGAGTACCTGATCCCGGACGCGCTCGCGCAGGGCGCCGACACACTCGTGTCGATCGGCGGCTACCAGTCGAACCACACCCGCCAGGTGGCAGCCGTGGCGGCCAAGGCCGGGCTCAAGGCCGTGCTCGTGCAGGAGAATTGGGTGGACTGGCCGGACGCCCTCAACGACCGGGTCGGCAACATCCTGCTCAGCCGGATCATGGGCGCCGAGGTGCGCCTCGACCCGGCCGGGTTCGGGATCGGCTTCAAGGACAGCTGGAAACAGGCGCTCGCGGACGTCGAGGCGCGCGGCGGTACGCCGTACGCGATCCCGGCCGGCGCCTCGGACCACCGGCTCGGCGGGCTCGGGTTCGCGAACTGGGCGTACGAGGTGGAGCAGCAGGAGCGTGATCTCGGCGTCTTCTTCGACACGATCGTGGTCTGCTCGGTCACCGGCTCGACGCACGCCGGCATGATCGCCGGGTTCGCGGGCCAGGACCGCCCGCGCCGGGTGATCGGGATCGACGCCAGCGCCAAGCTCCAGGAGACCCGCGACCAGGTCGAACGCATCGCCCGGAACACCGCCGAGCTGATCGGCCTCGGCCGCGACCTCCGCGACGACGAGATCACCGTCCTGGCCGGCTGGGCCGGCGACGAGTACGGCGTCCCCGTGCAGTCCACGCTCGACGCGATCCGCCTGACCGGCGAACTGGAAGGCATGATCATCGACCCGGTCTACGAAGGAAAGTCCATGGCCGGACTGATCGATCTGATCCGCACCGGCGACATACCGAAGGACTCCACCGTCCTGTACGCCCATCTCGGCGGCCAGCCCGCCCTCAACGCCTACAGCGGCCTGTTCACGCACACTCAACCGATCACCGGCTGACTACCAGCCGCCGGCGAAGAACCCTTCGAGGCCGGGGCGCGGGTGGGCCGCCGTCATCGCGTTCGCCGCAACGACGACGGCGAGCGCCAGCGACAGCAGCGGCACGAGCACGCCGTACCCGGCCAGCACCCGCCGGGTACGGCCGTCCGCCCTCGCGAACCGGCGCCACAAGAGGACGGCGAGTACGGCGAGCGCAGCGACCACGATCGCGCCCTCGACAGCCATCACCGCGTGGAACAGCACGTAGTCGTCGGTGATCACGTCGAGAGGCGGCGACTGCTGCCCATCCGCCAACTGCTGCCGGATCTGCCCGAGCGTGCCGTCCAACGGACCGGCCGGGGCTCCGAACAGCATCGGCAGCAGCGAGCCGAACGGCGCCGCCATTCCATGGACGTTGGCCATGACCGCCGCGAGCGAGACCACGGCAAGCGCCGTGGACAGGACACCGCTCACCGCGAGCCCCGCCGCCCGCAGCCCGTGCGTCCGCAGGAACGCCTGCCAGATCTGCACGGCGAGCGCGACGAGCACGACCAGCAGCGCGCCGGCGAGCACTCCCTTGGCCACGTGATAGCGGAACCAGTAGTCGACCACCCGTTGCAGGCCCTGGTCGAAGTTCCGCTCGCCGGAGCCCCAGTACGTGACGAACCCGCTGCGGAAGGCACCGACCAGGTGTCCTTCGCTCCTCAGGTCGGCGGTCGCCGCATCGCTCGCGAGCAAGCCTGGAGCAACGACGAAGGCGACGACGAGCGCGACTGCGAGAACGGCGAGCCTCTTCATGGGCACAAGCTAGGCGAACCCGTACGGCGTGAACCATGACGCCGAGGCGACCCCGAGGGTAGCGCCCGCGCTACCCGATTCCAGGGCCGACGAGCGTGCCGACGAAGTAGGTCAGGGCTGCTGCGGCGCCGCCGAGGAGTAGCTGGCGCAGGCCGGAGTACCACCAGGACCGGCTCGTCACGCGGGAGACGACAGCGCCGCAGACGAACAATGCGGTCAGGGAAAGGATCAGGGCCGGTACGACGCTGTTGGCGCCGAGCAGGTACGGCGCCAGCGGGATGAACGCGCCGACGGCAAAGCAGACGAACGACGAGGCGGCGGCGACCACCGGGTTCGGGAGATCGCCGGGGTCGATGCCGAGCTCCTCGCGGACGTGCTCCTCGAGGGCCTGTTCGGGGTCGGCGTGGAACTGCTTGGCGACCTTGCTGGCCAGGTCCGGGTCGAGGCCCTTCGCCCGGTAGGTCTCGGCGAGCTCGATCTCCTCGTCGATCGGGTGCTTCTTGATCTCGGCGCGTTCGACCTCGATCTCGGCGCGCGCGAGTTCGCGCTGGGAGGCGACCGAGGTGTACTCCCCCGCCGCCATCGAGAACGCGCCGGCGGCGAGGCCCGCGAGGCCGGCCAGCACGATGAACTTCGAGCCCGAGGCGGTGCCGCCGTCCATGCCGGCGATCAGGGCGAAGTTCGAGACCAGGCCGTCCATCGCGCCGAACACCGCCGGGCGCAGCCAGCCGCCGTTGACATCACGGTGCGTGTGGTCGCCGTGATGCTCGGCCGAAACCTCGGGCGTCTCAGTCACGAGACCCTTCGCCGTTGCTCGCGGTGGTCGCCTCGGCAGCCGGCCCTCCGGCCGGCCCCGCCGAGGCGGGTGGCGCATCAGCAGCCCCTTCCCCGGTGCCCGGAGATCCTGGCGCGGCGTCGCCGTCCGCCGTCGCCTCGCTCGGCTGGGCGTCGTCCTGCTTGGTGTCGGTCGGCTCGGTGGCGTTCTTCGCGTCTCCGGTGGGTTTGCCGGCGGCCGGGCCGGTGCTGATGTCTTCCTGGCCGGGGTAGCGCTTGGCGCTGATCACGAAGGCCACGACCGCGAGCACGAACAGGATCAGCGCGGTCCAGACGTTCAGCCGCAGGCCGAGGAAGTGGTTCACGGTGTCGATGCGCAGGTTCTCGATCCACGCGCGACCGGCGGTGTACGCCGCGACGTACAGGAAGAACGCCCGGCCGTGGCCGAGCTTGAACCGGCGGTCGGCGAGCAGGATCAGGGCGACCACGCCGAGGTTCCAGACGGCCTCGTAGAGGAACGTCGGCTGGAACGTGGCGAAGTCCTTGTACCCGGCCGGACGGTTGTCGAAGGCGATCTCCAGGCCCCACGGCTTGCTCGTCGGGCGGCCGAACAGCTCCTGGTTGAAGTAGTTGCCGAACCGGCCGAAGATCTGCGCCAGCGCGATCCCGGGCGCCATCACGTCCGCGACCGCCAGGAACGGCACCTTCGCCCGCCGGCACGCGATCCACGCGCCGAGCGCGCCGAAGCCGACCGCACCCCAGATGCCCAGTCCGCCGTGCCAGATCTTCAGCGCGTCGAGCGGGTTCTTGCCGGCGCCGAAGTACAGCTCGGCGTCGGTGATGACGTGGTAGATCCGCGCGCCGACGAGCCCGAACGGGATCGCCCAGAACATGATGTCGGCGAGCACCGGCGCCGATCCGCCGCGCGCCACCCAGCGCCGGCGGCCGAGCCAGTAGCCGGCGAAGATGCCGGCCAGGATGCACAGCGCGTACGCACGGATCGGCAGCGGTCCGAGGTGCCAGACACCCTGGCTCGGACTGGGAATGGTCGCCGGAATCAACACGGCGGAACTCAGACTAGACATGGCAAGGAGAGACGCTACTCGACCCGTCAGACCACGGCCAGGAACGCAGGGTCACGATGCGATCGCGTCCACCGCCTGCTGCAGGCCTTCGGGTGTCAGTTGGTCGGCTTTCAGCTGCTTTCCGTTGACGTACACGGTCGGCGTACCGGTCACGCCCCGGTCGTCGGCGGCCTTGCCGACGGACTCCAGCCAGCTCGCGTACGTGTCGTTCTGCACGGCCTGCTGGTACCTCGCGTCGCCGATCCCGAGCTGCTTGCCGAGCTCCATCAACTGGTCGGTGGTCCAGGACTTCGAGAAGTCGCCGTACAGCTCGTCGACGAAGCTCAGCGCCTTGCCGTTCGCGGCCGCGGCGGCGAAGGCGTTCGCCAGCCGCGGCGAAGCGTCCGGGTTCACGAACTGCAGCGGCCAGTAGGTCAGCGTCGCCGTACCGTCCTGGACGAGCTTGTCGATCGTCGCGCCGGTCTTCTCCTCGAACTCCGCGCAGTGCGGGCAGCGGAAGTCCAGATACAGGTCGATGGTGACCTTGGCGCCGCTCGTGCCGACCGTGACGCCCTTGCCGGCCGTGCCCGGACCGGTGATGACCGCGGGCTCGGGACGCCCGTTCGAGCTCACCTCGACCTTCGAGTGGCCGCGGTAGTACTGCACACCGACGCCGGCGCCGAGGGCCAGCACGAGGACGATCACCACGATGATCCCGGGTGAGATCCGGCGCTTCTGCTGCTGCAGCAGCGGATTCACGGGGGACTTGGCCTTGCTCACGACGCGGTGACTCCTTGCGGCTCGGATACGACGGCGAACTTGCTGACGGGGTTGAACCACAGCCAGCCGGCCAGCACGAGCAGGCCGGCGTCGCGGAGGATCTCCTGCAGGTACTTCGTCTGCCCCGGCGCGACCTCACCACCGCCGCCGAAGCAGCCGCAGTCGATCGACAGGCCACGGGCCCAGGCGGACGCCACCGCGGCGATGAACACGACCATGAAGACACCGGCCGCGGCCGCCGAGGCCCGGACGCCGAAGCCGATGATCAGCAGCAGCCCGATCGCGATCTCCAGGAACGGCAGTCCCCAGCCGACCGGCTGCACCAGCGACGACGGGAGCAGCTCGTAGGCACGGACCGCCTGCGCGGCGGTCTCCGGGTCGGTCACCTTGAGCGCGCCGGCCACCAGCATCACGCCGCCCAGTACGAGCCGCGCCACCAGCGAGACCCACGACTTCACCGGTTGGCCTCCACCAGTTTCCCGAAGTCGTGGACGAGGTCGCCGATCGCGGCGTTCGACAGCCACAGCACGGTCGCCTTGTCGTTCTTCCCGAAGCCGATCACCTGCGCTCCGTGACCGACCTCGTACCCGCCGGAGGGCAGCTTCTGCATCCCTTCCACCGGGACGCCGACGGCCTTGGCGATGTCCTTGATCGACGTCAGCGAGCCGGTCAGCCCGACGAACGACGGGTCGAACCGGTCCAGGTACTTGCGGATCACCGGGCCGGTGTCGCGCGCCGGGTCCGTGGTGATGAACAGCATCTGGATCTGGTCCTGCACCTGCTGGTCCAGCTTGGTCAGCGCGGACGCCACGTCGGCCATCACGGTCGGGCACACGTCCGGGCAGTTCGTGTACCCGAAGAACACCAGCGTGACCGGCTTCTTGGTCGAGGTGACCAGGTTGAACGGGTTCCCGCCGGTGTCGGTCAAGGTGGCCGCGGGCATCGAGTACGGCCGGTCGAGCGTCGCGCCGCGCAACCCGTTCGGATCCTGGCTGCTGCGGATGATCGCGCCGCCCGGATTGTCCGGCTTCTCCGCCTTGCCGCTGCAGCCCGCCAGGGCAAGCAGGGCCACCGCCGCCAGGAAAAGGACGGCGGTGCTCCTGTTTCGACTCACGGCGGTACTAACGAGCAACGGTCGCACGGGGTTCCCGGCGGACGCCTTCGGACAACTCCTCGGCGAGCGCGCGGACACCGGCCGGGCCGCCCTCCTCGAGCGACCGGACGAGGGCCGCGCCAACGATCACCGCGTCCGCGAACGCGGCGACACCGGCGGCCTGGTCGCCGTTCGAGATGCCGAGACCGACGCCGACCGGCAGACCGGTCGCCGCCTTGGTGCGGGCCACCAGCGGCGCCGCCAGGTCCGACGGCTTGTCCCGAGCGCCGGTGACACCCATCACAGCGGTCGCGTAGACGAACCCGCGGCAGGCGGCCGTGGTCATGGCGATCCGCTCGTCGGTCGAGGACGGCGAGACCAGGAAGACCTTGTCCAGCTCGTTCTTGTCCGCGGCCGCGATCCACTCCGCGCCCTCGTCCGGGATCAGGTCGGGCGTGATCAGCCCCGCTCCCCCGATCCCGGCGAAGTCGGCCGCGAAGCGATCCACGCCGTACCGCTCGATCGGGTTCCAGTACGTCATCACGAGCACCGGCACGTCGGAGTACGCCGCGACCTTCTCGACCGTGCTGAGCACGTCGCGGGTCCGCAGCCCGCCGGCGCGGGCGATCTCGGTGGCGCGCTGGATCGTGACCCCGTCCATCACCGGGTCGCTGTACGGCAGGCCGATCTCGAGGACGTCGCAGCCGCCGTCGACCAGGGCCTTGATCGCGTCCACACCGCCGTCGTACGTCGGGAAGCCGGCCGGCAGGTACCCGACGAGCGCCGCGCGGCCCTCGTCGTTCGCCGTCCGGATCGCGGCCCCGGCCTTGCCCAGGGCAACGAGCTCACTCACGGCCGGATCCTTCCTCGCCCAGGCCGAACCAGGTCGCGGCCGTGTCCATGTCCTTGTCGCCACGGCCCGACAGGTTCACCAGGACGGTGGCCTCCGGCCCCAGCTCCTTGGCGATGTCGAGCGCGCCCGCGACCGCGTGCGCGGACTCGATCGCCGGGATGATGCCCTCGGTCCTGGACAGCAGGCGGAACGCCTCCATCGCCTCGGCGTCGGTGATCGGCCGGTACGTCGCCCGCCCGGTCTCGGCCAGCCACGCGTGTTCCGGGCCGACGCCCGGGTAGTCCAGCCCGGCGGAGATCGAGTGCGACTCGATCGTCTGCCCGTCCTCGTCCTGCAGCAGGAACGACCGCGCACCGTGCAGGACGCCGACCTGGCCGGCGCTGATCGTGGCCGCGTGCCGTCCGGTCTCGAACCCGTCGCCGCCCGGCTCGACGCCGTACAGCTTCACGTCCTGGTCGCCGATGAACGCGGTGAACAGCCCGATCGCGTTGGAGCCGCCGCCGACCGACGCGACCGCGGCGTCCGGCAGCTTGCCGAGCAGCTCGAGCGACTGCTCGCGGGCCTCGTCGCCGATGCCGCGGACGAAGTCGCGGACCATCGCCGGGAACGGGTGCGAACCGGCCGCCGTGCCGAGGATGTAGTGCGTCTTGTCGACGCTCGCGACCCAGTCGCGCAGCGCCTCGTTGATCGCGTCCTTCAGGGTCCGGCTGCCGGTCTTGACCGAGATCACCTCGGCGCCGAGCAGCCGCATGCGGGCCACGTTCAGCGCCTGGCGCTCGGTG
Organism: Kribbella sp. NPDC051936; assembly: GCF_040680955.1. Classification (NCBI taxonomy): domain Bacteria; kingdom Bacillati; phylum Actinomycetota; class Actinomycetes; order Propionibacteriales; family Kribbellaceae; genus Kribbella; species Kribbella sp. NPDC051936. Next base: position 323,802 of record NZ_JBFAXS010000004.1, on the reverse strand, counting down.
TCGACCTCGCCCATGTAGACCACGCACTCCAGGCCGAGGTAGGCGCACGCGGTCGCGGTCGCGACGCCGTGCTGGCCGGCGCCGGTCTCCGCGATCACCCGCGGCTTGCCCATCCGCTTGGTGAGCAGCGCCTGGCCGATCGCGTTGCGGATCTTGTGTGCGCCGGTGTGGTTCAGGTCCTCGCGCTTGAGCAGGATCCGCGCGCCGGCGACATCCGACAGCCGGGTCGCGTCGTACAGCAGGCTCGGGGCGCCGATGTACTCGCGCAGCATCCGCTCGAACTCGTCGGTGAACTCACGATCGGCCATGGCTTCACGCCACGCCTGGGTGAGCTCGTCGAGCGGCGCGATCAGCGCCTCCGGCATGAACCTGCCGCCGAAACGGCCGAAGTGCCCGAACTGGTCGGGCAGCACAGTACTCATCCGACAAAACCTTCCGACCCGGCCCGTACGGCGCGGGGAGAGTTACGGCCCCGCACCGTTTGGACCGGGCGGGCGTTCTAGTGCCGCTGCTGGATGGCGGGGTGCGATCCGGCGGCGACGAGGTCGGCGACCGAGGCGCGCGGGTCGCGGCCGGTCACCAGAGTTTCACCGACGAGGACGACATCGGCCCCGGCGCGCGCGAACTCGATTACATCATGCGGGCCGCGGACCCCGGACTCGGCCACGCGGACGAGCTCGGTCGGGATCGTCGGCGCGACCCGGGCGAAGGTGTCCCGGTCGACCTCGAGGGTCTTCAGGTTGCGGTTGTTCACGCCGATGAGCTGGGCTCCGGCGTCCACCGCACGCCGGGTCTCCTCCTCGTCGTGCACCTCGACCAGCGGGCACAGGCCGATCGACTGGGCCCGCTCGATCAGCGAGACCAGCGCCTCCTGCTCGAGCGCCGCGACGATCAGCAGCACCATGTCGGCACCGGCCGCCCGGGCCTCCCAGAGCTGGTACGACGAGACGATGAAGTCCTTGCGCAGCACGGGGACGTCGACCCGGCCGCGGACCGCACGCAGGTCGTCGAGGCTGCCGTTGAACCGGCGCTCCTCGGTCAGCACCGAGATCGCCGCGGCGCCGCCCTGCTCGTACTCCCCGGCCAGCGCGGCCGGGTCGGTGATCTCGGCCAGCTCGCCCTTGGACGGGCTGGACCGCTTCACCTCGGCGATCACCGCGATCCCGTCGCCGCGGAACACCGGCATCGGGTCCTTGGCGTCGGGCTTGCGCTGGGCCTCGAGCTTCAGGTCGTCCAGGCTGACCCGCGCCTGGCGCTCCGCGAGGTCGGCCTTGACCCCGGCGAGAATGTCGTCAAGCACAGTCATGTCCGTCCGCCCCTCAGTGGTCGCCGTCGGTCGGGACCCCGAAGCCCAGCAGCTGCAGCACCTTGCCGGCCAGCGCCCCCAGAACCGCGATCCCGACGGAGATCCAGAACAGCACCCAGTTCGGCCCGAGCACCATCGCGATGGCGCCGAGCGTGAACGCGACCAGCACGATCGCGACCGCCGTCCACGCCGCCGGGCTGTTGCCGTGCAGATCGTGCGGAGCCTCGTCCTCGATCCGGCTCGCCCCTTGATCGGCCACCGTATTGTCCATAGTTGGCGCCACTCCTCCTCGTCGTCCCGTCCTATTGTGGCGGTAGCCCGCCGCGATCAGAGAGTCGGGTCCTCCCCGGCGTCGATCGCCTTCCACTGATCCGCTCCGTGATCCGGCCCGGCCGCCGCCGGATCACGCTCGTAACGGGCCGTGGCCCGCCTCCAACGGTGCGCGGTCAGCACGGTCAGCAGACCGGCCGCGACCAGCGCGATGCCGCCCGCCAGCGCGAACCACGGCGCCGGGCCCAGGGACTGCGTGACCTGGTCGGCCAGCACGTCGCTCAGCTCGGGCCGCAGCCGGCTCAGTTCCGGGCCGTCGGGGCGCACGCCCAGGGCGACGACGACCGCCGCGAACCCGAGCAGCGCCACCAGACCGCCCAGGACCCTCCGCAGCGCCGTTCCCGCCAGCCTCAGCACCACGACGGCCAGCACCGCGGCGAGCGCGAGCGTCACCGGGGCCTTGGTGATCGTGTAGCCGTTCAGGACGACGTCGTTGCGGCCGTTCCCGGGGTCTGCCGACACCCAGGTCAGGTACCCCGACAGCCCGAGCAGCACCAGCGCCGCCAGGGCGAGGACGTCGACGATCCGTTGAGGCCTCATACGTCGGTGAACGTTCCCGCGACCGCGATCGCGTTGAGCACGGCGGCCGCCTTGGTCCGGCACTCGGCGTCCTCGGCGGCCGGATCCGAGTCCGCGACGATGCCGGCGCCGGCCTGGACGTACGCCGTCCCGCCGCGCAGCACCGCGGTGCGGATCGCGATCGCGGTGTCCGCGTCACCGGCGAAGTCCAGATAGCCGACGACGCCGCCGTACACGCCGCGACGGGTGATCTCGAGCTTGTCGATGATCTCCATCGCGCGCGGCTTCGGCGCCCCGGACAGCGTGCCCGCGGGGAACGCGGCGGTGAGCGCGTCGAAGGCGGTCAGACCGGCCTTCAGCTGCCCCGTGACCGTCGACTCCAGGTGCATGACGTGGCTGTAGCGCCGCACGTCCATGAAGTCGACGACCTCGACCGTGCCCGGCGCGCAGACTTTGCCGACGTCGTTGCGGCCCAGGTCGACGAGCATCAGGTGCTCGGCGCGTTCCTTCACGTCCGCGCGGAGCTCCTCCTCCAGGGCGTGGTCCTCCTCCGGCGTGGCGCCGCGGCGGCGGGTGCCCGCGATCGGGTGCAGGATCACCTTGTTCTCGGTGACCTTCACCAGGGCCTCCGGGCTGGAGCCGACGATGTCGAACCCGTCCAGCCGCACGAGGTACATGTACGGGCTCGGGTTGGAGCGGCGCAGCACCCGGTAGATGTCCAGCGCGGACGCACTGCTCTGCAGCTCGAACCGCTGCGAGACGACGATCTGGAACGCCTCGCCCGCGCGGATCTCCTCCTTGGCGTGCTCGACGGCCTGCCGGTACTCCGCGCTGGAGCGCTGCCGGTGCGGCTCCGGCTGGGCCTGCCGGTCGGCGCGCACGACGTACGACGGGGTCGGCTGGGCGAGGTCGCGCTCCATCGCGTCCAGGCGCCGCACGGCGTCGGCGTACGCCTCGTCGACGCGCTCGTCGGAGTCGTCCCAGTTGACCGCGTTCGCGATCAGCCAGATCTCGCCGGTCTCGTGGTCGAGAGCGGCCAGGTCGGTCGCGAACAGGAACGTCAGCTCGGGCAGGCCGAGGTCGTCGGTCGTCGTGTCCGGCAACCGCTCCAGGCGGCGCACGGCGTCGTACCCGAGGAAGCCGACCATGCCGCCGGTCAGCGGCGGCAGGTCCGGCAGCCGCGGCGTGTGCAGGATCTCCAGCGTCTCGCGGAGCGCCCGCAGCGGGTCGCCGTGGTCCGGCAGGCCGACGGGCGGGTTACCCGTCCAGACGGCCTCGCCGTTGCGCTCGGTGAGCGTCGCGGCGGAACGGACGCCGATGAACGAGTACCGCGACCAGACGCCGCCGTTCTCCGCCGACTCCAGCAGGAACGTGCCTTCGCGCTCGGCGGCGAGCTTGCCGTACACCCCGATCGGTGTCTCGGCGTCGGCCAGCAGCCGGCGCGTGACCGGGATCACCCGGCGGTCCTTGGCGTACTCGCGGAAGGTCTCCAGGTCCGGCGCGGTCACGCGGCCGTCACCTCGATCTCGCCGTGCTCGAAGCAGCTGCGGGTGCCGGTGTGACAGGCCGGCCCTTCCTGGTCGACGAGCACGAGCAGGGTGTCGGCGTCACAGTCGACGAGGAGCTGCTTCACGTGCTGACGGTGGCCGCTGGTCTCGCCCTTCACCCAGTACTCCTGCCGGCTGCGCGACCAGAACGTGCTCCGCCCGGTCGCCGCGGTCCGGCGGACCGCCTCGGCGTTCATCCAGCCCACCATCAGGACCTCGCGCGTGTCGTACTGCTGCACCACCGCCGGGATCAGACCGGCCGCGTCGAAGGTCAACTCGTCGATAGTCACCCACCCATTGTCCCCGATCCGGGGTTGCCTTCTGACCACGGTCCGGATGAAGGTGTCCGGATGACGCTGAGCGAATACCGGGTGATCGACGGGCACAACGACCTGCCGATCGCTTTCTACGAACTGTGCGGCTACGACCTGGACGCGTACGACCTGGGCGGCTCGGTGCCGGCGCTGAACACCGACATCCCCCGGCTGCGGGCCGGTCAGGTCGGCGGGCAGTTCTGGTCCCTGTGGGTGCCGCAGGACGAGCACGCGGTCCGGCGTACCTTCGAGCAGCTCGACTTCGTCCGGCGGCTGGTGCAGCGCTTCCCGGCGGACCTGGAGCTCACCGACACCGCCGACGAGGTCGAGGCGGCGATCAAGGCGGGCCGGGTCGCGTCGTTGATGGGCATGGAGGGCGGCCACTCGATCGGCGAGTCGCTCGGCGTCCTGCGGGTGATGCGGGCGCTCGGCGTCCGGTACATGACGCTGACCCACAACAACAACGTGTCCTGGGCCGACTCGGCCACCGACGAACCGGTGCTCGGCGGGCTGAACGAGTTCGGCGAGGAGGTCGTCCGGGAGATGAACCGGATCGGCATGCTCGTCGACCTCTCGCACGTCTCCGCCGACACCATGCGGCACGCGCTCCGGGTGACGAGCGCGCCGGTGATCTTCAGCCACTCGTCGGCGCGCGCCGTCTGCGACGTACCCCGGAACGCGCCCGACGACGTACTCGAGACGCTGGCCGGCAACGACGGCGTCTGCATGGTGACCTTCGTGCCGTACTTCACCTCACAGGCGTACGTCGACTGGGTCGCCGGCGCCCGGGAGGCGGCCCAGGACCAGGGCCTGAACCCGCTGAACCCGGAGAACCAGGCGAAGCTCGCCGAGAGCTACGGCGTGCCGAAGCCGCAGACCACGCTGGCGGACGTGGTCGCGCATGTCGAGCACGTCCGCGAGGTGGCGGGCGTCGACCACATCGGGCTGGGCGGCGACTACGACGGGTGCCCCGAGTTCCCGGTGGAGCTGCCCGACGTGGCGTCGTACCCGGTGCTGTTCGAGGCGCTGGCCGGCCGCGGCTGGAGCTCCGAGGACCTCGACAAACTTGCCGGAGGCAACATCCTGCGAGTGCTCCGGGCCGCGGACGACGTCGCGGCCTAGGCCTCCCGGTACTGGGAGCGGATCTCGTCCAGCGCCTGCATCCCGGCGGCCTGGTACGTCGCGACCGCCCCCTCGTTGGTGGCCGGCGTAACCGTGTAGATGCTGGAGGCGCCCATCTCCCGCAGGTGCCGCGCGCAACCGAGGACCATCGCGGTGCCGTAGCCGCGGCCGCGATGCAGGCGGTGGACGCCCATCGGCTCGATATAGCCGGGGCGTCCCTCGCCGGCCGACCACACGGTCGCCGCGGCCACCGACTCGCCGATCTCGTTGCGGAGCACGAGGCAGCGCGCTTCGGCGTACGGCAGGCCGTCGGACATCGCGAACCAGCGGTCGTCGGTGAAGGTCGACCCGTCGAAGGACGCCCGCTGGACGCCGGTCCGCTCGTGTGCCTCCTCCGCGCCGATCACGTCCACCCGGGCGCCGGGGTCGGGTACCGGGTCGGTCAGGTCGCGGCGCAGCGGCACCCACGGCGCGTCGGCGTTCCAGCCGTCCTTGAACAGCAGGTCCTGGACGAGCGCCCCCATCGGCGTCTCGACGTACACCTTGCCCTCGATCAGCACGCCCGTCGCGGGCGCGGACACGTCGTCGACGATCCGCTGCGCGAGTTCCTCGTCACGCTGGACGTCCGGCGCGATCGACATCCGCAGCCAGTCCGGCTCGTCGAGCATCCCGATCGCGACGATCTGCCCGCCCCGGCGCCAGACCCGCGTCGCCGCCGCCGTCCGGTCCTCCCCGAACCGCCAGAACCAGCCGAGGTCCCCCGGGTGCAACTGCAACGGCACATCCTCCCGCTGCCACTCCCGCAACACCGCCACCACATCCCCCAGCTCACCGATCCCCGGCGTACTCAACTCGATACCCATCCCCCGATCACACACCATTCCCCCGGCCGTCCGCACGCGACTTCCCGCACCGCACCCCCGCCCCGCGCCGCTTTGTGCCCCCACCGACCACGCCGGCACCGCCTTGAGCTCCCACCAACCAAACATCGCGGGGAGATTCGGTTGAGGCGGGCTCAAAGAGGTTTTCCACAGGGTGGTGGATGGGGGATGCGGGGGCGGCGTCGGTGGGGAGAGGGTGGGTGGATGGATCGGCTCGGGTACGACGTGCGCGAACGGCTGCACGTCATCACGCGGACTCCGCAGCGGCGCCACGCCCTGCTCCGGATCGGGCTCGGAGACGCCGACCTCCGACGCCTGGTACGGCGTGGCACGCTGCGACATCACCACGGCCATTACGTCGACGGCCGGCTCGACGAGGAGCTCGCACCGGTCGCGTGCGCGCAGGCGGCTTACCCGGGCTCGGTCGTCAGTCATTTCAGCGCGGCCCGGCTGGCCGGGATCCCGGTGTGGACCGACCGCAGCCATGCCGGGAGCGTCCCGATGGGGGCGACCTGGCTGACCCGTCCGCCCGAGGCTCCGCGCAATCAGCGGCGGGCGGACATCGTCGTACGACGTGCTGGTCTGGCGCCCGTGGACCTCTCAGGCCATGGATGGCTGCCGCTCACCGGCGTCGCCCGGACCGTTGTCGACCTCGCCCGGGAACTGCCGCTGCGCGAATCGATCGTGACGGTCGACGGCGCTCTGCGCAGCGGTACGACCATCGAGGAACTCCACGCGGTCGCCGAGCGCCAGCACCATTGGCCGGGGATCCGGCGAGCTCAGCACGCGATCGCATTCGGCAACCCGTCCGCGGAGTCCGCTCTGGAGTCGATCGCCAGGGTCCGGTTCGCGGCAGCCGGCTTGCCCGCGCCGCTGCTACAGGTGCAATTCTTCGACGGCCTCACCTGGATGCTCGAGCGGGTCGACTTCTGGTGGCCCTGGTTCCGGACCGTCGGGGAGGCGGACGGACTCGCGAAGTACGAAGCGAACAGCCCGGCGGAGCGCCGGCAGCTACTCCGCAGGAGCCATCGCCGGGACCAACTCATCGGTGACCGCGGTGTCGAACTGGTGCATTTCGGATGGGAGGACGTCGTCGATCCGCGCTCGGACCTGATCGCGCGGCTGCGCGCCGGGTTCGCTCGCGGCGTGTCCCGCACCACCGAGCCACCCCAGTGGCGCGCCGTACCGCCGCCGCACGCCGACGCCGCGTGACCTTGAGCACCGGTCAACCGTTTTCGGGGGTGTTCTGTGGTTGGTCGGGGCTCAAGGACTGTTTGAGGTTTCGGTGGTCGGGCACGGGGCGAGGGCTAGTGACAAATCGACGGATGGAGTGGGCTGTGCTGACCCTGACTGAGAACGCGACGCTGGTGATCAAGAGCATCACCGGGGTCGAGGGCGCGCCGGAAGGTGCCGGGGTGCGGATCTCGCAGGACAACCCGGCGGATCCGGCACTCGCGGTGACGACGACAGAAGCTCCGCAACCGGGCGACCAGGTGGTCGAGGAGGCGGGTGCGCGGGTCTTCCTCGAGGAGAACGCGGCGAACGCGCTGGACGACAAGATCCTGGACGCGGCGGTCGACGACAAGGGCGGTGTCGAGTTCCTGCTGGTGCCGCAGCCGGGCCCGAGCAACGGCGCTGCGCCGACCCCCTGATCCACCGATCCGCACGCCGGCCGGGAACCATGAGCCTCGGCCGGCGTGCTGTCGTCTCAGCGCGTCAAACGGCGCTGCGTTGCGCGATCCAGCTGTCGTGCAGCCGGGTGTAGACGCCGCCCGCGCCGACGAGCTCGGCGTGCGGTCCGCGCTCCACGATCTCGCCCTCGTCGAACACCAGGACCTCGTCGGCGGCCTCCGCCGTCGACAGCCGGTGCGCGATCGTGACCGACGTACGACCGGCCATCAGGCGCTCGAGCGCCGCGTTCACCCGCACCTCGGTGCCGGGGTCGACCGCCGAGGTCGCCTCGTCGAGCACCAGCAGGTCCGGGTCGGCGATGTTCGCGCGGACCAGCGCCACCAGCTGCCGCTCCCCCGCCGACAGCGACTCGCCGCGCTGACCGACCGGCGACTGCAGCCCGTCCGGCAACGACTCCAGCCACTCGGTCAGCCCGAGCGACTCGAACGCGGTAACCAGCTCCGCATCCGTCACTTCCGGGCGCCCGAAGCGGACGTTCTCCGCCAGGGACGCGTCGAACAGGTACCCGTCCTGCGGCACCATCACGACCCGCTCCCGCAGGGACTCGAACGAGATCTCGCGCGCGTCGACCCCGTCCAGCTTCACCGCTCCGGAGGTCGGATCCATCAACCGGGTCAGCAGCTTCGCGAACGTCGTCTTGCCCGACCCGGTCTCCCCGACCACGGCGACCCGCCGGTGCGGCGCGATCCGGACGTCGACGTCGCGCAGCACCAGCTCGCCTTCGGGATAGGCGAAATCGACGTCGGCGAACTCGACCGTGATCGGCCCGCGCGCCTGCTGTACGCCGTCCTCGCCCGGGTCCGCGACATCGGCGGGCGTGGCGATCACGCCGAGCACCCGGCGCCAGCCGGCGAACGCGCTCTGTGCGTCGGTCAGCACCTGCGTCGCGATCTGCACCGGGTCCGAGAACAGGGCCACCAGGAACATGAAGGCGAGCAGCTCACCCAGCGTGGCCTGCTTGTCGACACCGAGCAGCACGCCGACCGTCAGGACGCCGGCGTTCGCCAGGCCGGCGGCCAGGCCGCCGATCGAGAACGTCAGACCGGTGAGCGCCTGCGCCCTGGTCGCGGTCTTGCGGTAGTCCTCGATCGATGCGTCGATCCGGTCCTGGGTGCGCTGCTCGATCGCGTACGAGCGGACCACCTGGGCGCCGACGACCGGCTCCGCGATCGCGGACAGCATCTCGCCGACCTTGGCCCGCACCACGCCGTACGCCGCGGACATCGCGCGCTGCAGGTACTTCAGGCTCGCGAACAGCGGGATGAAGCACAGCAGCACGACGAGCGCGAGCTGCCAGGAGTAGAAGAACATCACGATCGTCGCGAGCAGCATCTGCCCGAGGCTGACCAGGAAGATGAACCCGCCGAACTGCAGGAACTGCGACACGGTGTCCACGTCCGAGGTGACCCGGCTGACCAGCGCGCCGCGGCGCTCGGTGCTCTGCGTCAGCACCGGCAGGTCGTGCACGTGCCGGAACGCCTTGATCCGCATGGTGGCCAGGCCGTGCTCGGAGTTGACGGCGAGCCGCACGGTCGTCAGGTACGACGCGCCGGCCGTCACGATCACGCCGAGCGCGCAAATCAGGCACATCCAGGCGACGTACGACATGTCCGGGCCCTTCGGACCGGACAGGCCCTTGTCGATCGTCTGCTGCACCGCGATCGGTACGACGATCCGCCCGGCGGTCATCGTCAGCGCGAGGATCCCCGTCACCCACCACCCGCGGGCGAGCTCCGGCGAGACCTTCAGGCCGTCCTTCAGGGTCTGCAGCCCACCCGCGTTGTCACCGTGGTCAAGACGGCTGGCTTCGGCCGCACTCACGCTGATGCTCCTTCCGCGTCCAGGTCGTCGATGTCGGCTGCGAGCTCCGCTTCTTCCTCGCGGCGCTCGGCGTCCTTCTCGTAGGCGTCGACCAGGTCCCGGTAGGCGGGTGTGGACGACTGCAGTTCGGTGTGGGTGCCGTGCGCGAGGATCCGGCCCTCGTCCAGGAACAGCACCTCGTCGGCGAGCGAGATGGTCGCCTTCCGGTACGCGATCACCAGCACGGTGGTCGCCGCGCCGGAGTCCTCCTGGACGGCCGAGCGCAACCCGGCGAGGATGCGCGCCTCGACCTGCGGGTCGACCGCGCTCGTCGCGTCGTCCAGGATCAGCAGCCGCGGCCGCCGGACCAGCGCGCGGGCCAGCGCGATCCGCTGCCGCTGACCACCGGACAGCGTCGTGCCGCGCTCGCCGACCTTGGTGTCCAGCCCGTCGGGCAGCGCCTTCACGAAGCCGTCGCCCTGCGCGACCCGCAGCGCGTCCCACACGTCGTCGTCGCTGTACTCACCGCCGAGCGTGATGTTGCCGCGGATCGTGTCGTCGAACAGGAACGCGGTCTGCGCCACCAGCGCGACCGATCCGGCCAGCTCGTCCCGGGCCAGGTCCCGCAGGTCGATCCCGTCGATCTTCACCGCGCCCTGCTCCGGGTCCACCAACCGCGTCAGCAGCGTGGTCATCGTCGACTTGCCGGCGCCCGTCGGGCCGACGACCGCGACCGTCCGGCCCGGCTCGACGGCGAAGCCCACACCGGCGAGCACGTCGCGATCCGGCAGGTACCCGAACCGGACCCCGCCGACCTCCAACCGGGCCGCCTTCGTCGACGTGAGCCGTTCCTCGCCGTACTCCGTGCCGCCCTCGGCCGTGAGCACCCGCTGGATACGGTCCCACCCGACGACCGACCGCGGCAGCTCACCGAGGACCCAGCCGAGCGCCCGGATCGGGAACCCGATCAGCGTGAACAGGAACGCCACCTGCACCACGTCACCCGCGTCCGCGCCGCCGGAGCGCACCCGCGCGACGCCGACCAGCAGCACCGCGAGCACGCCGAGCCGGGGCAGGCCGTCGATCACCGGGTCGAACAGGCCGCGGGCCTTGTTCACCGCGATGTTCGCGTCCCGCAGCGCGTACGTCGGGCCGCGGAAGCGCTCGGTCTCGGCCGACTCCCGGCCCAGCGTCTTCACCACCAGCGCCCCGTCGAACGACTCGTGCGCGACCTCGGAGACGTCCGCGCGGAGCTGCTGCGCCCGGGTGGCCAGCGGCTGCAGGTACCGCTGGAAGATCACGTTCGCGACGAAGACCAGCGGGAACACCAGGCAGCCGACCAGCGCCAGCCAGACGTCGGCGGCGAACATCGCAACGGTGGCGAACACCAGCATCGCGATCACGCCGATCGCCATCGGCAGCGGCGCGATCACGAACCAGGTCGACTCGACGTCGGCGTTGGCGTTCGACAGCAACATGCCGGTCGAGTGCTGGTGGTGCCACTCGAGCGGGAGCTTCAGGTACTGCCGGGTGACGCGTCGCCGGTACGTCGCCTGCAGCCGGAACTGCATCACACCGGCGCCCAGCCGCCGCCCGACGACGCCGATCGCGTTCAGGATCGCGATGCCGATGAACAGGCCGATCAGCGACCCGATCGCGCCGGCCGTGGTCTCACCGCTCTCGAACGCGGGCCGCAGCACGTGGTCCGTCGCCCAGCCGAGCGCCCAGCCGCCGGCCACCGTCATGGCGCCGTAGAGCATCGCGGCGAGCACGGACAGCGCGAAGATCCCCGGCTCCTCCCAGATCGCCACCCGCAGAACGGCGAACCCCCGGCGGGTGACGCTGCCCTTTTCCGGGACTTTCGGGACAGGCAAGACACGCTCCAGGGCAGTCAGGTGCATCAATGGGACTCAGACATGACAACGATTGACATTCTGCCACTCGCCACGGACAACTACGATCGAGTTGTGACCGACTACAGCCGGGTGGAACGACTCGCTCTGTGTGACCTGTTCGAAGCCGTCGGACCGGCCGCCCCGACCCTGTGCGAGGGCTGGGACGCCTACGACCTGGCGGTCCATCTGTACGTCCGCGAGGCCGATCCGATGGCCGGGCCGGGGATCGTGATCCCGGCGCTCGCGGACACCACCGAGCGGCGGATGCGGCGCGCGAAGGAGCGCTACGGCTTCGCCGAGGTGGTCGGCAAGGTCCGCAACGGGCCGCCGCCGGTCTCGATCTACGCGCTGCCGAAACTCGGGCACCAGCTGAACACCACGGAGTACTTCGTCCACCACGAGGACGTGCGGCGCGCGCAACCGGCGTACGAGGTGCGCGAGCTGCCCGCCGAGCAGCAGGACGGTCTGTGGAAGGCGGTGCGGCTGGCCGCGAAGTCGATGACCCGCAAGTCGCCGAGCGGCCTGGTGCTGCGGCGCCCCGACGGTACGACGTCCGTCGCGAAGCGGCCGAACGAGCGCGGCTCGGTCACCGTGACGGGCGAGCCGGGCGAGCTGGTGCTGTTCTGCTTCGGGCGGCAGCAGGTCGCCGACGTCCAGCTGGACGGTGACGCGGAGACGGTCGAGCGGCTCCGCAACGCGTCATTCGGCGTGTGACCGGTTGCGGCGCGCACGCTGGACCACGCCGCTCACCACGGTGGTCAGGATGACCAGGACGATCGCCGCCAGCACGCCCTGCCACGGCTCGTCGAAGAGCGCGTAGCCGAGCAGGCCGATGGCCATGTAGACCGCCGCCCACAGCGACGACGCGGCCAGGTCGACGATCGCGAACCGCTCCCACTTGTAGCCGGCGAGACCGGCCGCCAGGAGCACCGGCACCCGGCCGCCCGGGATCAGCCGGGAGGTGAGCAGCACGCCGATCTCGTGCTCGGACAAACGCGCGCGAAGCGAGTCCAGCGACCCGTTGTTGCGCAGCCACCCCACCCGTGTGGCCAGCCGCTCACCGCCGAAGCGGCAGCCGGCGTACACGATCAGGTCCCCGACATACGCGCCCGCGGCGCCCGCGAGCAGCACGCCGGCCAGCCCGATCGGGTTGTTGTGGGAGGCCAGGACGGCGCCCGCCGACACCGCGGCACCCGTCGGCAGCACGGGCAGCACCGCACCGAGCAGCACAGCGCCGGCCAACGCGAACAAGTACCACAGGTCGAACTTGGTGTCCCCGGTCACACAGGCACCTCGATCGACTGGCCGGGCGCGAGGACCTTCACCTTCACCTCGGGATCGAGTTGCTTCATCGCGGCCTCGAACCTCTCCCCCGGCGGCAGGAACAGCTCCGGCTTGATCCAGTCGCAGCCGATCGGCCAGAACGTCCCGAAATGGACCGGCACCGCCGTCGAGGCGCCGACCCGCCGGACCGCCTCGGCAGCCCGGACCGGGTCCAGGTGACCAGGCCCGAGCGACGGCCCCCACCCGCCGACCGGGACCAGCGCCACGTCGACCGACCCGGCCTCGGCCGCGAGCCCGTCGTACAGGTCGGTGTCGCCGGCGAACCAGACGCTCGGCGAGCCGTCGACCCGGTACCCGAGGGCCTGCGCGGAGTACGACGACCACGGCAGCCGGCGCCCGTCGTGGTGTGCGGTGACCGCGGTGATCTCCAGCGACCCGATCCGGACCTGGTTGCCGGGCGAGACCTCGATGCAGCGGTCCGAGTACTCCGGGCCGCTGTCGGCGTGGATGAGCTTCGCCGCGCCGCGCGGCACGATGAGCGCGGCGTCCGACGCGACCAGCGGCAGCGAGGTCAGATGCAGGTGGTCGGCGTGCAGGTGCGAGATCAGGACCGCGTCGCAGCGCCTCGCCTCCCGCGCCGGCGCGGGACCGCGACGGCGCCGCAGGTGGGCGATCCGCGACGTCAGCACCGGGTCCGTCAGCAGCCGTGTGCCGTTCGCCTCGATCGTGGTGGTGGCGTGCCCCCACCACGTCACGCGCATTTCACTCGCACGCTTCAGGCCTCCACCTTCGACTCGATCGGCTCGTCCAGGTCCTTGCGCTGCCCCAGCTTCTCCAGCCAGCCGATCAGCACCTCGTGCACCTCGTCGGAGCCTACGGGAGGCTCGGCCAGCGCCCAGCGACTCGGGTGCACCAGCACCGCCTCGGTCTGCCAGCCGCCGATCCCGCCGTGGCACCCGACCAGCTCCTCGAAGGCCGCCACCTCGTGGGTGTAGTCGTCGAGCCGGCTGACCACCACCAGGTCGCCGTTGTGCGGCATCTCCGCCTGCCGGAGCATCGACGCGGCGGCGAGGACGCCGTACCGCGTCAGCGGGTCCTCGCCCTCGACGCGACCGGATCGCAGGACCCGGACCCCGGCGCTGCCGATCGCCACCGGTCCCTCGGCCAGCGAGTCGACCACGACGAACCCGATGCCCGGATGGGTCGCGAGACCCGGGATCAGCTTCGGGTGCAGCAGCTCGATCTCCTCCAGCGGCACCCGGCCGGGCGTCGTCGCGAGGTAGATCAGCGCGAGGTTGCCGGACGAGGTCACCACCATCTGCTCGTCGGCGGCGAGCTGCGGCTCGCAGTCCTTCGGGCCGAGCTCCACCTCGCCGGTCTTCACGTGCAGCGCCCGCCGGGTCACGGAGCCGGCGACGCTGCGGCGCATGCTCAGCTCGGTGAGGAACGCGTTGACCGGGCCCCACCCCTCCGACTTGCCGACCGCCTGGACCGGCTCCTTGGTGGTGTCGACCAGGTCGTCGACCACTTCGGCGAGGGTCCGGCCGTACCGCTGCAGGAATGTCGAGCCCTGGCTCTGGCCGTGGTCCGACAGCACGACGATCTCGTACGAGTGCGGGAGGGTGTCGATGATCCGCTGCAGCGCGCCGAGCACCCGGTCCAGGCCCTCGAGCGTCTGCAGCGATTCGGCGCGGGTCGGGCCGGCGTGGTGCGCCACCTCGTCGTAGTCGACGAAATCGCAGTAGATCACCGGGGTGCCCTTCACCAGCTCGTCGGTGATCAGCGAGACGTTCAGGTCGCGGAGCAGCACGTTGGTCACGGCCCGCAGGAAGATGTACCCACCGCCGCGCTTCACCCGCGGGACCAGGTGCCGGACCCGCTGCCGGCGGGCCTGGTGCAGTTCCTTGATCATCTCCGCCACACACAGCACGAGGCCGCGGGCGGCGCCCTGCGGACTGGAGAAGAACCGGACGTACCCGCGGCTGCGGCTGTTCGGCAGGCCGGCGCGACTGAACACGAGCTCGCACTTGTCCGCGTCGCCGGACCAGTTGTTGCTGATGCTGACGCCGCCGTCGGCGAGCAGGCCGCGCCCGGTGGACATCCGGGCCTCGATCTCCGCCGCGTCCCGGCCGCGGTTGGTGACCATCACCCGGCCGGTCTCCTTCTCGTACCACCGGAACGCCGGGATGTGCCGGGACCCGCCGTGCAGGATCCCGGCCTGGCTGGCCGGCGTGGTGGCCGGTACGCCGGTGTGCCAGGCGAGCATCGAGTGCCTGCCGTCCCGGATCCAGCCGCCGAGGTTCGGCAGGTTGCCGGCCAGGACCATCCAGTTCAGCAGCGGCGCGGACAGGCCGTCGATCTGGACGATCAGCATCCCGGTCCGCGGCGCGGGCTCGATCCGCCGGGCGCGCCGGTGCACGACCCGCATCACCTCCGCCACGTACGCGTCGTCACTGCCCGCGTACGCGACCCAGCCGACGAAGGCGCTCACCGTCGACATCACGATGGCAACCAGCAGCGGCGCCTCGACGCCGCCGTGCAGGTCGACGCCGGGATCCGCGGTGATGCCGAGGTAGACGACCGCGAACTGTGACAGCAGGCCGCCGACCAGGACGCCGATCGACCCGATCAGCACCGCGACCCCGGCCAGCACCCAGCGCATCAGCACCGAGAAGACCGCCATCAGGACGACCAGCCGGAGGATCGGCAGCCGGCCGTCGCTGCTGATCTGCGGCAGCAGCCAGAACGTGATCACCAGCGAGATCAGGGACAGCAGGCCGCCGACGAGCATCGCCTGCAGGCCACGGCCGGTCCGGCGCAGGTCCAGCCACACCGGACGCCCGCGCCGGGCCTTGGACACCTGTTCTGGTGGTTTCGCCATCGCCTGCTTCCCCGTAGTGCTCTGTGCAGTACGAGACTACGGGGTCGCGGCGACAGCTTTACTGCACCTCGAGGTAGTCGACCTCCGTGTACAGGGTGCCCTTGGTCAGCCGGATCGTGTTCCAGCCGGCCTTCAGCGTGACGGAGACCGAGCTCTGCTGCCAGTTGTCCCAGCCGGTGACGGGGTAGCTGACCGATCCCGCATTGTTGCCGTTGACAACGAGGCCGTGGCTGGCGGTGGACGCGGAACCGTTGGCGTACCCGACATGGAGCGTGTAACTGCCCGCGACCGGCGCGAACACCGAGTTCTCCACCCAGGAGTCGGCGTAGTCGATGTACGCGACGACCTTCCCGTCCGAGGCGCCGGCCGCGTTCGACCGGACGACGCAGTGGTTCAGCGTCCCGCGCTCCGCCTCGTACCGGACCCGGCTGCCGCGCACCACCGGGTAGTCGTTGGCGTACCCGATGTCAGCGACGTACAGGTGCCGGCCGCCGTTCACCCACCCGTGGACGAACACCTTGCCCCCGACGACGTCGGCGCCACCCGGACCGCAGACGTGGTTGTCGAACGTCGCGGTCGTCATCAAGGGCCGGTACGCGGTCGTCCACGGGCCGCTCAGCGTCTTGGAGGTCGCGTACGACGTGAGGTAGTTGCAGTCGTTGTACCCGCCGCCGGAGAAGAACAGCACGTACTGGCTGCCGCGCTGCACGAGGTCGGGCGCCTCGATGACGCCGCTCGACGTGAGCATCGCGGTGTTGCCGCCGACGAGAGTCTTGCCGTTGTCCGTCGTCCGGGTCAGCCAGAGCGTCGACGGCTGACCGATCGCGTTGCCGTCGTTCTTCCAGACCAGGTAGCGGGTGCCGTCGTTGGCGACGAACGTGTTCGCGTCGATCGCGCCGCCGAGGTTGAGCGGACAGATCAACGGCGCCGTGCCGACGGGCTGGAACGGGCCGAGCGGATTCGTGGCGGTGGCGACGCCGATGCACTGCCGTCCGGAGGCCTTGTGCCAGGCGGTGTAGGTGAGCGTGTAGGTCCCGTCGGAGTTCGGGTAGACGTCCGGTGCCCAGGTGCGGCCAGGCTGGGCCCAGGCGCTCGACGGGCCGCCGGGCATCGCGTCGCCGCGGACCGTCCACGGCCCGTTGGCGCTCGGCGCGGTCGCGACCGGGAGGGTGCCGCGGCTGCCGTTGGTCGCGTACGCGTACCAGGTGCCGTTCTGCTCGAAGAGGTCCGGGTCGGGGAAGTTCTCGCCGATGATCTCGCTCGGGAAGACGGCCGCCGTGGTGGCGGCGTGGACCGTGGGCGAGAGAACGGCGGTCAGGCTGAAGACAGCGAGCAACGCTGCCAGAAGTCGTTTCATGGGTGACTCCTCAGGTGGGGCGGTTACCTGTGGAGCCAACTTTTACATCGATTCACCTGAAACGCGAGGCCTCAATCGCTGGACCCGAAGGAACCTTGGGTGGAGACTCCCGCTAGTTGGTTTCCGCCTGGTTTGAGGGAGTGCCTCGTGAGTCGTTTACCGAGAGGGATGATCGCCGCGGTCGCGGCGGTCGCAGCAGCGGTGGGTGGCGTCGTCACCCAGTCCGTCGCGGCGCCTACCGCAGTACAAGCGACTGCATTACAGCAGCAGCTCGACGGTCTGCTGAACGACAGCCGGTACGACGGTTCGCAGGTCGCGCTCGTGGTCCGCGACGCGGCCACCGGCGAGACGCTGTACGACCGCAACGGCGGCCAGCGGATGCTGCCCGCGTCGAACACCAAGCTGTTCAGCTCGACGGCCGCGATGCACGTGCTCGGCCCGTCGTACCGCTTCCACACCGACGTCCTCGCCACCGCACCCGTCCGCGGTGGACAACTGCTCGGCAATCTCTACCTGAAGGGGTACGGCGACCCGACCGCGCTCGAGTCCGACTACGCCGGCCTGGCCCAGCAGCTCAAGGCGGCCGGTGTCCGGCGGGTGTACGGCGACCTGATCGCGGACGACACGTACTTCGACCACGTCCGGCTCGGTGACAGCTGGGCCTGGGACGACGAGCCGTTCTACTACAACGCCCAGATCTCCGCGCTCACGCTCGCGCCGAACACGGACTACGACTCCGGTACGGCGATCGTCGAGAGCCGCCCCGGCGCCGCCGCGGGTGCGCCGGTGAAGCTGAACCTGGTCCCTGCGAACGGCGCGATCACGCTCGTCAACACCGCCACGACCGGCGCGGCCGGCTCGTCGAACACGCTCACGATCGAGCGTGACCACGGCACGAACGTCGTGCGGGTGACCGGCTCGCTGCCGCTCGACGCGTCGGTCGGCCAGGAGTGGGTGACGGTCTGGGAGCCGGAGCTGTACGCCGCCGACGTGTTCCGGCGCGCGCTGGCCGCCCAGGGCATCACGGTGAGCGGCCGGATCAAGAACGCGGCGACCCCGGCGACCGCGGCGCGGTTGGCACGCGACGAGTCGATGACCGTCGGCGAACTGATGACGCCGTTCCTCAAGCTGTCGAACAACATGCACGCCGAGACCCTGGTCAAGGCGATGGGCGCGGTCGTCGACGCCGAGGGCAGCTGGCCGACCGGGCTGGGCGTCATCACCGACTACGCCAAGAGCATCGGCGTCGACACCAGCCGGATCCGCCTGTCCGACGGCTCCGGGCTGTCCCGCAAGGTGAACGTGACCGCCGACGCGATCACCGATGTCCTGATCGGCGCCCAGCGAGAGCCGTGGTGGCAGCAGTGGTACGACGCCCTGCCGATCGCCGGCAACCCGGACCGGTTCGTCGGCGGCACGCTGCGCAGCCGGATGCGGAACACTCCGGCCGCCAACAACCTGCACGGCAAGACCGGCTCGCTCACGGGCGTCACGTCGCTGTCCGGATACGTGACGAACAAGGACGGGCGCAAGCTGGTGTTCTCGATGATCAGCAACAACTACCTGGTCAGCCCGCGCTCGATCGAGGACGCCGTCGGCGTCACGCTCGCCTCCTGGTCCGACCAGGCGCCGCCGGCCGCGACGTCGAGCCTGCGCACCGCGCAGACCACGTGTGAGCTGGAGTGGGACAAGGCCTGCTAATTGAGTTGGCCAGTACGGCGGTCGTTCATCACCATGTGTGAATGACCGCCGTACTCCCATCGTCGTACACCGTCCGCCCGCCGTCGAAGGAGGACGCGCAGGCGGTCCTGGACCTGGTGTCGGCCTACAACACCTCGGTCGTCGGCTTCGCCGACTACACCCTCGAGGACGCCGAGGACGAACTCACCGAACCCGGCTTCGCCCCGGAGACCGACGGCTGGCTGGTCTTCGACGGCGACCGCCTCGTGGGCTACGGCTCGATCTTCGGCAAAGGTGACCACAGCCAGCTCGACCTGGACGTGGTGACCGCGGACCTGACCGTCGAGACGTACCTCCTGCAGAACGTCCTGAGGCGTACGGAGGAGTTCGCCCGGGCCGACGGGCACGCCTCCGTCCAGCTGGACGCAGTGAACTACCGCGCCGACACCGCCCGCGCGGAACGCCTCGCGAACCACGGATTCCAGTCCGGTACGACGTTCCACCGGATGCGCATCGACCACGACGGACCAGTCCCGGTGCCGGACGTTCCCGAGGGCATCACGGTGCGCCGCGGCGCCCCCGACGAAGCCACCCGACGCGCGGCACACGACGTACTGAACGCGAGCTTCGAGGGCCAGTTCGGCTTCTCACCGCGCTCGTTCGAGGAATGGCATGCGGCGCAGGAGAATCACTCCGCGTTCGACTGGTCGCAACTGACCTTGCTGGAGCTCGACGGCGAGACGGTGGCGCTGCGGCTGTCCAACGACCAGTTCGTCGAGGACGAGAACTGCGGCTACGTCGGCCGCCTCGGCGTCCTCGAGAAGGCTCGCGGCAAAGGGCTGGCGAAGTTCCTGCTGCGCGACCAGTTCGCGCTCGACGCGGCGGCCGGACGAACCGGCACGATCCTGCATGTCGACACCAACAACCCGACCCCGGCGCTCGGCGTGTACCTGTCCGTCGGCATGCAGCCGGTGCTGGTGATGGAGGTCTGGCGGCGCGAGGTGAGCGTGTGAACCTCCCCGCCGGTCACACCGTGCGCCCGATGCGGCAGGAGGACGCCGCAGTGATCGCCGAGCGGTCCGGCGCCTACACGTCGGCACTGCTCGGCTTTCCGAAACACAGTCCTGAGGACGTCGCGAACTACCTGCGGGATCCAGGGATCGATCCCGCGACGGACGGTTGGATGGTGGCTGGGCCGGCCGGCGAGTTCGCCGGTTCGGCCACCGCGGTCGCGATCACCGGCGGCACGCACGTGAATGTCGACATCCTGAGCGAGGACCCGGCGGTCCTCGACTGGCTCCTGCAACAGGTCGAGCGCCGGGCCACGGAGGTCGGCTCGCAGACCGGTCGCGAGGTCGTGGTGCGTGTGGGCGTCATCCGTCAGGACGAGCGACTCGCCGCGGCGGTCGCCGCGCACGGGTTTGCCATCAGTACGTCGACGCACCGGATGCGGATCACCTTCGACGGCCCGGTCCCGCCACCCGCCGTACCGGACGGCGTCGTCGTACGGCGGGGTGCTCCGGACGAGGCGAGCCGCCGGGCGGCGCACGCCGTACTGATGGAGGCGTTCGCGACACAGCCCGGGACGCAGCCGCGGCCGTTCGAGGAGTGGGCCGCGTCGCGGGAGAGCCGGTCGACGTTCGACTGGTCGCAGGTGACGATCGCCAAGGTCGACGGGCTGGCCGCCGGGATGACCGAGTGCAACGACAATTTCGTCAGCACCGACAACTGCGGGTACGTCGGGCGGCTCGGTGTCGTGCCGTCCGCGCGCGGCCGCGGGCTGGCCAAGTTCCTGCTGCGGAACGCCTTCGCGATCGACGCCGCCGCCGGACGCCGCGGCACGATCCTGCACGTCGACGCCGGCAACCCGACGCCGGCCGTCGCCCTCTACACCGGCGCCGGCATGCGCGCGGACCTGATCAGCGACATCTGGAGCAAGACCGTCCGCGCCTGACTCCCTGCCAGCTCGACAGGGCGTATACGCCCACTGCCGCCAGGTCCCCGCCTGAGCGCCCCGGCGATCCGGTCCGATCAGCCGACACCTCCTGTCGAGCTGGCGAGGTCTTGCCGATCCGAGATCTGAGAGATTACTCTCGAAACATGTCTCTCAGGAATCCGTACGGCGATTTCGAGATCACCGACCCGCAGGCGATGCGTGCGTTGGCGCATCCGGTCCGGCTCGCCGCGCTCAGCTATCTGCAGAAGCACGGGCCGGCGACGGCCACCCAGCTGTCCGAGCACGTCGGCGCCTCCCCCTCGGTGACCAGCTGGCACCTGCGGCACCTGGCCGAGTTCGGCCTGGTGGTCGACGTACCGCCGCCGAGCGGGACGGACCGCAGGCAGCGCTGGTGGGACGCGGCCGCCCGCGGCTTCCGGTACGAGATGCCGGACACCCCGGAAGGCACCGAGGCCGGCCGCCTGCTGCGGACCGAGATGATGAACCAGGTGCTCGAAGCGGCCCAGCAGTGGCTGGTCGAGACCGAGCCGAACCTGGACCCCGAGTGGAGCCGGCTGGCCGGATCCGCCAACACGCTGCTGATGCTCACGCTCGCCGAGGCCGAGGCGATCGAGAGCGCGATCGAAGAACTGCTGGCTCCCTACGTCCAGCGCCGCGACGCCGGCGACGTACCGGACGATGCCCGCCCGGTCCGGCACCTGCGCATCTCCTTGCCGGAGGCACCATGAAGACCCTGCCCGCCACCAGCCTGTGGCGCGTCCAGCGGTTCCGGACATTCTGGTCAGCCCAGACGGTCTCCGAGTTCGGCGACCGGATCACCGAGCTCGCCCTGCCGCTGATCGCGGTGACGCTGCTCGACGCCTCCCCCAGCCAGGTCGGGTTCCTGACCGCGGCGGTGTGGCTGCCGAACATCGCGTCCCTGTTCATCGGCACCTGGGTCGACCACCGCCGGGACAAGCGGCCGCTGATGATCGCGGCGGACCTGGCCCGGACGGTCCTGCTGCTGACCCTGCCGGTCGCGTACTGGCTGGATCTGCTGGGCCTCGGCCAGTTGTATGTGATCGCGATCCTGGCCGGGACGGCGCATGTCCTGTTCAACACGGCGTACGCGTCGTTCTTCGTCCGGCTCGTCGACCGCGACCAGTACCTGGAGGCGAACAGCAAGCTGTCCGCGACGCGGTCGATCTCGTTCATGGGCGGACCGGCCGTGGGTGGTCTGCTGGTGCAGTGGCTGACCGCGCCGGTCGCGATCGTCGTCGACGCGCTGACCTTCGTGTTCTCGGCCGTCCAGATCAGCCGGCTCAAGGTCGAGCCGGGGGCCTCGGAGGAGTCCAGCGAACCGCTGCTGCGCCGGGCCGGTGCGGGAATGCGGTACGTGCTCAAGCACCCGTACCTCAGCCGCAGCCTGGGCTGCGCCACCACGGTGAACTTCTTCAACCTGATGAGCATGGCGCTGCTGGTGCTCTTCGCGAGCCGGAACCTCGGCCTTTCGGCGGGCGTCATCGGTGTCGCGTTCGGCGTCGGTGCGACCGGCGGGCTGCTGGGCGCCGTCACCGCATCCCCGTTGAGCAAACGGTTCGGCGCGGGGCCGGTGATCGCGGTCGGTGCGGTCGTGTTCCCCGGCTCGATCGCGATCGCCGCGCTCGCCGGCGGGCCGACGTGGACCAAGGCCGTCGCGCTGGCGGTCGCCGAGTTCGTCGGGGCGTTCGCGGTGATGTGCTTCGACGTACCGCTGAACTCGTTGCAGGCCGCGGTCGTCCACGACCACATGCGCAGCCGCGTCGCGGGAGCGTTCAGCAGCATCAACTACGGCATCAGGCCGCTCGGCGCGGTCGTCGGAGGGTTCCTCGGCACCTGGATCGGTGTCCGCGAAACCCTCCTCGTCTCCGCCGCCGGCGGCCTGCTCGCCATTCTGTGGCTGATCGGCTCACCGATCATCCGCACCCGTTCACTGGACGGTCTCGAACCACCCAGCCTCTAAAGGTCTTCCGCCACGTCCACCTTGGCGACGGTCTTGCGGAGCGGGACCTCCTTGATGAACACGACCGCGACCAGGCTGACCACGGCGCAGGCCGCGGCGATCAGGAAGATCCGCCCTGTCGCGTCGCCGTACGCGTGCCGGACCAGTTCGGCCAGCTGCGGCGGCAGGTGGTTGACGTCCAGCAGACTCGTACCGCTTCCGCCCTCCTGCAGCTTGCGCGCGGCCTCGGCGCCGTTCGGGCCGGCCAGGACACCGGCGACGATCAGGTCCTTCACCCGGGCCGCGAGCACCGCGCCGAGCGCCGAGACGCCGACCGCACCGCCCAGGCTGCGGAAGAACGCGACGGTCGCGGAGGACGCGCCGATCTGCGTGACGTCGACGGTGTTCTGGACCGCGAGCACCAGGTTCTGCATCGTCATACCGGTCCCGAGGCCGAGCGCCAGCATGCCGAGCCCGACCAGCCAGTACGGCGTGGCGTGGTCGATCGTGCCGAGGATCAGCAGACCGCCGAGCAGCAGGATCCCGCCGGACACCAGGTACCGCTTCCACTTGCCGTAGCGGGTGATCAGCTGGCCGGATCCCGCCGATCCGACGAACGAACCGAGCATCATCGGGATCGTCAGCAGGCCGGCCTCGGTCGGGCTGTAGCCGCGGGCGATCTGGAAGTACTGCCCGAGGAACAGCGCGCTGCCGAACATCGCGACACCGACCGCGAGGCTGGCGACGATCGCCAGCGCCGTGGTGCGCTCCCGGACGACCTTCAGCGGAACCAGCGGCTCGGCCACCCGGTTCTCTACCACGACAGCAAGGAAGCCGACCAGCAGCGTGCCGCCGACGAACAGCGCGGACTGCCAGGACATCCAGGCGAAGTCCGTGCCCGCGAACGTGACCCACAGCAGCGGCAGGCTGGCCGCGATGCTGATCAGCACCGCGCCGAGGTAGTCGATGCGGACCTCACGCTTGAGCACCGGCAGGTGCAGGTACTTCTGCAGGATCACCAGGCTGACCACGGCCAGCGGGACGCAGACGTAGAAACACCAGCGCCAGCCCAGCCACGACGTGTCCACGATGACACCGCCGATCAGCGGGCCGCTGACGGTCGCGACCGCCATCACGGCACCCATGTACCCGGAGTACCGGCCGCGCGACCGGGGCGGGATCGCGGCGCCGATGATGGCCTGGGCCAGCGCCATCAGACCACCCATCGCCAGACCCTGCAGCACGCGGGCGCCGATCAGGAACGGCACGTTGTGGGACAGGCCGGCCAGCGCCGACCCGATCACGAAGACCGAGATCGCCACCTGGACGAGCAGTTTCTTGCTCATCAGGTCGGCGAGCTTGCCCCAGATCGGGGTGGACACGGTGGTGGCCAGCAGGCTCGCCGTGAGCACCCAGGTGTACTGCGTCTGGGAGCCCTCGAGGTCGGCGATGATCGTCGGCAGGGCGTTGCTGACGATCGTCGAGCTCAGCATCGCCGTGAACAGCGCGGCGAGCAGGCCGATCAGGATCTCGAGGATCTCCTTGTGGGTGAGTTCCGGCGCAGCGGGCGTTTGCTGCTGCCGGGTCTCGGTGACAGTCATCAGTCTCCAGTCTTGGGGTTTCGCCTCACGACCTTGTTGGCCTCGGTGATCGCGAACGCGACCCGCTGCATGGTGGCAGCGGCCGCGATGAGCGCGTCGTCGTCGAGGTCCGCCAAGGCGGTTCTCAGTTGCCGGGTGTAGGAGGAGTAGAGCGCTTCGAGCTGGGCCTTGCCGTGCGGCGACAGGCTGACCAGCCCGACCCGCGCGTCGGCGGGGTCCGGCCGACGGCTCACCAGTCCGTCGGCCTCCAGCGCGGTCAGCTGCCGGCTCACCACCGACGCGTCGACACCGAGCTTCCCGGCGATCTCTCCGCCGCGCTGCTCACCGTCCTTCATCAGCACCTTGAGCACACTCGCGTCCGACCGGCGCAGACCGCCGTCGTTCGCCAGATGCCGATGCTCGATACACCGCACGGCGCGCACCAGAGAACTGACCCCTTCGAGCAGTTCCTGAGCCGCCGCATCCCGCTCTACCCCCGGGACAAGGGGTTGCTGAGCTAGTTGCATAACCCAACTATATACCCAATTGGTTGGTTTCCACAACCATATGCACACCCTGTGGACAAAGCATCGCACTCAGTGACACTGGGCCAACCCCATGCGCTCGACGGTGGCTACGCCACCGCCAGGCCGGGGAGGATTTCACCCCCGAATCGGGTTAGCAATCCTCCCCAGCTCGCTCGCCTGCGCGGGCCCGCAAGCAGGCTCAGGCTGCCGGCGAGTCCGAGCCATGTGCGGGGTACAGCTCGACAGGAGGTGTCCGCCGGCCGGGTAGTGCACCTGAGCGTGATTGGGGCCCGAGCGTACAGCGTCTCGCGGTGCACTACCTGTCGAGCTGTCCGTCTGCGCCGGGCGCCAGCACGCGCGCGGGGCGCGCGAGGGGTGGGTCAGCCGAGGTCGGTGTTGAGGCGGGTTAGGAGGCGGCCGAGGTCGGCCAGGTCGGTGGGGTTCCAGCGGTCGAGGATGGCGCGGAACTCGGTTTGGCGTTGGGTGCGCATGGCTTCGTAGCGTTCGGCGCCGGTGGCGGTGAGGCGGAGCAGGCGGGCGCGGCCGTCGTCCGGGTCGCCGACGCGTTCGATCAGGCCGAGGCTCTCGAGCTGGGTGATGCCGCGGCTGACGGTCGACTTGTCGAGGCCTAGGACCTGCGCGACGTCGGACGCGCGGACGCCGGCTCCGCTGCCGGTGCCGAGCTCGATCTGCGAGATCAGGGCGTACCCGGCGGCGTCCATCTCGGGGTGCACGCGGCGAGCCAGCCGGAGCGACGCGGAGCGCGACCGGCGGAACAACGCGGACAACTCCAGTTCGATCGCAGCAACCAACACCTCCGACCGCTCCCCCGCCATATCCTCCCGCAGCACCTGCTCACGCGGTTCCTGGTCCCCCGGCATCTTC
This sequence comes from Kribbella sp. NPDC051936, assembly GCF_040680955.1. NCBI lineage: Bacteria > Bacillati > Actinomycetota > Actinomycetes > Propionibacteriales > Kribbellaceae > Kribbella > Kribbella sp. NPDC051936. Next base: position 298,285 of record NZ_JBFAXS010000004.1, on the reverse strand, counting down.
TTGCCCCGGACCTTCTCGCCTGGCACCTGCTCACCCGGCACCTTCGCGCCCGCCACCTGTTCGCCCAGCCCCTGTTCCCCAGCCGCGTTCACGCCCTGCACCTGCTCAACCGACGCCCGCTCGCCCGGCGCGTGCTTCTCCGGCGCGTGCTTCTCCGGCGCCTGCTCAACCGGCGCCTGGCCGACGGGCGCCTGCTCGCGCGACGCCGGCTTCCCCAGCGTCTGCTTGGCTGGTGTTTGGTGGGGGTTTGGGTGGTTGGTCTGCATGGTCAGCGGACCACGATTCCGGCGTCGCGGAGGGCATTCTTGACGTCGGCGATGCGGAAGTCGCCGAAGTGGAAGACGCTGGCGGCGAGGACGGCGTCGGCGCCGGCCTGGACTGCTGGTGGGAAGTGGTCCGGGGCGCCGGCTCCGCCGCTGGCGATCAGGGGGACGTCGACGACCGCGCGGACTGCCTTGATCAGCTCCAGGTCGAAGCCCTGTTTCGTCCCGTCGGCGTCCATGGAGTTGAGCAGGATCTCGCCGGCGCCCAGTTCGCAGCCGCGCTGCGCCCACTCGATCGCGTCCAGGCCGGCCGACGTCCGGCCGCCGTGCGTGGTGACCTCGAAGCCGCTCGGCTGGTCGGCGGACCGCCGTACGTCGAGGGACAGGACGAGGACCTGGTTGCCGAAGCGGTGTGCGATCTCGCGGATCACGTCGGGTCGCGCGATCGCGCCGGTGTTGATGCCGACCTTGTCCGCGCCGGCCCGCAGCAGCCGGTCCACGTCGGTCGCCTCGCGCACGCCGCCGCCGACGGTCAGCGGGATGAACACCTGCTCGGCGGTCCGCCGGACCACGTCGTACGTCGTCTCGCGCGATCCCGACGACGCGGTGATGTCGAGGAAGGTGAGCTCGTCGGCGCCCTCCGCGTCGTACACCTGCGCCATCTCGACCGGATCTCCGGCGTCGCGCAGATCGGCGAAGTTGACGCCCTTGACCACCCGGCCGGCGTCGACGTCGAGACAGGGAATGACCCGCACAGCAAGACTCACGCGGCCAAGCGTACCGAGCCGCATGTCTCGGCCAGGTGAAGCTGTCTCAGAGCAGCAGGGTGCGGACGATCGGCCAGGCGATCAGTACGCCGACGCCGGCGGCTGCCAGCAGCGTCAGGAAGTGCAAGGGATTGCGCTTGTACGCCGGGTCGACGCCGATCTCACGCACCAACTCCAGGCCGCCCACGGCCGGGCGGTGGTCCACCGGGAGACCGATCGCGGCCGTCACGGTGTGCAGATCCGCGTCGGTCCAGAGCCAGCGGCTCACGCCGATACGGGAGCCGTCGGCCGCGAGGATCGCCAGCAGCCCGATCGGCAGGGAGCGTTTGACGCGGCCGATCCACAGAACCCGGACCACCTGGGCGCGCGGCAGCACCTTGGGCGGCGCCCACGCGGTGGATCGGTAGGCGACCGCATCCGGGCCGACCCAGATCCGGGCGCCGCGAATGGCGAACCAGAACAGCAAGGTCAGCACGAAGACCAGGACGACGAACAGGACAACGGCAGCCGCCCAGCTCAACGCCCAGGTCGCGAGCGACGCGCACAGCACGGCCGGCAGGACCAGGTAGCAGGCCGCGAGGATCCAGAACGGTCGTCCGGCCGCGCCGAAGCGCGGCCGGACCTCGACAGTCGTCACTTCCAGGCGCGCCGGCGATTGTCGGTGGACCTCATCGGCCGGGTGGACTCCCAGACGCGGCGCCAGTGCGCGGCGTCAGGGCCCGTCTGCGACGGGGAGGCGCCGATGGCGGCGCGGCGGCGGGACTCGTACCAGGTGGTCGATTCCTCGTCGAGGAGGGCCGACACCGCGGCGGCGATCCGGGGCGCGAAGTCGCGGGCGCTCTCGCCCTCGAGCGGACGCAGCGGGTCGCCGTACCGGACGTGGACCGCCGGGCGGCCGGGGACCGGCCAGCCGCGGCCGCGCGGCATCGCGGCGAACGAGCCCTTGATGCCGACCGGGATGATCGGTACGTCGTGCTCCACGGCCAGGTACGCCGCGCCCATCCGGAACCGCTGCACCCAGCCGTCCGGCGAGCGGGTGCCCTCCGGGAACACGACGACGTTCCAGCCGTCGGCCAGCAGGTCGCCGGGCGTGGCGCTCATCTTGCCGCCGCGGCGCTCGATCGGGAACGTGTTGAACACGATCGCCGACCCGGCGGCCCGCCACCAGGTGTCGAAGAAATAGTCGGCGGCGGCCGCGAACGCCGTCCGGCGGCGCATCGCGTCGGGCAGCGACAGCAGCAGCAACGGGGTGTCGAGGTGCGAGGAGTGGTTCGCGACGATGATCGCCGGGCCGTCGAGCTTGAGCAGCGAGTCGAGGCCGCTCACCTGCGGGCTGACCTCGAAGTTCAGGACCGCGTTCAGCGGGCCCTTCTGGATCAGGTCGCGGACCGCGATCGCGGCCGGCGTCCGGGCCCACTTGGTCGGGAAGACCGAGGTCTCCTTGGGGATCACGTACGGCTCGGCCGAGCGCGGCACCTGCGGCCGCCGGCCCCACCGCCACCCGCGCGCGACCTGCTTCACGTCCCGCGCGGTGTCCCGGCTGAACTTCACCAGGCTGGTACCCATCAGCGCACGTCCGCGAGCAGGTGCGGCGGGTTGTGCAGGTACGTGATCGACGGCGACCGGCCGACCGAGTGGCTGACCATCTCGAGCGCGTCCTGCAGCGTCGACGCGGACCGGAAGCCCATCCGCTCGACGGTCTTGCGGTTCGCGCCGACCCAGACGATGTCGCCGCAGTGGTCCAGGGCGTGCGAGATCCAGTACCACATGTAGAACGGGTGCACGCCGTGGTACGCGTACGACGTCCGGTACAGGTGGATGTACCACGGGTCCTCGGCGTACTGCTTCTCGAACTTCGCCTCGATCGTCGCCGGGTCGGTGCTCTCGGCAAGCACTTCCTCGAAGAAGTCGACGTACGACGGGTGGTGCAACTGGCTGAACTCGTAGTCGACCGGGTGGTACAGGATGACCGCGCCGTCCTTGCGGACGACCGGGTTGCCCCGGTACGAGTTGAAGTAGTACCCGAGGCCCATGCAGGCGGCCAGGATCGGGTTCATCACCGAGTTCACGTTGTACGGGCCGACGAACGGCACGCCCATGATCGCGACGTCGGACTGGCCCTGCACCTCGACCAGGTGCTGGCGGTGCACGGCCTCGATGGTCTTCTCGTGCACCGGCTCGATGGCGCCGGCGTTGATCCCGGTGAGGCCGTAGTTCGAGCGGACGTCGGTGAAGATCTTGTGCCGGAGCTTCGACGGCGCGGCCGCGAGCGCGCGCTTGGTGCCGAGCATCGAGGCCTGGTCCTTGATCGACCACTCCCACTCGCGCTTCTGCAGGAACTCCAGCGGGCCGCCGAAGATGTCGTTGTTCAGCGTGGTCTCGATCTGGAACACCTTGACGTGCTGCGTCAGGATCTCGCCCATCCGCCAGGCGGAGTGGTGCATCTTCGACGCCTTGTGGTCCATGAAGGACCGCGAGTGGATCATCGTGTGGCTGTTGTGGTGGTGCCTCAGCGACTTGTACGACGCCAGGCCGATCGACGTGGACTTGTGCCCGCCGTCCATCGCCACCAGGTTCACGTTCACGTAGACGAGCAGGTCGGACTCGGCCGCCCGCTTGGAGATCTCGACGTCCTCGCCGTGCCGGGTCTGACCCAGGTGGGTGAGGTTGTCGCGGTCCTCGGCGTCGAAGTTGTAGAGCTTGCCGTCGGGGAAGAACGAGCGGAACACCCGCTCGCCGACGATCTCGCGCAGCTCGTTCGGGGTCAGCCGGCGGTGCAGCGCGTTCGCCGAGATCAGCTCGACGTCGTCGACACCGGCCTGCGCGGCCAGCTCCAGCACGGCCTCGATGACCCGTTGCCGGATGTCCGGCTTCTTCATCGGGGGCAGCGGTAGCGAGATGTCGTCGAACGCGATCGTCAGCCGCATGCCCGGGCGCAGCAACTCCGGCAGCGGCTCGGATTCGATCGGGTTCAGCAGCGCGTTCTGGATCGCTTCGTCGACGTCGCGGACCGCGGGCAGGGCCTCCGGCGGGTACACCACCCGGGTGCCCTGCGGGAAGCGCTCCAGCAGGAAGCCCTCGCCGTTGTGCACGAGCAGCGGCGGCGTGCGGTCGTCCACCTCAAGCACGAAACCTGGCCGAGACATGTCAGAACCTCTCTCGTCGTACGTTCAGCGCCCTCATGAGGCCCTCACATCGAATGCGACCTTGACTGTTCCCAGTCGGCCGGCGGAGTGCGCGTGGTCCAGCGCCTCACGCCAGCGGTAGAGCGGATAGCGGGCCCCGACGATCCCGTCCAGCGGGGCGCGGCCGGCCAGGTCCAGCGCGGTCTCGAACGCCGGACGGCCGTTCGGTTCCTCCCGCGCGGAGGCGTAGGTGCCGGTGACCTCGAGCTCGCGGAACCACACCGGCGACAGGTCGGCGCCGCTGTCCGGCATCCCGGACAGCACGACCCGCCCGCCGGCCTTGGTGACCCGCAGGACGGTGTCGATCGAGGCCTTGCTGCCGACCGCGTCGACAGCGACGTCGACACCGCCGAGCAGGAACTCGCCGCCGCTGAAGTCCTGCTTCAGCCGGAACGCGCCGGTCGAGCGCCGGACACCGCGGAACACCTCGTCGGGCGCCACGACGTCGCTGGCGCCGAACGCACGCGCCAGCTCCCGCTGCCGCGCGTGCTTGGCGACGACGGTGATCCGTCCGGCCTGGGTCAGCTCGCGCAGAGCGAGCGTCGCGAACAGCCCGACCGCTCCGGCGCCGCTGACCAGCACCGACTGGCCCGGCTGGACCTTGGCGCGCAGTGCGGCGTGCACCGCGCCCGCCAGCGGCTCGACCAGCACGGCGCGCTCGTCGGACATCTCGTCCGGTACGGCGTACAGCTGGCTGCGGTGCGCGACCATCACGTTGCCCCAGCCGCCGCCGGTGTCGCGGCAGAACCCGGTCTGCAGGCCCGGCGCCACGTGGCCGACCGTGATCCGGTCGCACCGGTTGGTGTTGCCGGACACGCAGCCTTCGCACGGCTCGACGCCGCGCGCCGCGCAGGTGAGGACGCTGTCCATCACGACGCGCGTGCCCTTCGGCAGGTCCTCGCAGTCGTCGAGCAGCTCGCCGACCACCTCGTGACCGGGGACGAACGGCATCGACACGACCGCGGAGAAGTACAGCTTGGTGGCGCCGGTGACCATGCCGAGGTCCGAGCCGCAGATCCCGGACAGGATCGGGCGGATCCGCGCCCAGCCCGCCCGCTCGGCCTTCGGCTCGTCGATGGTGACGAGGCGCAGCGGCGCGGCCGGTCCGGTCAGGATGCCGGGGATCCGGCCGCCGACCGCCTTGGCCGCCAGGTACTTCGCCGGCGACCGGTACATCTCGAGAGCCAGCATCATCGAGCGTTCACCCCAGGGAGCTCCAGACGGGACGACGTGGACGAGGTTTTCCAGTCGACGATCTGCCAGCGTGCGGCCCGGGCGGCGCGGAACAGCGACACGTCAGGCGACACGGCGACCGGGTTGCCGACCACCGACAGCATCGGCAGGTCCGAGTGGCTGTCGGCGTAGGCGTACGACTTGGACAGGTCGATGTTGGTCTGCCGCGCGTGGTGCTTGATCCACGCGGCCCGGGACTCGCCGACCAGCGGCGGGCCGGACAGGAAGCCGGTGCAGCGGCCGCGGTCGTCGACGGCCAGCTCCGCGGCGACGATCTCGTCGAACAACGGCTCCAGCGGCCGGGTCAGCGGCCGGACGGCGCCGGTGATCAGGATCGTCTTGTGCCCGGCGGCGCGGTGCTCGCGGATCCGGCGGACGGCGGCGCCGCTGAGCCGCTCGAGCACGTGCTCGGCGAGGATCTCGTCGACGATCTGGTTCAGCTCCTCCAGATCCGCACCGGCGTACCGGCGGTAGATCGTGCGCAGGAACGTGCCGCGGTCCTTGCGCTCGGCGGCGATCAGCTTGGGCAGCTTGCGCAGCATCGCGCCGATCTCGCCGGCGCGCTGCGGGCCGTCGAGCTCGGGCAGCCGCATCCACAGGTAGGTCTCGATCACGTTCGAGGACAGCAGCGTGCCGTCCATGTCGAACGCGGCGATGACCTTGGACTCCTGGTTCGGCTCGACCTTCTTCAGCACGCCCGCGGACTCCGCGAGCGCCTTGTTCCGCTTCTTGCGGACGACGTCCAGCCGGCGCATCGACTCGGTGACGCTCGGGCAGTGCAGCTCCTGCAGGTAGTACTGCCAGTCGACGACCGCGGTGTCGCAGGCGAACTTCTCCTTGTCGTCGCCTTCGAGCGCGTTGTGCAGCGCGAGCACGTTGTCGTCGATGAACTGCAGCTCGGCCTGCGCGTACTCCGAGTACAGGTCCATGTAGCGGCGCAGGAAGTCGAGGCGGCGCTTCTGGACGTCGAGCTCGCGGGCGTACTTGCGGGTCCGCTCGCCGCGCGGCACCCGGGTGATGACCGCGTCGGCGATCTTGTGCGCGCGTTCGCCGTACCGCAGCATGCTCTCGACCGAGTCGCCGCCGGGGAACTTCCACACCGGCAGCCGGACCGCTCCGCGCTCGCCGAGGTCGAACGGGTGCTTGGAGAAGTACTCCCGGACGCCGGCGTACAGCTGCTCGAAGGTCAGCGGGTTCCGGGCGCCGGAGCCGATGTGGTAGTACTCCGGCTTGCTCAGCTCGGGCTCGGTCGCCATCACCGCGCAGATCGCGCCGACCACGTGGTCGACCGGGATGATCTCGATCACCGAGTCCGGCGACGCCGGGAACTCGGGCAGCTCGCCGCGGCCGTAGGCCAGGATCAGCGGCTCGGCCATCTTGAAGCCCTCGATCCAGCCCGGGTGCGGGCTCTGCACCGCGGACTCGATGATGGCCGGCCGGACGATCGACGTCGGCAGCGTGCTCGCGAACTCCTCCACCACGCGCTCGCCGAGCGCCTTGGTGAACGTGTAGCAGTCGGTCCAGCCGAGGCTGCGGGCGCGCTCGGTGCCGGTCTCGACGAGCCGCTTCGCGACCCACTCGGTCCGGCGGCGCTCGGCGTCGGCCGCGGCCGTCAGGTGACCGGCGCGGCGGTGCAGCTTCTCGGCCTCCTTGCGGAACTTCGCCAGCATCGGCGCGGACCGGGACTGCTCCTCGACCCGGGCCTTCATCGCCATCCCGGCCTCGGCCTCGGTCCGCCAGTCGACGAAGTGGTCGACCGGTGCCTCCGGGATCGCGCCGCGCCGGCGGCCGGCCGTGTACGCCGTCGAGATGTGCACGTAGTGCACCGGGCGGCCGGTCTCGACGATCCGCTCCAGCAGGCTCTTGGTGCCGAGCACGTTGGTCGTGAACGCCTCGTGGATCGGCGGGTCGAAGCTCACGTCACCGGCGCAGTGCACGACGATGTCGAGGTCCTTGGGCAGCTCGGGCACGTCGGCCAGGTCGCCGTCGATCACGTGGATCCGGGCCGCGGACAGCGCCTCTGCGTCGGCGTACGGCGTGCCCTCGCCGTAGAACGGCTTGAAGATGTCCTTCCGGAGCAGCTGCGCCATCCGGTCGCCGCCGGTCATCGAGCCCTTCGGCCGGATGATCGCGGCGATCGTGGTGCCGGGGAGCTCGCCGATGATCCGGTGCAGCAGCGCCTCACCGACGAAGCCGGTGACGCCGGTGACCAGGACCTTCTTGTCCTTGAGCTTGTCGGCCAGACTCACTTGTCGCCTCCACGCGTGAGCTCGAGTGCCTCGGTCAGGGTGAACGCGCCGGCGTACAGCGCCTTGCCGACGATGACGCCCTCGACGCCGTCCTTCACCAGCGTGCCGAGCGCCTCGAGATCGTCGAGGCTGGAGACGCCGCCGGACGCGATGATCGGCTTGTCGGTGCGCGCGCACAGGTCGCGGTACAGGTCCAGGTTCGGGCCCTGGAGCATGCCGTCCTTGGTGACGTCGGTGACCACGTAGCGCTCGCAGCCGGCCGCTTCCAGCCGGGCGAGCACCTCGTACAGGTCGCCGCCTTCCTTGGTCCAGCCGCGGGCGGCCAGGGTGCGGCCGCGGACGTCCAGGCCGATCGCGACCCGGTCGCCGTACTGCTGGATGATCCGGTCGCACCACTCCGGGTCCTCGAGCGCGGCGGTGCCGATGTTCACCCGGCGCGCACCGGTCGCGAGCGCGGCCTCGAGCGACTCGTCGTCGCGGATGCCGCCGGACAGCTCGACCTGTACGTCGAGCTTGCCGGTCACGTCGGCGAGCAGCTCCCGGTTGCTGCCGCGGCCGAACGCCGCATCCAGGTCGACCAGGTGGATCCACTCCGCCCCGGCCTCCTGCCACGCCATCGCCGCCGCCAACGGGTCGCCGTACGACGTCTCGCTGCCGGCCTCGCCCTGCACCAGCCGGACCGCCTGCCCGTCCGCCACATCAACGGCAGGCAGGAGCACCAGGTTCCCTGACCGGGGCGGTGGGGCGGGGAAAGAATCCAACACTGACATGGGCCACACCCTAGAGGGCGAGAGTTCCGGATTCGTAACCCGGAGGGCTCCTGAGTCGTTTGAAATCGATCTGTCTCAGCGATACCAGTTGGGTCAATGGTATTACGCCTAGGCTAGCCGGGTGGCGACTGTCGAAGAGCTCGAAACCGACCCCCATCCGGCGCTCGCGCGGATCCGGCCGATCGGGTGGATCGAGTCCATGAACGCGTGGTTCGTCACCGGCCGGTCGCTCGCGGTGCAGGTGCTGCGCGACCCGGAGACGTTCACGGTCGACGACCCGCGCTTCTCGACCGCCCAGGTCGTCGGACCGTCGATGCTGTCCCTGGACGGCAGCCGCCACAAGTCCCACCGCGACCCGTTCGAGTCCCCCTTCGGGCTGGCGGAAACCCGCCGTCGCTTCACCGGGCCGGTGCAGCAGACGGTCGACGAGCTGCTGACGGCACTCCAGGACGGGGTGCGGCGGCGCGCCGACCTTCGGACGACTCTTGCAGGGCCGTTGTCGGTTGGGGTGGTGGCGCTCTCGCTCGGGCTGCCGCCGGCGTCGGCGTCGACCGTGCTCGACTGGTACACGGCGATCTCGTCCTCGGTTTCCGGGATCTCGGCCGGGCGTCCGGCCACCGCGGACGGCGCTGCGGCGTTCGCCGAGCTGCACAAGCATGTTGCCTCCGGCATCGACTCCTCGGACTCGCTGCTCGCCGCGGCGGCGCACGCCGGGCTGGGCATCGACGAGGTGGTCGCGAACGCCGCGGTGCTGATGTTCGGCGGCATCGAGACCACCGAGGGCATGATCACCAACGCCCTGTGGCAGCTGCTCACGCACCGCGACCAACTCGACCTGGTCCTCGCGGACCCGTCGCTGCTCCCCAACGCGATGGAGGAGTCGCTGCGCCTGGAACCCGCGGCCGCCGTCGTCGACCGCTACGCCACCCGCGACGTCGACCTCGCCGGTGCCACGATCCGCCGCGGCGACATGGTCACGGTGTCGCTGGCAGGAGCCGGCCGTGACCCTGAGGTGTTCGAGGCACCCGACGAGTTCGACGTACTCCGGCCGAACGCGCGCCGCCACCTGGCCTTCGCCAGCGGGCCGCACATCTGCCTCGGCATGCACCTCACCCGCCTGGAAACCCTGACCGCGGTCGAGGCCGTACTGCGCCTTCCCGGCCTCCGCCTGGCGCCGGACTCACCCGCACCGCGCGGTCTCGTGTTCCGCAAACCGTCGGCGCTCCGCGTCACCTGGGACGGGTGAGGACGAGCATCGTCGCGTCGTACCGCGGCATCTGCCGGTCCGGGTCCCGCTCCGCATCCTCGGCGAACCTGGCGAATCCGGCCTCGACCTCGTCCGCGGGCAGATGCTCGAACGTCGACAGGGCCCGCAGCCTCAGCCGCTCGTAGCGCTCCCGCAACGTCCTGTGCGTCTCGCCCTGGAGCCGTACGACGTCATCGGCCGGCACCAGCCCGGCCTCGACCGCCAGCGCCTTCGTGTCGGCCAGCGACCTGTACATCGCGGCGTCGACCGCCCGCGCGGACGGGAAGTACTCGTACCAGAACAGGTCCGGCATCAGGTCCGTGAACTGGGTGCGCAGCAACGCCGCTCCCCCGGGCCGCAGCACCCGGCGGACCTCGCGCAGCCCCTGCAGCTGATCCGTGGAGTGATGGAACGACAAGAACATCAGCACCATGTCGACCGATGCCTCAGGCAACGGAATGTCCTCGGCGCTGCCCTTCAGGTAGGTCACGCCCGGATGCGGCGCCTGCTCGGCCGCCTCGCGCATCCGGTCGGACGGCTCCACGCCGTACACCTGCCCCTGGAACTCCTCGGCCAGCCCAGGGGTCAGCCGGCCGACCCCGCTGCCGAGATCGAGGACGTCCAGCGGCCGCACCTGCGGCACGTGCTGGGCGAAGGCCCCGGTCCAGCGCCGTATCTCGGCCGGCGGCATCGCACGGCCCGCGGCGTACACGCTGCCCAGACGACCGTTGTAGTCGACCATGAGGCGACCCTAGCGCCAGTCCTGGTGCCACTGTTTCGCCACGGTGCTGGTCTGCTTGCGTACGGCGTCCGCCGCGGCGCCGGCCGGCCAGAACTGCAGCAGGTACCGATCCACGAGGGGCTCGCCGTCCCCGACCACGTTGACCTGATTGCCCTCGTCCATCCCGATGGCGCTGTAGCGCACGCGGTAACTCCGGGTCGGCAGGCGGAACTCCGCGGACGTGCAGCCGTCCAGCCCGTGCACCAGGATGTCCGGCGCCGCGGGCAGGAACGACACCTCGACGATGTCCTCCCAGGCGTCGTCCAGCGCAGGTTCTTGCTCGGAGTGCTCGATCCGCAGCGCTACGTACCCGGTGTGCAGGCCGGTCGCGAGCAGCAGCCGCCCAGGCTCGGCGGCGCCGCAGATGCCGTTGGCCTGGCCCCGCCGCGAGTCGTCGAAGTCCGGCTGGTCCGTGTCCCCACTCATCAGATAGATCTGGCCGAAGCTCAGATTCATCTTCCCCTCGAACAACACTTCCGTGTCCATGTCGCGACCCTAGGTGGCGCCTGGGTCCCAATGGCCGGTAAGCGGTCTCAATTGCCAGTTTTGACATCGGCAGGGGGCCGGCCGGGTGCACAATGGCGGAATGGCGGAGGGATTGACAGCGCTGGAGGTGGCAGCGAGCCTCGACGGGATCGGTGAGATCGTCCGCAAGGAGGCGCGCCGCCGCACGAGCGCGCAGGGGGCGACCTTCGTCCTGCGCGAGGCCGACCGCTGCTTCTACGCCGACGAGGACGCGATCGCGCCACTGTGGAAGGGACAGCGCTTCCCGATCACCTCCTGTATCAGCGGCTGGGCGATGCTGCACGACGAGACCGCGGTGGTCCCGGACATCTCCGTCGACAGCAGGATCCCGATCGAGGCCTATCTGCCGACGTTCGTCCGCAGCCTGCTGATGGTCCCGGTCGGCTCACCGACGCCGGTCGCCGCCATCGGCGCGTACTGGTCCCGCCGCTACCGGGCCACCCCGGACGAGATCGCGTCCCTCGAGGACCTGGCCGCCCAGACCGCGGACGCCATCCGCCGGGTCGGCCTCGACGACGCGCCCTGGGCCCCCACCTTCAGCCGGCACTCGGGTCAGGCGAAGAACACGTCGTAGGCCAGGCGCAGGATCAGGGCCGAGACGACGACCAGGAAGACCACCCGGACGAACCGGCTGCCGCGGGCGACCGCGGTCCGGGCGCCGAGCAGACCGCCGCACATATTGGCGGCCCCCATGATCAGACCGAGCCTCCACAGCGGTGCGCCGCTCAGGGCGAACACGGCGATAGCGCCCAGGTTCGTGGCCACGTTGGCGATTTTCGCCTTCGCGCTGGCCTGCAGGAAGTTGTACCCGAGCAGGCCGACCAGCGCGAAGATCAGGAACGAGCCGGTGCCCGGTCCGACCGCACCGTCGTAGAAGCCGATCAGCATGCCGACACCGCCGGCCGCGAGGTAGTGGTCGCGGCCGTCGAACCGCAACGCGGTGCGGGCGCCGAGCGACGGTTTCATCGCGGTGTAGATCGCGACCAGCACGAGCAGCACCAGGACGATCGGCTTGAACCACGACATCGGGATCCTGGTCGCCACCAGCGCACCGGCCGCGGCGCCGAGCCCGGCGAGGATCGCCAGCGGCAGCACGGTCTTACGGTCCGGGCGCACCTTGACGCCGAACGTGACCGCGCTCGTCGTCGTACCGCACAGCGACGAGATCTTGTTGGTCGACAGGATCTGCGCCGGGGACGCGTTCGGCAGCCCGAGCAACATCGCGGGCAACTGCAGCAGCCCGCCGCCCCCGACCACCGCGTCGATCCAGCCGGCCGCGAAGGCCGCGATCACCAGGAACGCCAACGTCAGCAACGACACATCAGGCACAGCAGCACGTCCTCACGGCGTCGATGATCCGGTAAGGGCGTCGTACCACTCAACCCTTACACCGGCGAATGAGAGACAAACCACGTCCGTGGTGCGACATTGGTGCGCATGGCGTCCTCGATCCTCCCGCCGGACGGCGAAACCCTCGCCACCGGCTGGGAGCCGGGCCTCGTACCGGCCGACTCACTGATGCGGCAGGCCGTGCTCGCGCACGCGTCCTGGGCCGTCGACGCAGCCCGGAGGGCCGGCAAACCGTGGTACGACGGCGACACCTGGGCCGGCGCGATCCTCGGCGACCGGAGCGCGCTGACGAACTGGGTGGTGCCGAAGCAGCCGGTCGATCCGGCCGGGATCGTCGCAGAGGCCGCCCGGGAGCTTCCCGGCGGGGCGCCGTACCTGTTCGTCAGCGCCTGGCCGACCGGCGACCTCCGCGCGTCCGGCCTGGGGCTGGCCGGGCATCCGCCGTTGATGCTCCGGCTGCCGCAGACGACGACCGCTCCCCCGACGACGGACCTCGACGTACGGCGGGTGACGGACGCAGCCGGTCTGGCCGACGCCGAACGGATACTCGTCGAGGGATACCCGCTGCCTGAACTCCAGCCGTTCCGGGCCGGGGTGGTCTACGCACCGTCGTTCCTCGACGGGTCGGCGGTCTGGGTGGGGTACGACGGCGACGTAGCGCTGGCGACCGCGACGGCGCACAGTGCCGCCGGGGTCACCGTCGTCGAGAACGTCGCGGTGATGCCGGCCGCGCGCGGCCGTGGTGCGGGCGCGGCCGTCACGTGGGCGGCGACCACGGGGTACGCCGACCAACCCGCTTGCCTGATCGCGTCCGACGACGGGCAGCCGGTTTACCAACGCCTCGGGTACCTGCGCATCGTGCGCTGGACCGTCTGGGTTCGGTCCTGACACCTCGTCCGGGACAATGGCGGGGTGAAGTTTCTACTGCTGGTTCACAACAACCTCGAGGCACTCGAGGGACTGACCGAAGACCAGTTGACCGAGCTGGCCGGTGGACGGGAGCAGGTCGCCACGCTCACGCGCGAGCTGCTGAAGAGCGGCGAGCTGGTGTCCGTGCTCGCGCTCAACGAGCCGGCCGAGACCAAGGACGTCCAGCTGGTCGCCGGTACGCCGGTGATCTCGGACCGCCCGTTGCTGGAGACGAAGGAGTTCCTGGCCGGCGCGTTGGTGGTGAACTGTGCGTCGCAGGAGCGGGCTTTGGAGCTCGCGGCGATGATCCCGCTGGCGCAGTTCCGGCGCGTCGAGCTCCGTGAGATCCGGATGGACCAGGACGACTTCCTCGTGGAGCTCGATCAGCTGTGAGGACGTCGGCGCCCGAGCTGGAGGCGGCGATCCGCGCCGCGGCCCCGCGGGCGCTGGCGACGCTGGTCCGGCGGTACGGCGTGTTCGACCAGTGCGAGGACGCGGTACAGGAGGGGCTGCTCGAAGCGTTCGTGCAATGGCGCGCGAACGGCGTACCGGAGCAGCCCGTCGGCTGGCTGATCAGCGTCGCGACCCGGCGGATGATGGACGGCTGGCGACGGGACAACGCCCGCAGGCAGCGCGAGCTCAACGACTTCCTGCGGGCCGCGGATCCTGACCCGGACGACTACCACGAGGACTCCGACGACACCGTGCGGCTGCTCGTGCTGTGCTGTCACCCGGCGCTGACCCCGGCCTCGCAGATCGCGCTCACGCTGCGCTCGGTCGGCGGTCTCACGACGGCCGAGGTGGCAGCCGCGCTGCTGGTCAGCGAGACGACGGTGGCACAGCGGATCAGCCGGGCCAAGAAGACGATCGCGGGCGCGCGCTTCGAGCTTCCGACCGCCGACGAGTACGACGAGCGGCTCCGCGCCGTACTGCAGGTTCTCTACCTGATCTTCAACGAAGGCCACACCGCCAGTGCCGGCGACTCGTTGCAACGCGTGGATCTCGCCGAGGAAGCCCTCCGGATCACGCGCCTGCTGCAACAGGCCGTCGGTGCTCCGGGCGAGGTGACCGGCCTGCTGGCGCTGATGATCCTCACGCATGCGCGCCGCGACGCGCGGACCGGGCCCGGCGGCGACCTCGTCCCGGCCGACCGCCAGGACCGCTCCCGCTGGTACGCCGACGAGATCGCCGAAGGCACGCGGCTCGTCGAGGAGACGCTCCGCACCGGCGCCGTCGGCCCGTACCAGCTGGAGGCGGCGATCGCGGCCGTGCACAGCGAGGCCGACTCGGTCGAGACGACCGACTGGCAACAGATCGCCGGCCTCTACCGCGTCCTCGAGAAGGTCGACCCGAGCCCGATGGTGCGGCTCGGGTCAGCGGTGGCCGTCGCGATGACCGAAGGCCCGGACGCCGGCATCGCGATCGTCGAAGAGCTGGCCGCCGACCGGTACCTCGGCGACCACCACCGCCGGCTGTCCGTCCTCGCCCATCTGCACGAGCTCGCCGGTCGCCCGGACCTGGCCCGCTCCAACTACCGTGCGGCGCTGGAGCGGACCCGGAACACGGCCGAACAGAACTATCTGCGCGACCGCATCGCCCACCTCATCAGGTGACGGCGGCCGCCGGTCCACTCGGGGCGCGGCGGGACGCTGAGCTCGCTGCGGAACACGTGGCCCGGATCCACCGCCTGCTTGAGCGCGGCGAGCCGGGCGCGGTGGTCCTGCGGGTAGCAGAGGTCGAGGTCGGCGTCCGTCGGGTTCGACAGGAAGTTCACGTAGGCGCCCTGAGGCTCCAGCGTCTTCCACAGCGCGTCGAGCTCCTCGGGCTGCGAGCCCTGCTGCTCGGGCGATCCGACCACGACCGAGTTCACCAGAAACCGCGCGTCGCGGTGCGCGAACGCCGTCGCGTCCGCCGGCATCGCGGCGAAGGCGCCGCCCAGCGCCCGGATCTCTATCGCCATTCCCGGGATCCGCCCGCGGGCCTCGAGCAGCCGCTCCCCCAGCTCGGCCGGCACCGACCCGAAGAAGCCGTTGCGGATCCGGGGCCGCCAGTCCGCGGGCATCTCCATGGCGGTGAACACGTCGGCGTACGGCACCTCGGCCACCTTGTCGGTGAGCAACGAGCCGAGGTTGCGCAGCGGCTCCAGGATCGCGTCGCGCGCGGCGGGCTCACCGGCCACGCACACCATGATCGCGACCGGTACCTGCCGGTCGGCCATCATCGTCGGCGCCAGCTGCAGCGACGCCGTCAGGTCTTCGGGCGCGGTCGTCATGTACTCCGCCCAGCCCTGGAGGACCTGCGCCGCCTGCGTCCACGGGTACAGCAGCGCACCGAAGTGCACCGTGGGCTGCGGTGTGGCGGTGATGTCGTACGACGTGACGACGCCGAGGCTGCCCGCCGCGCCGCGCACTCCCCAGAACAGCTCGGGTTCGCTCGCGGCGTCCACCCGGCGAACCGAACCGTCGGCGGTGACCACCTCGGCGGCGACCACGTTGTCGATTGCCAGCCCGTGCTTGCGGACCATCCACCCGATGCCGCCGCCGGCCATCAGCCCGCCGACCCCGACGCTGGCCGTGTCGCCGGACGAGATCGCCAGCCCGGCCTTGCCGAGCCGCTCGGCCACGCCGCCCCACGTGCCGCCGGTGCCGATCCGTACGACGTCGTCCGGCAGCAGCCGGACCTCGTCCATCGGCCGGACGTCGATCACGACACCGCCGTCGTTGGTGCCGAACCCGGCCGCGTGGTGCCCGCCGCTGCGGACCGCGATCGGCAGGTCGTTCGTCTCGGCGTACTTCAGCGCCGCGACCACGTCACCCGCCCCGGTGCAGCGCACGATCACCCGCGGCCGCCCCTGGGCCATCACCACGCGCCCGGCGTCCGCGTATCCCGCGTCCCCGTCCACGAGCACCTCGCCCAGGACCGCCGCACGCAGCTCGCCGAGCCCGCCCTGGGCCACTACAGATTCCGTCATCGTCAACTCCTGACTCCCGGACGCCCCCTCAGGCGCCACACCCCGGGATCGGAGCCGACCGGCGTTCCTCGACATCCCCGGCCGAGAATCTTCCGTCCGTTTGAGGGGTTAACAACGCAGCTTGCCCCTTTACCCCTCGCATACGGGGGGTAAAGGGGCATCGCTGGTGGTTAACCACTTAAGTGGCCAGGGGTCGCGCCGGGCGGCAGACAGACCGGGTCAGGCACGGACCGGGACCGGTCAGCCGCGGAGCGCGGCGGGTCGGCCGCGGAGCGCGGCAGGCCAGGCGCGCCGCGCAACAGGTCAGGCGCGCCGCGCAACAGGTCAGGCGCGCCGCGCAACAGGTCAGGCGCGCCGCGCAACAGGCCAGCCCGCGGAGCGCGGCAGGCCAGCCCGGGGAGCGCGGCTGGTCAGGCGCGGGGCGGGGCGGGTCAGGCGCGGGGCGGGGCGGGTCAGGCGCGGACTGTGGCGACCAGGTGGTCGACGACGTCCGCGACCGGGATGTCGGCGCGGTCGCCGGAGCGGCGGTCCTTGACCTCGATCGTGCCGTCGGCGAGGCCCTTGCCGACGACCGCGATGGTCGGGACGCCGATCAGCTCGGCGTCCTTGAACTTCACGCCCGGCGAGACCTTCTCACGGTCGTCGTAGATGACGCTCAGCCCGCGCGCCTCCAGCTCGGCGGCGATCTCCGCGGCCTTCGCGAAGACCTCGCTGTCCTTGCCGGTGGCAACCAGGTGGACGTCGGCCGGCGCGATCTCCCGCGGCCAGACCAGACCGAGCTCGTCGTGGTTGCCCTCGGCGATCGCGGCGACCGCGCGGGTGACACCCACGCCGTACGACCCCATGGTGACCGTGACGAGCTTGCCGTTCTGGTCGAGAACCTTGAGGTCGAGGGCGTCGGCGTACTTGCGGCCGAGCTGGAAGATGTGGCCCATCTCGATCCCACGCGCGGTCTCCAGCTCGCCCGAGCCGTCCGGCGCCTGGTCCCCGTCGCGGACCTCGGCGGCCTGGATCGTCCCGTCCGCGGTGAAGTCCCGGCCGTGCACCAGGTTGACGACGTGGAAGCCGGACTTGTCGGCGCCGGTGACCCAGGCCGACCCTTCGGCGATCCGCGGGTCGAGCAGGTAGCGGATGCCGGAGGCGTTCTCCTTGCCGAGCACACCGGGGCCGATGTAGCCCTTCGCGAGCGACGGGTGCTTCTCGAAGTCCGCCTCCTCGAAGGCGACGACCTCGGCCGGCTCCATCTGCGCGCCGAGCCGCTTCTCGTCGATCGCCCGGTCGCCCGGGACGCCGATCGCGAGCGGCTCACGGCTGCCGTCGGGGTGCACCAGCATGACGAGCACGTTCTTCAGCGTGTCCGCGGCGGTCCACTCGCGGCCGTCGGTGCGCGCATGCTTCGCGTTCAGCGCGTCCACGAGCGTGTCGATCGTCGGGGTGTCGGGCGTGTCCACGACCTCGGCGGCCGGCACGCCGGACGCGTCGACCGGGGCCGCCTGCGGCACCACGACCGCCTCGACGTTGGCGGCATACCCGCCCGGGGAGCGGACGAAGGTGTCCTCGCCGTTCTCCGCGATCGCCAGGAACTCCTCGGAGCGCGAGCCGCCCATCGCGCCGGACATCGCCTGCACGATCACGTAGTCGAAGCCGAGCCGGTCGAAGATCTTGATGTAGGCCTCGCGGTGCTTCTCGTACGACGCGGCGAGGCCGTCGTCGTCGACGTCGAACGAGTACGAGTCCTTCATCACGAACTCGCGCCCGCGGAGCACGCCGGCCCGCGGCCGTGCCTCGTCGCGGTACTTGTTCTGGATCTGGTAGATCGACAGCGGAAGGTCCTTGTACGACGAGTAGAGGTCCTTCACGACCAGCGTGAACATCTCCTCGTGCGTCGGGCCGAGCAGCATGTCGGCGCCCTTGCGGTCCTTCAGCCGGAAGATGTTCGGCCCGTACTCCGTCCAGCGGCCGGTGGCCTCGTAGGGCTCGCGGGGCAGCAGCGCCGGGAAGACCAGCTCCTGGGCGCCGATCGCGTCCATCTCCTCGCGGACGATCCGCTCGACGTTGCGCAGCACCCGCAGGCCGAGCGGCAGCCAGGTGTAGATGCCGGGCGCGGCGCGGCGGATGTATCCGGCGCGGACGAGCAGCTTGTGGCTCGGGACCTCCGCGTCCGCCGGGTCCTCGCGAAGGGTGCGGAGGAACAACGACGACATACGCAAAATCACGGGAGTCTCCAAGCGTGCAAAAGTCGAGTACAGGACATCACAGAGAATATCGGTCCGGCGGTGATGCTCTCACCACGTTATCCACAGGTCACTCGCGGGCGGCTTTCAGCGCCCACCGGATCAGCGGCAACTGCAGCGGCAGCCGCGCGTACGCGATCGCCTGAGCGGTCCGGGACCCCTTCGTCCGCAGGTCGGCGGCCATCTGCACGTTCGCCGGGAACACCGCGACCAGCAGCCCGGCGCTCGCCAGCCCGGCCAGTCGCCGGGTCCGCGGGTGCAGCAGCCCGGCCGCGCAGGCCAGCTCCGCCGCCCCGGACGCGTACACGAGCTCCTTCTTCCGCGGCAGCACCTTCGGCACGATCTGCTCGAACGGCCCGGGTTTCACGAAATGCAACGTTCCGAGCACGCCGAACAGCGCGGCCAGACCCTTGGTGCTTCGCGATGGCATGCGTCGGAGCTTAGAACAGGATGGTGGCGAAGGTTTCGATGGTGCGGAACCCGACCCGCTCGTACGCCGCCCGTGCCGGTCGGTTGAACGCGTTGACGTAGAGCGTGACGACCGGCGCGATCTGCCGGGCCAGCTCGACCACCGCGGCCATGCCGGGCGCGGCCAGCCCGCGGCCGCGGTACTCCGGGTCCACCCAGACGCCTTGGATCTGGCACACACCGGTTCCGACCGAGCCGACCTCGGCCTTGAACACGACCCGGCCGTTCTCGATCCGCGCGAACGCCCGCCCGGCCCGGATCAGCTCCGCCACCCGTGAGCGGTAGAACGTCCCGTCCGGCCCGGTCTGCGGCGGTACGCCGACCTCCTCGGTGTACATCGCCACGCACGCCGGATACAGGATCGGCAGCTCGACCGGCTCCACCGCGCGCACCAGCGGGTCCGGCGCGATCGCCGGCGGCCCGTCGATCACCATGAACGGCTGATCGTCGCGCACCTCCCGGGCCGGCCCCCAGTGCGGCTCGAGAATGGCCCACAGCTGCTCGACCGAGCGCGCCTGGCCGAGGATCTGGAAGCAGTTGCGGCCGCGCCGCAGCGCGTACGCCGCGAACGCCCGCAGCGCAGCGTCGCCGGCGCCGACCGGCACCATGTTCCCGCCGGCGTGGCACAGGGCCTCGAGCGCGCCCTTCTCGACGTACCCCCAGACCTCCGCACCGCGCCGCGGGTCGAGCCCGGACGCCTGCACGAGACTGTCGACGAACACGTTCACCACCGGATCACGGGCGATGACCGCGCGCGCCGCCGCGAGGTCACGAGGACCGAGAACCCGTACTCCCACGCGCAGAACCTAGCCGATCAGCCCCGCGTTCGTATGCAACGGGGCCGGGTCAGGCCACCTGCGGTTCGTGCTCGGCGGCGATCCGGCGCAGCGGGGACGTCCAGGCGAAGACCACGCCGACGCAGCCGAACAGCCCCATCAGCACCATCCCGGTCCGCGCCCCGAACTCGGTGCCGAGCAGCCCGCCGACGACCGAGCCGAGCGTCCACCCGACGCCCCACGAGAGCATCCGGCCCGCCGTGTTGACCCGGCCGAGCAGGTTCTCCGGCGTCACCTGCTGGCGGTACGACACCGCGTTCACGATCACCAGCACGTACGCCGAACCCCAGACGAGCAACGCCAGCGCGGCCACGATCCAGTGCGGCGACAACGGCGACAGCACGCCCAGCAGCGCCGACACCGGCAGCGCGTACAGGGTGATCGCCGCGGGCGACATCCGCTTGAGCAACTTCGGGAGGCTGAGCGCGGCGATCAGTCCGCCGATCCCCCACGTACCCCAGACCAGACCGAAGCGGAGTCCCGACGTACCGATGTGCAGGACGCGGTCGCACCAGACCACGATCAGCGCCATGAACCCGCCACCGGCGAAGGACTGGACGCTGCCGACGATCGTCATCGTGCGAACCCCGGCGTGCCGGACCAGGTAGCGCAGACCGTCGCCGATGTCGTTCAGGACCACCCGCGGCCGCAACGGCGGACGCCCGTCGCGGGACTCGGACAGGGCCCGCACGATCCCGCGGACCGCGAACGCGGACGCCGCGAAGCTGAGCGCGTCCAGCGTCAGCAGGCTGGCCGGATCGAGGACGGCGAGCAGCAGACCGGTCAGCGGCGGCACCAGCAGCTCGATGAGGCTCGAGGCGGTCCAGACCGCGGAGTTCGCCTGGGCGACCCGAGCCCGGCCGACGAGCACAGGGAGCGCGCCGAAGTTCGCGCCGTCGAAGAACGTGTGCACGGCCTGGACGGCGAACGCGACGATCAGGACCTGGACGACGGTGAGCATGCCGAGCAGATGCGCCAGTGGCACCGACCCCACCAGGACCGCGTTCACCGTGTCCGCGGTGACCATCACGCGCCGCCGGTTCCAGCGATCGGCCAGCGCGCCCGCGAACAGACCGGTCAGCAGGTACGGCGCCGACTCAAGTGCGGTCACCACCGCGGTCAGAACCGTCGAGCCGCTCAGCCGGTACACGAGCACCGGCAGCGCGATCGCCGTCACCATCGAACCGGTCGTCGACAGCGCTCGCGCCGACCAGTACCGCCGAAAGTCCGGGTCGTCCCGCAGGCGAGTCATGCCGGGCATCCTGCAACGTCAGGTGCGGTCGAGGTCAAGGCTCATCCCCATCAATTCGTGCCCGAGGTCGCGGTCGGCCCGGCGTACCGCGATCATCCGTGAACCACCACGAGTTGACCGTCCGGGTCGACGATCTCCAGCCTGTCCTCGGTACGCGAACCGCCGACCCGCGCGTGTACGTCGTCCAGGTCCTCGGTCGTCACGAGATCGAGCCGTACGTCGAACTCCCCGCCGGCCGGTCCGAACCGGGCGGCCCGCGGCACCCGGAGCGCGTCGAGGAACCGCCGCCACGGCGCCTCGTCCGCGCCGGTCAGGTACGGCGTGACCGACCAGCGCTCGTCGGGCCTCGTGGTATGCAGCTTGTAGCCGTACAGGTCGTCGTTGCGCTCGTCGACCCAGATCACCACGCCTTCCGGACCGCTGACCGACAGCACCCGTCCGTACGCCTCGTCGAACACCGTCGCGTCGACGAACCCGACCTGCTCCAGGCGGTCCTTCAACTCGCCGAGATCGTCGGCCTCGAACGACAGCCTCGTCTGCCCCGGCAGCCCGCCCGTCGAACTCGACGCCGCGTCGTGCAGCGCGACCATCCCGCGACCGGCCAGCATGTCGACCCAGCCGCCGCGTTCGGACTCGATCCGCGACCGCAACCCCAGCGTCT
Source organism: Kribbella sp. NPDC051936 (assembly GCF_040680955.1). Taxonomy (NCBI): domain Bacteria; kingdom Bacillati; phylum Actinomycetota; class Actinomycetes; order Propionibacteriales; family Kribbellaceae; genus Kribbella; species Kribbella sp. NPDC051936. The sequence goes on along the minus strand of NZ_JBFAXS010000004.1, from coordinate 276,585 downwards.
CCAGGAACGTCCGCATCGCCTCCACGTCCGCCGTGAACCGCAACGGCCGGATCACTGTGTTGTTCATCCCCGGGCCTCCCCATGGTTGTCGAGGTACTCCGACAGCGCCTGCTCGACCAGCGCGGACAAACTCGCCCCGTCGTCGATCGCCTTGTGCTTCACCCGCCGCACCAGCGCCGGCGGCAGATACACGTTGAACTGCACCTTCTTGCCCGCGTCGTCCGCCATGGCTATATTGCTAGCATCCTAGACAGCTACCAGTCAATCGAGGTCCGACGATGAAACTTGGTGGAGGTCTACGCAGGCTAGGACCGGACCTGTCCTAAGTGCCCGGCAGCATGGATGCCATGAGAGAGAAGCTGCTGGAGCTCGAAGACCTGATGTGGAAGGCGAACCGGGAAGGTGACGGGGACTTCTACGAGAAGTACCTGCTGGACGACGCGGTCGCGGTGACCAAGTTCGGGATCATCGACAAGGCGACCGCCGTGCCGGGGATCCGGATCAACCACAACCCGTTCGTGAAGACCGACCGAAGCGACGAGCAGGTGATCACGGTCGACGACCACACCGCGATCGTCACCTACCGCGTCGACGTCACGGCCCTGGTCGACGGCAACGAGGTGCACCTGCCGTCGTACGCGAGCACGGTCTGGACCGACGTCCACGGCGACTGGCGCGTCGCCTTCCACCAGCAGACGGCATTCTGATGCCGACCGGCCTGACCAAAGACGCCGGCTGGAACGTCGGCGTCTCCAGAACGCTCCCCTCTCCCCTCGAGGAGGTGTGGGACGCCGTCATATGTCCCGAGGGCGTGGCCGTTTGGCTCGGCGCCGGAGCTTTGCTCGAGGACGGAGCGTCGTACGAGACCGACGACGGGACCGTCGGGGCGGTGCGGAGTCTGCACGCGAACAACCGCGTGCGATTGACGTGGCAGCCGGTGGACTGGTCGCACGACAGCACCGTGCAGGTCGCGGTGTCGACTTCGAGCGGAGGGACCGTGCTGCGGTTTCACCAGGAGCGGCTGGCGTCCGCGGAGGAACGCGAACGCCAGCGGGCTCACTGGGCGCGGGTGCTGGCCGCGGTCGCGGCGAGGCTAGACGGCGGCGAGTAGGGCGTCGTCGAGTTCTTTGAGGAGCTTGTGCTTGGGGCGGGCGCCGACGACCGACCAGATCATCTCGCCGCGGTGGAACAGGATCAGGGTCGGCAGCGCCATCACCCGGTAGCGGGCGGAGATCGCCGGGTTCTCGTCGGAGTTCAGTTTCACCACGGTCAGCTGGTCGTTGCGTTCGGCACCGATCTGCGCGAGGACCGGCGCGATCTGGTGGCACGGCGGGCACCACTGCGCCCAGAAGTCCACCAGCACAGGCTTCTCGGACCGCAGCACCTCCTCGTCGAACGTGGCTTCGTCAACACTGCGCAGGTCGCTCATGGTGTTCTCCAGTTCTCGGCGTCGGTCAGGAGGTCGGTCAGCCGGGCCCGCAGATCGGTCAACTCGGCGATCCGCCGGTCCACCTCCGCGATCCGCGTCCGGTACGCCGTCAGCGACGCCGGGCACACGTCCGCCCGGGCGTTGCCGGCCCGCAGGCACTCGATGAACGGGTACGTCTGCTCCGCGGTCAACCCGAGGCTCAGCAACGCCTTCACCTCGCGCACCACGACCACGTCGTCCGCGTCGTACGACCGGTACCCGTTGGCCTCCCGCCGCGGCTTGAGCAGACCCTGCGCCTCGTAGTACCGAACCGCCTTGACCGTCACTCCGGCCTCGGCAGCCAGATCACTGATCCGCATCCCGCCTCCTTCACCCCGACGCTAAACCTTGCCCCCAGGGTCAAGGTCAAGCCCAGTTTAGGAGGTGTGCGAGCGGACCCACTCCCCCAGCACCTTGGCGCTGGCGTCGACCAAGGCCGGCCAGTCGAGTGCGGTTTCGTCGGCCGAGTCCGAGACGTGTTTCACGACGCGGACCGGTACGCCGTACGCGCGGCAGGCGTACACGACGCCGTACGCCTCCATGTCGACCAGATGCGCCCGCTCGGCCAGCCTCGCCCGGACGGCGGGGTCTGTCACGAACACGTCGCCGGACGCGAGGACCGTGCCGTCGCCGCCCTCGACCGGTAGCTCCTCCTGGGGGTCGAGGCCGATCGCCCGGATCGCTTCTGCGTTGAGGTCATGGTTGACGACCATGCTCGGCAGGTACAACCCGGACAGCCCGGCGCGCAGCGCACCCGTCGTACCGACGTTCAGCACGACCAGTCCGTCGGTGTCCCGCTCCGCCAGGGCTCGTGCGGTGGCGACCGCCGCCGCAGTCTTGCCGACGCCGGTGGTGACGACCGGCAGGTGTTCCGGGACGTACCGAGCTTCTGCGCGGATCGCACTGACGATCAGGTAACTGGTCACCCGCCGAAGCGTAGTCGGCGGATGACCTGCTCTCCGTCGATCAGCTAACGGTGACGGTGGGCTCCGCGCCCTCCGCGGGCTCCATCTGCTCGGCGATGCGCATCGCCTCTTCGATGAGGGTCTCCACGATCGCCGACTCGGGGACGGTCTTGATGACCTCGCCCTTGACGAAGATCTGGCCCTTGCCGTTGCCGGACGCCACACCGAGGTCGGCCTCGCGGGCCTCGCCCGGGCCGTTCACGACGCAGCCCATGACCGCGACCCGGAGCGGGACCTCCATGCCCTCGAGCCCGGCGGTGACCTGCTCGGCGAGCGTGTACACGTCCACCTGGGCGCGGCCGCAGGACGGGCAGGAGACGATCTCGAGCTTGCGCTCGCGCAGGTTCAGCGACTGCAGGATCTGCAGGCCGACCTTGACCTCCTCGACCGGCGGCGCGGACAGCGAGACGCGGATCGTGTCCCCGATGCCCTTCGACAGCAGCGCGCCGAACGCGACCGACGACTTGATCGTGCCCTGGAACGCCGGGCCGGCCTCGGTGACCCCGAGGTGCAGCGGCCAGTCGCCGCGCTCGGCGAGCATCTCGTACGCCTGCACCATCACGACCGGGTCGTTGTGCTTGACCGAGATCTTGAAGTCGTGGAAGTCGTGCTCCTCGAACAGCGACGCCTCCCAGACGGCCGACTCGACGAGCGCCTCGGGCGTCGCCTTGCCGTACTTCTCGAGCAGCCGCTTGTCCAGCGAGCCCGCGTTCACGCCGATCCGCAGCGACGTCCCGTGGTCCTTCGCGGCCTGCGCGATCTCCTTGACCTGGTCGTCGAACCGGCGGATGTTGCCCGGGTTCACCCGGACCGCCGCGCAGCCGGCCTCGATCGCCGCGAACACGTAGCTCGGCTGGAAGTGGATGTCGGCGATCACCGGGATCTGCGAGTGCTTCGCGATCTCGGGCAGGGCGTCGGCGTCCTCCTGCCGCGGGCAGGCGACCCGGACGATGTCGCAGCCGGCGGCGGTCAGCTCGGCGATCTGCTGCAGCGTCTTGTTGACGTCGTTGGTCGGCGTGGTCGTCATCGACTGCACCGAGACCGGCGCGTCGCCGCCGACGAGCACCTTGCCGACCTTGATCTGGCGGGTCTTGCGACGCGGTGCGAGGGTCGGGGGTGGCAAGGCGGGCATGCCGAGGTTGATGCTCATGTGTCCTTATCCGTTGAACAGCTTGATGGGGTTCACGATGTCGGCGATGACGAGCAGCACGCCCATCACCACGATCGCGCTGGCGGCGACGTACGCGATCGGGAGCAGCTTGGCCACGTCGACGTACCCCGGGTCCGGGCGGCCGAACAGCTTGGCGAAGCCGCGCCGGATGCCTTCCCAGATCGCGCCGATCATGTGACCGCCGTCGAGCGGCAGCAGCGGGATGAAGTTGAACAGGGCAAGGAACAGGTTCAGCGAGGCGAGCAGCATGATCAGGCTCGCGAACTTCGCGCCGACGTCGAGGTTGCTGGAGGCGATCTCGCCCGCGACCCGGCTGGCGCCGACGACGCTCATCGGGCTGTCCTGGTCGCGCTGACCGCCGACGATCGACTTGGCGACGCCGACCAGCTTCTCCGGGAACCGGCCGAGGGCCTGCACCGTGGCGACCGTGTAGGTGCCCATCTGGTCGAACGCGTAGCCGACACTCTGCCGCTCGAGCTTGTTCTCCGGCGAGACACCGAGGAAGCCGACGGAGACGTACTTGTCCGACCCCGGCTTGTCCAGCACCTGGTTGACGATCGTGCTGGTCTTCAGGGTCAGCTGCTGGCCGTTGCGCTCGACAACGATCGTGGCGGCCTTGTCGGTGTTCGCCCGGATCAGCGGGGTCAGCTGGTCCCAGCTGTCGATCGCGGTGCCGTTGAACGAGACGATCCGGTCGCCCACCTGGAACCCGGCCTGCTTGGCCGGTGACACCTTGTCCCCGTCCTGACACTTGCGGTCCGCGGAGGCCTGGTCGGCCGGGATCACGCAGTCGGTGACGGTGGAGATGGTGGTCTGCGGCACCCGAGCGCCGTACAGCGTGAAGAGACCGGTGAACAGCACGGCGGCGATCAGCACGTTGACCAGCGGCCCGGACGCCATCACGATCAGCTTCTTCCACCACACCTTCTGGTAGAACAGCCGGCCGTTGTCCTCGGGCGCGATCGTCTCGTACTCCGCGGACCGCGCGTTCTCGACCATCGACTGGATCGGGCCGGTGTTGGCCTTGCGTACCTTGGTCGGGTCCTGGCCCTTGGCGGGCGGCATCATGCCGATGATCCGGACGAATCCACCGGCCGGGATCGCCTTGATGCCGTACTCGGTCTCGCCGCGCTTGGTGGACCACACGGTCCGCCCGAAGCCGACGAAGAACTGCGTGACCTTCATCCCGAACGCCTTCGCCGGGAGCATGTGGCCCAGCTCGTGCAGCGCCACAGAGAGCAGCACCCCGACAACGAACAGCACGATGCCGAGGGTGGTGAGAAGCACACTCATGCCTGCTGGGTCTCCTGTACGCCGGTGATCTCACGAGCCCGGTTCCGGGCCCACGCGTCCGCCGCGAGCACATCGTCGACAGACAGTTCCTCATACGAGGGTACGTCGTGTTCGGTCACCACCCGGGACACTGTGTCGACGATCGCCGGGAAGGGCAGCCGGCCGTCCCGGAACGCCTGCACGCAGACCTCGTTCGCGGCGTTGAACACGGCCGGAGCGGTCCCGCCGCGGGTCCCGGCCTCGCGGGCCAGCGCCACCGACGGGAACTCTGCGTGATCGACCGGCTGGAAGGTCCAGGTGCTCGCCTCGGCCCAGCTCCACGGCGGCGACGCGTCCGGTATCCGGTCGGGCCAGCCGAGGGCGAGCGCGATCGGCACCGTCATCGTCGGTACGCCGACCTGCGCGATCGTGGCGCCGTCGGTGAACTCCACCATCGAGTGGATCGCCTGCTGCCGGTGGATCACCACGTCGATCCGGTCCATCGGGATCCCGAACAGCAGGTGCGCCTCGATCAGCTCCAGCCCCTTGTTGACCAGCGTGGCCGAGTTGATCGTGACGACCGGGCCCATCGCGAAGTTCGGGTGGTCGAGGGCCTCCGCGACCGAGACGTTCGCCAGCTCCGCGCGCGGCCGGCCGAGGAACGGGCCGCCGCTCGCGGTCAGCAGCAGCTTGCGGACCTCGTCCGGCGAGCCGCCGCGCAGGCACTGGGCGATCGCGCTGTGCTCGGAGTCGACCGGGACGATCTGCCCGGGTTTGGTCCGCCGGGTGACGATCGGCCCGCCGATCACCAGCGACTCCTTGTTCGCGAGCGCCAGCGTGTTCCCGGCGTCCAGCGCGGCCAGCGTCGCGTGCAGGCCGACCGATCCGGTGATGCCGTTGAGGACCACGTCACACGGCATCGCCGCGAGCTCACTCGACGCGTCCGGCCCGGTGACGATCTTCGGGATCCGGAACTCGCCCTGCGCGTACCCCTTCCGCTGCGCCTCGGCGTAGAACGCGAGCTGCAGGTCCTGCGCGACCGTGGCCTTCGCCACCGCCACGACCTCGACACCGAACTCGAGCGCCTGCTCCGCGAGCACCGCCACGTTGCCGCCGCCGGCGGACAGCGCGACCACGCGGAAGCGGTCGCGGTTGCGTCCGATCAACTCGAGCGCCTGGGTACCGATCGAGCCGGTCGAGCCGAGGATGACGACGCTACGCGGGTTCACGGCGCCATTGTTCCAGGTCAGGACAGCAGGATGCGGAACGGGAGCGCCCCGAGCCGGATCTCGTCGCCGTGGACGACCGGCGCCGTCTCGATCGGTACGCCGTTCACCTGGGTCCCGTTGGTGGAGCCCAGGTCGCGCAGCTCGTAGCTGGACGCGTCGATCCGCAACAGCTCGGCGTGGTGCCGGCTGATCTCCTGGCGGTCCACGATCAGGTCGCAATCCGGCGCGCGGCCGATCCGGACCAGGTCCAGCAGCGGTACGACGTCACCGTCCTGGCCCACCAGCGCGGGCTGCGGACCGGTCTCCAGCGCCGCTGCGATCTCTGCCACACCGGCGGTCCGGATCGACAGCGACACGATCAGGTCGTCGCCCTTCTCCACCAGCAGGTTGTGCTGAGCGCCGTACCCCTGCAGCAGGTCGCCGTACTCGTCGATGACGACGGCGGAGACGTGGTAATACCCGGGCGGCAGCTGCGCATACGCCGCCGCGCCGAGTGAAGTGGTCAGCACGACCGCGTCGTACTCGCGGTGACTGACATCGGTGATGGTGATGAGGACCGGGTTGTTGGCGGCCAGATGCGCCTCGGCGCCGGTGTCACCCGGGGTGAACTCGACCGTGATCATCGGAGCCGGGCGGATCTCGTCCAGCCCGACCAGGCGACCCACCGCGGGGACGGTGCCCGCCGGGACCGACAGCGGTACGTACTGGCCGTGCGAGCGCACCAGCAGGTCGAGCTGCGGCCGCGCGCATCCGTTGCGGCGCGCGAGCAGGTACGCACTGACCATGCCCTTGCCGAAGATGAACGCCACATCTCCGACCACAGCGCGCACGAATCCACTGACCGGCTCCATCGGCACCCCCAGTGCTTCAGTATCCAGGAATCGCCACTCCGGTACGGCGATGCCCGGTGTGCCGCCGCCGTACCGTTGCCGCGTGACTTCTGTACTCATCATCGAGAACGACCGTGACAGTGGACCGGGCCGACTGCTCGACTGGCTCGACGAGCGCGGGATCACCCCGGCCGTCGTCCGGGCGTGGGACGGGGAACCCGTACCCGCGAGCGTGGACGGGTATGCGGCGCTGATCCTGCTCGGCGGCGGGATGCTGCCGGACGAGGACGAGCGCTCACCTTGGCTGCCGGCGGAGCGTGCGCTGCTACGCGCGGCCCACGGCCGGGTGCCGGTGCTCGGGATCTGTCTGGGGGCGCAGTTGCTGGCCCACACGTTCGGCGGCGAGGTGCAGGGGAAGTACGGGCAGCCGGAGAAGGGTGTGACGTCGCTGACGGTCCTCCCGGCCGCCAAGGACGACGTACTGCTCGCCGGCCTCCCGTCGACGGTGCTGGCGGTCGAGAGCCATCAGGACCAGATCACCCGGCTTCCGGACGACGCGGTGCTGCTGATGTCCAGCGAGCGGTGCCCGAACCAGATGCTGCGCATCGGGCAGAGCTGGGGCGTGCAGTTCCATCCGGAGGTGGAGGCGGACCGCGTACGGGGCTGGAACCCCGAGCGGCTGCGGTCACTCGGCTTCGACCCGGACGCGGTGGTGGCCGACGCGGAGCGCCACGCCGCCGAACTGGACAAGACCTGGTCGGCCGTCGTCGGTCGATTCCTGTCCCTCGTCGGCTGATGCGGCGCTACCTTATGGGACATGAGTCTGGAGCAGCCGCCGCCGAATCACCGGGCATCCGACAACGACCGTGAACGCGCCGCCGCTGTGGTCCAGGAGGCGCACTCCGACGGGCGGCTGGACTTCCAGGAGCTGGACGAGCGACTGACGCAGATCTACTCGGCCAAGACGCAGCTCGAGCTCCGCAACGCGACCGCGGACCTGGTGCCCGTCGCCCACGGCAGCTCCCAGGAACTGACGCTCCGGGCACGGCACAGCGCGCAGAAGCGTGAGGGCGCGTGGGTCGTTCCGGAGCGGCTGACCGCGATCGCGGAACACTCGTCGGTGAAACTCGACTTCACCGAGGCGATCGTGCACTGGTCCGACATCCACGTCGACGCACAGGCAATCCACAGCTCGGTCGTGATGGTCATTCCCGAAGGCTGGAGCGTCGACATCGACCAGGTCGAGGCCAACCACAGCAGCGCGAAGAACAAGGCGGTCGCCCCGCGCGCCGGCGGCGTCCGCCTGCACGTCACCGGCAAGGCCCACCACGCCAGCGTCGTCGTCCGCCACCCACGCAAGCGCCACTGGTGGTGGCCCTGGTACCGCAAGTGAGCCGACGCACAGCCCAGCGGGGGTTCGAGCGGCTAGCGTGAGCACATGCCTGCTTCGTTGGACTTGGTGGATGTCGACTCCCTCCTGACCTCGGAGGAGGTCGACGTCAGGGAGACCGCGCGGCGGTTCGCGGACGAGCGGTTGCGGCCTTCGCTGCCGCAGTGGTTCGAGACCGGGTCGATTCCGGCGCGGGATCTGGCCAAGGAGCTCGGGTCGCTCGGGTTTCTCGGGATGCACCTGACCGGGTACGGGTGCGCCGGTCTCGGACCGGTCGCCTACGGGCTGGCGTGTCTGGAGATCGAGGCCGCCGACTCGGGGATGCGGTCGCTGGTGTCCGTGCAGGGCTCGCTGGCGATGTACGCGATCTGGAAGTACGGCAGCGACGAGCAGAAGAACGAGTGGCTCCCCCGGATGTCCGCGGGTGCGGCGATCGGCTGCTTCGGGCTGACCGAACCCGACTTCGGCTCGAACCCCGCCGGGATGCGCACGAACGCCCGCCGCGACGGGTCCGACTGGATCCTGAACGGCTCGAAGATGTGGATCACCAACGGCTCGGTCGCCGACGTCGCGGTGGTCTGGGCGCGCACCGACGACGGCGTCCGCGGCTTCGTGGTCCCGACGGCGACGCCCGGCTTCTCCGCGCAGGAGATCAAGCAGAAGATGTCGCTGCGCGCGTCGGTCACGTCCGAGCTGGTGCTGGAGGACGTCCGGCTGCCGGAGGCCGCGATGTTGCCGGAGGCACGCGGTCTGTCCGGGCCGCTCGGCTGCCTGAACGAGGCCCGGTTCGGCATCATCTTCGGCGCGATGGGCGCGGCCCGGGACTGCCTGGAGACCGCGGTCGAGTACGCCGGTGAGCGCATCGTGTTCGACAAGCCGCTGACGGCGTACCAGCTGACGCAGGCGAAACTGGCCGACATGGCCGTCGAGCTGAACAAGGGCATCCTGCTCGCCGTCCACCTCGGCCGGCTGAAGGAGAAGGGCGCGCTGCGGCCCGAGCAGGTGTCGGTCGGCAAGCTGAACAACGTCCGCGAAGCGATAGCGATCGCCCGCGAGTGCCGCACGATCCTCGCCGCGAACGGGATCAGCGGCGAGTACCCGATCATGCGGCACGCCAACAACCTGGAGTCCGTCCTCACCTACGAGGGCACCTCCGAGGTCCACCAACTGGTGATCGGCCAGGCGCTGACCGGCCAGTCCGCCTTCCGCTGACGCATACCGCTGGTTCCTTTTGGGCACAGGGAGTGAGATCGGTGACTCCGCGTTCGGAAGGAGCTGTTATGCGGATCGGGGCCGGAATCGCACTCGTCGTGATCGGCGCCGTCATCGCGTTCGCCGTCCGGGACACGTCCGAGACGTTCAACCTGACAGCGCTCGGCATCATCATCATGCTCGGCGGCGCGGCCGGGATCTGGCTGTCGTACCGCCTCGCCAACCGGCGTCCGCGCGGCGAGCCGGCGGTCATGGACCCGGACGTCGAGCGGCAGTACCGCACCGACCCGCCGCGGCCCGTCGCCGACGACCCGATCGACGTGACGCCGACGCATCTGCGGGATCAGAAGCGCCACTGATCCCCGCGCCCGGCTAGGCTGCCGCCCGTGAATTCGCGGGTGGGGATCGTCGCCGCTGTCGTTGTCGCTGTCGTCGTGGGCGCTGTGGTCGTCGTACGGCAGGCGGGCGGGCGTGACGACGTACCGACGGCCGGTGCGACGCTGGCGGCTCGCACGACACCTACGCCATCCGTTGTTTCGTCGCCCACCCCTTCGTCCCCTTCTTCGTCGCCCGTGCCTTCGCCCACAGCGTCCAGCCCGACACGGACGGCCGCCGTGGACTCGACGAAGGCGATGCTGGCGGCGAAGTTGCGGATCGTCGCCCAGAACCCGCTCTACCGCGTGGGCCGGCTCCCCGCCTCACGCTGCAAGGAGCCCGCAATTCGCCCGACGTCGGTCGCCAACGTGCGCAAGTACTACGCCGACTACATCCGATGCCTCGACAAGGCCTGGAAGCCCGTCGTCGAGAAGGCCGGCTTCACCTTCGAGTCGCCCCGGCTGGACATCTTCACCGGCAAGACCCGCACCGCGTGCGACGTGCAGGACTCGGCGGCGTACTGCGGCAACGGCGTGATCTCGATGAACGCGACGTTCGACATCGACAACTACCGCAAGTACAACAAGCTCTGGGCTCGCACGACCATGGCGCATCTCGTCGCGCACGAGTACGGCCACCACATCCAGCACCTGGCCGGCATCAGCGACGCCTCCGCGACCCGTACGGCGTATGCGAACGGCGTCGACGCCCCGCTCCTGGAGAGCCGGCGCATCGAACTCCAGGCGTCCTGTCTGAGCGGCGCCTACCTCGGCGCCGACCGAAGCTTCTTCCCGGTCAGCGGATCGTGGCGGGAACGCTGGCTCTGGACCATCAGCCACCGCGGCGACGAGTGGGGCACGCAGCGCGACCACGGCAGCGCCAAGAACCACAGCCGGTGGACCCGACGCGGCTTCGACGCGGGCTCGCCGGCGGCGTGCAACACGTTCACCGCGTCAGCGGCGAACCTCGCCTAGAACTTCTTCAGCAAGTACTGGCACGGATCGCTGTGCGTCCGGACGACGGTCCCGTCCGCAGCCTGCTCGGTCCAGTGGTCCACGACCCGCGGACCTGACCACGGCTCGTACCCGAGGCGCTCGTACAGCGCGCGAGCCCGGTCGTTGTCGAGACCCACCGCAAGACCGATCGCCGACCGGCTCCACTCCCCCGCGGCGATCTGCTCGGCGGCGCGGATGATCGCCGTACCGATGCCCTGCCGCCGCACAAACGCGTGCAGGGCGTTGATCTCGGCCGGGTCGGCGTCGGCGTGGACCTCGTCGTACTTCGACCGCCGCAGCAGCATCGTCTGCCCGACGATCTCGCCGTCGCGCCACGCGATCAGATAGACACCCTCGCCCGACTGTTGGACTTCCCAACGAGCCCTGATGTGGTGCTGCGCGGCCGGCTCGCCGGCCCGCGCGCCGATCATGCGGTCGACGTCGGCCCGCGTCGCGGGCTCGACCACCACGCCGGGATCCACTACTTCGCGACCTCGGTCGCCCGGGACTCGCGAACCACCGTCACGCGGATCTGCCCCGGGTAGGTGAGCTCCTCCTCGACCTGCTTCGCGATGTCGCGGGCCATCACCTGCGCCGCGATGTCGTCGACCGCGTCCGGCAGCACCATCACCCGGATCTCGCGACCGGCCTGCATCGCGAACACCTTCTCCACGCCGTCGTGGTGCATCGCGATCTCCTCGAGCCGCTCGAGCCGCTGCACGTACGCCTCCAGCGACTCCCGGCGCGCGCCCGGCCGCCCGCCGCTCACCGCGTCCGCCGCCTGCGTCAGCACGGCCTCGACGGTCCGCACCTCGACCTCGTTGTGGTGCGCCTCGATGCAATGCACGACGTCGTCGTTCTCGCCGTACTTGCGGGCCAGCTCCGCGCCGACGATCGCGTGGCTGCCCTCGGACTCGTGCGTGAGCGCCTTGCCGATGTCGTGCAGGAACGCGCCGCGCTTGCAGAGCTTCGGATCCAGCCCGAGCTCGGCCGCCATCATCCCGGCGATGTGCGCCGACTCGACCAGATGCTTCAGCACGTTCTGCCCGTACGACGTCCGGTACCGCAGCAGGCCCATCGTCCGGATCAGCTCCGGGTGCAGGTCGGTGATCCCGACATCGGCCATCGCGTCCTCGGCCGCCCGCTCGCACAGCTCCGCGACCTCGCCCTTGCTGCGCTCGTAGATCTCCTCGATCCGGCTCGGGTGGATCCGGCCGTCCAGCACCAGCGAGTCCAGGGTCAGCCGCGCCGTCTCCCGCCGTACCGGGTCGAAGCAGGACAGCAGCACCGCTTCCGGGGTGTCGTCGATGATCAGGTTCACGCCGGTGGTCTGCTCGAACGACCGGATGTTGCGGCCCTCGCGGCCGATGATCCGGCCCTTCATGTCGTCACTCGGCAGATGGACGACGGATACGACCGACTCGCTGGTCTGCTCCGAGGCCAGCCGCTGCACCGCGCCGGTGATGATCTTGCGCGCCTTCGTCTCACCCTCGTCGAGCGCCTGCCGCTCGATCTCACGGACGATGCCGTGCGCATGCCGCTTCGCCTCGTCCTCGATCGCCGCGACCAGCTCGGCCTTCGCCTGCTCGGTGGTCAGGTTCGCGACGCCTTCCAGGATCCGGCGGCGCTCGTCCTCGAGGTCCTTGATCTCCTGCTTGCGCTGCTCGAGCGCGGCCAGCTGCGTGGTCAGCTCGGTCTGGCGCTCCTCGATACCGCGGTGCTGCTCGTCGAGCCGCTCCTCGCGTTCGGTCAGGCGGTGCTCGCGGCGCTCCATCTCCAGCCGCTGCTCGCGCAGGTCGTCGCGGATCGACTGCGCCTCCACCTCGGCCTCCCGGCGGACGTCGGACGCCCGCTGCTCCGCGTCCCGGCGTACCTCCGACGCCCGGTCCTCCGCGGCACGGCGGATCTCCTCGGCGCGCTGCTCGGCCGCCTCGGCCCGCGTCCGCAGTACGGCGGCGTCCTCCTCGGCCTGGCGGCGGACCAGGTCCGCCTCCTCGCGCTGGGTGATCTCCTGCCGTGCGGTGTCGACGGCCTTCCGGCGAGAGAGGGTCAGGCCGATCCAGGCCAGCAGTCCTGCGATCAGCAATCCGATCAGGGCCAGGCCAACCGACATCGCGGTCATCGGCGTCTCCCCTCTCCTTCGAGTCCCACGCGGGACTGTGGCCATCGGTCGAAGGGATCAGCCACTCGGCCGCCCGGCCGTTCGGTAAGGCGTCACCGGGGTACGGCGGTGCCGGCGCCACCTCGGCTGAGGCGGTACCGGTGCTGCCCTGTCCGGCCGTGCCGACGGTGAAGCCGCTGTTCGTCTACCGCTCAGCGTGGCTGCTGCCCAGCGTGCCCGCGGACCCCCGTCCGCCGACCACGCAGCGACTGCCTGCGCAGCCGTCCAGCGTTCGCCTGCTCACCGTGCGTCGCCGTACGACACCTCGGAGACCACGATGACTCCGCCCGCATCCCGTTCCGGCCTTGCGCGCGGTGCCGTCTATTCCGACGGCGATGCACAGCGCCGTCGTCCTTCCTTCAGCTCGGTCGAGCGTGGTTGCGTTTTCGCGGCCGATCGGCACCTTTCACCAGCCGGCCGTTCTTATACCCGCCACCGATCCGGTGGTTTCATCCCTTCCTGATGCCGAGGCTAGGCGCGCCCCCCACGCCGGTCAAGGCGGACACTCACAAGCCCCCACCCCGATCCCACCCAGACCACTCCCCACCGTGGTCTACCCCCACCACCACTTAACCGGGCAAGCCCCAACCACATCGCTACCGCCCCGCGACCACAGTCCCGCCCGCCGCCGCGGCCGCACTCCCCCCGGCTTCGCGGCCGCACTCCTGACCGCCCCCGCACTCCCACCCGCGTTCGCGACCGCACTCCTACCTGCCTCCGCGACCGCACTCCTGACCGCCCCCGCGGCCGCAGTCCTGACCGACTTCGCGCCGCAAGGCCGCCCAGCGCTCGTGTTCCCAGCGGCCTAAGACTCGCCGCGGCCAACCGGCCGCCTCCGCCTCGGTCCCCGAGGCTCCCGGCTGCCGCTCCTTCACACCCCCAGCTACCGGCTCTGTCGGGACTGCAACGACCGCAGCCACAGGCACTCAGCCCACCTTCGCGGCCGCAGGCCCGCCACCAGCACGGCGGCGAGCCTCACTGCCACCGCCAACACTCGCCTTGGTGGCCGAGCGGCCTCACACCTACCGACCTACGGCCGCGGGCCTACCACCTGCACACCAGGTCCCGCCGCTCGAGTTGCGGCAGGCCGTGTCCCGTGCCGCCGTGAGGCCCGCCGCCTGCGCCTCAGCTAGCTGTTCGTCCTGCCGTCCGACGTCTCCGACTGAGCCGTGCCCGCCGATGATCCGGCCGACGTGCCGGGAGTGGATCCGGGGGCCGTCTCACCGGACTGCGACGCGGGCTGAGAGGTCTCGGCCGGCTCCGCCCCCGCCTGGCCCGGCGCTTCCCCGACGTTCTGCTGGTCGACGAAGCTCCCGACCTTCTCCTGCGCCGAATCGACCTTGTCCGCGTACTTCCCGCCGGTCTGCTTGTCGATCAGATCGCCGGCTTTTTCGACTCCGGCTTTGATCTTGTCCGGGTTCTGCTTGACGACATTCCGGAGCCAGTTCTTCGCCTGTTCCTGGAAATCGTTCATTGCACCCTCCGCGGTGTCTGGGGCGGATCGACGGAAAATCCCAGCCTACGGACCGGCCCAAGTACCAGCCCTACTTCGGATAACACACCGTCACGCCGCACCCGTCAACGCCCCTCGCCGCAGCCCACCCCCGGAACCCCGTCACCCTCCGTGACATTCGGCTCGCTCGACACCCCACGACAGCCGTACACCGTCTACCGTCCGTCGAGATGAGCCTTGGCAACCTCGGCCGGCGCATGCACCAACCACGCGTCGAGCAACGCCTCCTCGAGTACCGCCTCGGACACCCGATCCAGCTGCACCAGCACAGCGGCGTACCCATTGAAATGCGGAATCGTGAAGAACCCGTCCTTCGCCCGCGCCGCGAGCACAGCTTCCTTCTCCGCGAGATCCTCGACCACCAACGCAAGAATCGGCCCGTCCGGCGGCGTCTCTTCCCCGAACCGCTTCACATCCGCCTTGCTGAACGGTCGCTCCCACGCGTACGCCTTCCCGCCGACCTTCCACGTCCGCATCCCATGCCGAGTGGCCTCCTCGGTCTCCGGCAACCCCGAGACCAACCGCTCCACATCACCCAGGCTCGTCATACCGCCCGACGCTACTCCCGCCCGGCACCGCTCCCTGCCCACAACCACGGCCCGACGCACCGGTTGAACCCAGCCCGCACGTAGAACTCGGCAGCCTCCTCATCGACCGCCGACACAAACACAACCTCCGTCCCCGCCGCAGCCAGCCATTCCCGGCATTCACCAAGCAATGCCCCGCCGGTCCCCACCCCACGCCACTCAGGCGCCACAACCAACTCCTCAACCATCCCGTACGGCTCACGCCCGTAATCCACGAACGTCCCCACCACGACCCCCACCACGTCATCCCCCTCAACAGCAACAAACGTCCGCGCATCCTGCCGCACTACAGGCAGACTCACCGATCCCGCCCTCTCCCCATGCAACTCCCCCAACAACCGTCGAATCCCCACCCGATCCCCCACAGCCCCCGCCCGCACAACCACTCCACGCCCCACCGCACCCATCCCCAACCTCCAAACCTCAGGCCCAACCCGACCCAACCCGACCCGACCGACCTGACCCGACCCAACCGAGCCGACCCGACCAGTCCGATCAGCCCGGCCCGCCCATCCAACATCGCCGACGTCCGGACCGCAGTATGGCGACGGGCGCCGCACTCCGCTTCGGCGATCGACCACCTCGCCGGCGCCAAGCCCGGATCGGCCCGGCGGCCTGATCACAGACGGCACCAGCCGCCAGGCCCAGCCCGGCGCCGGGCCCTGCGGCCATCCCGGACGATGTGACTCAGGTACACGCCACCTCGGCCGCGTCATCGACGCCCGGCTGACAAGCGGCGAGGTGAGGCTCCGGCTCACGGCACGACCCCAGGGCGCGTCACCTGGTGGGCCTTCTGCCGGCGATTCGGTGTACGGATGCTCTGCCCACACCACCCCTCGCCTGGCGAGCATCGTCTCGTGACGAGTTCGGGCTGGTGGTGGTCGTGTGGCGCGAAGAATTACTCGGGTTCCAGGCCGGAGGAATCGAGGAGTGGGAACTCGTCGTGGCCGGCGTCGAGTTCCTGTTTGACGATGCTCATCGCGAGACCGCCTGGGTACCCCTTGCGGGCGAGCATGCCGACCAGGCGCCGCATCGCCACCTGTCGATCCAGCGAACGCATCGACCGCATCTTCCGCCGTACCAGCTCGCGAGCCGTCTGCTCTTCCTGCTGAGGATCGAGCTCCTCGAGCGCATCCCGCGCCAGCTGGTCGTCCACTCCGCGTCGCCGCAGCTCCTGCGCCAGTGCACGCTTCCCCAGTCCGCGACCGCGATGCCGCGACTCCACCCACGCGTTCGCGAACGCGGCGTCGTCGATCAACCCGACCTCGACGAACCGATCCAGCACCTCGTCGGCCACCTCGTCCGGAATCTCCCGCTCAGCAAGCACGTCCGCCAACTCAGCCCGCGTACGCGGCTGTCCCGTCAGCTTGTCCAGCAGAATCGTCCGCGCCACCGAGTACGGATCGCCCGCCTCCCCGTCGAGCTGCGGGTCCCCCGTCCCCTCCGGCTCATCCCCCTGGGGCCGTTTCCCGCGCCGCCCAAACCCACCACCAACCCGGCGCCGCGCCAATCCCCGCCGCTCCCCGGCCGCCGCCCCACCAGGCCTCGCACTCGGCGCTTCACGAGGCGCCAAAGCTGACGCCCCGCCAGGCGCTGCGTCGGCTATCTCACGAGGCGCTGCACTGTGCGTTTCACGAGACGCCGCTGACGGCGCCTGGCGACGCGACTCCGTCGACGTCCCCATGGATCCTTCGGCATCCGAGCCGCCAGACGCCACACCGGCCGCGCTGCGGCGAGACCCACGAGGCGCCACAGTCGACTCCTCACGAGGCGCTGCGTCGCGGGTCTCACGGGACACCGCGGTGTGCTTCTCACGGGACGCCATTGTCGACCTCTGGCGACGCGACCCTGTCGGCGTTTCCGTGGATGTGTTGGTGCCCGCGTCGCCGGATGCCGCATCGGCGGCGCTGGGGCGAGACTGTTGTGCCCGGTCTGCTGAGGCAAGCGATGCGGCACCGGCAGAGGAACCCGACGACTCGCTGACAGATGCATCAGCCACATCCGCCCACGGATCATCCGCCGGCCCCGAGCCTCGCCCAGCAGCTTCAGCGGCCGTGCCCGCCCTCGGCCGCCGATTGGCTGGAGGTGCCCCTGCAGGATCCGCCCACAGTCCGTCGCCAGATCCGTCGCCAGATCGGTCGGCAGAGTGTCGGGTGACATCTTCGGCGAGTGCGCCGACTGGCCGCCGCGCGTTGTCGGAAGCATCTGCTAGATCTGCCCACGGGTCTTCGGCTGAGTTGCGCCGGCCACCTTCAGTGGGCGCGCTGTTCGGCTGTGACGAGCGGTCGGCTGCGAGTGGCGGCTTTGAGCGCCGCTCAGCGGTGGGGGCGTCCGTCGTCCTTGGGGGCCGCTCGAGCTTGGGTGCTGCGGCCGGCTCTGGTTGTCCATTGGCGGAGGCGGGCGCAGCGTTGTCGGTTGGGTCTGCCCATGGGTCGAAGGCGGCCGGTTTCCCGACGGCGTGGCGCGAGGCGGGAGTAGATGAGTCGCGCCGGATCGCAGGTGCTACTGAGCTGTTGGGCCAGGCCGGGGAGTCACGGCGTGGGGCGGGGGTGTCGTCGGCGAAGGCTTGGGCTTCGGCCTGGCGGGCGGCTGCCTGGGCCTCGAAGGTCTGGGCTGGACGTTCGTCCTCGTCGCCCCACGGGTCGATCGGATTCGCGTCGGCATGCCGTCGCGACGTACCGCGTCGGGCGGCCGATGGAGCCTGCGGCTCGGAATCAGGCCGCGCGGTCGCCTGGCGAGGACCTCGTCTGCTTGAGCCGCTCGACGGCTCGTCCCAGGGGTCGACCGTGCCGACGGTTCGCCTGATGGAGCTGGTGCGTCGGCCGGTGCGCCGCTCTGTCTCCCCGCTGTCGAGGAAGTCGTCGGAGTCGTCCCACGCGTTGGCAGGCTTCGCGCCACGACCTCGCGTACGACGTGTTCCTCGCCCCGAGCCTGCGGACGAAGAGTCGCCTTCGTCAGCTGCAACATCGCCGCCACGCTCCGCGGACACCCGGCGAGCCGACGTACGCCGGTACGACGGGCGCTCGGTGGAGACAGCTGTCTCCGTGGAGTTCGCAGCCCCGGTCACGCCCTCGGCCAGAAGCTTGCGGGCCAGGGCGAGGCGTTCATCGTGGGGTAGAGACAGCGCCGCGGGGGCAGCGTCGTCGGCAGCCGGTGGCTGCCGGGGGACGCTGCCGCCCGCGGAGGGTCGATCAGAAGTCGACATCAACCTCGGCCTTGGCGGCCTCGTCGGCCGGGGCGTCGAGCGTCGGGCCGATGCCCATCTTCTCCTTGATCTTCTTCTCCAGCTCGTTGGCCAGATCGGGGTTGTCACGCAGGAAGTTCCGCGCGTTCTCCCGGCCCTGGCCGAGCTGATCGCTCTCATACGTGAACCAGGCGCCGGCCTTGCGGACGAAGCCCTGCTCCACACCGAGGTCGAGCAGGCTGCCCTCGCGGCTGATGCCCTGGCCGTAGATGATGTCGAACTCGGCCTGCTTGAACGGCGGAGCCACCTTGTTCTTCACGACCTTGACGCGGGTCCGGTTACCGACCACGTCCGTGCCGTCCTTGAGCGACTCGATCCGGCGCACGTCCAGCCGCACCGACGCGTAGAACTTCAGCGCGCGACCACCGGTCGTGGTCTCCGGCGAACCGAACATGACGCCGATCTTCTCGCGCAGCTGGTTGATGAAGATCGCCGTCGTCCCGGTGCCGTTGACCGCACCGGTCATCTTCCGCAGCGCCTGGCTCATCAGCCGGGCCTGCAGACCGACGTGGCTGTCGCCCATCTCACCCTCGATCTCGGCGCGGGGCACCAGCGCGGCCACCGAGTCGATCACGACGATGTCGATCGCGCCGGAGCGGACCAGCATGTCGGCGATCTCCAGCGCCTGCTCACCGGAGTCGGGCTGCGAGACCAGCAGCGCGTCGGTGTCGACGCCGAGCTTCCGCGCATACTCCGGGTCGAGGGCGTGCTCGGCGTCGATGAAGGCCGCGATCCCACCGGCCCGCTGGGCGTTCGCGACCGCGTGCAGGGCGACCGTGGTCTTACCGGAGGATTCCGGACCATAGATCTCTACCACCCGGCCGCGCGGCAGACCGCCGATCCCGAGCGCGATGTCGAGCGCGATCGAGCCGGTCGGGATGATCTCGATCGGTGCCTTGCCCTGCTCACCCAGGCGCATCACCGCACCCTTGCCGCACTGCCGCTCGATCTGCGTCAGCGCGGTCGCAAGCGCCTTCTCGCGATCGGCCGCCGCGCGTTCCGCACTCGCTGCACCCGCCATGTGACTGCCACCTGACCCATCTGATAATCGGGGCCGCCGGCCGGCCGCCCGAAGGAACTTCGTTGTCGCCAGAGAAGGTATTCGCCGCCACGGACAGTTTTCGCAGCCACTTCGATTCTGTGGACAACTCGGCCGTCCCGGCCACCTTCCGAGCACCAAAGTATCCCGAACACGTGTTCGAATCACAACTGACACGCCGAAGCTTGTCCGGGCAACCATCCTGACCCGGCCGATCCCTACTCTTGCGGGCGTGACAGACCGCCCCGACGTACCCGATTCCGCCGTGGTCCTCGCGATCAGCCGGGTGGAGTTCGGGATCGACATCGTGCTCGACGCGCTCCGCTCGCAGGACCCGTTCGGCATCCGCAGCTTCCTGACCGACTACTCCGACCAGGAGAAGCCCAACCTGGCCGAGAAGGGCCTGATCCTCGCGATCGACCGGCTGCTGCAGATGAAGGTGCCCGGCCACGACGAGTGGCCGACGCTCCCGCTGGCCGAGCGCTGCGACTGGTGGGTCGAGCGGCTGGGCGGATTCGCCGCGGTCGTCGCCGGGCTCCCCCGGCTCAGCGGCGCGGCGGCGGACCGGTTGCCGATGAAGGACACCCTCGGCGCGGCGGTGCAGGCGATGGTGATCGGCGCGGTCTGCCGCGAGTACGGCGTGGAGGCGCACGCCGACCGGACGTCGATCATCATCCGAGTCCTCACCGACCGCCCGATCACGCCGGACGAGGTCCTCAAGTACGACGACCCGGAGGTCGCCGGCAAGGACGTCACGGAGCAACTGGGCCTCGACGAGGTGTCGAAGGACATGGGGCTGCGCAAGGGCGTGCGGCTGGTCTGGCGGCTCAGCAAGCTGTTCGGCGGACTCAGCGAGGTGTTCGAGGAGCGTCCGCGCGGCAGCCTGGGCGCCCGGTTCGTCGGGAAGCTTCCCGGCGTCGGCGTGGTCGGCGGCTTCTTCGACGAGCGCAAGGGCATCAAGAAGGCGGCGTACGAGGCCGCGGACCTGCTCATCACCAGCACGTTCCGGGTCAAACCTCTCTGAAGCTGTCCCAGGCCCGGGCGGGCTTGGGATGATCTGCGCATGAACGAGATCGTCATCGTGCAGCCGGACGAGACGTGGCCCGCGCAGTACGAGAAGACCGCGCACGCGATCCGTGGACAGCTCGGCGAACTGGTCCAGCGGATCGATCACATCGGCTCGACCTCGGTCCCCGGGTTGCCGGCCAAGGACATCCTCGACATCCAGGTGACGGTCGCCACCGAACCCGAACTGGACGACGTCGCCGAGCGAATGGTCGCGGCGGACTGGGAACTCCGCCCGCCGCGACGCGACCATCCGGTGCCGGGGCTGCCCGCGGACGACATCCACTGGGTGAAGCGGATGCTGGTCGAGCCCATGTACCGGCGTCGGGTGAACCTGCACATCCGGGTCGCCGGCCGGGCCAACCAGCGGTACGCGCTGCTGTTCCGCGACTATCTGCGCAATCACCCGGAGACGGCACGCGCGTACGCCGTCTTCAAGCAGCACGCCGCAGCGCTCCGGCTCGAGATCGGCGACTACGCCGACCTGAAGGACCCGGTCTGCGATCTCATCTATCTACCGGCCGAGGAATGGGCCGCCCGCACCGGATGGACCAGCTAGCGGGCGGCTCGAGTCGTTGCTCTGAGCATCAGCGCTCGCTGGGCGGAAGGTTGAGGTGCGCCCACACGGCTCGCCACACCACCTTGGCGGCCTCACCGTCGGCCAGGGCCTCGACGACCGTGCGGCCGTCGAGCTCCTGAACCACCTGGGTCTCTGCCCAGGTCCGTGCATACGCGGGCCCGAGATGGTGATCCATCCGCGCCCAGAATTCCGTCAGTCTCATGCCTGCCCGTCGTTGTCCTTCGGGGGCTGACTCCACCCGCCCTGTTGCGGCGGCTGCTGGCCGTAGGGCGAACCCTGCTGCGGCTGACCAGGCTGCTGACCCTGTCCAGGCTGCTGACCCCAACCACCGGGAGCCTGCTGCTGCGGCGGCTGCGAGCCCCACTGTCCCTGCCCCTGCTGAGGCTGCCCAGGGTACTGCTGCGGACCAGGCTGCCCCGGCTGCTGCCCGCCGTACGGCGGCTGGCCCTGACCGGGCTGCCCCTGACCGGGCTGCCCCTGCTGCGGCTGGCCCGGGTACTGCCCCGGCTGCCCGCCGTACTGACCTGGCTGGCCCGGCTGCCCGCCGTACTGACCTGGCTGGCCCGGCTGCCCGCCGTACTGACCGGGCTGACCCGGGTACTGCTGTCCGGGCTGGCCGTACTGCTGCTGGCCGTATCCGGGCTGCCCCGGGTATTGCCCCTGGCCGCCGTACGGACCGGGCTGGCCCGGGTACTGCCCCGGAAACTGCTGGCCGTAGCCCTGCGGACCCTTCGCCTTCCGGCTGCGCAGCACGACGAAGACAACCGCGGCGATCGCCAGCACCACGAGCAAGATGATCAGGATCAGCGCCCACATCGGGAACCCGCCGCCGGCCTCGGAGGTCAGGGAGATCTTCCCCAACTTGTCGATGCTGTCGTAGGTCGCCGTCCGGCCGCTGACATTCGCACCGCTGTCGTGCTCGAGGATCTTGCCCGGCATGGTGATCTTGAAGTTCACGTCCGGCTGGCTGCCACCGGACGGCAGGTTGCTGCCCAGGTCACTGGCCTTGACCGTCACCGTGACCTTGTCGCCGTTCTTGGTGAAACTGACGCCGTCACCGCTCGAGCTGCCCATCTTGTCGAACGGCACGTTCTTGAACGAGCAGTCCGACCCGACGTACTTGTCATCCTCGTACGACTTGCACTCGACGCCTTCGGTGGCGCCCGACTTGATGCTGCTCTCGATCTGCTGCCGGACCTTGTCGAGGGACTGGCCGCTGGACTGCAGCAGCTGCTTGTCCACCCCGATCTTCATGGTCCCCGAGACCGTCTCGTTCGACCCGACCTTCAGGTCGGCGTCGAGCTTGACGCACCCGGTCAGCCCGACCAGGCAGGCCACGACGACGAGGGCTGCACGTACGCGGTTCATCATGCCGTCGATCATTCCAGACGAAGGGGACAAGCTGTGCATCGGACGGAAAGCGTGTGCTCACGGTGGGCGACCGGATGGTTCGTGAAAACTGTCGGCGGGACCCGGCAAGATGGTCGGCGTGAAGAAGACCAGCGCGTTGAGCCGGTTCTCGCCCGCGACCCGGGCGTGGTTCGGCGACGTCTTCGAGGCGGCCACCCCGGCCCAGCTCGAGGCGTGGGACGCCATCACCGCGGGCCGGGACGCGCTGGTGGTCGCCCCGACGGGCTCCGGGAAGACGCTGGCGGCCTTCCTCTGGGCGCTCGACCGGCTGGCGACGACGCCGCCACCGTCCGACCCGAAGCTGCGCTGCCGGGTTCTCTACGTGTCACCGCTGAAGGCCCTCGCCGTCGACGTCGAGCGGAACCTCCGCGCCCCGCTGATCGGCATCCGCGAGACCGCCCGCCGGCTCGGTGAGGCGCCGATCGACGTCGAGGTTGCGGTGCGATCGGGCGACACCCCGGCCGCCGAGCGGCGGCGGTTCGCGTCGCGGCCCTCCGACGTACTCATCACGACGCCGGAGTCGTTGTTCCTGCTGCTGACGTCGCAAGGCCGGGAGTCCCTGCGTGGCGTCGAGACGGTCATCGTCGACGAGGTGCACGCTGTCGCCGGGACCAAGCGGGGTGCACATCTGGCGCTGACCCTCGAGCGGCTCGATGCGCTGCTGCCGAAGCCGGCGCAGCGCATCGGTCTGTCCGCGACCGTGCGACCGGTGGAAGAGGTTGCGCGGTTCCTCGGCGGCGAGCGGCCGGTCACGGTCGTGCAGCCCAAGTTCACGAAGCAGTGGGACCTCAGTGTCGTCGTTCCCGTCGAAGACATGGCCGAGCTGGCCGCGACCGAGGTGGAGACCTCAGGGTCCGCGGCCGGGCCGCAACAGCACGCATCGATCTGGCCGCATGTCGAGGAGCAGGTCTTCGACCTGATCAGCCAGCACAGCTCGACGATCGTCTTCGCGAACTCGCGCCGCCTCGCCGAGCGCCTGACAGCCCGGCTGAACGAGATCGCCGCCGAGCGCGCCGAGCTGGAGCTGCCCGAGCTCGGGTCACCTGCTCAGCTGATGGCGCAGTCCGGCGGATCACTTGCCGCGCCGCCGTTGATCGCGCGGGCCCACCACGGCTCGGTCAGCAAGGAGCAGCGTGCACTCATCGAAGCCGACCTGAAGTCCGGGCGGCTACCCTGCGTCGTGGCGACGAGCAGCCTCGAGCTCGGCATCGACATGGGCGCCGTGGATCTGGTCATCCAGGTCGAGGCGCCGCCGTCCGTCGCCAGCGGGTTGCAGCGGGTCGGACGGGCCGGTCACCAGGTCGGCGCCGTCTCCCGCGGTGTGCTGTTCCCCAAGTTCCGCGGCGATCTGATCGACACCGCCGTCGTCGTCCAGCGCATGCAGGACGGGCTGATCGAGAGTCTGCACATCCCCGCGAATCCGCTCGACGTGCTCGCACAGCAGATCGTGTCGATCGTCGCGCTCGAGCCCATCGACGTCGACGACCTTTTTGCTCTGGTGCGACGCTGCGCCCCGTTCGCGACGCTGCCGAGATCGGCGTTCGACGGCGTGCTCGACATGCTGTCCGGTCGCTACCCGTCCGACGAGTTCGCGGAGTTGCGACCGCGGATCGTGTTCGACCGGGTGAGCGGTGAGATCTCCGGCCGGCCGGGCGCGCAGCGGCTCGCAGTGACCAGCGGCGGGACGATTCCGGACCGCGGGCTGTTCGGGGTGTTCCTGGTCGGCGAGTCGACGAACCATCGAGTCGGCGAGCTCGACGAGGAGATGGTGTACGAGTCCCGCGTCGGCGACGTGTTCACGCTCGGCGCGTCGAGCTGGCGGATCGAGGACATCACGCACGACCGGGTGCTCGTCTCCCCCGCCCCCGGTCAGCCGGGCAGGTTGCCGTTCTGGAAGGGCGACGCGGTCGGCCGACCGGCGGAGCTCGGCGCGGCGACCGGGGCGTTCGTTCGCAAGATGGCGTCGTTGCCCGCAGCCAAGGCGGTCGAGCGCGCGCGGACCGCCGGGCTGGACGACTTCGCCGCGAACAACCTGGTCTCGTATCTGGCCGAGCAACGCGACGCGACCAGCCGCGTGCCTGACGACGTGACGATCGTCGTCGAGCGGTTCCGCGACGAGCTCGGCGACTGGCGGGTCTGCGTGCATTCGCCGTACGGCGGTCAGGTGCACGGTCCGTGGGCGCTGGCGATCGCCGCGCGGCTCCGGGATCGGTACGGGATGGACGCGCAGTCGGTGTCCGGCGACGACGGGATCGTCCTGCGCCTGCCGGAGACGGACGAAGCGCCACCGGGTGCGGATCTGGTCCTGTTCGATCCGGCCGACATCGAGGATCTGGTGACCAACGAGGTCGGCGGATCCGCCTTGTTCGCGGCGCGGTTCCGGGAGTGCGCGGCGCGGGCCTTGTTGCTGCCACGCCGCAACCCGGGGCGTCGATCACCCCTGTGGCAGCAGCGGCAGCGCGCCTCGCAGCTGTTGAGTGTGGCCAGCAAGTTCGGCTCGTTCCCAATCGTGCTCGAGACGCTGCGCGAGGTCCTGCAGGATGTGTACGACCTGCCGGCGTTGAAGGATCTGCTGACCGGGATCGAAGAGCGCCGGATCTCGGTCGTTGAGGTCGAGACGCCGGAGGCATCACCCTTCGCGAAGTCGTTGCTGTTCGGCTACGTGGGCGCCTTCATGTACGAGGGCGACAGCCCGCTCGCGGAGAAGCGCGCCGCCGCGCTCGCGCTCGACCAGAGCCTGCTGGCGGAGCTGCTCGGGCGGACCGAGCTGCGAGAGCTGCTCGACGCGGAGGTCGTGCTGCGGACCGAGGCCGAGCTGCAACGCCTGGCCGAGGATCGTCGAGCCCGCGATGCCGAGGGCTTGTTCGACGTACTGCGGATCGTCGGCCCGCTGTCATTGCCGGAGGCAACCCAGCGGTGCGTCGACGGTTCGGACGCGGAGTCCTGGCTGACGTCGCTGGCCGTGGCGCGTCGCGTCGTACGGGTGCGGATCGCGGGCGAGCACAGATGGGCTGTCGTCGAGGACGTCGCCCGGTTGCGCGATGCCCTCGGCGTGCCACTGCCGCCCGGGGTCGCGGAGGCACACGCCGAGCCGGTCGCCGATCCGCTCGGCGACCTCGTGTCGCGGTATGCGCGGACGCACGGACCGTTCCGCGCTATCGATCTCGCGACGCATCTGGGGATCGGAGTCGCCGTCGTCACGGACACGCTGCGTCGGCTTAGTGCGGCCGGTCGAGTCGTCGAGGGTGAGTTCCTGCCGGGCGGGATCGCGCTCGAGTGGTGCGACGGCGAGGTGCTGCGCCTGTTGCGCCGACGCTCACTTGCCGCGTTGCGCAAGGAGGTCGAGCCGGTCGATCCGTCTGCGCTGGCGCGATTCCTGCCGGCCTGGCAAGGGATCACGAGCAGTCGCGGCCGCGGGTACGACGTGCTGCTCGGCGCCGTCGAGCAACTCGCGGGATGCGCGGTTCCGGCTTCGGCGCTCGAGTCGATCGTGTTGCCGTCGCGCGTCCCCGGGTATCAGCCGTCGATGCTGGACGAGCTGACGGCGACCGGTGAAGTGGTATGGGCCGGCTCAGGTTCGCTGCCGGGGACGGACGGATGGGTGTCGCTTCATCTCGCGGACAACTGCGATCTGACATTGCCCGACCCGGATCCGGCCTTCGAGCTCGGCGAGACCCATCAGGCCGTCCTCGACGCGTTGTCCGGCGGCGGCGCGTTCTTCTTCCGCCAACTGAGCGACGTCGTCGGATCCCGCTCGGGTGTGGTGGAGGACGAGACGCTGGTGACCGTTCTCTGGGACCTGGTGTGGGCGGGGTATCTGACGAACGACACCCTCACGCCGGTCCGGTCGCTCGTCGGCGGCGGCCGAGGCAGTCATCGGACACGTCGTTCCACTCCACGCGCGCGTCCTGGGCGACCGCTACGACCTGGACGTCCCGCGATGCCGTCACGGAGTGGTCCGCCCACCGCGGGCGGCCGATGGTCGTTGCTCCCAGAGCGGAGCTCCGACGCGACTCGGCGCGCGCACGCCGCGGCGGAGACACTGCTCGATCGCTACGGCATCGTGACGCGAGGCTCGGTGATCACCGAGCGGACGCCGGGCGGGTTCGCGGCCGTCTACAAGGTGCTGAGTGCGTTCGAGGAGTCCGGTCGATGCCGGCGCGGGTACTTCGTCGCTGGGCTGGGTGCCGCACAGTTCGCCTTGCCCGGCGCCGTCGACCGGCTACGGGCGCTCGCTGAGCTGCCGACGCCTGCCAAACCTGACGGACCGTTCGGTCCACCGGGGCGCTTCGGCCCTGGCGGTTCCCGGGCAGGCGGCCGCAAGGACGAGGAACTGACCGCGCGCGCCGTCGTACTGGCCGCATCCGATCCAGCGAATCCCTACGGCGCGGCGCTGCCGTGGCCTGAGCGAGAGAGTGCCGGCGGACATCGTCCGGGCCGGAAGGCGGGCGCATTGGTCGTGATGGTCGACGGGCAGCTGATCGTGTATGTCGAGCGTGGCGGCCGGACCGTGCTGAGTTTCACCGAGGATCCGGACCTGCTCCAGCCGGCCGTGGACGCGTTGGCGTTGGCAATTCGGGACGGGCAGCTCGGCAAGCTCAGTGTGGAGACAGCCGACGGCGAGCAGGTCCGGCATACGGCGTTCGGCGACGCGTTGGCCAAGGCAGGGTTCCACGCAACGCCGCGCGGTCTGCGGCTGCGGGCCTGAAGTGGCGAGTCATGCCTGAAGGAGACACCGTCTGGCGGGCCTGCAAGCGGCTGAACCAGGCGCTTGCCGGCCAGGTGCTCGTTCGGACCGATTTCCGCGTGCCGTCGCTGGCGACGACCGATCTGAGCGGGCGGACCGTGGCGGAGGTGGTTGCGCGCGGCAAGCACATCCTGATGCGGCTCTCCGGTGGAGTCACGGTGCACAGCCACTTCCGGATGGACGGTAGCTGGCATCTCTATCGACCGGGTGAGCGATGGCGTGGCGGGCCGGGCCACGAGATACGGGCGGTTCTCGAAACGGAAGCCTGGACTGCGGTTGGATACCGCCTTCCGGTGCTCGACCTCGTCGCCACCGACAAGGAAGACAGCGTCGTCGGGCATCTCGGCCCCGATCTCCTGTCGCCGTCGTTCGACCGAGCGACCGCGATCGCGAACGTCGAGTCCGATGCTGGGCGCACGATCAGCGAGGCCTTGCTGGACCAACGCAACCTCGCCGGGATCGGCAACTTCTACCGCACCGAAATCTGCTTCCTGCTCGGCCTGCACCCGCGGCGTCCGGTGGGAGAGGTCGATGTCCCCGCCGCGGTCGACCTGAGCCGGAAGCTGATGAAAGCCAACGTACGCAACGTCGCGCAGGTCAGCACCGGCATCGACCGGCCGGGACAACGCTCATGGGTGTTCGAGCGCGCCGGGAAGCCCTGCCGCCGGTGCGGTACGACGATCCTCACCGAGATGCTCGGCGAGCCGACCCGGGAACGAGTCACCTACTGGTGCCCGGCCTGCCAGCCCGAGACGTGACCTCTCCGTCCTGGGAATGTCCTGTGGACAACTCCTCCGACGGGACCGAACACGGGTACCTTCTCTGACGCATCGAACAGATGTTCGAGCGAGAGGAGAAAGCGATGTGCGACCAGTGTGGCGGGCTGACCGACGAGCGGTATTCGCGGCAGATCGAGCGAAACATCCAGACGTACGGGTGGACGATGCAGTTCGTCGAGGGCGACGGCGACCGCAACCCGGCCTTCGGGTACACACTCGGCCTCAGCCTGTACCGGCATCCGGAGATCATCGTTTTCGAGCCTGAGCCGTGTCACGCCTACCTCGGGCTCAAGCCGCTCGCCTGGGCCGTGACGGACGGCGCGACGTTCGACGAAGGCGACGACCTGTCGGAGCTGTTCCCGCCCCCACACACAGCCGAGCTGCTCCGGTTCCCCGACTCAGCGTTGCACCTGTTCACCGCCAACGCGATGTTCCGGCAGCCTGGCCAGCCGTCGTTGCCGGCCCTGCAGCTCGTGTGGCCGGGCCGCACAGGTCTGATCCAGCCGCCCAGCAGTAGTCCCGGTCCCGACGGAGACGGGCGATGACCGGGTCAGGCGGCGGAGGCGACGACCTCGGTCTCGATGGCCGGGTGCGCCAGCACCAGAGCCTCTTCCCGCGCCAGATCCTCGCTCACCTCGGCGAAGACGGTCGACAGCGGCACATCCAGCGCCATACAGATGGCCGCCAGCAGCTCACTCGAAGCTTCCTTCTGACCGCGCTCGACCTCGGACAGGTAGCCGAGGCTGACCCGTGCGTCGGCGGAGACCTCGCGCAGAGTGCGCCCCTGGCGCAGCCGCTTACGCCGCAGCACGTCGCCCAGCAGGCCACGAACCAGCACCATGAGGTTTCTCCCTTCCGCCTGTCCGGCCGTACCTACTCGCACGGTAGCTCGGCCGTAGGAACCAACGGTACCTGTTGCTGGGTCACTACTTCTCGCAATGTCCACCTTCGGTGCGCCGTGCCAGTCTGCCTTACCTGTCCCCATGCTGGTCCCAACACCCCGTTCAGTCGAGATCTTCCGTCACAACTTCTGCCCCGAGTTTCAGGACGGCCTGCACACTCCCCCTGCGGACAGCTGTCCTATCGCCGCTCAACTGCAGCTTCCGCACCTGCACGGAGCTCGGCCCAGCCGCTGCGACGTACACCGTGCCGGCTTCGATACCCGCCTGCGGGTCCGGACCGGCCACACCTGTCGTCGCGAGCCCGTAATCCGCCCCCAGACGCTCCCGCACACCCGTGGCCAACGCGGCGGCCGTGTCCGGGTGCACCGGCCCCACAGCAGCCAGCAGATCCTCCGGCACACCCGCGAGCTTGGCCTTCAGATCACTCGCGTAGACCACCACGCCACCTCGATACACAGCCGACACCCCCGGCACATCCGTCAGAACCGCCCCGACCATCCCCCCTGTCAACGACTCAGCCGTGGCCAGCGTCACGCGATGTTCCAGCAAGAGCTCCACCAATCGGCCAACCGCCGCCTCAACTGCCTCTCCGGCCACGCCCACCTCCGACTCTCGATCCACACCGGCACTCCAGTGCCATCAGCCAACACCACACCCACTACCCCACATCGCACACCATGCCCCTCGTGGTGTGTCGACGGTGACGACGGGGGCGCGCTCGGCTAGTAGCCGGCCGTGGCGATGCGTTCGACCAGGGGTTCGAGGTCGGCGGTGAGTTGGTCGATCTCGTGCGGCTGCAGGCAGTCGTACGCGGGGGCGGCGAGCGCGTCCGTGAGGGCCTCGATGCGGTTCCTCGTCTCGCGGCCGGCAGGCGTGAACTTGCCTTCTGCGTCCACGAGGCCGCGTTTGCGCAGGCCGTCCACCACCGCGTCGAGCTGAGCCGGCGTCAGCGGGTCGAGCCGTCCGTAGTCGGCCGGGGCCATGCCCCAGTCGAGCGCCTGCAGTACGTGGGCTTCCTGGCCGTCGATGCCTTCGGACACCAGGGCCACGACGTGGCCGTTGCCGCGGTGCTCGCGGAGGAGCGTGGCCGCGTGCCAGAGGCGGGTGAGTGGCTCGTCCGGCACCGGGAGCGACCGCAGCGCGGCGTACAGGATCCGTCCTTCCATAGGGGCGTCCATTGCTGCGCGGATGGCGAGGTCCGCGGCGCGGGCGACCGCCGGCGTGTCGGCGAGGTCACCCAGGACGCGCCGCAGTGCCGCGACACATCCTTGGCGGTGAGCCTCGAGTGCTGCCTCGGGCGTTGCGACGTCCCAGCAGGCCGGGATGCAGGCGGCGACCTCGCCCGGGGCGAAGTTGTAGAAGAGCGCGTCCACGACTTCGGCGGGTACCCGGCCCAGCGGGGCGGATCGTGCGGCGAAGTATCCGGGCCAGTAGCCCTCATATCCGAGGGCCTGGAGCGCTTCGTTCGGCTCGTCGGACATGTAGGCGACCAGGTGCAGCGGTTCCAGCAGCTCGTTCCCGAGCCGACGCCCGACGGCGGCCGGCGTGGCGAGGGCTGGTGAGGCGGTGCGGGTGTCCAACATGCTGATCTCCGGAGGTTGAAGCGACCGGCCCGTTGCTGGTCTCTCACAGTGGCTACGAAGACGCTCGTCCTGATCCGACACGCTTGACGAAGTCTCACCGCGCCCTGTCCGCGCAGTTACGAGATTGGTCGTCCTTGGAGGCGGGCGGCGCGGGCGTGACCAGACAGGGCCTAGACTCGCTCGGATGCCGAAGTCGACTGCTGGAAGCGCGAAGGGTGGCGGTCGCGGGCGTACGCTCGCGCAGACATATCGACGGTTCGGTGAGGTCGAAGCGCCGAAGATCTCACCGGTGTACGCGCAGATCGCGATCGCGCTGAGTGAGTCGGACGAAGCGCTGCGGGTCATCGGAAGCGCCTCTCCACGCGGCCGGCGTCCGGCGGGGATCCTCGCCGCACTTCACTACTTAGCCCTGGCCGGCCAGGCCCCCGAGCTGTCCGCCGCCTTCGCCAGCACCACAGTTCACCCCAGCCCGCCGGATGCGGAGGTTGGTGGGGTGGCTGTGGGGGTCATGGGGCGGTTGGGAGAGGCTCTCGTGGAGGTTGCCTCGGGGTGGAAGGTGTTGGGGGACGAGGGTGGACGGCATGCCTTGCTGTACCCGGCGGTTGCTGAGGTGGCGCGGCGGGTGGGGGTGGAGTCGGTCGGGTTGGTTGATGTGGGGCGGTCGGCTGGGCTGAATTTGACTGTTGATCGGGTGGGGATCGCGTACGGGAACGGGCAGTCGTTGGGTGATCCGGGGTCGGCGGTTCAGGTGTCGGCTTCGGTTGTGGGTGAGGGGCGGGTGCCGTCTCTGGGTATGCCGGAGGTTGGGGCTCGCGTGGTGGTTGATGCAGGTCCGGTTGATGTGACGGATGCGGATGTAGCGCGGTGGCTACGGGCGTGTGTGCCGCCGGATCAGGTGGAGCGAGGGTCGAGGCTCGAGGCGGAGTTGGCTTTGGCGACGGCGGCTCCCCCGCTGCTTGTCGAGGGTGACGTTGTCGACGTTCTTCCGGAGGCGATCGGGTCGGTGCCGGACGGCGTACTGCCGGTGGTGATCACGACCTGGGCGTTGTCCGGTCTGGATCTCGAAGGGCGGTTGAGGTTCCTGCAGCGGCTGGACGAGGCGGCGACCCGGCGGCCGGTCGCGTGGGTGTCGGTCGAGGGGGTCGGGGTCGCGCCGGGGATCCCGACGTTCGGCGACCGGCGGGCTTCCGGCCACAGCATTCTCGGCCTGGCAGTGCTCGACCACAGCTCCCTCCACGCCACCGCAGTCGGCCGCTGCTGGCTCCGCGGCGAAATGCTCACCTGGCTGGCCCAGTCGTAAGCCCACTAACCGTCGTCAGCCCGCTGGCCGAGTCGTAAGCCGGCTGGCCGAGTCGTGAGCCGGCTGGCCGAGTCGTGAGCCGGCTGGCCGAGTTCTTGAGCCTGCTGGGTGAGTCATGCGCCCAGCCCTCCCGCGCCCGCCTCCTAGGTCGCGACGACGCCTTGCTCTGCTCCCCCCTGTGCTGGCCGGTCCGCGGGTTGGACTGGCCCCTAGGCCCGACCTGTCCTGGGCCTGACCAGCCTTAGGTCCGATAGATCCGTAGGCCCAGGATCCTGGCGGTCACGCCGTACCAGTTCCACCCCTGCCCGGGGGCCTGCACCTGTCGCCCCCGGCGCGCCGTACCCGAACGATCCCCGGCAGCACGCCGTACCCCACACACCGGAACCCTTGGACCGCGCACCTGTCGCCCGCGGCACGCGGGCAGCGCCCGACCGTACGCCCTACCCGTCCGCACCAGGTTCCCCGGCAGCACGCCACGCCGTACCCACACGCACCGGCCCCCCGGACCGCGCACCTGTCGAGCGGGGCACGGCGTCCGCGAACAGTCCCCACCAGCACGCCGTGCCCGCACACACCGGAACCTCCCGACCGCGCTCCTGTCGCCGGTGGCACGCCCGCGCGGCTGGGGCCCGACCGTACGCCGTACCCGTCCGCACCAGGTTCCACGGCAGCACACGCCTTGCTCGCTGCCGGCATGTGCGAACAGTCCCCGGCAGCACGACGTACCCACACACCGGAACCCCAGGACCGCACACCTGTCGCACCCGGCACGCCGTGCGCAGGCAGAGCCCGGCCGTACGCCGTACCTGTCCGCACCAGATTGCCCGGCGGCACACGCCATGCTCGCTGCCGCCGTGTGCGAACAGTCCCCGGCAGCACGCCGTGCCCGTCCGCACGAGGTTCCCCGGGCGGCACACGCCATCCTTGCTGCCGCCGTGTGCGACCAGTCCCCGGCAGCACGCCGCACCCCACGCGCCGGAACGCCCAGACCACGCACCTGTCGCTCGGGGCACGCCCACCCGGCTAGGGCCCGGCGGTACGCCGTACCCGTCCGCACCGGGTCTCCGGCGCTATACCGTTGCTCGCTGCCGCCGTGTGCGAACAGTTCCCGGCAGCACCCCCGCCCGGACGCACGGGAATCCCCGGACCGCGCACCTGTCGCCCGCGGCACGCCGTGCGCGAACAGTCGTCGGCGGTACGCCCTACCGGTCCGCACCGGGTTCCCGGGGGCGGGCTGCGCGCCCTGCGCGGGCAGTTGTCGGCGGCGTGGTGAGTCGTGTTCGGCGGTTATGGGAGGGGGCGTTTGGCGGCGGCTCTGAGGCGGAGGGCTCGGAGGAGGTAGTCGAGGCCTGTGATGAGGGTGACCAGGACTGCGGCGGCCATGATGATGACGGCGGGCCAGTGGATCAGGGCGACGTCTTGCCATGGGAGGAGGTAGAGGCCCAGGGCGATGGCTTGGAGGACGGTTTTGAGTTTGCCGCCGCGGCTGGCGGGCATGACGCCGTGCCGGATGACCCAGAAGCGGAGGAGGGTGACGCCCCATTCGCGGACCAGGACGACGACGGTGACCCACCACGGGAGCTCGCCCAGGTACGAGAGGCCGATGAACGCGGCGCCGGTGAGGGCCTTGTCCGCGATCGGGTCGGCGATCTTGCCGAAGTTGGTGACCAGGTTCCAGCGCCGGGCGATGTCGCCGTCGAAGCGGTCGGTGACGATCGCGACGACGAACGCGGCGGTGGCGAGCAGCCGGTCGCCGGTGCCCTCGCCGCCGTCGCGGAGCAGAAGCCAGACGAACAGCGGTACCAGGACCAGCCGCAGGACCGTGAGCGCGTTCGGCAGGTTCCAGGCGCTGGGCGCGTGGAGAGGACCGCCGGCGGCGCCCGGTGCCGGGTTCGTCGGGGGGTTGCTCACGCGGTCAGGTTAGCTGCCGGACGGCCGCTTGGGGTGCTCACGAGTGCCGCGAACTCGGCGATCAGGTCAACACCGTCGCTCGCGACGACCTTCGCGGACACCAGGTCGCCTACCCGTACGCCGTCCGGAAGGCCGGTCAGCGTCGTGATTCCGTCCACCTCCGGCCCCTGGTGCGCGGCCCGTCCCTCGGCCGACTGCCCGGAGGCCGACTCGGCGGCGTCCGACCCCGAGACGTCCGACCCGGCAGTGCCCGACCGGGTAGCGTCCGAACCCGAGATGTCCGAGCCCGTGGCGTCGGAGGTGTCGGAGGCGTCGTCGAGGGATTCGACCAGGACCTCGACCAGTTCGCCGATGCGGGACTCGGCGCGCGAGGAGGTCAGGTCCTCGGCCAGGCGGGTGACGCGGTCCAGGCGGGCGGCGATGGTGTCCTCGTCGAGCTTGCCGTCGTACGTCTCGGCCTCGGTGCCGTCCTCGTCGGAGTAGCCGAAGACGCCGATCGCGTCCAGGCCGGCGCGGGAGAGGAAGTCGCAGAGGATGTCGACGTCCTCCTCGGTCTCGCCCGGGAAGCCGACGATGACGTTGCTGCGGATACCGGCCGTGGGAGCGGCCGCGCGGACCTGGGCGATGAGCTCGAGGAAGCGCTCGGAGTCGCCGAAGCGGCGCATGCGGCGCAGCAGCGGGCCGGAGGCGTGCTGGAAGGACAGGTCGAAGTACGGCACGACGCCGGGGGTGCCGGTCATCGCGGTGATGAGGGTGGGGCGCATCTCGGCGGGTTGGAGGTACGAGACGCGCACTCGGGTGATCCCAGCGACCCGGGCGATCTCGCCGATCAGAGTTTCCAGGAGGCGGAGGTCGCCGAGGTCCTTGCCGTAGGAGGTGGAGTTCTCGGAGACGAGGAAGAGTTCGCGTACGCCGTTCTCGGCGAGCCACTCGGCCTCGCGGAGCACCTCGCCCGGGCGGCGGGACACGAAGGCGCCGCGGAACATCGGGATCGCGCAGAACGCGCAGCGGCGGTCGCAGCCGGAGGCGAGCTTCAGCGGGGCCATCGGGCCGCCGTCGAGGCGTCGGCGCATGACGCGGGGGCCGCTGGCGGGGGCGGTGGCGAGGTCGGGGGCGTCGATCTTCAGCTCGTCCGAGGCACCGGTGACGAAGCGTCCCTTGAGCTCGCCAGGAGCGCTCGGGCCGGCGCCGGCCGGCCGGAGCTGCTCGGGGATGTGCGAGCCCGCAACAGCAGCCCGCCCGGAGGCGGCGGCCCCAGCAGCGGCCGAGCCGGTGCCGGGGATCCCGGACGTGGCAGTCCCGGACGCAGCAGCCCCAGACGCGGCAGTCCCGGCGGCACCGGTCCCGGCGGCACCGGTCCCGGCGGCAGCAGTCCCGGTCGTGGAGTCTGGGGTGGTGTCGCCGTGGCCGGGGATGGCTACGCCAGGGGTGGTGTGGCGGTCGGCGGGGGCGAGTGGCAGGAGTTTGCGGCGGTCGCGGGGTACGTGGGGCTGGTGCTTGGCGCCGGAGAGGATGCTGCGGAGGCGGTCCGAGATGTCGGCGTAATCGTCGAAGCTGAGGATCGCGTCCGTCTCCGGGAGGGCCTCGGCGAGTTGTTCGCCGTACCGCTCGGCGAGGCAGCCGACCGCGACGACGGCCTGCGTGCGCCCGGACTCCTTGTAGTCGGCGGCCGCGAGCAGCGTGTCGACGGAGTCCTTCTTGGCGGCCTCGACGAAGCCGCAGGTGTTCACCACCACCGTGTCCGCCTCGGCGGCGTCGTCGACGAGGCGGAATCCGCCGGCTTCGAGCCGGCCGGCCAGTTCCTCGGAGTCGACATCGTTGCGGGCACAGCCCAGCGTGACCAGGGCGACGGTGGTGGGTGGCGTAGTCATCCCCACGAGTATGACGCGCTGTGCACGTCCCTACCTAACTCAGCAGCTTCAGGACCCGGTGCCGGAGGTCTTGCTGAGGGTGCCGTCCGGGTGGGCGGTGAAGCGGTAGAGCTTGGTCGGGATCTGCTTGCCGTTCAGCACGACGACGAGGTTGGCGGGGTTGCCCACTGTCACCCGGATGTCGCCGGAGCTGGTGACGGACTGCGCGATGCCGGGGCCGAGGCGCCCCTGGAACAGGCGGCGGTTCTTCTTGTCGCGGACCGTCAGGTACGTGCCGTTGCCCTTCGCCGTCAGCGTCAGCGAGGTCTTCAGCGCCGGCGGCTTCGCCGAGGTCGGCGTCTTGGTGGGCTGAACGCTCGGCTGCGGCGTCGGCTTCGGGGTCGGCGTCGTGACCGTCGCGGTGGCGGTCGCGGTCTTCGACGCGTTGGCCTCGATGTCGCTGGGCAGGGTGAACAGGCGCACCATCCCCCAGCCCATCAGGACGACCAGGATCGCGCCGACCAGCAGTGCCCAGCGCGGCCGCGCCGGACGCAGCGTCGGGGCCTTGACCGCGGCGCGCTCCTCGCGGCGGGACTTCTCCTCCTCGACGGCGTGTTCGGCGTCGAAGGCGGCGAGCAACGGGGCGGGGTCGGCCTTGACCACGCGGGCGATCGACCGGATGTGCCCGCGGGCGTAGAAGTTTCCGCCGCAGCGGGAGAAGTCGTCGGCCTCCATGGCGATCAGCAGCCCGGATCTGATCCGGGTCGCAGCGCTCAGCTGCTCGATCGTCATGTCGGCCCGCTCACGGGCCGCCGTGAGATCGCTGCCGATGCTCACCTCGCCACCACCCTCTCGTTCGTCGCCCTGTCCCCCGGACGGGCTGTGCTCGCCGACGGCAGCGCCGCGGACATCATCTCAACGGCCCTCGCCCGACGGAGTCACGGACGAGTCAGAGTTGTTCCCTGACCGGACATCTCGCATCGGCCAGCATGTGCAGCGCCTGCACCACTTCCCCGTTGGACGGCCGGGCCGTCAACCCGAACGGTATCGCGAGCGAGGACCCTGTCAGGCGCCGGTTGGCATCAGTCGTCTTGCGGGTCGAACTCGGCATCGCACCGAGGATCGGCCCGGGATCCTGCAGATGTACGGCGATCCGCCCGTCGTCGAGCGGATGCCGCCGCTGCAGCACCGTCACCTCTTCGATGTCCTCCCAGCGGGTACCCACCCACTCGCTGCCGATCCGCAGCCGGATGCCGACGTCGTCGGCGACCAGCATCTCCCCCACCGTCAGCGCGCGGGCGCACACCAGCGCCAGCACCGCGAACGCCGCGGCCGCGAGCCAGCGCAGGACGCCGGTCGGGCTGGTGGATCCCGACGCCGCGAAGCCGATCGCCACCAGCGCCGCGCCGACGGCGAGTCCGCCGTGCACCTTCTGGGAGGCCCGGACGGTGAACGGCGTGGGCTCGGGATCGGCGTCGAATCGTTCCTGCCTGGGCAGTGCGCTCGCGGCGGTCACGGTTTCACTCTCCTCGGAGGGTGGTGATGAAGTCCTCTAGGTCGTCGGGCTTGACCAGGACGTCCCTGGCCTTGGAACCCTCACTGGGACCGACGACGCCGCGGCTCTCCAGGATGTCCATCAGCCGGCCGGCCTTGGCAAAACCGACGCGGAGCTTACGCTGCAGCATCGACGTCGAGCCGAACTGGGTGGAAACAATCAGCTCGGCGGCCTGCACCACGAGGTCGAGGTCGTCGCCGATCTCGTCGTCGAGGTCCTTGCTCGGGCCGGGCGCCGCGGTGACGTCCTCCCGGTAGGTCGGCTGCAACTGCTCCTTGCAGTGCTCGACCACGGAGCGGATCTCGGCCTCGTCGACCCACGACCCCTGGATACGCATCGGCTTGCTCGCGCCCATCGGCAGGAACAGGCCGTCACCCTGACCGACCAGCTTCTCCGCACCCGGCTGGTCGAGGATGACGCGGCTGTCGGCGAGAGACGACGTCGCGAACGCCAACCGGGACGGCACGTTGGCCTTGATCAGACCGGTGACGACGTCGACGGACGGCCGCTGCGTCGCGAGCACCAGGTGGATACCGGCGGCGCGGGCCAGCTGGGTGATGCGGACGATCGAGTCCTCGACGTCGCGCGGCGCGACCATCATCAGGTCGGCGAGCTCGTCGACGATCACCAGCAGGTACGGGTACGGCGTGAGCACCCGCTCGCTGCCCGGCGGCGGCTTCACCTTCCCGCCGCGGACCGCCTTGTTGAAGTCGTCGACGTGCCGGAAGCCGAAGGCCGCCAGGTCGTCGTAGCGCATGTCCATCTCGCGGACGACCCACTGCAGCGCCTCCGCCGCCTTCTTGGCGTTGGTGATGATCGGCGTGATCAGGTGCGGGATGCCCTCGTAGTTGTTCAGCTCGACCCGCTTGGGGTCGACCAGGATCATCCGCACCTCGTCGGGGGTGGCGCGCATCAGGATCGACGTGATCAGCGAGTTGACGAACGACGACTTGCCCGAACCGGTGGCGCCGGCCACCAGCAGGTGCGGCATCTTCGCCATGTTCGCGACGACGAACCCGCCTTCGACGTCCTTGCCGAGTCCGGCCACCATCGGGTGGTGATCGTTTCGAGCGGTCGCCGAGCGGATCACGTCGCCGAGGCTGACGGTCTCCTTGTCGGTGTTCGGGATCTCGATACCGATCGCGGACTTGCCCGGGATCGGCGACAGGATCCGGACATCGGCCGACGCGACGGCGTACGCGATGTTCTTGGACAGCGCGGTGACCTTCTCGACCTTGACCGCGGAGCCGAGCTCGACCTCGTAGCGGGTGACTGTCGGGCCACGGGTGTAGCCGGTGACCTGTGCGTCGATGCCGAACTGCTCGAACACCTCGGTCAGCCGGTCGACGACCTGGTCGGAGGCCTTGGTGCGGGCCTTGTGCACCGAGCCGGGCTTGAGTATCTGCCCGTCCGGCAGCGTGTAGGTGATGTCGCCGGAGAGGCTGAGCTGCTCGACCCGCTGTGGCAGCGGCGTGTGCGGCGGCGGCTCCGGCGCCGGCACGGGCGGCTTGCTCACGGGGCCAGGCGCCTCGAAGGCGGGCTCGACAGCGGCGGCAGCGCTCTCGTCGCTGTCGACGTCGTACGCGTCGTCCTCCGGCGGCTTCGCCTTCTTGCGGCCGCGCTTCGGGGCTTCCGCGAGCACCGGAGAGTCGTACGGCTTGACCGTCGGCTCGCCGTCCTCGTCGAGCTCGGCCTTCGCGCGCCGCTGCTTGCGGGTCAGCCGGACGGTGTCGTCGGTCGGCGCGGCGGCCACGGACGGCGCGTCCTCGGGCAGCTCGGTGCGTCCCATCAGTACGTCGAACGCCGCACGGAACCGCAGCGGGATCGCATACACCGGCGTGCCGGTGACTACCAGCGCGCCGAAGATCGACAGCAGCACGAGCAGCGGCGCGGCGACGTACTGCGTCAGCAGGTCCGACAGGAACGACGAGATGAAGTACCCGATCGCGCCGCCGGCGTCACGCAGCGGGCCGTCGGCCGGGTTGCTCGGCCGCGGCAGGCCGTTGGCGATGTGGATCAGGCCGAGGACGCCGAGGCACACCGCGGTCCACCCGATGACCTGTCGTCCGGCGGGGCCGTTGCGGTCGGGGTGACGCAGGGTGCGGATCGCGATGACGACCAGCATCAGCGGCAGCGCCCAGCCGAGCATGCCGATGCTGCCGCCGACGACGGTCCGGACGCCGTTGCCGACCGCGCCCGGGAGGTCCCACCAGATCGCGGCGGCCACGACGACCGCCAGACCGATCAGGAACAGGCCGGCGCCGTCCCGGCGATGCTCCGGCTCCAGGTCGCGGGCGCTGTGGCCGATCCCCCGCACCATGCTGCCGAGCAGGTGCGCGATGCCGATCCAGATCTTCACCACCCCGCGGCCGAGCGCGAGCATGGCGGCCGCGAACGGGCCCGGTCCGCTGTTTTTGGGCGTGCTGGTCCGCGCGGCGGTGGTTCCACCGCCGCGCTTCGTGCTCTGCCCACGCTTCTGGGCGCCTGACGGACGGGGGCGTCCACCGGCCGCCGAACGGGCCGTGCTCGGCCGTTTGGCTGCCGACTTCTGCGCCCGCGCCGGGGAAGACGTGCGGGTCGCCATATCGTTCAGGCTACCCCGATCACCCCTCGAGTCCCACGTGTCACACGCCGGTCACGCTGCCCCATCCGTAGCGTCACGACACGTGCGTACGCCGCCGCAGCTGCCCCAGGTGCCACAACACGACGTACCAGGCGATCGCGGCCAGGCCGCCGGACACGAGCCCGGACAGCACCAGCCGTACGGCGGTCTCCCCGGCGAACTCGCCGTCCACCCGGCCGAGCTCGACGATCGCGCCGGTGACGCCGAAGACCACCAAAGCGGCCAGCACGAGGTATCGCACCCAATCAGGCGCCCCCGGCTCGACAGCAGGCGGTGACGTACGGCGGTACCAGCGGTAGAGCCAGACGGCGAGGACGAGACAGCCACCGACGGTGCTGACGTACTGGAGGATGCGGTTAGCCTGGGGACGTGGCAGGTCGTGTTACGCGCCCGTGGTCCCGTCGAGTTGCTCCCGCAAGAGGTCTGCGTGGCCGCAGTGCCGGCTGTACTCGCCGATGAGGTGGATGTAGATCATCCGCAGCGTCGAGTCGATGCCCTTGAACGTGAACCGCTCGTCCAGCGAGTGGCCGGCCGCCGCATCGTCGGAGAGCTTCCATTCGGCGATCAGGCCTTCGTACGCCGCCTGCGCGTCGGCCGCGTCGATCCGCTCGAAGTCGGCGTCCTTGCCGAGCTCCAGCGGGAACACCGGCTCGGCGGGGACCTCGGCGAAGTGGATGCGGAACCAGATCCGCTCGACCTTGGTGAGGTGCCGGATCAGGCCGAGCAGCGACAGGGTGGAGGGCGGCGACGGCCGTTCGGCCAGTTGCTCGGCGGTCAGCCCCGCGCACTTGAACAGCAGCGTGCTGCGGTAGAACTGCAGATAGCCTTGCAGCAGTTCGCGTTCCGGTGCGGTCAGCGAGCCGTCCGGCCGCTCGACCACGGGCGCTCTCCAGGTCATCGACTTCCTTACGTCGTCCCACGATGTGTTCACTCATCTCATCACATGAGATAGTCACTGGCGGCAGCCGTATCCCGTTCGTTACCGTTCTCGGCAGGTCATGAGTGCCAGCGACAAGCCCCGGCTAGCTGGCCGGCAACCCTCCTCCGCGGTGGGGTGCCCCGGGTGAAGACCAGGCCGTGCGGATACCCCGTTCGGCAAGTGCGGACTTCCCTGGGAGCAGCGTCATGTCGATCCTGTCCATCCTCGAGCCGGCCAGTACGACGACTTCGCGGCCGACCGTCACGCGTCAGGTCACCGGAAACATCCCCGCCACCGTCGGATCGGACCTGCTGGTCCCGCTCGCCGACGGCCGGGTCACCGACTACGCGAACTTCGACCACGGCGCGAGCGCCCCGTGTCTGGAGTCCGTCCGGGCCAGTGTCGAGGCGGCCCTGCCGTCGTACGCGTCGGTGCACCGCGGCAACGGCTACGCCTCGCGGATCACCACCCAGTGGTACGAG
Organism: Kribbella sp. NPDC051936; assembly: GCF_040680955.1. NCBI lineage: Bacteria > Bacillati > Actinomycetota > Actinomycetes > Propionibacteriales > Kribbellaceae > Kribbella > Kribbella sp. NPDC051936. The sequence continues at coordinate 235,428 of NZ_JBFAXS010000004.1, read as the reverse complement.
CGGGCCCGCGCCGAGGTGCACGGCTTCGTCGGCGCCCGCGCGGACGACCAGGTGATCTTCACCCGGCAGACGACCGATGCCTTGAACCTGCTCGCCCACGCGGTGCCGGCCGACGCGACCGTCATCGTCTTCGAATCCGAGCACCACGCCGCGCTGCTGCCCTGGCCGGGCGAGCGGACCGTCCGCCTCGGGGCTCCGTCCAGCCAGACCGAGGCCGTGACCCGGGTCGCCGACGCGCTCCGTCAGGCGCCCGAAGGTCCTCGCCTCGTCGTGATCACCGGCGCGTCCAACGTCACCGGCGAGATCTTCCCGATCGCCGACATCGCCAAGGTGGCCAAGGCCCACGGCGCGCGGGTCTGCCTCGACGCCGCACAACTCGCTCCGCACCGCGCGGTCGACATCGCCGCTCTGGACGTCGACTGGGTCGCCCTGTCCGGTCACAAGCTCTACGCGCCGTACGGCGCCGGCGCGCTGGTCGGCCGCTCCGACTGGCTCGACGCCGCCGACCCGTACCTGTACGGCGGCGGCGCGACCCACGCCGTCACGGGCGACACCGTGGTGTGGACGACCGGACCGGCCCGCCACGAGGGCGGCTCCCCCAACGTCATCGGCGCCATCGCCCTGGCCAGCGCGTGCGCCGCGATCAGCAAGCACCGCGACGCCATCGAGCAGCACGAGCGCAGCCTGCTGGTCCGGCTGCGCACCGGACTCGCCCAGATCGACGGCGTCACGACGTACTCGATCTTCGGCGAGGAGGCCGACCGCGTCGGCACGGTCTGTTTCACGCTCGCCGGCCGGACCTCGACGCTGGTGTCCGCGGCGCTGAGCGCCGAGTACGGCATCGGCGTCCGGGACGGCAAGTTCTGCGCCCACCCGCTGGTCGGCCACCTGCTCGCCGACTCCCCCGAACACGGTACGGCGGTCCGCGCCAGCCTCGGCCTCGGGACGACCCGGGAGCACGTGGACCGGCTCGTCAACGCCGTCCGCACGCTGGCCACGACCGGTCCGCGCACGGAGTACACGGAGAGCGCCCACGGCTGTCAGCCGGCGGACGACCCGCGGGACCTTCAGGCCCCGCGGATCTGGTAGCGACAAGCAGCCCTCCTACTGCTCGGGAGGTACGAGACCTACATGGTGAGCAGCGAACGCCAGTAGGTCCGCCCACTCCGCCGCGACCATCGCGGCGGGCTTGCCGAAGCCATGGCCGGTGTTGACCTCGACCCGGGTCAAGACTGGTCGCGGACCGGACTGGGCATGCTGCAGCGCCGCGATGAACTTGTGGCTGTGCAACGGAACCACCCTGTCGTCGTGGTCCCCCGTGACCACCAGCGTGGCCGGGTACGACGTCCCGTCGCTGACGCGATGCAGCGGCGAGTACGCCAGCAGGTCCTCGAACTGCTCCGGATCGTCCGGCGAGCCGTAGTCGGACGCCCAGGCCGCACCAACGGTGAACTTGTGGAAGCGCAGCATGTCCAGGACACCCACACCGGGCAGTGCGACCGCGAACAGGTCAGGTCGCTGCGTCATGACGGCACCGACGAGCAGTCCGCCGTTGCTGCGACCGTGAACGGCCAGCTGCGCCGGAGTGGTCACGCCGGTGTCCCGCAGGTCCTCGGCAACCGCGATGAAGTCGTCGAAGACGTTCTGCTTGTTCTTCAGCCGCCCTGCGTCGTGCCACTCGGTTCCGTACTCGCCGCCGCCACGCAGGTTGGTGATGACCAGCACGCCACCGGCAGCAAGCCATGCCGGCCAGCCGGGCCGGTAGTCGGCCTGGATCGGGATACGGAACCCGCCGTACCCCCACATGAGCGTCGGGCGCGGCTCGGAGAAGTCCAGGTCCGACCTGGTGATCAAGAAGTAGGGCACCGGTCCGGTCCGGCGGGTCACGGTGACCTGCGGCGGCGTAAAGCCCCCGGAGCCACGGACCAGCTCCGGCAGCACGCGTACGTCGCCTGACCCGGTCGAGACGACGTACGACAGCGTGGGGTCGGTCGTCGTCGACAGGCCGATGAACAGCTCGTCGTACTCCGGTCCGGCGTTGAGGCCGACCACACCGCCACCGGGCACGTCGACGACGCGCTCACCGGAGCCGTCCAGCGCGTAGAGCGTCAGCACAGGCTGCGCGTCGACAAGTGTCAACGTGGCCAGGCCGCCCGCCGTACCGCGGACTGCCTGCAGCGTCGACTCTGCCTCCGGGATCAGGTCGGTAAATGAACCGTCCAGCGTCGACAGCACCACCCGGCCGCGGGACGCGTCCCGGTCGGTGCGCAGGACCAGCTGGTCGCCGGACATCCGCACGAAGGCGATCTCGTCCGCGAACTCGTCGACCACCTTCACCGGCTCGCCCAGGCCCTCCGAGGTGATCGGGTAGACCCACAGTCGGGTCGCGGGATCGGTCCCCTCGGTGATGTGGACGACGAGATACCTGTCGTCGTCGGACACCTCCGGGCTGATGAAGATCCGGTCGTTCGCCGGGAAGCTCAGCACCAGCTCGTCCTCGGACTGCGGCGTGCCGACCTGGTGCAGCATCAGCCGTCCGCCGGACAGCGAGGTCGTCTCCGTGCCTTCGCTGCGCCCGCTCGCCGGGTAGTGCAGGTACAGGTACGCCGAGCTGTCCGGAAGCCACGTCGCCTCGCAGAACTTGGCCTCCGACACCTGGTCGTCGACCGGCGTACCACTGGCGATGTCGAGCAGCCGGAACGTCGTCCAGTCGCTGCCGCTCTCGTTAACGCCGTACGCGAAGTACTTGCCGTCGGGACTCACGGTGAACGAGCCCAGCGAGTCCGTGCCGTCCTCGGACAGCGTGTTCGGGTCGATCAGCACCCGGCCCGCGGACAGCAGCTCGTCGAGCGAGTCGGCGACGAAGATCACGTCCTGGGCCTGGGTGCCGTCGTTGCGGCCGACGAAGTACCAGCCCGACTTCTTCACGGGCACACCGGCCCGCGGCCGCGCAAGGATGGCAGCCATCGTGGCCTGGAACCAGCCACGCTCGGGGTAGTCGGCCAGCTCGGCCTGGGTGAATGCGTTCTGCCGGTCGACCCAGTCCTGGGTATCGCTCGAGTCAGGGTCTTCCAGCCAGCGGTAAGGGTCGGCGATCTGGTGCCCGTGCAACGTCTCGACCACATCGTCGCGGCGGCTCTCGGGATAGACGGTCATGGACACAACCTACTGGCGGACTCACCGGCCTGCCGTCACACTGCGAGCGTGACCACCACGCGACCGGTCGACGACAACGCGGACCAGGTGCGGGTCGCCGCCGCCGTGGCCGGCCCGCGGATCCGGCTGGACGTCCTGCAACGGGTCGCCGGTCTCACGGCCGACGAGTTCGCGGCCGCGGTCGACGTACTGATCCGTGGCGGCGCGATCGTCGTGGCGCCGGACACGGGCGAGTCGTGGTTCGCCGACGAGTCGGTACGCCGGGACACCGAAGCGCGGCTGGTCCTGAGCCGGCGCGCCGACCTGCACCGCCGTACGGCCGAGGCGCTCGAAGCGGACGCAGGCGCCGACGCGGCCGAGATCGTACGACACTGGGCCGGGGCCGTAGCGGCAACGCCTGATCCGCTCGATCGGGCAGCGCTCCAGCTCCGCCTCGCGACGGCATCCGTCCGCGCCGGTGACCTGGCGACGGCCCACGCTGCCACGCGCAGCGCCGTCGCGGTCGCGAGGAGCGCGAAAGCAGCCGACCTGCTCGCCCAGGCAGCCGTCACGCTCGAGCCGATCGGCCAGTCGGACTGGGACGGCGACATCGACCAGTGGTGCACCGAGGCCCTCGCCGCAGCACACAGCTCGCCGAGCACGAGAGTCCGTTTGCTGGCCCGGCAGACGCAGGTGGCTGTCTACCTCGCGCGTTCGAGTGAGGCGCTCCGAGCCAGCAGTGACGCGCTGGCCCAGGCCGAGGCGCTGCAAGATCCGTCCCTTCTCGTGGAAGCGCTGACCGCGCGCCAACTGGCGACGAGCGGACCTGACGACGTGACCGAACTGGCCGCCGCCGCGGACCGGATGGTCGAGCTCGGTACGTCGACCGGTCGCGCCGAAGTGGAGCTGCGCGGGCGACTCTGGCGCGTCGACACGCTCTGGTACGCCGGGGACCTGGCCGCGATCGGCGGCGAGACCGGGCGGATCGCAAGCTGTGCGGGGCGTGCGGGCGGCCCGCAGGGTCAATGGCACGTCCTGATCACCCGGGCGGCACTGGCCGCCGCCCGCGCCGAGTTCGACGACGCCGAGACGCTGCTCGACGAAGCGCTCACCGTCTTCCGCGGCATCGGTCATCCGGCGGCGCACGGTGCCGAGGTCGCGTTCCGGCTGGTGCTCGGCCATCATCGCGGCCACTCCCCCGAACTGCTGGGCAGCGCCGTCTGGCAGTTCGGAACCGACGCCCGCTGGGATCTCGCCGCCCGGCTGAACCGCGCGTTCGTGCTCGTCGACGCCGGCCGGACGGACGAGGCAGCGGCTCTGTACCACCGCTGTGGCCGGCCCGAGTCGTGGCCGGACTGGCGCGCAGGCGAGCTGCTGCTGAACACCATCGGCGCGCGGGTCGCGGCCGCGATCGGCGCGGCCGACGACGTACGACGCTTCCGGGACCGCCTGGAGGCCCGCCGCGGCTGGTACGTCGTGGGCGGCGCGGGCGCGACCAACTTCCTCGGACCGGTCGAGCTCGTCCTCGGGGTCTGCGCCGCAGCCCTCGACGAACCGGACGCGGCGGTCGCGGACCTCCGAACGGCCGAAGCGCGCTGCCGCAGCATCGGGGCGCCGGGCTTCGCGGTCGAGTCGGCCTGCCTGCTGGCCGAGACCCATCAGCGGTTCGGCGACGAATCCCGGGCGCGGGCTGTGGCCCGGGGCGCGCTCGATCTGGCGCAGGCGCTCGGCATGACGCCCTGGACGGAGCGCCTCCGGAGCCTGGTGGTCGCGCCGGACCCGTTGAGCCCCCGCGAGCGCGAGGTGGCACGGCTCGTCGCGAACGGCCTCAGCAACCGCGAGATCGCCGCCAGGCTCGTCATCTCCGAACGCACCGCGCAGAACCACGTGCAGCACATCCTCGACAAGCTCGGCTTCGCGAACCGCGCGCAGGTCGCGGCCTGGGCGAGCACCGGTCTGAGTACCGACTGAGCAATTCGGACGATGTGACGATGACCCAGGTGGCGGACGCTCGGACCATGCACAACGATCAGACCGGCGCCGACCGCGACCTGTGGGACCAGGTCACGACCCGCTACTACGCCGACCGCACCGGCGGCCCACCCGCCGCCGGGTTCCTCGAGCGCACCGAATCAGCTCGTGCCGCCCAAATCGCCGGCACCACGCCGCGGGTCGACCTGTACGTCGATCCTGTCTGCCCGTACACGTGGGTCGTGGCGTGCTGGCTCCGCGAAGTCGCCCAGCGCCGTACCCTCGATCTCCGGTACCACGTGATGAGCCTGCTGATGCTCAACGAGCACCGCGCCGTCGACGAGACCTACCGCGCGAAACTCGGCGAGCTGACCGGTCCGTCGAGGGTCGCGACCGCGGTGGTCGCACACCACGGACCAGAAGCGTTCCGGGCCTGGCACAGCGCGTTCGGCGAGCGGATCTTCGACCACTGGCGTTATCCGTCGACCGCCGAGTACCGCGCTGCCTCGACCGAGGCGCTCGTCGCCGCCGGGCTGCCGGTCACGCTCGCCGACGCGGCCGATTCCGCGACGTACGACGCAGCGCTGCGCCGCAGCCACGACGAAGGCACCGTGCCGGTCGGCATCGACGGCGGCACACCGGTCCTGCACCTCGACGGGGCCGCGTTCTTCGGGCCTGTTCTCAACGCGGTCCCTCGCGGCGACGACGCCGTACGCCTGTTCGACGGCATTCGCCTGCTCACCGGCTGCCGCGACTTCTTCGAACTCAAGCGCACCCGCACCAGCCCGCCGGACGTGCGCTACCGGCCCACCGACGGAAAGGCGCGGTCATGAACGACGACGAACTCTGGGCCGCGATCGACACGCAAAGAGCTCGTACGGCCGACCTGCTCGCGACACTGACCGCCGACGACTGGGCGCACCGCTCGCTGTGTGAGGGCTGGACCGTGCGCGACGTCGCCGGCCACTTGACCCTGCAGCAGATGACGCTCGGCGCCGCCCTCCGCCTCGCACTCAAGCATCCAGGCATTCACAGCATGAACTGGATCATCCAGGCCTCCGGGCGCGACCAGGCAGCGCTGCCGACCGAGCGGATCATCGGCGAGATCCGCGGCATGATCGGCTCCCGCAGACACAACTTCGGCGTCACTGCGCGGGAGACGCTCATCGACATCGTCGTTCACGGGCAGGACATCGCGATTCCGATCGGCCGGTCGCTCACGGTCCCGCCGCACGTCGCTGCGACGGCGGCCACGCGCGTCTGGGAATGCCGCGGCAGCCGGATGTCGAGGGTCTTCAAGCCGCTGCCGTACGACGGGCTCCGTCTGGTTGCCGACGACATCGACTGGAGCGTCGGCGACGGACCGGAGCTGCGCGGCCCGATGCTGTCGTTGCTCCTGCTGCTCACCGGGCGCCGCGTCGTCCTGCCGCAGCTCGACGGTCCGGGCGCGGAGGTCCTGCACGGCGTGTGACGTCGTACCCGCCGGCCCCGGTGGGCGGCATCCCGCACAAGCGCCGGAGCCGGTGGGTACGACTGGCCTTCTCAGGCCGGGGTGATGTCCTTGGTCCAGAGAACCTTGCCGAACAGGTTGCGCAGCGAGACCGTGAACACGCCGGTCCGCGGGTCGATCGACGTGTGACCGAAGAACTGGTTGCCGCCGGCCGGCGACTGGTTCGCGAAGTCGGCCGCCTTCGAGAACACCACCTCCGGCCCGAAGGTGCTGTCCAGGGCGTTCGGACCGAACGTGCCGGCGTTGATCGCGCCGGCCACGATCTCCCAGAACGGGTCGAAGTCGGTGAACGCCGCCCGCGACGGGTCGTAGTGGTGCGCCGCGCAGTAGTGCACGTCGGCCGTCAGCCAGATCGCGTTGCGGACCTTGCGCTTCTTGAACTGGCTCAGCACCCAAGCGATCTCGTGCTCGCGGCCGCCGGGCGCGCCGGGCAGGCCGTTCGCGACCGCCTCGATCAGGTTGCCGTCCGGCACCAGCAGGCCGAGCGGCATGTCGCTGGCGATCACCTTCCAGGTCGCCCGCGACGCCGCCACCTCACGCACCAGCCAGGCGGCCTGCTCGGCACCGAGCATCGCCACCGGCCCGGCGCTCGACGGCACCGGGTTCGCGCCGCGGTACGTGCGCATGTCCAGGCAGAACACGTCGAGCAGCGGACCGTAGCTCACCTTGCGGTAGATCCGGTCCCGGCCCGCGGCGTGCTCCATCGGCAGGTACTCGAGGAACGCCTTCTTCGCCCGCGCGGCGAGCACGTCGACGCGCCGCTCGGTGTAGCGGTCATCGGTGAGGATCTCCCCCGGATACCAGTTGTTCAGCGTCTCGTGGTCGTCCCACTGCGCGATCAGCGGTACGTCGGCGTACAGCGAGCGCACGTTGCCGTCGAGCAGGTTGTACTTGTACCGGCCGCGGTACTCGGCGAGCGTCTCGGCGACCTTGGCGACCTCCTCGGTCACCACGTTCCGCCAGACGGTGCCGTCGGCAACTTTCAGCTCGGCCTGGATCGGGCCGTCGGCGTAGATGTTGTCGCCGGAGTGCAGGAAGAAGTCCGGCCGGGTGTCGTGCATCGCCTTGTACGCGATCATGCCGCCGAGGTCCGGGTTGATGCCGTACCCCTGCCCCGCGGTGTCGCCGGTGAACACGAACGACACCGGCCGGCTGCGGCCCGGCGTACCGAACGAGCCGTCGAGCGTCTGCCCGATCCGGCCGTTCTCGTCCTCGAAGCCGATCCGGTAGTCGTAGCGCTGACCGGGGCGCAGGCCGCGCAACGGCAGCCGCGCGGTGAAGTCGTCAGCGGCGTCCGTCTTCGGGCCGCGCAGGCAGACCGCCCGGTCGAAACGGCCGTGGCTGGTCAGCTGGACGACCAGCCGACCCGGGCGGTCGGCGCGCGACCACACGACGGCCGAGTTCGGTGTCACGTCGGCGCTCGCGACGCCCGAGGGCAGAGCGGCGCGGTCACGGCGGACGAGATTCGGTGCCGCGGACGCGACGCCCGGCAGGGCCAACGACGCACCGGCGACGGAAGATGCGGCCAAGAGCTGGCGGCGACTCAGTTTCATGTCCCGAAGGTGCGCTCCACGAGTGACCGCCGGGTGACAGCCCGGCTAACTCGACGGCAAATAACCCGCCGGGAACCAACGTCACGCCGCCCCAGCGACGGGGTGGTCCTGAACTAAGGTGGCCGTCATGTGGTGGGGTCTGGCGAGCGCGTCGGCCGCAGCCGTCGCGTACGGCCTGGCGTCGATCCTGCAGGCATCGGCCGCCGGTCGTTCAGGTGACACCAGTGCGCACAACGTGATGCTCGACCCGCGCTTCGTTCTCGGCATGAGCCTTGATGCTGTCGGCTTTGCCTTGCAGGTCGCTGCGCTGCAGGTGCTGCCGCTGTTCGTGGTCCAGTCGGCGTTGGCTGCCAGCCTCGCCGTCACTGCCGTCGCGGCACGGACGCTCGGCGTCCGGCTCGGCCGGCGCGAGTGGCTCGCGGTCGGGGGCGTCTGCGTCGGACTCGGCCTGCTGGGATTGTCGGCCGGCACCGAGGGCAATCCGGCCGTCGGCCAGAGCTTCCGGCCGGCGCTCGGAGCCGCCGTGGCAGTGCTTGCCCTGGCACGGCTGTCGATCCCGCTGGTCCCGCGCCGGCTTCACGGTGCGCTGCTCGGCCTGATCGCCGGTCTCGGCTTCGGCATCGTGGCCATCGCGGCACGGATCATTCCGAGCCTGAGACCGGCGAGCTTGGTCACCGAGCCTGCCGCCTACACCGCTGTCGCAGCTGGTGCACTGGCGATGCTCTGCTACGCGGCCGCTCTGCAGCGCGGCGGCGTCACGACGGCCACCGCCATGCTGGTTGTCGGGGAGACCGTCTTTCCCGCCCTCGTCGGACTCCTGCTGCTGGGCGATCGTCCGCGGCCCGGTTACGCCGCCGTCGCCGCCGGCGGATTCGTTCTCGCCGTCACGGCCGCGCTGGTCCTGGCCCGGTTCGGCGAACCCGGGCAGGTGGTCAGCGCGGAGGCGGGATCTCCCCCGAGCCACGGATCGTGAGCTTGACCGGGACGCGGACCGTCCGCCCGGGGCGGTGCGGTTCCGGGAGGCGTTCGGTCATCAGCTGGATCGCCGTCCGGGCCATCACGTCGGCCGACTGCGCGACCGCCGTCAGGCCGGGGCTGAGCAGGTCGCCGAGCTGCAGGTCGTCGAACGACACCAGCGCCACCTTGTCGCGGCGACCGGCCAGGCCCCGCAGTACCTCCGCGGTCGTCATGTTGTTGGCGGACAGCAGAGCGGTGGCCGGGTCGGGGCGGTCGAGGACGGCCGACAGCGTGATGCCGATGCCCTCGGTGGTCGGCTCGGACAGGTGGACGAGGTCCTCGTCGACACCGATCCCGTGCCGGGCCATCGCCGCCCGGTAGGCCACCACCCGCTCCCGGGCGGTGAAGATCCGCTCGTCGTCGCCCAGGTACGCGATCCGCCGATGGCCCTGCCGGACCAGGTGGTCGATCGCCTGGTCGATCCCGCCCGCGTTGTCGGCGAGCACGGCGTCCGCCTCGATGCCGTGCGCGGGCCGGTCGATCGTGACGACCGCCATCCCGGCGTCGACGTGCGGAGCGAGGTACTCCTGGGTCTCCCCGATCGGCGCCATGATCAGCGCGTCCGGGCGCCGGGCGACGAACTCCAGGCAGACGTCGCGCTCCCGCTCCGGGTCCTCGTCGGTCAGGCCGATCATGACGACCGAGCCGGACGAGCGCGCCCACAGCTCGACCGCGCGGCCGAGCGAGGCGAAGAACGGGTCGCCGATGTCGCGGATCACCACCGCGATCGTGCCGGTCTTGCCGCGGCGCAGCATCCGGGCCGACTCGTTCGGCGTGTAGTTCAGCTCCTTGATCGCCGCCTGGACCTTGGCGGTCAGCTCCGGGCTGACGTTCGGCTCCTCGTTCACCACCCGGGACACGGTCTTCAGTGCGACCCCGGCCCGGGCGGCGACCTCCTTCATCGTGGGCCGGCGCTGGCCCGTCCCGTTCACCCCGCTGACACTCATCGCCGGCCCACCTTCCTCTGCTCGCGGAGCAGGTTACACCGGGTGATCAGCTTTCGACCACGACCGGAATGATCATCGGGCGCCGGCGATGGGTGTCGCTGACCCATTTGCCGACCACCCGGCGGATCACCTGCTGCAGCTGGTACATGTCGTCGACGCCGCTGCCGATCGCCTTCTCGATCTCGGCCTCGATCTTCGGCTTCAGATCGTCGAACACGGTGTCGTCCTCGGCGAACCCGCGGGCCTGGATCTCCGGCCCGGCGGTCAGCTTGCCGGTCACCGAGTCCATCACCGCGATCACCGAGATGAAGCCCTCGTCGCCGAGGATCCGGCGGTCCTTGAGCGAGGTCTCGGTGATGTCGCCGACGGTCGAGCCGTCCACGAACACATACCCGCAGTCGACCTTGCCGGCCACCACGGCCCTGCGGTCGATCAGGTCGACCACCACGCCGTCCTCGACGACGACCACGTTCTCCCGCGGTACGCCGGTCTGCACCGCGAGATCCGCGTTCGCGTGCAGGTGCCGGACCTCGCCGTGCACCGGCATCACGTTGCGCGGCTTCACGATGTTGTAGCAGTACAGCAGCTCGCCCGCGCTCGCGTGCCCGGACACGTGCACCAGCGCGTTGCCCTTGTGGATCACGTTCGCACCGTGCCGGATCAGGCCGTTGATCACCCGGTACACCGAGTTCTCGTTGCCCGGGATCAGCGACGACGCGAGGACGACGGTGTCGCCCGGCTGCAGGTGGACGACGTTGTGGTCGTTGGCGGCGATCCGCGACAGCGCCGACATCGGCTCGCCCTGCGAACCGGTCGACACCAGCACCACCTGCTCCGGCGGGTAGTTGTCCAGGTCGCGCATGTCGATCAGCGTGTCGCCGGGCACGGTCAGGAACCCGAGGTCGCGGGCCACGCCCATGTTGCGGACCATCGAGCGGCCGACGTACGCGACCTTGCGGCGGTGCTTCACGGCGGCGTCCATGACCTGCTGGACGCGGTGCACGTGGGAGGCGAAACAGGCCACGATGATGCGCTGGTTCTTCGCCTTGGTGAAGACCCGGTCCAGCACCGGCGCGATGTCGCGCTCGTGGGTGGTGAAGCCGGGCACCTCGGAGTTCGTGGAGTCGACCATGAACAGGTCGACGCCCTCCTCGCCGAGCCGGGCGAACGCCCGCAGGTCGGTGATCCGGTTGTCGAGCGGCAGCTGGTCCATCTTGAAGTCGCCGGTGTGCAGCACGGTGCCGGCCGGCGTCTTGATCGCGACCGCGAGCGCGTCCGGGATCGAGTGGTTGACCGCGACGAACTCGCAGACGAACGGCCCGATCTGCAGCTTCTCGCCCTCGACCACGGTCTGCTGCGGCACGTTGCGGTGCCGGTGCTCCTTCAGCTTGCCCTCGAGCAGCGCGAGCGTGAGCTGCGACCCCACCACCGGGATGTCGCCCCGCTCACGCAGCAGGTAGGGCAACCCGCCGATGTGGTCCTCGTGGCCGTGCGTCAGGACCACCGCGACGACGTCGTCGAGGCGGTCCCGGATCGGCTCGAAGTCCGGCAGGATCAGGTCCACGCCGGGCTGGTTCTCGTCCGGGAAGAGTACGCCGCAGTCCACGATCAGCAGCTTGCCGTCGTACTCGAACACCGTCATGTTCCGGCCGACCTCGCCGAGGCCGCCGAGCGGGATGACCCGCAAAGCGCCCGGAGCGAGAGGTCCGGGCGCGGCGAGATCTGGATGGGGATGGCTCATGCAATCAGTCCTGCCGTCTTGAGGTCGGTGGTGAGCCAGTCCACTTGCTCGGCGGTCGCCTCAACCAACGGCAACCGGAGGGTCGCGTGCTCGATGACGCCCGCCAGCTTGAGCGCGGCCTTCACCATGATGGCGCCCTGGGTCCTGGTCATGATCGCCTCGACGGCGGGCACCAGCCGTCGCTCGATCTGTTGTGCTGTTCCGAGATCGCCGGCGACCACGGCGTCGATCAGCTGCCGGTACTCCCGGCTTGCCACGTGCGCCACGACACTCGCGATACCGACCGCGCCGACCGCCATCGTGGCGAGATTCAGCTCGTCGGCACCGCAGTAGTAGAACAGATCGGTGTTCGCCAGCACCTTGGTGGTCCCCGCGAGGTCGCCCTTGGCGTCCTTCACCGCGACGATCCGCGGGTGCTCGGCGAGCGCGATCAGGGTCTCGGTCTTGATCTCGACCCCGGCCCGGCCGGGGATGTCGTACAGCATGTTCGGCAGGCCGGTGGCGTCGGCGACCGCGGTGAAGTGCGCGCGCAGCCCGTCCTGCGGAGGCTTGTTGTAGTACGGCGTGACGACGAGCAGGCCGTCCGCGCCGGCGGCCTCGGCCTGCCGCGCACAGGCGATCGTGTGCGCGGTGTCGTTGGTCCCGACGCCGGCCACGAGCTTGATGCCGTCACCGACAGCCTCGCGGACCGCCTGGATGATCCGGACCTTCTCCTCGTCGGAGGTGGTCGGCGCCTCGCCGGTGGTGCCGTTCAGCACCAGGGCGTCGTTGCCGCCGTCCACGAGGTGCCTGGCGACCTTCTGGGCGGCGTCGAGATCGAGTGACCCGTCGGGGCGGAACGGCGTGATCATCGCGGTCGTCAGCCGGCCGAACGGCGGCGCCGACGAGGGCGTGGATTCTGGCGAGGACATGGGCCTCAGATTACCGCTCCCGACCCCTGAAGAAATGGGTAGGCCTGGTGGCTGTCCGCTCGGGGGTCCGGGCAGCCACCAGGCTCACTCGTCCTATCGGGCGCCGCCCGGTAGGCGTTACAGCTTCTGGCAAAAAAGTGCGGAAAAACTTCTGCAAATACTTTCCGTGATGAAATGAGTGCATCGCGTAGAGATTTCGATGCCTTAGTCTCGTCCGCGTGTCGACACCTTCTGCTGCCACGCCCGCCGCCCGCCAGAGCCTGACGATGGTCTGCGCGACGATGGCCGGGGCGATCCCGCTGATGACGGTCGTGCTGTGGTTCGTGCTCGCGACCGACGGGATCGGCGAGTTCCCGACCGGCTGGCCGGTGCTCGTGGTGCCGGCCGCCGCCGTCGGCGCGTACTCGATCTGCGAACTGGCCGGCTTCCGTACTCCCCCGCTCGCGCACTCGGCCCGGTCGGCGGCCGAGATCGAGGCGGACTCGTGGCGCCGGTTCACCGCGTCGACGTTCACCCGGTTCGCGGTCTGTGAGGCCGTGTTCCTGATCTCCGTCGCGCTGTCGTTCGTCGCCGAGAGCTTCTGGGTCGTCCTGATCGGCGCCGCCCTGGCGCTGCCGCTGTTCTTCTGGGAGGCGTGGCCGGGCGAGCGCAACCAGCGCCGGTTCGCCGCGGCGCTCGAGTCCGGCGGCGTCCCGTCGTACCTGACCGGCCGGCTCCAGGATCGAGCTCAGGACTGAGATCAGGACCGAGATCAGGAGCGGCCGGCGAGCCAGACGCTCGTCGCGTCGAAGAGCCGCTCGACGGCCTGCAGCCCGCCCGGCAGCAGCAGGACGGCCCCGATGGTCAGGACCGGCACGATCACGGCGTGCTCGAACCAGTGACCGGTCCGGAACCGCAGCGGCTTCGGGAGACGGAGCTCGTACCAGGTCTCGCCACGGATCGGGAGCGGCCACAACCACGGGCAGCCGGAGCGGGTGAGGCTGTCGCCGAGGCAGTGGACGAACATGCCGAGCGCGACCGCCGCGCCGATCCATCCGCCGATCTGCGTCAGGCCCGTTCGCAGGGCATCGGCCGCCGCGGTGCCGGGCAGGGCCTCGGCGCCGACGACGGTCCAGCCGGCCGCGGCGAGCACCGCGAAGACGATCCAGTCGCCGAGGGCGTCGGCGGCGAGCACGAGGCCGGTCACGGCGACCGCCAGAACGGCCCACTTGCCGCGGTCGCCGAGGCCGGCCGCGAGCATGCCGAGCAGCACCGCCGCGACCAGCGTGTGCGTCGCGTGGCGGTGCTTGCCGGTGCTGTCCTCGTCGCGCGGCCCCTTGGTCACCGCGTAGAGGACGCCCGAGAACGCCCGCACCACGGCTGAGACGAGCCGGGTCAGCGGACCGAGCAGGCGGGACGCGCTCGCGCCCGGATGGTCGAGGTCCGGCACCAGGGCGTAGCCGGCCGTGGCCGCCGCGAACGGCACCACCTCGGCCACCGTGGTCAGCCCGACCAGCGGCGCCACCGCCAGCCCGGCACACCACCCCGACAACGCATGCGACCGCCCCATCATCCCGCGCCTCACACCCCTCAGCTCGACATCCATCCTCCCCCACCAGCCCCACTACCCCCATCAGCCACGCAGACCCACCTCGCGCGTGTTTGAGCCCCCACCAACCAGATCCGGCGGCGGAATCCGGTTGGTGGGGGCTCAAGGACGGGATCGCTTTGCATAATCATGCAGAGTGATGCATACTTTTCCTGTGTCCAAGGTGCTTACTTCTTTGCCGGTCGGTGAGCGGGTCGGGATTGCCTTCTCGGGTGGTCTCGACACGTCGGTTGCGGTTGCGTGGATGCGGGACAAGGGTGCGATCCCGTGCACGTACACCGCTGATCTCGGGCAGTACGACGAGCCCGACATCGCGTCCGTGCCCGGCCGTGCGACGGCCTACGGCGCGGAGATCACCCAGCTGGTGGACTGCCGCGCGGCGCTCGTCGAGGAAGGTCTCGCGGCGCTCGCCTGCGGCGCGTTCCACATCCGGTCGGGCGGGCGGACCTACTTCAACACCACCCCGATCGGGCGGGCGGTGACCGGCACCCTGCTGGTCAAGGCGATGCTCGACGACGACGTCCAGATCTGGGGCGACGGCTCGACGTTCAAGGGCAACGACATCGAGCGGTTCTATCGGTACGGCCTGCTCGCGAACCCGCAGCTGCGGATCTACAAGCCGTGGCTGGACGCGCAGTTCGTGCACGAGCTGGGCGGCCGGAAGGAGATGTCGGAGTGGCTGGTCGCGCACGGCTTGCCCTACCGCGACAGCACCGAGAAGGCCTACTCCACCGACGCGAACATCTGGGGCGCCACCCACGAGGCGAAGACCCTCGAGCACCTCGACACCGGGGTGGAGACGGTGGACCCGATCATGGGCGTCGCGCACTGGGACCCCACGGTGGAGATCCCCGCCGAGGACGTCACGATCGGGTTCGTGCAGGGCCGGCCGGTGACGATCAACGGCAAGGAGTTCGGTTCCGCGGTCGACCTGGTGCTGGAGGCGAACGCGATCGGCGGCCGGCACGGGCTCGGCATGTCGGACCAGATCGAGAACCGGGTCATCGAGGCGAAGAGCCGGGGCATCTACGAGGCGCCCGGGATGGCGCTGCTGCACGCGGCGTACGAGCGGCTGGTGAACGCGATCCACAACGAGGACACGCTGGCCAGCTACCACACCGAGGGCCGCAAGCTCGGCCGGCTGATGTACGAGGGCCGCTGGCTCGACCCGCAGTCGCTGATGATCCGGGAGTCGCTGCAGCGCTGGGTCGGTACGGCGGTCACCGGCGAGGTCACGCTGCGGCTGCGGCGGGGCGAGGACTACTCGATCCTCGACACCACCGGTCCCGCCCTCAGCTACCACCCGGACAAGCTGTCGATGGAGCGGATCGAGGACTCGGCGTTCGGCCCGGTCGACAGGATCGGCCAGCTGACCATGCGGAACCTGGATATCGCGGACTCGCGCTCGAAGCTGGAGCAGTACGCCGGCCTCGGCATGTTCGGCTCCGCGAACCCCGCGCTCGCGTCCTCGACCGAACTGATCGGTGAACTCCCCAAGGGCGGCGCCGAGGCGATCGCGTCCCGCGGCGAGGCCACCGAGGAGGACGAGCTCCTCGACCGGGCCGCGATGGAGTCGGGCACCGACTGAGATCTTCAGTCGTGGGCCGCGGTTAACGGCATCCAGCGAGATGCGACCGCGGCCCTCGACTGGGCCGGACGGGTCCGATCAGCCGGCGGCGTCGGCCGGGCGGGGCCGGTCAGCCGCGCCCGTGGCCGCGCGTGCCCCTGGCCCGATCGGCCGGCCTGGCGGCCGCACCGTCGCCGGATTCGGAGCGAGCTTCGGTGCCGGTGCCGGTTCTGGTGCCTGTTCTGGGCGACGGCGGCGTCATCCCGGCGCCCGACTGCCGCCGGATCTCCTCCACCTGCAGGAAACGCGCGCGGTTGATCGCGCCACCCAGCACCAGGCCCGCGCGGCCGGCCGCGTCCTGCGCCAGCTTCTCGTACTGCCCTCGGAGCACGCGATCGGCTCCCCGCCCGGCGAGGTCACCGAGCCGACCGTCGGAGGTCCGGACACTCAGCTGCGAGACCGCCTGCGCAGTCACCAGCGCGGCCTGCTGGGCAGCCGCCGACCGTTCCTCCGCCGGTAGCGCCTCGAAGTGCGTGCCCGAGTTCATGCGTGCCTCGACGGCCGTCTGCAGACGGTGGCCGGGAGCCGCCGCGGACATCTGTTCCGCGATCTCGGCCGCCGGGCGGTCGGCAGGCCCGAACTCCTCCGCGACCGCGTGCAGAAAGGCCGGACGCAGCGAGTTCTCGACGTCCGCGATGTACTGGCGTTCCTCGGCAGTGATCGGACGGGGCGCGGGAAAGGGTTCGGACATGCCGGGGAGTGAACCAGGCCGCGGGGTCAGGCGTCGAAGTCGAGGGTCACCTGGGGTGTGGTCGGGTGGGACTGGCAGGTGAGGACGTAGCCGGCGCGGATCTCGTCGGGCTCCAGCGCCCAGTTGGTGTCCATCCGGACGTTGCCGTCGAGGACCTTGGCACGGCAGGTGCCGCAGACGCCGCCCTTGCAGGCGAACGGGGCGTCGGACCGTACGGCGAGCGTCGCGTCCAGCACCGCCTTGGAGTGCTCCCCCAGCGCGAACGTCGACCGGCGACCGTCGAGGATCACGGTGACCTGCGCTGCGTCCTCGTCGGCGGTCGATTCCTCGACGGGTGCCGTGGGCGCCTCGTCGCCGACGTGGAAGAGCTCGGCGTGGACGTGCTCGCGCGCGACGCCCTCGGCCAGCAGCAGGTCCTGAGCGCCGACGACCATCGCGTACGGGCCGCAGAGGAACCACTCGTCGACCGAGTCCAGCGGGAGGATCGTCGCGAACATCCGCTGCAGCCGATCGGCGTCGATCCGTCCGCTGAACAGCTCCACCTCGGTCGTCTCGCGCGACAGCACGTGCACGAGGTGGAAGCGCTCGGGGTACCGGTCCTTCAGGTCGGCCAGCTCGTCGGCGAACATCACCGACCCCGCGGTGCGGTTGCCGTACAGCAGCGTGACGCGGCTCGACGGCTCGATCGAGAGGACCGTCGCGACCAGCGACAGCACGGGCGTGATGCCGCTGCCGGCGGCGACGAACGCGTAGTGCTTGGCGTTCGCGGCGTCGAACGTCGTACCGAACCGGCCGAGCGGGGTCATCACCTCGAGCTCGTCGCCGGCCTTCAGGTCGTTGGCGGCGTACGCCGAGAACTCGCCGCCGGGGATCCGCTTCACGCCGATCCGCAGCACGCCCGATCCCGCGGGCGAGCAGATCGAGTAGCTGCGGCGAACCTCTTCCCCGGTCCGGCGGATCGTCAGGTGCTGGCCTGCGGCGAACTCGTACTCGTCCGCGAGCTCGGGCGGCACGGCGAAGGTGATCGCCACCGAGTCGTCGGTGATCGCCTCGATCGCGGCCACCTTGAGCGGATGGAAGGTCGCGCGGCGGCGGGGGGCGACGGTCGTCATCTAGATCGCCTTGAAGTGGTCGAAGGGTTCCTTGCAGCTGTTGCAGCGCCACAGGGACTTGCAGGAGGTGGAACCGAAGCGGCTCAGCTCCGTCGTGTCCGGCGAGCCGCACAGCGGGCAGCGCACAGTCAGCGCGAGCGCCACCGGTCCGCCGACGGCTCGACGACCGGTCGGCGGGGCGATGCCGTACTCGGTGAGTTTGGCCTTGCCGGTCTCGGTCATCCAGTCGGTGGTCCAGGCCGGCGACAACACGGTCTCGACGCGGCCGTCGACGTTCAGCGAGCGGAGCGTGAGCTCGACCTCGTGACGGATCAGGTCCATCGCCGGGCAGCCGGAGTACGTGGGGGTGATGGTCACCACGACCTCGTCGCCCTCGTGCCGGAGGCCGCGCAGGACGCCGAGGTCGTCGATCGTGAGGACCGGCACCTCCGGATCGGTGACCTCGCCGACCGCTTCGAGGATCGCCTCGTCGGTCACCATGTCGCACCTGGGTGGGATCTCGCGACGTGCTGGAGTTCGGCGAGGAGGTAGCCCATGTGTTCGGTATGGCGACCGTCGCGACCGCCGGTGTGCTGATAGGACGACGACGGTAGCTCACACGTCGACTGGTCGATGACAGCCAGGACTCGATCGGTCCAGGCGTCCTGCAGAGTCGAGGGATCGACGGCTACGTCCAGCCGCTGCACCAGCGCGTCCGACTCGAACATCTCGGCGGTGTACGGCCACAGCGCGTCGAGGGCTGCCTGCATGCGGCGGTGGCTCTCGTCGGTCCCGTCGCCGAGGCGCAGCACCCACTGCGTCGCGTGGTCGACGTGATACGCGACCTCCTTGACCGCCTTCCCCGCGACACCGGCGAGCGTCTCGTCGGCGCAGGACCGCAGCTCGTCGTACATGAGCTGCTGGTACGTCGCGAAGTAGAGCAGCCGCGCCATCGCGTGCGCGAAGTCGCCGTTCGGCAGCTCGCACAGCTGCAGGTTGCGGAACTCGCGCTCGTCGCGGAAGTACGCCAGCTCGTCCTCGGTGCGGCCGTCGAGCGAACCGGCGTACTGCAGCAGTGACCGGGCCTGCCCCAGCTGGTCCAGCCCGATGTTGCCGAGCGCAACGTCCTCCTCGAGCTGCGGCGCGGCCGCGATCCACTCGGCGGTACGCTGCGCCGCGATCAGCGCGTCGTCGCCGAGGCGGAGCGTATAGACGAACAGGTCGCTCACAGGTGCTCGACACCTTCCGGGACCTCGTAGAACGTCGGGTGCCGGTACACCTTGTCGCCGGCCGGGTCGAAGAACTCGTCCTTCTCGTCCGGGCTGGACGCGGTGATGTCGGACGCCCGCACCACCCAGATCGAGACGCCTTCCTGGCGGCGCGTGTACACGTCCCGCGCGTTCCGCAATGCCATCGTCGCGTCGGGGGCGTGCAAGCTACCGACATGCGTGTGCGACAGCCCGCGGCGCGACCGCACGAACACCTCCCACAACGGCTCGACGCTCATGCCGCGGCCTCCTGACGAGCAGCCTGCTTCGCCGCGTACGCCGCCGCGGCCTCGCGCACCCACGCGCCGTCCTCGTGCGCCTTGACCCGCTTGGCCAGCCGCTGCCGGTTGCACGGACCGTTGCCCTTGACAACTTCGTACAGCTCCGCGTAGTCCGGCTCGGTGAAGCGGTAGTGACCCGACACCTCGTCGTACGTCAGGCCGTCGTCGGGCACCCGCAGCCCGAGTACGTCGGCCTGCGGGACGGTCATGTCGACGAACCGCTGCCGCAGCTCGTCGTTGCTGTGCCGCTTGATCCCCCACGCCATCGACTGCTCCGAGTGCGTCGACGCGGCGTCCGGCGGGCCGAACATCATCAGCGACGGCCACCACCAGCGGTCCAGGGCGTCCTGCGCCATCGCCTTCTGCGCCTCGGTGCCCTGGGACAGCGTGTGCAGGATCTCGAAGCCCTGCCGCTGGTGGAACGACTCCTCCTTGCAGACCCGCACCATCGCCCGCGCGTACGGACCGTACGAGCAGCGGCACAGCGGCACCTGGTTGACGATCGCGGCGCCGTCCACCAGCCAGCCGATCGCGCCGATGTCGGCCCAGGTCAGCGTCGGGTAGTTGAAGATGCTGGAGTACTTCTGCTTGCCGCTGTGCAGCAGGTCGAGCAGGTCCGCGCGGTCGACGCCGAGCGTCTCCGCGGCGGCATACAGGTAGAGACCGTGGCCGGCCTCGTCCTGCACCTTCGCCATCAGGATCGCCTTGCGGCGCAGCGACGGCGCGCGACTGATCCAGTTGCCCTCCGGCTGCATGCCGATGATCTCGGAGTGCGCGTGCTGCGCGATCTGCCGGATCAGGGTCTTGCGGTACCCGTCCGGCATCGCGTCCCGCGGCTCGATCCGGCCGTCGGCGTCGATGGTCGCCTGGAAGCTGTCGTCCATACCCTCAGCATATGTGACACTTTTTCTCGGAATCAACAACAGGTGTCACAAAGGTGGTGCTGGACCTACCCCGGGGAGTGGGTCTGACGCACTGGGGAAGAGCTGTCACGGACGGCGAGGATTCTGTCATCCGTTCAAGGGCTAAACAGTTTCCCGGAGGACTCCGTGACCACCACACTCACCCCGGCCGTAGACCACCGCGGGCCCGTCACCGGCCGCGAGCGAGCACTCGCGCCGGACCTGATCCGCGGCGCGATGCTGCTGCTGATCGGCCTGGCGAACAGCGCCAACTACGCGTTCGCCGGCCAGCCCGGCGTGGAGAGCGCGCCCCACGGCTTCGAACGCGTGCTGAACTTCCTCAAACTCACCTTCGTCGACGCCCGGGCGTACCCGGTGTTCGCCGTGATGTTCGGCTACGGCCTGGTGCAGCTCGCCCGCCGGCAGCGGTCGTCGGGGGCCGGCACCGGTGCCGTGCGGCGGATCCTGCTGAAGCGCAACGCCTGGCTGATCGCCTTCGGCCTCGCGCACGCGTCGCTGCTGTACTTCGGCGACTTCCTCGGCGCCTACGGCGTCGTCGGCATCGCCAGCACGCTGTTCCTGCTCAACCGCGGCGACAAGTTCCACCGGATCGCCCTCGGCATCTGGGCGCTGATGGCGGTCGAGGTCCTTGTCGTCGGAGCCGCGGCTGTGCTCGCGGTCGTCGACAATTCAGGTCCCGCCCACGCGCTGACCAACTCGCCGAACCCGTCGCTGGACGCGTCGTCGTACCTGGGCAGCTTGGTCGACCGGCTGCACGAGTACCCGCTGCACATGGCCAGCGTGCTGCCCTTCATCGTGATCGTCTGGCTCGGTATCTGGGCCGCCCGCAAGCAGGTGCTGGAGAACCCGGCCGCACACAAGACCCTGCTGACGCGCGTCGCCGTCTGCTGCCTCGGCCTGACGTTCGTCGGCGGGCTGCCGCTCGCGCTGGCCGGCGCCGGCTGGCTGCACGTCGACGAGAACGCGGTGGACGCGCTCAGTCTGCTGTCCCACGTGTCCGGCATGTTCGGCGGTCCGGGGTACGTCGCGCTGTTCGGTCTGCTCGTCGCCCGGCTCCGCAGGCGGTCGCTCCCGGTGCGGGCCATGGCCGCGCTCGGCCAGCGGTCGCTGTCCGGTTACCTGTTCCAGTCGGTGTCGTGGATGGTTCTGCTGGCACCCTTCACGCTGGACCTCGACCTCTTCGGAAGTACGGCGTACACCGCGGCGCTGGTCGCGATCGGCGTCTGGATCGTCTCGGTCGCCGGGGCGTACGCGATGAGCCTGCGTTCCTACCGTGGACCGGCCGAGACCCTGCTGCGGCGGCTCGTGTACTGACTTGCGAGGATTGCGCACATGAGTGACTTCGGCGTACCGGAACCCGCCAACCTCTCGGATCTGTCCGCCGAGACGCCCGTAGCCGAGACCAGCGTGCGGCTGGCGCTGCCCGCGGAGGCCAACGCGATCGGCGAGATCCAGGTCGCGGCCTGGCGTACGTCGTACGCCGGGCTGCTACCGGCCGATGTCCTCGCCGAGCTCAACCCTGCGCAGTTCGCGGCCCAGTGGCGGGCCGCGCTGGTCGCCCCGGGCGAGGCGCGCAACCGGGTGATGGTGGCGCTGGCCGGCCGCACACTGGTCGGCTTCGCGGCCATCATGCCGTCCGACGACCCGGACGCCGACCCGCAGCGCGACGCACTGATCGCCGAGCTCGCCGTCGACCCGGAGTCCACGCGCGCCGGCCACGGTTCCCGGCTGCTCAACGCCGTCGTCGACACGATCCGCGCCGACGGCTTCCAGCGGGTCACCGTCTGGGTCAACTCCACCGACGACGTCCTCCGGGCGTTTTACACCGAGGCGGGCTGGGCCCCTGACGGCGCCCACCGCGAACTCGACCTCTACGGCGACGAGTCGGTCCGGATCAAGCAGATCCGCCTCCACACCGACCCCGGAACGGAGTAGCCGTCCATGCAGGTCGAGGTCAACGACGTCGGCGACATGGTCCTCACCGAGGCGGCCGCCCTGCGCGCTCTCGCGCACCCGGTGCGCCTCGCGCTGCTGGACCGGCTGACCCGCGGTACGGCGACCATCGCGGAGCTGGCCGAGCAGGTCGGGGTCGGATCCGCCGAAGCCCGGGGACATGTCGAAGGCCTCGCCGAGGTGGGCCTGCTCGTCGCCGACGGCGACGGGTGGCGGGCGGTCGGGCGCGGTGTGTTCTTCGAGGTGCCGGAATCCGGGCCCGAGGAGGTCCAACTGGCCGCGCGCGAGCTGAGCAACGCGATGCTGCTGAACTACGAGCAGGTGCCGCGGGACTGGGTCGAGCAGACCGAGCCGAAGCTCGAGCTGGACTGGGCGCGGGCGGCAGGCCTGTTCAACGCCGGTATGACGGTCACCGCGGACGAACTGCGGACCATCCAGGAAGACCTGGAGACGATGCTCAAGCCGTACCTGAACCGCACCGAGCAGCCCGAGGGCAGCCGGCGGATCCGGATGCTCGCGTACTTCCTGCCGTCGTCCGGCGCATAGCGGATAGCAGGCCGCCGATCGGCGACGAGCCGGGGGTGGTGCTCGACGGTTGTCAGCGAGCATGACAGATTGTCACGGACCGATCACGCATGGCCATCCGCTGGAGTCCGTATGAAGTACCTTCCCCTGGCCGTCGGCCTAGGGCTGTCCGTTGCCGCTGTTCTCGTCGTGCCGGGGTCGGGAGCGACCGCCTCCATGCAAACGGAGACCGTCGTCGACAGACCACATCCGGTCGCGAACAAGTACCTCGACCAGAAACCGCACTGGTACCTCTGCGGCGAACCCGAGATGCGGACCTTCTGCGCGAAGATCACCGTTCCGCGCGACTGGGCCAACCAGTACTCCGGCAACGATCTCCAGATCGCGGTCAGCAAGGTCGCGCCCGCCAAGGGCAAGCCGAGCCGTGTGGTGTTCGGCAACCCGGGCGGGCCGGGTGGCGCGGGCCTCGGGATGGCGCCGTACCTCGCGAGCCAGGCGCCGCTCGCGAAGGACCACCTCGCCGTCGGCTTCGATCCGCGCGGCACCGGCGGCAGCTCGAACGTCAGCTGCGACGGGACGCCCGGCTACACGATGGACGCCCGCGACCGCGACCCCGCGAACCGCGACCTGATCGCGGAGGCGTCGGCGATGGCCAACACGTACTGCGACCGCCAGTCCCGCGGCCTGCTCCCGTACATCACGACGGCCCAGACCGTGCAGGACATGGACCTGATCCGGCAGCTGCTCGGCTACGACAAGATCGACTACCTCGGGTACTCCGGCGGCACCTGGCTCGGCGCGTACTACCAGACTTACTTCCCCGAGCACGTCGGCCGCTTCGTGCTGGACTCGAACACCGACTTCACCAGGACGTGGCTCGACACGTTCGTCAGCCAGCCGCAGGCCTTCGAGCGCCGCTTCCGTGAGGACTTCGCGCCCTGGGCGGCCAGGTACGACGCCCAACTGCACCTCGGCTCGTCACCGGGCGCGGTCATCCGGCTGTACGAACGGTTGCGGCGAACGTTGAAGGAACGGCCGGCGACCGAGGAGTTCCTGGACGGCGCGGTGAACGTCACCTATGACGAGAACGTCCTCGACCAGATGGTGTCCGGCGACATGTACTCGAAACTCGACTTCCATTCCCTCGCGGCCGACCTGTTGTTCCTCACCGACCTTTCCGCGGCCCAGGCGAAAGGCGGTCCGCGGGCCGCGCAACGCCACGTCGACGCGCTCTCGCCGGCCCGCCGGCAGCAACTCGTGAAACGCGCCGGCCGGGAAGCCGTCGGCCTGCGGATGCTCGGTGCGGACGACGCCGAGGACGCCACCTTCACCGCGATCACGTGCAACGACACGGTCTGGCCGCAAGGCCGCGAGTACGGCGAGCAACTCGCCGCCCGGCTCGGTCCGCACTTCCCGCTGGTCGGCTGGACGATGACCCAGAACCCCTGCTTCTACTGGGACCGGCCGAACCTGACGATGCCGACGCCCACCGGGAAAGGCCTGCCCACGACGCTGATGGTGCAGTCGGTGCACGACCCGGCGACCAGTTACAGCCTGGCCGCCTCCGCGCACAGCCGGTACGCCGGCTCGCGGCTGCTGAC
This sequence comes from Kribbella sp. NPDC051936, assembly GCF_040680955.1. NCBI lineage: Bacteria > Bacillati > Actinomycetota > Actinomycetes > Propionibacteriales > Kribbellaceae > Kribbella > Kribbella sp. NPDC051936. The sequence goes on along the minus strand of NZ_JBFAXS010000004.1, from coordinate 211,095 downwards.
CGTCACGGGCGAGGGCGACCACGGCGTGTACGGCGGCGTGAACCGCTGCGCGGACCGGATCGTCAACACGTTCCTCACCACCGGTGTCGCGCCGGCCAAGGACGTTTCCTGTGCTGGTGAAGGGATTCCCGCCCCCGAGACCGAGGAACCCGCTTTCGACGACGGCAGCGGCGCCCCGCTGCGGAAGATCGCGGGATTCGCCAAGGCGATTTCCGGATATCTGCCGTAACGAGCGTTTGACAGCCGCCGGAATTCATCTACGGACCGGCAGTTCACGGTCACCGTCGGCGAATTCCGGCGGAGGCTTTCGTTGTCAGGACAAATTTGTCAGGGCGATGTCAGGGTTCCGTCCCTGTGCGACACAGCGTGATAACGACAACATTGAGTCAGCGCGGAGGAACCGGGCGTCGACTGGGAGGGCTCGACGACGGTGACCATCGCCGACGTGGCTTCGGCCGGCTGTGAGGTGGGGGGACTGCCTGGGGGGTCAGACAGAGACACAGCCGGCCGGGTCACGCATTCGCCATCCGTGCCACCAGATCCCTCGCGGGGCACCGTCGATCCCCCAGGTCGTGGTGTCTCGCGAGGCACCATCGGTCTCAGAGCGGATCCCGGGTCCGTGCGGTCGATGGAGCCCCGGGCGGCGGGTACCCGTCCGCGACCGCGGCCAACGGCGCCGCGCGGCCGGCCGACCAGGCGGCCCGGAAGGCCCGCCGCTCGAGGGATGCTTCGACGGCGGCTCGCGTCGCCTCACGATCGGCCTTCTCGATCACCGGCACCGGCGCGCCGATGACGTCGCGCACCCCGTCGGCGGCGCCGAGCAGGAAGGCGGCGTACTCGCTGCGTTTGCGTTGCTGGGCGACGGCGGCGAGCTCCTCCAGGACGCTGGCCGAGCGCCACCGGTCGCCCAGGTCACGATGCTCGGCGAGGCTCTCGTCGAGCAGGTGGACGGCGCGTTCGGTCAGGCCGCGCCGGCGCTCGATGATGCCGAGCAGGTTCATCGACCAGGCGACGCCCTCGCGGTAGCCGAGCCGTTGCGACAGCGCGAGGCTCTCCTGCAGCAGGTCCTCCGCCTCGACGAGCTCACCGCCGTATTGCGCGATCGCGCCGAGGCTGATCAGCGACCAGGCGAGTCCTTCGCCGTCGCCGACGACCCGGAAGCTGTCACGGGCCCGCCGGCACCGGCGTTCCCCGATCTCGAGGTCGCCACGCAGCCAGGCCACGAACCCGAGGTGGTTGTGCGCCCAGGCCATGCCGCCGCGGTCGCCGAGACTCTCGTACAGGTCGTAGCTCTCGCAGTGCAGGTCCTCGGCCGCCTCGTAGTCCCCGCGTTCGCGCGCGACCCCGCCGAGGCGCTGCAGCACCAACGCCGTACCGGCCGGGTCGTCGAGCTCCTTGTACTGCCGCAGAGCCGTCTGCAGTCGCGCGGTCGCGGCGTCGTACTCGCACTGGAGGAACGCCAGCGTTCCGGCGCCCAGGTTCGCTTTCGCGCACACCGCCGAGAGGTCCGCGATCTGTTCGGCCGGCACCGAGTCGCCGAGTTGCAGAGCGCGCTCGAGCCACTGGCTGCCCTCGGCGTAATGGCCGCGCAGGTAGCAGAACAGCCACAGGCCACCGGCCAGGCGCAGCGCCTCGGTGGCCGCGCCGGTCCGCAGCGCCCAGGCCATCGCGGCGCGCAGATTCGAGAGCTCGCCTTCCAACCGCTCGAGCCACTCCCCCTGGTCCGGTCCGCGCAGATGGCTCTCGGACTCCTCGGCCAGCTCTACGTAGTACCGGGCGTGCCGCGCAGCAGCCTCGTCCGTCTCGCCGGACGCCCGGAGCTGATCGGCCGCGAACTCCCGGATCACCCCGAGCATGTAGTACCGCGCGATGCCGCCGCGCCGGACCACCCGGATCAGCGACTTGTCCGCCAGCCTGCCGATGAGGTCGAGGGCCTCGGCCCGGGTGGCGCCGCCGGGCATGACCGCGGCGGCCGCGCCGAGCGTCCAGCCGCCCGCGAACACCGACAACTGGGCGAACGCGTCCCGCTCGGTCCGGGTGAGCAGCGCGTGACTCCACTCGATCGCGCCGTACATCGACTGCTGGCGCGGCGAAGCGGTCGGCGGGCCGCCGGCCAGGATGCTGAACGAGGTCTCGAGCTCGGTCGCCAGCTCCTCGATCGTCATCACGTTCGTCCGCGCCGCGGCCAGCTCGATCGCCAGCGGCATGCCCTCCAGGCGGCGTACGACGCGCGCGACCTGGTCGAGCTGGCCGGTCGGGTCGTAGCCACGCGCCGTCGCGCGCTCGACGAACAGCCGCACGGCTTCCGAGGACGCCAACTGGTCTGCGTCGTGCGGCAGCGACAACGCCGGTACGACGTACACGCTCTCGCCCGGCAGCCGGAGCAGCTCGCGGCTGGACGCGAGGATCGACAGGTTCGGGCAGTGCTCGAGCAGGGTTGCGCAGATCCGGCCGACCGTCGCGACCTGGTGCGAACAGTTGTCGAACACGAGCAGCATCGTGCTCCGGCCGATCTGCTCGGCGATCTCCTCGACCAGCCGGGTGCTCTCCAGCAGATGCATGCCGATCGAGGTCGCCGCCGTCGGCGCCACGGCCGCGGAGTCGGTCACCGAGGCGAGCGGCACCCAGCAGACGCCGTCCGGGAAGTTGTCAGCCACGCGGCCGGCGAGCGCCAGCGTGAGCCGCGTCTTGCCGACCCCGCCGGGCCCGGTCAAGGTGAGCAAACGAGTGATTCGCTGCCCCAGCAGGCGTGTCGTCGCGGTCAGCTCGGTCGTCCGCCCGATCAGTTCGCTGATCGGCGCCGGCGGTTGCCGAAGCGGCAGCCGTGCGGTGTCGGCCTCCTGGCGCGCGGCCGCGGTCAGCGCCGCGACGTCCGCATCACCGAGCCGCAGCGCGTCCGCGAGCAGGCGCAGCGTGTGCGCCCGCGGCGCACGTCGCCTCCCCCGCTCCAATGCCGCGATCGCGTCGACGCTCAGACCGGCGAGCTCCGCCAGCTTCTCCTGCGACAGCCCGGCCTCCCGCCGATGCCGTCGCAGCAGGCCACCGAACCCTGCCCCCTGCACGTCGTCCGAGCCACGGCGAGACCCGTCTGATGGCACAGGACGGCTCCACCCAGTCTCCGACCCTTTACGTGGCGGCTGCCACGTACCTTCCTGAAAATATCCCGTTCCGCACCCGGTTGTCAGTCATCTCGGGACGTTCACAGCGAACTCCCGGGTAACTCACGAGGTCCGGTCGTGGTGCGCGATCGCCGTCCGCATCGCCTCTCGGGCCCGCTTCCGGTCCCCCGCGGCGTCGTACGCCGTGGACAGCCGGAACCACACGCGCCAGTCGTCGGGGGCCGCTTCCGCCTCCGCCTGGTACCGCCCGAAGGCCTCGTCCGCGGCGGCCCGGTCGACCCGGCCGGACGGTCTGCGGGGCAGGTCGTCGACCGGCAGGCCACCGGCCGCCTCCAACTCGCGCGCCAGCACCTCGGTCCGCCGGCCGAACTGGATCTCGCGCCACACCAGGTAGCCGCCGAGGAGCGGGATGACCAGCACCGCGACGCCGAGCACGACCGGGACCGGCGTACCGACCTCGATCAGCAGCACGCCGCGCCAGCCGATCAGGACGGCGTACGCGACGAACACGACCGCCAGAACGAACGCGGTCTGCTTGGCCCTCATCGCTGTGTCATTGCCTTCCTCGCCCCACCACCCCGGTCAGGAAAGATCCATGAAGTGCTCGAGACCCACGGTCAGGCCCGGCGCGCCGCCGATCCGCCGGACGCCGAGGAGCACGCCGGCCATGAACGAGACGCGCGCCATCGAGTCGTGCCGGATCGTCAGCGTTTCGCCCTCGTCGCCGAACAGCACCTCCTGGTGCGCGATCAGGCCGCGCAGCCGGACGCCGTGCACCCGGATCCCGGCGACGTCCGCGCCGCGGGCGCCGTCGAGCGCCGTCGTGGTCGCGTCCGGGATCGGGGCGGAGCCGGCCTCGCGGCGCGCGTCGGCGATCAGCTCCGCCGTCCGGCGCGCTGTGCCGGACGGGGCGTCGACCTTGTCCGGGTGGTGCAGCTCGACGATCTCGACGGACTCGTAGTACGGCGCGGCCTTCGCGGCGAACTGCATCATCAGCACGGCGCCGATCGAGAAGTTCGGCGCGATCAGCACACCGGTCCCCGGCGCCTTCGCGAGCAGCTCGCGCAGGGCGGCGAGCCGCTCGTCGTCGAAGCCGGTGGTGCCGACGACGGCGTGGATGCCGTGCTCGATGCACCAGGCCAGGTTGTCCATCACGACCTCGGGACGGGTGAAATCGACCACCACCTCGGCGCCGGCCGCGGTCAGCGCGTCGAGCGCGTCGCCCTGGTCGAGCTGCGCGACCAGCTCACAGTCGGCGGCCTCCTCGACCGCGAGGCACGTCTGAGCGCCCATCCTGCCCTTGGCCCCCAGCACACCGACCTTGATCATGCGAAACCTTCCTGTCCGATCGTCGGGAACAGGATCTCATCCGGCGGCACGGTCGGACCGCTCGGCCTTGGGGATCCACACCTGCAGGCCGATGGTCTCCCGTGCAGGCGCGAGCTCCTCGTACTGCGCGCGGAAGTCGAGTCCGCAGGCCCGAAGAGCGTTGATCTCCACGTCCGAGATCGCCCGGTTCAGGATGACCAGCGGCGGCCTGGACGGACGCTCCGCGCGGCAGGCCGCTTCGATCCCGGCGGCGGTGCGCGTGCGTTCCTTCGGCGCGATCCAGGCCTCGCCGAGCGGGCGGCCGCCGAGCATCAGGACCAGGCCGGCCATCTTGTCGAAGGCGAGCACCGGCCGTCCGGGCGGCTCGGTGTAGGGCTTCAGGTCCGCGGCGAGACGGCCGAACTTCTCCTCGGCGGCGGGCGACAGGTAGACGCCTTCCAGCGCGGGGATCGTCGCGGCCGCGGTCAGCTGCGAGTGACCGACGGAGCGATACGGGTAGCGGAACAGGCCGGTGTACGCGATGCTCGACGTCGCGACGAGGACCCCGCCCAGCACGAGTGCGAGGGTCAGCCGCGCCATGAGCGGAGTCGCCCAGATCCCGGTCAGTACGGCGATCATGACCGCGGCCCAGGCGGCGAACGCGTTGAAACCGATCGTGTACAGCGGGGTGTTCGTGCCGAACGCCTGCACCAGCGGCAGCAGGACGAGCAGCGTGAGAATCACCCAGGTCCGGGTGTTCTCACGACTCAACCGGGAGCGGGGCGTGACGCCCGCGCGACCCGCCAGCAGTGCGCCGGCGCCGGCGACGATGGCAACCAGTACGGCGGCCAGCAGCGTCTCGGCGTACATCGCGATGTGTTGCGAACCGCCCAGTGCGCCCTCGGTGACGGCGACGCGTCGTACGGACAAGACCAAGGCGACCGCCCCGAGGACCGCGGCGGCGATCCGGAGCCAACGCCAGCGGGCGATCGTGGCGACTGCGACCGCGACCAGCAGCAGACCGTGGGCGACGAGTGTCCGGCCGATCAGGTCGACTGTGCTCGACCAGTACAGGTGCAGCAGCTGCGGCGGCGTGTACGACGTACCGGCGATGAACTTGTTGACGTCCAGGATGCCCGGCACCGCGACGTCCAGACGGACCACGAAGAGCTGCACGACGAGCGCCGCCAGCGCCAGCCCGCCGAGGGCGAAAAGGATGCCCCGGGCAACGGATCGCCACCCCTGGCCGGCCAGCACGACCACCGCGGTGATCACGATCAGCCCGATCACCACGACCGACGTCCATTTCGCCAGCACCATCGCGCCGATCACCAGACCGGCGACGAGGAAGACCCAGAACGGGATGGACGTACCGCGGTCGACGGCGGTGGCCGTCCAGAGCACGCACGAGACCAAGGTGAGCGCGCCGAGCAGGACGACGTCGTTGTAGCCGGGCGACTGCGGGATCCAGCTGTAACACATCCCGCCCGCGGCGAGCACGACCGCCGTCCCCGCGGCCTCCCACAGCCGGGTGGGCGGCGCGCCGGGTCGTCGGCCGCGCAGCCAGCGCATGAAGCTGTAGCCGAAGACGAGGTGGACGGTGACCACGGTGAACAGCCGGAAGAAGCGCAGCTTGACGATGTCGTACCCGAACCACTCGAACACCGGGCCGTACACGTACTGCACACCGGTCAGCGCCAGCGGGTTACTGTCCCACCACCGGTACGAGAGCAGGTAGTAGCCCTCGTCGGTGATGTCGAATCCTTCGTTGGCAGCCCGGCCCGCGGTGAGAATCCACCACGCGGCCAGCCCGCCGGCCACCACGATCACCCCGGCAAGCAGCACGAACCGTCTGCCTGCCGAGGGAACCGTACTCACGGCCGCCACCCTAGGCCATCACTCCAGACCTATCGCTCACGCGTGTGAGTAGGCGGTCTGCGCTTCCTCCGCGAAGTGACACGAGACGGTCTGGCCGGACATTGCCGGTACGCCCGCGACCACCGCTCATGGCTAGTGTCCCGACTGGCCCGGTGCTTTCACGATGATGTCGTGTCCGTGACAGGGACCTTTCGCGGTTGAGCAGCCGTGAAACCGGCGTCCAGTCGAGACGATACCCGGGCCGTTGTCCTAGTGCCCCGCGTCTGAGGTCTTCTGACGGTTCGCCTTCTTGAGGATCTGGTCGGCGGTCTTGGTCCAGACGAAGGGGTGTGATCGGTCGTTCCAGCCGGTGATGAAGCGCCGGATCTTGGCGTTGAGCTCGTGCACGGATCGGAAGGTGCCGCGGTGGATGGCTTGGCGCTCGATGATCGAGAACCACACCTCGACCAGGTTCATCCAGGACGCGTGAGTGGGTGTGAAGTGCACGCTCACGCGGGGTTGTCGGCCAGCCAGTCCTTGATCTTGGGGTGTTTGTGAGCGGCGTAGTTGTCCATCACGAGGTGCAGTTCGCGGCCGGGGTGGGCGCGAGCGACCTGCTTGAGGAAGGCAGGAACTCTTGGTGGCGGTGCCTCGGTTTGCAGGCCGCGGTGACCTGGCCGGTGGCGATCTCGAGTGCGGCGAACAGGGTCGTGGTGCCGTGCCGGACGTAGTCGTGCGAGCGGCGTTCGGCCAGTCCTGGCTGTAATGGCAGGATCGGGGCAGTGCGATCCAGTGCCTGGATCTGGCTCTTCTCGTCCACACACAACACGATCGCGTTGTCCGGCGGCGCCAGGTACAGGCCGACCACGTCGGTGACCTTGGCGACCAGTTCGGGGTCGGTGGAGAACCGGAACGACTCCGACCGCCACGGCTGCACCCCGAACTCCCGCCACGCTCGCGCGACCGTGGCGTCCCCGATCCGCAGATGCCGCTCCAGCAGCCGAGACGACCAGTGCGTCACGCCGTACTTCTTCGGCGGCGGTGTCAACGTCGCTGCAACGATGCCCCGGTGATCGACCGTACGCGGCCGGCCCGCACGCGGCTCGTCGTCCAGCCCCGCCAGCCCCCGCTCGCCGTAACGCTCACGCCAGCCGATCACCGTCGGTCGCGACACACCAACCAACTCCGCGATCTTGGTGTTCGAGACCCCCTGCGAGGGCCAGCAACACGATCCGCGCCCGCTGCGCCAGACCGGCCCGCACACTCGACGCCCGCGTCAACGCGACCAAGCCTTCCTCGTCACCCTCACGCAACACCAACCTGACTTGGGTCACGTCGACAGGTTTTTGGGGACCAGATCGCGCTGACCTGCGGTGATGGGACTGGTTAGTGTGCCGTTAAGGCACTAAATCTGGGTCGGTAGGATCGCTGGATGGCCTGGGTTCGGCGGGTTCGTACGGCCTCGGGGGCCACGGCGGTTCAGATCGCGGAGTCGGTCGGTGGTCGGCGTCGGATCGTGCGGCACGTCGGCTCAGCTCGTGATGAGGTCGAGTTGGGCTTGCTCGTGGAAGAGGCTCATCGCCTGCTGGCTGATGATCGTCAGGGGATGCTGGATCTCGGGATCGCGCCGGCGCCCTGAAGGCTGTGATGGTCCCGCCGCCCGCGGCGGCGGCACTGTTCCCGGGCGCTGCGAGGGGGCTGGCATCGCGGCAGGTGGTGCCGCGTCGCGGGTGCTCAAGACCTCCTGCGGGCTGTTGTACGACGCTCTGGCTGGGGTGTATGCCAGTCTTGGCTTCGACATCGTGGCTGACGAGGTCTTTCGCGATCTGGTGATCGCGCGGATCGTGGAGCCGACCAGTCTGCTCGACATCGACCGTGTGCTGGCCGAGATGGGCCGGGTATCGGTGAGCCTGTCGACCCGCAAACGGACCCTGCGGCGCTGCCGCGCGGGCGCCTACCGCGACCAGATCGCGACCGCTTGCTTCAACCACGTCCTGGCCGCCGGTGATGTGTCGTTGGTGCTCTACGACGTCACCACGCTCTACTTCGAGGCGGAGAAGGAAGACGACCTTCGCAAGGTCGGCTACTCCAAGGAACGCCGCGTCGACCCGCAAGTGGTTGTTGGGCTGCTGGTCGACCGGCACGGGTTTCCACTCGAGATCGGCTGCTTCGAGGGCAACAAGGCAGAAACGCTCACGATCGTCCCGATCATCAAGACCTTCCAGGAACGCCACGGCCTGGCCGACATGGTCGTCGTGGCAGACGCCGGGATGTTGTCAGCGGGCAACCTCACCGAACTCGATGAGGCAGGCCTGCGGTTCATCGTCGGCTCCCGAGTCACGAAGGCACCCAAGGACCTGGAGTCCCACTTCCGGTGGCACGGCGACGCGTTCGTCGAGGGGCAGGTGATCGACACCATCACCCCGAAGGACCAGCGCGGAACGGCGAGCAACGCCAGTGACCCCAAGGTGAAGGCCGAACCGGTCTGGGCCCCTGACCAGCATCCGGGGTCGTGGCGGGCGGTGTGGGCGTACTCCACCAAACGGGCGGTGCGCGACAACAAAACCCTGACCCTGCAGGAGAACAAGGCCCGAGCCGTCGTAGAGGGCGAGAAGACCGCGAGGACGCCTCGGTTCGTCAAGACCCGCAATGGCGCCGCCGAGCTCGACGAGGCATCACTCGCGCGGGCACGCCGGCTGGCCGGGTTGAAGGGCTACGTCACCAACATCGAGGCCGGCATCATGCCCGCGGGCGAGGTGATCGCGAGCTATCACAACCTGTGGCACGTCGAGCAGTCGTTCCGGATGTCCAAGACCGACCTCCGTGCCCGGCCGATGTTCGCCCGCACCCGGGACGCGATCGAGGCACACCTGACCATCGTGTTCACCGCGCTGGCAGTGTCCCGCACCGTGCAGAACCGAACCGGCCTATCGCTGCGACGGTTCCTGCGCACCCTCAAGCCACTTCGCTCAGCCACTGTCGAGATCAACGGCATGATCACCACGATCCCGCCCGCACTCAGTCCCGACCAACAGGCCATCCTCAACGCACTGGACCGCCCGATCCCAAGGCACTAACCCGATTGACCCAACTCAGGGCGCCAGACCGGCCCGCACACTCGACGCCCGCGTCAACGCGACCAAGCCTTCCTCGTCACCCTCACGCAACACCAACGCAGCAGCAGGACGATTCGCCATACCTCATCATCCCAACCACTAACCGTAAATCAACTAACGACGCGCGGCACTAGCCACCTGGAACAACCAACGCACCGATCCGAGCTCGGCACGCTACATTCAGCATCACTGACCGACGGGTCGACTCGCCGAGTCGACATCTCCGTATCAGCCTCGATCCTTCATCGGGTTCCGGCATGTCGGTGAGGGCTGGTGTTTTGGGTAGGGTCGCGGTCGCAGTGATCTGCGTGGATCAACTTTAAAATGCCAGTGGCCCCCGCGTTTCGGCGAGTTTGCGAAGCACGGAGATAAGTCGCCCGCGCCGATGGACCAGTACCGGATCTCCGCTCGGCTGGACAGAGGAGAGGATGAACTCTCCCCGCTGAACTTCTGACGCGATAAAGCCGAGCAAGTCTGACATCGACAGGGCGACCACCGTCTTACGGTCTTCGTCACGCCCGAAGTTGATGACCTGACCGGGTCGACCACCTGTACCTGGAGCAAGGTCCACACCCAGGTAATTGCCCTCCATACTCTCCTTCAGCATGGGCAGCCATCCGGAAGTCGTATACTCCAACTGAACAGCATCCGATGGAACCGACTCGGAGAAGGCGCGCAAATCCTCCATGTCTGCGGGCGAGGTCTCCTCGCGCATTGATGCCCACTCACGCCATTCTCGCAAGGATTCATTGACTCCAAGGAAGATCAGTCCGCCAATTACTCCACCGGATGCTTCCCGGCCCGCTTCGCCATTATGAATCAGCCACAATCTCCGCAATTCATCAGGCAATGCGACACCGACAACCTCTTCATATCGACTGAATTCAATGTCCGTCGCGGGACCCCGCAGAGCGGCATCCAAGCCCGGCACAAGGTCACGGAGCCAAGGCCGATACACCGCAAAGAATGACCCTAAATTCATTGCACTCCCTGCTAGGGTTCCGGGTTTTCTATGAACTTTTCGTCATGCATTCCAGAACTGCTCCAGTAATACATCGCAACACCAATCGGCAGCCTCGGATCGGGACTGTAGGCGCTATACTCCGGCCGAACTAGGTAGTAGACGGAATGGCCTGCGTTCACTTCCCTGCGCTACGGCATTCTCGAACTTCTTCATTCCGGATAGATTTGCTCGGCTATACAACGCCACCATATTCTCGCGCGCCTCGTTGCTGCCGCCAAACCTTCTCGCGATGAGATGACTCTTATGCATACCCTTGTCGCTGTCGTACCCAGGCGGCGCTACTCGCGTACCGTTGTCGAGGTATTCCTCTGCCACTGGCCCGCCTCGCAGGCAAGCTTCGGCTCCGGTCGCACGACCATTCTTGTCCAGCGCATGATAGAAGATCTCATTATAGCCGCCCGGCGCATTCATGCACCTATCGCGCTGTTTTTCCTTATCGACCTCAAGAATTTGATTTTTGAATGGAATCACCCGAGGTCATCAGGATAAGGCTAACCACGCTCAGCCATCCACTCGCGGCTCCGAGACCACGGATCACAGGCTTCACCGAAGGCACCTTGGGCGGGTACAGGATTGGAGTTCGACCTGGCGGGATCGTGATCGTCTTCGGCGGAATGGGCAGGAAGTCTTGCGACGGCCCATCGCCACACCTGAGTAGAGGTGGGGGACAACTGTTCGTCGTCGTTGTGGCGGCTTCGGTCCCGGCGCCGCCCGAAGTCAGCGAGTCGTTGATGTGGCCGCCATACTCGATGCGGCTGATGGGGTTGCCGCCGCCGAACATATACCGGTTCGCGTTCCACGGATCCGTACCCAGACCGAGGTCGGTCAGGGCGCCGTTGAACATGTCGCGGGTCAGGAACCGGTTCAGGCCGGGGTTGTACTCGCGGAAGCCCATGTCGTACGTGCCGGTAGCGCCGTCGAAACGACTTGAGTTGAACCGGTACGGGTTGACGATGTCGGCGTTGGCGGCCGGGTCGTTGTCCTTGATCTCGTCGTCGCCGGTGGTGCCGACCTTGTCTGGCTGGCCGTAGGCGGTGTAGCGGTACGTCGACGTGGTCGCGCCAGTCGACGCGTCGGTCAAAGTCTCGACGTCACCGTGCGGGTTCGTGCCGTAGAACGACTTCTTCGAGGTGGTGCCGTTGACCGGGGAGTCGACCAGGGACAGGTTCTCCCCGGACGCGCCGTAGGCGTAGGACTTGGAGACCTTCCAGGTACCTGCGGTGTCCTTCTCCTCCTCGGCCGTCACCTGATCGGCCAGCCCCACGAACGTGCACCTGGTCGAGACCGACGCGGCGGTCCCGACCTTCTCGACTGGTTCGTGACCCGGTCGAAGGCGTCGTAGGTCTGGTTTCTCGTGAACGTCGGCGTACCGGTCGTGTCGAACTTCTGCTGCCGCACCAGCCAGTCGTAACCGTCGTAGGCGTTCTGCTCCACCACCTGCGAACCAACATCCGACGTCGTCGCACGCCCGAACGCGTCATACCGCTGATTCAGCGTCACGCCAGCCGTGACCGACTTGATGAGCCGGTTACGGTCGTAGGTCATCGTCGACGTCATCGCACCGATCGTCTGCTTGACAGTGTTGCCGGCCGCGTCGTACTCGCAGGCCTCGTCGTCGCCCTTCTCGACGCCAGTCTTGACGACCGCCTCGAGCTGCTGGGCGGCCGTGTAGAGGTAGTTCGACGCCTGGTCCAGATACTCAGGGCTCTGCGCCTTCAGGAGCTTCTCGGCATCCTGCGAACGATCACCATCAGGGTTGAAGCGCAGCGAATGCGACGAGACCAGCTTTCCGCCGCTGGTCGTCTCAGTCTGGATCCTCGGCAGGCCATCCTCGTGATACGTGAACGTCGCCAGGTTCCCGTTCGGCTTGGTGATGGTGGAGCCCAGCGATGACATCTCCTCGACCAGTTCGATGAGTTGCCATCACGACCGCCGGACTCGTCCTCCTCAATCTTCAAAACCCACCCGGTGAGAAGACCTCAGTCTCGCCCACCGCCCTCAGGCTGACACGCGGTTTCGTAGCGCACAGTCAACGCAGGTGCGAGTCAGGCTCGAGTATCCCGGGGAACCTCTCCCCCGGGGTCACCCGAGCCTGGGACGCTATCTCGCTACTACGAAATTGCGACACTCCGATCAGACGCTATTTTCGCGACCGACCCCTATCCTGCCTCCAAAACGTTGGCCGCCACCAGTAGAGGACGGAGCGATCCCCAGGCCAAGGTGCCTGCTGCACCAATGTCTCCTCAAAGCTATCAAAGCTCAGATCGATCGGGCGAAATTTCTCGTCGATCGGTTCGTTTACCCTAGGCGGCCGAGCACTCTCCGACAGGCGAAATTCGCTGACTCCGATCGCCCTGTATGTCTGCTGGGCATCCACGAGGGACAACTCGTTAGCACCACCTGGGTACAGCGGCCACCGGAGTTGCACCTGGTCGTCCTCCCAGAGACATACCGGGCAGACATGATAGGAGCCAGGCGGATCGTCATGCACGAGATGACCGCAGCACGGGCACGGGTAACGCATAATCACTATGGCACCAAGGTTCCAGGTTGTCCATTAAAGTACGCTTTGTCAGCGTTAAAGTAGGTGACGATCCCTCTATCGACGGTAACGCCGAACTCGCTGGTCTTTGGATCGAAATAGTACCGAGTTGTTCCATCTTGTTTTATCTGCACACCGGGACGTCGCCCCTCGCAGGTGCACATCAGGTCACGCGCAGCGTAGTCATACTCGGATTTCGTTGCGAAGCCCATCTGCTCGCCGTGGACGTCGTAGTGATGATCGAGGTTCCGACCGCTTGTCCACCTGTCACCCGAACACCCTGCAGTGTTGTGGACCAGGACCGGTGTGTTGCCCGCCAGCACATAGTACGTGTGGATGCCGTCGACGGTCAGGTTATACGCGGTCGCGACTCGCTGCGAGCCTGGCCGGATTCCGACGACGCGGACCAACTTTCCGCCAGGCGTGAGGAGTTCGTCGCCTTGGTCGAGTTGGTCGGCGCGCTGGAACTCGCCGTCCGTCGCGTTCCAGAACGGGTGATCCTCCGTCGTGGTCAGAGGGCCGCTGTCGGTTTCCAGGACGAGCAGAGTGTCGGTGTGGATCCACAGACGGGTGACTGTCCGCGGTCCTCGTTCACCGGTCTCCGGGTTGGTGGCGAGAACCTTGTCCCCGACCTTGACCTGCGAGATTGGTTTGCGTGAGCCGTCGCCCATCTCGACGAGGGTCTCACCGCTGAAGCTGCAATAGCCCCCGCTGACCCGACTGCGGCCAGTCGGCGACTCCGGACCACCGCTGAGGCGAGCACCTCCGCCGTCGTGGCCCAGCGGGACGCCCATGGTGCCGGTCGGGGTGTACGGACCACACCGGATGCCTGGCTGCTGGCACAGCTCGGCAGCGAACAAGTTCGAGAACTTCACGTCGGTCAGGCCGCAGGACCCTCTGTGGCCGTTCTCGACCTTCATAGTCTCGAGGTTGTTGCAACCAACAATCTCCTCATGCCCCTGGCCGCCCTTGTCGCCAATGAGCTTCGCCTTCGTCGCTTCGTACGCCGGCTTGAAGACGCTCGTGTCCTCCGCGGTCACCTCGCGGCTGCCGATGATCCGAACCACAGGCTCTAGAGGCCGGCCTCCGCCCGAAGTCAGCGACACGTTGATGTGGCCGCCGTTCTCGATGCGACTGATTGGGTTGCCGCCGCCGAACATGTAGCGGTTCGCGTTCCAGGGGTCGGTGCCGAGTCCGAGGTCGGTCAGGGCGCCGTTGAACATGTCGCGGGTGAGGAACCGGTTCAGGCCAGGGTTGTATTCGCGGAACCCCATGTCGTAGGTGCCGGTGGCGCCGCCGAAGCGGCTGGAGTTGAACCGGTACGGGTTGACGATGTCGGCATTGGCGGCCGGGTCGTTGTCCATGATCTCGTCGTCGCCGGTGGTGCCGATCTTGTCGGGTTGGCCGTAGGCGGTGTAGCGGTACGTCGACGTGGTGGCGCCGGTGGTGGCGTCGGTGAGGGTTTCGATGTCGCCGTGCGGGTTGGTGCCGTAGAAGGACTTCTTTGAGGTGGTGCCGTTGACCGGGGAGTCGATCAGAGACAGGTTCTCGCCGCCGGCACCGTAGGCGTAGGACTTCGAGGTCTTCCAGTTGCCGTTACTGTCCTTCTCCTCCTCGATTGCTACCTGATCGGCCAAACCGACAAAGGTGTAACGAGTCGAGATCGAGGCGGCCGTGCTGACCTTCTCGGACTGGTTCGTCACCCGGTCGAAGGCGTCGTAGGTCTGGTTGCGGGTGTAGGTCGGGTTGCCGGCGGTGTCGAACTTCTGCTGCCGGACCAGGCGGTCGTAGCCGTCGTACGCGCTCTGCTCAACGACCTGGGTGCCGACATCGGTCGTGGTGGAGCGGCCGAACGGGTCGTAACGGTAGTTCAGGGTCGTGCCGCCTGTGACCGTCCTGATCAGCCGGTTGCGGTCGTAGGTCATCGTCGAGGTTGTGGCGCCGATCTTCTGCTCGATGGTGTTGCCGGCAGCGTCGTACTTGTAGTCCTCGGTATCGCCCTTCTCCACACCCGACTTGGTCACCGCCGCGAGCTGCCGGGCCGGGGTGTAGGTGTACTTCGACGCCTGATCCAGGTACACCGACGAGTTGGCTTTCAACAGCTTTTCCACGTCCAGCGACCGGTCGCCATCGGCGGTGTAGTACAGCGAGTGCGAGGAGACCAGCTGCCCAGTCTTGGTCTTCTCGGCCAGGATCCGCTGCAAACCGTCCTCGTGATACGTGAACGTCGCCACGTTGCCGTTCGGCTTCGTGGTCGAGGACCGCAGACCACGCCCGTCATAGGTGTAGGACCAGGTATCCAACGTCCCGGTCGGGGACTCTCCGGCCTTGACCGTGGCGACCAGGTTGCGGACGTCCCAGGTGTAGCCGGTGTAGCGCCCCACCTGCGGGCTGCCAGTCCCGGCATCCGCGAAGCGCTGGGCATTGCTCGACAGCACGTTGGAGTCGAGGTCGTAGGTGTAGTCGGTCGTTGCCTTGTTCAGGCCGGACTTGAGCTCCTGGATCTTCGTGCTGCGGCCCAGGCCGTCGGTGGTGATCTTGAAGGTGTCGGCTGGGGCGTTCGGGTTGGTGTCCTTGACCTCGGTCTGCTGGCCGTTCAGGTCGTAGGTGTAGGTGAACGAACGGGACTCGGCAGGGCTGGTCGAGACCAGCTTGATCGCATCCGCAGACACCACACCATCAGCCGATGGCTTCAACGTGATCGTCTTCGCGACACCGTTCGGGAACGAATAGTTCCCCAGGTTCACCCACGGGGTTGCAGCAGTACACGCCTTCTGATCGACCGTCTTCGTGGCCGCGCCGTTGGAATGATTGATCGTGTACGTCGCAGCTGTCGTCGCATCGGTACGCACCGGGCAGGACGCATAGACATCGAACGCGCCCGCCACATCCGGCAGCACCCGCCAACTGAAGATGTCGGTCGACCCTGTCGCCGCGGCGTGGTAGCGGTAATCCGCGCCTTGGGTGTTGGTGCCACCTGTGGCCGTGGTCCAGGTGCCGGTCGAGGTGGTCTGCCAGGTGTCGGCGTTGTCCACAATGTCGACCGGCTGCTGCGCGGCCGTATCGGAGCGGGACTGCAGGGCACCATCGCGGAAGTAACCCCACGCCTGCGTCCGCTTCGCGTCATCACCGGGCACAGTGAGCGTGCGGTCGGTCTGCTGGCCGAGCTCGTTGTACTTGTACGTCGCGGTGATCTGCCACGGATCCGTCGACGTCTTGACCTCGCCGGAGCCGTAGTAGGTGAAGTTCGTCCACTGCGCAGCCGGCGGCGCAGTCGCGGTGAACGTCGGCTCGGACTGGGCCTTGACCTCACCGGTTGGGTAGTAGGTGATGAACGTGCTCGACGGCGTCTTGTACAGATCGGTGGCCGTGTCGAACGCGGACTTGTTCTGGATCGGCCGGTTGTTCTTGTCGTAGACGGTCTCGGAGTACAACTCGGGCCTGGTCGGGTCGTCAACATCGGTCGGCCGGGTCTGGCGCGTGACATTGCCGGCCTGGTCGTAGGTCAGCTTCGTGACACGCTGCTTTTGGTGCCCACCGATCGGCGTATGCGGCACCGACACCTCGATCGGCTGACCGGCCTCGTCGTACTTGGTCGTTTTCGTGTGACCGGTCTGGTTGACCTCCGCCGTCACCAGGCCATCCGCGTCATACATCTTCTTGCTGGTGTATCCGGCCGCATCGGTCACGGCGGTGGGGCGGTGATTCAGGTCGTAGACCGTCTTCGTGGTGTAGTCGTCGGCCGCGGACGCGTTGCGCAGCGGATCGATCACGGTGGTTTGGTTGCCGACCAGATCGTACTCGTAGGTCGTGGTCGGATTCTGCGCCGCCCCGGCACCGTCGATGAACGGCGTCTCGACCTTCAGCACCTGCCCAAGCCGGTCATAGGTGTACTTGGTCACGAAATCGTTCGGATCCGCCGTGGTCGCGACACCCTTCGGCGCGGTCTCTGTGAGCTTCCGCCCGAGCACGTCATAGGTGTACGCCAGCTGCCGACCAGTCAAGTTGTTGTCCGGCAACGTCTTGGTCAACAAGTTGTCCGTGGCATCGAACGTCGACACCGACTGCGCACCGTTCGGCGCGGTCTCCTTGGTCACGTTGTCGTTCAGGTCGTACTCGGTCACCGTCGTCCGAGTCACCCCGGGCGTCTGGGTCGTGTCGTACGGCGTGGTGATCTTGGTCGGCCGGCCGAACGCGTCGTACTCCGCGATCGTCTCCCGCTGGTACACGGTGCCGACCAAGTCCTCGGCGACCCGGGTCACGTTGCCGCGGACGTCATAGGTGAACTCGGTCGGTGTCAGCAGCGGATCGGTGATCTTGGTCGGGTAGCCGCTCAAGTCGTAGGCCGGATACTGGGTCGCGTTGCCCCGCGCATCGGTCGCCGTCGCCAGCGTCCCGTTCGCGTTGTAGACGTACGACGGCCCGAAACCGAGACCGTTCTTCACCGTCTTGACGTTGCCGTTCGCGTCATACGTGAACGTGCTGGTCCGCCCGGCGGCGCTCGTCTTCGACAACAGCACCGTCGGTTTCGCGCCGGTGGTCAGCGTCTGGTAGGTCAGCACCACGCCTGGCAGGCCGTTCTTGACCGCCATCGCATCCTTCACCACCAGCGGATAGCCGGTCTTCGGGTCGTACTCCCACGTCGACACCGCGCCGTTCGGCTCCTGCAACCGGATCACGTTGTGGTCGCTGTCCCAGGCCAGCAGCGTCGCCTTGTCACCGCCGACGGCGTTCTGGTTCGCGTCCACGATCCTCGTCGTACGACCGAACGCATCCATCCGGTACGTCGTCACCGACGGCGCGGACCCGTTGACGTCAGTGACCGTGGCCGCACGCTCTTTCGCCACCGGGTCCGGATCGGCGTAGGTGAACGTGGTGTTGTTGCCGCGGCGATCGGTGTAGCTCTTGGGCCGTCCGGCATACGCCGAGGTCTCGTTCGACGTGTAGTACTGGACCTTGGTCTCCACGCCGGTCTCGGAGTTGCGCGGATCCTTCACCGAGATCAGCCTCGTGTTGCTGTTGTTCGAGCCGTCGGTATAAGCGAACTGGAACGACTTCACCACCGCATCCGGGTCGAACGCGCCCGCATTGAACGGGCCACCATCCTCGAGCTTGATCAACTGGAGCGATCCGTTGTAATTGAACTTCAACCCGCGCCCGGACACATCGCGGATCCACGCGACATGCTTGTCGCTACCGGGGAGATATCCCAGCGTCAGCACCTGCCGCCCACTCGCATCCAACACCGTCGTCAACCGGCCAAAGGAGTCGTAGCTGAACGACATCGTGTTCCCGTTGCGATCCACGACCGACGTCTGCCGTCGTGTCTCGGAATCGAAGAAGAACCGAGTTCCGTCGGGTCGCGAGAGCACCCACTTGTTCGCGGCGCCAGGGGTCAGATCCTGCGTCAGATCAAGCGCGACACCCGCCGGACGCGTGTACGTGACCTCCTGCGGAGTCCGCGTCGCCTCCCTGAAGTAGTGCGTCGTCCCATCGCCGTCCACGAACGACATGACGTTGTCGTTGTCGATCGCCAGCCCTTCGCCCAGCCTCGTCAACGTCGCCGGCTGTACAGAGAACCCGTAGCCCGTCGCCGACGACGACGTCGAAATGCCGTCCTGGCTGTTGTACGCCAACCTGACAAAGGCGGACGGACCGATCGAGGGGTTCGACAACGCGTCGTACGACCACACGACGTTGCCGTTGTACAGGTTCGTCAGCAACTGCGAACCGCCGCCGGTCTCCTCACCGGCATACGACAAGAACTTCTCCAGACCCAACTGATCCGACGTCGCGTCCTCGACATACCTGTCCACACACAACAGGCCGGCCGTCTCCATCGCACACCCCTGCGACGGCCTGCCCGGCGGGGACGTCGCGTTGTCACCCTCGAACCAGGTCTTCTTGTCCGGGTTCAGCAGATCCAGATGCAGGTCGTACGACTTCCGCTTCGACCCCGAGTCGGCGTTGATCGGCGCCTTCATCGGCAAAGTCACCGTCTTCGACTCCCCCGGCGCCAGAGCCTGTTGCAGCGGGACGCTGAGACGCTCACCTTCAGTCGTCAGGTCGACTTGGCTGCGCGGATCAGTCCACCGATACGACACCAGCAGATCGCCTGGCCACGGGCTGTTGGACGTGTTGGTGACCGTCACCGGAGTGCTGACAGTCGTGTTCGGGTCGAACCGCTCGGGAATCTGGTCAGCCTGATAGGTCTCGGCGTCGTTCTTGGCCAGGTGCTCGATCCACAACCGGGGACGGAACAGCTTGTCCGGGGACTCGCTGTTCGTGATGCTGACCAACTGTTGTCCAGTCGCGCCGGCCGCTTCGTCGTGGGTCCGCAGCAGCAGGCCGTGGTTGTCGCCTGGGTTGTTGACCCAGGACTGCAGTTTGGTGACCAGGTTCGACGTGGCGCCGGTCGAGGCGAACGTCAGTCGTTGTGCGTTGTTGTCGGGACGCACCGATCCGAGCAGCGCGGCCGAGTCGTAGTCACCGCCCGGCGCGGTCCAGTTGATCGTCGAGGTCGCCCGGTTCCAGGTCGCCTCGGTCTCGATGAAGTCCCTGTTCAGCGCGTACAGGTCGAAGTCCGCACGGCCGCTGCCGGAACCGTAGTTCGAGTACAGCTCCACCCGGGCGTCGGTGACCTTCGTGCCCTGCTTGACCGCCGACGTGTCGAACTCGAACACACCCCGCTCGTCGCCGTACGTCGGGTGGTTGTTGCCGACCTGCACCCAGTACCGCGTGTTCGCGGTACCGCCGCCGTCCGGGCGTGACAGATTGGTGTTCTGGTAGTCCGTCGCCGCGGCCAGCGTGGTGTCGGGGATGCCAGTGGTGGGATCGCCGGTGAACGACCGCAGGATGCGGCCCTCGCGTGGCGTCGTGACGGTCTGCACGTTCGACGCCGCCCTGCCGTTCACGCCCTTCCTGACGTCGACGACCGTGCGCGCCACGATCCAGTAGTTGTACGTCGCCGGCTCGGTTGCACTCGACGGCGTCGCATCGCTGTCGGTGAAGGACCTCACCTCGGGCGGGACGGTCCCGACCAACGTGAGCGCGGTCGGCGCAGTCGTCGAAAAATAGTCACCCACCGGCGTCGCGCAAGGCTTGACCGGCAGCGCGCGGCAGCCACGGAAGATCTGATACTCGACCAGGTCGTCGTCATCGGCCGGCGTCGGGTCGTCGTACTTGCCCCAGGTCAGCTCCGCCCCGTTGGCGTTGACCGTCGACGGCGGGTTCAGCGCCACGCCCGGCTCGTCGTAGGTGACCACCAGATTCGGCCGCGCCGCGGTCTCCCCGCCGTACGTGCCCTCGCTCGCGCTGTAATACAAACCACCAGCCGGCGCCGTCGCCGCGTTCTCGTCCGCGGCCTTCAACATCACCCCGAAGTTCTTCGAGGCGTCGCGCACCCACGACTGCACATAGGTGCCCAGCCCGAACGAATGCCACCCGTCCCGGTCCCCCACCTGCTTCGTCGCGGTCGAGTACTTGACCCATTTCATCGCGTCCGCGATCGGAATCGTCAATGCCTGAGGCGACTGCTGCCGCGTGATCGTCACCTGCGTCGTGTTCCCCGGACGCGAATGGATCGTGCCCAGCGTGTACCACAGGTCGCCTCCGGACCCGGGCGTACCGGCCGTCTGATTCCACGTGACATTCTGCGAGGTCGGCACCCCATCGGCCGTCGCACCAACCAGCGTCGTCGGTAGGATCCCCCGCACACTCGACGGGTAATAGTGCCCCTGCACCTGATAGTCCCCGCCACTCGGAACCCGCGCATTCCACGTGAACGTGTCCGGCGTCGTCCCGGTCAATGCGTACGAGAACCAGCCGTTGATCGCGCTCGCGTTCGACTGCTCCTTCCACGGGCCCTGATATGACGCCGACAACGTGTCCTGATCGTCGACCAGCACTGTGTTGTTCGCGTACGTCCCTTCGAAGGCCGTGTTCATCGACGCCCACGTCGCCGTCGACTCCGACCAGTCCTGCGTGACCTTCACCGCCGCGAACGGCAGCTTGTAGTCCCCGCCGAAACCCGCACCGTAATGCACGTTGAGATCGGCCGAGCGGATCGTTGTGGTGGTCGGGATCATCGACAGATCGAACTTCAGCAGGCCCCGCCACGTGTTGTGACTCAAGTCGTCACCGGCCAGCATCGTCGGGATGCTGCCGTAGTTCGTGCCCGAGTTCTGCTCGGAGATCGAGGTGTCCTGCGCGGCGTCCGGATCCGGCACGACCACAATCGTCGGGTCGACGACGATCGGCCAGACCCGCTCCTTCGCCGCCAGCCAGGACTGGTCCGGCTTCAGCGTCAGCAGCGTCTTGCCACCCTGCTGGCTGATCGTCTGGGTGATCTTGTCCGAATAGCCCGGCTGGCCGAGCTGGTTCTGCGCCGAGGAGTCGTACATGTTCGGCGCCGGGATCACGTACCTCGGGCGCCCGTCCTCCGACTTGCCGCTGTTCTTCTTGAAGAACCCGATCGACCCGTCCGGCTGCGCCTTCGCGGTCAGACCGCTGGTGTGCAACTCGAACGTGTACTCGTCCGCGGCATCCGCAGGAGCCGTCAGTACGACGGTCTCCTTCACCCCCGTGCGAGACACGTAGTACCGCACGTCCGCCGTACCGAACACGTCGGGGAACGCCACCGACGAATCCTTCACCAACGGCGTCAGCTGCCGCTTCTCGCCGGCCGCACCGAGACTGATGGACGACCCGTCAGCCTCGAAGGTCAGCAGGCGGTCGGTCGACTTGCCGAACCGGGTGCGGAAGTTGTTCTTCGCATTCTCGAACGAGTCGTCGCCGCTGCCGGCGCTGACCTTCGTGTCGATGTCCTGCCACTTGCCCTTGGAATCCGTGTAGTGCACGGGTTCCGTGGACATTTCGACCTGCGTCGTGCCGTCCGACATCCGGTAGCTCGTAGATGACGCCGTACGACGTTCCTCGAGCTCCCGGACGCGCGCAGCCCCCGCGGCACCGGTAGAGACGGGCAATTTGTATCCCGCGAACACCTGCCGTGACAACCCAATTGCACGTTGTTGCCGACGACACGCGTGCGCCCGACGAACCCGGTCCTCGACGTGCTAGTGGGTATGCCGAGTCGAATGATCAACTCGATTGGTCGCGACCCGCACTGGCATCAGCGTTAGGCCGAGACTGCTGAGGTGTAGGCGGTCTGCGCTTCCTCCGCGAAGTGGCAGGAGACGGTCTGGCCGGATCTGATCTCCCGCAGCTCGGGTACGTCGGTGCTGCACTTGGCCTCGGCCCGCAGGCAGCGGGTGTGGAACCGGCAGCCGGACGGCGGCATGACCGGTGACGGCGGGTCACCGGCCAGCACGATCCGCTTCCGGCCCTGCCGCGCCAGACCGGGTTCGGCCGACAGCAGTGCCTGCGTGTACGGGTGCGCGGGCACGTCGTACACCTGCTGGTGACCGCCCAGCTCCGCGACCTTGCCGAGGTACATCACCGCGACCCGATCGGAGACGTGCCGGACCACGGACAGGTCGTGGGCGACGAAGATGATGCTCAGGCCGAGCTCCCGCTGCAGCCGCATCAACAGGTTCACCACCTGCGCCTGCACGGACAGGTCCAGCGCCGACACCGGCTCGTCGCACAGCAGTACGTCGGGGCTCAGCGCGATGGCCCGCGCGATCCCGATCCGCTGCCGCTGACCGCCGGAGAACTGGTGCGGGAACTTCGTCGCGTCCTCCGGCCGCAGCCCGACCAGCTCGAGCAGCTCGCGGACCCGGACCCGGAGGTCGACGCCCTTACCGACGTCCGGGTGCACCTCGAACGGCTCGGCGACGATCTCGCCGACCCGCATCCGCGGGTTCAGGCTGGAGTACGGGTCCTGGAACACCACCTGGACGTTGCGCCGCCAGCGCCGCAGCTCGCGGCCGCGGAGCTTGCTCACGTCCACTCCGCCGTACTCGATCCGGCCCGCGGTCGGCTTCTCGAGCGCGGCGAGCAGCCGCACGAGCGTCGACTTCCCGCAGCCGGACTCGCCGACGATGCCCAGTGACTCGCCCTTGCGCAGCGTCAGGTCGACGCCGTCGACGGCACGGACGACGGTCTTGGCGCCGAGGTTCAGCGCCGGGCTGATGTCGTAGTGCTTCACGACATTCGTTGCCACCAGCAACTCGTTCACACGGCCTCCTTGGCGGCGATCGTGGTCCGCCGCAGGCATGCGGCATCCCGCCCCGGCGCCACGGTCAGCAACGGCGGCACCTCGGCGGCGCAGTCGTCGACCGCGATCGGGCACCGGGCCCGGAAGGCGCACCCGGACGGCATCGCCCGCAGCGACGGCGGCGTCCCCGGGATCGTCGGCAGCTCGCGGCCCTTCAGGTCGGCCGACGGCATCGAGCCGAGCAGCCCTTCGGTGTACGGGTGCACGGGGTGGTCGAGCGCCTCCGCCGTCGCGGCCCGCTCGACCACGTGGCCGGCGTACATCACCACGACGTTGTCGGCGACGTCCGAGACGACGCCGAGGTCGTGGGTGATCAGCACCACGCCCATGTCCCGCTCGGCCTGCAGCTCCGCGATCAGCTCCAGGATCTGCGCCTGCACGGTGACGTCGAGCGCGGTGGTCGGCTCGTCGGCGATCAGGACGTCGGGATCGAGCGCGAGCGCCATCGCCAGCATCACCCGCTGCCGCATCCCGCCGGAGAACTCGTGCGGGTAGTCCCGCACCCGCTTCGCGGCGGCCGGGATCCGCACCTGGTCGAGCATCTCGGCGGCCCGCTTCATCGCGTCCCGCTTCGACATCCCGCGGTGCACCCGGTAGCACTCGGCGATCTGGGTCCCGACCGACTGCACCGGGTTCAGCGCCGACAGCGAGTCCTGGAACACCATCGTGATCCGGTCTCCGACGATCCGGCGCCGTTCGGCCGTGGTCATCGAGATCAGGTCCACCCCGCGGTACTCCGCGGTCCCGGACACGATCCGGCCGGGCGGCATCTCCAGGATCCCGGTCAGCGCCTGGGTCGAGACGCTCTTGCCGGACCCGGACTCGCCGAGGATCGCCAGCGTCTCCCCCGCCCGCACCTGCCAGGACACCCCGTCCACGGCCCGCACCGGACCGCGCGGCGTGTCGAACTCCACCGACAGGTTGTCGACCTTGAGCAGTACTTCGCCTGTCGCAGTCATCGGGCCTCCCGGTCTGGACTGAGGAGCGGAGGGAGCGAAGCGGCCGGAGCGACGAGGGAAGACCGGGAGTCACAGCCCGATGACTCACCGAGCCGGAGGCGAGGAATCTGTACAGTCATCGCATCAACTTCGGGTCGAGGGCGTCCCGGATCGAGTCGCCGATGATCATGAACGAGATCGTCATCGTGGAGATGAACAACGCCGGCCAGATGAACAGGTGCGGGGTGTCGCGGTACGACGCCGCGACGCCGAACTGCGAGCCCCACGAGATCGACGGCGGTTGCAGCCCGACCCCGAGGAACGTCAGCGCGGCCTCGAGCCCGACCATGCCGCCGATGCCGAGTGTGGTCATCGCCAGCAGCGGCGCCATCGCGTTCGGGAACACGTGCTTGCGCAGGATCCGGACCGGCGGCACCCCGATCGAGCGGGCCGCGAGCACGTACTCGCGGTTGCGGACCGAGAACACCGTGGCCCGCATCAGCCGCATCCCGCCCGGCCAGCCGATCAGCAGGATGACGCCGACGATGATCCAGATGCTGCGGTCCGCGACCGAGTTCAGGATCACGATCAGCACCACGATGCCCGGGATCGAGAACAGTACGTCGGCGGTCCGCGAGATCAGCCCGTCCACGAAGCCCGGGAAGTACCCGGCCAGCAGGCCGAGCGAGCCGGCCAGCAGGAACACGCCGAAACTGGCGCAGATGCTGACCAGCACCGACGGCCGGGCGCCGTAGACGACGTTCGCGAAGTAGTCGCAGCCCTGGATGTCGAAGCCGAACGGGTGCCCGGGGCCGCTGCCCTGGCGACTCTTCCCGAGCTCACAGAACCGGGGATCGACGGAGGTGAACAGCTTCGGCACCGCCGCCATCGCGAAGAACACCACCAGCAGCAGGCTGCACAGGACGAACTGCGGCTTGCGCAGCAGCGCCCGCAGCAACTCGCGGTTGGACAGGGTACGGCCGTCGCCGAGCTCCTGGGCTTCGGCGCCGACCACTGCTTGCACATCAGACATTGCGCACCCTCGGATCCAGGACGCCGTACAGGAGGTCGACCAGCAGGTTGATCAGGATGAACGAGATGAACGCGAGCGTGGACAGCAGCACCACGACACCGCCCTCCTTCAGCTTGATCGCCTGGAACATGAACTGGCCGAGACCGGGCAGGTTGAAGATGCTCTCGGTGATGATCGCGCCGCCGAACATGCCGGCCAGGTCGAGCCCGATGAACGTGACCACCGGCAGCAGCGCGTTCGGCAGGATGTGCCGCCACAGCACCCGCTGCTCGCCGAGGCCCTTGGCCCGCGCGGTCTTCACGAAGTCCGCGTTCACCGTCTCCACGATCGACGTCCGCAGCAACCGGGCCAGCCCGGCGAAGCCGAGCACGCCGATCACCAGCGCGGGCAGCAGGTACGAGCGCGGGAACCCTTCGAGCACACCGGACACCGGGAACCACTTCAGCTCGACGCCGAACAGGTACTGCGCGGCGAAGTACGCCACCAGCCCTGGCACGGCGAGCAGCACGAGCGTCGTCAGCAGCAGCGACCGGTCGATCCAGCCGTTGCGCTTGAAACCGGCGTAGATCCCGAAGAACAGCCCCAGCGTCCACTGGACGGCGTTCGCCAGCAGCGTCAGCTTCAGCGTCACCGGGATCCGCAGCCGGAGCTGGGCGGCGATGTCCGCGCCCGCGAACGTCGTACCGAAGTGGCCGGTGAGGATGTCCTTCATGCTCAGCAGGTACTGGACGATGAACGGGTCGTCCAGGTGGTACTGCGCCCGCTTGGCGGCCAGCACCGCGGCCGGGATCGGCTTGTCGCCGGCCAGTTCCCGCAGGGGGTCCCCGGGCATCGCGAAGACGAGCGCGAAGACCCCCAGCGTCACCAGCACACCGATCGGAACGGCCGCCACCGCGCGTCGCAGGACGTAACGAATCATCTGTGTTGCCGCGAACGGCGCCCGTTGGTCAAGGCCCGGAAGAACCGCGGCTTCCTCCCTTCAGGGACAAAGAAATGTCGGCGCTGGCTGATTCGATGAGTGCCATGTCCCGGTTCCGCCTCTACCCATCCCCCGCGCAGCAACACATGTTGCTGAAGCAGTGTGCTCATGCGCGCTACGTCTGGAATCTGGCGCTCGAGCAATGGTCGATGTGGACTCCTGACAAACCTCGAACACCGGGCTTTGCCGAACAGTGTCGGCAGCTGACCGAAGCTCGAGCCGCGTCGGGCTGGCTGCGCGATGGGTCGCAGACCGTACAACAGCAGGCGCTGCGGGATTTCGGCCAAGCTGCCCAGCGCTTCTACGCCGGCATCCATCGGCCACCGAAGTGGCGCAAGGCTGGACTCGACGAAGGATTCCGGATCGTCGGCGCCCAGGCATCGCGGATCATGAAGGTGAGCAGGAAGTGGGCGCGGGCTCTGATACCTAAGGTTGGCTGGGTGAGGTTCCGGCTGTCCCGCGCCATACCCGACGCCAAGTCGTACCGCATCAAACGGGACCGTTCTGGTCGCTGGCACATCGCCTTCGCTGTCGTCCCCGACCCGATCCCTCCACCCGGTACAGGCGAGGTTGTTGGCGTGGACCGCGGCGTCGCGGTGTCCGCTGCGTTGAGCACTGGCGAACTGCTGCGGTGCCCAGGGCTGTCGATGACCGAGCAGGGTCGGCTCGAAGACCTGCAACGCCGATTGGCACGCTCTCGCCGCGGCTCCGGCCGACGACAACGAACACTGGCCGCGATTGCCAAGCTGTGCGCTCGCGGCGCCGATCGCCGTAAGGACTGGGTGGAGAAGACCAGCACTGATCTCGCGCGGCGCTTCGACATCGTTCGAGTCGAAGACCTGCGCCTCATCCAAATGACCAGGCGGCCGAAGCCAAAGCCAGATCCCACGCGACCGGGAAACTACCTCCCGAATCAGCGCCGCGCCAAGGCGCGACTCAACCGCGGCATTCGGACCAACGGCTGGAGCGCTCTGGTGCGACGCCTTGAGCACAAAGCTGCCGGGCGGGTCGAGAAAGTCAACCCCGCGTACACCTCGCAGACCTGCAGCGTCTGCGGGCACCGCGCACCGGAGAACCGCAAGAGCCAAGCGGTTTTCCGGTGCGCAGCCTGCGGACACCAGGCCAATGCCGACGTGAACGCGGCCGTCAACATCGCGGCCGGACGGGCCGTCAGCGCACGCCGAGAGACGCCCACACGGGTCCCGCCGAAGCGTGAACCTCAACTCACTACCTCCACGTAGTAGTTGAAATCCCTGACCATCACGGGCGGGGAGGACGTCAATTGAACGTGGCCCAGAGCGCCGAGACGCCGACGTACTTCGAGACCCGCGGCTCGATCTTCGCCGAGTGCAGGTACGCGTTCGACTTGGTGTACAGCGGGATCAGCGGCATGTCCTCGAGGGCGATGTCCTCGGCCTGCTGGTACAGCTTGATCGCCTTGTCCGGGTCCGGCTCGGCGTCGCCCTTGGCCAGCACCGCGTCCAGCGCCGGGTTGGTGTACATCGCGAAGTTGGCGTCGCCGTTGGACTTGAACATCGGCGTCAGGTAGTCCTCGATCGACGGGTAGTCGTGACCCCAGCCGCTGAACCGCAGACCGTCGAGCTTGTGGTTGTTGGCGAGCTCGGTGATCTCCGAGCTCTGCTTACCGGTGTACTTCACCTCGAGGCCGAGGTTCTGCCGGAGCATGTTGCCGATCGCCTCGGCGAAGATCTGGCCGGTCGCCGACGTAGTGCTGTAGTTGATGTTCAGCGGGCCGGAGAAGCCGCCCGCCTCCTGCAGCAGCTGCTTGGCCTTCCCGGCGTCGAAATCGCAGTACTTGCAGGCGTTGTCGCGGTAGCCGGCCATGTCCGGAGCGACCAGGCCCTTGGCCGGCTCGGACAGCCCGACCAGGTCGGCGAACGCCTTGCGGTCGATCGCCTCGGAGATCGCGTGCCGCAGCTTCGGGTTCTTGAACCGCGCGTCCCAGGCCGGGATCACCAAGTAGTTCGCACCCGAGCTGACGCTGGTCACCCACTGGTCGGGGGCGTCGGTCTTGAAGCTCTTCACCTTGGTCGACGGCACGTCGACGAAGTCGAGGTTGCCGGCCAGGAACTCGTTGTACGCGGTGTCCGCGTTCGGGATGAACCGGTAGGTGATCTCGTCGGCCTGCGGGACCAGGGCGCCCTTGTAGCCGTCCCACTTGGCCAGCTTGAGGTCGTCACCGGGGTTCCAGTCCGCCGCGAGCTTGTACGGGCCGTTGCCGATCGGCTTGCGCTTGTAGGCATCGGGGTTCTTGCGGACCTCTTCGGGCAGCGGCGCGAGGCCGAGGTACTGCAGCGTCAGGCCGAACTGCGAGAACGGCACCTTGAGCTTGACCGAGAACGTCAGGTCGTCGATCTGCTTCAGGCCGCTCATCGTCTTGACCGCGGTCGGCTTCGGGGTCGCACCGTCGGGCGTCGGCGGGTTGAGCGCGTCGTACCCGTCGACCTTGGAGAAGAACCCGTTGTTCTTCCAGGCGTTCGAGCCCATCGCGGTCATGTTCCAGCTGTCCACGTAGTCCTTCGCGGTCAGCGGCTGGCCGTTCTGGAAGGTGTTGCCGGGCTTCAGCTTGATCGTCCAGGTCTGGCTGTTCTTGTCCGGCGTGACCGAG
Organism: Kribbella sp. NPDC051936; assembly: GCF_040680955.1. Lineage (NCBI taxonomy): Bacteria > Bacillati > Actinomycetota > Actinomycetes > Propionibacteriales > Kribbellaceae > Kribbella > Kribbella sp. NPDC051936. The sequence continues at coordinate 182,373 of NZ_JBFAXS010000004.1, read as the reverse complement.
TCGGCCATCACGTTCTGCAGCTTGCCGGTCTCCGGATCGGTGGTCACCAACGGCGCGAAGATCGCCATCGAGACGCCGATCCCCGCGGTGCCGTTGTCGTTCAACGGGTTGATGTACTCCGGCGGGTCGGCGGCGATCGCGATGACCTCGCTCTTGCTGCCGGAGCTGCCGCCGGAGCCGCTGCTCTTGGAGTCACCACACGAGGCGAGCACCAGCGCCAAGCCGAGTGCCACCCCCACTACCCCACTCAGACGTCGCACGGTCGAACCAACTTCCTCGGCGGGAGGGCCGTTTAGGCGGGCGGAACAAGCGCCATGGTGGCTGGTCGAAACTGCGCATGTCAACGTTGTCAGGCGCAAAGCGGCGGCGCGTAACGTAGGCGTTACTTTGCCAAGACCTCAGATGACCAGCGGTCGCTTCCGGAGCGACCCCCCACTTAATCAGATCAGTCGGCTGGAGTCATCTGATGACAGGTCAGATTTGTGCGAAACTCGTCACTGCGCACAGTTGCGCAGTGTCAGCGACCGTCAGCGGTAACCAGCCGCTTGCATTCTGTAAAGCTCGGTATACGTACAGCCGTACGGAAACCACGGCAATTTCGGTTCACCGAGTGCCGGCGACCTCTCCTTGAGCCGCGAACAGGCGGGCGAAGCGGCCGTCTGGGCGGTTCATCAGGTCGTCGTACGTGCCTTGCTGCACGACCGTGCCGGCGTCGATGACGTAGATGCGGTCCATCTCTCGCAGCGTCCAGGCGCGGTGCGACACCACGATCGTGATCCGGTCGGCGCTGGTGCGGCGCAGTTCGGCGAAGATGTCGCGCTCCGCCTCGGCGTCGATCGCGGACGTCGGCTCGTCGAGGATCCAGACACCGGCGGCGCGCAGCCGGATCCGGGCCAGCGCGAGCCGCTGCCATTGGCCGCCGGAGATCCCGGTGCCACCCCACTGCTGCCCGAGCTGGGTATCCAACGGCCACTCCGCGGCGAAGGTGCCGGACAGCGCCGCCCGGACATCCTGATCGCCGACGCTGTGCGGCGCGCCGAGGCCGACGGCGTCCCGCAGGGTGAACTCGAAGCGCCCGAACTCCTGTACCAGCAGGCCGAAGTGCGCCAGCCGATCGTCCTCGGACAGCGCGGCGGCATCCGTCCCGTCGATCAGCACCCGGCCACGGTCGGGACGCAACGCACCGACGAGCAGGTTGATCGCCGTCGACTTGCCGGCGCCGTTCACACCGACGAGCGCGACCAGTTCGCCCCGGCGCGCCTCGAGGCAGACGTCGCGAAGCGCCGGCTCGACCGCGCCCGGGTAGCCGAAGGTGACGTTGTCCAAGGCAACGGAATCGACCGTCCGGACCACCGCGCGACGGCGCCGGTCCGGAATACCCCGGACGAACCGCCGGTAGATCGCGGCCTGCGGCGCCGCGGTGACAATGCTGCCGAAGGCGTACCCGCACTGGCGGATCGCGTTCAGCCCGGTGATCGTCCCGGCCACCGCGGCGGCCGCCGCTCCCCCACTCGCACCACCGATCACCAGCGCGATCAGCGCTCCGCCGAACAGCACGACCGTCGCCAGCGCCGCGGCCAGCTCGAGCAGCATCGCCGTACGGATCATCCGGTCGAGGACCCAGGTCGCCTTCGCGCGGCTGTCGGCGACGAGTTCGGCCACCTTCCAGCCGGAGCCGAGCACGGCCAGCTCGGTCCCCGGGCGCTGCTGGATGAGTTGCTCGGTCGCGTACGCCGCCTTGCGCTCGTGCGCACCCACCCGCGGCCAGCCCCTCGACTCCATCCGCGAGATCAGCGTGAACGCGAAGACCGTCGGGAAGAGCGCCGCGAGCACCAGCACCCCGGACAGCAGGTTGATCGACGAGATCGCTACACACAACACGACCGACGTGGCCGCCGCGCTGAGCACCTGGACCGGCTTTCCGGCGACATCGCTCATCGGGTGGGTCGCCGTGTGACTGGCTTCCAGGTCCCGCACCACCTCGGGCTCGGCCAGCCGGCTCGGGCTCAGCCGGGACGCCGCTGTGGTCAGCTCGACCCGCAGAGCCAGCCGCAATCGCAGCATCATCCGCTGCCCGGCGCCGTTCGACACCTGCGTCAGCGGGTACATCGACCCGACCACGACGGTCAGTCCGAGCAACGGACCCCACGGGTCGTCCGCCTCGATCAGGTCCCGGATCAGTACGACCTGTGCGCCCGGCAGGATCGCCAGGAGCAGCTGGAGAACCGAGTACAGCGCGAGCCATCCCGGAGTGATCCGGACGGCGTCGGCAACCGATTCACGGGCAGTGCGAAACGCCTCGAGCACGACGATCCTCTTCCACGCAGAGCAGGCCGGAGCCGCGCCGGTCGGCGCCGCTCACGTCGGCCGTCAAATGCGTGTCATCCCAGCAAGCGAGCCCAGCCCGTGCATCCAGGGATCCAGTGGCAGATCACGTGTGACGTATCGGGTTTCAACCTAGCTGGCCGGCAGGAGCTGTGTCACCAGTGCGTCCGCGGTCCACGCCTCCCACCGGGCCGGCTCCCAGCCGCGGCGTGCCGTCAGGAAGTGGTACAGCTCAGGGCTGAGCAACGCAAGCGTGACGTCGATCGCCGTCGCACTGTCCTCCCGCAGCGGGGTTTTGGCGGCCAGCGCGGTGACGAACCGCTCCATGACCACGGCCCGCTGGGCGTTGTTGGTCTCCCACAGCTCGTGGATCTCGGGGTCGGCGGTCGCGGCGTGCGCGACGACCTGAAGTACCGGCGCGACCCGTTCGTAGATCTCGCGGGCCAGCCGGGCCTGCTCGCGCAACTGAGCCTCCGGGTCCGGATCGTCGAGTGCGGCCCGCACCCGGGGACGCTCGAGCGTCGGCACCGGCTTGTCGTCGCCGGCGACCGCGACGTCCAGGAGCTCGCTCAGCAGTGCCCGCTTGGTGCCGAACGTGAAGTACAGCGACTGCACCGACATCCCTGCCTCGTCGGCGATCGCCTGCATCGACGTCGCGGCGTACCCGCGGCGGGCGAACAGCACCTGAGCCGCCGCCCGCATCCGCTGCCGGTTCGCCTGGGTCTTGTCCGCTCGTCGCGCCATGGGGAGCAGCATAGCAATTGACTAGAGCATAGCTCTAATGATTCGCTAGTGGCTCACTCTAATGAAATGAGGCGTCCATGACCGAGACCCTTCCGGCACCGACCGGCGTGCGCCGCCAGCTGCGCACCACCGCTCGGCTCACCGCGTTCGCGGGCGGGCCGATCTTCTGGCTCGGGACTTTGCTCCACCCCGCCCGCGACGGCTGGAGCATCGCGGCGGTCGGCGAGCGCTACGGGCTCACGCACGACATCCAGGCCCTCGGCCTCGGGCTGCAGGTCGTCTGCCTCGCGAGCATGATTGCGCTGGGCAACCAGCTGGCCCGGCGCCGGGACCTCCGCGCCTGGTACGCCGCCCTGGCGGGCACCCTGTTCTGGTTCGCGCTGATCATCTTCGACGGCTCGCACAACCCGGTGCGGGCGGAGTACGCGCCCAGCGTGGTGCACCAACCGGCCGATCTCGACACCCCCGCCGCGCTGATCGTGTTCCCGGCGCTGCTCGTCTTCCCGCTGGGCTACGTCTGGCTGGGGCGGATCCTGGCCCGGCACGGTCTGCGGGTGGCGGGTGTGCTGCTCGGCGCCGGAGCCACCGCCTACACGCTCGGCGGTCTCTTCATCTTCACGTCCGGGCCGCGGTTCGGCTTGATCCAGCTCTTCGAGGTCGCCGGCGCGACGCTGTACGCCGTCGGCTACGTCCTGCTCGGACGGCGGGCATGAACGCGACCGAGATCCTCCAGGAGCTGCTCTCCCCCGCCGGCCGGGCCGATCCCTTCCCGCTGTACGCCGCGGTGCACCGCCTGGGCCCGGTGCTGCCGGTGACCGACGACGTGTTCCTGGTCGCGGGATACGCCGCGACCGACGAGGTGCTGCGGAATTCTGCCTTCGAGATCCCGTCCGAGCCTTCGGACCAGCCCGCGCTGCAGCTGATGCAGCGATCGATCCTGCGGGCGAACCCGCCTGATCACGGGCGGATGCGGTCGCTGATCGCGCAGGTCTTCACGCCGCGCCGGGTCGCCACGCTGCGACCGGCGATCGAGGCGGCGGTCGACGGCCTGCTCGACGATCTGCTCGACGACCTTCAGGCCGAGGTCGATTTCATGGACCGGTTCGCGTTCCAGCTCCCGGTCACGGTCATCTGCGAGCTGCTCGGCGTACCGCCGGACGACCGGCATCGCTTCCGGCCGCTTGCCTCCGACCTGACGGCCGCACTGGAGCTCACCGATGCGTCCGACGCCTCCGCCGACGCGGCGGCGCGAGAGTTGGGCGAGTACTTCGCCGGCCGGATCCGCGATCCCGGCGCCGACGGTCTGGTCAGCGCGCTGGTCGCTGCCCGGGATGCAGGCGACGGGCGGCTGTCGGACGAGGAACTGCTCGCCAACCTGATCCTGCTGCTGGTGGCAGGCTTCGAGACCACCACGGACCTGCTCGGCAACGGCCTCGCGATCCTGCTCCGGGAGCCAGGTCTCGTACCGGACGAAGCGTTCGTCGAGGAAGTGCTGCGCTACGACTCGCCCGTGCAGGTCACGACCCGCACCGCCCGCAACGACGCGGAGATCTCCGGCACCGCGATCCCCGCGGGCGCCGGCCTCGTCCTCCTGCTCGGCGCGGCCAACCGCGACCCCCAGCGATTCCCGCAGCCCGACAGGTTCGACCCGTCGCGCACCGGCAACAAGCCGTTGAGCTTCGGCGCCGGTGCGCACATCTGCCTCGGCAACAGCCTGGCCAGGCTCGAAGCCACGATCGCGTTCAGCCGCCTGCGCGAACGGTTCGCAAGCATCACACCGGCCGGCGAACCGGCCCGTCGTGATCGCCTGGTCCTGCGCGGCTACCAGTCCTTGCCGGTACGTCTGCTCAGAGCGTGAAGGCGGTGGTGTCTTCCTGGAAGGGGCCCATGACGGTCAGGGCGGGAGCCCCCTTGTAGAGGTCGGCGGCGAGTTGGCTGACGTCGTCGAGGGTGACCGAGTCGATCCGGTGCAGGATCTCGTCGACGGTGGGGAGTTCGCCGTAGACCAGTTCGGCCTTGGCGATCCGGGTCATCTTGGCCCCGGTGTCCTCCAGGCCCATCACCACCGAGCCGCGCATCTGGCCCTTGCCGCGGAGCAGCTCGTCGGGCGTGATGTTGCCACGGGCAATCGACTCGAGCTCGCTGCGGATCACGTCCAGGACCTCGGGGGCCTTCTTCGGCAGGCAGCCGGCGTACACGCCGACCATGCCCGAGTCGGCGTACGCCGAACCGAACGTGAACACCGAGTACGCCAGGCCGCGCTTCTCCCGCACCTCCTGGAACAGCCGCGACGACATGCCGCCGCCGACGATGCCGTGCAGGACACCGGCGATGTAGCGGCGCTCGTCGCTGCGGACCAGCCCGGGCATCCCGAGCACCAGGTGCGCCTGCTCGACGTCGCGGTGGTGCACCCGCACCCCGCCGTACGTCGGAACGCGCCGGGCGGAACTACGCCGTACGGCGGCGGGCTCGGCCTCGGTGGTCACCCAGTGCCGCTCGAACGCCTTCCGGACCAGCCGGACGACGTCCGCGTGGTCGACGTTGCCGGCCACCGAGACGACGATGTCGGACGGCTTGTAGCGGCGCCGGTACCAGCCCACGACCTGCTGGCGGGACAGCCCGGCGACCGACTCCGGCGTACCGGTGATCGAGCGGCCGAGCGGGGACCTGCCCCACAGCTGCTCCGCGAACAGGTCGTGGATGTGGTCCGACGTCTCGTCGGCGTGCATCGCGATCTCTTCGTCGATGACGTCGCGCTCACTCTCGACGTCCGCGCCGGTGAGGGTGGCGGACGTGATCATGTCGCAGATCACGTCGACCGCGAGCGGCAGGTCGGAGTCCAGCACCCGCGCGTAGTAGCAGGTGTACTCCTTGCCGGTGAACGCGTTCATCTCGCCGCCGACCGCGTCGATCGCGGCGGAGATCTCCAGCGCGTCGCGGCGCTCGGTGCCCTTGAACAGCAGGTGTTCGAGGAAGTGCGTCGCGCCGGCCAGCTGCTCCGGCTCGTCACGGGAGCCGACCCCGACCCACAGGCCGAAGGTGACCGTGCGGAAGCCCGGCACGGACTGGGACAGCACGCGAAGCCCGGAGGGCAGGACGGTCCGTTTCACCGGACCGCCCGCCTCCGGGCTCAGCAGCGTGCTGGTGATCGCTCGAGTCACTCTTCCGTCACTCTGCGGACTCGGCGTCCTTCTTGTCGTCCTCACCCTCGATGACAGGGATCAGCGACAGCTTGCCGCGGTCGTCGATCTCGGCGATCTCGACCTGCAGCTTCTGCCCGACCGACAGCACGTCCTCGACGGCCTCGACGCGCTTGCCACCGGCCAGCGGACGCAGCTTCGAGATGTGCAGCAGGCCGTCCTTGCCCGGCAGCAGGCTGATGAACGCACCGAAGTTGGTCGTCTTCACGACCGTGCCCAGGTAACGCTCGCCCTTCTCCGGCATGGTCGGGTTCGCGATCGCGTTGATCGCGGCCCGGGCGGCCTCGGCCGACGGGCCGTCGGTCGCGCCGATGTACACGGTGCCGTCGTCCTCGATCGAGATGTCGGCGCCGGTGTCCTCGGTGATCTGGTTGATCATCTTGCCCTTCGGGCCGATGACCTCGCCGATCTTGTCGACCGGGACCTTCACCGAGATGACCCGCGGCGCGAACTCGCTCATCTCACCCGGCGCGTCGATGGCCTTGGCCATCACGTCCAGGATCGTCAGCCGCGCGTCCTTGGCCTGCTTCAGCGCGCCCGCGAGGACGCTGGCCGGGATGCCGTCCAGCTTGGTGTCCAACTGCAGCGCGGTGACGAAGTCCTTGGTGCCGGCGACCTTGAAGTCCATGTCGCCGAACGCGTCCTCGGCGCCGAGGATGTCGGTCAGCGCGACGAACTCCTCCTTGCCGTCGACCTCACCGGAGATCAGGCCCATCGCGATACCGGCGACCGGGGCCTTCAGCGGGACACCGGCGTTCAGCAGCGACAGGGTGGAGGCGCAGACCGAGCCCATCGAGGTGGACCCGTTGGAGCCGAGCGCCTCGGAGACCTGGCGGATCGCGTACGGGAAGTCCTCGCGGGACGGCAGCACCGGCACCAGGGCCCGCTCGGCCAGCGCGCCGTGACCGATCTCGCGGCGCTTCGGCGAACCCACCCGGCCGGTCTCACCGGTCGAGTACGGCGGGAAGTTGTAGTTGTGCATGTACCGCTTGCGGGTCTCCGGGGAGAGCGTGTCCAGCTGCTGCTCCATCCGGAGCATGTTCAGCGTGCTGACACCCATGATCTGGGTCTCGCCGCGCTCGAACAGCGCCGAGCCGTGCACCCGCGGGAGCACGCCGACCTGGGCCTTCAGCGGCCGGATGTCGGTCAGGCCGCGGCCGTCGATGCGGACCTTCTCCTTCAGCACCCGCTGCCGGACCAGCTTCTTGGTCAGCGAGCGGAAGGCCGCGGACAGCTCCTTCTCGCGGCCCTCGAAGTCGGCGGCGAGCTTGTCCACCGTGGCGGCCTTGACCGCGTCGGTGGCGTCCTCACGCTCGTGCTTGCCGGCGATCGTCAGCGCCTGCGCCAGCTCCTCGGTCGCGGCGGCCTCGACCGCGGCGAACGCGTCGTCGGCGTAGTCCGGGAAGACCGGGAACTCGGCGGTCGGCTTCGCGGCCCGCCCGGCCAGGTCGGCCTGCGCCTCGACCAGGGTCTTGATGAAGCCCTTGGCGGCCTCCAGGCCCTCGGCGACGATCTCCTCGGTCGGCGCCTGGGTGCCGGAGGCAACGGCCTCGAAGGTGCCCGGGGTGGACTCGGCCTCGACCATCATGATCGCGACGTCACCGGACTCGGTCACCCGGCCGGCGACCACCATGTCGAAGACCGCGTCCTCGAGCTCGGTGTGGGTCGGGAACGCCACCCACTGGCCCTCGATCAGCGCCACGCGGACGCCGCCGATCGGGCCGGAGAACGGCAGGCCGGCCAGCTGCGTCGACATCGAGGCCGCGTTGATCGCGAGCACGTCGTACAGCTTGTCCGGGTTCAGCGCCAGGACCGTGATGACGACCTGGATCTCGTTGCGCAGGCCGGACACGAACGACGGCCGCAGCGGGCGGTCGATCAGCCGGCAGGTCAGGATGGCCTCTTCCGAGGGCCGGCCCTCGCGGCGGAAGAACGAGCCCGGGATGCGCCCGGCGGCGTACATCCGCTCCTCGACGTCGACCGTCAGCGGGAAGAAGTCGAACTGGTCCTTGGGCTTCTTGCTGGCCGTGGTGGCCGAGAGCACCATCGTGTCGCCGTCGAGGTACGCCGCGGCGGAGCCGGCGGCCTGCTGGGCCAGACGGCCCGTCTCGAAGCGGATGGTGCGAGTGCCGAAGCTGCCGTTGTCGAGCACGGCCTCAGCGAATTCGGCGCCCTCCATGGGCGCGCGTGTGGATCCCGACACGGGATACCCCTCTCTCACAGTGTGACGACTGCGAGGCGCGAGCTTCCGGGGTGCCGGTCTTCGATCGAGGCCCGCGGGTGCCTGTTGTGCGTCACCCGAAAGCCACTACCGAGGACCGGTCGTCCTCCCGCCACGCGCTTCGCGTCGCCTCGTACGTCTTGCTGTTCGGTATTCAGTTGTGCCACGCCGGGGCGTGGATACGCCAGGAGCGGCCACCCAGGTTTCGGGGGGCCGCTCCTCGCGACGTCATCGGCGGAGGCCGAGCCGCTCGATCAGGGACCGGTAGCGGTTGATGTCCTTCTTCGCCAGGTAGTTCAGCAGCCGGCGGCGCTGACCGACGAGCAGCAACAGGCCACGACGGCTGTGGTGGTCGTGCTTGTGCTCCTTCAGGTGCTCGGTCAGGTGGCTGATCCGGTGCGTCAGCAGCGCGACCTGGACCTCGGGGGAACCGGTGTCACCCTCGGTCAGGGCGTACTCGCCCATGATCTTCTTCTTCGTAGCAGCGTCAACAGCTGACACAGGCATCCTCTCGATTTCCGTTGCGCGGCGCACCGGGGCATTCTCCACCCGAGCACTCTCGATCCGCGGCCGTTCAGACGGCAGCAGCCAGCGTATCAGTCCGTGGACTGCTCCCCTAATCAGCCCGGATCGGTGCTGAGCAGGCGGCGCGCGCCGTCGACGTCGGCCTTCATCTGGACGAGCAGCTCGTCGATACTGTCGAAACGGATCTGGGTGCCGCGCAGCCGGGCGACGAAATCGATCGCGACTCCTGCGCCGTACAGCTCCAGGTCGTCGCGGTCCAGCACGTACGACTCCACCCGCCGGTCGACGCCGTCGAAGGTCGGATTGCTGCCGACGCTGATCGCCGCGGGCAGCGGATCCGGGTACGCCGGGGCGCCCGGCGCCGGCGTGAGCACGGTCAGCCACCCGGCGTACACGCCGTCCTGCGGGACCGCGGCGCCCGGGTCGGCCGGGATGTTCGCGGTCGGGTAGCCGAGCTCGCGGCCGCGCTTGTCGCCCTCGACCACGACGCCGGTGACCCGCAGCGGCCGGCCGAGCGCCTCGGCGGCGGCCTCCACGTCGCCGTCGGCGAGCTTCTGCCGCACATACGTCGACGACCACGGCTGCTGGGCGCCCGCGAGGCTCAGCCCCTCGACCTGGAAGCCGTACTGCGCTCCCGCCTGGAGGAGCGTGTCGACGTGACCGGCCGCCTTGTGCCCGAACCGGAAGTTCTCACCGACCACGACCGCCTTGGCGCGCAGCGCGGTCACCAGCGTGCGCTCGATGAACTCCTCCGGCGTCCAGTGCGAGACCTCCTTGGTGAACGGGAGGATCAGCACCGCGTCCGCGCCCGCCTCGCCGAGCAGCTCGGCGCGCCGGGCCGGATCGGTGAGCATCAGCGGCGCGCGGTCGGGCCGGAGCACCTGCATCGGGTGCGGGTCGAAGGTCATCGCGACCACCGGCAGGCCGCCCAGCGCGGCCGCCCGCGCGCGGGCGTGCGCGAGCACCTCCTGGTGACCCCGGTGCACGCCGTCGAAGTTGCCGATGGTGACGACCGACGGCCCGAAGTCCGGGCTCACCTCGTCCAATCCGTGCCAGACACGCATGAGAGCAGGATTCCATGCCCCGGGAGGATCGCTTTCATCAGGTCCACGATCACCCCTTGTAATCGGACAGTGACTCAACTTAGGGTGGGCGGCGCACTGGTGGGCCCTGCTGGGGAGGTCTCGTGAAGCTACGCCGTCTGGTCGCCGCCTGCGCGGCACTCACGCTGGTGGTCGGCCTGCCCGCGGCCGGCGCCACCCAGGCCGCCGCGACGCCGCGGTTCACGAAGTACGTCGCGCTCGGCGACTCGTACACGTCGGCCCCGTTCGTCCCGGTGGCCGACCTGCTGTCGCTCGGCTGCGCCCGCTCGTACAGCAACTACCCGAAGATGCTCGCGGCGGCGCTCGGCGTGTGGCGGTTCACCGACGTGAGCTGCGGCGGCGCCGACACCACGAACATGACCCAGCCGCAGAGCACGGTCCTCGGCACCGCGGCGCCCCAGTTCGACGCGCTGACGCCGGACACCGACCTGGTGACGCTCGGGATCGGCGGCAACGACTTCGGCGTCTTCGGCGACATCATCGGCACCTGCCCCGGGCTGCGGGCCTCGGACCCGGCCGGCGCTCCCTGCAAGGCGCACTTCACGGTCGACGGCGTCGACACGCTGCGGGCGAAGATCACCCAGACGCAGACCCGGATCGCGATCGTCGTCCAGGGCATCCGGGCCCGGGCGCCGCAGGCGACGATCGTGCTGGTCGGGTACCCGAAGATCGCGCCGGAGCACGGCACCTGCCCGTCGATTCTGCCGTTCGCCGACGGCGACTACACCTACCTGTACTCGATCGAGCAGGCGCTGAACGCGGCCGTCGCCGGTGCCGCCGCGGCCGGCGGAGCGACGTACGTCGACACCTTCACGCCGTCCACCGGGCACGACGCGTGCGCGCCGGACGGGCAGGCCTGGATCCAGGGCAAGGACATCAACCTGCTGCGAGCGCTGAACTACCACCCGCGCTACGAAGGCGAGGCCGGGATGGCCTCCCTCACCTACAAGACGCTGACCGGCCAGGCGCCGGTCGTGACCGCAGCCGAGCAGTCCGCCTGGGCGGCCAAGGCCCGTGCCTTGGCGAAGCAGGCCGCTGCCTCCCCTCAGGCCCTCGAGGCCTCCACGAACCGCGTACGGACCAGCGCGCAACGCTGACCCTTTCCAATCCGTACCGCGGACCACGGGCCGGGCCACCTCACGCGTGGCTCGGCCCGGTGGTTTCCTCCAGCAGGTCCCCCAGGGCCCTCCCGAGCGGCAGGTTCACCCTGCAGGTCGCATACGGGTCGCCGCGGGTCAGGCCCTGGTTGATGATCAGCACCGGCGTACCCGACTTGGCGGCGTGCCGGACGAAGCGGAACCCGGACATCACCGTGAGCGAGGAACCGAGAACCAGGACGGCGTTCGCGTCGTCGATCAGCCGGTAGCAGCGCTCGACGCGGCTCTTCGGGACGTTCTCCCCGAAGAAGACGACGTCGGGTTTCACGGTGCCGCCGCACACCGTGCACGGGACGACGCTGAACGTGCGGACGACGTCCTCGGGCAGCTCGACGTCGCCGTCGGGGTTGATCCGGGTCGCCTCCGCCGTGAACGCCTGGTTGGCCGCCCGGAGGCGGCGGTCGAGGACCTCGCGCGCCGACGTCGTACCGCAGTCCAGGCAGATCACGCGATCGAGGTTGCCGTGCAGCTCGACGACGTCGCGGGCGCCGGCCGCCTGGTGCAGGCCGTCGACGTTCTGGGTGATGATGCCGCTCAGGTACCCGCGGGCCTGGAGGGCGGCGACGGCACGGTGGCCGTCGTTCGGCGCGGCGCGGGCGATCGTGCGCCAGCCGAGGTGGCTGCGCGCCCAGTACCGCTGCCGGGCGGCCTCGGTCGCGGTGAAGTCGCCGTACGTCATCGGGGTGTGCGTGCGCAGGCTCCCGGTCTCGCCCCGGTAGTCCGGTATCCCCGACTCGGTCGAGATCCCGGCGCCGCTCAGGACGACGACCCGCCCGGCGGCCACGATGTCCGCGACCGGGCCGACATCCGTCCGGCCCGGCTCCAACGCCAGCACTTCCGGGCCCGGGGCCCACTCCAACGTCGGACGAGAACGCACCACTCCAGCGTACGGTGCGGAGTCAGTCGACGCGGGGCGGACCGGCCCTGAGCCGGCGCTCGGCGGCCGCGCGGACCTCGGCCGGGTCCATCGACGACCAGTCCGCGTCGATCCACCAGGTCGCACCCGCGTCGGCCCACGGGCGGACCGTGGCAGCCGGATCCGGGTCGTCGGCGGAGGTGGAGCCTTCGGCAACGATCTCGTACCCGTCCATGCTCAGGCCGTGACCGGCACGCTCGCGGCGGATCCACTCGACGCCTTCCCCCAGGAGCGCCGGTGTCCACTCGCCGCGCTCCTGGCCCGGCGCCACGACGTAGTTGGGCAGCCAGCCGTCCTGGAGCGCGGCCCGGCGCATCGACTTCGGCCGCGGCCAGGCCCCGACCACCCAGGTCGGGATCCGCGGCTGCTGGACCGGCGGCGGCGGTGCGGGCGGCATCAGCGCTGCGACCTTCGCCGAGCGGTAATGCCGGCCGGTGAACTCGAACGGCTGGTCACGCCACAGGTGCTGCAGCATCTGCAGCGACTCGTCCATCAGCTCCGCCCGGACCTTGCGCCCCGGGTCGTCCTCGAACAGCCAGAACCGCTCGTCGCCCGACACGCCCAACCCGACGGCGAGGATCACCCGGCCGCCGCTCAGGTTGTCGACCGTCGACGTCTGTCCCGCCACGTCCCACGGCTTGCGGCGCGGCAGTGGCGTGAGCATCGTCCCCAGCCTGATCCGCTCCGTCGTCATCGCCGCGGCGCCGAGCATCACCCAGGCGTCGATGCCCCAGATCGACTCCCACACGAAGAACCCGTCCCAGCCGTGCTCCTCGGCGAGCACCGCCAGCTCGGCCGCGTCCCGCGCATCGCCGTACGCCATCACGAACCCGTATTTCATGCCACTGCACGCTAACCTGCCGCACCGACAGATTTCGTCGCATGCAGCAGACGGGTGGTGACCTGGCGGGTGGTGAGCAGGTGCGACAGCTTGCGGCCCTGCTCCTCGGACTCGCGCCAGGCCCGGTCGCTCCGGTGCTGCTTCCGCAGCATCTCGTCCACCTGGTCCGCCTTCAGGACCCACTCGGTGGGCGTTGTTCGGTTCGGCGCCTCGGTCAGCGCCCGCAGGGTCAACCCGGCCCCGGCGATCAGGTCCCGCAGCTCGTCCGCCTCCGGGAACTCGTTCCCTTTCGGTACGGCGCTGTGCAACGCAGGATCCGCCACCAGCACGGTCATCCCGAGCGAGCCGCCCGGCCGCAGCACCCGCGCGATCTCGTGCAGCAACACCTGCTTCTCGTGCACCGTGCACAGCACCCCGACGCACCAGGCCACGTCGAACTGCCCGTCGCCGAACGGCAGCGCCTCCCCGCGTGCCCGGACCGCGTCCCACCCGAACATCCGCCGCGCCGCGCGGCAGGCCGCCTCCATCGGCTCGACCAGCGCCGCCCGGGCCCCGTACGTCTGCGCGACCCAGGCGGCCGCTCCGCCCACCCCCGCGCCGACATCGACCAGCGCTGTCTCGGGACCCACGCCACAGGCCTGAGCCAGCCAGTCGAGCACCGCCGGGTCCCCGCTCCCCCGGCAGCCCGCGACGATGGCGTACTCCGGCCCGAGTTCGTCGACGACGTCAGCGGTCCACTCGGCCACCACGCCGAACTCGGCCGTCAGCTCCTCGTGGCTCATGTCTCCCGGTACCCAGGAGCATCAGCTGACGAAGACCGCCGTCGGCTTGGCGAGCGGGCCGTGCGGCTCGTACAGGGCGAGGAACGTGCCGTCGGGGGCGAACATCGCGGTCTGACCGGCCTCCAGGTCGAGGCCCGGCAGCGGACGGCCCGTGCGGATCGCGGCCGACTGCGCCTCGTCCGCGTCGAATCGCGGGAAGGTGCCGGCGGCAACGTCCGCGATCGGCAGCCAGTCGAACGACTTCGCCAGCGACTCCAGCGAATGCGCGGCGGCCAGGCCGAACGAGCCGACCCGGGTGCGCCGCAGCGCGGTCAGGTGACCGCCGACGCCGAGGTCCGCGCCCAAGTCCCGCGCGAGCGCGCGGATGTACGTCCCGCTGGAACAGTCCACCGACACGTCGACGTCGATCCCGTCCGGGGCGACCCGCACGTCCAGCACGTCGTACCGCGAGATGGTCACGGCGCGCGCCTTGAGCGCGACCTCCTCGCCCGCGCGCACCCGCTCGTACGCCCGCTTCCCGTCGACCTTGATCGCGGACACCTTCGACGGCACCTGCGAGATCTCCCCGCGGTACGCCGCGACGGCCGTCGAGATCGCCTCGGCCGTCACGCCGTCGACCGCGGCGGTGGTGAGGATCTCGCCCTCCGCGTCGTCGGTCGTCGTGGTGGCGCCGAGCCGGATCGTCGCGTCGTAGGACTTGTCGGCGAGTTGCAGGTGGCCGAGCAGCCGGGTTGCCCGGTTCAGGCCGACGACCAGGACGCCGGTCGCCATCGGGTCCAGGGTGCCGGCGTGACCGACCTTCCGGGTGCCCGCCAGCCGGCGGATCCGGGCGACGACGGTGTGCGAGGTCATCCCGGCCGGCTTGTCGACGACCACGATCCCGTCCGACGCCGCCGTGAACTCAGAGCTCAACGCCGGCCTCAGTCCTGCTCGTCCTCGTCGTCGTCCTTGTGCTTGTACGGGTCGGCGTCACCGGCCGGCTTCGCGCCCGCGGCGGCCTTGGCCACCTCGGCGTCGGCCGTCCGGGCTTTCTCGAGCAGCTCCTCGATGTGCCCCGCGGTCTCCGGGACAGCGTCCAGGAAGAACGCCACGCTCGGCGTGTGCCGCAGCCCGAGCGCCTTGCCGACCTCGCTGCGGATCAGGCCGCGCGCCGACTCCAGCGCGGCCGCGGTGCTCGCCCGCGCCTGCTCGTCGCCGTACACCGTGTAGAAGACGCTGGCCTCGCGCAGGTCGCCGGTCAGCCGGGCGTCCGTCACCGTGACGAATCCCAGCCGCGGGTCCTTGACCCGGCGCTCGAGCAGCTCCGCGACGAGCACCTGGATCCGGTCGGCCAGCTGCTTCGCCCTTGCTTCACCCATCAGGGCTCACTCCCTCATTCATGAACAACGTCCGGAGAGACCGTGGTCTCTCCGGACGCTACTCCTAGGTGACCCAGGGCCGGGTCACCGCCTGCTGTCATTGCACTGTCAGCTGCGCGGCTTCTCGCGGAGCTCGAACGCCTCGACGACGTCGCCGATCTTGATGTCGTTGAAGTTGTTGATGGTCAGACCGCACTCGAAGCCCTCGCGGACCTCGGACGCGTCGTCCTTGAACCTCTTCAGCGACGACAGCTCGGTGTTGTCGAGGACGACCGAGCCGTCCCGGATCAACCGGACCTTCGCGTTGCGCTTGATCAGGCCGCTGGTCACCCAGCAACCGGCGATGTTGCCCACCTTCGAGGAGCGGAAGATCTCGCGGATCTCCGCCTGGCCGAGGGTGACCTCCTCGTAGATCGGCTTCAGCATGCCCTTCAGCGCGGCCTCGATGTCGTCGATCGCCGAGTAGATGACCGAGTAGTACCGGACATCCACGCCCTCGCGCTCGGCCAGGTCACCGGCCTTGCCCGCCGGCCGCACGTTGAAGCCGATGATGACGGCGTTCGACGCGATGGCCAGGTTGACGTCGTTCTCGTTGATCGCACCGACACCGCGGTCGATGATCCGCAAGGACACCTCGTCGCCGACCTCGATCCGGACCAGGGCGTCTTCCAGCGCCTCGACCGAACCGGACACGTCGCCCTTGAGGATCAGCAGCAGCTCCTGGGTCTCGCCCTTCTCCATCGAGGCCATGAAGTCCTCGAGGGTCCGGCGAACGCGACGCTTGGCGTTGGCGGCCGCCCGCGCACGGGCTTCCCGCTTCTCGGCGATCTGCCGCGCGCGGCGGTCGTCGTCGACCACCAGGAACTTGTCACCCGCTCCCGGCACCGCGGTCAGACCGAGCACCAGGACCGGACGCGACGGAGTCGCCTCCTCGACGCTGTTGCCGTGCTCGTCGAGCATGGCCCGGACCCGGCCGTACGCCGGACCGACCACCATCGAGTCGCCGACCCGGAGCGTGCCGCGCTGCACGAGCACGGTCGCCACCGGACCACGGCCCTTGTCGAGGTTCGCCTCGATCGCGATGCCCTCGGCGTGCATGTGCGGGTTGGCCCGCAGGTCCAGCGCCGCGTCCGCGGTCAGCACGACGCCCTCGAGCAGGCCGTCGATGTTGATCCGGGACTTCGCCGAGACGTCGACGAACATCGTGTCGCCGCCGTACTCCTCGGGCACCAGGCCGTACTCGGTCAGCTGACCGCGCACCTTGGCCGGGTCCGCCGCCGGGACGTCGATCTTGTTCACCGCGACCACGATCGGGACACCCGCCGCGCGGGCGTGGTTCAGCGCCTCGATCGTCTGCGGCATCACGCCGTCGTCGGCCGCGACCACCAGGATGACGATGTCGGTGGCCTGCGCACCACGGGCACGCATGGCGGTGAACGCCTCGTGACCCGGGGTGTCGACGAAGGTGATCGCCCGCTGCTCGCCGTCGACCTCGGTGGTCACCTGGTACGCACCGATGTGCTGGGTGATACCGCCGGCCTCGTCGGCCACGACGTTCGCCATCCGGATCGCGTCCAGCAGCTTCGTCTTACCGTGGTCGACGTGACCCATCACGGTCACCACCGGCGGCCGCGGAGCCAGGTCGCCCTCGTCGCCCTCGTCGTTGCCGAACTCGATGTCGAAGGACTGCAGCAGCTCGCGGTCCTCGTCCTCCGGCGAGACGATCTGGACGTCGTAGTTCAGCTCGGTGCCGAGCAGCTCGAGAGTCTCCTCGTTCACCGACTGGGTCGCGGTCACCATCTCACCGAGGTGGAACAGCACCTGGACCAGCGACGCCGGGTCGACGCCGACCTTCTCGGCGAAGTCCGTCAGGGACGCGCCGCGAGGCAGCTTCACGACCTCGCCGTCACCGTGCTTGACGCGCACGCCGCCGACGGCCGGAGCCTGCATGTTGTCGAATTCCTGGCGCTTGGCCCGCTTCGACTTACGGCCGCGGCGCGCCGGACCGCCCGGACGCCCGAAGGCGCCCTGCGTGCCGCCACGGCCGCGGTTGCCCGGACCCGGACGGCCACCGCCGCCACCGGGCGGGCCGCTGGGGCCGCCGCCACCCGGACGGAAACCGCCGCCACCGCCGCCGCCACCGCTGCGCGGACCGGCACCCGGACCGCCGCCGGGACGACCGCGGCCGCCACCGCCGGGACCGCCGGAGCCGCCACCGGGACGACCGGTGAACGTGCCGGCCGAGGACTTCGGCATCATCGCCGGGTTCGGACGCGGGGCGCCCGGCACACCACCTGAACGCGGACGGTCGCTGCCGCCACGCTCGCCGCCACGCTCACCGCCACGACCCTGCGGCGGACGCGGAGCCATCCCGGCCGGGCTCGGAGCGCCCTGCCGGTCGCCGCCGCCACCACCCGGGCCGGGGCGCGGTCCACCGCGCTGCATGCCCTGGGTCGAGCTGAACGGGTTGTTGCCCGGACGCGGAGCACCCGGACGCGGGCCGCCGCCACCCTGGCCGCCCGGACGAGGCGCACCGGGACGCGGGGCACCCGGACGGGGCGCACCCGGACGCGGGCCGCCGCCCGGACCGCCCGAACCACCCGGACGCGGGCCGGAACCCTGGCCGCCCGGACGCGGGGTCGCACCCGGCGCGGCCGGACGCGGACCCGGACGGGCCGCGGAGTCGCCGCCGGTCCGGCGCGGAGCCGGCGCCGGAGCCGCCTGCGCGGCCGGAGCCTCGAACGACGGGGCCGCCGGGGTCTCCGCCTTCGCCGCCGGAGCGGACTCGGCCGGAGCGGACGCGGCAGGAGCCGGCTCCACCGGAGCGGTCTCCTGGCGCGGACCCGGCTTCGGGCCCGGACGCGGACCCGGCTTGGCACCCGGGGCCGGAACGGACTTGACCGGCGCGGCCTCGGCCGCGGGCGCCTCGGCGGCCGGAGCCGGCTCGGTGCGCACCTCAGCGGCCGGCGCGGGGCGCTCGGCCGGAGCCTTCGGGGTCGCCGGCTGGGCCGGCTTCGGCGCCGGCGCGACCGGTGCGGTCGCCTGCGGCGCGGCAGACGTGCTCGCGGCGGCCTTCTTGGCCGCGCGCTTCTTCGGCGGGTTCTTCTCGAACTCCTCCGCCAACCGCCGAACGACAGGAGCCTCGATGGTCGAGGATGCCGATCGGACGAACTCGCCCATGTCGTTCAGTCTGGTCAGAACGACCTTGCTGGTAACTCCGAGCTCCTTCGCGAGCTCGTAGACCCGGACCTTTGCCACTACTCTCCCTCTGGTCCGAGCCTGGGCGCGGACCGTTAGTTGACGTACGTGCTCATCGCTTTGCACTCATCGGTAGACACTCATCGAGTGGTCATGAGTCGATGACCCGCCTTCATGTCGGTCACGGACGATCCGGTCGGACCGCCGCGGACGGCCTGCCGGCCGCCATTTGCACTGCTTCTTACTTATCACGCTGCGCGACGTGGTCCCGCAGCCCGGTCACGTCGAGCGGCCCCGGGACCCGGAAGGCCCGTGGGAACGCCTTGCGCCGGACGGCGAGGTCGAAGCACTCGGTCGTGGGGTGCAGGTGCGCCCCGCGTCCGGGTGCCCGGTGCCCGGGATCCGGAAGGACGAGCCCTCCGGAAACCGTCATCCGCAGCAGGTCAGCCGGACCGGATCGCTTCCGGCACCCGATGCAGGTGCGCTCCCGAGGCTTGCCTGGGCGCGCGTCTGCCGTCTCTGTCACGTGTTTCATGGGTGTGGTTGCGACTCAGTCGACCGACCGAGAGATCAGTCTACCTTCTCGCTCTCGGCAGTCACATCGGTATCCGGGCGGATGTCGATCCGCCAGCCGGTGAGACGGGCGGCCAGGCGGGCGTTCTGCCCCTCCTTGCCGATCGCGAGCGACAACTGGTAGTCGGGTACGACGACGCGCGCCGCACGGGCCGCGGCGTCGACCACCTCGACAGACGTAACCTGCGCCGGGGACAGCGCATTCCCGACGAACGTCGCCGGATCGTCGCTGTGGTCGATGATGTCGATCTTCTCACCGTGCAGCTCGTGCATGATGTTGCGCACCCGCTGGCCCATCGGCCCGATGCAGGCGCCCTTGCCGTTCACCGACGGGTTCAGAGTCCGGACCGCGATCTTGGTCCGGTGACCAGCCTCACGGGCGATCGCGGTGATCTCGACGGTGCCGTCGGCGATCTCCGGGACCTCCAGCGCGAACAGCTTCTTCACCAGGTTCGGGTGGGTGCGGCTGACGGTGATCTGCGGGCCCTTGAAGCCCTTCCGGACGCCGACGACGTACACCCGCAGGCGGGAGCCGTGCTCGTACTTCTCCCCCGGCACCTGCTCGGGCGCCGGCAGCACGGCCTCGATCTTGCCGAGGTCGACCATCACCGAGCGCGGGTCGCGGCCCTGCTGGACGACGCCGGAGACGATGTCGCCCTCCTTGCCGGAGAACTCGCCGTACCGGACCTCGTCCTCGGCGTCGCGCAGCCGCTGCAGGATGATCTGCTTGGCCGTGGTGGCCGCGATCCGGCCGAAGTCGGCCGGAGTGTCGTCGTACTCCCGGGCCAGGGTGCCGTCCTCGGCGAGCTCGCGGGCGAAGACGGTCACGTGCCCGGTCTTGCGGTCCAGCTCGGCGCGGGCGTGCTGCTGCGCGCCCTCGGTGCGGTGGTACGCGACCAGCAGCGCCTGCTCGATCGCCTCGACGACCACGTCCAGGGAGATGTCCTTCTCCCGTTCCAGCGACCGCAGCACGGCCATGTCGATGTCCATGTCAGTTCTCCTCCACCGTGCCGTCGGCAGGTGTTTCTGGTTCGTCGTTGCCGGCAGCCCGGTTGAACTCGATCTGGACCTTGGCCTTGGCCACGTCGGCGTAGGCGACACTCTGCCGCTTGCCGTCGACGTCCAGTTCGGCCGCCTCGTCGGAGGCGGACTTGATCCGGCCTGTCACTTTGCCGCCCGCGGTCAGCGTGACCGCGACCAGCCGGCCGGTGTTGCGGCGCCAGTGCCGGGGCAGGGTGAGCGGGCGGTCGACGCCGGGGCTGGAGACCTCCAGCGTGTAGGCGCCCTCGCCCATGATGTCGTCGGCGTCGAGCGCCTTGGAGACGGCCCGGGTGACCTCGGCGACGTCGTCGAGACTGATGCCGCCGTCCCGGTCGACCAGGACGCGCAGCAGGCGGCGGCGCCCGGCCGGGGTGATGTCCGCGGCCTCCAGGTCGCAGCCGAACTGCTCGACGATCGGCCGCAGGAAGTTCTCGAGGCTCGTGGTGTCCGTGTGGTCAGTCCGTCGGCTCACAGTTTGACCTGCCTCTCTCTCCAGTTGTGCACCCGTCACCGCCCCGGCGGTCGCGCCAAGGGCAGTAGCCCACCATATCCGGCCGACGCCCCGATCCCTGTCACCGCCTCGTCCCAGGCGGTCGTGGGCGCGTCACCAGGTATCGTTCCGCCGTGCCTGAACGCCGCCTGAGCCGACGTACCGTCTTCGTGACCGCTGCCCTCGTACCGGGCGCGGCCGCGCTGAGCGGCTGCAAGGACGACCCTGCCGCCGGGGCCGGTACGCCGGGTGCCGTGAACGGCAAGCCGTCGACGTCGCAGGGACCGGCGGAGGAGACGCCAACCGTCGATCCAGCGGTCGTCGCGGCTCTCAGCGGCGCTGCGACCCTGGTGACTCAATTGTCCCAGCTCTACGCAACCGCCGCCCGCAGGTTCCCCGCGCTGCGGGCCCAGCTCGCCGCCGGCGCGAAGTACCACGTGAGCCACCTGGCGAAACTCAAGGAGACCCAGGGCGTGGCCGCGCAGGCGACGAAGACCGCGGTCCCGGCGAGTTCGCAGGCCGCGCTGGCCGCGATCGCCAAGCAGGAGAAGGCCGCCGCCGTCGCCCACGCGGCAGCCGCGGCCAAGCTGTCCGGCGCGCCCGCTCGCCTGCTCGCCGAGATCGCCGCCGCCGAGACCCAGTTGGGCACGACCCTGGCCCCCGCCAAGAAGAAGGACAACACGTGAACCAGGTGGAAGCCCTCCAGGCGGCCCTCGCGGGTGAGCATGCGGCGCTGTACGGCGTCGGCGTGGCCGGGGGCAAGCTGAGCGGCGCCCGGTTCCGCGCGGCGAACGACACGTTCGAGAGTCACCGCGACAATCGCGACCGCCTGAGCGCGCTGCTGGTCGCCGCCGGTGAGACCCCGGTCGCGGCCGAACCGGCGTACGACCTTCCCCTCGCGGTCAACACCGCCGCCACCGCGAGCGCGCTGATCCTGATCATCGAGCGCCGGATCGCGGCGGTGTACGGCGACCTCGTGGAGGCCGCCGAACAACCGGCCGTCCGCGCGTTCGCGATCGAGAGTCTGCTCGCGGTCGCCGCCAGCCAACTCACCTGGGGCGGCGCGCCGGTCGCCTTCCCCGGCGCGACGCCCTAGCCCGGCCCGAACCGCGCGCACCGCCACAACCCACCGGCCAACCGCACCATCGAACACGAGGGCTCTCCACGCGTGTTGGGGGTTCTCCGGTGGTATACGAGCGAAGAACCCCCAACGGGGACGGATATCCCCTCGTGTGACTGGCCTGCAGGCGGCAGGACACAGGTGGGCGGGTGGGGTGGAGGGCAGTTAGCGCCGCCGGCGCCAGGGGCCGGTGATGGCGTAGGTGATGCCGGGGTTGTAGACGTTGAAGAACATCGTTCGGCCGTCGGCGGAGAAGCCGACACCGGACAGTTCGCCGTACTCCGGGTCCTCCGGCGTGCCGAGGTTGACGCGGTTCCGGGCGAACTTGAAGACCTCGCCGTCCTCCGTGGTGCCGAGGATGTGCTGCTCGCCGAGGCCGTCCTCGCACATCATCAGCCCGCCGTACGGCGACATCGTGATGTTGTCCGGGGCGTCGAACTCGGGGTCGTCGGAGCCCGGCTTCGGACGGGTGAAGATCACCTCGAGACGGAGCGTGCGCTTCCGCGGGTCCAGCTTCCACACCTGGCCGTCGTGGTCGACCTTCGGGCCGAGCTCGGTCCGCGCGAACGACGACACGAAGTACACGCAGCGGTCCAGGTCGCCCCACCAGCAGCCCTCGAGCTTGTAGCCGCCGGTGATCGGCTTGGCGTAGTCCTGCGCGCGGACCGACTCGGTCTTCGCCAGCGGATCCGGCACCGTCACCCACTGGACGTCGTGGAACTCCGCACCCGCCTCCTGGACCACCGAGAGGTCCGGCAGGCCCGGGACGTGCATCGCCTGCAGCTCGCCGCCGGCCCGCAGCGAACCCCAGCCGCCGCGCGGCCGGTTCGGCAGGAAGCGGTAGAAGCCGCCGAGCGGGGCGACGAACGCGTCCTCGGTCTCGTAGACGATCCCGGTCCGCGGGTCGATCGCGACCGCCTCGTGCTGGAAACGGCCCATCGCGGTCAGCGCGAACGGGCTGACGTTGCGGCGGTCGTCGTACGGGTCGACCTCGAAGATGAAGCCGTGGTCCTTCGTGTAGCCGCTCTGACCGGCCTTCAGCTCGGTCTCCTCGCAGGTCAGCCAGGTACGCCAGGGCGTGGGACCGCCGGAGCAGTTGATCGCCGTACCGCCGAGGCTGACGAACTCCTTGGAGGCCGCATTGTGCCGATCGACCGCCAGCGTGCTGGTGCCGCCCGCGGCGGCCGGGTCGTACGTCCGCTCGGCCGGCGCGACGACCTTGATCTTCGAGGTCGGGCTGCACTCGTGGTTGCGGACGAGGCGGGAGCCGCCGTCGCGGTCCGGGAACACGCCCATTCCGTCGAAGCGGCTCGGCGTCGGGAGTCCGTCCGGCCGGACGGTGCCCTCGCGGGACAGGATCTTGTAGCTGAACCCGCGCGGCAGGTCGAGCATGCCGTCCGGGTCCTCGATCAGCGGGCCGTAGCCGATCTTCGGGCCGGACGTACCAAGTGCCGGCTGCGCCGTGTACAGCGCGTCGACCGAACCGGCCACACTGACCGCGACACCCGCCGCGGCCGCACGGCCGACGAACTGACGCCTGGACAAAGAACTGGTCATGGGGCGGTCTCCCTAGCTCGACGACAAGCAGTGGTGACCAGTGAACGTACGGTAAACAACAACCCAACGGCAAGTGAACGCGTGTCACTCATTCACAGCGAGCGGACCCAGTTCTCCAGCAGCGTCGCGCCGGCGTCGCCGGACTTCTCCGGGTGGAACTGGGTGGCCGACAGCGGGCCGTTCTCGACCGCGGCGACGAACCTGTCCCCGCCGTACGTCGTCCAGGTGACGCGCGGCGTGACGGACTCGCGGGTGTCGGTCAGCTCCCAACTCCGCACGCCGTACGAGTGCACGAAGTAGAACCGCTCCTTCTCCAGCCCGTCGAAGAGCGTCGTGCCGGACGGTACGTCGACCGTGTTCCAGCCCATGTGCGGGACCGGCTCCCCGTCCACCGGCTGGAGGCGCTCGACGGTGCCGGGCCACTGCTCGCAGCCCTCGGTCTCGACGCCGTGCTCGATGCCGCGGGTGAACAGGATCTGCATGCCGACGCAGATCCCGAGCACCGGACGGCCGCCGGTCAGCCGCCGGTCGACCGCGACGTCGCCGCGGACCGCCTTCAGCCCGGTCATACACGCCTCGAAGGCGCCGACGCCCGGCACCAGCAGACCGTCGGCGTCGCACGCCGCGTCGAAGTCCGCGGTCACGGTGACGTCCGCGCCGACCCGCCGCAGCGCGCGCTCCCCCGACCGGATGTTGCCCGAGCCGTAGTCCAGGAGCACGACCTTCTTGCTCACAGAGCACCCTTGGTGGACGGGATGCCCGGCTGCCGCGGGTCGAGCTCGGCAGCGGCCCGGAGCGCGCGGGCGAAGGCCTTGAACTGCGCCTCGACGATGTGGTGCGGGTCGCGGCCGGACAGCACCCGGATGTGCACGCAGATCGCGGCGTTGAAGGCCAGCGTCTCGAAGACGTGCTGGGTCAGCGAACCGGCGTAGTCGCCGCCGATGATCGCGTACACCTGCCCGTCCGGCTCGCCGGTGTGCACGCAGTACGGACGGCCGGACAGGTCGACGGTGCAGTGCACCAGCGCCTCGTCCAGCGGCACGGTCGCGTCGCCGAAGCGGCGGATCCCGCGCTTGTCGCCGAGGGCTTCCTTGAGCGCCTGCCCGATCCCGATCGCGGTGTCCTCGACCGTGTGGTGCGCGTCGATCTCCAGGTCGCCGACCGTGTTCACGTGCAGGTCCAGCAGCGCGTGCTTGGCGAGCGCGTTGAGCATGTGGTCGTAGAAGCCGACCCCCGTGGAGATGTCCGCCCGGCCCTCGCCGTCGAGGTTCAGCTCGACGAGGACCTTCGACTCGCTCGTCTCCCGATCAACCCGCGCAGTGCGGCTCATGACAACCTTCCTACGTCGCTCTTGAGGATGCGCTCCAGCGAGGCGCGGAACGCGGCCATCTCCTCGCCGGTGCCGATCGACACCCGCAGCCAGCCGTCCGGGCCGGTCTCCCGGATCAGGACGCCGTCGTCGAGCAGCGCCTGCCAGACCGCGTGCCGGTCCGCGAACGTGCCGAACAGGACGAAGTTGGCGTCCGAGTCGACCGCGCGCAGCCCGAGCGACCGCAACCAGTCGACGGTCTCGTCGCGCTCGACGCGCAACTGCTCGACCCGGCCGAGCAGCTCGTCGGAGTGCCGCAGGGCGGCCCGCGCGACCGCCTGGGTCACGGCGGACAGGTGGTACGGCAGCCGGACGATCCGCAGCGCGTCCACGAACTGCTTGCTGGCGGCAAGGTACCCGACCCGGCCGCCGGCCATCGCGAACGCCTTCGACATCGTCCGGGCGACGGCGAGATTCGGGTACGACGGCAGCAGGCTGACCGCGCTCGGCGTCCCGGTGCGGCGGAACTCGGCATACGCCTCGTCGACCACCACGACCGCGCCGTGCGCGGCGGCGTGCGCGACGATCGCCTCGGTCACGTCGATCGGCAGCGCCGTCCCGGTCGGGTTGTTCGGCGAGGCGAGCAGCACGACCGACGGGCGGTGCCGGGAGATCGCGGCGATCGCCTTGCTCCGGTCGAGCGTGAAGTCCTCGGCCCGGCGGCCGGTGACCCAGGCGGTGTTCGTGTCCCGCGCGTACTCCGGGTACATCGAGTAGGTCGGCGCGAACGACAACGCCGTGCGGCCGGGGCCGCCGAACGCCTGCAGGACGTGCAGCATCACCTCGTTGGACCCGTTCGCCGCCCAGAGCTGCTCGGGCTCCAGGTGCGCCCCGGACTCGCGGGCCAGGTACGCCGCGAGGTCCGCGCGCAGCCCGAGGAACTCGCGGTCGGGGTACCGGTTCATGCCGCGAGCGGCCTCGGTCACCGCGGCGGCGATGTCGGCGACGGTCGCCTCGCTCGCCGGATACGGGTTCTCGTTGACGTTCAGCAGCACCGGGACGTCGAGCTGCGGGGCGCCGTACGGCTCGAAGCTCTTGAGCTCCTCGCGGATCGGCAGCCCGTCGAAGCGGCCCATCACTGCTCCTCGGGGAATCGGACGGAGACCGCGGCGCCGTGGCCGGGCAGGTCCTCGGCGTCGGCGAGCGTGACCACGTGACCGGCGACCTCGCGCAGCGCGTCGCGCGAGTAGTTCACGACGTGCACCGCCTTGAGGAAGCTGCGCACCGACAGGCCGGACGAGTGGCACGCGCAGCCGGCCGTCGGGAGCACGTGGTTCGACCCGGCGCAGTAGTCGCCGAGCGACACCGGCGACCAACTGCCGACGAAGATCGCTCCGGCATTGGTGATCAGGCCGGCCCGCTCCTCGGCGTCCGCGGTCTGGATCTCCAGGTGCTCGGCGGCATACGCGTCGACGACCGCGGTGCCCTGCTCGAGGTCGTCGACGAGCACGACGGCGGACTGCTGACCGGACAGCGCCTCGGTGACGCGGTCCCGGTGCTTGGTCCGCGCGACCTGGAGCGGCAGCTCGGCCTCGACCGCCTCGGCGAGCGACTCGCTCGGGGTGACCAGCACACTGGCCGCCATCGGGTCGTGCTCGGCCTGGCTGATCAGGTCGGCGGCGACGTGCTTGGGGTCAGCGGTCGCATCGGCCAGGACCGCGATCTCGGTCGGTCCGGCCTCGGAGTCGATGCCGACCTCACCGAGCAGGTTGCGCTTGGCGGCGACGACGTAGATGTTGCCCGGGCCTGTGATCAGGTTGACCTTCTTGCAGCCCTCGAAGCCGTACGCGAAACCGGCGATCGCCTGGGCGCCGCCCATCGCATACACCTCCTCGATCCCGAGGAGCGCGCACACCGCGAGCACGGTCGGGTGCGGCAGCCCGCCATAATCCTTCTGGGGCGGCGAGGCGACGGCGAGCGACGGCACGCCGGCGACCTGGGCCGGTACGACGTTCATCACGACGCTCGACGCCAGCGGCGCGCGGCCGCCTGGCACGTAGAGACCCACGCGCTGGACCGGGACGAACCGCTGCGTCACCCGCCCGCCCGGTGCGGGCTCGGAGGTGACATCGGCGGTGAGCTCGTCCTGGCTGACCTCGCGGACGCGGCGGATCGACTCCTCGAAGGCACTGCGCACCTGCGGGTCGAGCTCCTCCAGCGCGGACTTCAGCGCCGCGGCCGGGACCCGGATGTCCTCGACGCGCACATGGTCGAACGTCTCACCGTAGTCCCGGATCGCCTCGAGGCCGCGATGGCGGACGTCCAGGCAGATGGGTCGGACGACGTCGAGAGCCTTCTCGACGTCGAACACGGCTCGGGGAACGAGGGCATTCACTTCGGCTTGGAGGTCGGAGACCTCTCCGGCCGCCACTCGGCCCCGCAGGTCGACGCGGCGAATCATGGGAGTCAGTCTAGTGGTCACGCCCCGCACCCCCGACGCCATATCCACAGGCCGGCCGGTCACCACAGGTGATCAGGGGCAGCGATGCCCTAGGCTCGTCGGCATGGACTCCCGCCTGCCGTTGCTCACTGTCGACACGGTGATCTTTCCCGGCCTGGTGGTCTCGATTCCGGTCACCGACGTGCAGGGCCGCGCGGTGGTCCGGGACCTGGTCGAGAACGGCGGCGAGCTGATCTGCGGCGCCCTCGCGGTCCGGGACGGGTACGAGTTGGGCGAGCGGGTGTTCCGGTCGCTGTACGGGACGGGCTGCTCGGCGACGATCTCCGAGATCGCGGTGGACGCCGACGACGAGGGCCCGATCGAGGTGACGCTGACCGGGAACCGGCGGTTCAAGGTGACCGAACTGGACGGCACCGGCGACTACCTGGTCGCCGACGTCGAGTGGCTGCCCGACGACCTCGGCGACGACCCGTTGGGGACGGCGACGGTCGCGCTGGAACGCTTCCGCAGGTACGCCGCGGCGGTCAGCGAGATCAGCCGCCCGGGCCTGCACCTCGGCGACCTCCCCGACGACCCGGGCACGCTGTCCTACCTGATGTCGGCCGCGATGAAGCTCATGACACCGGACCGCCAGAAGCTCCTCGAGGCCGAGGACGTCACCACCCGCCTCGCGCAACTCGTCGGCCTGATCGACACCGAACTCTCCGCCATCGCTGCGCTCCCGTCCCTCCCCGCCACGGACCTGATCAGCTGGTCCGCCCTCTCCCCCAACTGACGCGCTACCGGATTGAATCCCGGGGCGGTATGGTTTTGGTATGAGCAAGCAGATCACCGTGCGGTTGCCGGACGAGCTGGTCGACTTCATGGACGAACTGGTCGCCACCGACAAGGCGACCAGCCGGGCGTCCGTGGTCGCCCGGGCGATGGAGCGTGAGCGTCGCCGCGAGCTGGCCGCGCGCGACCTCGCCATCCTGAACGAGTACGGCGACTACCCGGACCTCGAGGGTCTCGCCCCCGCGGCCGCCGGGACCGTGCTCAGCGACCTCGACTGATGCGCCCGATCCACATCGCGCGGCTCGACAAGCCGCGCCCGGTGGTGGTGCTCACCCGCGAACTGATCCGCCCGCGCCTCACCAACGTGACGGTCGCCCCGATCACCAGCACCATCCGCGGCCTGTCCACCGAGGTCCGGGTCGGCCCGGAGAACGGCCTCGACCACGCCAGCGCGATCTCCTGCGACAACATCCAAACCATCCCGAAGTCCCAGCTCGGCCGCCTGATCGGCCACCTCCACCCCGACCAGGAACCCGCCCTGGCCGAGGCAATCAACCTGGCGTTCGACCTGGAGCTCTAGCCCAGCTTGCTGATGTCGCGGACGGCGCCCTTGTCGGCGCTGGTGGCCATGGCGGCGTAGGCGCGGAGGGCGGTGGAGACCTTGCGGTCGCGGGCCTTCGGGGCGTAGTCGCCGTTCAGGGCCGCCTTCCGGGCGGCGAGTTCGTCGTCGGCGACCAGCAGTTCGATCGAGCGGTTCGGGATGTCGATGCGGATCCGGTCGCCGTCCTCGACCAGGGCGATCGTCCCGCCGGACGCCGCCTCGGGCGAGACGTGGCCGATCGAGAGTCCCGACGTACCGCCCGAGAAGCGTCCGTCGGTGATCAGGGCGCAGACCTTGCCGAGGCCGCGGCCCTTCAGGTACGAGGTCGGGTACAGCATCTCCTGCATCCCCGGCCCGCCCTTGGGGCCCTCGTACCGGATCACGATGACGTCGCCGGGCTGGATCTGCTTGGCGAGGATCTTCTCGACGGCCTGCTCCTGCGACTCGCACACCACCGCGGGACCCTCGAACGTCCAGATCGACTCGTCCACACCGGCCGTCTTCACCACGCAGCCGTCGACGGCCAGGTTGCCCTTCAGCACGGCCAGGCCGCCGTCCTTGGAGTACGCGTGCTCGCGGTCCCGGATGCACCCGTTCGCGGCGTCGGTGTCCAGCGTCTCCCACCGCTCGGACTGCGAGAACGCCTGCGCGGACCGCTTGCAGCCCGGCGCGGCGTGCCACAGCTCGACGGCCTCCGGCGACGGCGAACCGCCGCGCAGGTCCCAGGTCTTCAGCCACTCGTCGATCGAGTCGCTGTGCACGGTGGTGACGTTCTGGTTCAGCAGGCCGGCGCGGTGCAGCTCGCCGAGGATGGCGGGGATGCCGCCGGCGCGGTGCACGTCCTCCATGTAGTACGTGCCCTGCGGCGCGACGTTCGGCGCGACCTTCGCCAGGCACGGGACACGGCGCGAGACCGCGTTGATGTCGTCGAGGTCGAAGCCGACCTCGGCCTCCTGCGCGGCGGCCAGCAGGTGCAGGATCGTGTTCGTCGAGCCGCCCATCGCGATGTCCAGCGCCATCGCGTTGCCGAACGCCTCCTTCGAGGCGATCGAGCGCGGCAGCACGGTCGCGTCGTCGTTGTCGTAGTACCGGTGGGCCAGCCCGACGACGGTCTCGCCGGCCTTCTCGTACAGCGCGCGGCGGGCGGTGTGGGTGGCCAGCACCGACCCGTTGCCGGGCAGCGACAGGCCGATCGCCTCGGTCAGGCAGTTCATCGAGTTCGCGGTGAACATGCCGGAACAGGAACCGCAGGTCGGGCAGGCGTTCTCCTCGATCCGCAGGATGTCGGCGTCGGAGACGTTCTCGTTGACGGCCTCGGACATCGCGTCGATCAGGTCGAGCTTGCGGACCGTCCCGTCGACCAGCGTCGCGCGGCCGGCCTCCATCGGGCCGCCGGAGACGAACACGGTCGGGATGTTCAGCCGGAGCGCGGCCATCAGCATGCCCGGGGTGATCTTGTCGCAGTTGGAGATGCAGACCAGCGCGTCCGCGCAGTGCGCCTCGACCATGTACTCGACCGAGTCGGCGATCAGGTCCCGCGACGGCAGGCTGTAGAGCATGCCGCCGTGGCCCATCGCGATCCCGTCGTCGACGGCGATCGTGTTGAACTCGCGCGCGATCCCGCCGGCCGCGTGGATCGCCTCGGAGACGATCCGGCCGACCGGGGCCAGGTGGGTGTGACCGGGCACGAACTCGGTGAAGCTGTTCGCCACCGCGATGATCGGCTTCCCGAAGTCCTCGCGGGCTACCCCGGAGGCCTGCATGAGCGCGCGAGCGCCCGCCATGTTGCGGCCGTGGGTGACAGTGCGGGACCTCAGAGCAGGCACGACGAACATCTCCTAGCTAGGTGTGGCGTATCTCCTGATAGTGCCACGCCCGTCCGAATGACGGTATGCGGGTCCCGGATTCTGGAGCCGCGGTTTCTGTCGGTGGACGGTCCTAGCCTGGACGCATGGCAGGACTGGGCCATCACACCCGCGCGGCGCACCCCGCGCTGCGCCCCTTGGTGCCCGATATCACCGGGTATGCGTACGCCGGTGATCCCCCGGCATTGCACCGCGGCCTGCCCTCGCGCCACCTGACGCTCGTCATCACGCTCGACGAGCCCCTCGGCGTGGCCTGGCCCGGCGGCCCGGTGGACAAGTACGACGCACTCGTCGGCGGGCTGCACTCGCGGGCGGTCCACATCGGTCAGACACCGAGCCGCGCCGGCGTACAGGTCTCGCTCACTCCCCCGGCCGCTCGAGCGCTCCTCGGACTGCCGCCGGGCGCCCTCGCGTCGACGGTGGTCGGTCTGGACGAGGTCCTCGGCCGGCCCGCGCGCGAGCTGACCGAGCAACTGCGCGAGGCGCCGACTTGGGAGACACGCTTCGACCTGCTCGAGGCCCTGCTGCTGCGGCAGCTCGGCGGGAGCCGTCCCGGTGCTGTGCGGCCCGAGCTCGGCTGGGCCTGGCAGCGACTGTGCGGCGCGAGCGGCTCGGTCGGGGTCCAGGAGTTGGCGACCGAGGTCGGGTGGAGCCGGCGGCATCTCACCGATCGGTTCAGGTCGGAGTTCGGTCTGCCGCCGAAGGTCGCGGCCCGCGTGCTGCGGTTCGAGCGCGTCACCGGACAACTGCGCCGGCAGCCGCGGACCCGGCTGGCCGAGCTGTCGGCCGCCGCGGGGTATGCCGACCAGGCGCATCTGACCAGGGAGTTCCGCGCGATCGCGGGCTGTTCACCGCGGCAGTGGATCCGTGAGGAACTCCCCGACCTGTCCGGTAATCCACAGGGATCGGCGATCGCGCCAGCATCGTCGGCGCGATCTCACTAGACTCGCCGGGGTGAGTGAGACGACCGAGCTGCCCGATTCCGAAGCCCTTCAGGTCCTCCGGCGGGTGTTCGGGTACGACGCCTTCCGCGGCGAGCAGGGCGACATCATCGACACCGTCGTCGCGGGCGGCGACGCGCTGGTGCTGATGCCGACCGGCGGCGGCAAGTCGCTGTGCTACCAGATCCCGTCGCTGGTGCGATCCGGCGTCGGCGTGGTCATCTCGCCGCTGATCGCGTTGATGCAGGACCAGGTGGACGCGCTCACCGCGCTCGGCGTCCGGGCGGGATTCCTCAACTCCACGCAGGACTTCGAGCAGCGGCGCGAGGTCGAGCAGGCGTTCCTGGCCGGCGAGCTCGACCTGCTGTACCTGGCGCCCGAGCGGCTCCGGGTGGAAGCGACCGTGCGGCTGCTCGACCAGGGCAAGATCGCGCTGTTCGCGATCGACGAGGCGCACTGCGTGTCGCAGTGGGGCCACGACTTCCGGCCCGACTACCTGATGCTGTCCGAGCTGCACGAGCGCTGGCCCGACGTGCCGCGGATCGCGCTCACCGCGACGGCGACCGAGGCGACCCACCAGGAGATCGCGACCCGGCTGAAGCTCGGCGACGCGAAGCATTTCGTCGCGAGCTTCGACCGGCCGAACATCCAGTACCGGATCGTCCCGAAGGACAATCCGCAGCGGCAGCTGCTCGACCTGCTGCGCACCGAGCACGCCGGCGACGCGGGCATCGTGTACTGCCTGTCCCGCAACAGCGTCGAGAAGACCGCGGCCTTCCTGACCCAGAACGGGATCGAGGCCCTGCCGTACCACGCCGGCCTGGACAGCCGGACCCGCGCCGCGAACCAGGCCCGGTTCCTGCGCGAGGACGGGCTGGTCGTGGTGGCGACGATCGCGTTCGGCATGGGGATCGACAAACCGGACGTCCGGTTCGTCGCGCACCTCGACCTGCCGAAGTCGGTCGAGGGCTACTACCAGGAGACCGGCCGCGCGGGACGTGACGGCCTGCCGTCCACCGCCTGGCTGGCGTACGGACTGCAGGACGTCGTCCAGCAACGGAAGATGATCGACACGTCCGAGGGCGACCTCGCGCACCGGCGGCGGCTGAGCGCGCATCTCGACGCGATGCTCGCGTTGTGCGAGACCGTGCAGTGCCGGCGCTCGCAACTCCTGGCGTACTTCGGCCAGCAGGGCGACGCGTGCGGGAACTGCGACACCTGTCTGACGCCGCCGGAGTCCTGGGACGGCACGATCGCGGCGCAGAAGCTGCTCTCGACGGTGTACCGGCTGCAGCACGAGCGCGGGCAGAAGTTCGGCGCCGGGCAGCTGATCGACATCCTGCTCGGCAAGGAGACCGACAAGGTCAAGCAGTTCCGGCACGACCAGCTGACCGTGTTCGGGATCGGCACCGAGCTGACGGACACCGAGTGGCGCGGCGTGATCCGGCAGTGCCTCGCGCTGCGGTTGCTCGCGGTCGAGGGCGACTACGGCACGCTCGTGCTCACCGAGGACAGCGGCGAGGTGCTCGGCCGGCGGCGCGAGGTGATGATGCGCCGCGAGCCCGAGCGGGTGCGTTCCAGGAGCAGGTCGTCCAGCGGCAAGAAGGCGGCCGCCGCCGATCTCGCGCCCGAGGCGGCGCCGGTGTTCGAGCGGTTGCGCGCGTGGCGGGCGGCGGTGGCCAAGGAGCAGGGCGTCCCGGCGTACGTGATCTTTCACGACGCGACGCTGCGCCAGATCGCCACCGACCGGCCGACGTCGCTGGCCGAGCTGGGCACGATCAGCGGCATCGGCGAGAACAAGCTGACCAAGTACGGCGACGGCGTCCTGGAGACACTGTCCGCGGAATGATGTCGAATCGGCGGTAGCGTCTTCGACGCGAAGGCACAGGGCGCGGACCGACCGCGCCACCGGAGCGAGGGAGCACGCTCATGTCTTCATCCGTGCTGTTGATGTCGATGTCGGCCGACGGCTACATCGCGGGACCGGACGACCGGCCCGGCAACCCCGGCGGCGACGACTTCATGCGGTTGCACGAGTGGTACCTGGACGAGGCCGGCGAAGTCGGTCGCCCGGACGGCGAGGCCGGCGAGATCTGGGACGAGCTGCACGCCACGGGCGCGGTCCTGGTCGGCCGCCGTACGGCGGAACAGGTCGACTACTACGGCGGGCACCACCACGGCGTACCGATCTTCGTCGTCAGCCACGACCCGACACCGGTCGGCTACGAGAACGTCCACGTCGTCGGCGACATCGAGACCGCGATGGCGCAGGCGAAGGCGGCCGCCGGCGACAAGGACGTGCTGGTCCACGGCGCCGTCACTGCGCAGCAGGCGCTGGCGGCCGGTCTCCTCGACGAGCTGCAGCTCAGCCAGGTGCCGGTCCTGTTCGGCAGCGGTCTGCGGCTGTTCGACGTCCTCCCGCACCGCGTCGAGCTTGAGGTCGTCCGCGTCATCGACACGCCCCGCGCGACCCACATCCGCTACCGGGTCCTCAACTGAGCACGGCTGAGGACACCGCCTAAGGCGTCCAAGTGACCGTTGGAGCAAGGCCGGCGAAGTCCTGGAGCAGGCGGGAGCGACGGGTGGCGATCCAGGCCAGGGCGACGGTGTTCGGCGCGAGGTTGTCGACGGGGACCGTGACGACGTCGGGGCGCTGGTAGAACGTGGCGACGGACAGCGGGACGATCGAGACACCGCGGCCGGCGGCGACGTGTTCGAGCTTCTCCTCGACGCTGTGCAGCACGGGGATCGGTTTCGCCGTCCGGGTCCGGAGCTCGACGGCGATGTCGCGCCACTCCGGTACGGCGTCGGGGTCCTGCAGGAGATGCTCGTCGGCGAGGTCGGTGATGTCGACGACGGGCTTGCCGGCCAGGCGGTGACCGGCCGGCAGCGTCGCGACCCGGGGCTCCTCGAAGAGCGGTCGAACGGTGAGGCCGGCCTGGTCGATCGGCAGCCGGACGATACTCACGTCCACCCGGCCGTCGTGCAGTACGTCGACCTGGTCGTCCCACGTGGTGCGGATCAGCTCGATCTCGAGCTCCGGATGCGTGGCGCCGAACGCGCGGACCGCCTCGGTCACGGTCAGGCCCGGCATGAAGCCGATCGTGAACGTCGTCGAGCCGCGCGCGGCCCGGGCCACCCGGCGCCGCGTGGCGTCGGCGGCGGCGAGCAGCGGCCGCGCGTCGTCGAGCAACTGGCGACCGGCCGCGGTCAGTTCGGTCGATCGCCGGGTGCGGGCGAACAGCTGGGCCCGGAGCTCGTCCTCGAGCGCCCGGATCTGCCGGGACAGCACGGGCTGCGCGATGTGCAGCCGCTCCGCCGCGCGGCCGAAGTGCAGTTCCTCGGCGACGGCGACGAAGTACCGCAGCTTGCGGAGATCGAGATCCATAATACCTTCAGGGTATTACAGACAGCGGAACAGGTCTTGGACGGCGGCGCCTCGGCCGCCGCATCGTGGAAGCGAGACTCCCCACCACGAAAGGCAGTTCCGTGACTCTGCAGGACCACCGCGTCGTCCTTCTCGGCGGTACGTCGGGCATCGGCCTGGCCACCGCACAGCTGGCCGCCGCCCAGGGCGCGACCGTGATCGTTGCCTCGAGCAACCCCGAGTCCGTGAAGGCGGCGCTCGGCGCGCTGCCCGCGTCGGCCGCCGGCGAAGCGGTCGACCTCACCGACCCCGCCGCCGTCCGGGCGTTCTTCGCCGGTCTCGATCCGTTCGACCACCTCGTCTACACCGCCGGCGAGGCGCTGACCTTCCTCGAGGTCGGTTCGATGGACCTGGCGCAAGCGCGGCAGGCCTTCGACCTGCGGTACTTCGGTGCCCTCGGTGCCGTGAGCGCCGCCGTACCGAAGCTCCGCGCGGCGGGCTCGGTCGTCCTCACGACCGGCGCCGCCGGCGACCGCCCGGGCCCCGGCTGGTCGGTCGCCGCGAGCATCTGCGGCGCGATGGACTCCCTGACCCGCGCCCTCGCCGTCGAGCTCGCCCCGCTCCGCGTCAACGCCGTCAAGCCCGGCGTCGTCCGGACGCCGATGTGGCGCGGCGGCATCGACTACGACGAGACCGCGCAACACCTCCCGGTCGGGCGCGTCGGCGAGCCGGAGGACATCGCGGCGGCCTACGTCTACCTCATGAACCAGCCTTACGCCACCGGCTCGATCGTCTCCGTCGACGGCGGCCACGTCCTGGTGTGAGACTCCAGTCGTGACACGCATACTGATCACCGGTTCGGCCGACGGACTGGGGCAGCTGGTCGCGCGGGAACTCGTCGCCCAGGGCCACGACGTCGTCCTCCACGCCCGCAACGAGCGGCGCGCCGACGACGCGCTCCGGGCGGTGCCGGAAGCGACGGCGGTGCTCGTGGGCGATCTCGCGAGCATCGACCGGACGCGGGACCTGGCGGCCCAGGCGAATGCGTCCGGGCGGTTCGACGTGGTCGTGCACAACGCGGCCGTCGGGTACCAGGAGCCGCGGATCGAGACGGTCGACGGTCTCGAGCACGTGTTCGCGATCAACGCGCTGGCGCCGTACCTGCTGACCGCGTTGATCGAACGCCCAGATCGCCTCATCTACCTCAGCTCCGGTATGCACGAAGGCGGTGACGTCGCCCTCGACGACCTGCAGTGGGTACGGCGGCGGTGGCGCGGAGCGCAGGCGTACTCGGACTCCAAGCTGCACGACGTCCTGCTGGCGTTCGCGGTCGCCCGGCTCTGGCCGGACGTGCTGGCGAACGCGGTGGACCCCGGCTGGGTCCCGACGAAGATGGGCGGACGCGGTGCGCCTGGTGATCTCGGCCAGGCGCACCTGACGCAGGTCTGGCTGGCCACCTCCCCCGAGACCGGAAGCGGCGGGTATTACTACCACCGGCGGCCGCACCGAACTCATCCGGCCGCTTCGGACCGCGAGACGCAGGACGCCTTTCTGGACGCCTGCGCCTCGCTGACCGGCGTACGACTGCCCCGCTGACTCAGGCCTGCGAGATGTAGAGACGGTTGCCGTCCGGGTCGTGCAGGCTGAACATCGGGGGTACGCCGGGCCACTCGAGCAACTCGTCGGTGTCGACGCCGCTGGTGAGGAAGTACTGGTGCGCCGCCTTCGCGTCCGGGCTGGCCATCCGGATCCCGGTGTCGACGCCTGCCGGGTTGCTCTCGCTCGCGGGGACCAGCGCGATGCTCGCCGACGAGCCGGCCGGTGCGACGACGATCCACCGGCCGCCGAGCTGCGGCAACGGCGCGTCCATCAGCACCTCGAAGCCGAGCGCGCCGGTGTAGAACGCCAGCGCGCGGTCCTGGTCGGTCACCGGTACGCCGACGGTCCGGATCTCGCTGATGTGGGTCATGGTCCTTCTCCTTCGTGACGAGGTGCTTTCACCCGGGAGGTAGAACCCGATCCGCCGTTTTCGACATCAGCCACGAAGAAAGCCCCGGACAATTCTGTCCGGGGCTTTCGTTCGCTGTGCTGACTACTTCGCGACGACCCGCAGCGTGACCTCGGCCTCGCCGTCGCCGGTGGAGCGGGTGACGACGCCGGCCGAGCGGAGCGCGGCCAGGTTCTTGTCGTCGGCGAACCGGTCGCTGACCGATCCGGCCGCCTCGAAGTCGACGTACCCGATCATCACCGCGCCCTTGACGTCTGGCAGCGCCTGCTTGAAGTTCTCGGTCTGGCCGAGGCCGCCGTCCTTCAGCACCTGCTCGGCGTAGTCCTTGCTGGTCGAGACGACGAGCGTGTCGCCGTCCTTCGCGCTCTCGATCGGGATGTTCGCCGAGGACCGCTCGCGGAGCAGCGTGGTCAGCTTCTGCACCACCGGCTCGGCCTTCGCCGGGTCGGTCTCCATCCGGGCCGCGATCTTCGGGCCGTCGGCGGTGTCCTTGTCGATCGAGACCGACAGGTTCTTGCCGGCCAGGGTCTTCAGGTCGTCCGGCAACTTCAATCCGGTCTCCTGGGCGATCTCGTCGATCATCGGCTGGAGGTTCTCGCCGCCCGCCTTCTGCACCTGCGCCCAGGCGGTGTCGATCAGGCTCTCGCCGCCGGAGATCGCGATCGCGCCGGCCGTGGTCTCCGGCAGCTTGGTGACCAGGTCGGCGGCGTCGGCGGAGCTCACCTTGACGCTCTTGTCGCCGTGCGCGATGCCCTTCAGCTCGACGTACGACGCGTCGAACCGCAGCGCCACCGCGGCGGTCGCGTCACCGAGCCCGGCGATCTGGCTGGACTCGACCTTGCCGCTGATCGAGGCCAGGCCCTTGGCGTCCGCCCAGCCCGAGATGAAGCCCTGCTCGCCGAGCTTGTCCATGTCCGCGCTGAACTTGGCGTTCTTGCTCAGCGGGTTGTCCTTGGCCGTGGCGACGGCCGCGTCCACGGTCGCCTGGTCGTCGCCGAGGATCATGTAGCCGTCGGTGAACGCGCGGCCGGGCTTGTCGTCCTCGTTCGCGAGCAGCTTGTCCATGCCCTTGTTGGCGGCGTCCTCGTCCTTGATCTGGACGGCGACGACCGGGATCGGCTCGTCCTTGCCCTCGGCCGGCGGGAGCGCGGCGAACCCGGCGCGGTCGCCCAGCCAGGGCTTGACGTCCTTGTCGAAGTCGACGTCGGCGAGGTCGTCGCCGGCGGACTTCTTGATCTGCTCGAACAGCTTCTGCCGCAGGTCGTCCTGCTCACCGGTGAGGCCGAGGTTGTCCTTCACGGACGGGAACTTCATCAGGAACCGGACCGCCGCGACCTTCTGGCCGGCCGACGGGTTCAGGTCCACCCGGGCGTAACCGACCGCGGTGCCGGGCAGCACGTCGGCCGGCTGCTTGCCGCCGCCGCCGAGCTTGCCGTAGGCAAAGATTCCGCCGCCGGCGACCACCAGCACCATCGCCACCGCGGCGATGATCGGGATCAGCTTGCCGCGCTTCTTCTTCGGCTCCGGCTGCCACTGCTGCGGACCGCCGTACCCGGGGCCCTGCGGCGGCTGACCGCCGATGTGCATCTGCTCGTACGACGCCTGACCCGGCTGACCGTGCTGCGGAGGGTACTGCTGCCCGCCCTGGCCGTAGTACTGCGCACCGCCCTGCTGAGGACCACCGTGCTGAGGAGCGCCCTGCTGCGGGCCCGGGCCCTGCGGACCGCCGTACTGCGGACCACCCTGCTGGGGACCGCCCTGCTGCGGGCCGCCGTACTGCTGGCCCTGCTGCGGGTGTTGCTGTGGGTAACCGTGCTGGCCGGGCTGCTGGCCCTGCGGCCTCCCCGGCTGCTGACCCTGCTGGGGCCAGAGGTTCTGCCCTTGCGGCGGGCCGTACTGCGGCTGCTGACCACCGGCACCTGGGTACTGGGGTGGTTGGTTCTGGTCGGACATATGCTCCCTCGCTGGCTCCGATGGCCTCACCACCGGATCTGCAAAAGGCTAGTGGACCGGCGGTGCAGATTCTGACGCAGCAGGTTGCGAAGTGGTTGCAACAGGCTCAGCGCGCCACGTCGCGGCGGCGATGATCGCGCAGGCCAATGCGGCGCCGATCAGCCAGGAGACCGCCGGCGTCCAGGTGTGCAGCTCCAGCGGCGCCGCGACCAGATCACCGGGGTGAGCGGCCCGCAGCCGCGGCTCGATCGGGTCGTGCCCGAGCAGCATGCCGACGCCCCAGCACACTCCGGATCCCAGGCAAGCACCGAGAGTGACGATCGCGACCGACCACGGACCGTAGTTGCGCAGCCACCAGAACAACGCCCCGCCGAGCACCACCGCGGCCACGAAGCCGATCGCGGTGAACGTGCCGTCCGGCCCGAAGATCCGGGTCATCTGCTCCTCGCCGAGCGCCCCGCCCTGCTCGTCCACGGTGTACTTGGCCAGCGGCGAGAACTGCTGCCAGGCCCACCCGGCCACCACACCCGCGACCAGGAACACCACCACCGTCACCAGGACCGCCTTCGCCCACGGCAGCCGCGGCTCCTCGACGGCCGGCCTCCCGAACGGGTTCATCGACGGGGGTGCCAGGTACGGCGACTGGGAGGACTCCGGTTGACTCACGACGCCAGTGTGACGCATGGGTTGCACCGCCGGTCAGCTGGCCAGGCAGGAGGGACCGAGGAGCGCTTTCAGGTCGGCCATCAGCGACGAGGTGGGGGTCACCCGGAAGCGGTCGCCGATGCGCATGACGGTGGTCTTCTGGCGTGCCTGCAGGCGCAGGTGAACCTCTGTCATGCCGGGGTGCGAGGTCAGGATGTCTCGCAGCTGATCGACAACCGGTGGGGTGCAGCGGTTGACCGGCATCGTCAGGACGACCGGGCCGCTCGGGCCTTCGGTCAGATCCGGTACGACGACCTCGTCGCCGCTCAGCTCGAGCCGGTCCTCGCGGCGCCGGACCCGGCCCTTCATCAAGATGATCGCGTCGTTGGTGAGCAGGTGCGCGTGCAACTGGTACGCCGAGGAGAACATCATCACCTCGATCGAACCTTCGAGGTCCTCGATGGTGACGATCGCGTAGATGTCGCCGCGCTTGTTCACCTTCCGCTGGACCGCGGTGACCAGGCCGCCGATCGTCACCCGGCTGCCGTCCGGCCGGTCCTCGTCGGCGAGCAACTGCCCGATCGTGCAGTCGCTGCCGTTGGTGAGCACGTGCTCGACACCGAACAGCGGATGGTCCGACACGTACAGCCCGAGCATGTCGCGCTCGTGCGCCAGCTTGGTCGCCTTGTCCCACTCCTCGATCTCGGGGACCGTGACGGTCAGGCGGCTGTTGCCCTCGCCCTCGTCCGCGTCGTCGTCACCCATCGAGAACAGGTCGAACTGGCCGTGCGCCTCGTTCCGCTTCAGGTCGATGGCCTCGTCGACGGCCTGCTCGTGCACCGCGACGACCGCGCGCCGGGCGTGGCTCATCGAGTCGAACGAGCCGGCCTTGGCCAGCGACTCGATCACGCGCTTGTTGCAGACCGGCAGCGGCACCTTGTCGATGAAGTCGACGAAGTCGGTGAACCGGCCCTTCTCCTCGCGGGCCGCGACGATCTCGGCGACCACGTTCACGCCGACGTTGCGGATCGCGGACAGGCCGAAGCGGATGTCGGTGCCGACCGGGGTGAAGTTCGAGTCCGACTCGTTGACGTCCGGCGGCAGCACCTTGATGCCCATCCGGCGGCACTCGTTCAGGTAGATGGCCATCTTGTCCTTGTCGTCCTTCACCGACGTCAGGACGGCGGCCATGTACTCCGCCGGGTAGTTGGCCTTCAGGTACGCCGTCCAGTACGAGACCAGACCGTACGCCGCCGAGTGCGCCTTGTTGAACGCGTAGTCCGAGAACGGGACCAGCACGTCCCACAGCGCCTTGATCGACGCCTCGGAGAAGCCGTTCGCCTTCATGCCCTCGGAGAAGCCGACGTACTCCGCGTCGAGGACCTCGCGCTTCTTCTTGCCCATCGCCCGGCGGAGCAGGTCCGCCTTGCCGAGCGTGTAGCCCGCGAGCTGCTGGGCGATCGCCATCACCTGCTCCTGATACACGATCAGGCCGTACGTCGTGCCCAGGATCGGCTCCAGCGCGACGGCGAGCTCGTCGTGCGGGTAGCTGATCTCCTGCTGCTTGTTCTTGCGGAGGGCGTAGTTGGTGTGGCTGTTCGCGCCCATCGGGCCGGGGCGGTAGAGCGCGCCGACCGCGGAGATGTCCTCGAAGTTGTCCGGCCGCATCAGCCGCAGCAGCGCCCGCATCGGGCCGCCGTCGAACTGGAACACGCCGAGCGTGTCACCGCGGGCGAGCAGATCGTACGTCGGTTTGTCGTCGAGGGACTTGGCCAGCTCGTCGAGGTCCAGCGTGACACCGCGGCTGGCCTCGACGTTCTTGACCGCGTCGTCCATGATCGTCAGGTTCCGCAGGCCCAGGAAGTCCATCTTGACCAAGCCGAGCGTCTCGCAGCTCGGGTAGTCGAACTGGGTGATGACCTGGCCGTCCTGCTCGCGGCGCATGATCGGGATCAGCTCGATCAGCGGCTCGCTGGACATGATCACGCCGGCCGCGTGCACACCCCACTGGCGCTTCAGGTTCTCCAGGCCGCGGGCGGTGTCGACGATCTTGCGCACGTCCTGGTCGGACTCGTACAGCGAGCGGAACTCGGTGGCCTCGGAGTACCGCTTGTGGGTCGAGTCGAAGATGCCCGACAGCGGGATGTCCTTGCCCATCACCGACGGCGGCATCGCCTTGGTGATCCGGTCGCCCATCGCGAACGGGTAGTCCAGCACCCGGCCGGCGTCCTTGATCGCCTGCTTGGCCTTGATCGTGCCGTAGGTGACGATCATCGCGACCCGGTCGTCGCCGTACTTCTCGGTGACGTAGCGGATCACCTCGGGGCGGCGGCGGTCGTCGAAGTCGATGTCGAAGTCGGGCATCGACATCCGCTCCGGGTTCAGGAAGCGCTCGAAGATCAGGCCGTGCTGGAGCGGGTCCAGGTCGGTGATCTTCATCGCGTACGCGCACATCGAGCCGGCGCCGGAACCACGGCCCGGACCGACCCGGATGCCGTGCTCCTTGGCCCAGTTGATGAAGTCCGCGACGACGAGGAAGTAGCCGGCGTACCCCTTCGAGGTGATGACCTCGATCTCGTACTCCGCCTGCTTGCGGACCTGGTCCGGGATTCCGGCCGGATAGCGCTTGTGCAGACCGGTCTCGACCTCGGCGACGAACCAGGACTCCTCGTTGTGGCCCTCGGGGCAGGGGAAGCGCGGCATGAACCGGCCCTCGCCCTCGGTGAAGCTGACGTCGCACTGCTCGGCGATCAGCAGCGTGTTGTCACACGCCTCCGGGAGCTCCTTCCACACTTCGCGCATCTCGGCGGCGGTCTTGACGTAGAACTCGTTCGCGTCGAACTTGAACCGGTTCGGGTCGGACAGCGTCGAGCCGGACTGCACGCACAGCAGCGCCGCGTGCGCCTGGGAGTCCTCGGGCTTGGTGTAGTGCAGGTCGTTGGTCGCGACCAGCGGCAGGCCGAGCTCGCGGGCCAGCTTCAGCAGGTCCTTCTGGATGTCCCGCTCGATGCCGAGGCCGTGGTCCATCAGCTCGCAGTAGTAGTTCTCCTTGCCGAAGATGTCGCGGAACTCGGCGGCGGCCTCGACGGCCTCCTTGTACTGCCCGAGGCGCAGGCGGGTCTGGACCTCGCCGGACGGGCACCCGGTGGTCGCGATCAGGCCCTGGCCGTAGGTGTTCAGCAGCTCGCGGTCCATCCGGGGCTTGAAGTAGTAGCCCTCGAGGCTGGCCAGCGAGCTCATCTTGAACAGGTTGTGCATGCCGGAGGTGTTCTTCGCCAGCAGCGTCATGTGGGTGTAGGCACCCGAGCCGGAGACGTCGTCGCGGCCGGAGTTCGCGTCGCCCCACTTGACCCGCTTGCGCTCCGAGCGGTGGGTGTGCGGCGTCAGGTACGCCTCGACGCCGATGATCGGCTTGACGTCGTACTTCTTCGCGGTCCGCCAGAACTCGTAGGCGCCGAACACGTACCCGTGGTCGGTGGTCGCGATCGCCGGCATGCCCATCTCCTGGGCGGTTTTGAACAACTCGTCGATCCGCGCGGCGCCGTCCAGCATCGAGTACTCCGTGTGCACGTGGAGATGCACGAAACTGTCGCTGGACGCCATATCGACGCAGACCTCCCAGGGCGTGATTCAGGTGGACTGAGACAGCCTATGCTCGGCCCACCGACAGTTTCCGGCGACCCTCCGGCTGGTCCTTCCCGGGTCAGTGAAATCGCCCGATATCCGGTCAGCACGCACCGGATGGAGCGGCAGACCTGGCGCCGAGGCAGGGGTCTCTCAAGACGCCAGGCCCACCGGTCTAGGGGGCCGGCGCGGCGACGACGAGATGCACCGTGCCGTGGTGTTCGAGCTGTCGTCTCATCGCCCGGAGACCACCGTCGGTCACCTGATGGGCGGCCGGCAGGATCACCGCCCAGACCTCGTTGTCCCGCCGGACCTCGTCCAGCATCGCCTCGAACGCGGCCGGTGCGGTGTTCGGGTGTTCGAGGTAGACGGCGCCGAGCGTGTAGCCCTCGGCCAAGGCGAACGCGGCCAGGCCCACCCGCTCCGCGGCGAGGTCGTCGGCCGTCATGACGACCCCCGTCCGGATGTAGCCGAGAGCCAGCGGGCGCGTGCAGCCGTCCATCACGCTTCGACCTCCAGCAGGACCCAGGCGGCGCTGTTCGGTGGCAGCTTCTCGCCGGCCTCGGGATCGCTGGCGAGAAGCGTCGTGCTGCGCTCCGGCAGCAGGACCGGACGCGGCGAGCAGTTGACGAAGCAGGCGAACCCGTCGCCACGGGTGAAGGCCAGGACGCCGGGCTCGGACGGCAACCGGCCGAACTCGGCTGAGCCGAGCGCTGGGAGCCGGCGACGGAGCGCGAGCGCGTCGCGGTACAGATGCAGCGTCGAGTCGGCGTCCGCGCGCAGCCGGTCGACCGCATGATGCGCGAACCATTCCGGTTGCGGCAGCCACGGCGTACCGGGCGAGCCGTCCGGGGAGAAGCCGAAGAGGTCGTGTTCGGCCGTCCACGGCAGCGGGACCCGGCAGCCGTCCCGGCCCCGCCGGACACCACCGGTGCG
Organism: Kribbella sp. NPDC051936; assembly: GCF_040680955.1. Taxonomy (NCBI): domain Bacteria; kingdom Bacillati; phylum Actinomycetota; class Actinomycetes; order Propionibacteriales; family Kribbellaceae; genus Kribbella; species Kribbella sp. NPDC051936. Next base: position 138,738 of record NZ_JBFAXS010000004.1, on the reverse strand, counting down.
GTGGAACATGGGGTCGGTCAGGACATGGTCCGGCAGGTCGGTGACCTCGGGCAGGCCCAGCTCCTCGCCCTGATAGAGGTACGACGATCCCGGCAGCGCGAGCATCAGCAACGCCGCTGCCCGGGCGCGGTCCCGGCCGAGCTCGAGATCGCCCGGTCCGGCACCCGGTGCGCCGCCGGCATACCGGGTGACGGAACGCGGCATGTCGTGATTGTTCAGCACCCAGGCGACGGAGGACCCGGACCCGGCGATCGTCTCGAGTCCCCGGCCGATCACGTCGGACAGCGACAACTCGTCCCACTCGGCGCGGAGGAAGTCGAAGTAGAAGGTCTGGTGCAGCTCGTCCGGCCGCTGGTACTGGGCGAGCAGCGTCGGGTCCAGCAGCCCCACCTCGCCGACCAGGACGCGCTCCCGGCCGGTCCGCCGGGTGTACTCGTCCGCGATCGCCCGCCAGCTGCGCCATACGTCGTGCACCTCGGGCTGGTTCCAGGCGTGCGGGTTGACCGGGTCGCCGGTGAGCTCATCCAGGCCCGCGTGGTCGTGGTCCGGCAGGCCGTCCGCCTTGTGCAGTCCGTGCGCGACGTCGATCCGGACGCCGTCGACGCCGCGGTCGAGCCAGAAGCGCAGCACGTCTTCGAACGACGACACGACGTCCGGATGCCGCCAGTTGAAGTCGGGCTGCTCGGCGGCGAAGGTGTGCAGGTACCACTGGCCGTCGTCGACCCGCCGCCACGCGGACCCGCCGAAGATCGATCGCCAGTTGTTCGGCGGCAGGTCGCCGTCGCCGGCCGCGAAGTGGAACCGCCGGCGTTCCGGACTGCCGGGTCCGGCCGCGAGCGCCGCCCTGAACCAGGGGTGCTCGGTCGAACAGTGGTTCGGTACGACGTCGACCAGGACGCGGAGACCGAGCCGGTGGGCGTCCCGGATCAGCCGGTCGAACGACTCGAGGGTCCCGTACTCCGGGTGGACGTCGCGGTGGTCGGCGACGTCGTACCCGTGATCGTGCTGCGGCGACGGGTAGAACGGGTTCAGCCAGAGGCCGTCGACCCCGAGACCGCGCAGGTACGGCAGCCGGGCACGGACACCGTCGAGGTCGCCGATGCCGTCGCCGTCGGAGTCGGCGAAGCTGCGGACGTACACCTGATAGATGACGGCCGTCCGCCACCAGCCGCGCGGGCCGGCGGTCAGGCAACTCGGTTCAGGCATCGGGACCTCGGCAACGGTGTGAGGGGACAACGTTGTCAGCAAGGATCCCGGTCCGGCGCGGTCACCGCTATCGGGACACCTACGGATTTGGCTACGTACGTCGCTGTGTCTGTCCAGGGACTTTCGGCCCTGATCGAGGCGCCGAGGGTCCTCAGTCGAGCCGATGCTCCGCGACCCAGTGGGCGACCTGGGCGCGCGAGCCGAAGCCGAGTTTGCTCAGGATGTGCTCCACGTGGGTCTCGGCGGTGCGCTGGGAGATCACCAGACGCGCGGCGATCTCACGGTTGCTGAGGCCCGTGCTGATCAGCACCGCGATCTCCTGCTCACGCCGCGTAAGCCGCCCGGCCGGGCCCGGCTTGGACGCGGCCTCACGCTCCTCCCCCAGTGCGAGAGCGGCGGCCTGCTCGAACGAGTACGCCGCCCCCACCGCGAACGCAGCGTCGAACATGGCGTCGCCGGTGCGCGCACGGATCCGCTGTTCGGTCATCTCGTCGAACTGGCTGTACGGCGTCGTATCGTCGACGTGGGCGCCGCTCGACCGCCACACCGCTCGCGACGCGCCCATCAGCCGGGCCGCGTGCTCGTCCGGCGCCGCCGTCCCGGCACACCAGGACAACGCCTGGACGCAGAAGCCGATCCCGGTCCGGTCGTTCAGCGGCAGCCACAACCGGATCGCCTCCCGGAACGACCGCGTCGCCTCCTCGCACTGGTCGTGGTCGCGCCACTGCACGATGCCGACCGCCCACAGCGCGTAGGCCTTGGAGGAGTCCGCGCCGCGGGATGCCGCCAGCTCCAGCGCCTGCCGGCTGAACTCCTCGACCCGCGAGTCACCCGAGAAGAAGGTTGCCGCAGACAACAGAATCAGCACGTCGAACTGACCCAGCTCATCGCCCACCGTCCGGAAGCCGGCCAGCCCACGCTCCAGCAGCCCGACCGCGGCCGCCAGGTCTCCCTGGTAGATCATCGCGTGGCCCGACACCTCGGCGATGCGGGCCCGGAGCCGGTTGTCGTCGTACCGCTCGGCCAGCTCCTCGCACTCGGCCAGCAAGGCCGCGAGCTGGCCGGCCTCGCCGAGGAACATCGCCAGGTAGCTGCCCGCCCAGAGGCCGAGCGCCCGGACCGGGGTCTGCTCAGGTGCCGCGTCGAGAGCTCGGCTGAGATAGCGGTGCCCCTCGCGGAGGTAGCCGGCGAACCAGAAGTTCCAGATCGGCGCCGCGATCTCCAGGGCGGCGGGGGCCTCGCCGGGCTCGGCCAGGCAGAAGTCGAGTGCGGCTCGGAGATTGTCGTGTTCGCGGCGCAGCCTGATGTACCAGTCGGACTGGCGGGGGCCGAAGCTGTCGGCGGCCCATCGCCCGGCCAGTCCCCGGTAGTAGTCGCGATGCCGGAGCTGGAACTCGCGGGTGCGGCCGGCCTCGGCCAGCCGCATTCCGCCGTACTGGCCGATGGTGGAGAGCATGTCGTACCACGCGACGGTGTGGCTGGTGGCCATCGTGCGGGTGATGATCGACTTGCTCAGCAGGCCGGCCACCAGGTCGAGCACCTGGTCGCGCGGAATGCCGTCGCCCGAGCACACGTCCTCGGCACTGTCGAGATCGAAGCCGCCCGAGAACACCGAGAGCCGTTCCCAGAGCAGCCGTTCGGCCGCCGAGCACAGGTCGTAGCTCCAGTCGACGGCGGCCTGCAGGGCCTGCTGGCGCGGTGGTGCCGCCTGCCGGCCGGTGGCCAGCAGCCGAAACCGGTCGTCGAGCCGGTCGAGGATCTGCGGCAGCGACAGCGTCCGCATCCATACCGCCGCGAGCTCCAGCGCGAGCGGTATGCCGTCCAGCCGGCGGCAGACCTCGATCACCTGGCGCCGGTTGGTCTCGTCGATCCGGAACTCCGGAAGCACAGCTCGGACGCGATCCGTGAACAGCACCAGCGACTCGTACTGATCGGCGTCGTGGGCGGACGCGTCGCCGGGAGGCGTCGGCAACGGAGGCACCGGCAGCACCTGTTCGCCTTCGACACCCAGCACGTGCCTGCTGGTGGCGAGGATCCACAGCCGAGGGGCAGCCGCGAGCAGTTTGCCGACGACGACGGCGCACGCCTCGGCTAGGTGCTCGCAGTTGTCGAGCACGAGCAGCAGGTGTTTGTCCTCCAGGTATTCGGCCAGGTCGGCGGTCGGATCGGCAGACACCTGGCTGAGTTGGAGCGCCTCGGCCAGCGTCAGGCCGAGCAGCGCCTGATCTCGCAGCGCCGCCAACTCGACCAAGCACACTCCGTCGGTGAAGGTCCGCCGTACCTCCGCTGCCATCCGCAGCGCCAACCGGGTCTTGCCGACCCCGCCGACGCCGAGCAATGTCAGCAGGCGGCTGCTGGACAACAACCGTCTGGTGTCCGCCAGCTCACGCCGTCGCCCGACGAAACTCGTCACCTCGGCCGGAAGCCGCCCTTCACCTGCGGTCGCGGGCCTGGCCTCGCCCATTGCCTCAGCCTACGGCGGGATTCGGCCTCCCTGCGCGCTCCGAAGGCAAGTGTTCCGAACTCGCCTCCGGCCTCGCCGGCACGGGGTGGGTCACTGGGTGTCGACGAGGAGGTCGAGGGCGTGGTCGAGGTCTTCGGGGTACTCCGAGGTGAACTCGACGTAGTCGCCGGTGCCGGGGTGGGTGAAGCCGAGGCGCATCGCGTGCAGCCATTGGCGGGTGAGGCCGAGGCGTTCGGCGAGGATCGGGTCGGCGCCGTACGTCAGGTCGCCGCAGCACGGGTGGCCGATCGCGGACATGTGGACGCGGATCTGGTGGGTGCGGCCGGTCTCCAGGGTGATCTCCAGCAGCGTCGCGTACCGGAACGCCTCGAGGGTCTCGTAGTGCGTGACGCTCGGCTTGCCGCCGGCCACCACGCCGAACTTGTAGTCGTGGTGCGGGTGCCGGTCGATCGGCGCGTCGACGGTGCCGGTGAACGGGTCGGGATGACCCTGCACCAGCGCGTGGTAGATCTTCTTGACCGTGCGCTCCTTGAAGGCGCGCTTGAGGACCGTGTAGGCGTACTCGGTCTTCGCGACCACCATCAGCCCGGACGTCCCGACGTCCAGCCGGTGCACGATGCCCTTGCGCTCGGCGGCGCCGCTGGTCGAGATGCTGAACCCGGCGCCGGCCAGGTGCCCGATCACGGTCGGGCCGGTCCACCCGGGCGACGGGTGCGCGGCGACGCCGACCGGCTTGTCCACCACGACGATCTCGTCGTCGTCGTACACGATCCGCAGGTTGTCCACGGTCTCCGGGACGACGGTCACCTCGGACGGCGGCGGTGGCAGCTCGACGTCGAGCAGGACGCCGGCCGCGACCCGGGACGACTTCGGCGCCGCTACGCCGTCGACCTGGACCAGGCCGGACTCGATCAGCTCGGCCGCCTTCGTCCGGGACACGCCGAACAGGCGGGACAGTGCCGCGTCCAGCCGCTCCCCCGCGAGACCGTCCGGCACCATCACGGTCCGGGAGCTCACTTCCGCTGCTCCCGGGTCCCGTCGAGCCGGATCCCGCGCAGCGTCTGGATCACCAGCAGGACGGCGGCCGACGTGACCGCCATGTCGGCGACGTTGAAGATCGCCCAGTGCGGGGTCTGCAGGAAGTCGACCACGTGCCCGTGGAACGGGGACGGCTCCCGGAAGATCCGGTCCAGGATGTTCCCGACCGCGCCGCCGAACAGCAGCCCGAACGCGACCGCCCAGCCCGCCGAACCGAGCCTGCGGGACAGGTAGACGACGCCGAGCGCGACGGTGATCTGGATGACGCTGATGTACGGCGTGTAGCCGGAACCGAGGCTGAACGCGGCACCCGAGTTCCGGATCAGGTTCAACTTCAGCAGCGAACCGATCACGTTCACCGGCTCGCCCGGCGTCAGGTGCGCCAGCGCCAGCGCCTTGGTCAACTGATCCAGGAAGAGGATCAGCAGCCCGACTCCGGCGAACACCACGGTCCACTTCCACGACCGGTTACCGGGCGTCGTCCCGCCGCCGCCGTCCGCGACAGCGTCATCGGACGACGGAGAACCGGCCGACGCGGTGTCGGCCGGTTCCGGTGTGTCTTCGTCCCCCACCTGGTGAGACGAGGCAGGGTCGTTCAGCGGCGTTCCTGGCGTTCTTTGCATGAGACGCACAGTGTCGCACGCGGGAACGCCTGCAGCCGACCTTTGCCGATCGCGTTGCCGCAGTTCTCGCAGACGCCGTACGTGCCGTCGTCGATCCGGGTCAGCGCGAACTCGATCTGGTTCAGCATGTCCCGGGCGTTGTTGGCCAGGGTCAACTCGTGGTACCGCTCGAGGGTGGTGGAGCCGACGTCCGCCTGGTCGTTGCCGGCGCCGTCGCTGCCGTCCCGGAACAGGCCCGCGATCTCCTGCTCGGCGTCCCGGATCTCCTGCTTGAGGTGCTCGACCTCACCCTCCAGCTCCGCCCGCAGCTCGGCCAGCTCGGCAGCGGTCCACGGGTCCTCACCCGGCTTCACCTTGAAGGTCTCGGCCGTGTGGGCTGCGGACTTCCCCGGCGCCGTCGCCGGAGTCCTGTTCTCGTTCGTCTTCATGGCCACCCTCTTCGTTGTCGCTTTCCTGGCAGGGGTCTTCTTGGCCGGAGCCTTCTTGGCCGCGGAGCCGGCGGCGGTCGCCGCCTGCTTCGCGGAAGTCTTGGCGGCCGGCGAGGTCTTCTTCGCCGGCGCCTTGCGGGCCGTCGTCGTCTTCTTCGGCTCGCCGGATGCCGGGGCGCTCTTCTTGGCCGCGGCAGAACGTTGGGGGGCGGACTTCTTCCGTGCCGATGTAGCCATGGCGGCTACCCCCTGCCTTAGTCGGAGACTGAAGCGGACTGGTCGCAAGACAGTAGGCCACGCGCACATCACGTGCCAGTCTGACGCGCAGACCGTGGACATACGGTAGTCGGTTCTTCAAGCCCGCTCGATGTTCTGCGCGTCACAACCGCATTGCGGACGTCACTGTCCGTAACAGTCCCAGGTCAACCGAGCAGCCGCTCGAGCCGCGCCCGGATGTCGTTCTCCTCCCCCTCCACCTCGACCAGCTTGTCCCTGCTGGTCGCCCCACGCACCAGGGTCACCGCGGAACGCCGTACGCCGAACTCCGCCGCGACCGCCGCCAGGACAGCCTTCGTCGCCTGTCCTTCCACCGCACGGGCTGCCACCGCGACCACCAGCGCCGGCCCGGACGGACCGTCGTACCGGCCACCGACCGCGGTCCTGGAGGCCCCCGGCCGGACCCGCAACAGAATTCTCATCCTCGAATTCCTACCGCACCACCGATTAACGATTCGTAGCCATCTGGTACGACGCCGTACACTGAGGACCGCGAAGCGCAAGGCAGTGATGAGGCCATCACCTCGGAGCCGCCGGAAGAACAGTCCGTAGGGACCTATTAGAACCGGCAGCGTCTCGTTAAGGAAGTGGGCAACCCGCACAAGGTTGCCAAGGAGGGTGGTACCGCGCGGTAGCCGGCTCGGTCCGGGTGCTTCGTCCCTCGTCCAGCACAGCAGGACGCGACGAAGGACGCAGAAGATGGCGGCAAACACCCCCTGGCGGCAGGTTCCCGCCCAGGTCGACTTCCCCGCGCTCGAGCGCGAGGTGCTCACGCTCTGGGAGGAGCAGGACACCTTCGCCAAGAGCCTCGAGCAGTCCGCCGGCGGCACGCCGTGGACGTTCTACGAGGGTCCGCCGACCGCGAACGGCATGCCCGGCACCCACCACATCGAGGCCCGCGTCTTCAAGGACGTGTTCCCGCGCTACCGGACCATGAAGGGCTTCTGGGTCGAGCGCAAGGCCGGCTGGGACTGCCACGGCCTCCCGGTCGAGGTCGCGGTCGAGAAGGAGCTCGGCTTCAACGGCAAGCCCGACATCGAGGCGTACGGCATCGCCGAGTTCAACGCGAAGTGCCGCTCGTCCGTGCTGCGGCACGTCGACGCGTTCAACGAGCTGACCGTCCGGATGGGCTACTGGGTGGACCTCGAGCACCCGTACAAGACGATGGACCCGGAGTACGTCCAGTCGGTCTGGTGGTCGCTGAAGCAGGTCCACGAGAAGGGCCTGCTGGTCGAGGACTACCGGATCACGCCGTACTGCCCGCGCTGCGGCACCGGTCTGTCCGACCACGAGCTCGCCCAGGGCTACGAGACCGTCGTCGACCCGTCGGTCTACGTCCGGTTCCCGCTGACGTCCGGCCCGCTGGCCGGCAAGGCGTCGCTGCTGGTCTGGACGACCACACCGTGGACGCTGGTGTCGAACACCGCCGTCGCCGTGCACCCCGACGTCGAGTACGTCGTGGCCACCGACGGCAACGAGTCTCTGGTCATCGCCAAGCCGCTGCTGGACCGCCTCGGTGAGGGCTGGACGGTCACCGGCGAGTACGCCGGCCGCGACATGGAGCGCTGGACGTACCAGCGGCCGTTGGAGCTGGTGCCGTTCGACGAGCCGGCGCACTACGTCGTCCTGGCCGAGTACGTGACCACCGAGGACGGCACCGGTCTGGTGCACCAGTCCCCCGCCTTCGGTGCGGACGACCTCGCTGTGGGCCGCGCGTACAACCTGCCGGTGGTGAAGCCGGTGGACACGACAGGTCACTTCGACGCCGACGTACCGCTGGTCGGCGGGCAGTTCTTCAAGAAGGCCGACGAGGACTTGGTGAAGGACCTCAAGGACCGCGGCCTGCTGTTCAAGCACGTGCCGTACGAGCACCCGTACCCGCACTGCTGGCGCTGCCACACCCCGGTCATGTACTACGCCCTCCCGTCCTGGTACATCCGCACCACACAGGTGAAGGACGCGCTGCTCCGCGAGAACGAGAAGACCAACTGGTTCCCGGAGTCGGTCAAGTGGGGCCGGTACGGCGACTGGCTGCGCAACAACATCGACTGGGCCGTCTCCCGGTCCCGCTACTGGGGTACGCCGTTGCCGATCTGGCGCTGCGGCGAGGACCACCAGGTGTGCGTGGGGTCGCTGGCGGAGCTCGGCGAACTGGCCGGCCGCGACCTGAGCGCGACCGACCCGCACCGGCCGTACGTCGACGACATCACCTTCGACTGCCCGACCTGCGGCGCCGAGTCGCGGCGCGTGCCCGAGGTCATCGACGCCTGGTACGACTCGGGCTCGATGCCGTTCGCACAGTGGGGCTACCCGTGGGTGGAGGGCTCGCAGGAGAAGTTCGCGCAGACGTACCCGGCCGACTTCATCTCCGAGGCGATCGACCAGACCCGCGGCTGGTTCTACACGCTGATGGCGATCGGCACGCTGGTGTTCGACGAGTCGTCGTACCGCAACGTCGTCTGTCTCGGGCACATCCTCGCCGAGGACGGCCGGAAGATGTCCAAGCACCTGGGCAACATCCTCGAGCCGATCCCGCTGATGGACGACCACAGCGCCGACGCGGTGCGCTGGTTCATGGCCGCCTCCGGGTCGCCGTGGAAGGCGCGCGGCATCGGGCCGAACGTGCTGAACGAGATCGTCCGGAAGGTGCTGCTCACCTACTGGAACACGGTCGCGTTCCACGCGCTGTACGCCCGGCTGGCCGACTGGTCGCCCGCTGACGCGCCGGCTGTCGAGGAGCGTTCGGTGCTGGACCGCTGGCTGGTGAGCGAGACGCACCGGCTGGTCCGCGACACCGACGAGGCGTACGCCGCGTTCGACACGCAGCGGCTCGGTCTGCTGATCAACTCGTTCGTCGACGTGCTCTCGAACTGGTACGTCCGCCGTTCGCGCCGCCGGTTCTGGTCCGGTGACGCGGGCGCGCTGGCCACCCTGCACGAGACGCTCGACGTGCTGACCCGGGTGATGGCGCCGCTGACGCCGTTCGTCACCGAGCGGGTCTGGCAGGACGTGCTCCGCCCGGTCACGCCCGGCCTGCCCGAGTCGGTGCACCTGGCGAGCTTCCCGACGTACGACGAGACGCTCGTCGACGACACCCTGGCGCGGCACGTGGCGATGGCCCGCCGGGTCGTCGAGCTCGGCCGGTCGGCCCGCGCCGAGGCGAAGGTGAAGACGCGGCAGCCGCTGGCCCGGGCGCTGGTCGGGTCGGCCGCGATCGCGGACCTGTCGCCGGAGCTGCTGCAGGAGATCGCCGACGAGCTCAACGTGGGCACCGTCGCGCCGCTGTCCTCGGCGGGCGCGGACCTGGTCGAGTTCTCCGCCAAGGGCAACTTCCGGGAGCTCGGCAAGCGGTTCGCCAAGCAGACCCCGGTGGTCGCCGCCGCGATCGCCGCGGCCGACGCCGGCGCGCTGGCCGCCGCCCTGAAGGAGTCCGGGACGGCGACGGTCGTGGTCGACGGCGAGCAGGTCCAGGTCTCCGCGGCCGAGGTGCTGGTGTCCGAGCGGCCGAAGGAAGGCTGGTCGGTGGTCAACGAGCAGGGTGAGACCGTTGCCCTCGACCTCGAGGTGACGCCGGAGCTGAAGCAGGCCGGCCTCGCCCGCGAGGTCGTCCGCACCCTGCAGGAGGCCCGGAAGAACGCCGGCCTCGAGGTGTCCGACCGGATCACGGTCTGGGTGACCTCGACCGACGCCGAGCTCAGTGATGCCCTCGGCAAGCACGCCGAGGAGATCGCCCGCGAGGTCCTCGCCGTCGAGCTCCACCAGGAGGCACCGGTCGGCGTCACCCTGGTCGACGTTGCCGAAGGCACCGAAGAGGACCTGCAGCTCACGTACTGGCTGGTCAAAGCCTGACGTTGAGACGTCTTCCGGTAGGTGGAGACCTGAAATAACAGGTCTCCACCTACCTCTGCCGGTCTCAGGTCGCCGCGGTCCCCGTCAGGCGGGTGGGCGGATGGCGCGGGCTCGTGACGACGGGCCCGCGCCGAGCCGGTCGATGACGTCGACCAGGAGCAGTCGCGTCTGCTCCACTGCGTCGTCGCCGAGCGCCTTCCGCAGCTCGGCGTCGATGGCCGCGCGGTGTCTGCGGGCGGCGGCGATGATGGCCTCGCCGCGGTCGGTGAGCACGACCTGGCGTGCCCGCGCGTCCGACGGGTCCGGCCGGCGGTTGACGTAGCGACGGATCCACAGGTCGGCAACCGTCGTCGAGGCGGCCTCCTGGGTGACACCCAGCTGCTCCGCGAGTGTGCTGATCGTCACCGGCCCGGCGACCAGATGCTGGAACACCACGCCGTCGGAGAAGCGTGAGTCCTCGAAACCCTCGGCCGCGAGCCGGCGCTGCAGCTCGTCGGCCAGCGCCCAGCCGGCGAAGAGCGAGGCCAGGGACAGATCGGCAGCGGCAGGATCGAACTCCATGCCACGGAATATAAAACCTTGGTTGTGCATCGGCCGGGAGCCCGGTGGAGTGTGTTCCCCGATGGTCCCTCCGGGGAATCACCCTCACTCCTACGGCCGGCGCCGTAACGGCTGCGGCTTGCTGATGTCGAGACGCTCAGCGGCCGGAAGGTTGCTGCTGCCTGGCCCTGACTCCCTGTCACTACCGGGAGACCCTGTGTCAAAAGTGGCCAGACATGGCGAAGAGGCGGTGCCGCCGGAAAGCACCGCCTCTTCGATCAGGTCTGTCAGACGCCGTGACCGTGCGCCTGCGCACGCGCCTCCGGCCGGAAGCCGTTGCGCGGGCTGAGCGTGTCGTCGCCGTTGCCGAGCGCCTTCAGCTGCTCGGTGAAGTAGGTCTTCAGGCGGCTGCGGTACTCACGCTCGTAGGCGTGCAGGTCGTCGATCGTGCGCTCGAGCTGACCCTTCTGCTTCTCCAGGGTGCCGAGCATCTGCGCGCGGCGCTCGGCGATCTCGCCGTCGAGCTTCTCGGCGCGGGCGCGGGCCTCACCGGTCATCCGGTCGGCCTTGCCGCGGGCCTCGTTCTCCAGGCGCTCCGCCTTGGCGCGGGCCTCGCCGATGATCTTGTCGGCGGTGTCCTTCGCCTCCTGGACCAGGTCGTCGGAGTGCTTGGTGGCCATCTCCAGCAGCCGCACCGCGGAGCTGGAGGCGTCGCCGACCGTGCCGGCCGCCGCGGCCGCACCCGGAACCGCCACCGGCGGCTTGGGCTCCTCGGGCTTCTCGACCACGACCGGGGGCTTCGGCTGCTGCACGACGGGCGGCAGCGCGGCGGTCTGGTCGACCGGCCGCTGCTGGTCGGCACCGGCACGCTGAGCCGCCGCGAGCTTGGCCCGCAGCTCCTCGTTCTCGGCGAGGAGTCGCTCGAGCTCGGCCTCCACCTCGTCGAGGAAGGAGTCGACCTCTGTGACGTCGTAGCCCTCCCGTAGTCGGACGGGCGTGAATTGCTTCGAGCGGACGTCATCCGGCGTCAGCGGCATCTTTCACCTCGTTTGTCTGTGTCTTGGCGGAGTCCCCGTGGCCCTCGCCTTGGCGACTCAGTAGATCACGTTATCGCTTCGTTGTCTTATGACGGAATCCGGGCTCTACCTACCCGGTCTTCGCGGTCCTCACCCTCACAACGATCGAAGGGCCGTCGAGTTGATCGCCATCGCCACCGACACCATGACGAACAGCATCAGCATCGACAGGTCGATCCGGATACCGCCGGCCCCGATCGGGGGCAGGATCCGCCGCAGCGGCTTCAGGAACGGATCGGTGATCGAGTAGATCAGCTCGAAGAGCAGCAGCAGCGGACCCTTGGGGTGCCACTGCGGAGCGAACATGACGATCAGGCTGAGCACGAACCGCGCCACCAGCACCAGGAAGAAGGCGAGCAGAACCCAGTAGAGAACGATGAGGACGAGCGCTAGAGCATCCATGTCGACAACGAGTGTAGAAGACGGCGGAAGCGCCGGCCTCAGCTCTGGTTGTAGAACCCGTCCGCAGCGATCTTTTCCTTCTCCTCCGCGGCCACCGTCACGTTCGGCGGGCAGACCAGGAACACCTTGGTGGTGATCCGCTCGATCGAGCCCCGGCAGCAGAAGATCAGGCCGGCCGCGAAGTCCACCAGCCGCTTGGCGTCGGCGTGGTCCATCTCGGTCAGGTTCATGATGACGGGCGTCCCGTCGCGGAAGTGCTCACCGATGACGCGCGCCTCGTTGTAGCTGCGCGGGTGCACGGTGGTGATGCGGGCCAACTCGGTAACCTCCGGGGACGGCGCGACCCCGCGCCGGTCTGGGAACTTGCTGACCGTGGCGCCGCCCAGGTCCGTGCGGTCCTGGCGATCCTCGCGATGGTCACGCGGCTCGCGGCTCTCCCGGCCGGCGGGCGCCGGCTCGGCCTCGTGGGAGTCCCCGTCGACGGCTTCGTCGTACTCGTCGTCGTACTCGTCGTCGTACGTGTCGTCGTAGCGGGCGTTGTAACGCTCCCCGTCTTCGACCAAGCCGAGGTACACACCCATCTTGCGCAGCGCGCCGCTCATGGCCCTCCAGCACCTCGATCCGGTTCTACGGCAACTCGACGACAACAGTGAGCAGGAAGCAAAACCCGCTCGATGTCGACACTAACCCAGCGGAGTGCGCGTACCGAGTAATGCGCGCCCGAGCCGGACGTGTGTCGCACCGTGCTTGATCGCGGCCTCCAGATCGCCGGTCATCCCGGCCGAGATCCAGTCCGCGCCGGGGTGTTCGGAGCGTAGCCGCGAGGCTACGTCACGCAGCCCGGCGAAGGCTTCGTCCGGGTCCGATCCGAGCGGCGCGACCGCCATCACTCCCCCGAGCTCGAGACCCTCCGCCGCCGCGATCCGCGTGGCCAGCGCCGGTACGGCGGACGGCTCGACGCCGCCGCGGATCGCACCGCTCGCCGCGTCCGCGGAGCCGTACGCCGCGAGGCTCACCTGGATCAGGCACCGCACCGTCTTCGCTTCCGCGACGGCCGCCTTCGACAGCGCGTCGACGAGCGAATCCCGGTCGACCGAGTGCACGACCGACGCGTAGCGCACGACCGACCGGGCCTTCTTGGACTGCAACTGGCCGACGAAGTGCCAGCTGAGGTCCGGGCAGTCCGGCGCCTTCGCCTTCAGCTCCTGCTCACGGTTCTCCCCGACGTCGGTCACCCCGAGGGCCGCGAGCGCCCGTACGTCGCTGATGGGGAAGGTTTTGGTGATCGCCACGAGGGTGACCTCGTCCCGGCCCCTCCCGGCCGCCTGACAGGCCTTCTCGATCCGCTCCTGCACCTGCTCCAGGTTCGCCCGGAGTTCGTCGGCGCGAGTGCTCACGGCGTGACCCGCTTCCGGATCAGTCCCGCCATCCGCCCGCTCTGCGGACCTTCGCGGCGGTACGAGTACAGGTGCGGGGATTCGATCGTGCACGCGGTCGCGTCGATCACCTCGACGCCGAGCTCGGCGAGCTGTGCCTGGACGCCGGCGGCAACGTCGATCGCGGGCGTCCCCCAGCTCGTCTCCGAGTACGACGCCGGCACCCGCTCGGCGACCTCGGCGCGCATCTCTTCGGGGACCTCGTAGCAGTTGCCGCACGCGTACGGCCCGAGCACGGCGGTGATCCGCGAGGCACCGAGCTCCCGCATCGCGTCGACGGTCGCCGGGACGATGCCGACGTACATGCCCTTGCGGCCGGAGTGCGCGGCGCCGATCACGCCGCCGCCGGACAGCAGCACCGGCAGACAGTCGGCGGCGCGGACCGCCAGGACGACGTCGGAGCGGGTCGTGACCAGCCCGTCGGCCCGCGGCATCGGCTGGATCGGCAGCTCGTCGTCCGGTCCGACGACATGGACGTCACGGCCGTGCACCTGGCTGACCCGCACGACGTTCTCCGCCGGCACACCGAACTCCGCCGCGACCAGCCGGAAGTTGGCGGTGACGCCCTCGACGTCCGGACCCGAGGCACTGCCCAGGTTCAGTTCGCCGTACGGCGGTTGGCTGGCGCCACCGAAACGATCGGTGAAGGCGACCCGGGCGGCGGAGAGTTCCTCGTCGTAGCCGAACACGACTGAAGATTACCCAGCGGCGACCGCCGGACTCAGCACCGTCCGCGCCTCGTCGGTCACATCATTGCGCGCACTGTCCGCCGGCAGCCCGATCACGTGCTCAGCTGCCCGCCGGTAAGCCTCGGTCAGGGCCAGGTCCGCAGGCACGTCGACGTCGGGCGTGATGCCGGTGCCTTCCCAGTTGGTTCCCGACACCGCGTTCACCGACCGCACCACCGGCACCGTCGCTTCGAGCTGCTCGTGCAGCTTGAATCCACGACGAGCATGCGCGCCGCCACCCGTCCGCTCACCGACGACGACCGCGCGCCCGAACTGCTGCAGGTTGTACGCCAGCTCCTCGCCGCCGGAGAAGGTCGCCGAGCTGGTGAGCACCCAGATCGGCTTGCTGCCGTCGTAGCGCGGACCCGGCACGTACGGCGCGGTCCAGAACTGCCGGATCGTTCCGTCGGCCGGCGTGAGCAGATCCTGCAGATGGATCGGCTCGTCGGACGCGAGGAGATAGCTGCAGACGAGGGCGACCTGGTCGGGCGACCCGCCCACGCAGCGGCGCAGATCGATCACCAGCGCGTCGGTCGACGCGAGCAGCGTCATCGCCGCCGTGATCACCGGGGCGGCGTGCTCGGGCGGATACAGCAACGGCCGGATCTCCAGCAGGCCGATATTGCCGTCCAGCCGCTCGACCCGGGCCATCCCGCCGGCGTCGAGCTCTGCCCTGCGGCGCCAGTGCGCTTCCTCCGCCACCGGATCGGTCTCGTCCGGCAGCCCGTCGCGGTGGTACTTGAGCCGCAGATGCTTGTCCTGGTTGCCGATCTGCAGGTCGGCGGTGACGCGCTGCGCGAGCTCCTCCGGCGCCCCGAACGCGTCGTAGCGCCCTTCGGCGGTCGCCGCGGCGAGCCGGTCCGCGATCTCGCGGCCGGTCTCGGGAAAGACGTAGTGCAGGGCGACCAACGCGCCCAGCCGGTCCAGCACTGCCCTGATCTCTTCGGTTCGCATGAGCAGGAGTGAAGCACGGGGTTTGACAAAGCGTCAATAATCTTCGACGCTTTCGTCATGAGCGAGATCTCCGACCACCTGGAGGTGTCGACGGCCGCGCAGTTCAAGGCTCTCGGGCACCCCTTGCGGCACCGTCTGCTGTTCGCGCTCGGGCAGGAGGCGGCCACGATCAGCCAGCTCGCCGCGGCGCTGGGCACGGCGAAGGGCAACGTCGCCCACCATCTGGGGGTGCTGCGTGACGCCGGGATGGTGCACGTAGCCGAGACCCGGCAGGTGCGCGGCGGGACCGAGCAGTACTACCGGCGTTCGGTGCGACGGTTCGACTTCGTCGGTGAAGGCGCCCGGGCGAGCCATGCCGTGTCGCTGCAGGCGGTCGCGGCCGAACTGGAGACGGCCGATGACGTCCCGGCGTTCACCGTGCGGAACCTGCGGCTGACCGCCGAGCAGGCCGCGGAACTTGCAGCGACGCTGGACCGGATGGTCGGTGAGCTCGAGGACGCCGGTGCGGGTGCGTCGCGCTACGGCGTCGTCGTGTCGGTGTATCGGCCGCGGCAGCCGTCGTCCGGCACAAAGTGAGCGCCCACCGGCCGTCTTCGCGATGGCTGGTGGGCGCTCGGGTGGTGCGGCGTCCTACTTGAGGAAGTCCGGGATGTCGAGGTCTTCCTCGGGCTCGGGCTTCTTGGGCTTGGGGGTGGCGGCGCCGCTGGTGGAGTTGCTGGGGCCGTGCGTCGGCCAGGAGTGCTGGGTCGACGGCGAGGCCGGGGTGTGCGGGGCCGGCTGGGCGGACTGCTGACCGTTCTGCACGGGGCGGGCCGAGTTCGTCGTACCCACGCGCGGTTCGGTCGGGGCCGGGACCGGGATCGTTTCGTCTGTCGGGGCGGACGAAGGTGCTGGAGCCTGCTGCTGACCCTGGGGTGCTGGTGACGCCGGAGAAGGCTGGGTCGGGGCTGCCTGGGAGGGCTGGCCTCCGGTCCCTGCCTGCCCCGCGCCCGGCTGCCCCGCGCCGGGCTGACCGGCGCCGAACTGGCTCGCGCCGGGCTGGCCCGCAGTGGGCTGGCTCGTCGCGGGCTGGCCCGCCGGCGGCTGGCTGGTGGCCGGCGGTGGCGTAGTGGGCTGGCCCGCTTGCTGGACTGCCTGCTGGGCCGGTGGGGTCGCGCCGCCGGACATCGGCGCCGAGTAGGTCGGGCGGGTGGCCTGCGGTCTGGCCTGGTTCATGGCCTGTTCGCGGCGCTTCGGCATCCCGCCGTCGAAGCCGGCCGCGATCACCGTGACCCGCACCTCGTCGCCGAGGGCGTCGTCGATGACCGCGCCGAAGATGATGTTCGCGTCCGAGTGCGCGGACTCCGACACCAGTTGCGCCGCCTCGTTGATCTCGAACAGGCCCAGGTCGGAACCGCCCGCGATCGACAGCAGGACGCCGTGCGCGCCCTCGATACTTGCCTCCAGCAACGGTGACGAGATGGCCGCCTCGGCGGCCGCGACCGCGCGGTCCTCGCCGCGCGACGAGCCGATGCCCATCAGCGCCGAACCGGCGTTCGACATGACCGCCTTGACGTCGGCGAAGTCCACGTTGATCAGACCGGGCGTGGTGATCAGGTCGGTGATACCGGAGACACCCTGCAGCAGCACCTGGTCGGCCTGCTTGAACGCGTCCAGCACGGACACGGCGCGGTCGGAGATGGTCAGCAGCCGGTCGTTCGGGATCACGATCAGCGTGTCCACCTCCTCGCGGAGGGTGCTGATGCCGTCCTCGGCCTGGGTGGCGCGGCGCTTGCCCTCGAACGAGAACGGCCGGGTCACCACACCGATGGTCAGCGCGCCGAGCGACCGGGCGATCCGCGCCACCACGGGCGCGCCGCCGGTGCCGGTGCCGCCGCCCTCGCCGGCGGTGACGAAGACCATGTCGGCGCCCTTCAGCGCCTCCTCGATCTCCTCCGCGTGGTCCTCCGCGGCCTTCTGCCCGATCGCCGGGTTCGCACCGGCGCCCAGGCCGCGGGTCTCCTCGCGGCCGATGTCGAGCTTGACGTCCGCGTCGCTCATCAGCAACGCCTGTGCGTCGGTGTTGATGGCGATGAACTCAACGCCCTTCAGACCGTGCTCGATCATCCGGTTGACGGCGTTCACGCCGCCTCCGCCGATGCCGACGACCTTGATGAGTGCCAGGTAGTTCTGCGGTGCCGCCACGTCCGCGCCTCTCGCCTCGTTGCTTTCCCGTTGTCCAGCGAAAAGACTGAACCTCAAGTGGATGCTTAGACTTATGTCAACTTTAGATTACGCCGCACGATACGGGACGCTTCGCGCCAAAATCCACGCGCCTCGCCGCACGGTGCCGATGTGTCCCGTCACCGCTTTTCGCCTTTGGTGACAGGGAGATCGGGCGCCGAGACGTCGTACACCTTCGCCTCGCGCTTCATCAGCACGCTCAGTACCCCGGCCTTGCGCTCGCTGTCATCGGAACTACCCCAAACGACCTTCACGCCGGAGCTGAGGTTGAGGGTGATCGAGTCCGGCGACGCTGCCGAGATCGACCCCACCTGCGCCCGCAACGTGTCCGGCAGAGCGGCCGAGACCGTCACCACCGAGTGGATCGTGACGTCGCGCCGCGCACCGGTCACCTTCGCCTCCGGCAGTCCGGCCGGCCGGTCCGGCACCGTCCGGTACGACGTACCGGTCGCGTCCACCAGCTCGTACTGCGAGCCGTCGGTGACCACCACGACCGGAACCCGTTCGGTGACCACGATCACGATCTTGCGCGGCCACGCCCGGGTCACCTGCGCGTCCGCGACGGCCGGGACGGTGCGCACCCGCTCCGCGATCGACCGCAGGTCGACCTTCGCCAGCGGGGTCCCGATCGGCGCGGCCGCGACCTGCTCGATCGTTGCCACCGGCACCGTGTCGGCGCCGCTGATCCGGACCCCGGAGACCGCGAACGCCGTGGAGAAGTAGAACAGCCAGACGACCAGACCGGCCAGCACGACCAGTCCGCCGCCGACCGCCCACGGCAACCAGCTACGCCACCGCACCAGCCGTTGCCGGCGCGCGAACCGCTGCTGTGCCCGAGCGAGATCGACGCTCTGGCTCATTCGACGTACCCCACGCTTTTACTTCACCACAGGCTCGGGGGTCTCCTGCGCAGACTCGCGGGTGGCAGCACGTTCGGCCAGCAAACCAACGACTTCCGGGCCGATCAGCGTCACGTCGCCCGCGCCCAGCGTGACGACGAGGTCGCCCGGCTCGGCGAGATCCGCGACCAGCTGCGGTACGGCGGACCACGACGGCTCGAACCGCACCTGCTCGGGCTTCAGCGGCACGTGGTTGGCGATCAGCGCGCCGGTGACGCCGGGCTCCGGGTCCTCCCGGGCCGCGAACACGTCCATCACCACGACCTCGTCGGCCAGCGCCAGCGCCTCGGAGAACTCGGTCGCGAAGATCCGGGTCCGGCTGAACAGGTGCGGCTGGAAGCACGCGACGACGCGCCCCTCCCCCGCGACCTGACGGGCCGCGGTCAGGTCGACGGCCAGCTCGGTCGGGTGGTGCGCGTACGAGTCGAAGACCCGGACGCCGTCCTCGAGGCCCTTGAACTCGAACCGCCGGCCGGTGCCGGTGAACGACGCCAGGCCCTCGGCCAGGTCGGCCGCAGAGAACCCGAGCCCGAGCCCGACGGTCAGCGCCGCGGATGCGTTCAGCGCGTTGTGCTTGCCCGCCTGCTGCAGCCGGACGACCGGCAGCTTGCGGCCGCGGTACACCGGCACGAACGACTGGGTCGCCCCGGTCGCGGTGATCTCGGTGACGTGCAGGTCCGCGTCGTCGGCCTCGCCGTACGTCCGGACGTCGATGCCGCGGTCGCGCGCGAACGACGCCAGCTGCCGGGCGCCCGCGTCGTCCTGGCAGATCACCATGAACCCGCCGGGCAGCACCCGGCCGCAGAACTCCTCGAAGGCCTGGCGGTAGCTGGCCTCGTCGCCGTAGTTGTCGAGGTGGTCCGGCTCGACCGACGTGACGATCGACACCTCGGGCGAGTAGGTCAGGAACGACTTGTCCGACTCGTCGGCCTCGGCGACGAAGAGGTCGCCGGTGCCGTCGTGCGCGTTCGACCCGGACTCGTTCAGGTTGCCGCCGATCGCGTACGACGGGTCGGCGGCGCAGTGCTGCAGCGCGACCGTGAGCATCGACGTGGTGGTGGTCTTGCCGTGCGTGCCGGCCACGGCCAGCGTCCGGCGGCCGACCATCACCGAGGCGAGCGCGGCGGCCCGCGGCAGGATCGGGATCCCGGCCGCGCGGGCGGCGACCACCTCGGGGTTGGTCTCGCGGATCGCGGTCGACACCACCACGGTGTCGGCGTCCTTCACGTGCTCGGCGGCGTGGCCGACCCAGCAGGTCGCACCGAGCGCCCGGAGCGCGGCGAGCACCTTGCCGTCCTTGGCGTCCGACCCGGACACCTCGATGCCGCGGGAGGCCATGATCCGGGCGATCCCGGACATGCCGGCGCCGCCGATACCGACGAAGTGCACCCTGCCCAGCTTCTCGGCCGGTAACAGCGTGTCAGGAGCGGTGACGATCACGAAGCAGACCCCACCACATCGAGGATGATCCGCGCCAATCGGTCGTCGGCGTCGGTCCGGATGACACCGGTCGCAGCTGTGGACATAGCTGTCAGACGCTCGCGGTCGAGCAGAAGTTGGGGCACGTTCGCGCGCACCCAGTCCGCGGTCAGCTCGGCGTTGTCGATCAACACACCACCCCCTACGTCGACGACCGGCTTCGCGTTCAGCCGCTGCTCACCGTTACCGATCGGCAGCGGAACGTAGATCGCGGGCAGGCCGACACCGGACACCTCGGTGACAGTGTTCGCACCCGAGCGGCACACCACCAGATCCGCAGCGGAGTAGGCGAGGTCCATCCGGTCGACGTAGTTCAGCACCACGTACGGGTACCCGCCCGTCTGCGGCACCTCGAGGGTGTTCTTCGGGCCGATCGCGTGCAGCACCTGGATCCCGGCCGCGGCCAGGTCGGCGGCCGCGCCGGAGACGGCCTCGTTGATCCGCTGCGCACCCTGCGAGCCGCCTGTCACGAACAGCGTCGGAGCGTCCGGATCCAGGCCGAAGAACTGCCGGGCCTCCGCGCGCCGCGCGGCCCGGTCCAGCGTCGAGATCGCCCGCCGGATCGGCAGGCCGACGTACTCGGCGTGCGGCAGGTCGCTGCCCGGGAACGACGTCTTCACGTGCTCGGTGCAGTACCGGGCGGCGAACTTGTTCGCGATCCCCGGCACCGCATTGCCCTCGTGCACGACGATCGGCGTCTTGCGCCGCCAGGCGGCGACGTACGCCGGGGTGGACACGTAGCCGCCGAAGCCGACCAGGACGTCCGCCTTCGCCTCGTCCAGGATCCGGCGGGCGGCGCTCACCGAGGACAGCATCTTCCCGGGGACGGCGAACAGGGCCGGCGTGGGCTTGCGCGGCAACGGCACCGGCGGGATCAACTCCAGCCGGTACCCGGCCTCGGGGACCACGCGGGTCTCGAGGCCGCGCTCGGTCCCGAGGGCGAGGATCTCGACCGTCGGGTCGATCCGGCGCAGGGCGTCTGCGGTGGCGATCAGGGGTGAGGTGTGGCCGGCGCTACCGCCGCCGGCCAGAACGATGCTGGGCACAGCTTTCAACGCTCCCGCGGGTTCACTGGTACGACGTACGTCGCGAAGGCAGCCAGCCGAAACGCGGCCGCCGGGTTTCTTTCAGGGCGGCCTGCGCGCCGGGCTCGGCCTTCGCGAAGGACAGCAGCATGCCGATCGCGATCAGCGTCGGCAGCAATGCGGAACCACCGTACGACAAAAGCGGGAGCGGGATACCCACGATGGGTAGCAGTCCGATCACGGCGCCGAGGTTGACCAGCGTCTGCGCCATGATCCAGATGGTGATCCCGGCCGCCGCGTAGCGGACGAACGGCTCGGTGTTCCGGGTCGCGATCCGCACCCCGGCGTAGGCCAGGGTGAGGAACAGGGCGAGCACGGTGAGCGACCCGACCAGGCCGAGCTCCTCACCGATGACCGAGAAGATGAAGTCGGTGTGCGCCTCCGGCAGGTTGCCCCACTTCTGCCGGCTGTTGCCGATCCCGACGCCCCACCAGCCGCCGGTCGAGAGCGCGTAGAACGAGTGGTACGCCTGCCAGCCGATCCCGGACGCGTCGCCGAACGGGTTCATGAACGACGTGACCCGGTCGAGCCGGTGCTGGGCCGTCATCACGAAGTACGTCGCGATGGTGCCGACGACCGCGATCGTCGCGACGAACAGGCGGGTCGGTGCGCCGACCACCCAGATCAGCCCGATCATGATCGCCATCAGCACCAGCGCCGTGCCGAGGTCGTGCTGCCCGACGACCAGCGCGATCACCAGACCGCACACCGGCACCATCGGGACCAGCAGGTGCTTCCACTGGGTGAGCAGCTTCTCCTTGCGGGCATACAGGTCCGCACACCACATCACCATCGCGAGCTTGGCGAACTCACTCGGCTGGATCTGCAACGGGCCGCCGAGGTTCAGCCAGTTGGTGTTGCCGTTCACCCCGACGCCGAGACCCGGGATGTAGGTGAGCACCAGCAGGAACACGGAGCCGAGCAGCGCGACGTACGCGAGCATGCGGAAGTGCCGGGGCGTCATCCGCGAGGCGACGTACGCCATCGGGAGGCCGACGCCGACCCAGATCAGCTGCCGGACGAAGATCGTGTAGCTGTTCCCGTTCGCGCGCAGCGACAGCACGCTGGACGCCGACAGCACCATCATCAGGCCGAGCACCAGCAGCAGGCCGGTCGCCCCGAGCACGATGTGGTACGACGTCAGCGGGCGGTCGAGGACCTCCTTGATCGCCGCGATCCACGGGCGCTCGCTCTGCTTCTTCTGGTCCGGCTGATCCGCGATCGACGTCACGCGATCACCCCAGTCGGCGTACGGCTTCGGCGAAGGCGTCGCCGCGGGCTCCGTAGTTGGCGAACATGTCCCAGGACGCGCAGCCGGGCGCGAGCAGCACGGTGTCACCCACCTGTGCGAGCTTCGCCGCCTCCCCCACCACGATCTCCATGGCACCAGTGTCGGTTGACTCGACGACGATCCTCGGGACATCCGGTGCGTGTCGCTCCAGAGCTTGGGCGATCACGTCCCGGTCCTGCCCGAGCAGGACAACCGCACGCAAACGCTTGCGCGCCGCGATCACCAGCTCGTCGAACGTCGCGCCCTTCGCCTGACCGCCGGCGATCCACACCACGTGCTCGTAGGCCAGCAGCGACGCCTGCGCGGCGTGCGGGTTGGTGGCCTTGGAGTCGTCGACATAGTTGACCCCGGCAACGTCCGCGACGTGTGCGATCCGGTGCTTGTCGGGCCGGAACCCGCGCAGCCCGTCGCGGATCGCGGTCGCCGGGACGCCGAACGCGCGGGCCAGCGCGGCGGCTGCCAGCGCGTTCGCGACGTTGTGCGGAGCGGGCGGCGTGACGTCGCCGATCGAGGCCAGCTCCAGCGCCGACGTCTTGCGCTGCTCCACGAACGCGCGGTCGACGAGCAGGTCGTCGACCAGGCCGAGCATCGACAGTCCCGGCGTACCGAGGGTGAAGCCGATCGCCCGGCAGCCCTCGATCACGTCGGCTTGTTCGACCAGGTGCTCGGTGGCCGGGTCCGCGACGTTGTACACGCACGCGACCTGGCAGTTCTCGTAGATCCGGCCCTTGTCCTGCGCGTACGCCTCGAGCGACCCGTGCCAGTCGACATGGTCCGGCGCGATGTTCAGGACGGCGGCCGCGTGCGCCGACATCGAGTGCGTGTAGTGCAGCTGGTAGCTGGACAGCTCGACCGCGATCACGTCGTACGGCTCGGGGTCCATGACCGCCTCCAGCAGCGGCAGCCCGACGTTGCCCGCGGCAACGGCACGGTGGCCGGCCGCCGCCAGCATCGCGGTCAGCATCTGCACGGTCGTGGTCTTGCCGTTGGTGCCGGTGATGCACAGCCACGGCGCCGCGTGCTCCGGGTCGCGCAGCCGCCAGGCCAGCTCGATCTCGCTCCAGATCGGCACGTCCCGCTCGGCGGCCTGCGCGAGCAGCGGCGCGTGCGGCGGAACGCCGGGCGACGTGACGACCACGTCGACGTCCTTCGGCAGCTCGGCCGTGCTGCCCGGGCCGAGCGTGATCGTGGCCCCGAGCGTCTCCAGGATCTGCGCCTTCTCGCGCAGCGCCTCGGTGTCGCGGTCGTCCAGGACGACGAGGTGCTCGGCGCCGGCCTGGATCAGCGAGTCGGCGCAGGCATAGCCCGCCGTACCGAAGCCGAGCACCACGAACCGGGCCGTCGCCCAACCGTCGGACGTGCGGGTCTCGAGACTCATCCGGTCACCCATTCCGCGTAGAAGACCCCGAGTCCGATCACGACGCACAGGCCCTGGATGATCCAGAACCGGATCACCACGTTCACCTGTTCCCAGCCGAGCATCTCGAAGTGGTGATGCAGCGGGGCGATCAGGAACAGGCGTTTACCGACGCCGGTGGCCTGTTTGGTGATCTTGAAGTAGCCGACCTGCAGGATCACCGAGGCGGTGATGACGACGAACAGGCCGCCGAGCAACAGCACCAGCAGCTCGGTCCGGGTCATCACGGCCATGCCGGCCAGCGCGCCGCCGAGCCCCAGCGAACCGGTGTCGCCCATGAAGATCTTGGCCGGCGACGCGTTCCACCACAGGAAGCCGAACAGCGCACCGGTCAGGGATGCCGCGACGACGGCCAGATCGTGCGGATCTCGTACTTCGTAACACTTCGCGCCGACGCCCTGGGCGGTCGCGCAGCTCTGGTTGAACTGCCAGATGCAGATCAGCGTGTAGGCGCCGAACACCATCATCGACGCGCCCGTGGCCAGGCCGTCCAGGCCGTCGGCGAGGTTCACGCCGTTCGACATGCCGGCGATCAGCAGCAGGATCCAGATGATCACCAGGATGGCCGGCAGCTCCAGCCAGCCGATGTCGCGGATGAACGAGATGAACGGCGACGCCGGCCGCTGGCCGCGCTCGTCCGGGAACTGCAGCGCGAGCACCGCGAAGATCACCGCGACGAGCGTCTGGCCGGCCAGTTTCGCCTTGCTGCGCAGACCGAGGCTGCGCTGCCGGAAGATCTTGATGAAGTCGTCCAGGAACCCGACCGCGCCCATCCCGGCGAACAGGAACAGCACCAGGATCGCCGAGGCGCTCGGCGGCGTCATCGTGAACAGCTTCGCCGCGAAGTACCCGACGATGGTCGCGATGATGAAGACGAAGCCGCCCATGGTCGGCGTACCGCGCTTGATCTGGTGGGACTTCACGCCGTCGTCGCGGATCTCCTGGCCGTACCCGCGCCGGGCCAGCCACTTGATCGCGTAGCGGGTGCCGAGCAGCGTCAGCACCATCGCGACGGCGCCGCCGAACAGGATCGAGATCACTGCTGTTCCTCCAGCAGGGCGTCGGCGAGGCTGCGCAGTTTGGCGGCCTTCGAGGACTTCACCAGCACCACGTCACCGGCGCGCAGCTCCTTGCGCAGCAACTCCAGCGCCTCGGGGATGGTCTCCACGAACGCGGACTCGTTGCCCCACGAGCCTTCCAGCGATGCGCCGAGGTGGATCGGCTTCGCGCCCTCGCCGACCACGACCAGCCGGTTCACGTCCAGCCGGACGGCCAGCCGGCCGATCGCGTCGTGCTCGTCGGCGGAGACGTCGCCGAGCTCGAGCATCTCGCCGAGCACCGCCCAGGTCCGCGCGCCGCGGGACCGGCCGATGGCGGCCAGCGACTTCAGCGCCGCGCGGGTCGACTCCGGGTTCGCGTTGAAGGCGTCGTTGATGACGGTGACGCCGTCCGGCCGCTCGGTGAGTTCCATCCGCGCCGCGGACACCCGGGTGGCGGCGTTCAGGCCGCCGGCGATCTGCTCCGGCGTCAGACCGATCGCGACTCCGACCGCAGCTGCGGCGAGCGCGTTCGACACGTAGTGCTCGCCGATGAACCGCAACCCGACGTCCGCGCCGAAGTCGCCGATGTGCAGCGTGAACGCGGGCCGCCCCTCGCCGTCGATCTTGACGTCCGTGGCCCGGACGTCGGCCTCGGGCGCCTCGCCGAAGGTCAGCACCCGCTCGGTCGTCCGGCTCCGCATCGCGGCCACCCGGTGGTCGTCGGCGTTCAGGATCGCGATGCCGCCCGGCCTGACGGCCTCGATCAGCTCGCCCTTGGCGAGCGCGATGTTGTCCTGGGACCCGAGCTTGCCGATGTGCGAGGTGCCGACGTTCAGCACCAGGCCGACCTGCGGCGGCGTGATCCCGGTCAGGTAGGTGATGTCGCCCAGGCTCCGGACACCCATCTCGGCGATCAGGTACTTGGTCGCGACGGTCGCCTGGAGCGCGGTCAGCGGGTGTCCGATCTCGTTGTTGAACGAGCCCTCCGGCACCACGGTCTCGCCGTACGGACTGATCAGCTGGCCGATCAGGTCCTTGGTGCTGGTCTTGCCCGAGGACCCGGTCAGCGCGATCACCGTCAGGCCGGGCAGCTTGCCGATCACGAACCGGGCCAGGTCGCCGAGCGCCCGCTGCGCGTCGTCGACGACGATGCAGGGGCTGCCCTCGACCGGCCGGGTGGTGAGCGAGACGGTGACGCCGGCCGCGGTCGCCGTACCGACGAAGTCGTGGCCGTCGACGCGCTCGCCGGGCAGGGCGACGAACAGGCCGCCCGGTCCCGCCGCCCGGGAGTCGATCACCACCGCGCCATCCACGACGGCCGTGGGCTCGGCGCCCACGAGCTCACCGCGGACGGCGTCGGCGATCTCGCCGCAACTGACAGGGATCACCGGTTTGCCTCCAGCAACTCACGCACGGTTTCGCGGTCGTCGAACGGGTGGATCACGCCGCCGACGTCCTGGCCTGTCTCATGACCCTTCCCGAGGACGACGACGGTGTCGCCCGGGCCGGCCAGCTCGATCGCGGACGCGATCGCCCGCCGCCGGTCGCCGATCTCGTGCAGGTCCACCTGCGGTACGGCGTCCCGCGCGCCGGCCAGCGCGGCGGCGCGGATCGCCGCCGGGTCCTCGCTGCGCGGGTTGTCGTCGGTGATGATCACCACGTCCGCCGCCCGGGCGGCCTCGGCGCCCATCGCGGGCCGCTTCCACGGGTCCCGGTCGCCGCCGCAGCCCACGACCGCGAACAGCCGGCCCTTGGTCGCGCCGCGCGCGGCCCGCAGCGCCAGCGCGACCGCGTCCGGCGTGTGCGCGTAGTCCACGATCACCGCCAGACCGTCCGCGCGGGTGAACGTCTCCATCCGCCCCGGCACACTCGCCGTCCGCAGCCCGGCCGCGATCGTCTCGACCGGTACGCCGACCTGCCGCAGCATCGCGGTCGCGAGCAGCGCGTTGGCGACGTTGAAGTCACCGGGCAGGGCGATCTCTACCGTGAACGCTTCGCCCGGGCCCCGGACGTCGATCATCGTGCCGCCGTGTTCCGACCGGTGCAGGCCCGCGACGGTCCAGTCGGCGTCGCCCTTCGTCGACACGGTGACGGTCGGTACGACGGTCTGCGCCGCGAGCCGGCGCCCGTACTCGTCGTCGATCGTCACCACGGCGACATCGCACCGCTCCGGGGTGAACAACGAGGCCTTCGCCTGGAAGTAGTCCTCGAACGTCTTGTGGAAGTCCAGATGGTCCTGCGTGAGGTTGAGGAACCCGGCGACCGCGTAGCGCGCGCCGTCGACGCGGCCCATCGCCAGCGCGTGACTCGACACCTCCATCGAGCACCAGGCCACGGACTGCTCCCGCATCACCGCGAACAGCGCCTGCAGGTCGGTGGCCTCCGGGGTGGTCCGGACGCTCTTCACGACCTCGTCGCCGATGCGGGTCTGGATCGTCCCGATGAGCGCCGTCGGGCCGAGCTCCCGGAGCACGGAGTCCAGCAGGAAGCTCGTGGTCGTCTTGCCGTTCGTGCCGGTCACACCGAGCAGCCGGAGCGCGCTGGTCGGCTCGCCGTACACGCAGGACGCGACCGCTCCGAGCACGCCGCGCGGCTTGTCGACGACCAGCACCGGAAGGCCCGTGGCCGCGGCGCGGTCCGCTCCGGCCGGGTCGGTCAGGACGGCGACCGCCCCCGCTTGCTGGGCGCGTGCGACGAACTCCGCACCGTGCGTGACCGCACCGGGCAAAGCGGCGTACAGGTCGCCGGGAAGGACGGAACGCGAGTCGAGGGAAACGCCGGTCACTGCCACCGGCGACTCTGCCGGAGGTTGTGTTCGGGCGACGTTCGCGAGGTCGGCGAGGCTGACCGGCACGACGTGCCGTGGCCTGATCGCTGCGACCGCGCCGCCGGCGGCGGTAGGGGTGGACACGGGCCCTGAGGCTACCGCTCCAGGCCCCGTGACTCCTATCTGACCCTGCGTCACCAGACTGTGTGTCACCAGGCTGGGCGTCACTTCCACGTCAGCGGGATGTTCGGCTGCGTCGCACCCGTCGGCGGTACGACGTACTTCTGCAACGCGTAGCTCATCACGTCTCGGAACACCGGTCCTCCTTGGAGACCACCACCCCGGGCACCCTGGGGATCGTGCAGTACGACGTACGTCACGAACCGTGGGTTGTCGGCCGGGGCGAATCCGGCGAAAGAAGTCGCCCAGTTGCCGTACTTGCCGGTCCCGGGAACGACCTGCTGGGCGGTACCGGTCTTGCCGGCCACCAGGTAGCCGTCGATCGCGGCCTGCGGCGCGGTGCCCTTCTTCGCGGTCACCGCCTCCATCATCGTGGTGACCTCCTTGGCCGCCTTCTCGCTCACCACGCGACGGGCCGGGGCGGTCTGGTTCGGGATCTTGGCGCCGTTGGCGTCGACGTAGTTGCGGACCAGCTTCGGCGGCACGTAGACGCCGCCGTTCGCCACCGCGTTCACCGCGGCGGTCTCCTGAACGGCGTTCACCGAGAGGCCCTGGCCGAACGCCACGTTCGACCGGGTCAGCTCGGGCCACTCGTCACCCGGCGTCAGCAGGCCCTTGGTCTCGCCCGGGAAGTTCAGGCCGGTCGGCTCGCCGAAACCGAAGTCGTGCAGGTACTTCACGAACTGCGCGATCGGCATCTTCTGCGCGGCCATGATCGTGCCGACGTTCGACGACTTCGCGATCACCCCGGAGATGGTCAGGTTCATGGTGTCGTGCGACCAGTGGTCCTTGATGATCCGGCGCTGCACGTCGATGCTGCCGGGGACCTGCAGCTTGGTGTTCAGGTCGATGATCCCGGCGTCGGCGAGGGCGGCCATCGTGACCACCTTCTGCACCGAACCCGGCTCGTAGCTGCGCTCCAGCGCCGGGTTGTTCAGTTCGGACGCCTTGTACTTCGTGTTCGGGTCGAACGTCGGGTAGTTCGCCATCGCCATCAGCTCGCCGGACTTCACGTCCATCACGACCACCGTGCCGGAGCTGGCCTTGTAGTCCCGCACCGCCTTCTCGATCCGCTTCTGCGCGAAGTACTGCAGGTCGGTGTCCAGGGTCAGCTCGACGCCGAGACCGGGCTTCGGTTCCTGCACGGTGTGGTTCGCGTTCGGGATCTTGTTGCCCTTGGCATCGACCTCGTACATCGCCTGGCCGTCCTTGCCGGACAGCTTCGCGTTCAGGCCGTACTCGAGCCCGGACTGGCCCTTGCCGTCGGCGCCGGTGACGCCGACCAGGGTGGCCGCGATGCTGCCGTTCGGGTGGCTGCGGATCGGGTCTTCCTCGGTGTAGAGGCCGGCCAGCAGCGGCGCCTGCTGCTCCTTCGGCTTGCCCTTGTTCTGCTCGGCGATGGGCGCGTTCGCGGCCTTGATCTCGGCCTGGATCGCGGTCCACACGGTCGGGCTGACCTGGCGGGCCAGGTACTCGAAGCGGCCGGGGCCGGACATCGCCGCGACGAGCTTCGCGGCGGTCGTCCCGGGGAGCTTCGGGGCCAGGATCGCGGCCAGCTGCTGGGCCACCGGCTTCGTCTGCTGCGGGTCCGCGGTGATCGCGACCGCGTCCTCGGTGACCGCGAGCTCGACGCCGTTGCGGTCGGTGATGGTGCCGCGGTTGGCGTGCAGGGTGAACGAGCGGGCGTTCTCCTTGGTCGCCGCCTGCGCGTAGCTGTCCGGGTCCACGCCCTGGAGCAGCACGAGCCGCCCGGCGAACAGCGACAGCACGAACGCCATCACGCCGAACGTCATCCGCAACCGCAACGCCGGCCGCCCGAGCCGCAGCATCCGCGGCGGCTTCTTCACCCGGCGCTTCTTCGGCCGCGGCCGAGGCCTGTTCTGCGGCGGCCGCTTCTTCGCCGAGGCCGTCTTCTTGACCGGGCGCTTCGCAGTCTTCTTGACCGGGCGCTTGGCGGCTCCGGTCGGCTGAGCCTGCTTGCGAGCTGCCGGCGTACCACTGGAAGGCCTCTTCGACGCGGCCTTCTTCACTGGGCGTGGAGCCGCCGCGGCCCGTGCGCGTTCCTGCTCTTCGCGGGCCTTGCGGAGGAGGCGTTCGCGGGTGGACTCGGGGCGGGGTGGGACGGTGCGACCACTGTCCGTAGCGGAAGGACGACGGGGTTGAGCCTTGCGGGGCGGGTTGTCCCGGCCCGGAGCAGCACCACGCTTTCGTGGCGGCGGCTCGTTTCCCCGTCGGTCCGTCATCCGATCATCCCCGTGTGGTCGTGGCGGGCTTCTTCGTCGTGGCCGGCGGCTTGGTGGTACCGGCCGGCGGCTTCGTGGCGGTCGTGGGCGGCTTGGTGGTGCCCGGCTTGGTCGTCCCCGGCGTGGTCGTCCCCGGCTTGGTCGTCCCGGCCGTCGGCTTGACCGGCGTCACGGGCTTCACCGGAGTCACCGGCGGCTTGGCGGTCGCCTTGCCGGTCGGCGTCCCCGGCCCGAACATCGCCGTACCGGCGCCGGCCTTACCCTCGGCCGGTACGCCGAGCACCCGTCCGTCGGACAGCCGCAGGAACACCGGGTTCGGGTTCGGCACCATGCCCATCCGCAGCGCGCGGTCGGACAGGTTCTGCGGCGACTCCAGCGTCCGGACCTGCTTCTCCAGCTGCTCCTGCTGGTCACGGAGCTGATCGGCCTGCGAGCTCAGCTTGGTGATGTTGAACGTGCCGCTCTGCAGTTCGGTGTTCAGCAGCAGCAGACCGACCAGTCCGGCGGCCAGCAGCGACACCACGAAGATGACGAACGGCATCCGCGGCGGCCGGAACGGTGCGCCGTACACCACCCGGAGCCGCGGCTGCGGCTTCTTCGCCGGGCCACTGGCGACCGGAGTCACCCGCGCCTTCTGCGGGCTGAAGACAGTACTCATCAGGCCACCAGTCCCCTCTCCCGGATCCGCTCGGCCGCCCGCACGCGAGCGGAGGCGGCACGTGGGTTCGCCGCGACCTCCTCCTCGGTCGGCCGTTCGGCGCCCCGGGTCAGTAGCTTCAGATACGGTTCGTGCCCGGCCGGGATCACCGGGAGGTCGTCCGGTACGTCGGACTTCGTGCCCGGCGCGAACGCCTGCTTGGTGATCCGGTCCTCGAGCGAGTGGTAGCTCATCACCACGATCCGGCCGTGCAGCGCGAGCGCCTCGAGCGCGGCGGGCAGCGCGCGGCGCAGCACGTCGAGCTCCCCGTTCACCTCGATCCGCAACGCCTGGAAGGTCCGCTTCGCCGGGTGCCCGCCGGTCCGCCGGGCGGCCTGCGGGATCGCGTTGCGGACCAGCTCGGACAGCCGGGCGCTGTTCGTGAACGGCTCGGTCTCCCGCTCGCGGACGATCCGGTCCGCGATCCGGCGGGCGAACTTCTCCTCGCCGTACTGGAACAGGATCCGGGCCAGGTCGGCCGCGCTGTAGGTGTTGACGATGTCGGCCGCCGTGGTCGGGCCGGTCGGGTCCATCCGCATGTCGAGCGGCGCGTCCTGCGCGTACGCGAACCCGCGGTCGGCCTCGTCCAGCTGCATCGACGAGACGCCGAGGTCGAACAGGATGCCGTCGATCGCCGCGACGTCGAGGTCGGCCAGCACCCGCGGCAACTCGTCGTACACCGCGTGCACGAGGGTGATCCGCTCCTGGTACGGCGCCAGGCGCTCGCCGGCCAGCCGCAACGCGTTCGGGTCCCGGTCGAGGCCGATCAGCCGGACCTCGGGGAACTGCCGCAGGAACGCCTCGGAATGACCGCCGAGGCCGAGGGTCGCGTCGACGACGACGGCACCGGGTCGCGCGAGCGCCGGCGCCAGCAGCGCGACGACGCGCTCCAGCATCACCGGCACATGCCGCTCCGCAGCGTCCATCTCGACCCTTCCCGTCGCCGCGGGGACGACCCTGCCCCCGCAGGTCATGTGGTGCGTAGACGGCCCGGAGACAGCACCGTCCGGTCAGATCGCGGGTACGCCTTCCGGGGAAGTACCTGTGGGTCTTGGCGCCGGGGAAGTGACGCCAACACTCCAGGTCGGAAGTCGGACCCGTGATCTCACCGGACGGTCGGTGTGTTCCAGTCCTCGCACACTGTTCAGCTTGATGATCAGAAGATCCCGGGCAGTACTTCCTCGGACAGGTCGGCGAACGCCTGCTCCTGCTCCGCGGAGTACCGGTTCCAGTTCTCCGTGTTCCAGATCTCCACCCGATTCATCGCCCCGATGACGACACAGTCGCGATCCAGTGACGCATAGTCGCGCAGCATCGGCGGGATGGTGACCCGGCCCTGCTTGTCCGGCATCTCGTTCGAGGCGCCGGCGAACAGCATCCGGAGGTAGTCCCGGGCACCTTTGTTGGTGATCGGGGCCTGCTTCAACTGCTCGGTCAGCTGGACGAACTCACGCTCCGGCCACACGGACAGCGATCGCTCCTGTCCACGGGTGATCACCAGGCCGTCGGCGAGCTCGTCGCGGAACTTCGCCGGCAGGAACAGCCGGCCCTTGTCGTCGAGCTTGGGGAAGTGAGTTCCGAGGAACACGCTCCACCTCCCCGTTGCGGACTTTCCGACTCAGGCGAGTGTTTCCACCACTTCAGTTCCACTGCGCTCCACCTTACTCCACTTTCCACCACCGTCAACCAACTTCCGCCCCGTTACGCCCCTGTGCCGCCTGAATTCACGCTCAGCGCCAGCGTGTCGCTGCCGACTCAGCCGTCACCCCATCCCACCTCCACAAGCCCCTGTGGAGCGAAGTGGAGGACGCAGTGGAGCAAAGTGGAGGACGGCAACGCGCAGTCGACTTTGGGCACGGGCCAACCATTCGGAGGCGCCGGAGACGGTTGGTCGGTGCTCAAGGTCGGTCGTCGCAGGTTCGTCGGATGAACTCTTCGCGGCCCGGAACCGTGAACCAGACAGCGGTTCGCAGCGTCGTACGCCCCGCACACTGCTTTCACCGCCCGTACGCTGGGGGGAAGACTTTTCCGACCCCGCCGTGAGGGCGTGCGCCGATGGACACCGAAACGCCAGGTAACGAAACTTCCGTGACTCTAGGCCCGACCCCCGCAGCGGGACAGAATGTGTCGGCAGTCAACGAATGGGGAGGACACAGAGTGAGCAGCACCGCGACCAGCTCGCCGCTGGCAGGAGCCGGGGACTTCGACGAGCTGTCCGAGGTGGCGGGCCGGGTACGGCGGGCCATGGAACAGGTGATCGAGGGCAAGTCCGACGTCGTCGAGGTGGCCGTCACGGTTCTGCTGGCCGAGGGGCATCTGCTGATCGAGGACGTACCGGGCGTCGGTAAGACGATGCTGGCCAAGGCGCTGGCGAAGTCGATCGACTGCAGCGTGCGACGGATCCAGTTCACGCCGGACCTGTTGCCGTCGGACATCACCGGCGTCTCGGTCTTCAACCAGGAGATCCGCGACTTCGAGTTCAAGCCCGGCGCGGTGTTCGCGAACATCGTCGTCGGCGACGAGATCAACCGCGCCTCGCCGAAGACGCAGGCCGCGCTGCTGGAGTCGATGGAGGAGCGTCAGGTCACCGTCGACACCACGACGTACCAGCTCGAGGCGCCGTTCATGGTGATCGCGACGCAGAACCCGATCGAGATGGAAGGCACGTACCCGCTGCCGGAGGCGCAGCGCGACCGGTTCATGGCCCGGGTGTCGATGGGCTACCCGGAGCCGGCCGCCGAGCTGCGGATGCTGGACGGCCACGCGGCCGACGACCCGCTGCAGAGCCTGCAGCCGGTCACCGACGGCCAGCAGATCCTGCGCCTGGTGAAGACGGTGCAGTCGGTGCACGTGTCGGAGTCCGTGAAGGAGTACGCCGTGGCCCTGGTCGGCGCGACCCGCCGCTCGCAGGAGCTCCGGCTGGGCGCCAGCCCGCGGTCGACGCTGCACCTGATCCGCGCCGCGCGCGCGGCGGCCGCGCTGGACTCGCGGGAGTTCGTGCTGCCGGACGACATCCAGGAGCTCGCGGTACCGGTGCTCGCGCACCGCGTGCTGCCGGCGGCCGAAGCGCATCTCGGTGGGCGCGGTGCGGCCGACATCATCTCCGGACTCGTGGCGAGCGTGCCGCTCCCCCGCACCCGCCGGGACTGAGACATGCGGCAGGCTTTGCGCGGACTGACCACCAGAGGGCGGGCGTTCGTCGCGGCCGGTCTCACGGCTTCGCTGTGCGCTCTCCTGCTCGGCCAGAAGGATCTGCTGCGCGTCGGCATCCTGCTGGCCGCGCTGCCGGTCGTGGCGGCGCTCGTCGTCGGCCGGACCCGGCTGCGGCTCCAGGTACGGCGCAGCCTCGCGCCGGACCAGGTGCCGGTCGGGACGCCGGCGACCGTCGAGCTGGCGCTGAGCAACCAGGGCCGGATGCCCGCGGGGCTGCTGCTGCTCGAGGACCGTATTCCTTATGTACTGGGCCACCGCCCGCGGTTCGTCGTCGACCGGGTCAGCCCGAACTGGCGCCGGACCGTCACGTACCCGGTCAAGTCCGACGTCCGCGGCCTGTTCCAGGTCGGCCCGTTGATGCTGACGGTGGCCGATCCGTTCGGGCTGGTGGAGACGACCCGGACGTTCACCCGCAGCCAGCATCTGCTGGTCACGCCGCGGGTCTACAAGCTGCCCGAGGTCCGGCTCGGTGCGGACCGCGCCGGATCCGGTGAGAACCGGCCGCGGGCGATCGCGGCCGCCGGCGAGGAGGACGCGACGGTCCGCGAGTACCGCGACGGCGACGACCTGCGCCGGGTGCACTGGCGGTCGACCGCGCGCCGCGGCGAGCTGATGGTCCGCCGCGAGGAGCAGCCCTGGCAGAGCCGGTGCGCGCTGTTCCTGGACGCGCGGACGATCTCGCACCACGGGCACGGCCCGTCGTCCAGCCTGGAGTGGGCGGTCAGCGCGGCCGCCTCGATCGGTATCGACCGGATGCGGCGCGGCTATGTCACCACGATGCTCGGCGGGCCGACCACGCTGTCGGCCATCACGCACCGGTCGTCCGCGGCGGTGCACCAGCCGCTCACGCAGCAGCAGCTGCTGACCGAGTGCGCGACGGTCGAGGAGCACAAGTACGCCGAGCTCGGCCCGTTGCTGACCGTCGACCGGCACGCGCAGGACCCGAGCCTCGTGATCGCCATCGTCGGCGCCTGCGGCAGTGAGGACATCACTGCCCTGAACCGCTGGCGGACCAGCCAGGCGACCGGTGTCGCGCTGGTGCTGGACGCCGCGAGCTGGGCGGTCGGCGCCGAGGCAACCGAGAAGGCGGCCCGGCTGAACGCCGCCACGGACGCCACCGAGAACGAGCTGCGCAGGAACGGCTGGCGAGTCGCCAGAGTCCGCCGCGGCGACCACCTCCCGACCGTATGGTCCGGGCTAGGCCTACGAAGCGGACGAATCGCATGACCGGACAAGCCAGGATCTCCCTCGCCGCCTGGGGAGCGACCGTGCTGGGGGCGATGGTCCTCACGCCGGTGTTCTCCGGCCCGTTCCTGTTCATCAGCGCGTTCCTGTGCGCGCTGATGACGGGGGTCGGCGTCCTGCTGCAGAACCTGCGCGCCCCGCGCATCGTCGTACCGATCGTCCAGCTGGTGGTGCTGGTCGAGCTGCTGTCGCTGTTCTTCCTGCACGACACGATGAAATTCGGGGTGCTGCCGCTGAAGGCGACGGCGCTCGAGTTCAACGCGCAGATGGTCGACGCGATGGACTCGATCAACCGGTTCAGCGCGCCGCTGCCCCAGGACTCCCATCTCACGCTGTTCGCGGTGTCGGTGATCGCGGCGGCCGGATTCCTGATCCACGTGATCGCCGTCCAGCTGCGCCAGGCCGCGTGGTCCGGGCTGCTGCTGCTGATCATGTACACGGTGCCCGCCGCGACCGTGCACGGCGGGCTGCCGTGGCTGCTGTTCATCCCGCCCGCGATCGGGTACATCCTGCTGCTGTCCGCCGAGGGCCGCAGCCGGCTGAGCCGCTGGGGACGCCGGATCTCGGGCGTCTCGCATCTCGACGCGGCCGAGCCCGTCGAGGCGTCGGCGCTCGGGCAGGCCGGCCGCCGGATCGGGCTGACCGTCGTCGCGATCGCCGCCCTGCTGCCCGCGTTGCTGCCGACGCTGCCGGAAGGTGTGATCGGCAACGGCCTCGCCGGCGGCGGGAGCGGCAGCGGGATCGGGGCGAGCATCTCGTCGACCGACCCGATGCTGGACATGGGCAAGAACCTGAAGCGCGGCGACAACGTCGTGGCGCTCACCTACAAGGGCGGCCCGACCGGCGGCACGTACCTGCGGCTGACCGCGCTCGACCTGTTCGACGGCAACACCTGGCGGATCGCGCCGCGCTCGCCCGGGCAGAAGCTCAACGGCGGCGACCTGACCCCGCCGCCCGGCTACTCCGGCGACCTGTCGAAGGTGCAGCAGACCTCGATGGAGATCGACGTCACCCGGACGTTCAGGTCCCAGTTCGCCCCGGTTCCGTACCCGCTGCGCTCGATCTCGCTGAAGCGGGACTGGCGCTACGACGCCGGCTCGCTGGACGTGGTCTCGTCGAACGGCTCGATCGTCGGCGGCAAGAAGTACAAGCTGACGTCGTACGACGTGCAGCCGAGCCCGGAGCAGTTGCACGACGCGATCACCACCAGCGCGCCCGACCAGTACACGTCGGTCGTGCCGCAGCGGACGCCGGCCGACATCAAGCAGAAGACGTACGAGATCACCGCCGCGGCCAAGGACAACAAGTTCGAGGCGGCCGTGCTGATCCAGAACTGGTTCCGCAGCGGCGGCGGCTTCACCTACAGCACGCAGAACGCCAAGGGCAGCGGTATGGCGGCCCTCGAGGACTTCCTGCTGACCAACAAGGAAGGGTACTGCGAGCAGTTCGCCACCGGGATGGCCCTGATGGCCAGGATCATCGGGATCCCGTCCCGGGTCGGGATCGGCTTCCTGCCCGGCACCGCCGGCAAGGACGGCGACTACACGGTCCGGATGCACGACATGCACGCGTGGCCGGAGCTGTACTTCCAGGGCGTCGGCTGGGTCCGGTTCGAGCCGACGCCGTCCGCGCGGGTCTCGGCCACGCCGAACTGGACGATCGCCGCCACCGAGAACCCGACCAACCCGACGACCGCGCCGACCAACGTGCCGACCACGCCGGGCGACCGGGAGACCCCCGGTGTCACCCGCCCGCGGAACGACCCGAACCTGCCGAACGACAACGGCTCCGTGATCGTTGACTCCGGCAACTGGTTCACCAACGGCGGCGGCAAGGCGATCGCGGCCGGCCTGGGCGTCGTCCTGCTGCTCTGCGTCCCCTGGCTGATCCGCACGCTGACCCGGCGCCGGCGCTTCCTGCGGCCACCGGGACGGGCCGCGGCCGAAGGGCTGTGGGCGGAGGTCCGGGACACCTCGCGCGATCTCGGCCTCGACTGGTCCGACATCGCGACGCCGCGGCAGGCCGGTCAGTGGCTGGTGTCCAAGCTCCCCGAGGAGAACCACGGCGCCGCACGCCGGCTGGCCCGAGGGATCGAGGCGCTGCGGTACGCCGAGGACACGCATCGCGAACTGGACCTGCGTGCGGACGCGGCCGCGGTACGCGAGGCGCTCTGGTCCCAGGCCCGGCTCCGTCGGCGTTGGCGGGCACGGCTGCTGCCGCCGTCGTGGCGCTGGTACCTGAGCCGGGGCACCACCGAGGCGTCCGACCTGCTCGACGATTTCGACCTGCTCCTGGCCCGGCTCCGCTCGCTGATTCTTCCGAAGCGCCCGCGCACCAACTGACTCACAGCGGGATCTGGTAGAGGATGAACCCCCGGTTCTCGGCCACCTGGTCGTAGAGCCGGCGGGCGGTCGCGTTGGATTCGTGCGTCGACCAGTACACGCGCCCGCACGCACGGTCGCGGGCCCAGTCGGTGACGGCTGCGATGAGTGCCCGCGCCACACCCCGGCCGCGGGCCTCGGGCGCGGTGAACAGGTCTTGCAGATAGCAGGAGTCCGGCGCCGTCGTGCTCGCGTGCGTCAGGAAGTGGACGATGCCGACCAGGTGCCCGTCGAGGCGGGCGCCGAGCGCGTGGATCTCCTCGTCACGCTGGAACCTGGTCCACGCCTGCTCGAAGAACTCGTCCGGCATCGTGCGGCCGTAGAACTCGTTGTAGCCGGCGAACAGGGTCTGCCAAGCGGCACGGTCAGTGGATTCCAGGCGTCCGATAGTGAGCATGGGACGAACGGTGTCACGCCGGAGGGCCGAGAGACGACCGCACCCGTCCCACCAGGGCACGGGTGCGGTCGAAAGGTCTCGAGAAGGGTCGAGCGGTGCTCGAAAGTGGTCAGAGATCCTCGTCGCGGCGGCGGCGCCAGCGGTCTTCCATACGCTCCATGAAGCTGCCGGACGAGTCGTGCTTGGTCCGGTGCCGCTTCGTCGGCGGCGGCGGCGGGATGTCGTCGGACTCCCCCGCGTTGCTGATCCGCTTCATGCTCAGCGCCGCGACGTACAGGCACGCCACCATCATCACGAAGCCGATGACTCCGATGATGGTGTTGGGAATGATCGCACCGGTCATCAGCACCGCGATGCCCAGCACGAATCCAACGCCGGCAAGCACTGCCCGGCGCTTGTAGTACAAGCGCACATTGGTCCCACGCATGGCGGAAACGAACTTCGGGTCTTCCGCAGCAAGGGCACGTTCGAGCTGCTCGAACTGGCGCTGCTCTTCTTCCGAGAGGGGCACCGTCGATCCCTCCATGATGAGCGCGATCTCGATAGGCCGCCTCCAGTCTAGGCCGCGCCCGCGTCACACGAAACCCTGACCGGCTGTCCAGCGCGTCACGGTCCCGCAACTGCCCTGGCCAGACCGGTCCCAAACCTGTGTCCTTCGGCGTGTCGCTCACAGCCGGTTCACAGCAAGCGTCCGCCCCGCGCGCCGGAGGTAGTGCTCTCGTCACCCTCCGTCGCAGCGCCGGTCAGCGGGTGGCGAGGATGTGCAGCTGCGTCGCCAGCGCGCGGAACGCCGGGTGCTGGCTGGCCGCACGCTCCAGCTCGGCCAGGGAGTCGGCCGCGCCCGGCTCGGAGTCGACGAACGCCGACGGCACCAGGTCCGCGAACGTCCGGACGCCGTGCACGGTGTGGACCATGAATCCGGCGTCCGCCAGCTGTCCGGTGATCCCCGCCTCGTCGAACCTCCGCGGCATCGGGTCGGTCGCACCCCAGCGCCCGTCCGGGTCCTGCAGCGCGATCCGCGCCTCGGCCAGGTGACCCGCGAGCGCCCGCGCCAGGACGACGGCGTTGCGCTGGGCAACCAGCAGACTGAGTACGCCGCCCTCGCGCAGCACCGAGGCCATCGCCTGCAGCGCCTGGACCGGGTCGTCGACGACCTCCAGCACCCCGTGGCACAGCACGGCGTCCGCGCTCGACTCTCCCGCCAGGCCAGGGAGCTCCGCGGCGTCGCCCTGGACACCGCGGACCAGCTCGCTGACGCCTTCGTCGCGGGCGCGGCGCTCGAGTGAGGCCAGCGCATCCGGGCTCGGGTCGACCACCGTCACCCGGTGTCCCTCGACCGCCAGCGGAACGGCGAAGCCGCCGGTCCCGCCGCCGAGATCGACGATGTCCAGCCCGCCGCCGGGGTCGGTCCGCTCACGTCCCGCCAACGCCACGCGCAGCGCCTCGCCCACCAACGCCGTCCGTACGCTGCGCCGCCGATCCACCATCAACCCTCCAGCCGGTCCCCCAACGCCACCCCACCGCGCCACACCCTACTTCCACCGGGCCCGCGGTCTGCCCGCCGCCCGTCGTAACCGGTCCTTAAGTCCCCGGATCTGTCGCCGGGGCGGGGATCGGCGCACTCTCGGCACCAGGGGAGATGCGATCACCAGGGAGGGATCATGGCCATCTTCAGCAAGTCCTTCGACGAGCCGGACGAGCGACGCTCACCGGACAAGACGAGCGTCGACGTCGTGAAGCTGCCGGGCGCCAGTGTCGCCCGGATCACCTTCCAGCCCGGCTGGCGCTGGTCCGAGTGCATCCGTCCGGTCATCGGCGGCGACTCCTGCCAGGTCCGCCACGTCGGAACCCTGCTCTCCGGCGAGATGGAGGTCGTCCACGACGACGGCACCAAGGCGCGGCTGCTGCCGGGTAGCGCCTACGTCATCGAGCCCGGGCACGACGCGTGGGTCGTCGGCGACGGCCCGGCGGTCGGCCTGGAGTTCGAGTCGCTGTCCGCGGAGACGTACGCCAAGGCCTGACGCAGCGGCCGATCCGGCTGAGGCAGCATCGGAGGGGGTGCTGCCTCACCCGGAGTCGCCAGACAGGGCCTAGTGCGACGGTGTCCGGCCGATGACGTACAGGCGGCGGGTGGTTTCGGCGCGGGCGCTGATGGGACCGCGCAGGTACCACTCGATGTCGGTGAGGCCTGCGGCTTCGGCCACGCCGACGACGTACGCCGGATCGTGGAGGACGTAGTCGAGGCTGACCTCGTGGCCGAGCAGTTCGTCGACGTGCCGGACTTCTTCGCCGGCGTGGAGCGCGAGGACCAGCCAGCCGCCGGGATCGAGCGGACGGGTCAGCGCGGTGATCGCGCCGGGCAGCTCGGACGCGGCCAGGTGGATGAGCGAGTACCAGCCGAGGACCGCGGCCCAGCCGGAGCTCGCGGGCGGCCGGCCGAGCCGGCGCAGGTCGCCGACCTCGAACTGCAGGTGCGGGAACCGCCGGCGGGCCTCGGCGATCATCTCGGGCGCGAGATCGATGCCGGTGGCGTCCGCGCCCCGGTCGGCCAGGTACGCCGTGACGTGACCCGGGCCCGTGCCGACCTCCACCACCGGGCGGCCGTTGGCGTGGGCAACCACCCGGTCGAGCAGCCACCGCTCGAACGGCAACGCGTCCAGCTCGTCGAGCAACTCGTCCGCATACGTCCCCGCGACGGCGTCGTACGCCGAGCGCACCCGGGCGTCCCGCTCGTCCGCTCCGTCGGCGATCACCGTGTCGCGGTCGACACTCTCGACGGCGACGGCGGCCTCCGCCTCGGGCACCGGGCCGAGGAGGTGGACCCAGCGACGGTCGTGCTGACCGACACGACGCTCCAGCTCCCGCACCAGCGGGTCGGGTCGCGCCGCCATCCGCTGCAGGCACGCCTCGACGTCGCTGCGGTCCTCGAACTTGTGCAGCCGCTCGGTCCGCGCCCGCAGCTCGCCCGGTGCTTGCGCCCCGCGGAGCAGCAACACGGTGATGAGCGCCCGCTCGTCCGCTGCGAGCTCGAGCTTCTCGTCGAGGATCTGGTGGTACTTCAGCGTGCGCCGTCCGACATCCACCCAGACGATCCGCAGCAGCTCCCGGTCCCGCAGCGCCCGCGCGACCCGCTCCACCGTCCCCTGGTCGTAGTCGACCACCGGATCCCGGTTACTGGTCTGGTTGCACGCCGTCCGCAGTGCGTTCGCCGTCAACGGGTACGACGCCGGCACCGTGACCTGCTTCTCCAGCAGGCTCCCGAGAACCCGCTGCTCCTCGACATCCAACACCGGAAGTCCACTCACCCCGCCGACCCTAGACGCTGCCCGGCCGACGGATGAACACCTTTCGGCCGACTCAGCCGGGTTGGTAGGTGTCGGGCAGGATCAGGGGCTCGAACGCGGTGCCGTTGCAGGTCGGGCAGAGGATGTCGGCCTGGATGCCGGAACCCGCGCACTGCGTGCACAGGCCGTCGTGCCAGGAGTCGCCGGACAACGCCTGGTGGGGACGTGGGTAGTGGGTGTCCGGCAGGTAGCACTCGGCACCGGTGAGGGCGTGGACACGACCACACAGGTCCTTGCCGAGGCCTCGGGAGGGTTCGCTCACGGTCGGGATCTCCTCAACGCGGGACGGATGCGCGCCTCAGCTGGCTTGCATCCAGGACTGGGTCAGGACGGACTGCGGGTCGGTGGTCGCGGTGAGCACCGGCGTGGTGGACAACCGCAGGCTGGCTTCCACCTGGGCGTAGAAGGTCTCCACGGCGCGGATCAGGTCGTCCGCCTCGCGGGTGCTGACGGCGCGCTCCAGCCCCGCCTCGGCGGCGGCGCGCTGGGCGGCGCCGGCGGCGAAGAACGTGGCCCACTCGCCGAACTCGGGCGCGACCTCGGCGAGCAGCACCCAGGCGTTGCGCTGGACCCGCCGGCGGCTGCCCGACCGGACCGGCCGGGCGCGGACGGCGAGCACCGCGGCCGCGACCCGGAGCGCCGCGACGTGGGCGCTCGAGTAGCGGATCAGATGGTCGTTGGTCTCCGTCGCCTCGGCCAGGGCGGCACGGGCACGGAACAGCTCTCGGCTGGCCGCGCCGGCCGCGGCCGGCGACACCGGTGAAACAGTCATCGGTCGGTCACCCTTTCCAGTTGCCAGCGGCCCGAGTCCGGGTCGTGGGCGAGGTCGAACATCTCCTGCCGGCCGCTCCGGCCGCAGCCGGCTTCCACCCGGAAGACCGTGCGCTCCGGTCCCCAGTCGGCGTCCAGCACCCCGACGGCCGCCGGAGTGCCGGCCGAACGCGTGCCGGCGGGCAGCGTGGCAGCGGGGCGCGAGCGGGGGTTGGCCGCCGCTGCCACGCCGGCTGTGTGCGCCCGGGCCGGACGGGCCGCGGCGCGGGCCGCCGAACAGGCCTCGGCGACGGTGGCCGCGTCGATCCGGGCCAGCGAATCGACACCCGCGGCCCGCCGGTCGGCTCGTGAGTCGGCCCGTGAGTCGATCCGGTCGAACGCGCGCTCGGCGCGGGCGTCGTACGCAGAGGTGGCGCCGGCGAAGTCGGTGCGGACGGCGTACGGGTCGTGGATGTCACCGGTGCCGATGACGCCGCGCTCCCACCAGGCCGCGGTCTCGGTCCACTGGGACCTGACCGCGCGGACCCGCCAGAGGCGGCCGCGCCAGAGGAACTGGTCGGGGACCTGCACACCGTCCACCGCGATCGAGTGCACCTCGACGGCGTCGTCGAACTCCCACATGTCCCATCGCCTCCTGATCACCACCGGCCCCGAGTCGGCGGCCCGGCGGGTGGGCACGGGGTGGGGGTCGAGGACCACCCCGGTGCCGGACCCGCCGGGACCACCGGATTCCGATGCGGCCGCAACTCCGCACCGGAGCCGTCCAGTTGTCCGGTCCACCTCGGTCCGGCCTCCCGACGAAACCGGGCCCGAGGTAATCGAACATCTGTTCGAACAAGGGAAGCGTATCGCCGTCCGCCGACAGTCGTCAACGTTCCGTAAGCCCGGCGCGCCGCCGGGGGCGCGGTCCGGGCGCCAGACTGGAAGCTCCGGGACGGAGGGACGAACGATGCGGAAACGGGCAGCCGGAACGGCCGCGGCGGCGGTCGCCGTCGTGGTGGCAGCGATCGCGCTGCCGCTCTTCCAGCCGTGGCGGCTCGTCACCGACAAGGTCGTCGACGAGGCACTGCCCGGCGCTGTTCCGATCTCCACGACTTCATCGTCGGCCAGGCCACCGACAATTTCCGCCGGGCCGCAACGGCCGGCCTCCCGGCCGGCGCCGCAGACCAGGGTGCTGCTGACCGGTCAGTTGATCTCGCACGAACACCGGACGTCCGGCACGGTCGCGGTTCTCGCCCTGCCCGACGGCCGCCGGATCCTCCGGATC
The DNA here is from genome assembly GCF_040680955.1 of Kribbella sp. NPDC051936. Lineage (NCBI taxonomy): Bacteria > Bacillati > Actinomycetota > Actinomycetes > Propionibacteriales > Kribbellaceae > Kribbella > Kribbella sp. NPDC051936. The sequence goes on along the minus strand of NZ_JBFAXS010000004.1, from coordinate 95,779 downwards.
GAGAACCTGGACACCTCCGACGGTCCCGACCTGAAGGTCTGGCTGAGCGACGCGAAGGTGGTCGCCGGCAAGGCCGGCTGGCATGTCTTCGACGACGGGCGGTACCGCGCCCTGGGCCCCCTGAAGGGCAACCACGGCAACCAGAACTACCCGATCCCCGCCGACGTGCGGCTCGACGACTTCCGCAGCGCGGTGATCTGGTGCGACCGGTTCAACGTGTCGTTCGGCGCCGCCGGGCTGACCTAAGCTCACACCGTGAGCAGTCATCCCAATGTGCAGAAAGTGGCCGACGCGCTGGCGGCGGCCGGTGCGACCGGTGAGATCGTGATCCTCGACGAGGCGGTGCCGACGGCGGCGGCCGCGGCGGCCGAGCTCGGCTGCGAGGTCGGCGCGATCGCGAACAGCCTGATCTTCGCCGGCGACGGCGCCCCGGTGCTGATCCTCACCTCGGGCGCGCACCGGGTGGACACCGCCAAGGTCGCTGCCGAGCTCGGGATCGGGAAGCTGAAGCGGGCCACGCCGGAGTTCGTCAAGGAGCACACCGGTCAGTCGATCGGCGGCGTCGCCCCGGTCGGGCACCCGGGCCGCGTCCCGACGTACGTCGACACCGCCCTCGAGCAGTACCCGGTGATCTGGGCCGCCGCGGGCATCCCGCATTCGGTGTTCCCGACGACGTACGGCGAGCTGCTGAAGCTCACCGACGGCACGCCGATCACCGTGAATTGAGGACGGCGGGAATCGCGGTGCGCACGAAGCGCCGGGTCAGCCCGGCGCGGGTGTGCCGCCACCAGGGACCGGTGCGGAACGCCGGCCCGTAGCGGCGGCGCCTGATGTCCTCGACGACGTCCGCGGGAGCTCCGAGGCGGGGCAGGACGTCGAAGGCCGCGCGCTTGGTGATCAGGTCGCCGGTGGCCAGCGTCACGTGGGCGCGGGCGATCGTGAGCAGGCTGAGGTCGACCCAGATGTCGGCGTACCAGTTCGACCGCTTCCGGGTGGCCGGCAGCCAGAACTCGCGCAGGTCCCGGCGGATGAAGGCGAAGAGCTCATCGTCGCTGGTCGGCGGCAGCAGGCCGGCCGGCGCCGGGCCGAAGAGCGTCCGGTTGCCGATCGCGAGCTCCCGGCGGGTCACCGGCGTCACGGGGCGGTCGAAATACCGGCCCTGGGCGAACGTCGGGTGGCGCACCGACGGGTCGGCCAGCTGCGACCTCAGCATGTAGGAGCAGTGCAGCTTGGCTGCCAGCGGATCCGAGCGCATCAGCTCCTGGTGCAGTTCGGCCACTGCCGGGGTCGGCGGCGAAGAGACCACGGCGACGACATCCAGGTCACTGCGTCCCAGTTGGTAGTCCCCCAGCGCCAGCGAGCCGTGCAGCCAGATCGCTTCGACCGCGGCGACTTCACGCACAGACGCAACGAAGCCGTCCAGCAGCGGCTGGACGGCTTCGTCGATCACGACAGCCAGATTAGACGGCCGGTCGGACGTCCACGTCGGCGGCCCGGACGTACGCCATCCGGTGGCCGAACCAGATCTGGTAGTACTTGTCCTTCCCGAGCACCTGGACGTGGTCCGCCGGCGGCTCACCGGCGAACGTCACGGCCCGGTAGTAGTCGGTCTCGATGCTCAGGTCACCGACCGGGTAGGCCTGGCCCTCGCCGATCGTGTACTGCAGCGGCGTCACCGTCTGGTACGGAATGCCGGCCGGGTACGCCGACTTCTCCGGGTAGGCCCGGCCGTACACCGGCACCGACGTCTTGCCCGCCTTCGGCTTCACGACCAGGCCCGGCTTGGCGAACGCGTCAGGTGCGGACGCCGGGCTCTTGAACCAGCCCTTCGCGCCCAGGTACCAGACCGCCACCCAGTCGCCCTGCCGCTCGGCCACGACGTACTCCGAACCTGCTGCGACGCGGGAGCCCATGTCGGAGACCTCGACGGTGCCGTTGGAGCCGTCCGGGTGCAGACCGAGGTCCTTGACCAGCGGAGCGTTGTCGTCCGGCGCCTGGCGCAGGTAGACGAAGTTGGTGCCCTGCGGCTTGCACGGCGTGCCGGGCGCGTCGCAGCTGTTGATCACCTGGACGTTGCCCTCGAAGCCCGGCTTGATCGTGACGATCGAGCCTGCCTTCACCGGGAACACGGACTTGCCCCAGATCGGCGCGCCGACCAGGTCCATGTAGTGCTCCCAGTCCCAGTACGGTCCCGGGTCCCAGTGCATGCCGCGGACCGTGGACGGCACGGTGCCCGGCACCTGGTCGTGGCCGATGATGTGCGCCCGGTCGAGCGGGATGTTGTTCTTGGCTGCCAGGTAGGCCACCAGCTTGGCTGAGTTGCGGTACAGCGCCTCGGTGTACCAGGTCGCGCCCTGGGCCGCGAAGCCCTCGTGCTCGATCCCGATGCTGTGCATGTTCACGTACCAGTTGCCGGCGTGCCAGGCGACGTCGTTGGCCTTCACGTGCTGCCAGATGTGGCCGTCCGACGAGCGCATCGTGTACTGCCAGCTCACGTACGTCGGGTCCTGGACCAGGTTCAGTACGCCCCGCCAGCCGCCCTCGGTGTCGTGGATGACGATGTAGTCGATCTTCCCGGTCTCTGGCCGGTTCGCGAGGTCGTGGTTGCCGTAGTCGCCGTCACCGAACTCCGAGTACGGCGCGGGCAGCCACTCGCAGCCGAGCGACGCCGGGCACTCCACGTCCGACGTGGACGCCTGCACACCGGCCGGCAGCGACAGCTTGCCGAGCTGCGACTTGTCCGGTGTCACCGCGACGGCCGGCATCACGATCTGCTGGCCGGTGTTGGTGGTCCGGGCCGCGCCCTTGGCCATGATCGTGTAGACGTCGTCGGCGAACCCGGCGGCGCCGGCCTTGTCCCCCGCCTCGGCGTACGACGCGACCGCGCCGTACCAGGCGGCGGGCGAGGTGTCCGCGCCGACCGGCAGGCCGAGCGACTTCTGGTACGACGCGAGCACCGCCGCGCCGCCGTTGATGTTGGCGGTCACGTCGGTGCGCAGCGCGCCTTGATCGAGGCCGGTCAGCTCGGACGCCTTCTGCAGCGTCTGCAGCGACTCGGCGGTCGCGACCTTCTGCTTCCCGGACAGGTCCGCCACCTCGGACGCACCGAGTCCGGTGAGGTGCATCGGGCCGTAGCCGCCGGACGTGCTCGGCGCGCCGGCGTGGTCGTCCCAGCGGGACTCCGCGTAGGAGACGGCCAGCAGGACCGACTCCGGTACACCGTACTTCGCGGCGGCCGCGCTGTACGCCGACGCGGCGCCAGCAGACGGCTCACCCAGTTGTGACGCCTCGGCGGGTGGACCTCCCAACGACACGCCGGTCAGGGCGACCGGCAGCGCTACCGCAGCGAGTGCGGCAAGAATCTTCGGACGACGCAGCATGATGTTCTCCTGAACCCGTGGGCGGGTGCCGGTCACACAGACTGGCAGCCTAGTCACTGTGGGTCGAGGCGACGCGGATGTCAACGGTTAACCAAAACTCACGTCGTCGGGTTCGATACTGACGAAGAGGGATTACGGAGTACGACGATGGAAGCGCTGCCGTTGGCGGTCACGACCGGCTGGGCCAGTGGGGTGAACGCCTACGCCTGCGTGCTGATCCTGGGCCTCCTGGGCCGGTTCGCGGGCGCCGGCGACGTGCCGCACGCGCTGACCACCACGCCGGTGCTGATCGCGGCGGGTGCGCTGTTCGCGTTCGAGTTCGTCGCCGACAAGATCCCCTACATCGACTCCGCGTGGGACGCGATCTCGACAGTCATCCGGCCGACGGTCGGTGCGATCCTGGCCGCGCTGCTGTCCGGCGAGGCGGGCACGCTGCAGCAGGCCCTGATCGCGACGACCGGCGGCGTGGTGGCGCTACTCTCGCACGCGGTGAAGTCGAGTCTGCGGCTCGCGATCAACACCTCGCCCGAGCCGGTCACCAACATCGCCGCGTCGTCCGGCGAGGACGTCGCGGTCGCCGGCGTGGTGTCGCTGGCCGCGTTCCATCCGGAGGTCGCGCTCGTCATCGCAGGCGTCCTTCTGGTCCTCGGCCTGGTCGCGGTGTACTTCGGGTTCCGGTTCATCCGGCGCGGCTATGCCAGGTTCAAGGCCTGGCGTGACAAACGTAGTCCTGTGACGGGGAGCAGTGCTGTCTGATGGCCGATGTGATTGTCGTCGGGGCTGGTCTGGCCGGTCTCGCGAGTGCTGTGCGGCTGGCCAAGCTGGGTCACAAGGTGACCGTCTGCGAACGCGATGAGCATCTCGGCGGCGCACTGGGCCGCGTCGAGGCCGACGGCTTCACCTGGGACGCCGGTGCAGCCAGTACGACGCTGCCGGCCGCGCTGCGTGACCTGTTCCGCAAGAGCGGTCGCCCCATCGAGAGTCTGGTGCAGCTGGACCCGGTGTCCGAGCCGCGGCGCCACATGTTCACCGACGGCTCGGTACTCGACCTGCCGATCAGCGACCGCGGCGCGCAGGAAGAAGCGTGGACAGACCTGGCGGGTGCACCCGTGGCCGCGCAGTGGACCGCTCTGGTCGACGCGTACGGCGACACGTGGCAGCTCCTCCGAAAGACCTCGCTGGAGCCGCCGCTGGACGACAGGCTGTCGATCAAGACGCTCCGTGCCCTCAAACCGTGGCAGTCGCTCGACAGGGTCGCTCAGCGCGAGCTCACCGACGACCGCGCCCGCGCGGTACTGCGACACTTCGCGGCCCAGGGCGGATCGGACGCCAGACTCACGCCGGGGTACGTCGGTGTCTGGTCGTACTTGGAGCGCACCTTCGGCCGCTGGACGATCGCAGGCGGTTTCGGAGCCCTCGCCGACGCCCTCGTACAGCGGGCCAGCGAACGGAAGATCACGGTCCGTACGAGCGCCGAGGTGGTCGCCGTCACCACATCCGGCGGCGCGGTGACCGGCGTACGGCTCGCTGACGGTGAGGAGCTGCGCGCAGACATCGTCGTGAGCGACATCGACCCGCGGGTCCTCTACGGATCGTTCGTCGACGACCCGGCCGCCAAGAAGGTCCGCAAGCGGATCCTCTCCACACACCAGGCCCAGGCCGCGTACGTCGTACATCTCGGCCTGAAGGACCCGGTCCCGCAGTTGCCGTTCGAGACCGTGCTGCACGGGACCCCGACCGTCGTCGTCCGTACCAGCGGCACCGCGCCGGCTGGGCACCGCGCCTGGTCCGTGCTGGTCCACGGCTACCCCACCGACGATGTCCTGGACCTCCTGGTCGCCCGTGGTCTGCACGTCCGGGACAACGTGGTGTCGCGGCAGACGTCGCCGTCCTGGTGGGCCGGAGTGGCCTGGGAGGGCTACCGGACGGCCCGCCGCCGGGCGGCCAACGTGTCGCCGGTGAAGGGTCTGTACTGCGTCGGCGCGGGCGCGCATCCGGGCTCCGGGGTGCCCGCCACCACACTGGGGGCCGCGATCGTGGCGGACGCCATCGGGAAGGCCTGAGACCCCTGTGGGGTTGGACAGGTAAGCCAACTAAGATTGGTTGTTCCTGTGTTCTGAGTCGGGGCGGGTCCCGGCCGTAGAGAGGACCTCGGTGGATCAAACCCCCACATCGGCCGATCACGACGACCACGCGACCGTGGAGCGGGCTGAGCTGGCGGCGGAGCAAGAACATGTCGACCGGGTGTACGGCCGGGTCGAGGAGGCCGCACGGTCGGCGTCCCGGATCGCGGTCGAAGGCCACCAACGCGGCCAGGCGCAGAACGTCGGCCGGGTCCGCGAGGAAGAGCAGACCGGTCTGTACGAGCGGGACGTGCTGGTGTTCGCCGCCGCCCGCCGGATCGCCGAACTGGACGCCGAGCACGAGGGCCTGGTGTTCGGCCGGCTCGACTCCGACCGCGGCGACGACGAGCCGGCGGCCGCGACCGCGGCCGACCTCGAGAAGCTGTACGTCGGGCGCATCGGAGTCCGCGACGCGGAGTACGAGCCGCTGGTGATCGACTGGCGGGCGCCCGCGGCCGAGCCGTTCTACCGCGCCACGGCGACGGACCGGCAGAAGGTCGTCCGGCGCCGCGTGCTGCGGAACAAGGGGGCGCGGATCGTCGGCCTCGAGGACGACCTGCTGGCGCCCGAGCGCGCGCCGCAGGACCTGCCGGTGATGGGCGAGGGCGCGCTGATGGCGTCGCTGTCCCGGGCCCGTGGACACACGATGCGCGACATCGTCGCCACGATCCAGGCCGAGCAGGACGAGGCGATCCGGTCACCGGCCCGTGGCGTCACGGTCATCGGCGGCGGACCCGGCACCGGCAAGACGGTGGTCGCGCTGCACCGCGCCGCGTACCTGCTGTACAGCGACCGCAGGCGCTTCGAGCGCGGCGGCGTCCTGGTCGTCGGCCCGTCGGCCGCGTTCATGGCCTACATCGAGCGGGTGCTGCCGAGCCTCGGCGAGAACACGGTCTCACTGCGCGCTGTCGGTGAGCTGGTCGACGGCGTGAAGGCGACCGCGGTCGACGACGCACCGGCCGCGGCGATCAAGGGCTCGCTGCGGATGCGCGGCGTTCTGTCGCGGGCCGCGCGCGACCGGGTGCCGAACGCGCCGACCACGCTCCGGGTCTTCCTCGGTGGCGCGACCGTCGAGCTCGACGCGAACCAGCTCGACAACGTCCGGCGGAACGCACTGCGCCGGACGGCGCGCAACCGCGCGGCAGGCGAGGCGCGCAAGGGCCTGATCGCCGCACTGTGGCAGCGATTCCCGGAGGACCTGCGCACCGGTCCGCTCGGCGACCGTGAGGCGTTCGGTGACCGCGTCGCCGACACTCCGGCGTTCCGGACGTTCTTCAGCCAGTGGTGGCCGGTGCTGAGCCCGGAGGCCGTGCTGCGCTGGCTCGGGGACGCACGCCGCCTCCAGCGCTGGGCGCGCAACGACCTGACTCCCACCGAGGTCGACACCCTCGCCACGGCGATCCGCTCGACAGCAGAGTTCACGATTGCCGACGTCGCCTTGCTGGACGAGCTGAGCACCTTCCTGGGCCGTCCACCGATCGTGGAGAACAAGGACGACGAGTTCGACTGGCTGGAAGGGCTGTCGGACGGCGTCAACGAAGTCCTGACCAGCTCGGAGCGCCGGGCCCGGGCCGCGGCCGCCCGGGAGGCGGAGGAGCCGGACGAGTATGCGCATGTGCTGGTGGACGAGGCGCAGGACCTCTCCCCCATGCAGTGGCGGATGGTCACCCGGCGCGGACCGCAGGCCAGCTGGACGATCGTCGGCGACCCGGCGCAGAGCTCCTGGCCGGACCCGGACGAGGCGCGGGCCGCGATGGACTCGATGCTGTCGCACCTGCAGCGGCACGCGTTCCGGCTGTCCACCAACTACCGGAACTCGGCCGAGATCTACTCGTTCGCCGGTGAGGTGATCCGGCAGTCCATCGCGGACGCTGACCTGCCGAACGCGGTCCGCAGTACCGGGGTGGAACCGGAGCATCGGGTCTTCGACGCCGGCAAGGTATCCCAGGCAGCGGGCGACGCCGCGGTCGAGCTGCTCCAGCTCGTCGAGGGCACCGTCGGCGTCATCGTCCCGCCGGCGCTGCGTCCGGCGGTCGATCCGGTCCTTGCCGAGCTCGACGACCCGCGGGTCGTCGCCGTCAGCCCGCTCGACTCCAAGGGCCTCGAGTACGACGCGGTGGTCGTCGTCGAACCGGACCGGATCGTCAGCGACACACTGGGCGGTGTCCGGGCGCTCTACGTCGTCCTGACCAGGGCGACGCAGCGGCTGATCACCGTCAACAGCAGCACCCGCTGGCTGCCGTCCTAGGTCCTAGGCGCGCGGTACGACGAAGGACACCAGGTCGGCGTCGTTCGCGGACAGGTCGGCCCAGTGGCAGGTGAGGTGCAGGACCGCCAGGCCGGTGGTCGGGTACTTCTGGGTGAGCTCGACGCGCTCGGGGCTGGTGCCGTCCAGCGCGAGCTCGTCGGCGAGCCACGGGATGCCGGGCCCGTGGCCGACGACGACCACGGTGCGGGCCTCGGCCGGGGCCTCGTGGATCACGTCCAGGATGCTCTCGCTGTCGGCGTTGTAGACGCGCTTGTCGTACCAGACGTCCTTGGCGGTGACGCCGGCCTCGGCGACGTACTTCCAGGTCTCGCGGGTGCGCTTCGACGGCGAGCACAGCACCAGGTCCGGTTCGATGCCCTGGGCAACGAGGTACCGGCCGCCCGCGCCCGCGTCGGCGCGGCCGCGGTCGGACAGCGGACGTTCGAAGTCCTGCATCGTCTCCGGCGGCACCGCCTTCGCGTGCCGGAGCAGGACGAGCGTGCGATCGATCAACAGGTCCGACGGGTCAGCCATTGCGTCAGGATACGACGGACGCCTTGAGGTTGAGGAACACCTGCCGGGTCGCGGTGGATCTGTTCAGCGTAATGAAATGGATGCCGGGAGCTCCGCCGGCAAGCAAACGTTCGCACAACTCGGTCGCGATCTCGATGCCGACCGCGCGGACGGCCGCCGGGTCGTCCTCGACCGCGAGCAGCCGGCCGGTGACGGCGGCCGGCAGCGCCATGCCGGTGAGGTCGGCCATCCGCTGGATCTGCTTGATGTTCGTGACCGGCATGATGCCGGGCAGCACCGGGATGTCGCAGCCGAGCGCGGCGGCCCGGTCGACGAGCCGGAAATAGTCGTCGGCGCCGAAGAACATCTGCGTGATCGCGTAGTCGGCGCCGGCCCGCGCCTTCGCGGCGAGCACCTGCGCGTCGGCCTCGAGCGAGTCCGCCTCCGGATGCTTGTCCGGGAAGGCGGCGACGCCGACGCAGAAGTCGCCGAGCGACCGGATCAGCTCGACCAGCTCGATCGCGTGGTTCAGCCCCTCGGGATGCGCGACCCACGGCTGGTTCGGGCCGCCCGGCGGGTCGCCGCGCAACGCGAGCATGTTCCGGACCCCGGAGCCGGCGTACGCGCCGATCACCGAGCGGAGCTCGTCACGGGAGTGCGCGACACAGGTCAGGTGGCCGAGCGGGGTGAGCGACGTGTCCTGCGCGACCCGCTCGGTGACCCGGATGGTGCCGTCCCGGGTAGTGCCGCCGGCGCCGTACGTGATCGACACGAAGGTCGGGCGCAGCTGCTCGATCTCGCGGATCGAGCGCCACAGCACCTCCTCCGCCTCGGGTGTCTTCGGCGGGAAGAACTCGAACGAGAACGACCGGTCGCCGGACGCGAGCAGCTCACGGATGGTCGGCGCACCGCCGGGAAGCGTCGAGGGAAGTCCGTTCGCCATGGCGATCAGGTTACCCGCGGTGGCCGCTGCCGTCTGCCGACCGACTACGCTCCGAGACGTGGCCCGAGATGTGGATGGCGATGTGGATGTCCCGGCCGGGATCCAGCAGGTGCTGACCCGGTTCCTGGACCGGCAGGAGGAGCGGCTGACCGCGATCGGCCCGGAGCTGGCCGAGCAGGTGCAGGCCGCGCGGGAGGCGACCAGCGGCGGGAAGCGGCTGCGTCCGTCCTTCTGTTACTGGGGTTTCCGGGCCGCGGGCGGTGACCCCGCGCAGCCGATCCTGGAGGCGGCGGCGAGCCTGGAGATGCTGCACGTCAGCGCGCTGGTGCACGACGACGTGATGGATTCCTCCGACGTACGCCGGGGCGCGCCGGCCGCGCACCGCCGGTTCGAGGCGCAGCAGCGGGAGCGCGCCGCACAGTCGGGGTACGGCGCGGATCCGGTCGGCTTCGGGGTCGGGGCCGCGATCCTGCTCGGCGACCTGTGCCTGATCTGGGCCGACGAGCTGCTGCACACCTCGGGCTTCGACGCGGCCGCCCTGGCCCGCGCGGAGCAGTACTTCGACGCCGTCCGGGTCGAGGTGACCGCCGGTCAGTACCTCGATCTGCTCGCGCAGGCCAGCGGCGAGTCGGACATGGACCTGGCGTTGCGGGTGCTGCGCTACAAGTCCGCGACGTACACGATCGAGCGGCCGCTGCACATCGGCGCCGCGCTCGGCGGCGGGGACGAGCAGCTGATCACGTCGCTGTCCGGGTACGGGCTGCCGTTGGGCGAGGCGTTCCAATTGCGCGACGACCTGCTCGGCGTGTTCGGCGATCCGGCCGTCACCGGCAAGCCCGCCGGGGACGACCTGCGCGAGGGCAAGCGGACGGTCCTGATCGCGTACGCCGTCGACCACGCGTCGGAGACCCAGCTGGCCGAGTTCGACCGGCTCTTCGGCCGCCCGGACCTGGACGACGACGAGATCCAGCTGCTGCGCGAGATCCTCCAGGACTCCCGCGCCGTGCAAGCCTGCGAGGACCTGATCACCGACCGCACCGAGGACGCCCTCTACGCACTCGACCAGGCCGCCATCGCGGACGAGGCCGCCCGCAAGGCCCTCACCGACCTGGTCGTCGCCGCCACGTCGCGCGTGGTGTAGCTACTGGTCGGCCAGCAGGTTGATGAGCCGCAGGAGGTCCGCGGTGGCGGGGAGGTTGCCGAGGATGATGACCTTCAGGACGGCCCGGTCCTCGTCGTAGATCGTCTCGGCCTTGAGGTGCACGGCCTCGGGCTGGTTGAGCGCACCGTGGATGTGCGTGCTTAGGCGGTCCGCGGTGGCCCGGTCGACGGCGTCGATGTGGACGATGCTCGACGCCTCGACGTGCCGGGCGGAGCGGTCGACCTCGACGACGGCGGTCGGCGTACCGGTGAACTTCTCGAGGTCCTCGCGGGTGATCCGGTACTGCTTGCCGATCCGCACCGCCTTCAGGCGCCCGTCGCGGACGTAGTTGCGGATCGTGCGGACGTGCAGCCCCAGGCGGTTCGCGACCTGCTCCACCGAGTACAGCTCCTGGGCCATCTCCTCAGCGTAAGGCACGTTCCTTAGAATTCCCTATAAATAGTCAGATTCAGGCATTTAGGGTATTTTCGGGTACATGCCACGGGTACATGTCAGCGAGACACCGCTCGGCGACGAGCAGGACGTCGTCCAGCTCATCGTCGACGCGCACTACACGCACGAGGCCGAGTGGATCGCGTTCACGCCGGAGCAGGTCGGCGACGACTTCTTCGAGCTGCGCACCGGGCGGGCCGGCGCGATCAGCCAGAAGTTCGTCATGTACCAGATGGGCCTGGCCGTCGTCGGCGACATCTCGGCCCGGGTGGCGGCGAGCAAGCCCCTCGCGGACTGGGTGCGGGAGAGCAACCGTGGCCGCAACCTGCTGTTCGCCGCGGACCTCGATGAGCTGACCGAGCAGCTACAGGACCGGGAGTGAGCTGAGTAGGTCGGAGGTTTCGGTCTCCGCGACGAGGACGCGGAGCTGGCCGGAGTTCGTGGTGTCCTCGGCGAAGATCTGCAGCGCGACGTCGACGGTGTCGTGGTCGTGCTCGAGCAGGTGGCGCAGGCCCGTCCAGAGCACGACCTCGGGTGCGCCGGTCGAGCGGTCGCTGAGCGAGTCGGCGAGCGCATCCCAGTTCCGGCCGAACCAGCGCGGCAGGTCGAACGCGGTCGCGCACAGGTCGAGGAAGCCGGCCTTGTCGTGGATCTCGCCGGTGTCGAGCAGCACGAACCCGAAACCCTCCGCCAAGGCATCACGACGTACGTCGTCGGCGCCGGGCGCATCCGGCCAGCGGTAGACCCCGGGCCGTAGCCCCTCCTCCAGCAGGGCGCGCAGTGACGTCATGAGGTTCCCCCGTCTTCCGCGATCCGGCGGAAGGACTTGTAGTGGTCGTCCGTGTAGTAACGCTCGCCGTCGTTCCCGGTCACGATCCGGCGGGCGCCGCGGTCCTTCTCGCCCGGCGTCTTCACGGTGTACTCGTGGTAGTAGCCGCGGTCGTGCTTCGGCAGGATCTTCTCCAGGTTGCCGAAGACGACGCCGTCGCGGCTGTACGGGTACGGGCCGCCCTGCTCGATCAGCTTCAGCGTGTCCTGCGCCTCCTTCGGCAGGTCCGCCGTGGCGACGATCCGCAGACCGCTCTCCGCGTCGACGTCCGGCTTCTTCTCGGCCGTGCCGGCCGCACACCCGAACAGCGAAGCCGCCAGCGTGATCACGAGCATCGCGATCACCACGACCGCGACGATCCGCGCGGCCTTCGGGTTGTTGATCACCCAGCCACCCTCAGTCGCCGGCTGAATTCGGCGGCCGCCGCTTCCGGGTCGTCGGCCTCGGTGATCGCCCGCACGACCACCACCCGCGTGGCCCCCGCCTCGAGGACCTCGTCGAGCCGCTGCAGGTCGATACCGCCGATCGCGAACCACGGCTTCGGCTGCCGGCGCCCGGCCGCGTACGAGACCAGCTCCAGACCCGCCGCCTGACGCCCCGGCTTGGTCGGCGTCTCCCAGGTCGGCCCGACGCAGAAGTAGTCCGAGCCCACCTCGTCGACCGCGGCGTTCACCTGACTGAACGAGTGCGTCGAGCGCCCGATGACCGGCCCCGGTCCGGTGATCGCACGCGCGGCGTGCACCGGCAGGTCACGCTGCCCCAGGTGCAGTACGTCGGCTCCGGCGGCGAACGCGATGTCCGCGCGGTCGTTGACGGCCAGCAGCTTGCCGTGCCGCTTGCAGACGTCCGCGAACACCTCCAGCGCGGCCAGCTCGTCCGCGGCCTCCATGTCCTTCTGCCGGAGCTGCACGATGTCCACGCCACCGGCCAGTGCGGCGTCCAGGAACTGTTCGAGGTCGCCCTGCTTCTCACGGGCGTCCGTGCACAGGTAGAGCCGGGCATCAGCGAGACGGTCGGTGTGGTCAGTCACACCCCAAAGCCTGCCATGTCCGCCCGGAAGTAGGGTTGAGGGCATGCCTGACGTGGTTGTTATCGGCGCCGGACTGATCGGGCTCGCGACTGCGTGGCGGCTGGCCTCGGACGGGGTACAAGTAGCGGTCTGCGACCCCACGCCAGGTGCGCAGACGTCGAATGTCGCCGCCGGGATGCTCGCTCCGGTCACCGAGGTCGAGTTCGGCGAGGACGACCTGCTGGCGCTCAACCTCGCGTCCGTCAACGCCTGGCCCGCCTTCGCGGCAGAGCTGGAGGAACTGACCGGCCGACCCGCCGGGCTGCACCAGACCGGCACGCTGTCGGTCGCGTACGACGTCGACGACCTGTCGGTGCTCCGCCGGGTCGCCGACTACCAGCGCAGGCTCGGGCTCGAGGTGGAGGTGCTGTCCGGCCGTGACGCCCGCCGGCGCGAGCCCATGCTCGCCACCGGCGTCTCCGGCGGCGTCTGGGTTCCGGGTGACCACTCCGTCGACAACCGGCAGGCCGTGGCCACTCTCCTGCGTGCCGTGGAGTTGTCCGGCGTCGAGCTCATCCGCCGACGCGTCACGCGGGTCATCACCTCCGGCACGACGGCTGTCGGCGTAGAGCTGGACAACGGCGACACCGTGCACGCAGGGCAGATCATCGCGGCGGCAGGGCCGTGGACGTCGCAGCTGGGCGGCATACCCGAGGAGCTCCGCCCGCCGGTGCGTCCCGTGAAGGGTGAGGTACTGCGGCTGCGTGTCCCGGAGACGTACCGACCGGCCCTGCACCACACCGTGCGCGCGACGGCCCGTGGCTTCTCTGTCTATCTGGTCCCGCGCCCTGGCGGTGAGCTGGTGGTCGGGGCGACCAGCACCGAGCTCGGCTACGACACCCGCGTGCTGGCCGGAGGCGTGTTCGCGCTGCTCCGCGACGCGCGGACCGTGCTGCCGGTCACCGACGAGCTCGAGCTCGTGGAGGCGATCGCCGGGCTCCGGCCCGCAACGCCGGACAACGCGCCGGTGCTCGGACCGTCCGGGATGGATCGGTTGCTCTGGGCAACCGGCCACTACCGCAACGGCGTGCTGCTGACGCCGGTCACCGCGCAGGTCCTCGCCGAGACCGTGCGGACCGGAACGCTGCCCGACCTCGGCAAGCCGTTCCTGGCCGCCCGGTTCGGTCACTGACTCACCGTTGCCCGGAGCAACCGGAAAGATTGTGAACGACAACAATGTAGTTCAGCCTTGAATTGTAACCTTTGCGTTACAGGCGTAACACCAACCCCATTCGCCCCTGTTGTCACATCCGTACCAGCACATACGGTCAATTGACGTTCACACGGGGAGTTGGTTGCGATGCGCAACGTCGTACGGATTCTGAGCGGACTGGCCGTGCCGGTGCTGGCGGCGGCGGTGATCACGGCCGGCTCGCCGGGCTGGGGCGCGTACAAGGTGAAGCAGGGCGACACCCTGAGCCACATCGCCGGACGCTACGGCACGACGGTCTCGACGCTGGTCGCGCTGAACCACCTGCCCGGCAACGGCAACGCCATCTACGCGGGCGAGGTCCTCAAGGTCCCGGCCACGGGGTCGTCGTCCAAGAGCACCGCCAAGACGCCGGCGAAGCGCTCCCAGCTCGGCCGGGTGACGTACGTCGTGAAGCCCGGCGACACCGTGTCCGGGATCGCGAAGCGCTTCAAGTGCTCGCAGGCGAACCTGCTCGCCGCGAACGGGCTCAAGGCCGGCGACCGCATCTACGCCGGCAAGCCGCTGCAGGTCCCGGTGAAGATCCGGCCGAAGGCGCGGACGGACAACACGTTCGCCGGCCGGACCTACGCCGACCACATCGTCGCGCAGGCCAACCGCAACCGGGCGACGCTGAAGAAGCGCAAGCTGCCGACCCGGGCTCAGATGCGGTCACTGATCGTGAGCACCTCGCAGCGGTACGGCGTCGATCCGGAGCTGGCGCTCGCGGTCAGCTGGCAGGAGTCCGGCTGGAAGCAGCGCGTGGTCTCGCCCGCGAACGCGATCGGCGCGATGCAGGTCATCCCGTCGACCGGCCGGTTCGCCTCCCGGCTCGTCGGGCGCGACCTGGACCTGCTCAAACCCCGCGACAACGTGACCGCCGGCGTCGTCCTGCTCAGCCGCCTGACCGGCGCCGCCCGGCTCGACATCGCGGTGGCCGGCTACTACCAGGGCCTCGGCGGCGTGAAGAAGAACGGCATGTACCCCGACACGAAGCTCTACGTGAAGAACGTCCTGCGCATCAAGGCCCAGCTCGAGCGCGGGTGGGATCCGCTGCGGTGAGCCTGAGCCGGGCACGCTGAGCTGTTATCTACACTCTCTGCAGAACGGTTTGGGGAGAGGCGGCTCACGGCAGGTGACGGACGACGTGGACACGCAGGTCAGCGACCGCCTCGTCGGGCGAGTGCTCGACGGTCGGTACCGCGTTGGCGCGCGTGTCGCGAAGGGTGGCATGGCCACCGTCTACCAGGCGCTCGACATGCGCCTGGACCGCACCGTCGCGCTCAAGGTGATGCACGACGGGCTCGGCGACGACGCCCAGTTCACCCGCCGGTTCGTGGCCGAGGCCCGCGCCGCCGCCCGGCTGTCGAACCCGAACGTGGTGGCCGTCTTCGACCAGGGCGACGACGACGGCACGCTGTTCCTGGCCATGGAGTACGTGCGCGGCCGGACGCTGCGCGACGTCATCCGCGACGAGGCGCCGCTGTCCCCCGCCCGCGCGCTCGACCTGCTCACCCCGGTCCTGTCCGCCCTGTCGGCCGCGCACGACGCCGGCATCGTGCACCGCGACATCAAGCCCGAGAACGTGCTGATCTCCGACAAGGGCACGGTGAAGGTCGCCGACTTCGGTCTCGCCCGGGCGGTCAGTGCCAGCGGCAACACCGCCACCCAGGGCCTGCTGATGGGCACGGTGTCGTACTTGGCGCCGGAGCTGGTCACCGACGGCAGCGCCGACGCCCGCTCGGACGTGTACTCGGCCGGCATCCTGCTGTACGAGATGCTCACCGGCAACAAACCGCACTCCGGCGACACCCCGATCCAGGTCGCGTACGCCCACGTGCACGCCGACGTACCCCCTCCGTCGCTCGAGCAGCCGAGCATCCCGCCGTACGTCGACGCGCTGGTGCAGCGCGCGACCGCGCGGGACCGGGACCTGCGGCCGACCGACGCGCGGGTGTTCAGCCGGCAGGTGCACCGGGTGCGCAGCGCGCTCGACGAAGGGCTCCCGGACGACCCGGAGCTGACCGGCGACCTGACCGTGCCGATCCAGCAGATCCGGCAGGACAGCGGCTACGACGACGGCTACACGCGGGGAGACCCTTCAGGTGAGATCCGCCACGACACCATCGTCGTACCGGTGGAGCATGGACGGCCGACCGGTGCGCCGGCCAAGACACCACCTCCGGTCAAGGCGCCACCACCGCGCAAGTCGCGCGGCCCGATCGCGCTGATCGCGATCATCGCCGCCGCGATCGCGATCGGCACCGGAGCCTGGTACTACGGCATTCAGCGCTACACCACCGCGCCCGACCTCGTGAACCTGGAGCCCGCCGCCGCGACGGCGAAAGCAGAAGAGTCCGGCCTGCATACGGTCCTGGACAACCAGGACTACTCGGAGGACGTGAAGGCGGGTCACGTCATGAGCACCGACCCGAAGGCGGGCGACCGGATCCGGAAGAACGGTGACATCGGTCTCACCGTCTCCAAGGGTCCGGAGCGGTACCGGGTGCCGCAGCTGGTCGGTCTGCAGCTCGACGCCGCCCAGCAGGCGCTGTCGCCGATCAAGCTGATCACCGGGCAGATCAACGAGCAGTACAACGAGACCGTGCCGCAGGGGCGGGTGATCGCGATCAGCCCGCGGTTCAACACGGAAGTGAAGCCGGGCACCGCGGTGAACTTCGCGGTCAGCAAGGGGAAACGGCCGATCACCGTGCCGGACCTGACCGGCAAGCCGTACAAGGAGGCGAACAAGACGCTGCGCAAGCTCGGGTTCGTCGTCGGGCGCAGCACGCAGTACGACGAGAAGGTCGCCGAGGGCAACGTGATCAGCCAGAGCCCGAACAGCGGCACCCTGTTCGCCAAGGACAAGGTCTCGCTGGTCGTCTCGCTCGGCCCGCCGCTGCGCGAGGTGCCGGACGTGAAGCGCAAGACCACCGCCGAGGCGCAGAAGATCCTCGGCGACGCCGGGTTCGTGGTCCGGGTCGAGAAGGCTCCGTTCAACCTGGGGCTCAACATCGTCGCCGCGCAGAGCCCGGGCGCGGGCAAGAAGGTCAAACCCGGCAGCACGATCGTGATCACCGTGCTCTGAGCTGTTTTGCCTCGCGGGGAACGCGTCTGATCTGATGTCCGGCGTGAACCACCCGCGTCTTGCCGTGCTGGCCCTGCTGTCGGTCGCGGCGGCGTGGGGGTCGACGTTCTTCCTGACCAAGGACCTGCTCACCAGGATGGACGTCGCCGACTACCTGGCGTTGCGGTTCCTGATCGCGTCGGTCGCGCTGGTGCTCGTCCACCCGCCCGCGATCGCCCGGCTGAGCCGCCTGGACCGCGGGCGCGCGGTTGCCCTCGGCATCACCTACGGGATCGCGCAACTGCTGCAGACCGAGGGGCTGCGGCACACCTCGGCGAGCGTGTCCGGTTTCGTCACCGGCATGTACGTCGTGTTCACGCCGCTGCTCGGCGCGGTGATCCTGCGGCACAAGATCGGCCGATGGGCGTGGTTCGCCGTGATCCTCGCCACGGTCGGCCTCGGCGTCCTGTCGCTGCGCGGCCTCAGCCTCGGCACCGGGGAGTTGCTGACGCTGGCGTCCGCCGGTCTCTATGCGCTGCACATCATCGGCCTCGGCGCCTGGTCGACGTCGCGGAACGCGTTCGGGCTGTCGTCGCTGCAGATGATCGTGATCACCTGCGTCTGCGCCGTCGGCGCTCTGCCCGGAGGGTTCTCGGTCCCTTCGACGGGCGGTGACTGGGTCAGCGTGGTCTACATGGCGCTGGTCGCCGGCGCCCTGGCGTTGATCGTCCAGACCTGGGCGCAGGCGCACCTGACGCCGACCCGGGCCGCGATTGCGATGACAATGGAGCCGGTGTTCGCCTCTGGGTTCGCGGTGCTGTTCGGCTCGGACGACCTGACCTGGCGGATGCTGGTCGGCGGCGCACTGGTCGTGTCGGCCATGTACCTGGTCGAGCTGGCGCCGCGGCGTAAGTTCGAGGCGGAAGTGCAGCATCTGGCGCAGTGAGGGAGATCATGCGGGAGAACCGGCGACGGGACGTGTGGTTCCCGTACGCCGTCATCGCGGTCCTGCTCGCCACACTGGCCGCCGGGACCATCAGCAATCTCGTCCGCAACCCGCAGCCTCGCCTGGTCGCCGACGGCCTCCCCGGCCGGCCGCACGCCCAGTCCTCGCTCGGCCACGACGATCTGCTGCGGCACGCCCTGACCGACCTCGACGGGCTCACGCTGCCCAACGGCGCGACCCTGGCCGGCTGGAACGGTCCGTGGCGCTACGTGTGGCCGCGCGACGCGTCGTTCGTCGCAGTCGCCCGCTGTGCGGTCGGCCAGCACGACAAGGCCCTCGACGTACTGACGTTCCTGGACCGAGTCCGGCCGGCTGCAGGTCGCTGGCAAGCGCGCTACACCTC
This sequence comes from Kribbella sp. NPDC051936, assembly GCF_040680955.1. NCBI lineage: Bacteria > Bacillati > Actinomycetota > Actinomycetes > Propionibacteriales > Kribbellaceae > Kribbella > Kribbella sp. NPDC051936. Next base: position 77,475 of record NZ_JBFAXS010000004.1, on the reverse strand, counting down.
GACCGGCGACAAGGTGGACGACGACCGGGAACCGCAGCTGGATGCGTCCGGCTGGGTGCTCTGGGCGACATGGTTCTGCCGTGCGGGCGACAGGTACTGGGAGCTGGTCGAGGAGTCGGCTGACCAGATCGTTCGCGAGCTGGGTCCGGACGGGCTGCCAGGGCCTTCGCCTGACTACTGGGAGCGGTCCGAGAAGGAGCTGACGATCGGTACGGTCGCACCGCTGTTGACCGGCCTGCGGTCGGCGGTCCGGATCGCCACCGAGCAGAACCGTCCAGCAGCCGCGACGCGTTGGCGGGAAGCGCTGGACAAGTTGTCGGCGGCAACTGATCGCGCCTTCGGCCCGGACTACCCGCGAACGCCGGCCCGCGCCACGAGCTTCGTCGAGCCCGGTGTCGAGCCGGTCGGCCTCGGCGGCGGTGCGGACGCCTTCGTCACCGTACTGGGGCCGCCCTTCGCGCCGGTGCGGGACGTCGTGTCGACGGCGATCGACCACGCGCACGGCGTACTCACGCAGCCCAACGGTGGGGTGACACCTGGCGAGTCGTGGCGTGCGGACGGGGTGTCCTGGACGCCGCAGACCGCGCTGTTCGCTCTCAGCGCTGCCGCCCGCGGCGACCACTCCGGAGCCGAAGCTCTGCTCACCTGGCTGGACCAGCACCGAACCAGCACCGGAGCCCTTCCCGAAAAGGTCAACCGAGACCTGGAGCCGGCCGGCGAGGCCCCACTCGCCTGGACCGCCGCCTTGGTGGTCCTCGCCGACACCGCCCTCCAGAACCCGCTGCCGATCCCGTAGCTAGCAGATCTCCATCTCGTCGTGGGTCGGCGCGTCCGGCCGGGTTGTGCTCGTCTTGCCGGAGTAGAAGAACGCGGTGGACGAGATGTCGTCCTGGAGCGGCAGGTAGCGTCCACCCGAGCGCCAGCCGAGGGCCTGTACGTCGACGCGCAGCCGCTCCTTGAAACGGATCGGGTCCGGCAGGTGGAAGCGGTACATGCCGAACCGCTGCTGGCTCTGGTACTGCCCGTCCGGCCGGATCACCTGCGGCATCCCGAGGTACGGCGTACTGAACTCGGTGTAGCCGCCCAGGTGGGGTACGTCGAAGTTCCACGCGCCGCCGAAGTAGTCCTCGGTCCCGGTGCCGCAGATGGTCGGGAACTCGTCGTCGCCGTCCAGGTAGAACTTCACCTCGCCCTCACCCCACCAGCCGGTGCTGTTGACGCCCCACGCCAGGTAGGTGCCGACGTAGTGCCCCGGCCCCTCAACACCGTCCAGCAGCGTGTGCACCGTCTTGGAGGGCAGCGGGTTGCTGCGACGCCACTGGGCGTGCAGGTACGCCGACTTGTCCGGCACTGCGCCGAGCCAGTAGTCCACCTGGAAGTACACGACTACGGGCTGGTCGTGGGTGTTCTCCAGCGTCAGTTGCGCCTGCGTCTGGAACGGCATCTCCCAGTAGCAGTTGAACCCACCGTTCGGGTTCACGGCGACCGGCAGCGAGTTCACCTGGGCGAACTTGCCCCAGCCGGAGCAGAAGAAGTCACCGACCGGCGTCTCGATCGCCGGTGCCTGGTCGCCGTCCCAGTGCGCGCGCAGCACGAGACGGCGCCAGTGGTCGACGTGCGTGGTCAGCCAGATGTGGGTGATGCAGCCGGAACCGGCGATGTCCGCCAATGTCACGGTCTCCCCCGCCGCGATCTCGATCGACGGCGAGACCTTCCACCCCTGGCCGAGGTCGCGGGCCGCGCCGGCGCCGGTCCCCTCGGTCCGCCGTCCACCCCGACCGGGCTCGCCGGTGGGGTTCTCCGCACTGATGGAGCGCGTCTCGACGCCGGCGAGCGCGCTGATGCCGGTGAGGTTCCCAAGAGTCATACCCGCGACCTTAGGCCCGCCCGGGTCTGGCAAGAAATCGATTGCCCATCAAGTGGGACTCAGCAGGCGCGGACCTCGGCGTCCAGGCCGTGGGTGAACGAGAGGCAGGCCCACGGACGGCCCTGGTCGCGGTGGGCGCGGACGATCAGCGGGTACGCGTCCGCTCCGCGCACCCGCGGCGTCTTCTCGGTCGGCAACGAGCCGACCGCTCCCCCACGCGCCTCGGCCGCGGCCTTCACGTCCGCGACCGACACCGCGCTCCGCGCGTCCTTCTGCGCCGCCTGCTTCGCGTCGGTCGCGACCTGCAGCGCGAAGTCGATCTCCGGCGGCTTCGACCAGATCGTCTGCGTCACCGGAATGATCAGCCCGAACATCGCCAGCCCCACCCCCGTGACGATCTGCCGCAACCGCCGCGTCTGGTCGGTCAGCAACAGCGCCGCGCAACACACCGCGAGCAGCACCGTCAACCCGCGCAGGACCCAGTGCCGATCCAACCGGCTGTCGACCGCCAGCCCGGCCCCGACCGCGACCACCAAACAGAGCCCAACCGCGCCCAGCGCCCGAACCCGTGGAGACAGAGATTGCATGCCGCAGACGATAGACGTACGACGCCGGCCCCCGGCCACACGCCCTGCGACGCCCACCTGGCCGTTCGTCGCACGGTAGCGGCCGTTGGGCGCGGGGCGCGCCGGTCAGGATCGTGTGCGGCGGACGGTGCTGGCAGATTCTTAAGGGTCCCACCGCCCCCTAGGGATTGGACCCGATGACGTGACCGAGAACCCTGGTTCCTGGAGCATCTCGCGGCGGCGCGCGCTGCAACTCGGCGGCGGCGCCGCGGCCGTCGGCGCCGCACAGCTTCCCACCCTGCCGTCCGAGGCGAGCACCGACACGACCGGCGGCAGTCAGGCCGTGCTGCGCGAGGGCACGAATCTGATGGTGTCGGTGTCGCCGGACGGGACGTGGCTGGCGTTCGACCTGGCGACGGCGATCTGGGTGACGCCGGCCGCGGGCGGTACGTCGCGCCGCCTCACCGACGACCTGCAGGACGCGACCCGCCCGCGCTGGGCGCCGGACGGCCGGTCGATCGTGTTCCAGTCGTACCGTGACGGGAACTTCCACCTCTGGTCGATCAGACCCGACGGCACGGGCCTCCACCAGCTGACCAGCGGACGGTACGACCACCGCGAGCCGCACGTCACACCCGACGGCCGCTCGATCGTGTTCTCGTCCGACCGCGGCGATCTCCACGGCCCCGGCAACGTCGCGGGCAGCTACGGCATCCACCGCCTCGACCTCGCGACCGGCGCGATCGTGGCGCTCACCGACGACGCCGGCGAGGAGGCCGAGCCGACCGTCTCGCCCGACGGCCGGAAGCTCGCGTTCACCGTCGACACCAGCTCGATCGTCGAGCTCGACCTCGCCTCCGGTGTCCGCACGACGATTGTCAACAATCAAACGGGAATCACGCTGTTCGGCCCGTCGTACTCGCCGGACGGCAGGCTCGCGTACGTCCGCCTCACCGGCCCGACCTGCGATCTGATTGTCGACAATCAGCAAGTCACCCACGGTCAGGACGTCTTCGCGGTCCCGCCCTCCTGGGCATCGACGGACCTCTTCTACACAGCCGACGGGACCGTCCACCGGTACAGCGCCGACGGCGAGCACACCGTCGTACCGTTCGCCGCGGCTGTCCCCGTGACGTCGCGACGCCCGCGCCCGAAGGCGCCCGACCTGGAGTCGACGAGCCGGCGCACAGTCCGCGGGATCGCGAGTCCGACGGCCTCACCGGACGGGAAGTGGCTCGCCCTCCGCGCGTTGAACGCGATCTGGCTGGCATCGACGGACGGCAAGGCACAGCCCCGCAAGGTGGTTGCCGACGGCTACTTCAACTCCGACCCGGACTTCTCGCCCGACGGCCGGACCTTGCTCTACGCCAGCGATCGCGACGGTACGGCGGACCTGTGGCTGCACGACCTCGCAACCGGCACGGACACCAAGCTGTCAGGTCTCCCCGGCGCGCAGACCGCGCCGCGTTTCGCACCGGACGGACAGCGGATCGCGTACCAGGACCAGGACGGGATCGCCTGGGTCCTCGACGTCAGGTCGGGCGAGGTCCGCCAGGTCACACCCACGCTGTTCCAGCCCGGCCGGGTCAGCTGGTCGCGCGACGGCAAGACGCTCGTCCTCGCCGCGGTGAAGCCGTTCTCGAAGCGTTTCCGCGAGGGCACCAGCCAACTGCTGTACGTCGACGTCGCGACGGCCGCGCTCGAGTACGTCGAGCCGATGCCGTTCCGCTCGCTCGCCACCCGCGGCGACGACGGCCCGGTGTTCTCCCCCGACGGCACACACCTCGCCTTCGTGGTGGAGAGCCTGCTGTACGTCGTACCGGTCGACGCCCGCGGACGCTTCACCGGAGAACCGCGCGCGATCACCGACGAGGTGACGGACTCCCCCGTCTGGCAGGACAACGACACCTTGCTCTATCTGCACAACGGAACGTTGCGCAGGACAACCGGTGGCCGGGCCGAGACGGTCAAGCTCGACCTGCAGTACCGCCGGGCGACCATCAAGCAGCACGTCACGATCCACGCCGGCGCACTGTGGGACGGGCGCGCGACCACGCTCCGCCGGGACGTCGACCTCGTGGTCGACGGGGCGCGCATCGCCGCCGTACGCCCGCACACCGGACGCGCCGACATCGACGCGTCCACGCTGACCGTGATGCCCGGGCTGATCGACGCGCACAACCACTGGCATCTGCGCGGGCGGGCGTGGGGTGCGCGGCAGGGCAACCTCTGGCTCGCGTACGGCATCACGTCGACGCGTTCGCCGGGCGATCCCGTGTACCAGATGCAGGAGACGCGGGAGGCACTCGTCAACGGCGCCTTGCGCGGGCCGCGGTACTTCGCGACCGGCGAGGCGATCGACGGATCGCGCGTCTACTACAACTTCATGCGGCCGACGGTGTCGCTGCGGCAGCTCGGCCTGGAGATCGATCGGGTGGAGGGGCTCGCGTACGACCTGGTGAAGACGTACGTGCGCCTGCCGATCGAGTACCAGCGCCGGGCGATCGCGCTCGTCCACCGGCTCGGGCTGCAACTGTCGTCGCACTACCTCTATCCCGCGGAGCATCTCGGCATGGACGGGATGGAGCACACCGGCGCGACGAACCGGCTCGGGTACTCGCACACCGTCAGCCGGCTCGGACGCGCGTACGCCGACGTGGTGACGCTGTTCACGCGGACCGGGCTGTCGGTGACGCCGACGCTGTTCAACTCGACGATGGCGCACGTCGACGACCCGTCGCTGCTCACGGACCGCCGGACGACGACGCTCTACCCGTCCTGGGAGTACAACGCGCTGATCACCGAGGTGAACACGGCGCGCGGACCGGCCGGCGTCACCACCCGTGAACTCCTCCGCGGCAACGTCGACATGGTCCTGCGCATCCACCGCGGCGGCGGCCTGGTCATCTCCGGCACCGACACCCCGCTCGACAACATGGCCGTGTCGCTGCACGCGAACCTCCGCTCGATGGTCGCGGGCGGCTTCACGCCGTACGAGGCACTCACCACGGCGACGCACAACCCGGCGAAGTGGCTCAACCTCGAGGACCGACTCGGCGTCGTGAAACCAGGGGCCCAGGCAGACCTGTCCTTCGTCTCCGGAGACCCGCTGGCCGACATCCGCGCAGCCGCCGCCGTCGACCAGGTGATGATCGCCGGCAACCTCCACACGATCGACGACCTCCTCGCGCCGTACGCCTCGAGCGCCCGCACCCAACCCGCCGTCCACACCCCGAACGCCCCACACCCCCTGACCCGCGCCGAAGCCCACGCCCACGACGCCACCTACTGGTGGCACGAACCCGAATGGCTCCACCGCGCCTGCTGCGAGGGCTAGGCGCAAGAGCGGTCGATCAGCGCGCGGACGGCGTGCAGACGCTCAGGATGCTCTCGACGACGGCCGTCTCCGCGTGGTCGTCGTCGAGCCGGCCGGCGACGACCTCGGCGGCGGCCGCGTGCATCAGCGTGAAGCATGCCGTCACCAGCCACTCGACTGCCAGGTCGGTGCGGAAGGCTCCGGTTTCCTGCCCTCTGGTCAGCAGTTCGGTGAGGCGGTCGAGGTGCCGGGCATGATGCTTGCGGACGCGCCCGGGCGGTAGCTCGCGCTCGGCGACCGCCAGGACGGCTCGGAACCGGTGGACGATCCGCCAGCTCGACGCCACCAGCTCTCGGAGTGCTTGCTCGGGGTCCCCGCTGACGTCGACCGTCTCCAGCGTTTCGCCGGCCTGCGTCGTCACCCGCTCGAAGACGGCGTCCACCAGGTCCGCGCGGGCCGGGAAGTGCCCGTAGAGCGTCGCCCGGGCGACGCCGGCCGCGCGCGCGATCACCGCGACGGTCGCCTCCGGATCCGCCGCCAGGCACTCGGCTCCGGCGTCGAGGATCGCCGTGATACTGCGGCGCGCGTCCGCGCGTGGTGCTCGGGCCGAGGCGGCCGGGAGCCGTGAGGCATTCACTCCGTCGATCTCCGATCTTGTACATCCGTGTCCAACTTATGTTACCGTCCCTAACCTGGACACCGATGTACAAGATAAGGATCGAGTCATGGTTCACTCCACTGCTCAGCCACCGGCCGCGGCCCGGTCGCTGACCGCTCGCCAGGCGGCTGCGGTCGCCGTTCTGGCCTGTGCGCAACTGATGCTGGTGCTCGACGTGACCGTCGTGAACGTCGCGCTCCCCGACATCGCCTCGGATCTCGACCTGGGGCGTTCGGCGACCACCTGGGTGATGACGGCGTACACCACGCTGTTCGGCGGGCTCGTGCTCGTCGGCGGACGGATCGCGGATCTCCTGGGCGCTCGCCGGGTGCTGGCGCTCGGGATGGTGCTGTTCGCAACGGCCTCGCTGGCCAGCGCCCTCGCCCCCGGAGCCGCGACCCTGCTCGCCGGGCGAAGCGTTCAAGGAATCGCGGCAGCGCTGCTGTCCCCAGCCGCGCTGGCGGTGCTGCTGGGCCAGGTCTCGGGCGCCGGACGCGGTCGGGCTCTGGCGATCTGGGGTTCGCTCAGCGCGGTCGGCACCGCGGTCGGCGTATCCCTCGGCGGGGTCCTCACCTCGACCCTCGGCTGGCAGTGGATCTTCGCGATCAACGTGCCGATCGCCGTGGGGATTCTGATCGCCCTGCCGATCGTGACGTCACCCGTGGCCGCCTCCCCCGCGCGACTCGACCTGACCGGCGCGGCACTCGTGACGGTGGGTACGGCATCGATCGTCTACGGTCTGGTCGGCGCGGGCACCGTCGGTTGGACCGATCCGCTCACCCTGCTCTCGCTGGCCGCGGGCATCGCGCTGTGGATCGTGTTCGGCGTGGTCGAGAGCCGCACCAAGGATCCGGTCCTTCGCGTCGCGCTGCTCGCCGAACGCCCGGTCGTCGCGGGTGTCCTGCTGATGGTCGTGGCGACGGGCCTGATGGTCGGCAACTTCTTCATCGGCTCGTTCGCGCTGCAGCGTGCCTACGGCGACGGTCCGTTGCGCGTGGGGCTCGAATTCCTGCCGGTGGCGTTCGGAGTCGGCTTCGGCGCGCATCTCGCCGGTCATGTGCTGGAACGCGTGCCGGCCCGATCGGTGGCGACCGCCGGCCTGGTGCTGGCCGCTGCCGGTGAGGCGACCGTCCTGCTGGCTGGTTCCGGCCGGGCCGTTCTGGTCGCCGGGGTCGCGATCGCGGCACTCGGGATCGGCGCAGTGTTCGTCACCGCGTTCACCTCCGCACTCGCGACGGCCGGTGCGGCCGAAGGCGGCACGCGATCGGCGGTCGTCAGCACTGCCCACGAGCTCGGCGGGGCGTTCGGTGTCGCCGTGCTGTCCACGATCGCGGGCGCGGCCCTGACCGCGGCGCATCCGGCACCCGAATCCTTCGACGGCACGTTCGCCGTGGCGGCCGTCGTCGCCGCGGTCGCCGCTGTGATCGCAGTACCGCTGGTCCCCGCCGTACGGCGGACCGCCGCTGCGCCGCACCACTAGCCATCAACCCGAAAGCACCTCGCCATGTTCACAGCTACGATGCGCGCCGCACAGGCGCGCGTGACCGACCCGGTCGTCCGCAGGCCGAAGATGGTCCTGTTCGCGGCACTCCTGCTGGCCGTCGTCGGCGGCTTCGTGGCAGGGCCGGCCTTCGAGAGGCTTGCCGCAGGCGGATTCGACGATCCCGGCAGCGAATCCGTGCGGACTTCGCAACACGTCGCGAGCCGGCTGGGCATCCAGGCTCCTGATCTTCTGGTCCTGTACTCCAGCGACGCCTTCACCGTCGACGACGCCAGGTTCCGCACCGCCGTCGGAGCGGTCGAGAACGAACTGCGCGCCAGGCCTGAGGTCGTGGATGCCGAAGGCTTCTTCGACCGTGGCGACCAGCGGTACGTCTCCGTCGACCGGCGCCAGACCTACGTCGCGATCCATCTGAAAGCGAGCGACGACACCGAACGGCGCGAAGCTTTCGAGCGGATCCGGGACCGGCTCTCCGCCGACGGTGTCCGCACCGACATCGGCGGCGACGTCGCGATCCAGTCGGACGGTGACGAGATCACGGCCGCGGACGTCGAACGCGCGGAGCTGTACGCCTTTCCGCTCGTGCTCCTGCTGCTGTTCCTGATCTTTCGCGGCCTCGTCGCCGCCTTGCTCCCGCTGCTCGTCGGCGCCCTGGCCATCCTCGGCGCTCTCACCGCGGTCAGGCTGCTCGAGACCGTGACCTCGGTGTCGAGCTTCGCGATCAACACGATCTCGTTGCTCGGGCTCGGTATGGCGATCGACTACTCGTTGATCATCATCACCCGCTATCGCGACGAGCTCGGACATCACGACGTACCGGCGAACGCCGTGCGCGCGACACTCCGGACCGCCGGGCGCACCGTCGTGGTGTCCGGATCGACGGTCGCGCTGTCGCTGGCGAGCCTGCTCGTGTTCCCGATGCCGTTCCTCAAGTCGATGGCGTACGGCGGCATGGCGGCGGTCGGTGTGGCGATGCTCTGCTCGGTCACGGTGCTGCCCGCCGCGCTCACGCTGATCGGCCGGCGGATCGACGCACTCGGGCCTCGTCGCCGGCCGCGCCGAACCACGGAGGATCTGGCCGAGCGGGGCCGCTGGGCGCGGTTCGCCAGGGCGGTCATGCGGCGTCCGGCGGTGGCCGTCCTGGCCGTGGTCGTCGTACTTCTGGCGCTCAGCTCGTCGGTGACGCATCTTCGCTTCGGCGGTTTCGACGAGCGGGTCCTTCCCGGCGACGCCTACTCGCGGATCGGCACGGATCGTCTGCGGACGGCGTTTCCGTCCCTGAACGCGGCGCCCATCGAGGTGCTCGTCACCGGGCAGGGCACCGACCGCGTCCAGCGCGAGGTACAGGCGATCGACGGGGTCACTGGCGTTGCTCCCGCGACTGCCGGCGACGGGGAGGTCTTGCTGGCGGTCAGCTACCGGGACGCCGCAGGGTCACCTGCAGACGCGGCAGCTGGTCGACGGCATCCGCGCCCTCGACGGACGCAACGGTGTGGACGTCAAGGTCACCGGGCCACCCGCCGCGTTGCGGGATCAGCTGGCCGGCCTCGCCGCCGGGCTGCCGGCGATGCTCGGCGTAATGGTGCTCGTGACACTGGTTCTGCTGTTCCTGGCGTTCGGGTCCGTCGTCCTGCCGCTGAAGGCGGTCGTCGTCAACGCGTTGTCCGTAGCCGCCACGCTCGGCGTCCTCGTCTGGGGATTCCAGGACGCCCATCTCGCCGGGTTCCTCGGCTTCACGCCCACAGGTGATCTCGAGCCCACCACGTTGGTGCTGGTCGTCGCACTGCTGTTCGGCCTCGCGACCGACTACGAGGTGTTCCTGCTCTCCAGAGTGCGCGAGGAGTGGGACCGCGGCCACGACTCAGCGACGGCCGTCGTCCGGGGGCTCCAACGCAGCGGCGGCCTGATCACCGCCGCCGCCCTGCTGCTCGGCGTCGTCACGGCAGGCTTCGCCACCGGCGACATCGTCATCTCGAAGATCGTCGGCGTCGGGATGGTCGTCGGCCTCGCGATCGACGCCGTCCTGGTCCGCGTGGTCCTCGTCCCCGCCACCCTGCGCCTGTTCGCCGGCGCGAGCTGGTGGCTTCCCCGCTTCCTCCGTCCTCTCCACCAGCGGTTCGCGATCCGCGAAGAGCCCGCCGAGAACGAACGCGAGATCTGCCATGTCTGACATCCGGCCAGATCCTCGTGGTCGGCGACGTTTCTAGAACGTGGTCGTGAGGTCCTGGGTCTGGCCGGTTGCCGACGCGCGGTACGCGGATTCGATGATGTCGATGACGTGCCGCGCGTGCTCGGCGGTGACGATCGAGGGGGTGCCGTCGCGGACCCAGTCGACGAGTTGCATGACGTCCTCGTACACGTGCTGCTCCTCGATCTCCCGGTGGACGCCGGTCACGTGCGGAAGCAGCGCCTGGTTGCCCGGGCCGCGGGGTGACAGTTCCTCCGGGTTGCGGCCGGGGAAGTCGAACGGTTCGCCGTTCAGCAGCACTCCCTCGATCGTTCCGGCCGTACCGTAATAGGCGCCGCCGAAGCCGCCGCGCATTCCGCCCGCCGCGGTGCCGGTCGCGACGCAGAACAGGTTGTCGCCGAAGTCGATCAGGATCACGGTGTTGTCGTCGGCATCGGTCTGTACGTCGCCGCGCAGCGGGATGCGTACGCCGGACATAGCCGTGACGCGCTTCGCCGGTCCGAGGATGCCGGTCACGGAGTGCAGCGCGTACACGGTCATGTCGTACAGCGGTCCGCCGCCGGGTTTGCGGAAGTACCACGACGGATCGATGTTGCTGAGTACGTCGTTCCCGCCGCGGACGGACTCGTCCTCGTGGTAGGTGCCGAACGCGGCGCCGCAGCTCACCCACGACAGCGTCCCGATCGCGCCCTCGCGGATCAACTCCCGCGTGCGGACATGATGCGGCCGCAGCATCTCGCCCGGCGACGCGACGATCCGCAAGTCGCTCTCCGCTGCGAGCTCGATCAGCTCGGTGGCCTCCGCGACGGTGATCGTCATCGTCTTGTTGAAGTGCACGTGCTTCCCGGCCTGCAACGCGAGCTTCCCCTGCTCGTAGTGCAGCCCGATCGGCGACGCGATCGTCACCGCGTCGACATCGCCGCGCGCGAGCAGTTCCTCGTACTCCGTGAACGCCCGCGCGACCCCGAACTTCTCCGCTGCGGCCTCCGCCCGCCCTGCGACCGGATCACACACCGCCGCGAGCATCACCCGATCCGCGAGATCAGGCTGCGAGAGATGCGGAAGCAGTCCGCGCACCGAAATACTGCCCGCCCCGACAACACCCATCCGCACGGTTTCGGCCATACCCGTAATCCTATTTCCTGGAGCGCTGAGCTGTCGTCGCTATAGGTTGGGCGGCGTGCCGATGATCGAGGTCGCTGAGCTGATCAAGGAGTTCCAGAAGCCGCAGCCGACGACCGGTCGCCTCTCCGGCATCCGGCGGCTGTGGGCTCCCCGGCGCGCCGTGCGTGCGGTCGACGGCGTCAGTTTCGCCGTCGAGCGTGGGGAGATGGTCGGCTACCTGGGCGCCAACGGCGCCGGCAAGTCCACGACCATCAAGATGCTCACCGGGATCGTGGTGCCCACTTCGGGCACGGTGCGGGTCGACGGCCTGGTGCCCTGGGCGAATCGCCGCAGGCATGCGCACAACATCGGGGTCGTGTTCGGGCAGAAGACCCAGCTCTGGTTCGACCTGCCGTTGCGCGTCTCGCTCGAAACCATTCGCGACCTCTATCGGGTCGGCCCGGCCGAGTACGCCGCACGGATCGACGAGTTCGACGAGGTGCTGCAGATCAAGGACTTCCTGGACACGCCGATCCGGTCCCTCTCGCTGGGACAACGCATGCGCGGCGACCTGGCGGGAGCCATGCTCCACCGCCCTCAGGTGCTGTACCTGGACGAACCCACGCTCGGTCTGGACGTGGTCGCGAAACAAGCCCTCCGTGACTTCATCGCGGAGCAGAACCGGGTTCACGCCACCACGGTGATGATCACCACGCACGACATGGACGACATCGAGCAACTGTGCCGGCGGATCGTGATGATCGACAGCGGGCGTGTTGTGTACGACGGCGACCTCGCGACCCTGAAGCGGCGTTACCTGCCGTTCCGCGAGGTGGTGGTCACGCCGACGGAGGGTGCGGACCCGACGTCCATCCAGGCGGAGCACGCCGATCGCCTGCAGAACTCCGACGGCACGATCTCACTGCGCTTCGATCCGGAACGGACCAGCGCGGCGGCCGTGATCGCGCAGGCGACGTCGGTCGCCGAGATCGCCGATCTGCACGTCAACGAGCGCAAGTTGGAGGATGTGGTCCGGCTGATCTATGCCGAGGCAGAGCGGTGACCGGCGCATCCCGGATCGCGCGATCCGAACGACCTGCCTGGGTCACGCCGTGGTCGATGGTCCGGCTCGGTTCCAGGAACGCAATGTTCTTCCGGGCGAACGTCGTACTGTCCATGGTCTCGGTCGCCCTGCAAACGGTCCTGCTCGTGACGGTGTGGCGTGCTGTCTACACCAACCGCCCCGCGGTCGCGGGGATCAGCGAGTCCGACGCGGTCAGCTATGCGGTGATCGCGATGCTGCTGTGGCATGTCGCCCTGCCTTGGCAACTGTCGTCGATCCCCGAACGGGTGCGCGAGGGAACCATTGCGACAGATCTCATCCGTCCCGTCGGGGTGGTGGGGCAGAGCCTGTTGCAGTCCTTCGGAGCAATCGTCGGCGCGATCCCCGGAGTCGTGGTCGGCCTGGTCCTCGCCCTCGCGCTGGGAGGGCTGACGCCGCCGGCGACCGGTGCCGCGTTCCTCGGCTTCCTGCTCACCGCCGCGCTCGGCTGGTTGCTCGCCGCGTTGCTGAATCTCGCTGTCTCGATGGTGGCGTTCTGGACGACCGATACGCGCGGACCGTTCTACGTCTACCGAGCCATCGCCAGTTTTGCTTCCGGCGCTCTTGTCCCGTTGTGGTTCGTCCCTGCGTCGCTGCGCCCGTATCTCGACGCGCTGCCGTTCGGGCTCCAGGTCTTCGCGCCACTGCAGCTCTGGCAGGGACAGGAGCCACTCGGCGGTCTCGGGGGCGTGATCGCCGCCCAGCTCGGCTGGCTGGCGGCTTCCACGGCCATCGTCGCGCTGGTCACTTGGCGCGCCTTGCGCAAGGTAGTGATCAACGGTGGCTGACCTGATCCGGGACTTCCGCATCCTGCTGCGCGTGGCGTGGCTGACCGAGCTCGAGCACAAGGCCAATCTCTTCATCTCCGTCATCGGCGCGCTGGCGTTCAACGCCGGACAGCTGCTGTTCATCGGAGTGCTGCTGCACGCCTTCGGATCGATCGGTGGCTGGACTCCGGCCGAGGTGCTGGTGCTGTTCGGCATCCGGATGGCGAGCCACAGCGTGTACGCCTTCTTCTTCCGCAGGACGGTCGATGTGGACCTGGTGGTGCACACGGGAGAGTTCGATCGCTATCTGTTGCGTCCGACCAGCCGGTTCCTGCAATTGCTGATGCGCCGCTTCAATCTGCAGCAGATCGGCGACGTGATCATTGCCGGTGCGATCCTCGCGCTGGCGCTGCCCCGGGCCTCGATCTCCTGGCATCCGCTCCTCGCGGTGTGGCTCGCCCTCGCGATCGCCGCCGGCGGGCTGCTCGAGGGCGGGCTCCAACTGGCCCGCGGAGCATTGGCGTTCCGGTTGCGGAACACGCAGTCGCTGACGTTCCTGATCGACGCCGTCCTCGGAACCTACGGCAACTTCCCGCTGCAGATCTTCGGGCCGGTCGGAGCCGTCCTGTTCACGATCCCGCTGCCCTTGGCCTTCGTCGCCTGGATCCCGGCCGCCATGGTCACCGGGCGGGTGGATTCGCTGTGGTTCCCGGCGTGGCTGGGATGGCTGAGCCCACTGGTGGGAGTCGCTTGCATGGCGGCGGCGATCGCCTTCTTCACCCGGCAGTCCCGGCACTACTCCAGCCCTGGCTCCTGAGTCAGAACGGCAGCTTGGGCTGCGGTGGGGCGTGGGTGGGGTCCACGCCGTCGAAGAGGCTGCTGACGGATTCACCGTCGTGGATCCGGGTGATGGCTTCGGCGAAGAGGCCGGCGACCGAGGTGACCTGGAGTTCGGGGAAGCCGTCGGGGCGGGGGACGGTGTCGGTGCTGATGACCTCGGTGATCGAGGGGTGGGCGCGGAGGCGTTCGACGGCGGCGCCGGCGAACAGGCCGTGAGTGCAGGCGACCGCGGCGGAGGTGCAGCCGCGGTCCTTCAGGCGGTCGAGCAGCTCGATGATGGAGCCGCCGGTGGCGATCTCGTCGTCGAGGACGATCGCCTGCTTGCCGGTCACGTCGCCGACGATGGCGTCGATGACGACGCGGTCGTCGGCCAGCCGCTGCTTGCTGCCGGCCGCGACGGGTACGCCGAGCAGCCGGGCGAACTGCGTCGCGGTCTTCGCGTTGCCGAGGTCGGGGCTGACGACGACGGTGTCGGACAGGTCGCGGCCGCGGAAGTGGTCGGCGAGGACGCCGATCGCGGTCAGGTGGTCGACCGGAACCGAGAAGAACCCGTGCACCTGCGGCGCATGCAGCGACATGGTCAGGACCCTGTGGGCGCCGGCCGTGGTCAGCATGTCGGCGACGAGCCGGCCGCCGATCGAGATCCGGGAGGCGTCCTTCTTGTCGGACCGCGCGTACGCGTAGTGCGGGATGACCGCCGTGATCTGCTGCGCCGACGCGCCGCGGGCGGCGTCGATCATCAGCAGCAGCTCCATCAGGTGCTCCTGCGTCGGCGGCACCAGCGGTTGCACGATGTACACGTCGCGTTGCCGGCAGTTCGTCTGCAGTTGGACCTGCAGGCAGTCGTTGCTGAAACGATGGATCTCGACCGGAGAAAGCGGTACGCCGAGATCCCTGCAGATCTGCTCCGCCAACTCGGTGTGGGCACTTCCGCTGAACACGACGATCTCTCGCACGGCTCTCCCCGAACGCTGCGACCCCGACAGCTGCACCCTAACCGATCAGTCGCGCGAGGGTTTCCGCGGCCGTCCGGCAGTCGGCCGCCGACGCGTCCAGGTGCGTGACGATCCGCAGCTGGGTCGCGCCGACACCCCCGACGAGTACGCCGGCGTCGCGTGCCCCGGCCACCACCTCGGGCACGGTGTGACCGGTGCCGGCCAGATCGACGACCACGATGTTCGTCTCGACCTGATCGGGCTTCACCGCACCGGGCGCCGCGTCCGCGAGCACCGCGGCGATCGAGCGGGCGTTCGCGTGGTCCTCGGCCAGCCGCTCGACGTTGTGCTCGACGGCGTACAGCCCGGCCGCGGCCAGGACGCCGGCCTGCCGCCAGCCCGCGCCGAGTCGCTTCCGCCAGATCCGCGCCTCGCGGATCAGCTCCGCCGACCCGACCAGCACCGATCCGACGGGCGCGCCGAGGCCCTTCGACAGGCAGACGCTGGCCGCGGCGGCCCTGGACGCAAACGATGACACCGTACGGCCCGTGGCGACGGCGGCGTTCCACAACCGGGCGCCGTCGAGGTGCAGCGGCAGCCCGACGGCATCCAGCTCATCGGCCAGCGCGTCGTACGAGTGCTGGATCGACCCGCCGCCGAAATTGTGCGTGTTCTCGACCGAGACGGCCGACGTCACGACGAAGTACGGACCGAGGTCGGGAGCGATCAGGGACCGGATCTGCTCCAGGTCGATCTGCCCCGACGGCGCGCTCCAGGTCCGCGTCGTGACGCCGGCGGACACGGCATGCGACCCGAGCTCGGCACGGACGATGTGCGCACTGGCCTCGCACAGCACCTCGCCGCCGCGCGGGACCAGCGCCCGGACGCCGAGCATGTTCGCGAGCGAGCCGGTGACCGTGAACAGCCCGGCCTCGTGCCCGAGCAGCCCGGCGACCCGCTCCTCCAGCGCGTTGACGGTCGGGTCCTCGCCGTACACGTCGTCGCCGACCGGGGCCGACGTCATCGCGGCCAGCATCTGCGCCGACGGACGCGTGACGGTGTCCGACCGCAGGTCGACGGTCATGCCTGCGCGCCCCGCAGCCGCTCCGCGACCAGGAACGCCAGCTCGAGGGACTGGTGCCGGTTCAGGCGCGGGTCGCACGCGGTCTCGTACCGGTTGACGAGGTCCTCCGCGACCAGCTCCTCGCCGCCGCCGAGGCATTCGGTGACGTCGTCGCCGGTCAGCTCCATGTGGACGCCGCCCGGCCAGGTCCCGACCTGCTCGTGGGCGTCGAAGAAGCCCTGGACCTCGTCCATCACGTCGTCGAAGTTGCGGGTCTTGTACCCGTTGGGGGTCTCGAACGTGTTGCCGTGCATCGGGTCGCACACCCACGCGATCGGCGAACCGTGGTCGCGCACGGCCTCCAGCAGCGGCGGCAGGGCGGAGCGGATCTTGCCCGCGCCCATCCGGGTGATGAACGTGAGCCGGCCCTCGACGCCCTTCGGGTTCAGCTTGTCGATCAGCGCCCGGATGTACTCCGGGGTCGTGGTCGGGCCGATCTTCACGCCGAGCGGGTTCGACAGCGAGGCCAGGAACTCGACGTGCGCGCCGTCCAGCTGCCGGGTCCGCTCCCCCACCCAGAGCAGGTGGCCGGACACGTCGTACGGCTGCTCGGTGCGCGAGTCGATGCGGGTCAGGGCGTGCTCGTACTCGAGGATCAGCGCCTCGTGCGACGCGTAGAAGTCGACGGTCTTGAACTCGTCCGAGGTCGCGCCGCAGGCCCGCATGAAGGCGAGCGCACGCTCGATCTCGGACGCCAGCTGCTCGTAGCGCATGCCGACCGGCGACGACTTCACGAAGTCGGTGTTCCAGGCGTGCACCTGGTGCAGGTCGGCGTACCCGCCGGTGGTGAACGCGCGGGTCAGGTTCAGCGTCGCGGCGGCCGCGTTGTAGACACCACGCAGCCGCTGCGGGTCCGGAATACGCGACGAAGGCGTGAAGTCGAAGCCGTTGACGGCATCACCGCGGTACGACGGCAGCGTCACGCCCTCGCGGGTCTCCTCGCCGGACGACCGCGGCTTCGCGTACTGCCCCGCGATCCGGCCGATCTTCACGACCGGCACGCTGGCGGCGTACTGCAGCACGACGGACATCTGCAGCAGCACCCGTAGCTTGGCCCGGATGTTCTCCGCGGTCACGCCCGCGAACGTCTCGGCGCAGTCGCCGCCCTGGAGGATGAACGCCTCACCGCGGGCGACCGCCCCGATCTTCGCGGTCAGGTCGTCGCACTCACCGGCGAACACCAGCGGCGGCAGCGTCCGGAGCTCGGCGATCACCTGCTCCAGCACCTCTCGATCCGGCCACTCCGGCTGCTGCAGCGGCTTCAGCCCGCGCAGCTCGTCCAGCGTGGGAACCCCGGGAACCTGCCCAGCCGTCAACGTCGCGAATTGCATGGAGCCAACTCTAGGCGAACCCGCCGGACGCAGCGTGAACGTCTCAGGCCAGCGAGCGGGGGTCCGGCGGTACGTCGACGGCGTGTGCGCGCAGCACCGAGAGCGGGATCGTCTCCAGCGCCCGCGCGTGCGTGGACGCCAGGACGACGGGAGCCGCGGCGCCGTCGTGGTACGCCTGGAGCCAGCGGCCGGCCACGACGCACCAGCGATCGCCCGGCCGGAGCCCGGTGAAGCTGTACTCCGGACGGGGTGTGACCAGGTCGTTCCCGACGGACGCCTGATGGGTCAGGAACTCCGTGGTCATCACCGCACAGACGGTGTGACTGCCGAGGTCCTCGGGCCCGCTCGTGCAGCAGCCGTCGCGGTAGAACCCAGTGACGGGATCGGTCCCACACTCCTCGAGCGGCTCGCCGAGCACGTTCAAGTCGCTGTCCATCGGGCAGGTGGTCAGCTGGCCTTGGTGTCGCCGAGGCGGAGGTGCTCGTCGACCGACTCGCCGGCCTTGATCAGCTCCTTGGCCTTGTCGGCGTACATGTCGACGTACTCCTGGCCGGACAGGTCCATCAGCGCGTACATGATCTCGTCGGTCACCGAGCGCAGCACGAAACGGTCCCGCTCCATACCCTCGTAGCGGGAGAAGTCCAGCGGCGTGCCGAACGCCACACCGGGACGCACCAGCCGCGGCAGCAACCGGCCCTTCTCACGGTAGAACCAGTTCGGCCAGATCCGGCCCGGCGGCTGCAGTTTCTCGGTGTCGATCATCGCGACCGGGATCACCGGGACGCCGGCCACGATCGCCATCCGGGCGACGCCGGTCTTGCCCTTGTACAGCCGGCCGTCGGGCGAGCGGGTGCCCTCGGGGTAGATCCCGAACAGGCCGCCCTTCTCGAGGATCCCGAGACCGGTGTTCAGCGCCGCCAGCGAGGCGCGGCCGCCGGAGCGGTCGATCGGGATCTGGCCCACGGACCGGAAGAACGTGGCGACCAGTTTGCCCTTCAGGCCCGGAGCGGTGAAGTACTCCGACTTGGCCGGGAAGACGATCTGCCGCGGCACCGACACCGGCAGGAAGATCGAGTCGCAGAACGCGAGGTGGTTGGAGACCAGCAGCGCCGGACCCTCGGTCGGCACGTGCTCCACCCCGGTCACTTTGGGGCGGAAGAGCAGCTTCACCAGTGGTGCGACCAAGAACCGTCTGAGGAACAGGTACAGCATCCGCCTCGACCTCCGTCACTCGCCCGACACACTCACCCGACAGCACTCACGCAGGATCCGCCACAGCCTCTGCAGCCATGGTCGGACCGTACCCATTCCGGCACCAGTGCACGCCGGTGGCGGTCACGCGACAACTCCGGCGCGCCACCTTCCGGTGCGGACACTACGTTCCAGCTTCCCTCTCAGGCAATGTCACCGCCAGGAATGTGGGCGTTGCTCACCGTGTTGTCACCTGGATGCAGACTGGACGCAGCCTGTTTCTCGTCGTGGCACGTTGGTGCCACTGGCGGTGGTCCAGTCGTTCGCTGGCAAGGCGGAGGAGGGAGAAAGGACGGAGTCCTTTCGACCGACGACAACGCCGCCAGCGGGCGTCTGGGGCGCCGCCAGGGGTGCCAGACGTGTCTCGACGAGGAACTTAATGCGACGATTGTCACGCGCCTTCGAGGGATGGTCCGGGGCGCGGTTGTGAGGACCGTGAGCGGCGAGGAGTCGAGCGTGCCAGTGCAAGCCCACGCGGAGGAGTTTCGCAGTCCCGGCACCGGGGAGAACGCCGCTGTCGGCGTGCTCCTGAGCCACGGGTTCACCGGCTCGCCGTGGTCGATGAAGCCGTTCGCCGAGCATCTGGCCGCCGAGGGGTACGGCGTCGCGGTCCCCCGGCTTCCCGGTCACGGGACCAGCTGGCAGGAGATGAACAAGACCTCCTGGCCGGACTGGTACGCAGTACTCGACAACGAGTTCGAACGACTGCGCCTGGAGCACGACCAGGTGTTCCTGGTGGGCCTGTCGATGGGCGGCTGCCTGGTGCTGCGGCTGGCCGAGCAGCACGGCGCCGACATTTCCGGTCTGGTCCTGATCAACCCGTCGGTGCGGACCGACGACAAGCGGCTGGCGCTGCTGCCGGTGCTCTCCCGGCTCGTGCCCTCGTTCCCCGGCATCTCGAACGACATCAAGAAGCCCGGCATCGACGAGCGCGCCTACGACCGGATGCCGCTGCGGGCCCTGCACTCGCTGTCACAGCTGTGGAAGGTCACGCGGGACGACCTGGCGAAGATCACGCAGCCGGTCCTGCTGTTCCGCAGTACTGTCGATCATGTGGTGGAGCCGAGCTCGGGACGGACGGTACTGTCCTCGATCTCGTCCCGCGATGTGACCGAGACCCTGCTCGAGGACAGCTATCACGTGGCAACCCTGGACAACGACGCACCGCGGATCTTCGCGGACTCGACCGCCTTCATCGGCCGGCTGAGCCGGCCGCGGACCGAGCCCGGGAACGAGCCCGAGAACGAGCCCAGCGATGCGTGACAACGGATTGACGGCGACGTCGTACACGTCGCTCGGGGGGATCGACCCGCTGGTCGCCGAGCCGGTCCTGGACGCGCTCGCCGCGGCCGGCATCGCGGCGTACTGCGAGAACCAGAACGAGGCCCGCACGCCCGAGGAGGCCGAGGACGCGCCGGCCCGGATCCCGGTCGGGTACGACGAGATCTTCGTCGACGCCGAGGCGGTGGACCGGGCCCGCCCGGTGATCGACCGCAGCACCGAGGACGCCGAGTGGCGGTCGCTGGTGGAGCAGTTCAGCAAGCCGTCCGCGCCGGGGCACGACGGCGGCGAGGACCCGGTGCCGCGCTGGCCGGTCAGCGAGGACGTCGACGACAAGTACGAGCCGCTGATCGACGTACCGGCCGGTCTCACCGTCGAGGAGAAGGCCGAGGACGACGAGGAGCCGCCGGCCAAGAAGGCCGACGACCCGCACGACCACTACGTCCCGCCGGAGCCGCCGCGCGGCCCGCGGCTGGACTGGATCAGCCGGCTCGCCTGGCTGGGGCTGCTCGGCGGGCCGCTGCTGCTGATCGCGGCCGCCCTGCTGGACTTCGGCACCGGCCGGATCACCACGCTCGCGGTCGCCGGGTTCATCGGCGGGTTCCTGACGCTGGTGTTCCGGATGAAGGACCGGCTCCCTCCCGGCGACGGCGGCGACGACGGGGCCGTCGTCTGAGCTAGAGTGCGGATCGTCGGACAATCCGACACATCCGATTCGATTTGGGGAGGGCGCCCCGTGCAGGTCACCGAGACCGTCGAGATCACCGGCCACCTGATGGACACCGGGCTGCTGTCCCGGGTCCTCGACGACATCCGCGGGTACGGCGGCGAGTACACACTCGACAAGTTCGACCTCGGCTACGACAAGGACGACCCGTCCACCGTCCGGATGACGGTCGGCGCCGAGGACGAGGAGGCGCTGCAGCGGCTGCTGATGCGGATCCAGACCAAGGGCGCGAACCTGGTGAACCCGGGCGAACCGGAGATCACCGAGGTGGCGCAGGACGGCGTCTTCCCGGACGGCTTCTACTCGACCACCAACCTGCCGACCAACGTGCGGCTGGGCGGGCACTGGGTCGAGGTCCGCAACCCGGAGATGGACTGCGGGCTGCTCGTCGAGGGCGACCCGGAGCCCAATGCCGTGCGCACCATCCCGATGTCGGAGGTGCGGGCCGGGATGAAGATCATCACCAGCGCGCAGGGCGTCCGGGTGATCCCGCCGATCAGCGAGTCCACCGAGGGCGGGTTCGGCTTCATGGAGTCGGACGTGTCCAGCGAGAAGCCGCAGCGGGTGCTGGTCCGGCAGGTCGCCGACGGGATGCGCGAAGCCAAGGCGAACGGCCTGAAGGTGCTCTGGGTCGGCGGGCCGGGCATCGTCCACACCGGGGCCGCGCCGGCCATGGTGGCCCTGGTCGAGGCCGGCTTCGTCGACGTGCTGTTCGCCGGGAACGCGCTGGCCACGCACGACATCGAGTCGTCGCTGTACGGTACGTCGCTCGGCGTCGACCTGGACCGCGGCCGCGGGGTCGAGCACGGGCACGAACACCACATCCGGGCGATCAACACGATCCGCAAGGCCGGCTCGATCGCGGCAGCCGTCGAGCAGGGCGTGCTGACGTCGGGCGTGATGCACGCCCTGGTGAAGAAGGGCAACCGGTTCGTGCTGGTCGGGTCGGTGCGCGACGACGGCCCGCTGCCGGACGTCTACACCGACGTCCTCGAGGGCCAGCGCGCGATGCGGGCCGAACTGCCGGGCGTCGGGTACTGCCTGATGGCCGCCACCATGCTGCATTCCGTTGCTACTGGCAACATTCTGCCCGCGTCGGTCCCGCTGACCTGCGTCGACATCAACCCGGCCACCGTCACCAAACTGGCCGACCGGGGATCGTCGCACGCCCGCGGCATCGTCACCGACGTCGGCCTGTTCGTCGAGCACCTGGCGCGTGAGCTGTCTCCCACCTACGCCGACGGCAAGTGACCCCGCCGGAGTAGAGGCTGGAGTCATGAACCAGGACTTCGAAACGTTCCTGCGACGGTTCGAGGAGGCCAACACCGCGTTCGTGAACGGCGATCCGTCGCTGTGGTTGCCGTTGGTGTCACGCAGCGAGCAGAGCTCGATCTTCGGCGGTTTCGGCGGCCAGGAGGTCGGCTGGTCCGAGATCGGGCCCCGGTACGAGTGGGCGTCCTCGCAGTTCCGCGACACCGGCGGGACGGTCGACTTCGAGTACCTCGACACCTACGTCGGCGCGGATACGGCGTACACGGTCGCGATCGAGCGCTGCACCGTCCACCACGCCACCCAGCCCGCCCCGGTCCCGCACGAACTGCGCGCCACGATGATCTTCCGCCTCGAGGACAACGAGTGGAAGATCACGCACCGGCACGCCGATCCACTGAGCCCCAGGACCTCCCCCCCGGGGCCGTAAGGATGTTTGGATGACGGCATGACCGAACTCGTGCACCTGGACGTCGCCGGCGGTGTGGCCACGATCACGTTGGACTCGCCGCACAACAAGAACGCGCTGTCGCAGCAGTTGACCGGTGAGTTGCTGGAGGGGTTGGCGGCGGCGGGGGCGGACGATGCCGTGCGGGTGATCGTGGTTCGGTCGGCGCTGGACGTGTTCTGCTCGGGCGCGGATCTGTCGGAGGCGACGACGGTCGGGATGGGCGTCGGGGCGCAGCGGATGGTCGACGTCCAGCGGGCGATCGTGGCGAACCCGAAGCCGGTTGTCGCGCGGGTGGCCGGGCCGGTGCGAGCCGGCGGGATCGGGATCGTGGCGGCCGCGGACATCAGCGTGGCCGGGGAGAGCGCGACGTTCGCGCTCACCGAGGTCCGGCTGGGCCTCGCGGCAGCGACGATCTCGCTGACGGTCCTCCCCCGGCTCACGGACCGCGCCGCGGCGTACACGTTCCTCACCGGCAACGGCTTCGACGCGCTCGAGGCCGCGCGGCTCGGGCTGCTCACCCTGACCGTGCCGGACGCCGACCTGGACAGCGCCGTCGACACCGTGCTGACGTCGCTGCTGAAGGGCGTCCCGCAGGGCCTGCGCGAGACCAAGAAGCTCGTCAATCGCGAGCTCCTCGCCGACATCGATGCCCGCGGCAAAGACCTCGCCGAACTCTCCGCTTCCCTGTTCGGCTCCCCCGCCGCCCAGGAAGCCATGCTCGCCTTCCTGAACCGCAAGAAGAGCTGACTACCCGACGCTGATCTCGATCAGCATCGGGAGGTGGTCGGAGGCGGCGGCCAGGTCCTCGGCCGACGCGGGTAGCGGGAGGATGCGGCCCTGGAGTGTTGGTGACAGGTGGGCGCCGTCGATGCGTTTGTGGGGGTTGGTGGAGCTGAAGGTGGGACCGGCGTCGGCGCCGAGGTCGGTGAGGCCCTCTTCGGTGAGGCGTTTCCAGACCGGGCCGTCGGGTTCCTCGTTGAGGTCGCCTGCCAGCAGGTACGGCGTGCCGAAGGTCCGGCAACGGCGCAGGATCTGCTCGAGTTCACGCCGGCGGCCGAGGATGTGCAGGCCGAGATGGCAGCAGACGACCGCGAGCCGGGTGGCGCCGACGAGGATGTAGCCGCCGACGGCTCCGCCGGGGAGCTGGGTGGCGATGAAGTTCAGCCGGCGGCGGACGAACGGCCGCCAGATCCGCCACTGCAGCG
Organism: Kribbella sp. NPDC051936; assembly: GCF_040680955.1. Lineage (NCBI taxonomy): Bacteria > Bacillati > Actinomycetota > Actinomycetes > Propionibacteriales > Kribbellaceae > Kribbella > Kribbella sp. NPDC051936. Next base: position 53,993 of record NZ_JBFAXS010000004.1, on the reverse strand, counting down.
GCTCGGCGAACTCGATGCCGTCGGCAATCAGGATCGCGTTCCGGGCGGACGCCGCGACGTACCGCAGGCCGAACGTCGCGGCCATCGCCCGCCGTTTGCGCCGCGTCCCGAACCAGGTCGGCGCCTCCTGGACCAGCATCACGTCCGGCGCGCACGCCCGCACCACCCGCGCCAGCGCCGCACGGTCGTCACCCCAGCGGTGCACGTTGTACGACAGCACCCGGAGGGAGCCGTCGGTCATGCGTCGGGGTCGGCGTGGTGCAGGTCGTGGTCGGACGCGGCGGCACGCATCCCGGTACGGCGTCCCGCGGACTTGCGGGCGGCCCGTTCCAGCCGCGTCGAGCGTCCACGCGCCGCGGCCGTCTTCGCGGTCACGGCCGTGGTCTTCACCCGCACCCGGCGCAGCCAGGTGGCCTCTTCACGGGCCAGGTCGGCCGCGCCGACGAGACCCGCTTCCGGACCGAGCACCGCGCGGACGATCCGGGCCTCCGGGCGGAACCCGCGACCGGTCAGCGTCCGCTTGAACGCCTCCCGCGCCGGCGCCAGCAGCAGCTCGCCCGCGTCGGACACGCCGCCGCCGATCACGAACGTGCCCGGGTCCAGCGCGGCGGCCAGGTTCGCAAGGCCGACACCGAGCCAGCGGCCGACCTCCTCGAGCAGCTCGACCGCGACCGGGTCGCCGTCCTTGGCCAGCTCGGTCACCATCGGGCCGTTGATCTTGCTCGGGTCGCCGCCGGCGGCCCGGAGCAGGTTGTGCGCGACCGGCGAACCGGACAGCGCCAGCTCCCGGGCCTCCCGGGTGAGCGCGTTGCCGGACGCGTACTGCTCCCAGCAGCCGCGGTTCCCGCACTCGCAGCGGTGGCCGCCGGGGACCACCTGCATGTGCCCGAACTCGCCCGCGATCCCGAACTTCCCGCGCTGCAAGGCGCCGTCGTTCAGGATCGCGCCGCCGATGCCGGTGCCGAGCGTGACGCAGACCAGGTGGCTCTCGCCCTGGCCGCCGCCGAACCGCCACTCCGACCAGGCGGCCGCGTTGGCGTCGTTCTCGACCACGACCGGCAGGCCGAGCCGGCGCTCCACCGCGTCCCGCAGCGGCTCGTGCCGCCAGGCGAGGTGCGGCGCGAACAGCACCGACGACCGGGTGCCGTCGACGAAGCCGGCGGCGCCGATGCCGACCGCGATCACGTCGTGCCGCGACTCCAGGTCGTGGACGATCTCGGCGATCGCGTCCTCGGTCTCCTTGGGGTCCTTGGTCGGCGTGTCGCGGCGCAACCGGTCCAGGATGTTGCCTTCGGGGTCGACCACTCCGGCGGCCACTTTGGTCCCGCCGATGTCGATCCCGATCGTCAAAGCCTGCGTCAAAGCCAAGGTTCGACCCTTCTCGCGACCCCCGCCGGACAGCCTCCAGTATCCCAGGTCAGGACAATCATCGGGACGTCACCGGCACCGCGGCCGGCTGCCGGGCCAGGTCGGCGGCACCGATCAGGCCGGCGTCGTTGCCCAGCTCGGCGAGGGTGAAGGGTGCGTGCGGGCGGTTCGCCTTGGCGGGCAGCACCCTCTCGAACGCCTGCACCGCGGACTTCATGATCAGGTCCTTCGCCGCGCTCACACCGCCGCCGACCACGACCAGGGTGGGGTCGAAGATGGTCGCCAGGCTGGCCACTCCCTCACCGAGCCAGCGGCCGAGGTCCTCGAGCAGCTCGACGGCGCACGGGTCGCCCTGCATCGCCGCGTCGGTGATCATCGGGCCGGTCAGCTCGGCCGGGTCGGCGATGCCGCACACGCTCAGCATCTGCACCGCCGCCAGCGAACCCGACTCGGCCTGGGCCCTGCCCTCACGCACCAGCGCCTTGCCGGAGGCGTACTGCTCCAGGCAGCCGCGGGAACCGCAGCCGCACCGGTGTCCACCGGGGACGACGCGCATGTGGCCGAGCTCGGCCGCCACGCCGTTGGCGCCGCGGAGCAGCTCACCGTCCACCACGACGCCGCCGCCGATCCCGGTGCCGACCGTGATGCAGACCATGTGCTCGACGTCCTTCGCGGCGCCGAACGCGAACTCGCCCCAGGCGGCCGCGTTCGCGTCGTTCTCGACCACGACCGGGATGTTCAGCTCCGCGGCGACCCGCGCGCCGAGCGGCTCGTCGCGCCAGGCCAGGTTCGGCGCGAACAGCACGGTCGATCGGTCCGACGAGACGAACCCGGCGGCGCCGATCCCGACCGCCTCCACGGCGTGCGCCGCGATCAGCTCGGCGGCCGCGTCGCAGATCGCCGCCGCGGTCGCGTCGGTCGAGTCGGCCGGGGTGTCGCGTTGCGTCCGCGCGATGATGGCGCCGGTCTCGTCGACCAGGCCGGCGGCGATCTTCGTACCGCCGACATCGATGCCGATCGTCAGTCCCATGGTTCGGGGTCCTCACTCACGTCGATCCGGTCCACCCGGGACCGGGTCGCTTCTTGGGCCGGTTCCTCCTCCGCTGCGGAGGACCGCGACGCTGCGTCCTCCCGCGCCTGCCGGGCCGCGTCCGCGGCGGCCTCCAGCAGAGATCTCAACGAGCCCAGCACGTGCGCGGCAGCCGTCGACAGCTGCTCGACCGTCTCCGGGCTGGTGTTCCGCACCCGGTGGATCAGCTGACACACGGGACACCACACACAGTCCGGCCCCAGCTTGTGCTCGTGCTCGTGCTCGGCGGCATTCTCGTCAGCGGGCGGGGCGTCCTTGGCAGCGTTCTGCAGGACGGCGAACAGCTTCGCCGCCTCCTCGGCGACCGAGCCGATAGGTTCTTTGCTCACCGCGCGGCCTCGTGCCGGCTCAGCTGCTCGTGGTACTCGGCGGTCAGGCCCTGGGCCAGCTCCTGCGCCGACTCCAGCGGACCGGATCCGCTCGGCATCTCGGGCGCGGCCGGCCGGGCGGTCTCCCGCGGCGAGAACCGCACCTGCAGCCGGCCTTCGTCGAGGCGGGCGCCCGCGACCACGCCGCGCGCCAGGGCGGCCGGCAGCGGCAGCACGCGGCGGTACGACCCGACGGTGATGATCAGCTCGTCGCAGTGCCGCGCCAGCTCCAGCTCGTCGGCGGATGCCAACGGCAACGGCATCGTCAGCGTGTACGTCCGGCCGTCGGTGTCGATGTGCCGGTCCACCCACAGCGACGTGTCGGCGGTGGCCCGCGCGAACGGGTCGTCCCCGCCGTACATCTCGACCGCGAACGCGGCCAGCTCCTCGACGCCGACCGGCTCACAGACCCGGTACGGCGACTCCCAGATCGGCAGCGGGCGGAACGAGTCCGCGACCTCCTCGAGGATCCCGCGCTGCGCGGCGACCCACTGCCGGCGCCAGCTGTCGGCGCCGGCGGCCGGGAACACCCGGTTCGCCACGACGCCGTCGACGCGGTACCCGTACAGCGACAGCCGGGTCAGGGAGCGCCGGGCCTCGGCGACCACGACCGCCTCGGGCGTCAGGACCAGCCGCACCGAGGCGTCCGGGCCGGCCAGCAGCGTGCGGATGTCCGACAGGTCGGCCTGCAGCCGCCGCAGCGCGTCGAAGACGGTGTCGTCCGGCACCGGGATGCTCGAGCCGCGGTTCAGGAACGGGCGGAAGGTGCGCATCATCTTGCGCTCGGCGTTGAAGATCCGCTCGAGGTACCAGTTCAGGGCCTCCGGCAACGCCAGCAGCCGCAGCGTCTCGGCGGTCGGCGCGCAGTCCACGACGATCACGTCCCAGCGGCCGGACCGGACGTGGTCGCGCACCTCGAGCAGCGCGAGCACCTCCGCGGCGCCGGGCAGCACGGTCAGCTCCTCGGCCTCGATCGGGTCCACCCCGACCGTGTGCAGCACCGACCGCAGGTAGCTCTGGATGTCGCCCCAGGAGCGCTCGAACTTGCGCTGCGCGTCGATCTGCTGGACGAACAGCAGGTCGTCGATCTCGGTCGGCTCCGGCCCGACCTCGGAGTCGAACGCGTCCGACAGCGAGTGCGCGGCGTCCGTCGACAGCACCAGCGTGCGCAGCCCGCGCAGCGCCGCGAGCGTGGCCGTCCCCGCGGCGGACGTGGTCTTGCCCACGCCGCCCTTACCCGTATACAGCAGAACCCGAGTCACTGGCTTACGACTCGACGCGCTTCTTCAAGCCCTTCAGGGCCGTGTCGATGATGACCTTCTCGGCCTTGCGCTTGAGCATCCCGATCATCGGGATCGCCACGTCCACCGCCAGCCGGTAGGTCACCTCAGTCCCCTCTGCACCCAGGTCCTTCAGGACGTAGGCGCCGTCCATACCCTTCACCATCTTCGCCTCGACCAGCGTCCAGGTCACCTCGTTGCGGGACCAGACGTAAGCCAGCGTGTACTCGTCGGAGATCGCGCCGGCGTCCACCTTGAAGCGCACCTTGTTCGGCCGGCCGGCCTCGTCGGTGGACAGCACCTCGGTCTCCCGCATCGAGTCGGCCCATTCCGGGTACGCCGCGAAGTCCGCGATCACCGCCATGATCTCTTTGGGGGTCGCGTTCACCTGGATGGTCGAGGTGGTCTGTTCCGCCATCGATTCACCTCTTCGCCGGTCGGGTCTGGTGCGAGGGACCGGCCGGTGGGCCGATGTCCTCACCGGAGACTATCGCGGGATCGGCCCCGGGACGGCGTTCGCCCGCCGCGCGGCCCGCTTCGGCTTCGTCCTTGAACGCCCACAGCCGCTTCCGGTACGCCGCGACGTACCGCTCCTTCAAACGTTCGGCCGCGCGGCCGCGGACCGGTTTCGCGGGGTCGACCCGCAGGTACCAGTGCACGACGACCCCGTCGCGGACCGCCTCCAGCCACCACTCCGCCGTACCAATCGCGGCACCGGTGACGGCCCACCGGACACCCTCCAGGCCGCGCCGCTCGGACGGCGTCAGAGTCAGGTCCGGCCACCACTCGCGCCAGAGGGTGTCCGAACCGAGCCGCTCGGCGACGTAGGCTGGATCAGCAACGACCAGGTCGTCGCAACTGATGTCGAGCAACGGCATGGCTAGAAGCTAGTCCATAGTTCCGTGGGTCACATAAACCTGGCTACTTGTGGGTAGGTGACTGTAGCGTGCGCCGGAAGTCGACAATTCGTGACCGACTGAGGAGACGCGGATGCGTGAGTACACCGTTCCTGCTGTGACAGAAGCGCCCAGCGGGAGCCTGAGCGACCCGGTGTGGGCGAACGCGTCCTCGCATCCCGACACCGCCGTGTTCAGCCGCCGCACCGGCACGACCTGGACCGACATCACCGCGGCCGAGTTCGCGCGGCAGGTGACGAGTGTCGCGAAGGGCCTGATCGCCGCCGGCGTGAAGCACGGCGAGCGGGTCGCCCTGCTCAGCCCGACGCGGTACGAGTGGACGCTGGTCGACTACGCGATCTGGAGCATCGGCGCGGTCACCGTGCCGATCTACGAGACCTCGTCGCCGTCGCAGGTCCAGTGGATCCTGACCGACTCCGAGGCGGTCGTCGCCGTCGTCGAGAACGCGACCCACGGCGCCGTGGTCGAGTCCGCCCGGGCGGAGGCGCCGGCGCTGCAGGAGGTCTGGCAGATCGAGGCCGGCGCCGTCGACCAGCTCACCGCGCTCGGCCAGGAGATCTCCGACGCCGAGTTCGACAAGCGCCGCTCCGCGGTCACGCCGGACGACCTGGCCACGCTGATCTACACCTCCGGCACGACGGGCCGCCCGAAGGGCTGCAAGATCAGCCACTCGAACTTCATGGACGAGCTCAACCCGGCGGTGAAGATCCTCGACAACCTGTTCGACACCACCGGCGCGAGCACGCTGCTGTTCCTGCCGCTGGCGCACGTGTTCGCCCGGATCATCCAGGTCGGCTGCGTGATGAAGCGGGTCAAGGTCGGGCACAGCGCCGACGTGAAGAACCTCGTCGACGACCTGGGCGCGTTCCGGCCGACGTTCATCCTGAGCGTGCCGCGGGTGTTCGAGAAGGTGTTCAACTCGGCCAGCCAGAAGGCGCACGCCGACGGCAAGGGCAAGATCTTCGACGCCGCCGCGGAGACCGCGATCGCGTACTCGCAGACCCAGGACAAGGGCGGCGCGTCGTTCGGCCTCAAGGCCAAGCACCTGCTCTTCGACCGGCTCGTCTTCGGCAAGCTGCGGGCGGTGCTCGGCGGCCAGGTGCAGTACGCCGTGTCCGGCGGCGCCCCGCTCGGCGACCGGCTCGGCCATTTCTTCCGCGGCATCGGCGTACCGGTCCTGGAGGGCTACGGCCTCACCGAGACCACCGCCGCGGTGTCGGTGAACCTGCCCGACGACATCCGGATCGGCACCGTCGGCCGCCCGCTGCCCGGCGTGACCGTCGCCGTCGCGGACGACGGCGAACTGCTCTTCAAGGGCGGCCAGGTGATGCAGGGGTACTGGAAGAACGACGAGGCGACCGCGGCCGCGATCGACGCGGACGGCTGGTTCCACACCGGCGACCTCGGCGAGTTCGACGTCGACGGGTTCATCAAGATCACCGGCCGGAAGAAGGAGATCCTGGTGACGGCCGGCGGCAAGAACGTCGCGCCGACGCTGCTCGAGGACCAGATCCGGCTGCACCCGCTGGTCAGCCAGTGCATGGTGGTCGGCGACGGCAAGCCGTTCATCGCCGCGCTGATCACGATCGACCCGGAGACCATCGTGCCGTGGGCGACCGAGCGCGGGAAGCCGACCGACCCGGCCGAGCTGACCCGGGACGCCGAGCTGATCGCCGAGGTCCAGAAGGCGATCGACGACGCGAACGCCTCGGTCTCGCACGCGGAGGCGATCAAGAAGTTCTCGATCCTGCCGATCGACTGGACCCAGGAGTCCGGCGAGTTGTCGCTGAAGCTGTCGCTGCGCCGCCATATCGTGATGGAGAAGTACGGCACGGACGTCGAGGCCCTCTACGCGAAGTAGGTAAGAGGAGAGAGCGGCAGGAGCATTCAGCACTCCCGGAATCCAAAACCGCCAAGGAGTCAGGAGCGGCTCAACCGAGGCTGTTACCGTACGCCGCCCTAGCACCACCCGACCCCGCGAGCAGCCCAGGTCCGCGTTGACGGCAGCCTCGTTCCGCCTTGTCACCACGAGCGGGGACGACGGCCACACACGCAGATCCGTGTGGCCGGTAAGAGACGAAGGGCGCGAAGTTGCGTCCAGCAGAGTGCTGTAAGGCGTGGTGGTCGGCCCGGGCATAGACGTGGGCGCGGTCACCGCGTGATGGGCCGGGTGAACTCCCGCAACGGCTACCGCCACCGCGAGCTCGAGACCCGGGTCGGCACGCGGGACGTCGCGGTGCCCAAGCTGCGCGAGGGTTCGTACTTCCCGGACTGGGCTGCTGGAACGGCGCCGGCGCGCCGAGGCGGCGCTGACATCGGTGGTGGCGACGTGTTACCTGCTCGGGGTCTCGACCCGGCGGATGGACCGGCTGGTGCAATCGCTGGGCATCACCGGCCTGTCCAGGTCGCAGGTGTCGGTCATGGCCAGGGATCTCGACGAGCTGGTCCGCGACTTCCGGGAACGACCCCTCAACGAAGGGCCCTACACGTTCCTGGCCGCGGACGCGTTGACGATGAAGGTCCGCGAAGGCGGCCGGGTGATCAAGATCGCGGACATGGTCGCCACCGCGGTGAACACCGGCGGGTTCCGCGAGATCCTCGGAGTCGCCACCTCCACCGCCGAATCCGGCGCCGGCTGGAACACGTTCTTCAAAGACCCGGTCGCCCGTGGCCTCAACGGCGTCGCACTCGTCACCTCCGACGCCCACGCCGGCCTGGTCGACGCGATCGGCGCAAACCTGCCCGGCGCCTCCTGGCAACGCTGCCGCACCCACTACACCGCCAACCTCATGGCCACCTGCCCCAAACACGCCTGGGGCGGAGTGAAAGCGATGCTGCACTCGGTGTTCGACCAGATCGACGCCGCCGCGGTGCACACCCAGTACGACAAACTGCTCGACCAGACCAAACACACCCTGCCCGAGGTGCACACCCACCTCGACGACGCCCGCGCCGACGTCCTTGCCTTCACGCGTTCCCGCGTGATGTCTGGCGACAGATCTGGTCCAACAACCCCAACGAACGGCTCAACCGCGAAATCCGCCGCCGCGCCGACGTCGTCGGCATCTTCCCCGATCGCCCCTCGATCATCCGGCTCGTCGGCGCCGTCCTCGCCGAACAACACGACGAATGGGCCGACGGCCGCCGCTACCTCGGCCCCGATACCCTCCACCGCAGCCGCTCACCCTCATCACCAGCAGCCCTGCCTAGGAGGACACCACCACAGCCACCATCAGCGCCTAACCACACAACAACGAAGGACCAGACGCCGTACACCACTCCACAGGACTTGACCGGCGGCTGGAAGGATTCCGCCGTCTCCTGACCCGCCGCTGCAGCACAACTGCCTCCTGCCCGCAGGCCGCAGGTAGGAGGTTGTTGTGCTGTCCGGCTTGAACCGGTCTCAGCCGGTAGCTGCGAAGGCGGCCGCTTGCTGCAGGGCAGCCGCGTCGGCCCGCCACCGCGAGCGATCGGCGATGGTCTCCTCGCCATCGGGTAGCTGGACCTCCGGCGATGCCGTACGCGGTGGCTGGGCGTCCGGTGGTGCCGTGCGCGGTGGTTGGGCGCGCGGGGGTGCGGTGCGTCGGGCTGTGGTGGGGGTGGGTGCGGGTTCGGCCCAGCTGGGGCGGGCGACGTGGACGACGCCGTCGAGGATGGTGATGTGCCAGTGGCCCCTGTGCAGGTCGGTGTGGTGGCGGCGGCACAGCAGGGCCAGGTTCGAGACTTTGGTGTCGCCGCCGTCGATCCAGGAGATCAGGTGGTGGGCGTCGCACATGACCGGCGGGGCTCCGCAGACCACGCAGCCGCGGTCGCGGGCGTCCAGGGCGCGGCGCATCGCCCCGGTGACCAGCCGCACGCGGCGGCCGACGTCGAGCGGTTCGGAGTTCGAGCCGAGCACCAGCGGGATGATGTTCGCGTCGCAGGCCAGGCGCCGGATCGTGGCCGCGGACAGCCCGCCGCTGTAGACGGTGCGCCCGAGCGCGTCCGCGGTGGCGGACCTGAGGTCTTCGAGGTCGATCGTGACGGTGATGTTGGCCTTCGCGCCGAACCTGGCCACCCGACCACCCGTGCCCGCGGTGCCGGCTGTGTCCTCTGCGCCCGCGGCGCCTTCAGCGGCGGAAGCCGCGGCGCCCGCGGTGCCTGCCATGTCCCCTGTACCCGCGGTGCTCGCGGCGCCCTCGGTGCCCGTGGCGGGGCTGGTGGTGGGGCCGGTGGTGTCCCAGACGGCGGCGGCGATGCTCAAGGCATCCGACAGCGCGTCGGCCTGGCGCTTGTCGCGTGGGCGCGGGTCGTGTTCGCCGTCGACGGTCTTGTGCGGGCGGGCCCCGGCGTGGACGACGGCGCGCAGGAGTTCGGCGTTCTCGTTGGCCAGGAAGCCCTTGAACTTCACGCCGTTGTCCGCGGCCGAGAGCGTCAGGGATTCGCGGGCGTAGGCCTTGTGTTCTTCGGGTTCGGGGCCGTCGGAGTCGAGCAGGTCGGCGATCTCCTTGGCGGCGGTGCGCAGTTCGCCCGGTGAGAGGTGGCCGGCCAGGCCGACCAGTTGCTCCGCGGCGGCGTCCAGGTGTTCCACCGGGACCCGCGACCGAACGCGGTCGAGTCCGAACACGATCGCGGCCGCCTGCGCCGGTCGCAGCAGCCAGCCACCACCAGCGCCTCCGGACGTCCCGCCGGGTTCCTCGCCGGGTTCCTCGCAGGAGGCAGTGTTCTTGAGGGCGGCGGCCACGGCCGGGTAGTGCGGGGCGGTCTGGGCGAGGCGGAGGGTGCGGCGGGCGGCCGGTGGGTCCAGGCGGTACCGGAAACGCAGCAGTTCGGCGGTGTCGCGGGCGCCGAGCTCAGCGGCGTACCCGGTGGACTCGATCGCCGCGACCACGCTCAGCCGGTAGGCCTCCAGACGGGCGAGCTCGGCCTCCAGCGTGTCGAGGGTGGACAGCAGTTCGCCGCCACTCATCGACCACACCGGCCGCTCGCCCAGAAGTTCCATGGCATCGACTCTAGACGGCGCCACCGACAGTTTCTGAGCCGGAATCCCCTTATTTTGTGGGCTATTCGGGGGCCCACACCAGCAAACATCCCAGCACACCCCAGCAAACCCAGGGCTGCTTCATGTACCAATTGATGACCGTCGAACCCAGCCACACACGGCAATCCGACTGAGGGCTGGATGCACGGCCGGTGCCAGTCGGCAAGTCGGCACAGATCCCGACCTGCCACGGCAGAAGATCGCAGGCCGCCAGGTGCGCCGCTCTCGGACCGCTGCAGCTGCCACCCGCTGGGCACGGGGTCTCGGATGTGACGGTCGATCTGCTCGCGCTTTCTGCCCGGCAACTGGCGTGCACATCGCGGGGAAGGTGTCGTCGGGCACTGTGGCGAACTTGATGGTCCGGTCTTGCCGAGCTCTTGCTGGAGCAGGTCCGCCGGCTGTCCGCGGGGTTGCTGGTCAGCAACACCGTTCTCATGGTCTTGCCAGCTACGCATGTCTCCCGGCCCGCGCGCGCCGGGTGCGGCCAGGCAAACCGCACCTACGTGCCGAGGCGACCATGCGCCAAGCCACTCGGTTTTCTCTGGAGAGCTGGGTGTCTGGCTGGTCCGCGTCTGCCGGTGGAGGCGTGTGTGCGCCGGGAACCCTCGCCAAGTGGTTCCCCGCTATCAGCCGGATGGCTGATGGCGGGAGTATCCCGTTGGGCGATGTGAGCGGTGTATGCCGTCCGCGAAGCTCGATGCATGACCAGTGCTTCCCCGATCGTCGAAGTCAGTGAGCTGCGCAAGGTGTACGGCGGGCGCGCCGTCGTCGACGGGGTGTCGTTCGGTGTCGACGAGGGCGAGATCTTCGGCATCCTCGGGCCGAACGGCGCCGGCAAGACCACGACCGTCGAGTGCGTCGAGGGGCTGCGGGTCCCTGACGGCGGGCGGATCCGGATCGCCGGGCTCGACCCGGTCGCCGACCATGCTGCCGTCACCCAGGTGCTCGGCGCGCAGCTGCAGGAGAGCGAGCTGCAGGCCAAGCTCACGGTCCGCGAGGCCCTCGAGCTGTACGCCGCGCTGTACCCGCGCCCGGCCGACTGGCGCCCGCTCACCGAGCGCCTCGGCCTGGCGAGCCTGCTGAGCAACCGGTTCGGCGTGCTCAGTGGTGGCCAGAAGCAACGACTGTTCATCGCGCTCGCGCTGATCGGGAATCCGCGCGTCGTCGTGCTGGACGAGCTGACCACCGGCCTCGACCCGCGCGCCCGCCGGGAGACCTGGGAGATCGTCGAGGACGTCCGCGAGCGCGGCGTCACGGTTCTGCTGGTCACGCACTTCATGGAGGAGGCCCAGCGCCTCTGCGACCGGATCGCGCTGATCGACAAGGGCCGGATCACCGCGCTCGACACCCCGCAGGGACTGATCAGCCGGACGGCGGGATCCACGATCATCTCGTTCACGCCGTCGGCGCCGCTCGACGACGAGGACCTCACCGCGCTGCCGGCGGTCGCGAGCATCGAGCACAAGGACGCCCGCATCACCCTCGCCGGCTCCGACGAGACCGTGACCGCGCTGCTGTCGCTGCTCGCCCGCCGCCGCATCACCGCCCACCAGCTCCGCGTCACCGACGCGACGCTCGACGACGCCTTCCTCGACCTGACAGGAGCCACCAGGTGACCACGAGCACAACCGCCCCGGTCCGCCGTCAATCGCCACGCACCGCCGTGCTGCGGACCGAGGCGCGGCTGTTCCGCCGGGAGGCCGGCGCGCTGTTCTGGACGCTCGGCTTCCCGCCGCTGCTGCTGGTGATCCTCGGGTCGATCCGCAGCTTCCGGAAGTTCGACCCCGGTCTCGGGATGCGGGTCATCGACGTGTACGTGCCGACCCTCGTCCTGGTCGCGCTGATCGTCACCGGTCTGCAGGCGATGCCGCCGGTGCTCACCGGCTACCGCGAACGCGGCATCCTGCGCCGGATGTCCTTGACACCGGTCCGCCCGTCCGAGCTGCTGATCGCCCAGATGGGGCTGAACGGCGCTGCGGGTGTGCTGTCGGCGTTGGTCTGCCTGGCGATCGGACGACTGGCGTTCGACGTCCAGCTGCCGAAGCAGGCCTTCGGGTATGCGCTGGCGTTCCTGCTCACCGTCACCACCGCGCTCGCGCTCGGCGCGTTGATCTCGGCGCTCGCTCCGACCGCGCGGCTCGCGACCGGTATCGGCACGTTGGTGTTCTTCCCGAGCCTCTTCTCGGCGGGTCTGTGGGCACCGGTCCAGTCGATGCCGCACACCTTGCGCGAGATCGTCGTCCTGCTGCCGTTCGGAGCCGCGTCCCAGGCGCTCGAGCAGGCCGCGGCCGGGCATTGGCCGGACTGGTCCCACCTGGGCGTGCTGATCGCGTGGGCGGCAGTCCTGTCCGCGGCGGCCGTCCGCTGGTTCCGCTGGGAGTAGGGCCGGGTCGTGCACACTGGATCCGTGACAACGACGGACAGCGACCTCGACCGGCACGAGGCGGCGTTCCACCGTTGGGCTCCGTACTTCCTGCTCGGCCTCAGCTTCCTGCTGGCGCTGGCGACGGCGGGCGAGATCATGCCGTCGGGCCGGGACCAGATCGCGGCGTACGCGCTGGTCGGCGCCGCGGTGATCCTGCAGTTGTGGTGGAGCTGGAGCCACCGCCTGCACCGCGGCCCGAATGCCGTGTCCGTGACGTACTACGTGATCCGCTGGGCGATCGCCGCCGCGTTGACGACCCTGAGCGGCTTCTTCGCGTTCTACGTGGCGGCGGGCTACTACGACACCGACGAAGTGATCCCGGGCCGGAGGCGGAAACGGCTCGCACTGTTCGTCACCACGATCCCGATCGCCAGTGCGCAGACCGGGCGCTTCCCGCCGGAAGGACGCACGGGCTGGCTCGCCTTCGCCGGCCTGCTGGTCGCGAACAACGCGCTGCTCACCGTCGTGAAGCACTTCGCCGACCGCCAGGAGGCGCGGTCCCGGGCGCGCGCCGACACGATCGAGCAGCTCCAGCAGGCGCACGAGGAGAACGCCGCGCTGCAGGCCCAGCTGCTCGTCCAGGCCCGCGAGGCGGGGATCGCCGACGAGCGCCGCCGGCTGGCCGCGGAGATCCACGACACCATCGCGCAGGGCCTGACCGGCATCATCGCCCAGCTCCAGGTGGTCGCGAACACCACCGATCCGGCCACCGTCACCGAGCACGTCGGCCGCGCGACCGAGCTGGCCCGGCACAGTCTCGGCGAAGCCCGTCGTTCGGTGCAGAACCTGGCGCCCGCCGGTCTGTCGCACGACGGTCTCCCCGAGGCGCTCCGCAAGGCCGTCGACCAGTGGGCCGAGCGGACCGGCGTACCCGCGGAGCTCACGGTGACCGGTGCGGCGCAGCATCTGCACGGGGAGGTCTCCGCGACCATCCTGCGCATCACCCAGGAAGCCCTCGCGAACGTGGCCAAGCACGCCGCCGCGCTCCGCGTCGGGGTCACGCTCAGCTTCATGGACGACGAGGTGACAGTGGACATTCGTGACGACGGCAACGGTTTCGACCCGCTGGCGCTGACCCCCCGGACGGGCACCGGCGGCTTCGGACTCGACGGCATGCGGGCCCGCGCCGAACGCATCGCGGGCTCGCTGACGGTCGAGTCCGAGCCCGGCTTCGGTACGGCGGTCTCGGCGCGTCTCCCGCTGGTGCTCCATGGCTGACATCTCGCTGCTCCTCGTCGACGACCACCCCGTCGTGCGGAACGGGCTGCGCGGCATGTTCGAGTCGGCGCCCGGCTTCACCGTGCTCGCCGAGGCCGCCAACGGCGTCGAGGCGGTCGACCTGGCCGCCGAGCTGGACCCGGACGTCGTCCTGATGGACCTGCGGATGCCGGGCGGCAGTGGGCTCGACGCGATCACCGAGCTGACCCGCCGCGGCATCCGCGCCAAGGTGCTCGTCCTGACGACCTGGGACACCGACACCGACACGCTGCCCGCGATCGAGGCCGGCGCGACCGGCTACCTGCTCAAGGACGCGCCGCAGGACGAGCTGTTCAACGCCGTCCGGCAGGCGGCGGCCGGTCGCACGGTGCTCTCCCCCGCCGTCGCCTCCCGGCTGGTCTCGGCCGTCCGGTCGCCGGCACCGAGCCCGCTGGCCGCCCGCGAACGGCAGGTCCTCGAGCTGGTCGCGAAGGGCACGTCGAACCGCGACATCGCGCGCGAACTGTTCATCAGCGAGGCCACGGTGAAGACCCACCTCAGCCACGTCTTCACCAAACTCGGGGTCGCCGACCGCGCGGCGGCCGTGGCCAAGGGCTACGAACAAGGCATTCTCGGTCGCGACTGAGAATGCGCCGAAGTCTGGCCCGGGAAGGAATCTGGGCTTAACCTCGGGCACAGGCAGGCGCCGCGGGGGTGCCGGCCGTACGCCGGTCCCGGGGGGGTTCGGTCACAGGGGTGAGGGCCTGATTCGTTCGTCGGGGGTCTCCTGACGCTGCCTCCTGCCGTGACGGCGTTCTTCCGTCTCACTGGAGGCCCGCGCATGAGGTCACCGTTCCACCGACGAAGTCCGCGAAGTGTCATGGCCGGAGTGTCCGCCGGTCTGCTCGTCGCCGCCTTGCTGCCCGCGATGACGGCGGCGGCAGACCCGTCCCCGACCGCGCCGAACGGCCGGCCCTGGAAGGCCACGCCGCTGACCGTCGCGAGCATCGTCAACGGCGCGAAGTCGCCCAGCGGGCAGCTCGCGAAGAGCGATCCCGCGCTGGTGAACAGCACGTCCGCCAAGCAGGTCCGCGTGGTCGTCAAGCTCGACTACGACTCGCTGGCGGCGTACCGCGGCGGGATCAAGGGCCTGCCCGGTACCAGCCCGTCGGTCACCGGCAAGCGCCTCGACGTGAAGAGCGCGAACGCGACCAAGTACCTGAAGCACGTGTCCACGATGGAGAACGACTTCCTCGCCGCGATGCAGACACGGGTGCCGACCGCGAAGGCCGGCCAGCGGCTGCGCACGGTGTACGGCGGGATCTCGGTCAGCGTGCCGGCGAACCGGGCCCGTGACCTGCTGAAGCTGCCCGGCGTGGCCGCGGTCCAGCAGGACAACCCGCAGGAGATGCTCACCGACTCCAGCGGCTCGTTCATCGGCGCCCCGACGATCTACAACCAGCTCGGCGGCTCGGCGAACTCCGGCAAGGGCATCATCGTCGGCGTCCTGGACAGTGGCGCCTGGCCGGAACACCCGTCGTTCGCCGACCCGGGTACCCTGCCCGCGCCGCCGCCGAAGGCCGACGGCACGCCGCGCACCTGCAACTTCGGGGACAACCCGCTGACGCCCGCGACCGACGTGTTCGTCTGCAACAACAAGCTGATCGGCGGCCGGCCGTTCCTCGACACCTACAACGCGGTGATCGGCGGAGACGTCTATCCCAGCAGTGCGCGTGACTCCAACGGGCACGGCACACACACGGCCTCGACGTCGGCCGGCGGCCCGGTCGCGAACGCCAACCCGCTCGGGATCGACCGCGGCGCACTCGCCGGCATCGCACCGGCCGCGGCCGTGTCGGTCTACAAGGTCTGCGGCGCCGAGGGCTGTTTCCCGTCCGATTCCGTGCAGGCCGTCGCCCAGGCGATCCTGGACGGCGTCCGGGTGATCAACTTCTCGATCTCCGGCGGCAGCGATCCGTACAGCGACCCGGTCGAACTCGCGTTCCTGGACGCGTACGCGGCCGGCGTCTTCGTGTCCGCCTCGGCCGGCAACTCCGGTCCGGGCGCGAACACCACCGACCACCGCGGCCCGTGGGTCACCACGGTCGCGGCGTCGACGCAGAGCCGCACGTTCCGCTCGACCGTCACACTGTCCGGCGGCGGCGCGACGGCCACGGTGTCCGGCGCGTCGATCACGTCCGGCGTCGGCACGCCGGCACCGGTCGTCCTCGCGTCCGCTCCGCCGTACAACGACGCGCTGTGCACCACTCCGGCTCCGCCGGGCCTGTTCTCCGGCAAGATCGTTGTCTGCGAACGCGGCCCGAACCGGGTCCTCAAGGGCTTCAACGTCAGGCAGGGCGGCGCCGTCGGCATGCTGCTGTACAACTCGTTCCCGTTCGACGTGTTCACCGACAACCACTGGCTGCCGACCGTCGCACTCGAGAAGCCGGACGGCGATGCGCTGCTGGCGTTCCTCGGGGCGCATCCGGGCACCACGGCCTCGTTCACCCAGGGCGCCAAGACCGCCTGGCAGGGCGACGTGATGACGTATTTCTCGTCGCGCGGCCCCGGCGGCGACTTCCTCAAGCCCGACGTCACCGCGCCGGGTCTGCACATCATGGCCGGCCAGACGCCGACTCCCGAGTCCCCGGCCGAAGGGCCGCCCGGCAACCTGTACCAGGTGATCGCCGGTACGTCGATGTCGTCACCGCACGTCGCCGGTTCCGCCGCACTGGTCCTCGCCCTGCACCCGTCGTGGACGCCCGGCCAGGTCAAGTCGGCGCTGGAGACCACCGCGAAGACGTCGGTCACCAAGCCGGACCGCACCACCCCGGCCGACCCGTTCGACTACGGCGGCGGGCGGATCGACCTCACCAAGGCCGGTGACCCCGGTCTGACGCTGGACGAGACCGCGGCGAACTATGCGCTCTCGGCCACCGACCCGCTGAACCGGATCGATCTCAACCTGCCGTCGGTGAACGCGCCGACGATGCCGGGGCTGATCACCGCCACGCGGACGGTCACCAACGTGACCAACCAGACGCTGACCTTCTCCGCCAGTGGTACGACGGTCAACGGTGCGAACATCAGCGTCCTGCCGCCGGTGTTCCAGGTGAAGCCGGGCAAGTCGCAGAAGCTGACGATCGCCATCACCGCGCCCGACGTACCCGACGGGCAGTACTTCGGTCAGGTCAACCTGAAGCAGGTCGGCGGCAGCCGTCAGTTGCACCTGCCGGTGGCGTTCTTCCGCCAGGAGGGCATCGTGCCGGTCGACCAGACCTGTACGCCGTCCACCATCGCGCGGAACACCGGGCAGTCGACGTGCACGGTCACCGTGCAGAACAACAGCCTGAAGAGCACCGACGTGACGGCGGTCAGCACGCTGAGTTCGCAACTGCGGCTGAACAGCGTCACCGGCGCGACCCAGGTTGGCACGCAGGTCGCGACGAAGACCGCGACCCTGGCCGGGCGCCAGCCCGACAGTCCGGCCATCGCGCCCGGGTCCTTGTTCGGTTACATCCCACTCGACGCGTTCGGGACCGCGCCCACTCCGATCGGCGACGAACAGGCAGTGAACTTCAACGTCCCGGCGTTCGTGTACGCCGGCCAGACGTACACGAAGATCGGCGTGACCTCGAACGGCTATTCGGTCGTCGGTGGTACGTCGACCGGTGACGACGTCCAGTTCGTCCCGCAGACGCTGCCCGACCCGGCCCGGCCGAACAACGTGCTCGCGTCGTTCTGGACCGACCTCGACGGCACCGGAGCGCCAGGCGTCTACGCCACCGTCCTGACCGACGGGGTGAGCAGCTGGATCGTCCTCGAATGGCGGGTCAACCTGTTCGGCACCTCGAGTACCAAGGTGTTCCAGCAGTGGATCGGCATCAACGGCACCGAGGACATCACCTACGCCTACGACCCGGGCAACCTGCCGGGTGATCCCGGTCCGGCGTACGGGCTGACGGTCGGTGCGGAGAACTTCGAGGGCACGGCCGGCGGCCAGATCTCCGGTCCGCCGGTGACCGACTACCGGATCACGAGTACGCCGGGTGCGCCCGGCGGGTCGATGACGTACTCGATGAACATCAAGGGTGTGCAGAAGGGGACCGGCACGGTGACGACCGGCACCTCGACGCCACTCGTCAAGGGCGTCACGATCGAGGTCGACAAGATCGTCGTCAACTGATCGTGAGGCGTCCGGGCCGGGCCGCGCAGGTCCGGCCCGGGCGCTCCCGCCCGCGCGGGTTAGCCGCCGGGTACCGGTATGCATGAACAAACCCCGCGCGATCAGGTCCGCTCGCCGCCCGGCAGAGGTGAGCGGACCGTTTGTCTGCAGCTGGAGCTCTGTCGGCGACTGTGCGGTGATCCGGGTGGCGGGCAGGGTCGACGTCTGCACCGTGACCACGTTCGCCGACGAGTTGCGGCATGTGATCACCACGAAGCTGCCGCGGCTCGTGGTCGACCTGCGGCGCGTCACCGCGATGGAGGCGAGCGCCCTCGAGGTCCTCGCCGACGCCCACGAGCTGGCGGTCCGGCACGGCGGCTGGCTCCGGACGTCCGGTGCCGGCCAGTGGCTGGGCGACCTCATCCGGGCCACCACCACCAGCCGCCCTCTGGACCACTACCCCACACTCGCAGAGGCCCTCCCGTCCTACCGCCCCGCCGCCCCCGGTCCGGCGAGCCTGTGATGGTCGGCACGTCCGGAATCACCTGATGTGCTGATGCCGGACGTTCGGTAGGTCAGGTCTTCGAGCCGGACAGTGCGATGCCTTGCACGATCTGACGCTGGGCGATGATGAAGATGAGCAGCATCGGCAGCGCCGCCATGGTCGTGGCCGCCATCAGGCTCGTCCAGTCGGAGGAGTAGGCGCCCTTGAACTGGTTGACCACGAGCGGAATCGTGAAGTTCCGATCGCTGTTCAGGAAGATCAGCGGAGAGAAGAACGAGTTCCACTGTCCGAGGAACACGAAGATGCCGAGGGCCACGAGCGGGGTCCGCAGCAGCGGCAGGATAATGGTCGTGAAGATCCGGACCCGCCCCGCGCCGTCGATCGAGGCGGCTTCCTCCAGCTCCAGCGGAATGCCGCGGACATATTGGCGCAGGAGGAAGACACCGAAGGCGTTGAACAACGCCGGCGGGACGATCAGCGCCAGGTGGGTGTCGATCCAGCGGAGCTGCCCCATGATGACGTACAGCGGGATCACGGTCAGCTGGAACGGCACCATCAGGGTGGCCAGGAAGATGCCGAAGATCAGGTTCCGCCCCGGGAAACGGATCCGCGCGAAGGCGTAGGCAGCCATCGAGCAGGTGATCAGGGTGAAGATCGTGACCAGGCCGGCGATGTAGACACTGTTGAAGTACGCCCGCGCGAAGTCGGCGCCCTGCCAGGCGGTGACGAAGTTCTGCGGCTGCCAGAGCTTCGGCAGCAGCTTCGGCGGCTGGGCGAAGATCTCGTCGAGCGGCTTCAGGGCCGAGAACAACATCCACAGGAACGGCACGAACATCGCCAGGGAGCCCGCGATCAGCAGCAGGTGCAGCGGAATCCAGGACGGCTTGAACCGCCCCGCGCGCAAGCCATGAGAAGCATTCTTCCGACGCGCCGCCTCGAGGTCCCGGGCGGCGATCTCGCTTGATGAGGAAGTCATTCGGTGTAGTGCACCCATTTCTTCTGAGCAAGAAACTGGAGGCCGGTCAGCGCCAGCAGGATGAGGAACAGGTACACCGCGATGGCCGCGGCGAACCCGAACTTGAACTGGCGGAAGGCGAAGTTCACGATGTCGTACACGATCGTGTGGGCGTTCGCCGGTGCTGTGGTGTCGAAGAAGAAGTAGATGTAGTCGAACACCTGGAAGGACCCGATGATCGAGGTGATCGACAGGAACAGGATGGTCGGCGACAGCAGCGGCACGGTGATCCTGCGCAGCTTCTGCCATTCCGACGCGCCGTCGATGTCGGCGGCCTCCATCAGGGTGGGCGAGATGTTCTGCAGGCCGGCGACGAACATCACGATCATGTAGCCGAGGCCCTGCCAGATCGACACCACGACGATCGCCGGGATCGCCGTCCGCGGATTCTGCAGCCAGTCCGGCGGGTTGGGCAGCCCGAGCGACTTCAGCAGGGAGTTGACGGGACTGATCTCGGGGTTCAGCAGCCAGAGCCAGATGGCGCCCACCGCGACGGTCGACGTGACCTGCGGCGCGAAGAAAAAGATCCGGTAGAACGGCGTCAGCCGCCCCGCCTTCTGGATGAAGAACGCGAAGAAAAAGCCGGTGATCAACAGTCCGGGGACCTGGAGGGCGGTGAACCACGCGGTGTTCAGCCAGGACTGCCGCAACTGGGCGTCCTGCCAGACACCGATGAAGTTCTGCAGGCCGACGAACGTACGCGAACCCAGACCGTCCCAGCTCGAGAACGACAGGACGATGGCGAAGATCAGGGGGCCCACCATGAAGGCGATCAGGCCGATGAGCTGGGGGGTGAGAAAGGCGTACCCCCACAGCGCTTCGGTCCGCCGTCGGCGCTTCACATCCGCTGCGAGCGCCATGTCTCACTTCCCGTTGTTGATGAACTTGCAGATCTTGTCGGCCCAGACCTTCGCGCTGTCGCCGGCCTTGATCGACTTGTCCATCTCGGTGCCGAGGTTGGCTCCGACCTCCGCCTTGGACGCGATGGCCGACGGGATCGCGTAGCCCTTCTTGGCGGCCTCCGTGAACCAGGCACAGTGTTCGGGCTGCTTGTTCTCCATCACGACCTCGTCCAGCCCCGCGATGGCCGGCACCGCGTTGCCTCCGCCGGAGAGCCGGGCCTTCTGGCCGTCCTTGGAGACGAACCGGGTGGCGAAGTACATCGCGGCTTCGGGATCCTTGGCGTTGGCGTTCACGGCCATGGCGGCGGTGTAGACGATCGCCGGAGGGACGGTCTTCCCGTCGGCGGACGGGAACGGTGCGATGTCGTAGCCGAACTTCAGCTTCTTGAGGTTCGGCAGGATCCAGCGTCCGACCTGGCAGCTGGCGAGTTGCTGGCTGTAGAACAGGGCGTCGATGGCCTGCCCCTTCGGCAGTGACCCGCCGTAGGTGATCTTGCCTCCTGCCATCCCCTCCCAGAGCCACTCGAGGGTCTCCATCGACTTCGCGTCCTCGTTGAAGATCATCTTGTTGCCCTCGACGACCTTGCCGCCGAACGCGGTCATCCAGCTCAGCATGGGGCCGAAGCCGCCCTCCAGGATCATGCCCCGCTTGCCGGTGGCCTTGATCTTGGTCAGGAAGTCGTCGACGGCGTCCCGGTTCCAGCCGCCGGACTCGTGCAGCTGCGCGGGGTTCTGGGTGATGCCGGCGGCCTCGCACATGTCCTTGTTGAACCAGAACACGATCGGGTTGCAGTCGACGACCAGTCCATAGGTGCCCGGACTGCCGTCGGCCGGCTTGCACCAGCCCATCAGGTTCGGGTACAAGTCGTCGATCTTGACGGGCGCGTCCGCCTTCGCCGTGAACTCGGTGAAATCGGCGACCTTCTTGTTCTGGATGAGCCGCTGCATGCCTGAGTCCTGCACGTAGAAGACGTCCGGAGCGCTGCTGCCGGCGAGCTGGGTCAGCAGCTTGGCGCCGTAGTCGCCGACGACCACCTGGAAGGTGACCTTGGTACCGTGCGCGGCCTCGTAGTCCTTCGAGATCTGGCGGAACCGCTCGGCCTCGCCCGGATTGGCCCACGAGGCCCAGGTCACGGTGCCGCCTTTGCCGCCGGCACCGCCGGCACCGCCGGCGCCGTCCTTGCCTCCGGCGCTCGAAGTGCCCCCCGCGCTCCCGCCGGCGCAGGCCGTGAGCACCGCGCTCGAGCCCACTCCGGCGAGGGCCGCGGCGGCCAGGAGACCACGCCGTGTGATTGGTCGCCCCAAGGGGTTTTCGTTGGTCGGCATCACAGTTCTCCTTCTCATGGTTCGGATTTCGGCAGACGGCCACACCGGCGAGTTCGGAGCTGAGAGCCGGCCCGGCGGCACCTCGAAGAAGGTGGATATTAGCGGTAAAACATAGGGATGCCGTGCAATTCCGTCAATACTTCGAAACGCCTTGTTTTACCGCTATAGTCCGGCGCGTGACGACCTTTGAGATCCGCTCCCGCGACCGTCGCATCGTGCGCAGCGCGAGCCTGACCGGCCCCGGCACGCTGACGGAGCGCGCGGCGGACGAGCCCGATGTCCTGCGGTACGACGTCAGTGCCGACGTCGCTGCCGACGGTCCGGTGACGCTGCGCTGGACCTGGCCGGCCGAGGACGCGGTGACGCTCTGGCAGGCGGCCCAGGGATCACGGCGCAACCTCCCGACCGACTGGGGCTCGCACCGCGACGTCCGGTCCGTCCGCTCCGCACCCGTCGCGACGCTTGTCGACGCGCAGGACCGCAGCCTGTTGACAATCTCCTTGTCGTCGAACGTCCGAGGGTGCGACTTCGCTGTCGGAGTGAGCGAGGAGACCGCGGAACAGCTGATCGAGCTGACCGTGACGGACCTCGAGGGCGAAGGCTTCGCCCTACGGATCGATCCGCGGGCCCAGCACTTCGCCGAGGCGTTGCGTGCCGTGACGGCCGAGTGGACGGCCGAGCTGGGTGACCGGATCGCCGACGTACCGCCGGTCGCTCGACAGGCGATGTACTCGACCTGGTACAGCGACCACCAGCACGTCTCGGCCGAGTCCGTCGAGCGGCACGCCCGCGCCGGAACGGCGTACGGCACCAAGGCGATCATCGTCGACGACGGCTGGCAGACCGACGACACTCGGCGCGGGTACGCATACTGCGGCGATTGGGAGCCGACCAGCCCCAAGTTTCCGGACATGGCCGAGCATGTGCGCCGCGTGCACACGCTCGGCCAGCAGTACGTGCTGTGGATCGCGCCGGCGCTGATCGGTGTGCAATCGAAGGCCTGGCGCAAGCTGAAGGACCGCACACTCGGCTTCGCCGACGGCGAGGTGACCGCCGTCCTCGACCCCCGTTGTCCCGAGGTACGCGAACACCTCCTGGAGTGCTGCGTTCGTCCGGTGCGTGACTGGGGCGTCGACGGGCTGAAGATCGACTTCATCGATTCTTGGGCGCGGAGCAGCGTCCCTCCGCCCCCGGGCAGTGACTGCTCCTCCGTCGACGAAGGCGTGGAGCGGTTCTTGCAGGCCGTCACCGACGAGCTACGGAAACTGCGGCCCGACGTGCTGATCGAGTTCCGTCAGGACTACGTGCACCCGAGGCTCTGGCGGTTCGGCACGTTCTTGCGCGCCGGGGACTGCGCGCTCGACGCGGTGGAGAACCGTGTCCGGACGATCGACTGTCGCCTGCTCGCCGGTGACCGCGCGGTGCACTCCGACATGCTGATGTGGCACCCGTCGGCACCGGCGGAGAACGTCGCGCAGCACTTCATCGGTGCGTTGTTCAGTACGCCGCAGGTGTCGATGGAACTGGACGCGCTGCCGCCCGGGCACCAGCAGGTGGTCCGGTACTGGCTCGGCTTCATGCGCGATCACGCCGACGCGTTGCAGCACGGCGTACTGCTGCCGTCACGGCCAGATGCCCGCTACACGCAGGTTCGCGCGATCGGTGCCACCGAGACCGTGGTTGCCGTGTACACGAATCCTGTCGTACGGCTCCAGGAGTCCTGCACCGTCGTGGTGAACGGTGGCGCCGAGCGGGGACTGTACGTCGAAGGTGCGTGCAACCGGCTTGCCGACCTCGTAGTCTCGGACTGTTCGGGCCACGAGGTGCACCGAGAGACGACGACGCCGCCTGCGGTGTGGGGTATCGACGTTCCGGTCGGTGGATCGGCCCGGATCGTGTACGACTGAGGGGGAAGGGTTGGCTGCAGACAAGCCGCGGCGTACGACTGTCGCGGACGTCGCCCGATTGGCCGGGGTGTCGGCGATGACGGTGTCGAACGTGCTCAACGCGCCACACCGCGTAGCGGCACCGACAGTGCGGACCGTGCGTGCCGCGATCCAGGAACTCGGGTACATCCCGAACCACGCTGCCCGCGCGTTGTCGTCGGGACGCAGCCAGGTGATCGGCCTGCCGATGTCCTTCGAGGACGACCTCGTGGACGACGACAACCCAGGCCTGGGCGGGTTTCTGCACAGCCTGCTCGGGGGTCTGGTCAAGGCTGCCGCGGTCCCGGGCTACGGCGTCCACGTCGTCGAGGCCCCGGCCGACAGCGCGACCGAGATCGTGCTGTACGAGAAGCTGATCGCGGCGCGCCAGGTCGACGCGATCGTCGTCCTGGAGACGATGCCGCAGGACGCCCGCATCGAGTTCCTCAGCCGGCGGCGGTTCCCGTTCGTGGCGTTCGGGAGGACGGGACCGGAGCATCGGCAGTGCTGGGTCGACGTCGACAACGAGACGTCGATGGCCGGTATCGCGGCGCATCTGCGCTCGACCGGGCGGGAGCGCGCCGTGTACCTGGCGACCGACAGCCCGTTGCCGTGGGTGCATCAGCGACAGGACGGCTTCGTCCGGGAGTTCCCGTCCGCGGTCGTGCGCTCGTTCGGTTCGCTCGACGCGGTGGCGGCGTACGTCGAGGAGACCGATCCACCGGACGCCTTCGTCGCGGACAACGACGCGTTCGCGGTGGTCGCGATGCGGACCCTGCAACAGCGCGGCATCACGGTCGGTCAGGACGTCGCGGTCACCGGCTTCAACGACTTCCCCTTCGCGAGCATGCTCGACACCCCGCTCACGACCGCACGGATCCCGCTGCGCGACATCGCCACCTCCCTGTTCGACCGCGCCCTGCGCGAGATCGCCGGCGAACCCGACGAGCCCGGCCGCCTGGTCACCGCACCCCTCGTGGTCCGCTCAAGCGCCTGACGCTACGGGCGGCCCGGCGGAATACCTGACCGCCGCCTCGACGAACCGCGCCAGCTCGGCCGACCGGCTGCCCGCCGGCCAGACGACGAACATCCGGTACGGCTCGATACCGGTCACCGGGCGATAGGTCACGTCCGGGCGGATGTTGCGCTCGGCCATGGACCGCGGCACCAGCGCGACCGCCTGCCCGAAGGCGACCACCTCGAGCAACTGCGACGAGTCCTGCACGACCGGCCCGTCCACCGCATCGTCCGGCCGCGCCGCCCAGTAGTTGCGCTCAGCAACATCAGCGCGGCTCCACCGCGGCGCCGGAATCCCCGCCAGGTCGTCCGCGGCCAGCACGTCCCGCCCGGCCAGCTCGTGCCCGGCAGGCAATGCCGCCACCCGGGGCTCCTCGTACAACTCCTCGCACTCCAGTCCGAGGTCGTCGAACGGCCGACTGACCAGCGCCACATCGGCCCTCCCGTCCCGCACCATGCCGGCCTGCTCGCCGAACCCGCTCACCACCACCTCGATCCCCGGCAGTTCGGAGCGCAGCTCACCGACGAGCAGGTGCAGCAGCTCGGTGGCGACACCGGGTTTCGCTGTCACCACGAGCCCTTGCGAGGGCTGCCCGGCCCGCTGCGTCCGCCGTACGGCGGAGTCGAGCGCGTCGATGACCGGCCCGGACTCCTTGAACAACGTCTCCCCCGCGGTCGTCAGCGCAAGCCGCGGCCCGGAGCGGTCGAACAGGTCGACGCCGAGCCGGTGCTCGAGTTGGCGCATCGCGCGCGACAGCGGCGGCTGCGCGATGCCGAGCCGCTCGGCGGCGCGGGTGATGTTCAGGTCCTCGGCGACCGCGCGGAAGTACCGCAGCTCGCGGATCTCTGGCTCGGGCATACCTCCAGGGTATGGCGGGCCACCTGATCGGTGTTGGCCCGCTGGGGTGCGCCCGCGCTGCACTGGGGACATGAATCAGAACGAAGTCGCCCTGGTCACGGGCGGGAACAAAGGCATCGGCCGCGAGATCGTCAGGCAGCTCGCGCTGCGTGGGCTCACGGTGTACCTGGCGGCACGGAACCCCGCGCTCGGGGCGAGCGCCGCGGAGCAGTTGGCCGGCGAGGGTCTCGACGTACGGTTCGTGCAGCTGGACGTCACCGACGGGGAATCGGTCGCGGCTGCGGCCAAGCATGTCGAGGCCGACTCCGGCCGGCTCGACGCGCTGGTCAACAACGCCGGCATCGTCTCCGAATGGGGTACGGCGGTCGCGGACATCACGGCCGAGCAGGTCCGCACGGCGTACGACGTGAACGTGTTCGGCGTGGTCGCGGTGATCAACGCGTTCGTACCGCTGCTGCGCCGGTCGCCGAACGCGCGGATCGTCAACATGTCGAGCGGGCTCGGCTCAACCACCCTGCTCTCCGAACTGGACGGCCGCCTCGCGACGCAGGGCCTGCTCGCCTACAGCTCGTCGAAGGCCGCCCTCAACGCACTGACCCTGGTCTACGCGAGCGCGCTGCGCGCCGACAACATCAAGGTGAACGCGGCCACCCCGGGCCTCGTGCCGACCGACCTGAACACCCAAGCCTCGGTACCGCGCGGCGAGCGCACCGTGGCCGACGGCGCAGCCGTCCCGGTTGCCCTCGCGACACTGCCCGCGGACGGCCCGACCGGCGCCTTCAGAGGACCTGGGTCGCTGTCCGACGTGGCTCCGTGGTGAGGGCCTGACGGGCGATCAGCAGGGTGATCGTCGTGCCGAGGACGCCGGCCAGCGCGATCGTGAGGCTGGGGGCGAGGAAGGAACCGACGACGCCGCCGAGGGCGATGCTGACGCCCTGGATCGCCATCAGGCCGCTGGTCTGAACGGTGAACAACCGGCCGCGGTACGACGGTTCGGTGTGCTGCAGGATCAGCGGATCGACGCCCTGGTTGAACGCGTACCCGGTGCCGGAGATCGCGAGCAGCAGCGCGGCGACCGGGATCGGCGGCACGGCGAGGAACGCGATCGCGGGCAGCTGGGCGACCAGCAGGAACGGGATGACGAGCCGTCGCCGCACGGAAGGGGTGAACCGTGCGACGACGAGCTCGCCGAGCACGCTGCCGACGGCGTACCCGGTGAACAGCGCACCGGCGGCCGCGGCGGCGACGCCGACCTGAGCGGTGTAGGCGACGGCGAGCCCGTCCGGGAGGGACGAGAACGCCGGCGCCACCCAGGTCAGCAGGATCAGGTTGCGGAGACTCCGGTTCGCGAACAACAGCCGTAGCCCGGTCCACGAGTCGCGAACCGTGCCGCTCGTCCGCTCCCCCGGCGGCGTGGACGGCGTCCCGGTGCCGATCAGGATTGCCGACACGACGAACGCCGTCACTTCGACGACCAGCAGCCACTTCGCGCCGATCGCCGCCACCGCGACGCCGCCGACCGCGAGCCCGGTGAGAACGGCGGTCTGACCGATTGCCCGAAGCAACGACCTGCCGATCGGGAACAGGTCCTGCGGCAGCAGGTGCGCCAGGCTGGCGGCCCGCGCCCCGGCGAAGACCGGAGCGATCATCCCGGTGCCGACCAGCAGGCCGAGCAGCCCACCGACCGGCATCCCCGGCAGCAGCATGCAGGCCACGCAGGTCGCGCTCAGCAGGTCGCAGGCGACAAGCACCCGCCGCGCCGGGAAGCGGTCCGCGACCGAGGACAGGAGCAGCCCGCCCACGGCGTACGGAAGGAACGAACACACCAGCACGAGGGCCGACAGCAACGGCGAGCCGGTCCGCTCGAAGATCAGGATCGACAGCGCGACCTGCGCACCGACCGTGCCGAGCATCGTGACGGTGTGCGCGGCGTACACGGCACGCAGGCCGGGCAGGCTGAGTACAGCTCCGTAGGACCTCACGCCGTGAGAGTGCCCGAGCCCGTGACGACCGGCGTAGAGTTTTGGTTGTGGCCGAAAGTTCTGGTTCATGACCGTCCTGCGGTTCACGCAGGCGGACGCGCTGCGCTGCCGGTTCGGTGCGTCGCCGCTGTGGGAGACGATGTCGGCGGTGCGGGTCCTGAACGGATCGAAGCACCGGCCGCTGTACGGCGACTGGATCGCGGCGAAGCGGGACGCCGCACGCACCCTCGACCTGCGGCTGCTGAAGGCCGTGCAGCCACGGGTCGGGTTCACGCCGGACTTCCTGACTCCACCACCCAAGGCGTCCCGCGCGAAGTTCGGCACCGAGATCGCCCGGGTGCGCAGCACGCCGCTCGACACGGTGCGGACCGAACTGATCCGGTCCCGCGACGAGTTGAAGAACCCCGCCGCGGCTGAGATCGACATGATGCTGGCGGACCTCAGCGGCAGCCGCGAACGGCTTGCCAACGAGATCGAAGCCGCGTGGGAGGCCCTGATCAGGCCGGACTGGCCGCTGATCAGCCGCGTCCTCGAGGACGACATCGCCTACCGCGGCCAGCAACTGACCGACGGCGGCCTGGCCGGCCTGTTCGACGACCTGCACCCGACCCTCGCCTGGGAGGACGACCGCCTGGTCGCCACCCGGTACCGCTCCGAGGACCGCGATCTCACCGGGCAGGGCCTGCTCCTGGTGCCCGGGGTCTTCGCCTGGCCGTATCTGGTGATCGTCGCCGACCCGGCCTACCACCCGACCCTCGTCTACCCCGCCCGCGGCGCCGCGCGGCTCTGGTCCGACGCACCCGCTCCCCCGGATCCGCTGGCGCGCCTCCTCGGCCGCACGCGCGCCACGCTCCTCGTCGCGCTCGACCCGCCCGCCACGACCAGCGCCCTCGCCGCTCAGTACAACCTGGCGCTCGCCACAGTCGCCGAGCACCTGTCGGCGCTGTACGACGCGGGGCTCGCGACACGTCGCCGTACCGGGCACCAGGTGCACTACCGGCGTACCGAGGTGGGACAGGCCGTGGTCGACGCCTCCGTCGGCTGAGCGCTGATCGGCGTCAGAATGCTGGGGTGAAGAAGGCGTCGTATCCGCGCACCCGCCACACCCGGCGCTGGCCGGCCTCGCTGGCAGTGCTGGCCGTGCTCGTCCTGCAACTGCTGGTGCCGGCGCAGATCAACGCGTTGCCGCGCTGGCTGATGCCGGCTCTCGGCTTCCTCCTGCTGCTGCCGCTGGTCTGGATGAACCCGTTCCACCTGCGCCGGGACGAGCCCTGGCTGCGGTGGGTGGAACTCACCCTGCTCGGCGTCCTGGTGGCCGTGAACGCGTTCTACCTGGCCGGGATGATCTTCTTCCTGAACAACGGCGACGCCAACGAGGGCAAGGTGCTGGTGAAGAGCGCCGTCCTGATCTGGGTGACGAACGTGGTCGCGTTCGCGGTCTGGTACTGGGAGATCGACCGCGGCGGCCCGTTCGCGCGGGCGCCGGAGCACGAGCGCGAGACCGAGCGGGCGGATCTGCTGTTCCCGCAGATGACCGTCGACCTGCCCGGCTGGAAGGGCTGGCTGCCCGGATTCACCGACTACCTGTTCGTCTCGTTCACCGCGGCGACCGCGTTCAGCCCGACCGACACGATGCCGCTGACGGCCCGGACCAAGATGCTGATGGGCGTCCAGTCGGCGATCTCCCTGCTGACCGTCGCCATCATCGCGGCCCGCGCCGTGAACGTCCTGTGAGATCCCACTCGACAGGCATGTAATGGGCATGAGAGCGTTATGCCCATGTACAGCACGAAGTCGGTGGGGTTGGGGTTCGCGGTCTTCTCCGCGATCACGTTCGGCGGATCGGGGCCGTTCGCCAAGGCCTTGATCGGGGCCGGCTTCACGCCACAGCAGGCGGCCTGGTTACGGATCCTCGGCGCCGCCGCCGTACTCGTCCCGCTCGTGCTGATCTTCCGCGGCCGCGGCGGCCTGCGCGCCGCGCGGGCGTCCTGGAAGGCACTGGTGCTGTACGGCCTGACCGGGATCGCCGGATGCCAGACGCTGTTCTTCCTCGCCGCCAGCCGGCTGCCGGTGGGCGTGGCGCTGATGCTCGAGTTCTCCGGTCCGGTGCTGGTGGTCGCGTGGCTGAAGTTCGGCCAGAAGGTCGCCGTCCCGCGCTCGGCCGCGATCGGTGTCAGCATCGCGGTCGTCGGTCTCGCGACCGTGGCCGAGATCTGGTCCGGGTTGCGGATCGACCTGATCGGCCTGATCGCCGGTCTCGGCGCGGCCGCCTGTCAGGCGACGTACTTCATCCTGATCGACAAGCTCACCGGCGCCGCGGACCCGCTCGTGATGACGGCCGCGGGCAGCGTGGTCGGCGCCGTCGTCCTGACGCTGATCGCGGCGCCGTGGGGTACGCCGTGGCACGTGCTCGTGGACACGATCGCGATCGGCGACCGGCACGCTCCCGGCTGGGTGATGGCCGCCTGGCTGATCCTGGTCAGCACGGTCGTCGCCTACCTGGCCGGCGCGGCCGCGGTCCAGCGGCTGTCGGCGGCGATCGCGGGTGCGGTCGCGTACGTCGAGGTGGTCGCCGCCTGCATCTTCGCGCTGATCCTGCTCGGCGAGACGCTGCGGCCGAACCAGATCGCCGGCGGCGTGATCGTGCTGATCGGCGCGTTCGTGGCCCAGTCGTCGGTCGGGAAGGTCGCGTCACCGGAGATTCCCGACGCTCCCCAGACCGACGTACTGGATCCGGCAGCCATCTAACGCAACGAGTCGACGAGTTCCCGCGGCAGCCCGTGGGTCTCGTGCAGGTACTCGTAGTCGGTGTCGTCGAGCGACTTGTGGAACCGCTCGTGGCTGAGGACCTTGCGGCCGCGGTCGAGCAGGTTGCTGAACCGGATCTCCTCGTCGATCAGGATCCGCCGGATCAGCGTCACCGTCTCGCCCTGGTGGAAGTGGTTCAGGGTGTGCTCGAACAGCTCGATCGGCAGGTCGGACAGTGACCGCGACTCGTCGGTCTGCCAGAGGATGGTCAGCATCCGGCGGATCAGCCGGCGCAGCACGTACCCGCGGCCGGTGTTCGACGGGTGCACGCCGTCGCCGACGATCACGATGCTCGACCGCAGGTGGTCGATGACGATCCGCTGCGAGCGCTCGTCCAGCGTCCAGAGCTTCGGGACGATCCGCAGCCACGGCTCGAACAACGAGGTCTCGTAGACCGAGGTCTTGCCCTCCAGCAGCATCGTCAGCCGCTCGAGGCCGAGGCCGGTGTCGATGTTCTGCTGCGACAGCGGTTCCAGCGAACCGTCGTCGTGGCGGCGGTAGCGCATCATCACGTGGTTCCAGACCTCGACCCAGCGGTCGTCGGTGGTCGGCGTCCCCTCCGGCTCGCCCTCACCGGTCCAGACGAAGATCTCCGAGTCCGGGCCGCACGGACCGGTCGGGCCGTTCGACCACCAGTTGTCGTCGGTGGTCAGCTCGATCGGCAGGCCGAGTTGCTGCCAGGTGCGCAGCGATTCCTGGTCGAGCGGCACTCCGTCGTCACTGTCGTCGCCGCCGAAGACGGTCACGTACAGCTGCCGGGGGTCGAGCCCGTAGCCGGTGGTCAGCAGTTCGTACCCCCATTCCAGGGTCTGGCTGCTGCCGTAGTCGCCGAGCGACCACGAGCCGAGCATCTCGAACACCGTCAGGTGGGTCGGATCCCCCACCTCGTCGAGATCGGTGGTGCGCAGGCATCGCTGGACGCCGGTGAGTCTGCGCCCCAGTGGATGTGGTTCGCCCTCCAGGTACGGCGTGAGCGGATGCATCCCCGAGGTCGTGAAGAGCACGGGATCGCCGAGCCGCGGGATGAGCGTGGACCCCGTCGTCGGGACGTGGTCGCGGTCGATGAAGAAGTCGATGAAGGTCCTGGTGATGCTCATGGTTCTCGTCCTTGTCGATACAGGACCGGAACCGGACCACCGGGGCTACAGAAACAACAACACCGGCGAACCGTTTCCGGTCGCCGGTGGAAGTTTCAGGATGTCAGGCCGCGGCAGCCGGAGAGCGGAAAGCTCGTACGGCTGCGGCAAGTCGGAACATCCGGTGCATGCCGGCCAGAGTACACGACCCCCACCACACCCTGTCCACCGATTCCCCCGCCCCCGCGTGTCACACGGCCAGCAGCTCCCGCAGCACGGCGCCCGACCGCGACCACGCCCACTCGTCCTCGACCCACTTGCGGCCCGCTGCGCCCAGAACGGCACAGTGCTGGGGGTTCGTCAGCAGTTCGCTCAGGCGCGCACCGACGGCGGCCGGGTTGTACGGATCGACCAAGTACCCCGTCGTACCGTGCAGGACCGTGTCGGAAGCCCCGCCGGAATCCCCCACCACCACCGGCTTGCCGGTCGCCGAAGCTTCCAGCGTGACGATCCCCAGCGCCTCCGGCTCCAGCCCGAACCGCCGTGTCCGGCAAGGCATCGCGAACACGTCCGCCGCATCGACGTACGGCGGGACCTCGGCCCACGGAACCGGCCCCGTGAACACCACCGCGTCGGACACCCCGGTGCTCACCGCCAACTCCTCCAGATAGTCCCGGTCCGGCCCACCGCCGACCAGCAGCAGCGTGGCCCCGGGCGCCGACTCGCGAACCCGCGGCCACGCCCGGATCAACGTGTCCTGGCCCTTGCGGCGAATCAGTCGCGACACACACGCGACCACCGGAACGCCGTCCAGACCGAGCCCTTTGCGGACCTGTTCGCCACCGCAGCCAGGAACGAACCGGGTGGAATCGACCCCCGGCGTCAGCCTTCGCACCCGCCCGGCGGCGGCCGGAGAAAGGGCAGGGACAATCTGCTCCTCACACCACGACGACACCGTCGTGACCGTGTCGGCGGCGTCCCCGATCCTGCGCAACGCCCGCCGGGCTCCGGGTACGCCGGCCCACCACGTCTCGTGCCCATGCGTCATCGCGACGATCTTCCGCGCGCCGGCCCGGCGCAGCGCCGTCCCCATCAACCCGAGCGGTGCGGCCGCCCCGAACAGAACCCGGTCGGCGCCGTACTCCTGCATCAGCTGCACGGCCCGCTTCGTGACGCGGGCCGTCGGCAACAACATCGACGACCGGTCCCGGACGACCGAAAACGGCAGCGTGGAGTCGTACGCCGCGTCGCCCGGCTCGCGCGACGTGTAGACGACGACGTCGGGCAGCTCGTCGCACAGCGAACGGACGAACGTCTCGATCCCGCCTTGCCGCGGCGGGAAGTCGTTGGTGACGACGAGAACCGTCATCGCGTCGCCAGCGGCGGGACCGTTCCGCCGTTCCCGGCCGCCCAGGCCCGGCCCATCGCGATCCGCTCCGGCGCGGTCGGATGGCTGGCGAACATCCAGTACCGCCAGCGGCTGGGCTCCAGACCGGAGATGTTCCGCACGGCGAGGTCGTGCTGCATCGCCACGAAGTCGCGCGGGTCGTTCGTCAGCCGGAGCGAGTGGTAGTCGGCGCGCGCCTCGATCTTGCGGCTCACCAGGTTCTGCACCGGGCTCGCCAGCGTCGTACCGGCCACGATCAGCGCGACCAGGACCGCCGTACGGCGCGGGTCCGCCGGCCGGGATCCGAGCAACAGGTACAGCAGCGTGACGCCGAACGCCGTACCGAGCACGCCGATCAAGGTGCCGTGCAGGACGTCGTCCTCCGCAGCGTGGCCGAGCTCGTGCGCCACGACGAGCCGCACCTGCGCGGGCGGCGTGTCCTTCAGGAGCGTGTCGTAGACGACCAGCCGCCGGGTCGAACCGAACCCGGACACGTACGCGTTGAGCGCCGTGGTCCGCTTCGACGCGTCCGCGACCAGCACGTCCTTCACCGGTACGCCGTCCTCGGCCGCGAGCTTCAGGAAGTCGTTGCGCAGGGCACCGGCCGGCATCGACGTGAACGTGTTGAACCGCGGCTCGACCAGCACCGGATACGCGAACGACACACCGAGCACGAGCAAGGCCGCGACGATTGCTCCGGGCAACCACCAGCCCTGCGGGCGGCGCTTCGCGAAGCCGATCAGGACGACCGCGAGCACCGCGATGCCGAGCGACGTGATCGCCCAGTTCACGCCGCGGTCCCACACCCACAGCCGCCAGTTCTCGACCGCCAGGCCGTACTTCAGGCTGACCCGCTGGGCGAGCACATCGGTCGGAAGGGTGAGCAGGTTGCTGATGAGGGCGATCCCGGCGACCGTGACCGGTACGGCGAGGAACCACAGGCGGATCCGCAGCCCGTCGTACAGCCGGCGGCCCAACGGACTGAAGCCGATCACCAGCGGGACCACGACCGAGATGATCCAGGACGCCGTCGACCAGCGGAGGATCTCGTGGCGGAACGCGTTCTGGCGGGCGATCTCCGCGGACGTGAAGTCCAGCGCGGCGTCCGGTGCGGACAGATCGATCAGGTGCCAGGGCGTGGTGACGGCGATCGTGAAGACCAGTGCGAGCGCGAGCAGACCGCCCGCGGCGCGAGGCGCCCACGGACGGGACGTTGCTCTAGGCACCGGCGAGCCGTTCGAGGTACTTCTGCCACTCGGCGACGAACTCGGCTTCGGTCATCCCCAGCACCGACTTGAACGCGTCCGCCAGCCCGGCCGACGTCTTCGACGCGTGCACGGCCCGGTAGAACCTGACCAGCTTGTCCTGCCCCTCACGCTCGGCGATCAGCCGGCAGGCCAGCCACGCCGACTCGTACGCCTGCGGCAGCTCGGTCGCCGACGCGGCGAACGCCTCCGGGGACGGCAGCGAGGCCGGCACATGCCCCGCCCGCACCGCCTTGAACAGCTCCTTCGCCGCCGACTCGTCCTGCACCGGCACGGCGGTGAACGCGACGTAGTCCGCGAACCCCTCGGCCAGCCACAACGGCACCGGCGACGCCGTCGCGGTCGACGCGACGTGGGTGGTCTCGTGCGTGAGCACGATCCGCCGGCCCTGCTTGCCGAGCTCCTCGAACAGCTTCGGATTGGCCACGATCCGCACCGGCGCGCCGATGGCCGGCGTGTCCAGCTCGGCCATCGTGACGGCCGCGATCTGGGTGTAGGTGTTCGGCTGCGCGCCGAGAACGTTCTCCATCTGGGCCTGTTTGGCCGGCAGGTAGACGACCACCTTCTGCCGCCAGCCCTTGCCCCACACCTTCGTCACCGACTCGACCGCCTTGTCGGCGACCGGCACGTAGCTGCGCGCCTCCGACTCCGAGTCGAGGCTGATCACCAGGCTGTGCTCGCCCTTGGCCAGCTCGATCGGGCCGAGCGCCCAGACCGGGCGGCGCTGTCCCGCCACGAACCGCTCCGAGAACGAGGCCGCGTACGTCTTGCCGTCGCGGGTCACGAAGGTCACCGGGAGCGTCTCACGGGCGGGTTTGACGTCGTACCCGGCGAGTTGCCAGGAGACCTCGACCTGCGCGAGCCAGGATTGCGTCCCGCCGAGCTCCGCCTGCCGGTCCGGGGTCAGCGCGGCCGCGTCGTCGCTCACGTAGCGCAGCTGGAACGTGCCGAGCGGGAGCGTGGTCAGGTTGCTGTAGATCGTCCGCGCGCTGGTCCGGAACTGCGTGGCCTTGGGGTCGATCGTGTTCAGGAACTCGGTGCGGTCCTCGTTCGCGACCGCGTCGGTCATCTTCTGCAGGACCGCCTCACCGGCGACCGCCCGCTGCACACCGGCCTGGGCCTGGTCGGGTGTGGTCGGCGTCGACTGCGGCGCCTGGCCCGCTCCCGGCGCGTTCGGATCGGCCGGGGCGTCGGCGATGTGCTGCAGGCCGGCATACCCGGCCCCGGCGACCAGGCAGACGGCGACGCCGAGCGCGACCTTCTTCAGGATCGGTGCGAACGGCGGCCGCTGCGGACCGTCGGCGCGCGACTCCGGCCGGTGGTCGATCGGCTCCCGAGGGTCACCGGACGACGGGATCACCGGCAGTGGAACCGTATCGCCCTGTTCGTCGATCACCTCGGCCCTTCGCTGCTCACCTGCCCCGACCAGGCGGAACACTACGTGCCTCCTCCGACACTACGGCACCGCCGTGAAAAGCCGCGGCTCCGGGGGACCCCCGGAGCCGCAGAGTATGTCAAGGTCGCAGGTCAGCCCGGACGGACCGCGGTGTTGTACGGGTTCTCGTCGAGCGGGGCGATCTCCACGCTCTTGCCCGGGCGCGGAGCGTGCACGATCCGGCCGTTGCCGAGGTAGATGCCGACGTGGCTGATCGGGCTGAAGAAGAAGACCAGGTCGCCCGGCATCAGGTCGGACTTGCTGACCCGGCGGCCCTCGCTGGCCTGCGCCTTCGACGAGTGCGACAGCGAGACGCCGGCCTTGCCCCAGGCGTACATGGTCAGGCCGGAGCAGTCGAAGGAGTTCGGGCCCGAGGCACCCCACACGTACGAGTCGCCGAGCTGGGCGAGCGCGGCGTTGACCGCGATCTTCGCGCGGCCGCTGGCCGGGACGTTCGGCAGGTTCTTGTCGTCACCGGTGCGGTCGCCGTCGCGGGTCGGGCGCTGCTTGCGCGCCTCCTCCGCCTCCTTGGCGTTCTCTTCCTCGATCCGCTTGCGCTCGGCGTCGCTGAGCTTGTCGAGCACCTTCTGCGCCGCGTCGAGCTTGCCCTGGAGCTGGTTCTTGAACGCGTCCTGCTTCGCCTGCACGGCCTGCAGCGCGGCCAGCTCGGTCTGCTCGCTGGCCTGCAGGTCGGTGAGCTTGCCCTGCGCGACCTGGTAACGACGCAGCGCCGAGTTCTGCTGGCCGGCGAAGGCCTGGGCGGTGGACGCCTGGCTGAGGAACTGGTCCGGGTTGCTCGACAGCAGCAGCTGCGCGGTCGTGGAGATGCCCGACGTCTGGTACCCGGCGACCGCGAGGGAGCCGATCTGCCGCTTCACCGCGTCCACCTGGGCCTGCTGCTTGGCGATACCCGCCTGCAGGGCCTTCACCCGGGCGCTCGAGGCGGTGATCTGCCCACGCAGGTCGTTCGCCGACTCGCCGGCCTCCTCGGCCTGGTGCTGCAGCGCCGCGATCTGCTTCTTCGCCTCGGCCAGAGTGGGCTTGGGGTCGGCGTCAGCCGCTCCCTGGATGAAGATCACTCCCGCGGCGACAGCGGTGCTGGTGATGGCGGCGAGGGCGATTCCCTTGGTGCGGTTGATGCGTCCGATGGACACAGCCCGGTCGGTCCCTTCCTCTGCTCGCGCCGTCCCCGTTGATCAGGCCCTCCGCACGGACTCTCGGTCCGCGGATCCGCCGGATCACTCCCTCGGCTTGCCGTTGCCCGGTCGGCCGGAGCGGCCGACGCCCTGAGGCAACGAGAGGTAACAGTAGTGACCGTTTCGTGACCAGTGCAATTCGCCCCTCGGGTTTGATCGAAAATTAACGCAGAGGTGGGCGGCGCGCAGCAGGCGCCATCTCTCCCGTCACCTCTCAGGCCAGTGCTGGCCAAACGATCGTTTCGCTTTGTCCCGTAAGGGGTTTACGTCCGCATCGTTCTGGCCCGCGCGCCGGGTCAGCCGGTCTGCTCCTTCGGCGCGTCGTTCGGGTCGACGCTGTTCACCGCGTGCACGAGGCGTAGCGGCGGGACCAGGCCGGACTCGGCGAGCGCGTCCAGGGCGGCCTTCTCGTCGTCGTCGATCCGCAGGCTGCCGGACCGTTCCTCCGAGAACCCCAGCACCACCGTGACGACGCAGTCCTGGCAGCCGGGACCCTTCATCACACAGGCGTCGCAGTCGATCAGCACAACATCCTCCAAGGGGGGAAGCACCCGGACTTGCATCCGGCTGAGAAGGACGC
This sequence comes from Kribbella sp. NPDC051936, assembly GCF_040680955.1. NCBI lineage: Bacteria > Bacillati > Actinomycetota > Actinomycetes > Propionibacteriales > Kribbellaceae > Kribbella > Kribbella sp. NPDC051936. Next base: position 16,885 of record NZ_JBFAXS010000004.1, on the reverse strand, counting down.
TAGAGACCCCCGCCGACAATTTCTGTCGTCAGGCACGGGCGATGCGTGATATCAGGCTGCTCGCGGTGAGGGCGCGGGCGCCGAGTTTGACGATGCTGTCGGCAACTTCGCGGTCGGTGGAGACGACCACCACCGGGCGGCCGGGCGGTTCCGCGCGGACCAGTTGCCTGATCACCTCGTCGGCGATCACGCCGGCCGGACTGAACCGCACCCGCACACCGCGGGGCGGGTTCAGCTGGACCGGACCCGACAGCTCGGCGCCGTCGAACACGACGGTGACCTCGATGCGCCGCTGTGCGACCAGTGCGCCCAGTGCAGTGACGAGCCGCTGACGCTGCGAATGCAACGGCGAGTTCGGCCAGGCGGTCTTCGTCACGTTGTAGCCGTCGATGATCAGATGCACCTGCGGCAACGCCAGCAACTCGTCGAAGAGCGCCGGATCGTCCTCGGGCGCCGTACGTCCGACCGGGGCCGCATCGGGCTCGGAGCCGGCCACCGTGTCCGCGGGACGGAGCTCTCCCCCCGGCGGCAGGGCCAGTTCACGGCGCAGGCCGCTCGCTGCCTCGAGCAACGTGTCCAGCAACAGCCGGGTACGTGTCGACGCGAGCTCCCGCTCCTGCCCCGCCGTACGACGGGCCGCGTGCTCGACCGCCTCCAACTCGGTGATGCGGGCGCGGAGCTTGCGCAGCTCACGCTCGACCTCGGCCCGCGCCGCGTCCACGCGTTCGTCGGCGCTTTCGGCTTCCCTGGTGCGTTGCTCGACCTCCGACTGCAGGCCGGTGATCCGCTGGCGGGCCTCGTTCAGCTTGCGCCGGAGCGTGACGTTCTCGGCCTTCAGCTCGTTGACCTGTTCACGAAGCCGTTCGCGCACCTGGCGGGTCTCGGTGCGCGCCTGGTCGAGTTGGTCGGTGAGCCGGTTCACCGCATCGCTGCCGGCCTGCGGGCTCTCCACGGGGACCTGGGCGGCCGCGGCGATGTGCTGCTCCCAGTCGTCGGGGCGCAGCAGATAGGCGAGCGCGGCGACCTCGACCGGATCCGCGGCCGGGACCGGCACGCCGTCTGCCACCGCGTCGCCGAGCTCCGGGTGCTCCCGCCGTACCTCGAAGGCCGTCAGCCGGCGGAAGTGGCCGTCGGTCTCGAGGATCGGCCCGAGCACCGAGGCCGACAGCTTGGCCCGTTTCGCCGGGGCGAAGCTGGCGAACCGGCGCAGCGGGGCCGGGATGTCGGTCGCGGGCAGCTGACCGAGGGCGTGCGCGGCGAGGGTCAGGACGCGTTGCCGGACCGGTTCAGGCAAAGTCGTAGCGGCGGAGCTCGCGGCGGTGCCGGCCTCAGTCACCGGTCCGCAGTCCGGCTGGAACGACGACCTGGCAGCTGCTGCTGGACCAGTGACGCAGACCACAGCGAGCGGGCGCCGGGCCCGGTTCCGCGGTGATCGCCTGTGTACGCATACCGAGAGCCTAGTCGACTCTCCTGCGTGTCACCTGCGGAATTGTCGGTGGCGGCTCCTAGCGTCGTGGCCATGACGAGCCCAGGGCATCCGCCGGCCCCGGATCCGCTGCTGCCGATCCGCGGTGTGCAGCACAGTTTCGACGACCTCGGCACGCCGCTGCACGCCATCACGTTCTGCGTCGTGGACCTGGAGACGACGGGCAACCCGCCGGGCGAGGGCGGCATCACCGAGATCGGCGCGGTCAAGGTGCGCGCGGGCGAGGTGGTCGGCGAGTTCCAGACGCTGGTCAACCCGTCGGAGTCGATCCCGCCGTTCATCGCCGTGCTGACCGGCATCACCAACGGGATGGTCGCCGCGTCGCCGCGGATCGAGTCGGTGCTGCCGGCGTTCCTGGAGTTCGCGCGCGGCTGCGTGATGGTGGCGCACAACGCGCCGTTCGACATGGGCTTCCTGAAACACGAGAGCCTCGTGCACGGGTACGACTGGCCCGACTTCACCGTCGTCGACACCGCGCTGCTGGCCCGCCGGGTGATCACCCCCGACGAGGCGCCGAACTGCAAGCTCGGCACCCTCGCGAAGCTGTTCCGCACGACCACCACGCCGAACCACCGCGCACTGGCCGACGCCCGCGCGACCGTCGACGTGCTGCACGGGCTGTTCGAGCGGGTCGGGTCGTTGGGCGTGCAAACGCTGGAGGACCTGCAGACGTTCTCGTCCCGGGTCGCGCCGGCCGTCCGGGCCAAACGCCACCTGGCCGAGTCGTTGCCGCACGCACCGGGTGTGTACCTGTTCACCGACGACCGCGGCGAGGTGCTGTACGTCGGGAAGTCCAAGGACCTGCGCACCCGCGTCCGCTCGTACTTCACCGCCTCCGAGACCAGGAACCGGATCGGCGAGATGGTCGGTATCGCCACCGGCGTCCGAGGGATCGAGTGCGGGACGCCGCTGGAGGCGGAGATCCGGGAGCTGCGGCTGATCGCGGAACACAAGCCGCGGTACAACCGGCGGTCGAAGTTCCCGGAGCGGCAGCATTGGCTGAAGGTCACGGTCGAACCGTTTCCGCGGTTGTCGCTGGTCAAACAGGTGCGCGACGACGACGCCGGGTATCTCGGGCCGTTCAGCTCCCGCAAGACCGCCGAGCGAGCGATGGCCGCGCTGCACGAAGCGTTCCCGATCCGGCAGTGCACCGCGCGGATGTCGAAGCACCCCTCCCTGTCGCCGTGCGTGCTGGCGGAGATGGGCCGGTGCGTGGCGCCCTGCGACGGCCGGATCTCGATGGATTCGTACGGCGAGTTCGTCGCGGCGCTCCGGTCGGCGCTGACGGCGGACCCGACGCCGGTCGTCGACGCGCTCGACCGGCGCATCGACGTCCTGTCCGCGGACGAGCGGTTCGAGGACGCCGCCGTCCACCGGGACCGGTTGAGCGCGTTCGTGCGCAGCTCGGCGCGGATGCAGCGGATGGCGTCCATCACCGGCTGCGCCGAGATCTGTGCCGCCAGGCGGACCGACGACGGCGGCTGGGAGCTCCACGTGATCCGTCGCGGGCGGCTCGCGGCGGCCGGGTTCAGCCCGCGCGGCACCGACCCGCGGCCGCACCTGGAGATGCTGCGCGCCTCGGCCGAGACGGTGCTGCCCGGGATCGGGCCGGTCGCGGCGGCCTCGCCGGAGGAGATCGAGCTGATCCTGCGCTGGCTCGAGCTCCCCGGCATCCGCCTGGTCGAGATGGACGGCACCTGGACCTGCCCGGTGAGCGGCGCCGGCCGGCACCTCACCCGCCTCGACAACGCCCACTCCGACCACCACCAGCACCCCACCGAACGCCGCCGCCACCTCCGCCCGCTGGGCCCGGCCAGGGTGAGTTAGGCCTCGATGAACTGGTAGTCGGTGCTGATGCGGCCGTCCGGGGCGAGCTGGAGGAGATCGATGCCAATGGCAAGCGGCTCGCCGCCGCCGGCCGGGACCATCGCCCAGCGCAACTTCACCACATCGCGGAGCGCGGCCGCCTCGCCGTGCTTCACGAACTCGTACTGCCCGGGCGCGACGAACTCGTCGTACGCGCGAGTCACGCGGCTGAGCAGCTCCGCGTGTCCACGCGCCTCCAGAGTCGCGGTGACGCCGATCTCGGCGGCCCGCTTGACGATCTCCTCGGGCGGCTCCAGCAGGTGCACGCCACCGTCGGTCCACAGTGCTTCGACGGCCTCCTTGCGGGCGTCGGCGTCGGCTTCGTTCCAGAGTGCTACATAGCGATTCGCGAGTTCTTCGGCTGCGTTGTTGTTCATGACCACGACTTTGCCGGTGGCATCCATCGACCGGCAATTCCCTGCTGGGTATGGATTGTCGGCGGCATGCGCTAGAACTGCGGCATGGCATCCGAACTGTCCGTGGGACTACGGTCGTGGCGCGCCCGCCGGCGGGTGAGTCAGCTCGAGCTGGCCGTCCGCGCGGGGACCACGCAGCGACACGTGAGCTTCATCGAGAGCGGCCGGTCGGTGCCGGGACGCGACATGGTCATCCGGCTCGCCGAGTCGCTCCAGGTGCCGTTGCGGGAGCGCAACCAGCTGCTCGTGTCCGGCGGCTACGCCCCGGCGTACGACGAGACGCCGTACGACTCCCCCAGCCTCACCGCGATCCGGACCGCGCTGGCCCGGATCCTCGACGGGCACCGGCCGAGCCCGGCCGTGGTGGTGGATCGGCGTGGTGACCTGGTGCTCGCGAACAGGTCGTTCGACGCGCTCGTCGCCGGAGTCTCGCCGAACCTGCTGGTTGCGCCGGTGTCGGTGCCGAGGCTGTTCCTGCACCCCGACGGGCTGGCACCGCGGATCGTCAATCTCGCCGAGTGGTCGTGGCACGTGATCGACGGGCTCAGCCGCGAGGCCGCCCTGGTGCCGAACCTCGAGGCCGACGCGCTGATCGCCGAGCTGGTTTCGCTGATCCCGCCGCGTCCGGAAACGGGGCCGGACCACCTCGGGTTCGCCGTACCGCTGCGGCTGCGGTCGCCGGACGGGGAGCTGCGGTTGATCACGACGCTGACCAGGTTCGGGACGGCCGTCGACGTGACCGTGTCGGAGCTGCGGATGGAGGCGTTCCTGCCCGCGGACGAACCGACGGCGGCCGCCCTGCCGGGACTCGGCCGCGACTATGCTTCAGCAGGTTGACAAGGTGAGTGTTCTGGAGGAGAGGACGGCATGGTCACCGCGATCGTGTTCATCAAGGCCGACGTCGCACGGATCCCGGAGGTCGCCGAGCAGGTGGCGGCGATCGACGGCGTCAGCGAGGTGTACTCCGTGACCGGCGGGCTCGACCTGATCGCCCTCGTCCGGGTCGCGCGGCACGACGACCTCGCCACCGTCATCCCCGAGCACGTCAACCGGGTGCCGGGTGTGCTCAGCACCGAGACCCACATCGCCTTCCGCGCGTATTCCAGCCACGACCTGGAGGCCGCCTTCAGCCTGGGCCAGGAGGACGGTGTCTGAGACGTGGTCCCAACGGATCCGACTGACACGAGCTGAAGTTACGGTGTGCACATGAACGTCCGGGGTCAGGTCCATGCCGAGCAGGTCCGCGCAGTCGCGGCATCCCAGCGAGGACGCGGATGAGCAACCCACCCGTCGGCTGGTACCCCGACCCCACCGGCCAGCCCCACACCATCCGCTTCTGGGACGGCAAGAAGTGGACCAACAAAACCAAACACGAGAACGAGGCGGCCGAAGAGCCCACGGCGCCCGAGCCGGTTCCGGCTGATCCCGATCAGGCAGCATCCCACCCGGAAGCCACCACCGACCAGGTCGATCAGCACCCCCGGCCAGCCGAGCAGCAGCAACAGCCTTGGCCAACCCAGCAGCAGGAGGAGCCCGCTCAGCAGCAAACCTGGCCAACCCCGCAGGACGAGCCCTCCCAGCAGCAGTCCTGGCCGGCTCAGCCGCAGGAGCCAGCTCAGCAGCAGTACTGGCCAAGCCAGCACGCCGACGGCCAGCAACAGCCGTGGTCCGCCGAGCAGCAGCCGTGGTCAGCAGACGAGTTCAGCTCCTACGACCAGGCCAATGCCGAGCAGGCCCAGCAGCAGCCATGGCCCGGCCAGCAGCACCCCGCAGCGCAACAGCCCTGGCTTGCCCAGCAAGAGCCTGGAGCTCAGCACCAGGAACAGCCTTGGCCTGCCCAACAGCAGCCCGCAGCTCAGCAGCAGAACCAGCCCTGGCCCGCCCAACAGCAGCCGGACCAGCAGTCGACGGCCCACGACACCACGCCACAACAGCCCTGGTCCGCAGACCAACAGCCCTGGTCAGCCGACCAGTTCAGCTCCTACGACGAGCCCAACGCCGACCACCCCCAGCAGCAGCCATGGCCCGGCCAGCAGCAGCCTGCCGCTCACCACCAGGAACAGCCTTGGCCTGCCCAACAGCAGCCCGGCGCCCAGCAGCAGAACCAGCCCTGGCCCACCCAGCAACAACCGGACCAGCAGTCGACGGCCCACGACACGACGCAACAACAGCCCTGGTCCGCAGACCAGCAGCCGTGGTCGGCCGACCAGTTCAGCTCCTACGACCAGCCCGACGCCGAGCAGGCCCCGCCCGGCCAGCAGCACCCCGCAGCCCAGCAGAACCAGCCCTGGCCGCCCCAGCAGCAGGAGCCCGCACAGCAGCAGTCCTGGCCGAGCCAGCACGCCGACGGCCAGCAGCAGCCGTGGTCCGCAGACCAACAACCGTGGTCAGCCGACCAGTTCAGCTCCTACGACCAGCCGGATCCTGACTCCGAGCAGACTCAGCAGCAGCCGTGGTCTGCCCAGCAGGACTGGTCGCAGGAGCCGACCGTGCGAGGCTCCGGCACACCCGAGCAGACTCAGCAACAGTCGTGGTCGGCCAACCAGCAGCCGTGGTCAGCAGACCAGTTCACCTCGTACGACCAGCCCGAGCAGACCCCCTCTGAACAAGGCACGTCCAGCACCTGGGACATGCAGCAAGGCCCGGCGCAGCAACCGACGGACCACGCACCTGACGCCAACGAGCCGACGCGCCCAGTGCCCGTACAGCCTGCGGACGAACCGCAGCCCACGCCTGGCCTACGCTCAGTGCAGCACACCCCTGCCGAGACGACCGAACAAGCCGAAGGCGGCGGCTGGTGGCAACCGGCCGCAACACCGCAACTGTGGAGCACGACGCCGTCCACCAACGACGCAGGGACCGGCGGTACACGCCTGCGCGCAGTCGCGCCGGACGAAACCGCGCCCTCGCCCCAGTCAGCAGCTGCCCAGGCGACACAGACAGTCGAGCCAGCTCAGACCACCGAGGCGTCACGAGCAGAGGCAGCCGCACGTGCGCGCGCGACCTGGGGCGCTCCGGAGCTAGCCCCTGCTCCGCCGGAGCACTGGACCCGACGTGAGATCTCTCCCGAGCTCGAAGAAGAGTCCGCCCCACCCACCGACGTACAGCCAGGCGAACAAGCCACCGGCCGGACCCTCAAGCTCGCCCCAGCCCTTGCCGACGACGCAGCCGAGGCAACGCCGACATCTGCAGCCGATACCGGCACGCCAGATGCGGATGAACAGGCCGCGAACCAGCGGACAACGGACCAGCACGCCGTAGACCCGCACGCCGCAGACCCGCAGGCAGCGAACCAGCTGGCAACCGACCCGCATGCAGTGACCCAGCACGGTGCAGACCAGCGGCCTGCAGACCAGCAGGGTGCAGACCAGCGCGCTGACCAGCGGACAACGGACCAGCGGGCTGCGGACGAGCGGGCTGCGGACGAGCGGGCTGCTGAGCTGGCGGCTGATGACGCTGAGGCGGCCGGTCAGCTGCGGCCCGACTGGGGTAGCCAGTCCGGTGACGAGCAGGACGAGCAGGCAACCGACGTACCAGCGTGGGGTGTCGAGGCGTCGGCCGAAGAGGACGAGCAGAAAACAGAGAAGGCCAGTCCTCTCTGGACTGTTCCGGAGACGTCAGACACCCCGCAGGAGCAGCCTGTCCAGCTGTGGGGCGATCAGCCGAGCCAGACCTCGAGTGCGGGGCAGACCGCTCAGGCCAGGCAGGTTTGGGGTTCACAGCAGAGTACGGCGGGAGTTGATGCGCCCAGCGACAACGGTTGGGGCGGCTCGAACGGCGTACAGGAATCCTCGCCGTGGGGCCAGCAGCCAGCCGCCGGCCAGCAGGGTGGTGACCAAGTGTGGGGTGGCCAGTCCTGGCCCGTGCAGGAGGCCTCCGCTCAGCAGAACGCTCAGCCGCCCCAGCAACAGTGGGGTGCCGGCAACCAGCTAGCCGGCCAGCAGCAGGGCCAGCAGGCTTGGGCTGGTCAACAGACGCAACGAGCCTGGGGCGACGACGCGAGCGAGGCTTGGGGCGGTCAGACCGACCTGAGCGCCGGCGTCGGCAAGCGGGAGGGCGGCAAGGGCAGCAGGAAGTCCAATAGTTCCGGCGGAGGTGGTCCGTTCGGCGGGAAGATGCCGCTGATCATCGCCGGCGGGGTCGCGATGGTCCTGCTGATCGTGGCTGCGGTGGTTCTGCTGACGAAGCCCGACAAGGACACGGCGGACCCCGATCCGACCGGTACGACGACGCAGAGCTCCTCCCCCAGTCCGACGAACCAGTCCAGCACCAAACCAGGTCAGTCGAAGAACCCGTCGCTGCACGAAGGCGCCGGCCGGATCGCGTCGGACGCGATCTCGTTCCCGCGCCGGAATCCGCCGTGGTCGGACCGCAAGCGCCTGGTCGAGCAGCTGATCAACTCGAACGGGCAGCGCATCGTCCTCAAGGAGGACGTCGTCGAAGGCGACGACTGGAGCGCGGACATCTTCGTCGGCGGTCTGGGCACCGGGTCCGGCTTCAACGGCGACCCGAAGGCGACCGCGGCGTCGCTGTCGCTGAAGGTGCGCGAACGCATGTACGGGAACATCCCGGTCACGTACAAGACGGTCGCGAACGGCCCCGTCAAGCGGAGCGGCAAGGCCGGCTGGGTGTTCCAGCAGTCCGTGACCGCGACAACGACTGCGGTGACCGATCGAGTACTTACCCTGACGGTGGCCGTTTTCGACCTCGGTGACGGGACGGCGGTCGCCTACATCAGCGGCATCCCGAACAACCGCCCGGACCTGAAGAAGGCCGCGGACCAGGCCTACCTAGGAATTCAAGTTGGCTGACAACAACGAAACCCCGCCCCACGACACCCCCCAGGGCACGGACCCGCTCACGGGCACCCCCCAAGCACCGCCCTCCCCCACGCCCAGCAGCGAGGCACAAGGCGCCGGCCAGGTACCCGGTCTCGGTGAAGCGCCGCGTGCTGACCACCCGGCAAGTGCCAGCGAAGCGCCGGGCGCCGGGCAAACGCCGGGTATCGGCGAGTCGCTGGCCGCCGGCCAGCTACCAGGTCGCGGTGAGATGTCGGGTGCGGGTCAGGCGCCAGGTGAGGCACTTGGCGTAGGCGAAGTATCAAGCGTCGGCGAGCCACGTGGCGCGGGCCGGGCATCAGGTCTCGGTCAGGCGCCGGGTGCGGTTCAGGCGCCAGGGCTTGGTGAGGCGCTCGGCGCAGGCGGGGCGTCAGGCGCCGGCGACGCACGTGGCGCAGGCCAGGCATCAGGTCTCGGTCAGGCGCCTGGTTCGGGTCAGGCGCCAGGTCTTGGTGACGGACGTGGTGCTGGCCACGCGCAGCGTCACGGTGCGGCATCGGGTGGAGGCCAGGCGTCAGGTCACGGTACGGCGTGGGGCGCAGGTCAGGCGCCGGGTCTTGGGGAGGCATGGGGGCCAGGTCAGGCGCCCGTTTTGGGTGGATCTCAGGGGGCGGGTCAGGCACCGGGTGCGGGGCAGGGTGGGTCTTCGGATGCTCTGTTCGGGCAGTCGCCTGCTCCGGCGCCGCCTCCTCCGCCGCCGGTACGGCCGCAACACGCGGCCCCGCCGCAGCAGCACTGGACCAGCCAGCCCTCACAGCCTTCTACCCACCAGCAACCGACCACTCAGCAACCACCTGCGCCGCCACACCCCGGCACACAGACACCAAGCGCACAGCAGTTGGGCGGCCCGCGGCAAGGCGGGCAGCGGCCAGGCGGGCAGCAGCCAGGCGGCCAGCCCTTGGGATCTCAGCAGTCGGGCGGCCAGGCCGGCGGACCGCGTGCGGGGTCCCAGGCGGGCGGGCAGCACGCGGCGTCCCAGGCGGCGGGTTCACAGGCGGCGGGGTCTCAGCCAGCGGGGTCGCAACCGGCGGGGTCTCAGCCGGCGGGGTCTCAGCCGGCGGGGTCTCAGCCGGCGGGCGGTCAGCAGCACGGGATGCAGCCGGGTGCGGCGATGTGGGGCGTACAGCAGCCACAGCCGCCGGGTGGGCAGCAGGTGCGGCCTCAGCATGCGGCTCCGCCGGCGGGGGCGCAGTACGGCGGGCAGCGTCCGGTGCAGCAGTCGGGGCAGGGTGAAGCGGGCCGACCAGACGGTGGCTACGCGCAACCGCGTCCGCAATCCCACCCTGGGCAGCAGGCTCCTGCACAGACGGGCCAGGCCGGTGATCGGCAGGCCGGACAGATGTGGGGTGTGCAGCAGGGCGGTCAGCGGGCGGGTGGCTGGCAGGCGCAGGCTCCTGGACCTCAGGGCAGTGGGCCGCAGTTCGGCGAGCAGGCCGGGGCGCAGGGGTGGCAGGTCAGTTCGACGCGGGGCGGGCCTGCTGGGACTCAGGGCGGGCAGCAGGTCGGCGGGCAGGGCTCTCAGCACGCTGGACCGCAAGGCGGGCAGCTCGGTTCGGCGCAGGGCGGGCAGGCTGGTTCGGCCCAGGGTGGTCAGCAAGTCGGCGGGCAAGGCTCTCAGCAGCCTGGCGCGCAGGGCGGACAGGTCGGTCCAACGCAAGGCGTGCAGGGCGGAGGACCGCAGGGTGGTCAGCACGCCGCGCCGCAGGGCGGTCAGCAGGGCGGTCAGCAGGGCGGTCAGCAGGGCGGTCAGCAGGGCGGTGCGCAGGGTGGGCGGGCTTTGTTTACTGAGGTGGTTTCGCGGGCGGTTGGGCCCGGGGCTGCGGGGGGTTCACACTCGGGTGCGCAGGGGGCTGGTTCGGGTGATGGGCGCTCGGATGGGCAGGGTGCCGCGTACGAGGCTGGGCCGGGTGCTGGGCCGGGTGCTGGGCACGGAACCGGGCAGGGCGCCGCGCGTGGGGCTGGGCACGGGGCTGGGCAGGCCGCCACGCACGGGCTCGGCGCTGGGCACGGGGCCGGGCACAGCGCCGCGCAGGGGGCTGGGCATGGGGCTGGTGGGTTTGTGGGGGGTCATGGGGTTGGTGGTGGGTCGCGGGGGGCGGCTCGACATGGTGGTGGGGGGTCCGTCGGCCTAGGTGCCGGGGCTGGGCCTGGTGGGCGGGCTCGGGCTGTGGGGGCTGTGGTGTTGGTGGTGGCGGCTTTGGCTGCTACCGGGTTGAGTGTGGGGTGGGTGTGGAACAGGGCTGAGGCGATCAGTCCGGTTGCGTTGCCGACGACGGCGGAGAAGCCGATCGAGACGGTCAGTCCGTCGGTGAAGCCGACGAAGACGCCGACGCCGTACGGCAAGGTGCTCGGGACCGAGATGCTTGCGGCCAACAACGACACGATGCCGGTGATGAGTTCGGCATGGGGCAACAACTACGAGCGCACCGGTTTGTGGGGCGGCGCCGCGGTCTGGTTGACGGTGCACAACAACTACAACGGCAAGGGCTCGTCGTGGGGCAACTACGTGTCGTTCGGGCAACTCCCGCCGGACATCCCGTACCAGAATTCCGCGGCGGGTCGTAAGCAGGCCGCGATCCAGATCGGCGCCCGCGCACTCGTCAACTTGTACGACAAGAACGTGACGGTGGTGAAGGGCAGCAGCACTCACAAGGTGATCACGGTCAACGGCCACCCGGGCCACGAACTGACGGCCAGGGTCCCGGTGAGCGTGCCGAAGCTGACGGAGACGTACTCCACGATCATGATCGCGGTCATCGACCGCGGCGACGGCACCGCAGACGTCTCGATCGCCGACCTGGCCGGATCCACCCCAGCCTGGCAGAACGTCTGGCGCTACAAGGTCAGCCAGATCAAGGTCAACAAGTAGGAAGGTGCCGGCGGGGACAATCCCCGCCGGCATCAACAAGAACTAGCCGCGCACCTCGGCGCAGGTCGCGATCCAGCGGTCCAGCACGTCCTTCGCGGCCCCGGAGTCGATCGCCTCGGCCGCGCGGTCCATGCCGCTGCGGATCCGCTCCGTCACAGTGCCGGCCTCCGGCGTGTACGCCGCGAGCGCCGCGCCGGCGTTCAGCAGTACGACGTCCCGCACCGCCCCCGGCTCGCCGTCGACGAGGGCCCGCACGACCTTCGCGTTGTACGCCGCGTCCGCGCCCTTCAACGCGTCCGCGGCCACCGGCTCGATGCCCAGCTCCCGCGGGTCGAGCGTGACCGGTCCCTCGACCCGACCGCCGCCGACCGTCCATACCTGCGACGTCGTCCGCGTGGTCAGCTCGTCCAGCCCGTCGTCGCCGTGGAACACGAGCGCGTCGATGCCGCGCCGCGCGAGGACACCGGCCATCAGCCCGGCGATCCGGCCGTCGCCGACGCCGACCGCCTGCGCCGACGGGTTCCCCGGGTTCGCGAGCGGGCCGAGGAAGTTGAACGTGGTGGGCACCCCGAGCTCCCGCCGCGGTACGGCGGCATGCCGCAGCGCGGGGTGGAACGCCGGAGCGAAGCAGAACGTGATCCCGGCCCGCTCCCCCACCTCGGCCACCTGCGCCGCGGTCAGGTCGAGCGGAATGCCCAGCTCCTCGAGGACGTCCGCCGCGCCGCAGGCCGACGAGGCCGCGCGGTTGCCGTGCTTCAGCACCTTCGCGCCCGCCCCGGCCGCGACGATCGCGGACATCGTGCTGATGTTCACCGTGTGGGCTTGGTCACCACCGGTACCGACGACGTCCAGCGTCCGGCCGGGCACCGAGATCCGGGTGGCGAAGTCGCGCATCGTGGCGACCAGGCCCTCGACCTCGGTGACGGTCTCGCCCTTGGAGCGCAGCGCGATCACGAACCCGGCGAGCTGCGCGGGTGACGCGGCGCCGGACAGGATCTGCTCCATCGCCCACGCCGTGGCGGAGGCCTCCAGGTCCTCACGCCGCAGCAGTGGGTTCAGCACCTGCGGCCAGGTGTAAGCCCCCATGGTGCGTCAGGCGGTGGTGGCGGGGAGCTTGGCCAGCCGCTGCCGGAGCAGCTGCGCGGTGACCTCGGCCAGCTTGATCGGGTCGATCGGGTGCGAGACCGCGCCCTCGGCCCGCGACCAGGTCGCCAGCCAGGCGTCCTGCGGACGGCCGGTGATGACCAAAACCGGCGGGCACTGGAAGATCTCGTCCTTCAACTGCCGGGCGATCCCCATGCCGCCGGCCGGGACGGCCTCGCCGTCGAGGATGGCCAGGTCGATCCCGCCCTTGTCCATGGTCTTGATGACGGCCGGCTCGGTGGCGCACTCGACGTACTCGAGCTCGGGGATATCGGCCGCGGGCCGCTTGCCGAGGGCCAGCCGGACGGACTCCCGCGTCGTACGGTCGTCGCTGTAGACCAGGACCTTCAGCGGACGCTCTGAACTCATCGATCCATCCCAAGCTGTGTACTCGACAAACCTGACACCGCGAATGCTACCGGGGCGCCTGCTCGGCCCGACGAGCCTGTTCCTCCAGGCGGTCCAGGCGCCGGTCCTCGCGGCGTGCCTCGCGCTGCGACTCACGCACCCACTGGACGAACAGTACGGCGAAGAACACCACGCCGACGATGTCGCCCGAGCCCCACAGCAGGCCACCCGCGATGTACTGGTCGTGCAGCGGCGAGGGCGGCCAGGACCGGCCGAAACTGGTGTACCAGTCCTCGGCGATCAGCGTGTTCGCCGACATGATCGTGATGCCGAGGAAGGCGTGGAACGGCAGGGTGAGGAACACCAGGATCAGGCGGAACGGGTAGATCACCCGGCCGGGCACCGGGTCCAGTCCGAGCAGCGGCCAGAAGAACAGCGAGCCGACCAGGATGAAGTGCAGGTGCAGCAGGTCGTGCAGCACGGTCGAGTGCAGCGTCGCGTCGTACCAGCCGCTGAAATAGAGCGCCCACGGGCTCAGCACGAACAGCGTGAAGCCGATCAGTGGAAAGCAGAGCACCTTCGCGAACCGTGAGTGCAACACGGAGAGCAACCATTTCCGCGGCTGCTGCGGCAGGGTCCGCAACGCCAGCGTGACCGGCGCGCCGAGCGCCAGCGCGAGCGGCGTCAGCATCGACAGGATCATGTGCTGCACCATGTGCACGCTGATCAACACGGTGTCGTACGTGCCGAGCGCGGACTGGGTGGCGATCACGGCGCTTCCCAGCCCCACCCCGACGAACGAGAACGTCCGGCCGCGGGACCACTTGTCGCCGCGTTTGCGCAGCTTGTGGACGCCGTACAGGTACAGCGCGCCGAGCACGACGATCACGGCGAGTAACACCGGTTCGAAGGTCCATGCCGTCAGCAACCGGACCGGAGTCAGCGGCTCGATCCGGTCGCCGGGCGTGGCGTGAAGGGGAAGCACGCTTCCACAGTAGAAACAACGGTTCGGCGACATGCACGGGGGTGGTCGTGGCGCTGAACAGCGGGACCGACATAATGACCGCGTGGCCACTGCAACCGCGCTCCCAGCGTCTCGTGAACACGGACACCACGACCGTCCCAGCATGGTCAGTGTCGGCACGATCGTCTGGCTCTCGAGCGAACTGATGTTCTTCGCCGCCCTGTTCGCGGCGTACTTCACGATCCGGTCGGTGACGACCGCTGCCGCCGCTCCGGGGACGGAGACGCTGTGGCAGGTCATGACCGAGCGCCTGGATGTGCCGTTCGCCTCGGTGAACACGCTCATCCTGGTGGCGTCGTCGTTCACCTGCCAGTTCGGCGTGTTCGCTGCCGAGCACGGCCGGGTGGGCCGGACCGGCTCGCTGCTGAACCTCCGCTCCTGGGGCATGCGTGAGTGGTTCATCCTCACGTACATGATGGGCGCGGTCTTCGTCGCCGGTCAGGTGACCGAGTACACCGCACTGGTGCAGGAGGGCCTGACGATCTCGTCGAACGCCTACGGCTCGGTGTTCTACCTCGCCACCGGGTTCCACGCGCTGCACGTGACCGGCGGCCTCATCGCTTTCGTGTTCGTCCTGGCCAGGACGTACATGGCTCGTAAGTTCACCCACGAACAGGCCGTCTCGGCGATCGTCGTGTCGTACTACTGGCACTTCGTCGACGTGGTCTGGATCGCCCTGTTCGCGACCATCTACCTGCTCAAATGAGTGAGAAGAGACCTTCCTTGTCACCGGCGCGCTTTCTCTCCGCGCGACGACGGCACCGGTCCGCCGGCCTCGTCGTGCTCCTGTTCGGCCTCCTGGCAGTGGGCTCGGCGTACGCCGCCTTCGCCCCTGACAACGCGGTGGCGGACAACTCGGCCCAGTCCCAGCAGATCGAGGAGGGCAAGAAGCTCTTCGCGGTCGGCTGTGCCAGCTGCCACGGCCTGAACGCCGAGGGCGGCGGGAACGGCGAGGGCAAGATGGCCGGCCCGTCGCTGATCGGCGTCGGCGCCGCCGCGGTCGACTTCCAGGTCGGTACCGGCCGGATGCCGGCGATGCAGCCCGGCGCGCAGATCCCGCGGAAGGCCCCGGCGTACACGCAGGAGGAGATCGAGGCCCTGGCCGCGTACGTCGCCTCGCTCGCCCCCGGTCCCGCGGTGCCGGCGTCGGAGGCGTACGACGTGAGCAAGGCCACCGACGAGCAGGTCACCCGCGGTGGCGAGCTGTTCCGCACCAACTGCACGGCCTGCCACAACTTCGCCGGTCGCGGTGGCGCGCTGCCGAACGGCAAGTACGCACCGTCGCTGATGGGTGTCAGTGAGAAGCACATCTACGAAGCCATGCTGACCGGTCCGCAGCAGATGCCGGTCTTCTCCGACCAGGTCATGCAGCCGGAGGACAAGCGCGACATCATCGCGTACCTGAAGGCCCTGCAGACCCAGAAGGACCCGGGCGGGTTCGGACTGGGCCGGCTCGGCCCGGTGTCCGAGGGCCTCTGGGGCTGGTTCGTCGGAATCGGCCTGCTGGTGGGCGTAGCGGTCTGGATCGGCGCCAAGGGCGTCAAGGCCAAGGGAGCGAAGGCCAAGTGAGCGACGACAAGAACCTTCCGGTCAAGCCGGAGGACGAGCACGGCAGCGCCGTCGAGGTGGCGGAGCCGATTCCGGACCCGGGTCTGGAGCCGCACGAGCCGCGGATCACCGACATCGACCCGAAGGCGGCCGACCGCGTCGAGCGCCAGGTGTCGGCGATGTTCGGTCTGGCGACGCTGCTGGTGCTGGGCTCCTGCGTGGCGTACTTCGCGATCCCGCGGGACTCGATCATCCAGTTCGGCCCGCTGTCCGGCAACGCGAACAACATGGTCATCGGCCTGTGCATCGGGCTCGCGCTGTTCCTGATCGGGGCGGGCGCGATCCAGTGGGCCAAGAAGCTGATGGTCGACGAGGAGATCTCCGAGGACCGGCACCCGGCGCACTCGTCGCCGCAGCAGATCGCCGAGATCACCGAGGCGTTCCAGCAGGGCACGGCGGAGTCCGGCTTCACCCGGCGCAAGATGATCCGCAACTCGCTGATCGGCGCCCTCGCCGTCCTCGGCCTGCCGGCCGTCATCCTGCTCCGCGACCTCGGCCCGCTGCCGGGCCGGGCGCTCTACAACACGATCTGGGCGAAGGGCATCCGGGTCGTCAACGACGTCACCGACCGCCCGATCAGGCCGTCCGACATGGTCGTCGGCCAGCTGGTCAACGCGGCACCGGCCAACCTGGCGCCGCTGCAGGAGGAGAGCCCGGTCGCGTACCAGAACGCCAAGGCCAAGGCCGCGGTGATCGTGGTCCGGATCAAGCCCAGCGAGATCCGCACCCCACCGGGCCGGGAGAACTGGGGTGTCGACGGCATCCTGTGCTACTCGAAGATCTGCACCCACGTCGGCTGCCCGATCTCCCTGTACGAGCAGACCACGCACCATGTGCTCTGCCCGTGCCACCAGTCGACCTTCGACCTCGCGGACGGCGCCAAGGTCGTCTTCGGCCCTGCGGCCCGGCCGCTGCCTCAGCTACCGTTGGCAGTGGACAGTGAGGGCTACCTGGTTGCGCAGAGCGGCTTCACCGAGCCGGTCGGCCCGAGCTTCTTCGAACGAGGGTGACAACAGTGTCAACAAGCACAGAGTTCCCTGGACCGGTCAAGTGGGTCGACGATCGCCTCGGCATCGCGAAGATCGGCAAGAAGAACCTGCGGAAGATCTTCCCCGACCACTGGTCGTTCATGCTGGGCGAGATCGCGCTCTACAGCTTCATCATCCTGATCCTGACCGGCATCTTCCTGTCGTTCTGGTTCAAGCCCTCGATGGCCGAGGTCGAGTACCAGGGCTCGTACAGCCTGCTCAAGGGCCTGCACATGTCGGAGGCCTACGCCTCCACGCT
>NZ_JBFAXS010000003.1:0-800082 GCF_040680955.1 Kribbella sp. NPDC051936 | reverse complement strand
AGCCCAGTCCTCCACTGTCATCACCCTTCACAGGGTCACGCAGGGGGTTCATTTTCAGCCGCCGATAGAGGGTCAGTCTTCACCCGACGTCGACAAGTTGCCGGCTTGCGGCGGCTAGTTGCGAGCTGGCGCTCGCGGGTGAAGGCGAGTCGGCACGACCGAGGTGTGATGTGTCCAGGGAGGTTGGTCAGGCGGGTGATGGGTGATTGGCCGCGGACTGAGCGCTGAGCAGGGGGCGGGTGGGAGCGCGCGGAGTGGGCGGTGAGGAGCGGAGCGACCAGGTCAGCGTCCGCCGAGCACGCGTGGGCTGCATCACCCGCGACCAACCAAACCGGGGCTTTACAAGTGGGCACTTGACTACACGACCGTGTAGGAGTTTGCTGTTGTGTGTAGGGAGAGGAGTGGGGATGGATCGGGCGGTGGAAGATCTCACGGCGCGGGCCCGGATTCGGGATGCGGCGATCAAGTTGTTCGGGGAGCGGGGGATCGAGGGGGCTTCGATTCGGGATATCGCGGCGGAGGCAGGGGTGTCGTCGGGGCTGGTGCGGCATCACTTCGGGTCGAAGGAGGCGTTGCGGGAGGCGTGCGACAAGTACGCGAAGGAGCGGATGCTTCAGATCGGCTCCGAGCTGACCAGGGACGGGGACCTGACCGGGCTCGACCCGCTCGTGCTGCATCCACTCGCGTTCCCGCTGCAGCTGTATCTGGTCCGTTCGATGATGGACGGCTCGGAGACCGCGACCGCGCTGTTCCTCGAGGGGGTCGACGCGGTCGAGGAGTGGACGACGAGTTTCGGCATCGACCCCAAGGACCGGCGCGGGTACGCCGCGGCGCTGGCCGCGATCAAGCTCAGCGTGTTCGTGTTCCGCGAGCAGGTCTCGACGGCGCTGGGCGAGGACATCACCACACCGGCGGGCTACAACCGCATCGGCCAGGCGCTGATGGAGGTCTTCACGATCCCGCTGCTCACCCAGGAACAGATCGAGAAACAGGAGAAGCGATGATCAGCACGGAAGGTCTGGTCAAACGGTTCGGGCGTACCCGGGCCCTGGACGGTCTCGACCTCACGGTGCGAACCGGCGAGGTGCACGGATTCCTCGGCCCGAACGGCGCGGGGAAGACCACCACCATTCGCATCCTGCTCGGGATGACGCGTGCCGACGGCGGTACGGCGCGGGTCCTGGACGGCGACCCGTGGTCGGACGCGACCGAGCTGCACCGGCGGCTCGCGTACGTGCCCGGTGACGTGACGCTGTGGCCGAACCTGTCGGGCGGCGAGGCGATCGATCTGCTCGGCCGGATGCGCGGCGGGGTCGACAAGAAGCGCAAGGCCGAGCTTCTCGAGCGGTTCGACCTCGACCCGCGGAAGAAGGCGCGCGCCTATTCGAAGGGCAATCGGCAGAAGGTCGCCCTGGTCGCCGCGTTCGCGTCCGACGTCGAACTGCTGCTGCTCGACGAGCCGACGTCCGGACTGGATCCGCTGATGGAGGAGGTCTTCCGCGACGTCGTGCAGGAGATCAGCGATCGTGACGGCCGGACCGTTCTGCTGTCCAGCCACATCCTGTCCGAGGTCGAGGCGCTGTGCGATCGCGTCACGATCATCCGGGCCGGCCGCGCCGTCGAGAGCGGCACGCTGAGCGAGCTGCGGCACCTCACCCGGACGTCGATCCAGGCCGAGCTCGTCGGACCGATGAACGGCCTGGCGCAGTTGTCCGGCGTCCATGACCTGAAGGAGATCGACGGGCACGTCCAGTTCGACGTGGACACGGACGAGATCAACCCGGTGCTGCGGCGGCTGACCGAGATCGGCGTACGGAGTCTCGTGAGCCAGCCGCCATCGCTCGAGGAACTGTTCCTGCGGCTGTACGAACCCGAGGCCGTGAAATGACGTCGCTGGCCGGCACCGCCGGTCTGATCCGGCTGATCCTGCGCCGGGACCGGATCGTGCTGCCGCTCTGGATCGTCCTCCTCACGGCGATCTCGGTGAGCTACGTGAAGGAGTACGGCGACCTGTTCCCCACGCCGGACTCGCGGGTCAAGTATGCGAGCAACGCCGGCTTCATCACCTTGTACGGCGAGCTTTCCGGGCCGAGCCTGGGCGAGTTCGTGACGTGGCGGCTCGGGTTCGTGCCGGTGATGGTCGGGCTGATCAGCCTGCTCACGGTGATCCGGCACACCCGCGTCGAGGAGGAGACCGGCCGCCGTGAGTTGCTCGGGGCAACCGTTGTCGGACGGCACGCCCAGCTGGCGGCGGCGCTCATCACGGTCCTCGGTGCGAATCTGGTGCTCGCCGTACTGCTTGCCCTCGGCATGCACAGCCAGGATCTGCCGCTCGGCGGATCGATTGCCATCGGCATCGTGTACGCCGGCACCGGGTGGTTCTTCGCGGCGCTCGGCGCGGTCGCGGCGCAGTTGACGGCCAGCGCGGGAACGGCGCGGGGCATCGCGATCGGTGTCCTCGGCGGGGCTTACGTACTGCGAGCTGCCGGTGATACCAGTGCGCACACGGACGGGCCGCTCGCGTGGTTGTCGTACCTGTCGCCGCTCGGCTGGGCGCAGCAGATCCATCCGTACGCCCAGAACCGTTGGTGGTTGGCCGTCGTGCTGCTGGCAGCAACCATCGCCCTGATCGGAGCCGCGGTTGCCCTCGCTGTACGGCGGGACGTCGGGGCCGGGATCTTGCCGGATCGGCTCGGGCCCGCGGACGGGAAGCTGGGGTCGCCGTTGGCGTTGGCGTGGCGGCTGCATCGTGGGCTGCTGGCGGCGTGGACCGTCGGATTCGCCTTGCTGGGTCTGCTGTTCGGCGGTGTCGCGGAGGGTGTCGGCGACATGATGCGCGACGATCCGGGCATCCAGGAGATGTTCCAGCGGATGGGTGGTGCGGCCGGGCTGATCGACTCGTTCCTGGCCGGTGTGATGACGCTGGTCGGGCTGATCGCGTCGGCGTACGCCGTCCAGGCCACATTGCGGATGCGGGTCGAGGAGAGCAGCGGACGCGCCGAGCCCGTGCTGGCGACCGCGACGAGTCGCTGGCAATGGGCCGCGAGCCACCTGGTGTTCAGCCTGCTGGGCCCGGCCCTCGCACTGCTGGCAGCCGGTGTCGCCGAAGGACTGGCGTACGGCGCGGCAATCGGCGATGTGAGTGGTCAGGTACCGCGGCTGGTTGGTGCGGCGCTCGCCCAACTGCCGGCCGTGTGGGTGCTGGCGGCGATAGCGATCGCGATCTTCGGTCTGTTCCCACGGGCCTCGATGGTGTCGTGGGCCGGCCCGGCGGTCTGCATCCTGATCGGGCTGGTGAGCGCCGGAGTGAGCACAGCCGGCTGGATCCGGGACCTCTCGCCCTTCACCCATCTCCCGTCGCTCCCCGGCGGAGCGGTGTCGGCCGGACCGTTCGTCGCACTGCTCGCGATCGCGCTCGTCGTCGCCTTCGCCGGCCTGATCGGCCTCCGCCGGCGGGACCTCCCGGCCTGACGAGGACCCTCAGCGGCGGGCGTTCCGGGACCAGCTGAAGCAGTAGGCGCCGAAAGCAGCGATGCCGGCCGCGAGCACGGCCAGCAACACCGAGCCGGCGGGTTGTTCCTTGATCGTGTGCAGCGCGGTGTCGAGGCCGCCGGCCTTCTGCGGGTCGTAGGCGATCGCCGCCCAGCCGAACAAAACGCCGACCACGGCGTACGCGAAGCCCTTCGCGCCGTACCCGATCCGGCCCAGCGCGACGGTCACGTCCGAGACGCCGCCCACCAGGTCCTCGGTGAACTTCTTCGTGATCGCCTTGTAGACGTGGTAGCAACCGATCGCGACGATCGCGACACCGACCGCGATGATCACGGCCCGTCCCCAGCCGTGCCCCATCAGCCGGGCAGAGACACTCCGTTGCTGACCGGTTCCCGAACCGCCCGAGCCGACCGCGACCTTCACCGCGCTGATGGCCAGCACCACGTAGACGATCGCGCGTCCGACCGACGACAGCTTCTTGTGCGGTTCCAGGTGGCCCCAGATCACCTGCAGTACCTGCCAGACGGCCAGTGCGAACAGCCCGATCGCCACAACCCACAACAGCACGCCACCGAGCGGCTGGTCCGCCAGTTCCCGCAGGGCGCCTTGCTGTGAAGCCTCCTGCGACGACTTGCCGAACGCGAGCTGCAGGGCGATCCAGGCGATCAGCAGGTGTACGACGCCGTACGCCACCAGGCCGACCGTCACCGCGTACCGGTACGGCCGGCTGTATCGAACTTCCTGGGCGGTAGTAGTCACACCTGAGCAGTTCCCAGTGCGGAAACTGTCAGGCGGAGACGGGTGCGCTCGCCTCGCGGTCCGACTCGTCGATGTCGCCGTACTCACCCTGACGGTACGCGCGGCGACCCAGCGTCCAGACGTACGTGAGGAACGCCAGCTCGGCGACGATACCGATGGTGACCCGGAGCGGCCCGGGCAGGAACGGCGTGACGAACGCCTCGATCAGGCCGGTGACGAGGAGCACCGCGGCCAGGCCGATCGCCATACCGACAGTGGCACGGCCGGTCTGCGCGACAGCCTGCATGCGTGTGCGCGGTCCTGGTACGACCCAGGCCCAGCCGAGCCGTAGGCCGGCCGCGGCGGCGACGAACACCGCCGTGATCTCGAGCAGGCCGTGCGGCGCGATCAGGCTGAAGAACAGACCGCCGCGGTCGTGGCCGATCATCAGTCCGGCGCTCAGGCCCAGGTTGAGCGCGTTGTCCCACAGCACGAAGACGGACGGGATCAGCAGGATGCCGAGCGCGAGGACAGCGGCGCTGATGGTCGCGTTGTTGATCCAGACGCGCAGCGCGAAGTCCTGTGCCGGGTTCTCCGAGTAGTACGCCTCGAAGTCGTGCTCGACGAGCTGCTTGATCTGGTCCGGTGTGGCGATCGAGTCGATCACCTCGGGGTGTGCCAGCACTCTCCAGGCGGCCCAGGCGGCGACCAGGTAGAAGAGCAGACCGATGGTGATCCACCAGCGTCTGGAGGCGTACAGCGCGGCGGGGAAGCTGACCAGGAAGTACTTCGAGATGTCGCGCCAGACAGGTGCCTGGACGCCGGTCACGGCGCCGCGTGCGTCGGCGATCAGACCGGAGAGCCGGCCGATCGACACCGGATCCGCCCCGGCCGCTCGCAGCGCGGCGAGGTGCGTGCCGACCCGCTGGTAGAGGACCACGAGCTCTTCGGCTTCCGCCCCGGACAGGCGGCGCTGGCGGCGAGTCAGGTACGCCAAGCGGTCCCACTGCGGCTGGTGCACCGAGACAAACGCTTCTACGTCCACCGCCACACCTCCTCCACCCGACTGGTGGCAGACTAACCGGACCTAGTGTCTACGCAGGAGGGGGGCGGCGGAGTGTCCCAGCTGGTCACCGGCGAAGCAGTCGTCCTCCAGGTGCGGATCGCCCGGATGCCCACGCGGGCGCTGGCGTGTGCGATCGACATGCTGCTGCAAGGCATCGTGCTGAGCGTGCTGATCGCGCTCCTGGCCGGCTTCCTGTTCGGGAGCGAGGTCAGTGAGGCGCTGGCGGGTGCGCTGATCTTCGTCGTCGTGCTGCTCGTGGTGGTCGGCTACCGGGTCGTGATGGAGACGCTGACCCGCGGGCGGACGCTCGGCAAGATGGTGCTCGGGCTGAAGGTGGTGCGCGACGACGGGAGCTCGATCCGCTTCCGGCACGCGCTGGTGCGGACGCTGATGTGGTTCTTCGTCGACTTCGCGCCGTGGTTCGCGGCCTGTCCCGGGATCGTCGCTAGCCTGATGAACAAGCAGGGCAAGCGGATCGGGGACATGGTGTCCGGGACGGTCGTCATCCGCGAGCGCAACCAGCCGATGGCGTCGCCGCCGCTGTTCGTGCCCGGTCATCTGGTCCAGTGGGCGCAGTCGCTGGAGCTGTCGCGGCTGTCCGACGAGCTGGCGAATGCGGCCCGCGACTACCTGGCCCGCTTCACCGAGCTCCTGCCCGGCCCGCAGTACGCACTCGGCGAGGCACTGGCCGCCCGGGTTGCTGCCGTCATCGCGCCGGCGCCGCCGACCCAGGTCATCGCCCCCGCCTACCTGTCGGCCGTCCTCGCCGAACGCCGCCGCCGCGAACTCCAACGCCTCTCCACCCACCGCCCCCTGCCGACCGGCCCTTTCCCCTCCACCTCGCCATACCCACCAGCCCCATCACCGTACGGCCCAGCCGCCCCGGCCCCGGCCCCGTCGTACGCCGTGCCCGTCGGCCCGTTCGCCCCGCCCAGCCCGTACGGCGCCCTCCCGCCGGCTCCTCCGCCGCCCGGCCTCTTCGCGCCACCCGCACCGCCGGCCCAGTCCCGTCCCGCGACCGTGAACGCCGAAGGCTGGGCCGCCCCCGGCAGCAACGAAGCCGGCCACTGGTCCTGAGCCGTCCTCGGCCGGGTCGCTGACAAGGACCTGTTTACCGCGATCCGATGAAAACACCCCCCGCGCCACGGCGCGGGGGGTGTTCACAGAACGACCTCAGTAGCGGTAGGCCTCGGCCTTGTACGGGCCCTCGACCGGTACGCCGAGGTACGCCGCCTGCTCCTTGGTGAGCTCGGTCAGCTTCACGCCGAGCGAGTCCAGGTGCAGCCGGGCGACCATCTCGTCGAGGTGCTTCGGCAGCACGTACACCTCGGTTGGGTAATCGGCGGTCTTCACGAACAGCTCGATCTGCGCGAGGACCTGGTTGGTGAACGAGTTCGACATCACGAACGACGGGTGCCCGGTGGCGTTGCCGAGGTTCAGCAGCCGGCCCTCGGACAGCACGATGATCGTGTGGCCGTCGGGGAAGCGGAACTCGTCGACCTGCGGCTTGATGTTGACCCGCTCGATCCCCGGCACCTTGTACAGCCCGGCCATGTCGATCTCGTTGTCGAAGTGGCCGATGTTGCCGACGATCGCCTGGTGCTTCATCGCCGCCATGTGGTCGGCGGTGATGACGTCCTTGTTGCCGGTCGTGGTGACGAAGATGTCGGCGATCCCGACGACGTCGTCCACGGTCGACACCTGGTAGCCGTCCATCGCGGCCTGCAGCGCGCAGATCGGGTCGATCTCGGTGACGATCACCCGCGCACCCTGACCGCGCAGCGACTCGGCGCAGCCCTTGCCGACGTCGCCGTACCCGCAGACGACCGCGACCTTGCCGCCGATCAGGACGTCGGTGGCGCGGTTGATGCCGTCGATCAGCGAGTGCCGGCAGCCGTACTTGTTGTCGAACTTCGACTTGGTGACCGAGTCGTTGACGTTGATCGCCGGGAACAGCAGCGCGCCGGCCTTGTGCATCTCGTACAGCCGGTGCACGCCGGTGGTGGTCTCCTCGGTAACACCCTTGATGCCCTGACCGATGGTCGTCCACTTCGTCGGCGACTCGGCCAGCGTCCGGGTCAGCAGGCTCAGGACGACGCCGTACTCCTCGGAGTCCGCGGTCGACGGGTCCGGCACGGCGCCCGCCTTCTCGAACTCGGTGCCCTTGTGGACGAGCATCGTGGCGTCGCCGCCGTCGTCGAGGATCATGTTCGGGCCTTCACCGGGCCAGGTCAGCGCCTGCTCGGTGCACCACCAGTACTCCTCCAGCGTCTCGCCCTTCCAGGCGAACACCGGGACTCCGGCGGGGTTCTCGGCCGTGCCGTCCGGGCCGACGACGACCGCGGCCGCCGCGTGGTCCTGGGTGGAGAAGATGTTGCACGACACCCAGCGCACCTCGGCGCCGAGCGCGACCAGCGTCTCGATCAGCACGGCGGTCTGGATCGTCATGTGCAGCGAGCCCATGATCCGCGCGCCGGCCAGCGGCTTGCTCTCGCCGTACTGCTCGCGCATCGCCATCAGGCCCGGCATCTCGTGCTCGGCCAGCCGGATCTCCTTGCGCCCGAACTCGGCCAGGCCGAGATCCGCCACCTTGTAGTCGAAGGTCATGCCGCTCCCCTGCTGAAGACTGTGATTACTACCTGCCCGAGCCTAGAGGGCCGAGCCACGCGGTTTGATCGCTCCAGGCGCATTTTTGACACCGAAATGTCAGGATTGATGCTATGCGCATCACCGAGGCCGCTCGCCAGTTGGGTACCACTCCGCGCATGCTCCGCTACCGGGAGGCACTCGGGCTGTTGCCGCGCTCCCGCTCCGAGCACACGTCACAGCGCCAGTACGACGACCGCGACCTCGCCGCCGTCCGGCTGGCGCTCGACCTCGAACGCCGGTACGACGTGACGCCGGCGGCACTCGCCTTCGCACTGCGCGCGCTGGCCGAGCCGTCCGTGGCGGCCGACATCCGCAACCTCGGCTATCGCACCGGCCGCCTCACCGCGCCGCCGACCCAGGCCGAGATCGACCGCGACCGCGCCCTCCGCTGGCTCGGCCGCTCCGGCGTACTGCCACCCAGACCACGGTGATGTCCATCTGCGGGGTCAACCCCCGCGATGGACGGTTCGCCTACCGGCATGCGCGGTGCCAACCGGCAAGGTGAGGGGTTGACCCCTGAGATGGGCGTTAGTGGGACGGGGCCTCGGGGACGGCGGGGCGCTCGTCGGGGACGTGGTGCTCGTGGAAGATGTCGGGCTCGAGGTAGATGTGCTGACTCATCGGCTCGGCGGCGCGGACGGCTCGCTCGGCGGCGTCGATGGTCTCCGCGACGACGGCCGCGTCGGCGGTCGGCTCGACGCCGAGCTTCGCGGCGACCAGGACCTCCTCCGGGCCGAGGTGCAGAGTCTTGATGTGGATCAGGCGCTGGACACCCGGGGTGTTCTCGATCGCGGCGACGATCCGGGCCTGGGACTCGCGGGTCGCGGACTCGCCGAGCAGCAGCGACTTCATCTCGATCGCCAGGAAGACCGCGACGCAGACCAGCAGCGCGCCGATCGCCATCGACCCGAGACCGTCGAACACACCGTTGCCGGTGGCAAGCGTCAGGACGACGCCGATCAGCGCCAGCACCAGACCGGTGAGCGCCGCGAAGTCCTCGAGCAGGATGACCGGCAGCTCCGGGGCGCGCGCGTTCCGGACGAATTTCACCCAGGACACGTGTCCGCGGAGCTTGTTCGCCTCGACGATCGCGGTCCGGAACGACAGGCTCTCCATGACGATCGCGACCACCAGCACCGCGACCGGGACCCACTTCCAGTTGTCGATCCCGTGCGGGTCGTGCACCTTGTGGTAGCCCTCGTACAGCGCGAACAGACCACCCACGCTGAACAGCACGATCGACACGATGAACGAGTAGACGTACCGCTCCCGGCCGAACCCGAACTGGTGCAGCTCGTCGGCCTCGCGCTTGGCCCGCTGACCGCCGACCAGCAGCAGCACCTGGTTGCCCGCGTCGGCGAGCGAGTGGATCGCCTCGGCCAGCATCGAGGCCGACTGGGTCAGCGCCCAGGCGGCGAACTTGGTGACCGCGATCCCGGTGTTCGCCAGCAAAGCCGCGACAACGGCCTTGTTCCCGCCACCAGCCATGGTTGTTCAGGTCCTCCAGTTAGCGTGCGGCGACGACGAACGCCGTGCCGGAACCACGCAGGGTACAGGGTCCTTCGGGTCCGGCGAGGAACGCCGACTGACCAGCGGACAACGTCACGACGGATTCCTTGCCGGCAGCATCGACAGAGCCGTCCACACAGCAGACGATCCGCGGCCCGACGCCGTCGATCGTGCGCTCGCCCGACGACAGGTCCACCCGGTGAATCGCGAAGTACTCACACCCTGTCTCGTAGATCCCGTCCGCCGTCGCGGTCAGCACCGGGTCGGCCAGCGGCTCGAAATCCACCACCGAGACGAGCTCCGGTACGTCGACGTACTTGCTCGTCAGCCCGCCGCGCAGCACGTTGTCGGAGTTCGCCATCACCTCGAAGCCGAGGCCCCGCAGGTAGGCGTGCACGTTCCCGGCCGGGAGGTACACGGCGTCGAACCGCTGCAGACGCACCCTGTTCAGCAACAGGGCCGCGAGCACACCGGGGTCATCCGGGAAGTCCGCGCACAGCTTCGCGAGCGTCTCGCGCTCCAGGGGGAACGCGTCGCCCGGGTACTGCGCGACGGCCTCGCCCAGGGCCGCGACCAGCGGGCGGATCGCGTCCCGGTCGGTGCTCATGAAACCGCTGAACGCGTCCTGGAGCTTGCCGTTGCGGAGCAGGTCCGTGAGCTCCTCGAACCCGGCCGGGGCCAGCGCGTCGAGGAGCGCGACCGTCGCCTCCAGCGGCCGGAAACCCACCAGCGCGTCGAACGGCTCCAGCGCGATCAGGATCTCCGGCTTCGGCCAGGCATCCTTGTAGTTGCGGTCCGCGGCGTCCCGTGGGATCGCGGCGGCCTCGTCCCGCTGGTACCCGTCGATCGCCTGGTCCCGCGACGGGTGTGCCTGGATCGACAACGGCTGCGCCGCCGCGAGCAGCTTCGCGAGGAACGGGAACCGGCCGTCGAACCGCTCGGCCGTCTCCTCCCCCAGCACCGCGCCCGGGTCGGCGGACACCGCGTCGTACAAGGTGTCGCCGTTCGGCAGGACCGACGGAGCGGACTCGTGCGCACCCATCCACAGCTCGGCCTGCGGCTCGCCGGTCGGCTGTACGCCGAGCAACTCCGGCAGTGCGGTCGGCGAACCCCACGCGTAGTCGCGGATGGTGTTCTGCAGCGGGACTACCACGCCGGATCCTCCGAGGGGTTGCCTGACCCGACCGGGTCGTCCACGGTCGCCATGCCGTACCGGCCGAGGCCGATCCCGAGATACGCCGCGGCGTAGCGACCCTGCTGGGTCAAAGCGGCGTACCGGGCGACATCCGTGCCGCTGGCCTGCCTGATCGTGTGCACCCGGACGTCGTGTGCCTCTGCCTTGGACTCCAGCTTGTCGCGGTGCTCGGCGATGCCGGCCTCGTCGACACCGTCGTCCAGGATGATCAGCGCCGGCCGTAGCTCCTCGGGCTTGTCGAACGGGTCGGCGAACAAGTCCCGCGGCGGCTGGTTCAGCACCGGAAGCAGATGGCCCGCGTCCGCGGCCAGGGCCGGCCGTCCACTGGCCAGCCGTAGCGCCTCGACGACACGGCGGGCAGCACGCGCTGCCAGGACAGAGCCACCCCAGACCAGCGGCAACGCATCCGCCAGCACCAGAGCGAGCTCCTTCGCCGGGTTGGCCGCCACATCGTTGTTGGGCGAGCACTCGATCGCCACGTCGTCCAGCAACGCCGCCACGGCCTTGTGGTCGACCTCCGGGCCCAGCTCCATCTGGTGCAGCGCCTGAAGCACGGCGACGGCCGCAGCCAACTGGTCGTCCGACTGGGACGGCAGCCGGATCGCATGCCGGAGACCGGCCGAGGCGATCGCCACCGGCGAGTCCTCCGGCGCGGCGACCATCAGCCCGCAACCACGCCGTACCGCTTCACCGGCGGCCGACACCGCGTCCGTGTCCTCGGCGGCACCACCGAGGACGATCACCAGGTCCAGCGGGCCGGCCCAGCCGGGCAGCCCGGGACCGGGCCAGGCGAGAAACGGAACCGGGCAGAGCGGCTCCAGCACGGCCCGGACCAGCCGGGCGTCGCGGCCCGCGGCCACCACGGCCCGCGGCCGGAAGCCGTCGGACTCCAGCTTGGCCAGCACGTCCTCGGACGCTTCCAGCTCGGCGCGGATCCGGGCACCGGCCATCGCCAGGCGGCGCAGCAGGTGGTCCGAGGCCTCGAGTACCGCCGGGTCGTCCAGCCGGGTGTCGTCGAAGACGCTCATCAGCTGCTCGCGGATTCGGACTCCGCGCGCGTGTCCCGGGCCTCGTCGATCAGCAGCACCGGGATGTCGTCACGCACCGGGTACGCCAGCGCGCAGGCGGCGTTGGTGCAGATCAGCTCGTTCGCCTCGTCGTCCACCCGGAACTCCGAGCGGCACTTCGGGCAGACCAGGATGCTCAGCAGATCCGGGTCCAGATTGACTGCCATTCAGTTCTCCTCCACCGATGCGCCGGTGATCAGGGCCAGTACTTCGTCACGGACGCGTTCCATCTCGGCCCGGTCCGCGGCCTCGACGTTCAGCCGCAGCAACGGCTCCGTGTTCGACGCACGGACGTTGAACCACCACTGTCCCGCCGACACCGTCAACCCGTCCAGATGGTCGACCGTCACGCCGTCGACGCCAGAATATGTGTCCTCGATCGCCGCGACGGTCGCCGCCGCGTCCGCGACCTTGTTGTTGATCTCGCCGGACGCCACGTACCGCTCGTACTCGGCGAACAGCTCGCTGGCCGGCCGGTCCTGCTCGCCCAGCGCCGCGAGCACGTGCAGCGCGGCCAGCATGCCGGTGTCGGCGCGCCAGAAGTCGCGGAAGTAGTAGTGCGCGGAGTGCTCGCCGCCGAACACCGCGTCGGTCTCGGCCATCTTCTGCTTGATGTTGGAGTGCCCGACCCGGGTGCGGACCGGGACGCCGCCGTGCTCGGCGATCAGCTCCGGGACCGCCTTGGAGGTGATCAGGTTGTGCAGGATGGTCGCGCCCGGGTGCTTGGCGAGCTCGCGGACGGCGACCGCGCCGGTGATCGCGCTCGGCGAGATCGGGTCGCCCTTCTCGTCCACCACGAAGCAGCGGTCGGCGTCGCCGTCGAAGGCCAGGCCGAGGTCGGCCCCGGTCTCGCGGACCTTGGCCTGCAGGTCGACCAGGTTCTTCGGGTCCAGCGGGTTGGCCTCGTGGTTCGGGAAGCTGCCGTCGAGCTCGAAGTACATCGGGACGATCGTCACCGGGCCGTCGGCGAACACCGCCGGGACGGTGTGGCCGCCCATGCCGTTGCCGGCGTCGACGACCACGGTGAGCGGTCGGATGCCGCTCAGGTCGACCAGGTCGTGCAGGTGGTCGGCGTACGCCGTGAGCAGGTCCTTGCGGGTGATGTGCCCGGTCGCGGACCCGGCCGCCGGGCGCTCGGTCAGGGCCTTCGCGACCAGGTCGGCGATGTCGCGCAGACCGGAGTCGGAGCCGACCGGGGCGGCGCCCGCGCGGCACATCTTGATGCCGTTGTACTGCGCCGGGTTGTGGCTGGCGGTGAACATCGCGCCGGGCAGGTCGAGCCGGCCGGACGCGAAGTACAACTGGTCGGTGGACGCCAGGCCGATGTCGATGACGTCCGCCCCGGTGCTCGCCACGCCCTCCGCGAACGCGGCCGCCAGCGCCGGGCTGGACGGGCGCATGTCGTACCCGATCACCACCGCGCCGGGCCCCGCGAGCACGTCCAGGACCTCGACGAACGCCGCGCCGGTCGCCCGGGCCACCGACTCGTCCAACTGCTCCGGCACAACCCCCCGGACGTCGTAAGCCTTGAAGATCCCCGCAACATCAGCCATGCACGGACCCTATCCGGCCCGTCGGCCAAGCTGTATCCCAGCCTCGCTCCGCGTGCGGCAGGCAACAACTGGGCATCGTTGTCAGCCGGCGTCCTGACGCTGCCCCTCTCGTTCCGTATGTTCGGTCCTTGGTCACCGACAGGCGTGACCTGGCGGCTGGGGGGTGGCCAAACATGTTCCTGCGGCAGGCTCTGCGGTACCGGTGGTCCCAGGCGATGGTCCTGGCCGGGGTCAGCCTGTTGATCGGCACCTGCGCGGCGTTCGCGCCCTGGTTCGCGCGCGCGGTCGAACAGACCGTCACGACCGAGACCCTGGCGCGCCAGTGGAACTCGGCGGCCTGGCAAGTCAAGACGGTCCCGAAGACGATCGTCGGCGGATCGGCCGAATCGACTCCGCCGGAGGAGCTCGACCAACTCGTCCCTGCCGACCTGAAGCAGCAGTTCACCCCACCTGTGTACGGGCGGGCCGCAGCAGTGATCTGGGGCCTCGGCGACGACAGACCGACCGTCCAGAGCCGGGTGGTCTGGCGGGACGGTTACTGCGCCCAACTCGAACTGACAGCCGGCCGGTGTCCCCGCAGCCCCGGTGAGGTCGCCGCGTCGGCAGCAGACGCGAAGAACTTCGGACTGGCGGTCGGGGCGACGATCAATGCCCAGACGGCCAGCAACCCCACCCGCAGCCCGCTCCGGGTGGTCGGGATCTACCAGGCGGACGCCGAGGCCATCTACTGGTTCGGCCGGAGACCGATCGGGAACTCGCGGCAGGCCAGCGACTCCCAGGCCGCGCTCGGCGACTTCCTGCTCACCGAGCGAGACACCCTCTCCGCGGGGCCTTGGGGCGCCTACTCGACGCTGGACACCCGCCCGCAGCCGGGAAGCGTGCGAGTCGACGACCTGGCTCGGATCCGTCAGGTGACCGATCAGCTCGAAGCACAGATCGCCGAACGCGGCATCGACGCGCAGAACAGCTCAGGACTGATCGACGTCATCGACGGCATCCAGGCGGAGCGACGCCAGGCCACGACGATCATTCCGCTGGTGATGGTGCAGGTGGCCCTGTTCGGCGTGGTCGTCCTGGCACTCGCGCTGGCCACAGTGGTCGACCAGCGCCGCCCCGAGCTGGCCGTCTCGCGACTCCGCGGGTCGGGGGCAGGGTCGATCGGCCGGACGCTGGCCGTCGAGCTGAGCGTGCCCGTGCTGCTCGGTACGGTGCTTGGCGCGGCCGCCGGTTTCGCGATGCTCCTCGCCGTACGAGCGGCCTGGTTGGCCGGAGTACCGCCCCTGGAAGTGCCGTGGACGGTTCCGGCAGCGGTCGGTCTCGCAGCTCTGGCAGGGCTGGCAGTCGTCGCGCTGTCGGTTCGTACGGTCGTACGCCGGCCGATCTCCAGCCTGCTCCGGCGGATCGCGCCCCGCGGAAGCCACCGGACCATCGGTCTGATCGATCTGATCGTCATCGTCGTCGCATCGGCCGGACTGGTGACCGGACTGACCAGCGGCGGACGGGGTCCGTTGCCGATCCTGACCCCGACCCTGCTCGCGCTGGCCGCCGGCTTGGCCTTCGCCCATCTGCTGCTCCCGGTCGCCGGCCTGGTGAGCCGTCGGGCGCTGCGCAACGGGCGTCTCGGTCTCGCGCTCGGCGCTCTGCAGGTGGCCCGGCGTCCAGCCGTGACGCGGCTTGTCGCCGTGGTCGCCGTCGCGACCGGCCTGGTGTCGTTCGCCGGTCAGGCGGCTTCGGTGGCCGGTCGCAACCGGGACACCAGGGCCGGCTACGAGACCGGCGCCGAGGCGGTCCTCGCGATCGACACCATCAACCTCATCGACTTCACCGCGGCGATCAACAAGGTCGATCCCGACCGGCGCTGGCTGACGCCGGTCGTGCTCACCCAGGCGCCCGCGGCCGAGAGTCTGCGCGCCGTGCTCATCGAGCCGGACAGCTACCGGCGGATCGCCTTCCGCGGCGACCGGCTTGCCGAAACCGAGGGGTTCGGCAATCTTCGGGCGCCGGCGGAGCCGCAGCCGATCAAGGTCGTCGGCGACCAGTTGAAGGTGACCGCCGACGTCGGCACGACGGCGTCGTACGCACCGCCCACCAGTGACGGCGAGGAGCTCACTCCCGAGGGCCGCGCGAGATCCGTGATCCTGCAGGCGACGGTGGTCAACCAGCGCAGAGGGGCGCGCTACCTGGTGCGCTTCCCGCCGATACCGCTGGGCCGCAGCGGCCCGGTCCAGCTGAGTACGCCGATGGACTGCCGGCCGTCCTGCCAACTGATCCGGCTCGGAGTCGCCCGCGAGGTGGGTGACCCCGTGGGCGCCAAGGGCGAGATCGCGATCAGCCGGCTGGCGACCGATACCCAGCCGTCGATCCCGCTGGGCAGGGCCCAGGACTGGACGAGCGGCCCGCCGGCAGGGGACGACGACCAGAGCCATATCGCAGCGAAGAGCCGGCCGAACGGACTGACGCTCGAGGTGACCAGCCTCGGGAGCGACCTGACCCTCCAGCACGCCGCGATCCCCTCGCCTGTCCCGGCGCTGGTGAGTCAGGACTTCTCCGTCAGCGAGGTCCAGACCGTACCCGGCCTCGACGGGTTGTCGATCCCGATCACCAAGGTGGACAGCCTGCGGACACCGATGCCGCGGCACACCGAACGTGCTGCCGTGATGGACCTGGAGACCGTCCGCCGGCTCGGCGGGAACGTCGACGACACCTCGACCGATCTCGAGCTCTGGCTGAACGCCGACGGGCTCGCGAACCTCGGCAAGGTCGTCGACGGGCTCACCGCGGCCGGGCTGACCCCGACCCTCGTCGATCGGCGGTCCGACCGGATCGAGGGGTACGGGCGCTCCGCCAGCGCCCTCGCGCTCCAGCTCACCCCGGTCGTCGGACTCGCCAGCTGGGCGCTCGCGGTCATCGTGCTGCTGCTGATGGGCGTCAGCTCCTGGCGATCCCGCGCGCAGGACTACGCGAGCCTGCGGATCAACGGCGTACCGGCGTCGACGACCGGAGGGGCCGCACGGTGGGAACAGACCGGGCCGGTCGCGTTGGCAGCCTTGCTCGGGTCGGCCTGCGGCATCGTCGGCGCCCATATCGCGCTGCCCATGTTCCCGCTGTTCGCGGAGACGTCCGAACCGTCGCCGATCCCGCTCGACCTGGCGATCAACTGGTCCGGAGCGGTGATTCTCTGGCTGGCCGGCACTCTGGTGCTGACGGCGACCACGTTGGTCCTGGGCACCGGCGTGAACCGGCGCGCGGGTTACGTCCGGATCCGGGAGGAGCTGTCGTGAGCGGCCTGGCGATCAGCACGAGCGGGCTGGTGCACATCTACCGCAGCCAGGGCCATGACGTCGCGGCCTTGTCGGGCATCGGCATCACGGTGCGTCCCGGTGAGTTCGTCGGACTGCTCGGCCCGTCCGGCGCCGGCAAGTCCACGCTGCTGCAGCTGTGCGGCGGCCTGCTGACGCCGAGCGCCGGTCGCCTGCAGATCGGCGAGCACAACCTGACGACGATGACCGAGCCGGAGCTCGACCGGATGCGCGCACGCGACATCGGCATCGTGCTGCAGGGAGCCGGGCGCAATCTGATCCCCTACCTGTCCCCCGTCGACAACGTCCGCTACGCACAGCGTGCCGCGGCGCGCGACCAGTCCCTACCGGCGCCGGAGGAGGTCCTCGACCTGGTCGGTCTGGCCGACCACGCCCGAACGCCGCTGACGTCGCTGACGCCCGGGCAGATCCAGCTCTGTGCGGTAGCGGTCGGGATCGCCACGTTCCCCGGCCTGCTGCTGGCCGACGAGCCCACGAGCCAACTCGACCACCGGGCCAGGGACGAGGTGCTCGCCGCGATCTCGACCGTCAACGAGAGCACCGGTATGACGGTGCTGCTGGTCACCCACGACCCCGAGGTCGCCGCGGTGCTGCCCCGGACCGTCACCATCCGCGACGGCCGGATCGCGTCCGAGGGGCGCAGCGGCGAGGAGTTCGCGGTCGTCGCCACCGACGGGTCGCTGCCGCTGCCGCCGCACGTCGCCGAACTGCTGGCCCCCGGAACCCTGCTCCGCGTCACCACCACCGAGGACGGCGACGTTCGCCTGAGCCCTGTACAGCAAGAAGGTCAGTCGTGATCACGGTCTCCAACCTCACCGTCGCCTACGACGAATTGGTCGCCGTCGCGGACGTGTCGCTGCACGTGCCGCCGGGGTTCGTTCTCGCGGTCAGCGGGCCGTCCGGCGCCGGCAAGAGCTCGCTGCTGTGGGCCATCGCCGGCGCGGTCCGGGCGAAGTCCGGCCACGTCGAGGTCGACGGCCTGACGATCGCCGATCGGCCCGCGGCCGCGGCGCACGGCGTCGTACTGATCCCGCAGGGCAACGGTCTGGCCCGGGTCCTGACCGCCCGGGAGAACCTCTCGCTGCCGCTGCTCGCCAAGCGCACCGAGCCGGAAGCGGTCGACCGTCACGTCGAGCAGGCACTGGCCGACGTCGGGCTGCAGGACAGCGGCGACCATCTGGTCGAGGAACTGTCCGGCGGCGAGCAGCAACGCGTCGCCGTCGCCCGCGGACTCGCCCAGCAGGGCCGCGTCATCCTCGCCGACGAGTCCACCAGCGAACTCGACGGCACGAACCGTGAGCGAGTGCTCGACCTCCTCCGCCGGGAGGCCGGCCGCGGCGCCGCGGTGATCATCGCTACGCATGACCCCAACGTCGCGGCCGGCGCCGACGGCCACGCCACCATGGACGAAGGCCACCTGACCTGGCAGCGGAGACTCTGAGAGCCGAGGTCCTGTCTGGTGATCCAGCGCCGTCGCGAGGAGGTGCCGAGTGCCCCGCAGTAGGCGATGGATTACCAGACAGGGCCTTAGGCCTTGTCGAACCAGCCGACATCCTTGCGGTGGTGGACCGTCGGGAGCTGCCGCGGGCTGGTCGGAGCGGCCCACTGCGCCGCGTTGGCGATGATCTGCTGGACCTCGGGCTGGTGGTACGTCGGGTACTCCTGGTCGCCGGGGCGGAAGTAGAAGACCCGGCCCTGGCCGCGGCGGTAGCAGCAGCCCGAGCGGAACACCTCGCCGCCGGAGAACGAGCTGACGAAGACCAGCTCGTCCGGCTGCGGGATGTCGAACAGCTCGCCGTACATCTCCTCGCGCTCGATCACCAGCGGGTGCGGGATGCCCTGTGCGATCGGGTGCCCGGCGGCGACCGTCCAGATCAGCTCACGGTCGTTCTCGGCCCGCCAGTCGAGCGAGCAGGTGGTGCCCATCAGCTTGATGAAGATCTTGCTGAAGTGCGCCGAGTGCAGCGCGATCAGGCCCATACCGGACAGCACATGCTGCTGGACCCGGTCCACGACCGCGTCGTCGACGTCGCCGTGCGCGGCGTGACCCCACCAGGTGAGCACGTCGGTGTCGGCGAGCACCTCCTCGGTCAGGCCGTGCTCGTCCTGTTGCAGCCACGCCGTACGGACGACCACTTCCTGGCCGAGCTTGTCCCGCAGCGCGGCCGCGATCGTCTCGTGCATCGTGTCGGGGTAGACCTTGCGCACGGACTCGTCGCGGCCCTCGTGGACGTTCTCGCCCCAGACGGTGACGCGGATCGGACCGTCAGTTGTCCTGGTCATTGAGCACAACCTCTCGTCCCGCCTTCGCCGAGGCGTAGCAGGCGTCGATGATCTCGGTCCGCAGCAGCGCCTCGGACCCGTTCTGGCCTTCCCACTCACCGCTCGTGACGATCCGGACGAACTCCGCGACGACCGCGCGGTGCCCGAGCCCGGCACCGGTCGCCGGCTTCACCTCGGCCGGTACGCCGCCGACATCGGTGAAGATCCGCAGCGTGTCGTCGCTGGTGTAGTTCTGCACCTCGATCTTCGCGCCGCCGTCGGTACCGAACAGCTCGATGCCGAAGTTGTCGCCCGGCGCCCGGAACGTCGCCCAACTGGTCTCCAGCTGCAGCGCACCGCCGCCCTTCAGGCGCAGGTACGCCGTGGCCAGGTCCTCCACCTCGAACGCCGAACCGAGCGTGTTCGCGTTCGGGTCGCGGCTGCCCTTGCCGCGCGGGCCGAGTTCGGCGAAGGTGTCCGCGGAGACCGTGGTCACCTGCGGCTCGCCCATCAGGTGCAGCGCCATGTCGAGGATGTGCACCCCGAGGTCGATCAGCGGGCCGCCGCCGGACAGCTCCCGGTTCGTGAACCAGCCGCCCATCCCCGGGATGCCGTTGCGGCGCATCCAGTGCGCCTTCGCGTAGTAGATCCGGCCGAGCTGGCCCTCGTCGATCTGGTGCTTGAGCGCCGCGACGTCACCGCGCTCGCGGTGGTTGAAGACGACCTTGAGCACCCGGCCGGCCTTCTTGGAGGCCTCGACCATCGCCGTGCCCTCGGCCACCGTCCGCGCCAGCGGCTTCTCGGACAGCACGTGCAGACCCTTCTCGAGCGCCTTGAGGGCGATCGGGGCGTGCAGCTGCGTCGGCGTACCGATGCTGACCGCTTCCAGGCCCGGGGTCTCGAGCAGGTCCTCCCACTTCTCGTACAGATGCGGTACGCCGTGCTTCTCGCCCAGGCTGGTCAGGACGTCCTTCTCCAGACCCGCCAGCGCGATCACCTCGACGTCCGGCAGTTCCGAGAACGCCTCCAGCGCCGTCCGTCCGGCGAAGCCCAGTCCGACGACACCGACCCGCAGTTTTTGATCGTTCACAAAGACGATCCTCTCCCGATGACAACGAAGGACACAACCGCTTCCCACACTACGGAACAGGTTTCAACACCCGTCAACCGACTTGTCTTAACAGACCGGTAACGCCCCGGCTCCCCGCACTTCGCGCAATTTGCCTGGCCAGCCAGCGAAATGGGGGGTTCTACACCCAGGTCCAGGGTGTAGAACCCCCCATTTGGTGGGCCTACCAGGCAAATTGCGGAAGTCAGTCGTCGTCGGCGTCGAAGTCCGGGTCGATCTGCTCGGGGGACAGCGCCAGGACGTCGGCGAGCTCGAGGACCAGCGCGGAGCGGACCAGCCAGGCCAGGCCGGCGCCGGAGCGTTCGGCGCGAAGCTCGATCGGCCGCCGGAACACGACGATCCGGTACGGCTCGTGGGAGGTGCCGCCGGTGGCGTGCGTGAGCGGGATCTCGGTGGCGTCCAGGTCGAGGTTCGGCACGTCCTCGATCGCGAACTCGACCCGCGCGACCACCTGCGGCAGCCGCTTCTCCAGCCGCGTCACCTCGATCGCGACCACCTCGTCGAACTGCGCGGCGGCAGACCGCTGCAGCGGCAGCCCCCGCGGCGCGAACGTGCTCGGCCTGCTGATCGGGCCGAGCATGCCGCGGCCGTGGCGGTCGATGTGCCTGCGATGACGGCGAGCCTCGGTCACGCGCTCAGCCTAGTGGGGGTAACGTCTGTCCGTGAGCATCGCCAGGATCTGTTCGCGTGCCGGATGTCAGAAGCCGGCCGTCTCGACGCTCACCTACGTGTACGCCGACTCGACCTGTGTCCTCGGTCCGCTCGCGACGTACGCCGAGCCGCACTGCTACGACCTGTGCGCCGACCACGCCGATCGCCTCACCGCGCCGAACGGCTGGGAGGTCATCCGGCTCGCTCCGGACCCGGCCGCCGCCGGACCGTCCTCGGACGATCTGGAAGCACTGGCGAACGCGGTCCGCGAAGCAGCCCGCCCGCTGCCGCGCCGCGAGCCCGGAGCCGGGACGCCGGGCGCCCCGGTCGAGGTGGCCCGCCGGCGCCACCTCCGCATGCTCCAGGACCCCGGCGCCAACACCAACGAAGGCTGACAGGGCCTAGCGCAGCGCGGCGCTCACGTCGGGCTGGGCGCCCAGCTGGGCGCGGAACACCAATGACGTGTTCAGCGGCCAGGCGGCCACCTGCGGTACGTCGTCGTCCGCGGGCTTCGCCGCCGGCATCAACGTGACGCCCGCGACAACGCTCCCGCGCGTCTGCTGAACCATCAGGTACGTCGGCCGCGGCTGCGCCGGGAACGGGATCTGCGAGGTCGCGCCGCCGACGACGTCGAGGGTCCGCGTGCTCAGCACCCGGTCGACGGCGTCCCGTAGCTCGAACTTCACGCTCCCGTTCTTGCCCGGCGCGGTCACCTGCAGCAGCGCCGGCTGCTTGTGCGCCGGAATGACCAGGTACGCCGGTCCGGTCAGCGCCTCGGCCGACCCGATCGACGCGAACTCCTGCCGGCTCGCATCGGTCATCCGCATCGACGCGGTCACCGGCTGGTCCGAGGTCAGGGTGACACCGCTGGCGTCACCGTGCAGCACCGGATCGAGCATGAACGTCTTCACCGAGCCCGCCGCGATCTGCACGGTCTCCAGTCCCGCGGGCTTGAAGGGACCGTTCGGCCCGTTCACCGTCAGGCTCGCGGTCGCCTGCAGATCCGTGGGGTTCGCCACGGACAGGATCCGCAGGCCGCCGCCGGGCGCCACCGCCGGCACGAACACCTTGGTCGCGGGCGCCGCCGAGGCGTTCAGCCAGTCCACCCCGGCCGGCTCGCTGCCGTTCGACGCGTTGGACCGGACCGCGGCCGCTACCCGGCCGCCGGTCGATTCCACGTGCAGAGCGAGGTCTCGGAGGTTCGGTGCGACCTGCTTGAGGTACAGCTCGGACGAGCCGCGCGCCGGGACCACGATGCCGCGCGCCGCGGGCAGGTCCTGGGCGCCGGTCCGCGCGTACACGCTGACGTTGACTTCCGCGTTGACGGTGTCCAGGTTGGTCAGCACCAGCACGTCCCGCCGGTCGCTCGCCCCCGACGCGCCGACGAACCAGAAGTCCGATCCGGGCAGCTGGCACGGCACGCTCGCCATACCGCGGTTCACGCCTTCCTGCGCGGTCGTCGTACTCGTGCCGACCGTGCCGGCGGCGAGCGGTCCGGTGCCCTGGATCGACAGCGTCTCCGGCTTCACCGCCACCGCGCTCGATCCGATGGTGCCGCGCTTCAGCAGCGATCCGACCGGGTCCGACGTCGCCGGCAGCGGAGCGATCGACAGCGGCTCCGCGGTCCCGGGCGCGGTCGGCGTCCCGTCGGGCAGCGTCGGCGACACACCGTTCACCACGCTGGTCATCTTGCCGCCGGGAGCCAGCACCGGACAGGCCATGGCGGTGCGGTTCACGACCGTGCGGGCCGGCTCGGTGACCGCGGCCTCCACCCGGGTGTCGGCCTTCTTCGGATGAGTGACCACTCCGAGCCCGGCCAGTGCGGCCATGGCCAGGACAACAGCTCCGATCCGCAGCCGCGGGTCGGACAGCAACCGGCTCACCGGACCCTCCTCGCGTGGGTGCCCTGCGGTACGGCGACGGTGCGGCGCACGGTCGGCAGGCAGAAGATCAGCGCGAGGATCCAGCCGATCAGGCCGAGGATCCGCCACACCATGTGGGTCTGGTCGACCAGCGGCGTCTTGCCCTCGACCTTCGAACGGTCCACCAGCCACGAAGCGTCACCGTCGTTCGCACTGGCCCTGGTCAGGCCGGGCAGGGAGTCGAGAGTCGACTGCAGCGTCGGATCCACCGGGCCGGGCAAGTACACGTAGTCGATCGCGAGAGCGGCCAACTGCCGGCCCTCTTCGCCGCTACCGCCGCCGCCGAGAGTCGCCAGGACACCGGTGAGCGGCTTGGTCTGCGCCGCCGTCGGCGCCGCCTCGAGCGATCCCATCCGGGGTCCGCCGTCCTTGACCAGCGAGAACCGCATCTGACCCTCGGGCGCCTTCCGCACCACCAGGATCGACTGGTTCTCCGGCGGATCCTGGGCAGCGACGAGGTACGCCGGGAGGTCCTGAGCGGGGCCGCGCCACAGCGGGCCGTCGGTCCCGCGCACCAACCAGAAGCCTGCCGTCACGACAGTCGTCAGCAGCACGACACCAAGTACGCCTTGGACGATGAGCTCGGTGGACTTGCCGACCGAGTCCCACGCGACCGTGACGGTGATGATCCAGCCCGCGGTCATCAGGAACATCAACGGTCCGCTGCCGCCGCCGAGCCGGCTGGCGACCAGCGTCCCGGCCAGACCGGCCAGCGCGGCGAACCAGCCGAGCAACTCGTACCGCTGCCGCGACTGACGCAGCAGGCTGACCAGCGCCACGAGAATCAGCGGTACGACGAACCACCACGGCGTCGGCGCACCGATCGGCGTACCGGTCAGCAGATGCGGCAGGCTGTCGCCCGGACCGATCGCCGCGGTCGGCGGACCGCCCGCTTCCTGCCCCAGCTTCGATGGGTGCCGCACCAGGTCGATCGTCCACGGCAGCACAAGCAGGAGACCGAGGACGACCGAGAACACCAACTGCCGTCCCTGTCGCCGCCAGCCGAGCCCGAACACCGCGCCGAGGACGAGGCAGACACCGACCAGCAGACCCAGCGCCGGAGTGAACGCCAAGAGGACGGCGAGGCAGATCCCGGCGAACCACGCGGCCCGCCAGCTGCCCTGCACGTAGACGCGCCGCCGCCGCGCGACGGTGTGCACAGCTGCACCGAGCAGCGGCAGCACGATCGCCGCCACACACGTCCCGAGCCGGCCCTGCGTGACCGCACCGTTCGCGAAAACCGCCAGCCCGTACGCCGTTGCGCCCCAGGCCCGTGCCACACGGTCGACGACGAACGAGCGCAGCAACGCCCACGCGGCAAGCGCGGCCAGCGGAACCGCGCCGAGCAGCAGGACATTCGTCGCTCCGCCCGGGCCGAACATGACCGTCGAGAACGCCCAGAACTGGGCCAACCAGGCAGGCGGGGTCACGCCCGGCGGCGCAGATGCCGCCGCATGCCACAACGCCGCAAGGCTGTCGTGCGCCGGCAACAGCAGATGGGAGCGCAGGACTCCGCCGCCGATCAGCTCGCGGGCCGCGATCAGCGCACCGATCGCGAGCACGACCCACGCGACCAGGAACGGCCGCCGGATCAGCTGCCGCCGCCACCTCGGCTGGTCGACCGCTACCCGCGCGGTCGACTTCGCGCGGCGTGCGGTCGTGACGACCTGCTCCTCCGGCTCGTCCGCCCAGGCTTCACGGATCCGCTCGGAGATGGTGCTGGTCGTTTCCTCCAGGTTGTGCCGCAAGGCGTGCACCGACCGGGAGAACAAGTTCTTGATGTCGTCGTACGGCACCTGGTCGAGATTCCGGCGATTCTTGCGGGCCTGGGTCCAGCCGCCGGCCAGCAGGGTGCCGAGCAACGCGGTCCACTCGTCGACCGCGCCGGACGGCGTCTTGCCGAGCAGGAACCAGATCGACCGCATCACGGCGCCGAACAGGAACCGCAGGATCAGCAGCGGCAGCAGCTTGCCCGGGGCGTTCGCGAGAACGGTGTAGTACGCGTGGGCACGGTCGAGCTGGTACGCGTGCCGCCGGGTGCCGGCCAACGCCCGCTCACCGGTCGCCGCGGCCTGTGCGTGGTAGACGACCGCGTCCGGCGCCACACCGACCTGGTAGCCGGCGCGGCTGGCGCGCCAGCCGAAGTCGATGTCGTCGCGGAACATCGGCAGCCGCGGGTCGAAACCGTGCAGCGCCTCCCAGACGTCGCGGCGGACGAGCATGCCGGCCGAGCTGACGGCCAGCACGTTGCGCAGCTGGTCGTGCTGTCCCTGGTCCAGCTCGCCGTTCTCGACGCCGGTGTCGCGGCGGCCGCCGAGCGACGTGGTGACGCCGACCTCGAGCAGCTCGCGGTCCCGCGGCCAGAGCCGCAGCTTCGGGCCCCAGACGCCGGTGTTCGGCGACATAGTGGCCTGGAGCAACAATTTCTCCAGGGCCTTGGGCGCCGGCGCGCAGTCGTCGTGCAACAGCCAGAGCCACTCCACGACCGGCATGTGACCGTCGTCGCCGTACGGACCGACGGCGCTCGGGATCGGCGCGAACCCGTGCGCCTCGAGACCGCGGGCGACCGCCGTCCCGAAGCCGGTCCGCGCGGAGACGCTGACCACCGGCTCCACGCCGGGCATCGCGGCGAGCAGTTCGGCGGTGTCGTCGGTGGATCCGGTGTCGACCGCGATCAGCCGGTCCGGGCGTGGGTTGAGCGCCCACAACGCCTCGGACAGCCGCGGCAGCCAGGCCGCGCCTTCATGCCCGACCACCACCGCGGTGACGACATGCCGGACCCGCGGACGACCCATCGGGTCGTCGATGTGATCGGTCGGGAAATCGACGGAGTCGAAGAATTCCCAGCCGGCCGGGGCTTCTTGTTCCATGCGGAGCTGTGACACCTCGATGCTTGCGGACGGTCACCGCGACCGCAGGTCCCGGCGAGGAATCACCATACAGCCGCCCGCCGAACCCGGGAAAAGCCGCGGGCCCCGGGGTGATCACCCCGGAGCCTCGCGGAAGTCCGTCATGTAGTTGTTGCTGCTGGTGTTCGGACCGTCAGACGGCCTTCTTCTTCAGCTTGCGGCGTTCCCGTTCCGACAGGCCGCCCCAGATCCCGAAGCGCTCGTCGTTCTGCAGCGCGTACTCGAGGCATTCGCCCCGGACGTCGCAGCCGAGGCACACCTTCTTGGCCTCGCGGGTGGATCCGCCCTTCT
Source organism: Kribbella sp. NPDC051936 (assembly GCF_040680955.1). Classification (NCBI taxonomy): domain Bacteria; kingdom Bacillati; phylum Actinomycetota; class Actinomycetes; order Propionibacteriales; family Kribbellaceae; genus Kribbella; species Kribbella sp. NPDC051936. Next base: position 774,329 of record NZ_JBFAXS010000003.1, on the reverse strand, counting down.
CCGGGAAGAACGCTTCTGGGTCGGTCTGGGCGCACAACGCCCGTTCCTGCCAGTTCGGCTCCTCCTCGATCGCCTCACCGTCGACAATCGCCATCAGGCTCTCTGTCACGGTCCGACCTCCTCGACCCTGTTCGTTCCCCTGTACATGTGGGTTTGCGGTCCACATGCCTGACCTCGTCCGTCCTGCGCTCTGCAACGGTCCCCGATACCGAGTGTCCTAACGAACGACACGGTTGAAATTACATTCCTGCAATCCACGAAAGTCAAGCCGTGCTCTGCTATTGGGATCATCCGCAACATGCCCGCAAAAGAACGAGAGGCCTGTAGATACAGGCCTCTCGCGCTGTGTACCCGGGCACAAACCTGATGTTGCCGGGATTTTCCCGTAGGGCTCGGTAAGGGCTTGCTGTCGCAGACCGCCCGAACTGTTGCCCGATCAGGAAGGCTGCGACCACCAGCCCTGCTGACCCTGACCCTGCTGGTTCTGGTCGTTCTTGTCGGAGTCGACCCGCGGGTCGACGCGGGTCTCGTCGGCGGACTCGGCCTGCGGCTCGCTCGGCTTCGGCTCCGCGGCCGGCGTCTCGTCGGTCTGCCAGGCCTGCTCCTGCTGCCACGCCTGCTGGGCGGGCTGAGCTTCGGCCTGCTCCTGGGAACCCTCTGCAGCGCCGTGCTCCGGCTGGCCCCACTCCTGACCGGACGCGGCCTGCTGGCCGTACTCCTGGCCCGCGGGGGTCTGCTGGCCGTACTCCTGGCCGCCCCACTGCTGCTGACCGGCGTCGGCCCCGCCCCACTGCTGCTCCTGCGGCCACTGCTGGGCCTGCTGACCCTGCTCCTGGCCGCCCCACTGCTGCTGGCCTTCGGAGCTCCACGCCTGCGTCGGCTCGACGCCCTGACCCTCGGCAGGCCACGCCTGCTCGGCGCCGGGCTGCGCACCGTGCTGCGCCGCGTGCTGGCCGTGCTGCTGGGCCTCGGCCTCACCGGCCGACCAGTTCTGCTGCTGCTCGCCCTGGTTCCAGCCCTGCTCCTGCGGCCAATGCTGGCCCTGGTCCTGGCCGGCGGCGTAGCCACCAGCGCCACCCGCAGCAGCGCCGGCCGCGTAACCGCCGTACTGCTGGCCCTGGTCGTACTGACCGCCGTACTGCTGGCCCTGCTGCTCGTAGCCCTGCTGGCCGTAGCCCTGCTGCTGACCGTACGGCGCCTGCTGGCCGAACTGACCCGGCTGCCCCTGCTGCTGGAACTGGCCCGGCTTCGGCGCACGCACCGGCGCGGGCAGGGTCTGGAACGTCTTCAGTGCGTACAGGCCGACACCGCCGTACAGCGCGAGACCGCCGATCGAGGCGATGAAGCCGACGATCTTGTCACCGGTCGTGCCGCTCCCGTTGAACTGCGCGAACGTGGCGATCAGGCCGATCAGCAGGAGCAGACCGGTGACGACGAGCGCGCCCAACACGACGATCCGCGCGTTCGGCGTCCGCTCGCCTTCGTTCACCAGCCAGACCGCACCGACCAGCGCGGCGATCACCACCAGCGACGGGAAGGCCGGCGGGACGATCAGGCTGTGCACGCCACCGGACGCGGCGACGAAGCCGATCCCGCCGACGAACAACTGGAACAGCGAGGCCAGCGCGAGCAGGCCGGTGAATGCGAGCAAGATGTACGCGACCGGCTCTCTGAGCTTCTTGGTTGCGTCGGTGACCACGAGGGCTCCTCGGATGTTGGGGGGCCGTACAACTGAGCTGTGCGGATGTGCTGACTCACCGCAGCATAGTCGTGCGGTGGTCCGACGCATTGACGACTCGGGCAGACTCTTCCCATGCGATTGACAGTGCTGGCCGGCGGCATCGGCGGCTCCACCTTCCTGCGCGGCCTGCTGAAGGCCCGTCCGGACGCCGAGATCACCGTCGTGGGGAACACCGCGGACGACATCACCCTGTTCGGTCTGCGGGTCTGTCCCGACCTGGACACCGTGATGTACACGCTCGGCGGCGGCATCTCGGAGGAGCGGAAGTGGGGCCGCGAGGACGAGACCTGGGTGATCAAGGAGGAGCTCGCGGCGTACGGCGTGGAGCCGACCTGGTTCGGGCTCGGCGACCGGGACGTGGCGACCCACCTGGTGCGCACCCAGATGCTGGACGCCGGCTTCACACTCAGCGCGGTCACCGAGGCGCTCTGCAGCCGGTGGAAGCTGCCGGTGCGGTTGCTGCCGATGAGCGACGACCGGATCGAGACCCATGTGGTGGTGGACGACCCGGAGCAGCCCGGACGGCGCAAAGCCATTCATTTCCAGGAGTACTGGGTGCGCTACCAGGCCGAGGTCCCCGCGCACCAGATCGTTGCCGTCGGCGCCGACAAGGCCAAGCCCGCACCCGGCGTACTGGAGGCGATCGCGGACTGCGACGTGCTGATCGTGCCGCCGTCCAACCCGGTCGTCTCGGTCGGCACCATCCTCGGCGTACCGGGGATCCGGGACGCGGTGCGGGAGACCGCGGCGCCGGTCATCGGGTTGTCGCCGATCATCGGCACCGGACCGGTCCGCGGTATGGCCGACAAGGTGCTCGCCACCGTCGGTGTGGCGTCGACGGCGTCGGCGGTCGCGCGGTACTACGGCTCCCGCACCTCCGGCGGCGTCCTGGACGGCTGGCTGATCGACACCTCCGACGCGATCCAGGCGGACTCGATCGCCGGCGCCGGAATTCACGTGCAGGCCGTGCCGTTGTGGATGACGGACGAGACCACCACCGCCGCGATGGCTGACGCGGCACTGACCCTCGCGGAGGCCGTACGGCGATGAGGAAGCACCTGGAGATCTTCCCGGTGACCGGACTGCCGGAGGTGACGGCCGGCGACGACCTGGCCGCACTGATCGCCGACGGCACCGACCTGCGCGACGGCGACGTCGTCTCGGTGACGTCGAAGATCGTCAGCAAGGCGGAGGGCCGGCTGACGCGGGGCACCCGTCGCGAGGCGGTCGACGCCGAGCTGGTGCGGGTCGTCGCGCAGCGTGGTGAGACCCGGATCGTGCAGACCCGGCACGGCCTGGTGATGGCCGCCGCGGGCACGGACACGTCCAACACCGCACCCGGCACGGTCCTGCTGCTCCCGGTCGACCCCGACGCGTCGGCGCGCGCCCTGCGAGCCGAGTTGAAGCAGCGGTACGACGTCAACGTCGGGATCGTCGTCACGGACACGCTCGGCCGCCCGTGGCGCAACGGCCAGACCGACCTCGCGATCGGCGCCGCCGGCGTCCGCGTCGTCGAGGATCTCCGCGGTACGACGGACAGCCACGGCAACGTCCTCGCGGTGACCGAGCCGGCGCTGGCCGACGAGATCGCGAGCGCCAGCGAACTGGTGAAGGGCAAGGCCGACGGCGTGCCGGTCGCCGTACTGCGTGGGCTGGACGACGCCGTGCTGCCGGTCGGTGAGCACGGGCCGGGCGCCCGGGCGCTGGTGCGGGACGCCGAGGCCGACATGTTCAGCCTCGGGACGCGGGAGGCCGCGCGCGCCGCCGTCCTCGACCGGCAGCCGCCGGCCGCGCCGCGCGCGGTGGATCCGGCGCTGTGGTCGGGGCTGCTCACCGAGGTCGACGGTGTTCGGCTGCAGGCGGACGACAACGCTGTCACGGTGTTCGGCGACGAGCCCGTCACGGTCGGTGTGATCGCCGAGCGGCTCGCCGTCCTGCTGCATGCCGAGGGGTACGGCGTGACCGTGCGCCCCGGCCCGGGGAACGAGGCGACGGTCACGTTCGGCTCACGGTCGAAGTAGTTTTCTAGGCAACTTCTTAGGGTCACCTCGTACACTGCCTTCGCCAGGCGGCGCGGTGGCCGCCCCTTCCGGGAAGACCAACACTGTGGGTAAAGCGTCGTCGCAGAAGCAGTCGCGCCGCGAGATGATCGAGAAGATGCAGCGTGAGCAGGCCCGGTCGGACCGCCGCCGCACGATCCTCATCGTGGTGTGCTCGATCGTGGTCGGCCTGGCCATCATCGCCTACCCGGCGATCAAGCTGATCCAGGACTCCCGGACCAAGAACCAGGCCCTAACCGACTTCGGCGTCGCCGCGTCGGCGGCATCGTGCGACGCGGTCACCAACGACGACGGCGGCGGCACCCAGGACCACCGCCCCGAGGGCGAGAAGATCATGTACCCGGTGTCTCCGCCGTCCTCCGGCCCGCACTACCCGAACTGGGCGCCGTTCGACAAGAAGTTCTACTCCACCGGCGACCGACCCGCGGTGGAGAACCTGGTGCACAACCTGGAGCACGGCTACACGATCCTCTGGTACCGGGACACGCTGCCGAAGGACCAGATCGACCAGATCGAGAAGATCGCCAAGTCGAAGCTTCCGGACAGCTCCCTCAACAAGTTCATCGCCGCCCCCTTCAAGCAGGACGAGGGCAAGGCCTGGCCGGACGGCAAGAACCTGGCGTTCGCCCACTGGAGCGGCCCGGACGCCTCCAACAAGTCCTTCGGCCACCGCCAGTTCTGCGGCTCGGTCAGCGGCGACGCCCTGAAGCAGTTCATGGACAAGTACCCGGCCACCGACGCCCAGGAGCCGAACGGCGGCTGACCCCGAGACCTGTGCGAACGCCCCCGAGGAGCATCTCCTCGGGGGCGTTCTCGTTCAGTGCAGGGCGGCGGCCTTGCGGAGCAGGACCGAGCGTTCGGGCCGGTTGGGACAGAGCCGGGCAGCCAGTTCGAGTTCGGCGCGGGCCTCCGGGCGGCGGCCGAGGCGGGTGAGCAGTTCGCCGCGCACGGTGGGGACCAAATGGGACCCGGGCAGGCGGTCCGTGGCGATCAGCTCGTCGACGATGCGGAGCGCCTCGGCCGGGCCGGTGGCCATGGCTACCGCGACGGCTCGGTTGAGTTCGACGATCGGTGAGGGGGCGACGCGGCCCAGGGCCTCGTACAGGACCACGATTCGGTCCCAGTCGGTGTCCTCGACGGACAGTGCCGACGCGTGGGCGGCGGCGATCGCGGCCTGCAGGCCGTACGGACCCAAGCCGCGGGTGGACGCCACGGTCAGCGCGGCGAGCCCGCGCCGGATCGCCGCGAAGTCCCAGCGCGTCCGGTCCTGGTCCTCGAGGAGGATCGGCGTACCGTCGGCGGCGGTTCGGGCCGGGAAGCGTGCGGCGGTCAGCTCGCACAACGCGAGCAGGCCGTGGACCTCCGGCTCGGCCGGCAGCAGCGCCGCCAGGGTGCGCGTCAGCCGGATCGCCTCGTACGCGACGTCCGGCCGGACGAGCCGATCACCGGACGTCGCCGTCGAGCCCTCGGTGAAGATCACGTAGAGGACGCTGAGCACGCTGCTCAGCCGCTCCCGGCGCTCGTCCGGCGGCGGCAGCTCGAACGGTATCCCGGCGGCGGCGATCGTCTTCTTGCCGCGGGTGATGCGCGCCTGCACGGTCGGCACCGGTACGAGGAACGCGCGGGCGATCTCCTCGCTGGACAGACCGGCCACGACGCGCAGGGTCAGCGCGATCCGGGCCTCGGGTGCGAGCACCGGGTGGCAGCTGATGAACATCAGCGCCAGGACGTCGTCGTCGATCGTCTCGGGATCGATCTCCTCGTCGAGCGGCGCAGCGGCCGCCAGCAGCGCGTACCGGTCGCGCAGGGCGACGCGGCGGCGGATCACGTCGATGGCCCGCCGCCGGGCCGTGGTCATCAGCCAGCCGGCCGGATCGGCCGGGTAGTCGCGCGGCCACGCCTCCAGCGCCTCGGCCACCGCCTCCTGCGCCGCGTCCTCGGCCAGCCCGAAGTCGCCGGCGAACCGGGTCAGCGCGGCCACGATCCGCGCCGACTCGATCCGCCAGACAGCCGCGACGTCGGCCGCCGTACCCATCAGACTTCCGGGACCTCGTCGTCGCCGGCCACCCGGCGGACCTCGATCTTGGAACCGCGGGCCGCCGGGACCCGCTTCGCCCACTCGACCGCCTCGGACTGCGAGGCGACGTCCAGCAGGAAGTAGCCGCCGAACAGCTCCTTCGTCTCCCCGTACGGCCCGTCCGTGACCACCGGAGCCGCGCCGCCGAAGTCGACCACGACACCTCGCCGCGGATCGTCCAGCCCTTCCGCGGCCAGCAGCACGCCGTCCTTCAGCATCTCCTCGATCAGCTGCCGGGTGGCGGCCATCGACTCCTCGATCGAGGCCATCATCGCCGCGTTCGACTCGTCGGTGCCCCGCATGATCAGCATGTACTTCGGCATCGTGTCCTCCTCGTCCCGCGGAGCCGCCTCTCGGCCCTCGCCCCCACAGGTCGAACGGGAAGTCCCCGGATCGACAACGCTCCCGAAAAACTTCTCGCCGCGGGCTAGATGTAGCTCGAGTGGTCGGACTGGACCTGGGCCACCAGGTCCTTGACGCGTTCGCCGTCGGAGAGCGGGCAGACCATCGTGACGTCCTGCGTGTGGACGATGATGTGGCTGCGCAAGCCGACCGCGGCGACCAGGTGGTCCGGGTCGTCGGTGACGATGATGTTGTCGTGGGAGTCGAGCAGGCAGCTCAGCGTGATGCTGTCGGTGCGGTTGCCGTTCGCGTCGGCGGTGTAGGTGTCCGCGAGCGCGGCCCACGAGCCGACGTCCAGCCAGTGCACCGGCATCGGTACGACGACCACGTCCGCGTCGACCTTGCCCTGCGAGGCCGGCTCCATGACCGCGTAGTCGACGCTGATCTTGCGCAGGTTCGGGTAGATCTCGGCGAGCGTCGCCTCCCGCTCCGGGGTGTCCCAGACCGCGGCGACGTCACGCAGCCGCGCGGCCGACTCCGGCAGCAGCGCGTCGAGCACGTTCAGCACCGTCGACGCCTGCCACACGAACATCCCGGAGTTCCACCAGAACCGCCCGGTGGCCAGGTACTCCTCCGCGGTCTCCCGGTCCGGCTTCTCCCGGAAACGGTCCACGACGTACGCCGACGTACCCTCGATCGGGGCGCCGCGCTCGATGTAGCCCAGCCCGGTGTGCGGGTGCGTCGGCTCGATCCCGAACGTCACCAGCGACCGCGGCCGCGCCTCCACCACCTCGAAGCCGTGCTCGATCGCGGCCCGGAACTCGTCCTCCGGGCTGATCAGGTGATCCGATCCGACGAACGCGACCACCGCGTCCGGGTCGTTGCGCGCGACTACCGCGGAGGCCAGGCCGACCGCGTTCGCGGTGTCCCGCCGGGCGGGCTCGCCGATGATGTTGTGCGGGCCGAGCTCCGGCAGCTCCTGGCGGACGACGTCGGTGATCGCGCCGACCGTGCAGACGTAGATGTTCTCGGGTTCCACCAGGCCGAGCAGCCGGTTGTACGCCACCCGCAGCAGCGACTGTCCCGCTGCCAGCGGCAGCACCTGCTTCGGCCTGTCGTCTCTGGACATCGGCCACAGCCGCGTCCCCGAACCACCCGCCAGGATCACCACGTTTCGCATGAGGAGAGACCCTACCGGTCGTCACCAGGCGGCTGCGGAATCCGCAGGTGCTTCAGATCCGGCGGCACCGGGGTGTCCGCGGGCTGCCAGAACAGCTCGGACTGCCCGTCGAGCGCCGTCGCGGGCGCGTCGGTGAGCCGGAAACGGTCCCGTAGCCGGCCGTAGAAGTCCGTCGGCCGCAGCCGGACCAGCCGCAGCCGCTGCGGCGACCCGTACACGCCGATCCAGTCGCCCGGGTCGAGGACGCCGCGCAACTGCCCGTCGATGCTGACCGCGGCCTGTCCCGAGTGCGGCAGCACCCGCAGCGCGATCGGCTCGTCCGGGGCCGCGACGACCGTCCGGTTGAAGGTCATGTGCGGGGCGACCGGGGTGAACACGATCGCTTCGGTGTTCGGCGACAGGATCGGGCCGCCGGCCGCGAAGCTGTACGCCGTCGAACCGGTCGGCGTCGCCACGATCACCGCGTCGGCCGAGTACGACGCCAGCAGCCGGCCGGACAGGTACACGCCGAGCGCCACCTGGTGGTCGCGGGCGAGCTTCTCCACGACCACGTCGTTCAACGCGGTCACGTCGAGCGCCATCCCCCAGCCGTCGCCCTCGGCCATCTCGTGCCGCACCGGCGGCGGGGGCAGCGCCGGCCCGTGCCCGTACCGCAGCAGCGACTCGATCCCGGTCGGGATCTCCAGCGGACGCGACGCGCGCATGGTCAGCGTCATCCGCTCCTCGTACGTCGCGCCGCCGTGGAGGACCGCCTCGAGCGCCTTCTCGACGTCCTTGCAGGCCACCTCGGTCAGGAAGCCGACCTTGCCGAGGTCGACCCCGAGGACGGCGGCGTTGTTCTTGGCCGCGATCCGCGCGCCGCGCAGGAAGGTCCCGTCGCCGCCGAGCGTGACGACCAGATCCGGGTCACCGGCGTGATGCAGCTCGTCGGTCCCGGTCCGCCGCTCCTGGTGGTCCTTCCAGACGTCGATGTCGGTGCAGCCGATGTCGTGCGCGGTCGCCCACTTGCGCACCGTCTCGGCCGTCTCCACCGCCACCGGCCGCCCCTGATGCACCACCAGCCCGAGCCGCTTGATCGCCACAAACCCTCCTCCGCGCTAGCCACCCCAACCGTAACCCGCCGACCTTGGGCGCCCACCAACCACTTCGGGCGCCGCAAAACGGTTGGTGCGTGCTCAAAGTGGGCTACGGGGTGGGGTCGATGCGGGTGGCGGCGGTGATGATGGGGTCGGTCTCGTCGTTGAACTCGCCGATGACCTCTTCGAGGAGGTCCTCGAGGGCCACGACGCCGATCGCGCGGTCGCCGCCGCAGACCACGGCCAGCTGGGAGCGTTCGTCGCGCATGGTGCGGATGGCCTTGGCGACCGGGGTGTTCTCGCCCAGTTCGAGGGCGGGCATCATCAGGCCGGCCGCGCGCGCGGCGGTGTCGCCGGCGGTGGTCGCCCGGGCGGCGTCGCGGACGTGGACGATGCCGCAGATCCCCGTCTCCCCGTCCGTACCGGAGCTGACCACGGCCAGGCGGGAGTGACCTTCGCGGCGGCTGGTGAGTTCGACCTCGCGGGCGGTCGCGGTCGAAGGCACCGTCGACAGCCGGCCGATCGGCGTCATCACCTGGCCGACGGTGGTGTTCTGCAACGCGAGCATCGCGGTGAGGAGTTCGTGCTCGGGTTCCGCGAGGGTGCCGTGTTCGCGGGACGACTCGATCAGCAGGCGCAGCTCATCCGGGCCGTGCGCGTTGGCGAGCTCGTTCTGCGGCGTGACGCCGACCAGCCGGACGCACAGGTTGGCGAACCAGTTGAGGACGATCAGCAGCGGCCGGAAGAGGTACGTGAACCCGCGGAACGGCAGCGCCAGCACCAGCGCCGACCGCTCGGGATCGCTGATCGCCCACGACTTCGGCGCCATCTCGCCGAGCAGCACGTGCAGCAGGCCGATCCCGGCGACCGCGATGATCAGCGCGATCACATGCCCGACGCCTTCCGGCACGTGGGCGAGCTCGAAGAGCGGATGCAGCAGCTGCGCGACCGCCGGCTCGCTCAGCGAACCGAGCCCCAGCGTGCACAACGTGATCCCGAGCTGAGCGCCCGCGAGCATCAGCGACAGCTCGCTGACCCCGGCGATCGCGGCCCGCGCCGCGAGGCTGCCGGACGCCGCGGCCTCCTCCAGCCGGTGCCGCTTCGACGCGACCAGCGCGAACTCGGCCGCGACGAAGAACCCGTTCAGCGCGAGCAGTACGGCGGAGATGATCAACGCCCACGTCGTACTCATGCCGTCCGCTCCATCTCGACGATGCCCGGCACCCGGCGCTCGATCGTCCGCACCGTCAGCCGGACGAACTCGGCCGGGACCGGCCGCCCGTCGTGGTCGATCCGGTGCGGCAGCTCCACGACCAGCGAGTCGCCGACGTCCGGGATCCGGCCGAGCCGCGCCATCACCAGACCGGACACCGTCTCGTAGTCGTCGCTGTCCGGCAGCTGTACGCCGGTGGCCTCGGCGACCTCGTCGAGCCGCCACCGGGCCGGGACCTCCCACGACCCGTCGCCGCCCTGCACCAGCCCGGTCTCGGGCAGGTCGTCCTCGTCGCGAATCTCGCCGACCAGCTCCTCGGCGATGTCCTCCAGCGACACGATGCCCGCGAACCCGCCGTACTCGTCGACGACGATCGCGAGCTGCCGGCGCGCGACCCGGAGCCGCTCGAGGACCGCGGGCAGCGGCAGCGTCGTCGGGACGGCGACCGGCTGCGACGCCAGCGAGCCGACGGCGATCGTCGCGCGGTCGGCCGGTTCGAGCTCGACCACCTCGCCGATCGCGACCACGCCGATCACCTCGTCGACCGAGGCCCCGATCACCGGGAACCTGCTGTGCCCGGTGTCCTGCAGTTCGACGACCCGGGTCAGCGGCTCCTCGCGGTGCACGGTGACCACGTCGACCCGCGGCACCATCGCCTCGCCCGCGGTCCGGCCGCGGAAGTCGAGGCCGCGGTCGAGCAGCCGCGTCGTGTCCTGGTCGAGCAGGCCCTGTTCGTACGACGTCTCGATGATCCGGTCGAGCTCCTGCGCGGTCGCGCCCTGCGGCAGTTCCTCGACCGGTTCGATCCCGACCCGGCGCAGGATCCGGTTCGACGCCGAGTCGAACAGGTGGATCAGCGGCCCGGCGACGGTCAGGTACAGCAGGGTCGAGCGGGCCAGCCGGAGCGCGATCGCCTCGGCCTTCGCGATCGCCAGGTTCTTCGGCGCCAGCTCGCCGAGCACCATCTGGATGATGGTTGCCAGCAGCAACGCCAGGATCACCGAGATCGACGTGCTCAGCGCGTCCGGTACGCCGGCCCCGCCGAGCAGGTGCTCGAGCCCGGCGCCGAGGTACGGCTCGGCGAAGTACCCGGCCAGCAGGGCCGTGATGGTGATGCCGACCTGCGCCCCGGACAACACGAACGACAACCGCGCGGTGACTTTCAGTGCTCGCGCGGCAGCCGCGTCACCGTCCGCGGCGAGCGTCTGCAGGCGGCTCCGGTCGACGGCGACGTACGCGAATTCCTGGGAGACGAAGTAGCCGGTGGCAACGGTCAGCACCAGGATCAGGCCCAGGCCGGCCAGGATCAGCATGGGACGACCTTATGAGAGCTCCGGCGACTGCAGTACTGCGGGTCGCCGGTCAACCGCCTGATCTCACCGCGGATCGTCATACCCTGCACGCCAGTTAGGCTAACCTAACCAGCGGGATCCTACTTCCAGGGCAGCACCTCGCCGTCGCGGATCAGCTCGCCGTACCGGGTCGGGTCGACGCCGTCGGCGAGGATCAGGTCGGCGATCGGTACGACGGCCTCGGCCGGGGACTTCGCCTGGCTGAAGTCGTCGAACCACGGGCGCGACGCGCGGGTGTCGACGAGGCCCGGGCAGACGGACGCGACCAGGGTGTTCTCCGCGAGATCCCGCTCGCGGCGCTCGGCCGCGACCGCGCGGACCGCGGCCACCTGGGCCACCTTCGACGGCAGGTTGATCCACTCCGGCCAGCCCCGCTGCTGCGCGCTCCCGTCGTGCACCGCCGTACGCCACTCCTCCACGACCTTCTCGACGTCCTCCAGCGAGGCCCCGTCGAACCGGTCCCACAACTCCTCGGGCAGCTGCGCCAGCGTCCCCAGCGAACTGGCCACCACGATCAACCGCCCACCCGGCCGCAGGATCGGCCCGAACGCACGCACCACGTGCTGCGCCCCGAGATTGGCCACGTCGACGAACTCGTCCACCTGCTCCTGCGCCGGCTTCCCCGGCTCCAACGGCCCGACGGCGTTGGACACCACGATGTCCACGCCGCCGAGCTCCTCGGCCAGCCGAGCCACCGCGTCCCCGTCGGTCACATCCAGAACCCGGCCCTCGACCCTCGCCTTCCCCTCGACCCGGGACACCGCGGCGGCGACACGTTCCGGGTTCCTGCCGGTCAGGAGGACCAGGTCCTCGGAGTTCATCCGCTTCGCCAGTTCTGCCACCAACGCATATCCGATGCCTTGATTGGCGCCGGTCACCAGTGCTGTTCTCATGAGGCCAACGTAGGTCGGCGACCGGTATGACTCCAGCGAAAGTTCCGCACAGGTGGTATGCGTAGATGTCATGGACTTCACCGACGTCTCGCTGGTCGCGCTGCGGGTGTTCCGGGAGGTGGCGGAGCGGGGCACGTTCACCGCCGCGGCGGCCGCGCTCGGGTACACGCAGTCGGCCGTGTCCCGCCAGATCGCCGCACTCGAGCGCGCGGCGGGCAACCAGCTGCTCGAACGCCGCCGCGAAGGCGTCGTCGTCACCGCCGCGGGACAGGTGGTCCTCCGCAACGCCGCCGCCGTCCTCGACCGAATCGACGCGACGGCCCGGGAACTGGCCGGCCTGCCGGCCGAGGGGGGAACGGTGCGGCTCGGCTGGTTCCCGAGCGCCGGCGCGGTCCTGGTCCCACGCGCCGTCAGCGCGGTACGCCGTACGCACCCGGCGATCACCGTGACGACGCGGGAGGGATCCACGCCGACGCTGGTCCGGGCGTTGCGCGCCGGCACGATCGACCTCGCGCTGATCGCGTCCGCGCCGCCGTTCCGCCCACCGGACGCCGAGTCGCCGGCCTTGAAGCTCGAGACGCTCGCGGAGCGGAGCCTGCGGCTGGCGGTGCCGACCGGTCATCCGCTCGCGGCGTACGACGTGGTGGACGTCGGCGAGCTGCGCGGTCAGCGGTGGATCGCCGGGCCCGCGTCGAGCAGCGAGCTGTGGATGGGCGTCTGGCCCGGTCTGGACGAGCGGCCGCTGATCGCGCACACGGTCCGCGACTGGCTCGCGAAGCTCCACCTGGTCGCGGCCGGGGCAGGACTCACCACGATCTCCGCGTCGATGGCGTCGGCGGTGCCGCCCGGTGTCCGCGTGGTCACCGTCCGGGGCGGTCCGCAGGAGCTGCGCCGGACGATCCTCGCCCGGCTGCCCGGCCGGCTCCCGGAGCCGGTCGCGCTACTGGCCGACGCCCTGCGCGCCGCCGCTCTCGAGATCACCTGAGCCCTGCGGAGCCGGCGCCTGCTGAGCCGGCGCTTGGGGAGCTGATGTCTGGGGAGCTGATGCCTGGGGAGCCGTGGCCTGGGGAGCCGTGGCCTGGGGCGCCGCCTGCGTGACCTGCGGCGGCGTCTCGTCGTCGTCACCGTGCCGGGCCTTGTCGAACTCCTTCATCGCGCGGGCCGTGTTGCGGGTCAGCTCGGGCAGTTTCTTCGCGCCGAACAGCAGGACGACGATGACCAGGATGACGATCCATTCGCCGCCTTCGGGCAGCGCGAGTTCTGGCACCATGACAAGCCTTCTTTCCGGTCAATCCCCGTCCAACTTACGTCGGTCCGCGAACCGTAGGGTGGGCCATATGTCACGAGTTCTGCCCGAGCTGTTCGCGGCCGCGGTCCGCCGGGACGGCGCCGCCCCGTTCCTCACCTACTACGACGACGCGAGCGGCGAGCGCATCGAGCTGAGCGCGGTCACCACCGCGAACTGGGTCGCGAAGACCGCCAACCTGCTCGTCGACGAGTACGACCTCGAGTCCGGCGAGACCGTCGCGATCGGGCTGCCGCCACACTGGCTCGGCGTGGTCTGGGCGCTGTCCACCTGGTCGGCCGGCGCCGCGCTGACCAGCGGCACCGGCACCCTCGCGATCACCGGCCCGGACGTCGCGATCCGCGGCGAGCGCGAGACGGTCGCCTCCGCGCTGCTCCCGCTCGGCGGCCGCTTCCGCGAGCCGTTGCCGGACGGCGTCCAGGACTACGGCGCCGAGGTCTACAACCACCCGGACGTGTTCGTGCCGTTCGACCCGCCGACGCCGGCCTCACCGGCGTACGACGAGCTCACCCACGAGGACCTGATCGGTGCGGCGGAGCCCGTCGGCGACCGGATCCTGGTCACCCGGAGCCTGGTGGACCGCCACGGGCTGGGACTGCTGGTCGGGGTGATCGCCGGAGGTGGTTCGATCGTGCTCTGCAGGAACCTGGACCCCACCAAGGTGGAGCGCCGGGTGGCGGACGAGAAGGTCGACCGAGTGGTGGAGGGGTAGCGTGCAGCGGTTCGAAGGCAAGGTCGCACTGGTCACGGCGGCGGCGCAGGGCATCGGTGCGGCGGTCGCGCGGCGGCTGGCCGCCGAGGGCGCCGCGGTGCTGGTGACCGATCTCCAGGATGACAAGCTCGCCGAGGTCGCGGCCGGGATCGGCGAGCGGGCGCTGCCGTTCCACCTCGACGTGACCGACACCGGCGAGGTTCAGGCCGCGGTCGCGGCCGCGGTCGAGCGCTTCGGCCGCCTCGACGTGGTGGTGAACAACGCCGGCGGGTGCATCGTCCGGTCGGTGCCCGAGGACGCGACGCCCGAGGAGTTCCACGCGCAGCTGGACCTGACACTGGTCGGCGCCTCGCGCTGCATCCAGGCCGCGCTGCCGCAGCTGGTGAAGACCCGCGGCAACGTGGTCACGATCAGCTCGGTGAACGGGATCGCCGCCTTCGGCAACGTCGAGTACTCCGCGGCCAAAGCCGGGCAGATCGCGATGACCGTGAATTACGCGGCCCGGTACGGCGAACTCGGCGTCCGCTTCAATGTCGTTGCCCCAGGCACCATCCGGACCCCGAACTGGGACAACCAGCCGGACACGCTGGAGCGCTTCGGCGCGATGTACCCGCTCGGCCGGATCGGCGAGCCCGAGGACATCGCCGCCGCGGTGGCCTTCCTCGCCTCCGACGACGCGTCCTGGATCACCGGCCACACCCTGCCCGTCGAGGGCGGCGTCCTCACCGGCCCCGGCGTCCTCGACCTGACGACGTCGGGGCCGTTCAAGAAGGAGTATCCCGGGAGCTGACCAGCTGCTCGGCTTCGGCCAGGGCATCGGGATCGCCCGTGGTGCGGTGCAGGCCACGCAGGGCGTGGGCCTGTTCGAGTTTGTTGCCGAAGGCACCCCAGTCCGCGGCTGCGCGCGCGAATCCGGCGGCCGCGGCCTGGATGTCGCCGCGGTGTTCGGCGAGCAGCGCCCGGGCCGTCGTCGCGGCGTATTCGCGCATCGGCAGCACCGGCTCCACGAAATCCGCGAGCACGGCCGCGGCGTCGTCGTGCCCCACGGCGAGCGCCGCCCGCACCAAGGACGGCAGGCGGACGTCGAATTCGATGCTGCCCTGCAGATCGGCCAGCGAGGCGAGCAACCGCAGGATCTCCAGGACGCCGTCCCGGTCGCCGTCGCGCGCACGCGTCGTCGCCGCGGGCGAGGCCGCGACGGCGATCATGTCCGGCCAGCCCGCTTCCACCGCCAGCCGGTACGCCTCCTCGGCGTGATCGCGAGCGCCGGGAAGGCCGGCGTCGGCCTCCGCCACCGCCAGCGCACCGAGGACCTCGATGCGCCGCAACACGGTGAACGCCGGTGAAGGACGCTCGAGCTGGGCCCGGCACGCCGCGATCACCTCGGCCGACCGGCCGGTCTCGATCAGCAACTGCAGGACGGTACAGCCGATCTGCTCCTCCATCTCGGCCAGCCGGCGCCGGGCGGAGAAATCGCGCGCCGCTTCCAGCTCGCCCAGGGCAACCAGCGGTCCCTCGATCTGCCACAGCACCCAGCCGTAGTTCAGCCACGTCACCGCCGCATCGCGCCCCCGGCCGCCCTCGAGCAGCGCGGTCAGCGCCTCCTTGACGTCGACCAGCCCACCGGTGTCCCCCAGACCGACCCGGGCGAGCCCTCGCGACTCCAGAGCCCGGTGCGGTACGGCGTACCCCTGCTCGGTCGCGATCCGCAGGGCACGGTTCGCCGAGTCGATCGCATCCTGATAGCGGCTCGCGACCACCCGGATACTCGCCTGCCCCGACAGCAGCAGCACCAGGTCCTCGCTCGGCCCGAGCTCCTCGAGCATCCCGACCGCCCGGTCGACCGTCGCCAGGCTCTCCTCCATGCTGCTGAGCGAGTACGTCGAGGCTCTCAAGGCGAGCGCGACTCCGCGGATGTCACCGATCGCCTCGAATCCGGCGATCGCGTCGAGGTACGCGGCCTGGGCGTCGTCCAGGCGGCCCGCCTGGAAAGCCGCCCAGCCCCAGCGCAGCAGGACCGTGGGACGTTCGGGATCGCCGGCCGGGCTCAGGGCCAGCGCGCGGTCGAGCAGGGCGAGCGCCTCGTTGGTGTCGAGGTTCATCGCCAGCTCCGCGGCCGCCAATTGGTGGTGGCGGGCCCGCGGCGCGATCTGCGCCACCGCGGCAGTGTCGCCTTGGGCGGCGGCCAGGTCGAGCGCGGTGGTCAGGTGGTACGCGATCAGGTTCGGCGTCTCGGCCTGACAGGCAGCGCACCGCAACTCGAGCCAGTCCGCAGCCGCGAGGTGCCGCGCCGACCGGGCCGCGCGCGGCACCTGGCTGTAGGCCACGTCGCGGGTCAGTGCATGCCAGAAGGAGTACTCGTGCTGGTCCAGCATCGACGACCGCCGGACGGGTCGCACCAACTCCTTGCGGGCCAATAGCTGAAGCGCTTGGACGACGTCCGCCGAGTCCTGGCCGGACATGGCTGCGACGGCTTCGGCCCAGAACACCCGGCCCACCACGGCGGCATCCGCGAGCAGTGCCTTGCGATCGGGTTCCAGCGTGTCCAGCCGAGCCGCGATGAGTGCGGCGATGCCCGCGGGCAGCTCGGCAGCGGTGGCTTGGTCCGGGCCGCAGTCGGTCACGATCCGCGCGAGTTCCTCGGCGTACAAGGGGTTGCCGTCGGCACGGCGTACCAGTCGCTGCCGGATCTCCGCGGGCACGTCCTGGCCGGCGAACATCCCGGTGAGGAGTTGATCGGTCTCGTCCGCCGTCAGCGGTGACAGGCCGAGGGTGAGGGCGTTCTGGACGCCGCGGGTCCACTGCGGTCCGCGTTCGAGCAGCTCGGGCCGGGCGGTGACGACGACCATCAGCGGCAGGTCGGTCAGCCATTCGGCCAGGTGATCGACGAAGGCGAGCATCGCGTCCGTCGCCCAGTGCAGATCCTCGAACACCAGGACCACGGGCGACTGCTCGGCGAACGACTCCAGCAGTTGCCGCCAGGCCGCGAACGACTCCTCCTGGGTCGCCGGCCCCGGCTGGGCCGACTGGTCGGCGCCGACCAAGGGGCCGACCCGGGCCCGCAGCCAGGCACGGTCCGCGCCGTCGGGCACGATCGCGTCGAGCTTGGCCACGGCCTGCACGGGCGGGTCGGTGTCCAGGATCCCGGCCTGCAGCTTGAAGATCTCGGCGATCGGCCCGAACGGCGTCTCGCCGTACGGCAGCGATCGGCCTTCGCGCCAGGCGACGAGCTCGTCGTGCCGGTCCAGCCAGGCGCCGAACTCCGCGGTCAGACGTGACTTGCCGATGCCCGGTTCGCCGAGCAGGGTGACGAACTGCGGCACCCGCTCCGCGAGGGCCTTCTCGAACGCCGTGCACAGCAAGGTCAGATCGCGCTGCCGGCCGACCATCGGCGTCGTGAGATCGCGGATGACGTCGGTCCCGAAGCGTGCTCGCGGCAGGCCGGCCTGCCAGCGTTCGACCGGACGGCTGATTCCCTTGGCCGCAACGGGTTCCAGCGCGTCGTAGCCGAAGACGCGGTGCGTCGCCTCGTGGGTCCCGTGCCCGGCGACGACCGCACCGATCGGCGCGGACGACTGCAGGCGGGCCGCGAGGTTGACCACCATGCCGGTGACGAACGGCTCGCCGAGCTCGGGTCGCGCGCTCAGCTGGACGAGCGCCTCGCCGGTCTCGATGCCGATCCGGACCTCCAGCGGCCCGTCCGGCAGCGTCCGCACCGCCTCGAGGATCGCCAGGCCGGCCCGGACCGCCCGTTCGGCGTCGTCCTCCCGGGAGCGCGGTGCGCCGAAGACGGCCAGGATGGCGTCCCCGGCGAACTTTTCGACGGTGCCGCCGTACCGCTCGACCGTCTGTCGCAGGGTCGAGTGGTACGGCGCCAGCCAGCGCCGGACGTCCTCGGGGTCGGCGGACTCGGACGCGGTGGTGAAGCCCACGAGGTCGCAGAACAGCACCGTGACGACCTTGCGTTCCTCGGTCATCGCGCCCCCAGGCGATTCGGGCCGGATCGGTTCAGCTCTCGGACTCGAGGTCGCGGATCCGGGCGGTCAGGGCTTTGAGCAACGCCTGGGCGACCTCCGGGTTCTCCTTCACGACCGGCTCGAACGCCAGCGCGGACAGGGCGAACGTGGTCAGCCCGTCCGGCCCGGCCACCACGGTCGCGGACCGCGGCAGGCCGTCGATCAGCGAGATCTCGCCGAAGTAGTCCCCGACTCCCAGCGGCTCACGGACGACGCCGTTGACCTCCACGGCGGCCGAGCCCTCGAGCACCACCTGCAGGCCGGCGTCGTGCGCACCCTGCTCGATCACCCGGCTGCCGGCCGGAACCTTCAGCGTGGTGCCACGCTCGATCAGGTCGGACAACGTGTCCCTGGACAGCCCCTCGAAGAGATCGATCTTCGCCAG
Organism: Kribbella sp. NPDC051936; assembly: GCF_040680955.1. Taxonomy (NCBI): domain Bacteria; kingdom Bacillati; phylum Actinomycetota; class Actinomycetes; order Propionibacteriales; family Kribbellaceae; genus Kribbella; species Kribbella sp. NPDC051936. The sequence continues at coordinate 755,976 of NZ_JBFAXS010000003.1, read as the reverse complement.
GAACTGCGGCAGGCTCTCGTGACTCATGGATCGCACCCCTCGATCGTGCCCAGGTCCGGGCAGCAACTGTGAACTGCGCCACAGGCTACAACCGCCGGGGATCGCTCACCACTCAGCTTTTCGGCCAGGCTTCCCAGGCGGTGGCGAACATGTCGTCGACCGTGTACGTGTTCTGCCAGGCCAGGTCGCGGGCAGCCAGGTCGCCGTTCGCGACGACGCGGGACGGGTCGCCGGGGCGGCGCGGGCCCTCGGTCGGGGTGAAGTCGATCCCGGTGACCCGGCGGGCGGCGTCCATGATCTCGCGGACCGACGTGCCGGTGCCGCTGCCGAGGTTGTAGACCGGTTCGAGGGTCTTGCCGGACTCGAGCGCGCGGGCGGCGGCCACGTGCGCGCGGGCCAGGTCGGCGACGTGGACGTAGTCCTTCACCGACGTACCGTCCGAGGTCGGGTGGTCGGTGCCATAGATCTGCGGCACCTTCCCCTGGGTGAGCAGGTCGCACACGATCGGGAACAGGTTGTACGGCGAGGCGTCGTACACCGTCGGGTCGCCGGAGCCCACGACGTTGAAGTAGCGCAGTGAGGTGTGGTGCAGCTCGGTCGCGGCCGCCTGGTCGCGGAGCAGCCACTCGCCGATCAGCTTCGACTCGCCGTACGGCGACTGCGGGTCGGGCTCGGTGTCCTCGGTGACGACCTCGTCCTTCGGGGTGCCGTACACGCCGGCGCTGGACGAGAACACGATGTTGCGCACCGACGTCTCCGCCATCGCCTCGAGCAGCGACACCATCGCGGTCACGTTCTGCGTGTACGTGTGCAGCGGGCGCTCGACCGAGACCCCGGCGTACTTGAAGCCGGCCAGGTGCACGACGCCGTCGACACCCTCGAGCGCCTTCCGGACAGCCGTCGCGTCGAGCAGGTTCGCCCGCACGAACGGCACGCCGTCCGGGACGAACTCCGCCTTCCCGCTCGACAGGTCGTCGATCACGACCACGTCGATCCCGTCGTTGCGGAACGCACGCACCACATGCGCCCCGATGTACCCAGCACCACCAGTCACGAGCCACGTCATGTCTCAGATCCTGCCACCAGGCCGCACCCGGAACGCCGGAAACGGGCCGAACCCGTACCAGATCAGCAGACGGTTGCCAGCCAGAAGTAGGTCAGCTCGGTCCACTCCGCCTCGGCCGGCGCGACCTCGGCCGCGAGCTCCTCCCGGGTCGGGAAGTTCTTCAGCACCTCGAACGTGCGCCCGTCCGACAGTTGCCGGGTCTGGTACGTGTCCCCGCCGGCCGTCGTCCGGGTGATCGGATAGTTGCTGCCCGCCACGTACCGGTTGTCGGCGAGGATCACCACGCCGCCCGGCTCGACCCGGTCCAGCAGCCCCCGGACCCAGCGCCGTACGTCGGCTCGCGGCACGTGCGACCAGAAGAAGCCCGCGAAGACCGCGTCGAAGCGGCCCTCGACGGCCCCGAGGTCGTACGCGTCCGCGGTCTCGAAACGGACCTCGGCCTGGCCGTAGGACGGGGTCCGCGCGACCGCGAGGGTCTCGTCGTTCAGGTCCGTCGCGACCACCGACCGCGCGGTGGTCGCGAGCGCCGTGGTCCAGTAACCGGTGCCGGCGGCAACTTCCAGCACCGACCGGCCGGCGACGAGCGGCGGCAGGAGGGCCCGCAGTCGGGCCAGGTCCTCCTGCCGTTCCGGCTTGTCGTACACCGCGTCGTACTCCTGGGCACGCTCGCGGTAGTAGTCGGCGAGCTCACTCACGGGTTCGGAGTTTCGGTGCCAGGTTCGGTGCCAGCTTCGGTGTCAGCAGGAACGCCCCGGCGTAGAGCAGCGCGGCGATGATCAGCAGGCCGTGGAAGCCGATGATCAGCGCGGCGTACTCCAGGCAGCCGCCGAGCATCGCGCCGAGCAGGTTCGCGCCGAACGACGCCGTCCCGTCGGCGGTGTCGGTGAACCGCTTCGCGAAGATCACGTTCGCCGCGAAGATCGGCGTGAACGCGATCAGTACGGCGACCAGCGCCCGTAGCCCCACCGGCATCGACAACAGCCAACTGTCCGGGAACACCCACGACAACGCGAGGCCGCCGAACAGGATCGCGAACATCACCTTGATCGGTGGTGTCTTGAACCGCCTCGTCACTTCGACCGCCGCGAGCACCGCCACCAGCACCCCGGCGAAGACGATCGCGTTCACGACCCACGTCGTACCGAACAGCAACGCGAAGCCGGTGATGCTCTTGGTTTCCAGCAACATGAACCCGGCGCCGAGCAGGAACAGGTCCGCGTACGGGCGCATCCGCCGGTACGACGCGCCGCCGCCCGCGATCCCGACACCGACGAGGCCGGCGACCAGGATCAGCCCGAGCGTCACCAGGTACAGCGACGGGATCCGGTCGGTGAACAGGTACAGGAACGGGCGGTTGTCGGTCGCGGGCGGCGGCGTCTGCGCGGTCGCCCCCGGCCACTCGGCGGCACACGTCTGGTCCTGCTCGGTCAGACCGACCGTCACCACTGCCTGCTGCAGGCCGTCGCCGATCTTGTCGACACACGGCTTGTGACCGAACGCCTGCTCCGCCGTCGACGCCAGCCGGTCGATCAGCCAGGTCTCGCGGTAGTAGTTGTACATCGCGAACGCGCCACCCGGGTTCAGGTGCTCCTTCGCGGACTCGAACGCCTGCTGCGTGAACAGGTAGCTCTCCAGCCGCAGCGAGCTCGCGCCGTTCACCAGCGTCAGCGAGTCCGGCAGCGCCAGCAGGATCAGGTCGTACTTCTTGTCCGTCCGGGACAGGAACGCGCGCCCGTCGTCGATGTGCGAGCTCACCCGCGGGTCCTGGTACGGACGGTCCGGGTGCAGCGCCTTGCCGAGGTCGCGGATCCGCGGGTCGATCTCGACCGCGTCGACGTGCTGCGCGCCCTTCTTCAGCGCGATCGCCACGTCCGAGCCGGAACCGGCGCCGATGATCAGCACGTTCTTCGGCTGCTTGCCGGCGTTCGCCCGCTCGTACGGCAGCCCGTACTGCGGCTCCCACTGCAGCCGCGCGTCGGCCGGGATCGCCTGCTGGTGCGGTACGCCGTTCACGGTGATGGTCAGCAGCGGCACACCCTCCCAGGTGTACTGCTTGGTCTGCACCTTGTAGTACGGCGACCAGCTGTTGTCGGGCTTGGTCGACTCGTGGAACAGCACGCCGAGCATCACGATCAGCGGCGACAGCACGAGCGCGGCACTGACACCGGTCGCGACCGCGCGGCGGCCGGAGAACGCCGCGGACCGCGGGATCATCAGCGCGGCGAACGCGAGCGTGACGATCAGCCCCCACCAGATCGGCGGTGCGCCCAGGAACGACAGCCCCGTGAACGCCGCGATCCCGACCAGGCTGCCGACCAGGTCGAACCGGTACGCCGTCAGGCGCGGCAACTCCCCGAAACAACGGCCGACCAGCTCGGCCGGACCGGCCAGCACCACGGCGGCCGCGACGAAGATGACCGGCAGGATCACCCAGACCGGCGGGCCGGTGGTGTTCAGGCTGGTGAAGTAGATGACGCTGGACGAGCTGCCGCGATTGACGGTGACCGGCTTCCACGCGATCACCAGGACGAGCAGGCCCAGCATGATCGGCGAGTAGTACGGCAGCCGTTTGGCCCGTCCGGAGCGGAGCACTCCGATCCCGATCCCAAGGAACGAGCCGAGCAGCACGAAGTTCGAGAAGTAGCTGAGATGGACGACGTTCGAGCCGGTCCAGCGGATCAGCGCGAGCTCGACGAACAGCATCAGCGCACTGGACGCGACCAACCGGGTCCGAACTCCGAACGGGCTCGGCCAACCGGTTGTGACGACTTGATCAGTAGCGGAGTCGACTGCCATGCGCCGCGACGTTACCGGACCGAGTGCCTCACGTCACACCACACGGATTCCTGGGCCCTCCGTTTCAGTGGTTAACCGCCAAGAATGCCCGTTCACCCCCTGCATGCGGAGGGTGAACGGGCATTCTGGATGGTTAACCGCTCAAACGGGGGCGGGGGGTCAGTGGCGGCGGGCCGGCTTGGGGAGTTCGCAGCCCGTCTTGTTCAGGTCGATGGTCCGGTTCGCGGTCAGGCAGGTGTAGAGCCACCAGGTCTGCTGGCCGTACGCCGCGCCCTGGTCGACCGTGACGTTGCCGTCGGCGTCCACCTCGCACGGGTTGTTGATCGTGCACTGCTCGCCGTCCTCGTTACCGGTGTTGTTGACCCCGATGACCTCGCCGGTCGAGGTGCTGACCACGGGCGATCCCGACGTACCGCCGATGGTCTCGCAGCCGGGCTGCTGGTACTTGATCGAGTTCTGCCAGGTCCAGTCGCCTTCGCGGAGCTGCGGGATCGTCGCCTGCACCGAGCAGGTGTAGATCCGCTTCCAGTACCCCGACACGACCGCCATGCCGGCGCCGTCCGCGGGGCCCTGCTTGGCCAGCGTCAGCGGGGTCACGTTCAGGCGGCTCTTGATCGAGGCGTAGGTCTCGTTGATCTGGTACACGATCATGTCGGTCTTGGTCATCGTGCCGAACAGGATCTTCTCGGCGCGGATCGTCCCGGCCCGGCTCGAGTCCGGCTTGAGCAGCGTGATCGAGCGCGTCGACGTCTTGTTCACCAGGACCTGGCCGGGCTGCAGGAAGCCACCCTCGTAGCAGTGCCCGTTGGTCAGTACCAGGGCCTTGTCGGTGGAGACCGACTCGGCGTACCGGACGAGGGAGGCGGAGCAGTTGCTGAGCGCTGCGATCCCGGTGAAGTCGGCGCCGGGTGCCGCGGCGTGGGCGGAGCTCGTGCCGAGAAGGGTGGTGCTCGCGACCGCGGTGGCGGCCAGAAGCGTACGGAACAGTTTCATGGGGCGGTTTCCTCACTGTTTGGGCTTGGAGACTTCGTAACGCATCCCGCCGCCGCCGACCATCACAGCCGTGTGAAGCAGGGTGAGATCAGGGGTTTTCCTGCGCTCCGTGTCAGGACTGCTACTCTTCGTCTCCGGATCCGCCCGGTCTCGAACCATCGCCTGCCCCGGCACGTCATACGGAGTGACGAGGAACGACAAGGTACGGTCGGCAGTGCCCGCCCGGAGGACTGCGTTGGATTTTCAGGGGAAGGACGTCATGCCGCAGGAGAAGCCAGACCTGCGCAATCTCCGCGAACCGGTGCGGTTCAAGCGTGCGCTGGCCTTGCTGTTCATGACCCTGGTGCTGCCCGGGTCGGCCCAGATCGTGGCGGGCAGCCGGAAGGCCGGCCGCTGGGCCTGGCGGGTGGTCGCCGGCCTGGTCGCGATCGTGGTCTTCTTCATCGTGCTCGGCCTGATCTGGCGGTCCGGCACGATCAACATCCTGGCCCGCCCTGGCACCCTGCGGATCGTCCAGGTGCTGCTGATCGTGCTCGCGATCGGCTGGGCCGCGCTGTTCGTCGACGCGTACCGGATCGCGCAGCCGCTGACGCTCGAGCGCAACCACCGGCTGATCGCCAGCATCCTCGACGGCGTGCTGATCTTCGTCGTCGTCGGCGCCCTGATCTACGCCAGCGTGATCGTGAACACCCAGCGCGACTTCGTCGCCAGCGTGTTCGGCAACGGGCAGAAGTCGAAGGCCGAGAAGGGCCGCTACAACGTGCTGCTGATGGGCGGCGACTCCGGCGCGGACCGGATCGGCACCCGGCCGGACAGCATGACGGTGGCCAGCATCGACGCGGACACCGGCCGGACGGTCCTGATCGGCCTGCCGCGGAACCTGGCCAAGGTCCCGTTCCCGGCCGGTACGGCGATGGCCAAGCAGTTCCCGGACGGTTTCCACTGGAAGAACTGCGGCTCCGAGTGCCTGCTGAACGCGGTCTACACCTACGCCGCCGGTCACAAGAACCTGTTCCCCGGCGACCCGAACCCCGGTGAGACCGCGACCACCCAGGCCGTCGAGGCGGTCACCGGGCTGAAGATCAACTACTACGTGCTGATCGACCTGGCCGGCTTCCGCGACCTGCTGAACGCGGTCGGCGGGATCACGCTGGACATCGGCAAGCGCGTCCCGATCGGCGGCGGCAGCTCGCCGATCAAGGGCTACATCGAGGCCGGCAAGAACCAGCACCTGGACGGGTACCACGCGCTCTGGTTCGCCCGGTCCCGGGCCGAGTCGTCGGACTACGAGCGGATGGCGCGGCAGAAGTGCGTGATGTCCGCGATGCTGAACCAGCTGTCGCCGTCGACCGTGCTGACCAAGTTCCAGGGCATCGCGTCGGCCAGCAAACAGGTGGTCAAGACGAGCATCCCGGCGGGCGAGCTGGGCACCTTCACGGATCTCGCGCTGGACGCGAAGAAGCTGCCGGTGTCAAGCTTCTCCGCGGTCCCGCCGTTGATCCACACCGGCGACCCGGACTTCGCGCTGATCAGGACCAAGGTCGCGGAGGCGATCGCGAAGTCCGAATCGCTGGACAAGGAGGGCTCGGGAGGAGACGGTAAGACTTCGAGCACTCCGAGTAGCAGCAAGCCGACCAGCAGCAGTACCACGAAGAAGCCGAGCACGAGTACCACGAAGAAGCCGACAAGCTCACCGACCACACCCGCCACCGGCGTCGACGACGTCGCATCGATCTGTAAGGCCTGACCTGATATGCCGCTGTCCCACTGGCCACCTGTGTCCGTCGTGATGCCCGTGCTGAACGAGGAACGCCATCTCGAGGAGGCGGTCGGCCGCGTCCTCGACCAGGACTACCCCGGTGACCTGGAGGTCGTCCTCGCGATCGGCCCGAGCAAGGACCGGACCCAGGAGATCGCGGACAAGCTGGCCGAGAAGGACCACCGGATCAGCATCGTGCCGAACCCGACCGGCAAGACACCGGCCGCGCTGAACGTCGGGATCGCGCACGCCAAGCACGACATCCTGGTCCGGGTCGACGGGCACGGCGCGCTCACCGACGGGTACATCACCCGCGCGGTCGAGGTGCTGGAGGAGAGCGGCGCGGACAACGTCGGCGGCGTGATGGCCGCCGAGGGCCGGACCCCGACCGAGATGGCGGTCGCCTGCGCGTACCGCTCCCGGCTGGGCCTGGGCGCGTCCACGTTCCACCAGGGCGGCAAGGCCGGGCCGGCCGACACCGTGTACCTCGGCGTGTTCCGGCGGGCCGCGCTGGAGCGGGTCGGCGGCTTCGACGAGACCATGCACCGGGCCCAGGACTGGGAGCTGAACTACCGGATCCGCAAGACCGGCGGCCTGATCTGGTTCAGCCCGGACCTGTCCGTCACGTACCGGCCGCGCTCCTCGCTGTCCGCGGTGGCCAAGCAGTTCTTCCACACCGGCCAGTGGCGCCGCGAGGTGATCCGCCGGCACCCGGAGACCGCCAGCAAGCGCTACCTGGCCCCGCCGGTCGCGGTCATCGGCCTGGCCGTCGGCACGATCCTCGGCATCATCGGCCTGGCCACCGGCATCAGCTGGCTCGACATCGGCTTCCTGGCCCCGCTGGGCTACGCACTGCTGCTCATCTTCGGCTCCGCGATGGAAGGCCGCTACCTGCCCTGGAAGGCGCTGTTCTGGATGCCGCTGGTCTGCGCAACCATGCACGTCTCCTGGGGCCTCGGCTTCCTGATCGGCCTCCGCGAACGCCCCAAGGCCGTGTAACAACGCTGGATATCCCCTCCTCTGGGGGGTTCTCTGCTGGTATGCGAGGGAAGAACCCTCAATACGAGCGGATATCCATCCGTGTTGAGAACAGGGTCAGGCGGGCCGGCGCCGGCTGTGCAAGGTCCGGAGCATGCCCGCGGCGGTCTCGGCGGGCCGGTCCGAGTCGGACCAGTCGATGCGGACCACCGTCAGGCCGATAGCGCGGAGCCGGTCCTCGCGCCGCTTCTCGCGGATCATGACCTCCGGCGACCCGCCGCCGTACTTCAACGCGCCGTCGAACTCGACCACCGTCTCGTACCCGTCGAAGTCGAAGTCGACCCGGCCGATGCGCCCGAGCCGATCGTGGAACTCGGTCTGTAGCCTCGGTCGCGGCAGGCCCTGTTCGTACATCTGCACCCGCAGGCGCGACTCGCCGACGGACTCCGACAGACCGTTGCCGAACCGCAGCGCAACCCGTGCCGCCGCCGATCCGGGCCAGAACGCCATTACGGACTGCAGCCGCCGTACCTCGTCCTCCTCGAGGTGACCGGCTCGAAGCGCGCTGTCCACGCCGACCACTCCTACTTCGAACGACGTCGTACACGCAGACTCGAGTACCGCTCGAGCGACGCTGGTCACGAGCCGACCGTGGACGACGGTCAGGTCGGCGTCGGTCAGTACGCCGAGGTGATGCTGTACGCCGGCGACGACGCCACCGGACCGTCCGTCCACGCGGGTGACGTGCACGCAACCGAGATCGAGGCCCCAGATCGGCAGACCGTGCAGGACCATCGCCGACTGATGGCTGACGGCAACCGAACCCGGTCGCATCGCGTTCATCACCGCATGCACCTGCCGAAGATGCAGCAGCCGCGCACGTTCCCACGGCGGCAGAACAGTCAGGTCCAGCGCCTCGGCGTACTGACCACGCCGGATCCGTTCCCAACTGCCGCCCCGCAGGCGACGGACGATCTGCTCGTGCGTACATCCACTGGCGAGCGCCTGGCGACGGCTGAAGACGCCACCCTGTTGCTGCGCGATCAGCTTGAGCCGCTCGTTCACCCACCAAGCATCCACCGGTCCGGCACCGCTCAGACCACCGGAGCGCACATCTGTGGATAAGCGGATATCCACTCGTGTTGGGGGTTCTTCGCTCGCATACCGGTGGAGAACCCCCAACTTCGACGGATATCCACTCGTATGCCGGCCTCAGCCAGCTCGGGTGGATTTGATGTAGGCCGCGACGACCTCGTCGACCGGGCCGTCGAGCTTCAGTACGCCCGCGTCCAGCCAGAGGGCGCGGTTGCAGGTCTCCTGGACCACGTCGAGGCTGTGGCTGACCAGGAACACCGTGCCGGCCTGGTCGCGGAGCTCCTTGATCTTGCGCTCCGAGCGGACCCGGAACTCGGCGTCGCCGGTCGCCAGCGCCTCGTCGACGAGCAGGATGTCGTGCGTCTTCGCGGAGGCGATCGCGAACTTCAGCCGGGCCGCCATGCCGGAGGAGTACGTCGACATCGGCAGGTCGATGAAGTCGCCGATCCCGGAGAAGTCGACGATCTCGGCGTACCGGCGCCGGATCTCGTCCCCGGACATTCCCATGGCCAGACAGCCGAGGACGACGTTGCGGTCGCCGGTGAGGTCGTTCATCATCGCCGCGTTGACGCCGAGCAGCGACGGCCGGCCGCCGGTGTAGACGGCCCCGGACGCGGGCGGCAGCAGGCCGGCGATCGCGCGCAGCATCGTCGACTTCCCGGAGCCGTTGCGCCCGATCACGCCGATCGCGTCGCCCTTGTACGCCGTGAAGCTGACTCCTTTCACCGCGTGCACCTCGCGGATCGTCGGCCGATCCTGGCGCTTCACGATCCGGCGCAGCGCGGTCGCCGCCGTGCCCTTGCCGCCCTGGCCGGCGATCACCTTGTAAATGATGTCGAGGCGGTCGGCGATGACGGTCGGTTCAGCCTCGGCCATAGCGGTCCTCCGCCTGCCAGAAGTACACGAAACCGGCCGCGAGCATCACGAACGACCAGATGATCGCGATCGTCCACGCGTGCGGCAGCTGGTTCGCCTCGTGTTCGGAGAGCAACGAGCGCCGGACGATGTCGATGTACGCCGAGATCGGGTTGAGCGCGAGCACCTTGATCACCCAGGCCGGAGCGTCGATCTCGTCCAGCTTGGCCGGCAGCGAGAAGAAGATCCCGGACGCGTACAGCCAGGTCCGGGTGATGAACGGCAGCAGCTGGGTGATGTCGGAGACGAACGTCCCGATCCGCGCGAAGACCAGCGTGATCCCGACGTTGAACATCACCTGCAGCAGCATCGCCGGGACGACGAGCAGCCAGCGCCAGGCCGGGCCGTCGGTGAAGCCGACGACCACGAACAGGATGCCGAGCGACACCAGCATTTGGTTCAGCTCGTTCAGCACGTAGGCCAGCGGCAGGGTCGCGCGCGGGAAGTGCAGGGTACGGATCAGGGACAGGTTCAGGGCGAGCGAGCGCGACCCTTCGGTCATGCAGCGCTGCGTGAACGTGAACACGAAGATCCCGCTGAGCAGGAAGGCGACGTAGTTGTCGATCCCGTTCTTCGTGCCGAGCAGCACACCGAAGGCGAGGTAGTACACCGCCGCGTTCAGCAGCGGGGTCAGCACCTGCCAGATCGATCCGAGGCGCGCTCCGGCGTACATCGCGTAGGTGCGGGCGGTGGCGTAGCTGACGACGAACTGGCGTCGGCTCCACAACTCCTGCAGGTACGCCCCGAACGGCGGCCGCACCGAACTCTTGGAGAGCCCATGACGTCGAGCCAGCGCCGCTGCGTCGGTCAGCCCTGTCTGCTCTGCGGCGGTCGGCATTGCGCCAATGTACTGCGGTGGGTGACGTCGTGGTGACTCAGGTCAGGCCACCAAGCGGGCTCTCAGCTTGTCCAGGTCGGCCGCTGTCAGACCACCGTGCCGCAGGTACGCCTCCGGTCCGCCGTACCGGTCGTCCAGATGCCGCAGGATGGCGACGATCGACTCGGCGCGGGTATCGCGGAACTCGATCATCTCCGGGTGTCTGGACGCGTCCGGTTCCTCGGCGAGCTGCTCGGCCAGCCAGTCCGCAAGCCGCGACTGGGTGAGGTAGTAGTCGGCGACGATCTCCTCCTCGGGGACGCCGGCCACGCTCAACGCCAGCGCGACGACCATGCCGGTGCGGTCCTTGCCGCCGTGGCAGTGCACGACCACCGCGCCGTCCGGCTCGTCCGCGATCGCCTTCACCGCGGCCGCGAACAGCTCCGGCCGCTGGTCCAGCATCCACGTGCACGCCTCGATGATGGTCGGCTGCCCGTGGTCCGGGTCCGCCGGGTCGGCCAGCCGCTGCCGCACCGCCAGCGCCGTACCGGTGAACGGCGTCGGCGCGATCGCGACCTCACCGTCGCCGCGCAGGTCGAGGATCCTGCTCACGCCGGACCGCCGGACGGCCTCGACGCCGTCCGCGGTCAGGTACTGCAGGCTGTCCGCACGGATCAGCACGCCCTCGCGCACCGCCCGCCCGTCGCCGGTCGGCAGGCCGCCCACGTCGCGGACGTTGCGGCACCCGGGCCAGTCGAGATCCATCGCCGTCACCTGTCCTGCGGCCGGTCGTCGGGGCGGTTGTCGGGACGATCCTGCGGGCGGTCCGGATTGGGACCCGGGCGGTACGGCGGTGGCGGCGGGAAGGTGTGCTGCTGCTGCGGCGGCATCGGCGGGTAGTAGTTGCCTGGGGCACCGGGTTGCCCGGGGAAGGTGTTCGCCGGGCGTTTGCGGCGGGCGGCCTTGACCGCGCCGACGGTGAGCAGCGTGATGCCGAGCCCGATGAAGATCAGGAACGAGAAGACGGTGCCGAGAATGGAGAGCACGAACGCGAACACCGACGACCGCGGCCCGGCCGCGTACGTCGCGCTGGTCTCGTCGTCGGTGCACGAGATGCTGTAGTCCCCGGCCGGCACGGTCTGCGTCGACCGGGCGACGACGTACCAGCTCTCGCCGTTGATCGTGATCGTCTCCGACCCGCTCGGCGGCTTGATCGGCACGTCGTTGCCGTTCGCGTCCTGGACCTCGCACGGCGGGGTCAGCACGGGGATCGACGCGTAGATCGTCAGGCCTGGTTTCGTCAGGTGGACGACACCGTCCTCGATCGGCTGTGGTGTCCGCGGCGCGGTGACGACGATCCGCCAGACGAAGAACCCCACCACGATCGCGCCGATCACGAAACAGGCGACCGCAAGCTTCGGCAGAACCGACTTCTTGGGCGCTTCGGGTGCCGGCGGATACATCGTCATACCCGCACGGTAGCCGCTACGAGGGCTGACGGGTGAGCGTCAGGTCGTCGCACCAACCTGTGCGGCCGAGCCTCAGGCTGTTCGCGCCGCCGTGCACGGTGTTGGTGGCGAGGAACGCGCAGGGCAGGCAATCAGGCAGGCACGCTCGACAGGTAGAGCACCGGCGAGACAGCGTACGCGCGGGGGCGATCACGCTCAGGTGCACTACCCAACCTGCGGACACCTCCTGTCCGCCTTGTCGGCTCAGGGCACGCCGAGCAGGCGGAGGCCGGCGGCGGTGGCGGCGGCTGCGACCACCACGAGGACGAACGGTGCTCGGCGCCAGGCCAGCACACCGCCCACCAGTACGCCGGCCGGGCGCGCGACACCTGCCGGACCGTGGCCGTCCGTCAGGGCGGAGGTGGCCACCAGCGCGGTGAGCAGGATGATCGCGGCCGCGGCGAGCAGTTGCTGCGCCCGCTCCGGCACCTCGAACCGGCTCCGCAACGCCGGCCCGGCGAACCGCAGCGAAAAGGTGCCTACGGCAAGTATTCCGATGCCGATCAGCAGCAGCGGTGTGTTGTTCATCGGGTGACCTCCACGGCCGGCTTCTCGGCGCGGTAGAACAGCAAGCCCGCCAGAGCGAACAGAACCGGCAGACCGGCCGGCAGGAACGGCGTTGCCGCCAGCGCGACCACAACACCGACGAGGGCCGCCGTCCGCGTCGACCGATCCCGCAGCGCGGGCAGCACCAGCGCCAGCAGCACGGCCGGGAACGCCGCATCCAGACCGAACACGTCGGTGTCGGTGATCACCGAGCCGGCGAGGCCGCCGGCGACGACGCCGATGTTCCAGCAGACGAAGATCCCCAGACCACCGGCCCAGTACGCCGCCCGCTTGTGCTTCAGGTCGTCCTGGCCCATCGCGAACGCGACGTTCTCGTCGGTCATCACGTGACTGCCGAGCCAGCGCCGCCACCCGCCGCCGATCACGTCGCTCACCGCCAGCCCGAACGCGACGTGCCGGCTGTTCACCAGCAGACCCGCGACCATCGCCGCGATCGGGCTCCCGCCGGCCGCGACGATCCCGACGAACAGAAACTGCGACGCGCCCGCGAAGACCACGACCGACAACAGGATCGGCACCCACAACGGCAGCCCGCCGCCGACGCTGATCGCACCGTACGACAGCCCGACGACACCGTCGGCCAGGCAGACCAGGCCGATGTCGCGGGCGAGTCCCGGATCGAGTGTTCGCCAGATCGAACGCATGGGCATTATGATGAACACCTCGCCACGCGTTCGTCAAGCCGAACAACCAGACCGATGGAGCGAACAATGGACTCCCGCGCACCCTTGGACGTCATCGCCGCATCCCTCCGCCGGCACCGGGCCCGGGCCGGCCTGTCGCTGACCGAGGTCGCGAAGCGCGCCGGGGTCGCCAAGTCCACGCTGTCGCAACTCGAGTCCGGTACCGGCAATCCGAGCGTCGAAACCCTGTGGGCGCTGGCCGTCGCGCTCGACACGCCGTTCGCGGCACTGCTCGACCCGCCGCGCCCGAAGGTGCAGATCATCCGCGCCGGCGAAGGTCCGGCGATCTACTCCGACCACGCCGACTACAGCGCCACGCTGGTCGCATCCAGCCCGCCGAACGCGCGCCGCGACATCTACCGCATCGTCGCCTCGCCGGGCCCCGGCCGGAAGTCCGAGCCGCACATGCCCGGCGTCGTCGAGCACGTCGTCCTCGGCTCCGGCCGCGCCCTCGTCGGCCCGCTCGACGACCCGGTCGAGCTCGGCCCCGGCGACTACATCGCCTACCCCGGCGACCTCCCGCACATCTTCCAGGCCCTCGAGGACGGCACGGCGGCCACGCTCGTTTCCGAGCATGTGTAACGTTAACTGCTCACCTCTGGACATTTGTGTGCAGTTCTGCGCATCATCAGCTGAGAGAGCTCTCTGATCGAAGTCCGCCCCACTTCGCTTGGAGGTAACACCCCCGATGAGACTCAAGTCCTTGCTGGCGTGCGCCCTGCTCGGCCTCGCGGCCGCCCTGGTTCCGACTTCGCAGGCCGCCGCCGTCGGCGTCACGCCCGGCACCTACGTCAACTACGCGTTCGACACTCCGTCACTCACCCAGGCCGAGTTCCGGATGACGATCAACGCCTCCCCTGGTCGCGCGAACGTCTACTGGTCCAACCAGTTCGGCTTCACCGGCGGCGACGTCGGCGGGTACACCGGCATGCAGACCCACCGCGACGGCGGCGGCATGTTCCTGTACTCGCTCTGGAACTCCACCGACTGGAAGGCCGGGGACGCCGGCACCTACTGCATCCGCTTCCAGGAGGACGGCACCGGCGGCAGTTGCCGCCTCGACCAGGCCCCCACCGCGGGCCACACCTACGCGTTCGCCGTCGCGAGCGAAGGCAGCGGCTGGTACGGCGTGACGGTCCGGGACCTGACCGCCGGTACGTCGTTCAAACTCGGCAGCCTGCAGACGGGATCCGGCAACACCATCAGTACGTCGGGCATGGTCAGCTGGACCGAGTACTTCGACTGGAACAACGACAAGGCGACCTGTGACGACGAGCCGTACTCGAAGCTGACGATGAGCGCGCCGACCAGCGGCAGCCTCACCGCCCACTTCACCGGCACGTCGGAGAGCAGCGGTTGCGCCGCCGACAGCCAGGTCACCCTGAACGGCTCGACCGCCGTGCAGGAGAACGGCATCGGCAACTCGGCGTCGGGTGACATCCGCGGCAGCGGTGGCTGCCTGGACGTCTCCGGCTCCGACGGGACGACGATCCTGCTGTACAACTGCACCGGCGGGAACAACCAGAACTGGGTGCACGCGCAGAACAACACGTTCCACGCCCTGTTCAGCTGTCTCGACGCGAGCGCCACGCAGGCCGGCTCGGTGATTCTCTACAGCTGCCACGGCGGCACGAACCAGCAGTGGACACTGCCCGGCGACGGCACGATCCGCAGCGGCGGCCGCTGCCTCACCGCGCCGGCCACACTCGGCAACGCCGTAACCGTTGCCACGTGCAACAACTCGGCCGCGCAGCGCTGGACGTTCTGAAAACACCGCGACGCCCGGGACAGCGATCCCGGGCGTCGCGAAGTAACCACTGCTAGATCTTGCGGCCGACCGCGCCGACGATGCACTCCTCGACCTGGTTCAGCGGCTTGAGCCGCGGGCCGTCCGGCCACCAGTCGTCGCAGAGCACCAGGCCCGGGTCGACCAGCTCCTGGCCGGGGAAGAACTCCATCAGTTCCGCGCGGGTGCGGAACCTGCCGCTGCCCATCGGGCTGTGGATGAACTTCTCCTCCATCTGCTGGGCGACCGCCGAGTGCTCCGGAGTCTCCGGGTCGAAGAAGTGCGAAATCACCGTGTACGACCCGGGAACCACCGCGTCGACGTACTTCTGCATGATCTGCGCACCTTCGGTGCCGATGTAGTGGTGCAGTGTGCCGGCCTGCATCACGGCGATCGGCCGGCTGAAGTCCAGGAAGTCCCGGACCTCGGGCTTGCTCAGCACCTCGTCCGGGTCGAAGATGTCGGCGCTGACGAACAGGGTGTTCTCGTTCTCCTCCAGCAGCGCCCGGCCGTGCGCGAGCACCACCGGGTCGTTGTCGATGTAGAGCACCTTCGCCTCCGGCACGAGCCGCTGGACGACCTGGTGGGTGTTCTCGGCGGTCGGCAGGCCGGACCCGCAGTCGAGGTACTGCGTGATCCCCGCCTGGCCGGCCAGGAACCGGCAGGCGCGGATCAGGAAGTTCCGGTTCGACCAGGCCAGGTCCTGGGCCTGCGGCGCGGCGGCCTGGACCCCACGCAGTACCTCGCGGTCGACCTCGAAGTTGTCCTTGCCGCCCAAGAAGGCGTCGTACACCCGGGCGATGCTGGCCCGGGTGGTGTCCACGCCGACCGGGATCGAACTGGGTGCCTTGGTGGCGTCGACCATCAGTAGAACCTCGCAGAGGGTGATCGGGGAGTCTGTGCGTCCGACTCTACTGACCGTAGGGCGCCATGAACACACCGTGCACGCCCGGTGCGGGATCGCGATCTGTTGTGAAATGATCAGCTGTTGGTAACGGACACACGGCGGGGAGGCGAGAGGGTGACCGAGCCGGGCGCGTACGGCGGCCCGACCGCCCTGCGCATCATGCTCGGCGTGCACCTGCGCCGGCTCCGTGAGGGCGCGGGCGTCAGCCGCACCGACGCGGGCTGGGCGATCCGCGGCTCGGAGTCCAAGATCAGCCGCCTGGAACTCGGCCGGGTCGGGTTCAAGGTGCGCGACGTCGACGACCTGCTGACGCTCTACAAGCTCGACGACCCCGAGGAACGCGAGCGCCTGCTCGCACTGGCCACGGAGGCGAACAACCCGGGCTGGTGGCAACGGTACGACGACCTGACGCCGCAGTGGTTCCACTCCTATCTCGGCCTGGAGATGGCGGCCGATCTGATCCGTACGTTCGAGTTGCAGTTCATCCCGGGACTCCTGCAGACACCGGACTACGCGCGCGCCGTCGTCCAGCTCGGCCGTCAGGACCAGGCGTTCTCGCGGGCGGAGCAGGATCGCCTTGTGTCGTTGCGGATGAGCCGCCAGGACGTGCTGACGAGGCAACGGCCTGCGCGGCTGTGGGCGGTCGTCGACGAGGCGGTACTGCGCCGCCCGATCGGCAGCCGAGCGATTCTCAAGGCGCAGTTGGAGCACCTGATCGACGCGGCGCGCCGGCACAACGTGACGCTGCAGATCATCCCGTTCGAGAAGGGCGGGTACACGGCGACCGGCGGCGCGTTCACGCTGCTCCGCTTCAACGACCCCGACCTGCCGGACATCGTCTACATCGAGCACCTGACCAGCGCCGTCTACCTGGACAAGCGCGAGGAACTCGACACGTACGTCGTCACCATGGACGCACTGTCGATCACCGCGGCCCAGCCCCGCGAGACCGAATCCATCCTCCGCCGGGCGATCGCGGACCTCGACGCCTAGCGAGGTTGTGCGCCGGGGCCCGGCCGGAAGGCGACCTCGCGGGGGCCCGGCTCGTGGCCGGCCTCGCACTGCATGACCACCGTGACGCGCTCGCCGCAGTCGCCGCGGTGGCGGGGTTCGATCGGCGGGCCGTCGTCGAGCGGCAGATACTGGTCGGCCCACTGGATCATCGCGACCAGCACCGGGTAGAGATCGAGCCCTGCCTGGGTCAGCCGGTACTCCGAGCGCTCCCGCTGACCGGGCAGGCGGTACGGATGGCGGCGGATCAGGCCGCGCTCGATCAGCGCGGCGAGCCGCTCGGTCAGCACCTGCCGCGGAATGCCGGCCCGTGCGCGGATGTCCTCGAAGCGGCGGACGCCGACGAAGACCTCGCGCAGGACGTGAAACGTCCACTTGTCGCCGAGGATGTCCATCGTCCGGGAGATCGTGCAGTTCTCCGTGGACCAGTTCATCGCCTCGGGCAACTGTTCGCCGACCGCCATGCTCATACCCCGATGATAAGTCCACTTGACAGACTCAGCCAAGTGGAGCAAGGCTGAATCCGTGAATCAGACTCAGGCGAGACCGCCACTCGTCCGCCGCGCCGGCGAACCCGACGCGGACGAGCTGGCGCGGATGCTGTCCGGGCTGACGGACCTCAGCCGCTACTTCCGGTTCCAGACCGCGATCGGTTCGCCGCCGCGGCAGGCGTTGCTGCTGCGGATGCTCTGCCCGACCGGCGCCGCGTTCGTCGCGACCCGGGCCGGCGCGATCGTCGGCCACGCGATGTGGGCCTGGGCGCCCGGCGGGTCGACCGCCGAGCTCGCGGCCGTGATCGCCGAGAACGACCAGCGCCGGGGCCTCGGCATCCGGATGCTGTCGATCGCGGCCGCCGACGCGATCGCCGCCGGCGCCACCCATTTCCTGTTCGTCGTGAGCGCCGCCAACGACCGCACGATCCGGATGATCCGCCACCGCTGGCCGGACGTCACCGCCGAGCGCGACGGCGCGCTGGTGAACTTCGTCGCCCCGGCCCGGCTACCGAACCAGCCGGAAGAACGCCCGGATGTCGTCGACCAGGAGGCCGGGAGCCTCGAGGGCGGCGAAATGGCCGCCCCGGGTGAACTCCGACCACTGGACGATGTGGTGCCGGCGGTCTAGGACCCGGCGGATCGCGGGGTCGGTGGGAAAGACGGCGACACCGGTCGGCACACCGGGGCGTACGTCGTCCGCGGCCGAGCGGTTCTCGTAGTACAGGTTGGCGGACGTGGCGCTGGTGTTGGTGAACCAGTAGATCGACACGTCCGTGAGCAGGTGGTCGAGGTCGACCGCGTCCTCGGGGAGCTCGCGGGCCGGATCGGTCCACTCCCAGAACTTCTCCAGGATCCAGGCCAGCTGTCCGACCGGCGAGTCGCTCAGTCCGAACGACACGGTCTGCGGCCGCGTGCCCTGCAGGTCGGCGTACCCGGTGCCGACCGCGCGCAACCGCTCGGCGGCCGCGAGATGCTCGCGCTCGGTCTCGTCCAACTGGTCGCGATCACCGGGTTCGAGCGGCGGGAACGCCAGTCCCCCGTTGATGTGGACGCCGACCACGTGCGTCGGATCCACCTGCCCGACCAGGGGTGACACGACCGACCCGGTGTCGCCGCCCTGTGCGCCGTACCGCTCGTAGCCCAGCCGGCGCATGAGGTCCGCCCATGCGTGGGCGATCCGCGTGTGGTTCCACCCGGACGTCAACGGGACCGAGAACCCGTGCCCGGGCACCGACGGCGCGACGACGTGGAACGCGTCGCGCGGATCCCCGCCGTACGCCGCCGGGTCGGTCAAAGGCCCGAGCACGTCCAGGAACTCCGCGACCGACCCTGGCCACCCGTGCGTCACGATCAACGGCAAGGCGTCAGGCTCCGGCGACCGCGCGTGCAGGAAGTGAATCGTCTGCCCGTCGATCTCGGTCGTGTACTGCGGATACTCGTTGAGCCGTGCCTCCCAGGCCCGCCAGTCGTACGCCGCCCACCGCTCGGCCACGGTCCGCAGGTACTCGACCGGAACCCCACGCTCCCATCCGCTCGACGGTAATTGGCGAGGCCAACGAATCCGCGCCAGCCGCTCCCGCAGGTCCGCGACGTCCGCCTCGGGCACCGCGATCCGGAACTCAGAGATCATGGGCCCGCTCGTGCAGCGGCTCGTACAGCCCGACCTCGCCGCCGCCCGGCAGCCGGAACGCCGTCAGCACACCCCACCGCTGCCGCTCCACCGGCCGGATGAACTCCACGCCCCGCGCGGACAGCTCAGCCATCGTCCGCTCGAGGTCGTCGCACATCAGCAGCAGCTCGTGCGACGCGGCCTCCGCCGGGTGCATCGCGACCTCGGCCGGCGGCAGCTTGAAGATCAGCCAGCCGTGTCCGGCGTCGACCGACGGATACTCCAGCACGTCCCGGAAGAACGCGCGATCCGCCTCGGCGTCCGTGCTGTAGATGATCACATGCGCTCCGTTGATCATCTTCAGCACAGTAGCCGGGAATACGGACATTTCGGTGGCGAGTTGGCACCAGCATGATCCTCGTGACGGGCACCGGCGAGGATCGCGGAGCGGGCGCAGCGGGCCGTGTACCTGTCATCGTCGGCAGCAGTGCAGACGTCGGGGTTGGAGTGGACGATCCTGCGGGCGGACACGTTCGCGTCCAACGCGCTCGGCTGGGCGGGTCAGCTCCGCGCCGGTCACCACGACCGTCGAGGACGTCACCGGCCGGCCCGCGGGCAGCTTCCGCGCCTGGGCCGGCCGGAATCTCGGCGCGGTCGGCTGATCAGTCCTCGACGACGATCGCGAGGGCCGGGCAGACGGCCGCGGCCTGGTGGACGTCGGCCTGCAGCATCTCGGACCACGAGAACGCTCACGAAGTCACCGGTGCGGTCAGCAGCCCGACGATGCCGTCGATCAGCCCGTCGGCCATCTCCTGCCAGGTCGCTCGCGCGGTCGGCCGGCCCTCGGCCAGCGCGAGCTCGAACTCCGCGGTCATCTGGACGATCAGGTGCCGGGCCATGTCGCCGCGCTCGATCCGCACCGCCGGCGGCAGTTCGGCGAGATGCTCACCGAGGCCGTCGACGACCCGCTGCAGCGACGGCGAGTTCCGCGACTCCTGCAGCTGGATCTCCCGCAACGCCGGATCGTTCATCAGCTGCGCACTGAACCGCGCCAGCCAACTTTGCGTACCCAGGCTGCCCATGTGATCGGTCGCGGACCGGACCAGGACCGTCACCCAGTCCCGCACGTCCGGGTCGGCGCCGAGCTCCGCGATCAGCTCCCGGCGGCGCGCCTCGACCCGCTCGGCGTGTTTGCGCACGATCGCCCGGACCAGGTCGGTCTTGGTCCCGAAGTGGTACCCGACCGCGGTGTTGTTGCCCTGACCGGCCGCCTCGCTGATCTGCCGGTTCGATACCTCGTGCACACCGCGCTCGGCGAACATCCGCTCCGCCGTCGCCAGGATCAGGTCTCGCGTCGCGCTCACCCGCGCCGCCCGGACCGTTTTCGCCATCATCACCAGATCACCCTTACCTCCCGCAGTCCGTCGAGGGCGGGATCGGATACCCGACGGACTGGTCACTATCGGTCACAGATCATCGCCTCCGCGTGGTTTCTCTTCCAGCTTCCCTCGGAGGCTTGTTTAAGTCAACTGCCTGACTTAGTCTTTTGGTTGCAGAAACCAACTATCTATCTCAGTCCGGAGGCTGCTGATGTCCGCAACTCCCCCCGTGCGCGCCGGTGCCGTCGTACCGGTGCTCGCCTCGGCCGGTATCACGGTCGCCCTGATGCAGACCCTGGTGATCCCGCTCGTCCCGGAGCTGCCCCGGCTGCTGCACGCCTCGGCCGCCGGGACCGCCTGGGCGATCACGGCCACCCTGCTCGCGGCCGCGGTCGCGACGCCGATCATGGGCCGCCTCGGCGACATGTACGGCAAGCGCCGGATGCTGCTGATCAGCGTCGGCCTGCTGGTCGCGGGCTCGGTGGTCGCCGCGCTCAGCAGCTCGTTGATTCCGATGATCGCCGGCCGTGCGCTGCAGGGCCTGGCCGCCGGCGTGATCCCGCTCGGCATCAGCATCATGCGCGACGAACTGCCCGCCGAGAAGCTCGGTACGGCCACCGCGCAGATGAGCGCCTCGCTCGGCGTCGGCGGCGCGCTCGGCCTGCCCGCGGCCGCGTTGCTGGCCGAGAACTTCAGCTGGCACACGCTGTTCTGGCTGTCGGCCGCGCTCGGCGTGATCGTGTTCGGCCTGGTGCTGCGCTTCGTCCCGGAGTCGTCGGTGCGCTCCGGCGGACGGTTCGACGTCCTCGGCGGACTCGGCCTGTCGATCGGCCTGATCTCGTTGCTGCTGGCCATCTCCCAGGGCGCCGACTGGGGCTGGACCGGCGGGCGGACGCTCGGCCTGTTCGCCCTCGCGGTGGTCGCGTTGCTCGCGTGGGGCTGGTGGGAACGACGGACCGGCGAGCCGCTCGTCGACCTGCGGACCACCGCTCGCCCGCAGGTGCTGCTGACGAACCTGGCGTCGATGGTGTTCGGATTCGCGATGTTCGCGATGTCGCTGGTCCTGCCGCAGCTGCTGCAGATGCCGAAGGCAACCGGTTTCGGCCTCGGTCAGTCGATGCTCGCGTCCGGTCTGGTGATGGGCCCGTCGGGTCTGGTCATGCTGGTCGCCGCGCCGTTCTCGGCGAAGATCTCGAAGACCCGCGGCCCGAAGGTCACGCTGATGCTGGGCGCGCTCGTGGTCGCGGCCGGGTACGGCGTGGGCAGCGTGCTGATGGGTTCGGTCTGGGAGCTCGTGCTGGTCTCGCTGCTGATCGGCGCGGGCATCGGCCTGGCGTACGGCGCGATGCCCGCGCTGATCATGAGCGCCGTACCGGTCTCGGAGACCGCGGCCGCGAACAGCTTCAACACCCTGATGCGGTCGATCGGGACCTCGGTGTCCAGCGCGGTCGCCGGCGTGATCCTGGCGAACCTGACGATCAGCCTGGGCGGCTACACCCTGCCGTCGCAGAGTGGCTTCCGGGTCGTCCTGCTGATCGGCGCCGGCGCCGCGCTCACCGCCCTCGCCGTCGCCTCCTTCATCCCCACCCGCCGCGAGCGGCTCGACAGTACGTATACGTCCACTGCCGGAGCCGCCACGCTCAGCGGCGCGGCCGATCGGGCCTAGTGGGCGTATACGTCCTGTCCTCCTGCACCTACAGGAAGGCGAGGGTGCGCTCGAGGAGGAGCTTGGCGGCAGTCGCGTCGTAGCCGGGGAGGGACGAGTCGGCGAACAGGTGCTCCTTGCCGGGGTAGAGAAACAGTTCGGCGGTGCCGACGGCGGCGACCAGGGCGCGGGCAGCGTCCAGGTCGCCGCCTTCCTCGCTGAAGAACGGGTCCTCGTCCATGCCGTGGATCTGGACCGGCACCCCGTCCGGCCAGCTACCGAACTCCTCGACCGGGAGGCACGAGTAGTAGAACAGCGCCCCGGTGGCGCCCGGCCGGGTCTGGGTCAGCTTCTGGGCCGGCATCACGCCGAGCGAGAACCCGGCGTACACGACGTTCTCCGGCAGGCTCTGCGCCGCCTCGATACCGCGCTCCAGGATCGTCCCGAACCCGGTGGCCCGCGCGTAGTCCATGCCTTCGTCGAGGGTCGCGTAGGTGTTGCCCTCGTAGAGATCCGGCGTGTGGACCGTGTGGCCCGCCTGCCGGAGCTCCTCGGCGAACGCCTTCACCCCGTCGGTCAGCCCCTGCGAGTGGTGGTACAGCACGACCTCGGCCATCATCAGCTCCAATGATCCAAATATCTCGAACAATCGGCGATGCTAGTCTATTCGGGCCATGTCGATCAACAAGCCGGTGCCCGATTACGAGCTCGCGGACACGCTCGAGCTGACCACCGCGGAGCAGGTCCGGGCGATCAGTGATCCACTCCGGACGACGATCCTCGGACTGCTGCACGAGCGCGCGGCGACCGTGACGGAGCTGGCCACGGCGGTCGGGCGGCCGAAGAGCACGGTCGCGCACCACGTGAAGGTGCTGACCGACGCCGGCGTCCTGCGGGTGGTCAGAACCCGGCGGGTGCGAGCGATCGAGGAGCGCTTCTACGGGCGGGCGGCGCGGATGTTCTTCGTCGGGCTCGGCCGGCAGGGCAAGGACGGCCAACTGCCGCACGACTTCAACGACTTCGAGGTCGCGGCCGAGGAGTCCAAGCCGGCCTACGACGCCGGGCAGATGCGCTCGTTCATCCGGCACGCCCGAATCCCCGACGAGCGGGCCGCGGAGTTCTGGCAGCAGGTGGACGCATTGATCCACCGCTTCGACCAGCTCCCCCGCGGCGGCGGCACGACGTACGGTTTCACGGTCGGTCTCTACCCGATCGTCGACTACCCGACGCTGCCGCCCGCCGACGACGAGGCCTGAGCCTCCTCGGCCGCGACCCGGTCGAGAACGTCGACCAGGCGCCCCAGGACGTCGCGGGCGATCGCGTACTCCTCCTCACCGAACTCCTCCGCGAACAGGTCCTCGAGATCGGCCAGGTAGCTGAAGCCGTCACCCGCCACCTCCATCCCGTGCTCGGAGTAGCTGACGACCTTCGCCCGGCCGTCGTTCGGATCGGGCAGCATCTCGAGCAGATCGAGGGCGACCATGTCGCGGATCACCTCACCCATCGACTGCCGGGTGATCCCGGCCCGCGCGGCCATGTCCGCCGCCCGCCCGGGCCCGGTGTGCAACGTCGCGAACACCGAGTTGTGGGTCATCTTGACCTCGGTGTGCCCGCGGGCGTGGGCCTGCCGCACCAGGTCGGTCTGGAGCGCCCGGTTGGCGCGCTCGACCAGCGCGATCAGCGGCTTGTGGGCGGGCCGCCGCAGCTGAGGCCTTGACATGTCGTAAGGATACCTTCCAATATTTCGACAGGAATCCTTACGGTATCAGGGAGGGCCGATGGAGGCCAGGGAGCTTCACCCGGAGGTGGCCGGTCTGTTCGCGCGGGGGCGCCGGCGGTCGGTGCGGGTCGCGATCGAGCAGGAGTACGTCGTGGCCGCGGTGGACGGCGGCGTGGTGCCGATCGAGGAGGTACGGCGGGCCGTGGCGGGGTCGGCTGCCGCGCCGTACGTCAGCTTCGAGCCCGGCGGGCAACTCGAGCTCAGCCTGCCGCCGTCGCGCGAACCGGTGCACGACCTGCGCGTGCTGACCGCCGATCTCGAAACCCGGCTGGCCGGGATCTCACTCCGGCCGATCCCGGTCGACCCGCGGCCGGACGTGCCGCTGCAGTTGACGTCGCCGCGTTACCTGGCGATGCAGCGGCACTTCGACCGCATCGGACCGGCCGGCCGGCGGATGATGCGCCGCACCGCGTCCACGCAGATCTGCGTGGACTGGTGGCCGGGGCAGGCAGGGATCGAGCAGTGGCGGGTGCTCAACCTGGCCGGGCCGTACCTCGCCGCGCGCTTCAACCGCAGCGACCGGCTGGCCACCTGGCTGGAGGTCGATCCGGCGCGGACCGCCTTCGACGACAGGTTGCTGCACGGCGATCCGGTCGCGTCGTACACGGCCTTCGCGGCGGGCGCCACGGTCTTCGTCGACGGACCGGCCGGGCATCTGAGCACGCTGTTCCCGCCGGTCCGGCCGCGCGGGACGTACCTCGAGGTGCGCTTCCTCGATGCCCTGCCGCCCGAGGACGTCGAGCGGGCGATCGCGGTGCTGCAGGACCTCATGTACGACGACGTACGCCGCCGCGACGTGCTGCGTCGGCTGCCGGCCGGGCTGTGGAGCGCGGCAGCGGCCGGCGATCTGGATCAGGAGGTGGCGGCATGACCGGCGTGCTGTTCGTGACCGACCCGTTGGCCGGACTGCACAGTGACATCGACGCCGGCATCGGGCTGATGAGCGCGACCCAGGACCTGGGGCTCGATGTCTGGTGCTGCGGCCCGGAGGAGCTCGCAGTCGTCGAGGGCCGGGTCTGCGCCCGGGCGCGACGGATCCGGCTGCGTCCGCGGCTGGCCGGTGGCGATCACCGGTGGATCGTGGACGCGACCTGGTTCGACGACCTCGGCGCCGCGGTCGTCGACGTCGCGTCGTTCGAGGTGGTGCATCTGCGGATCGATCCGCCAGTCGACGCGCGATACCTGCACACGACGTACCTGCTGGACCTCGTCGAACGCGCCGGGACGCGCGTCGTCAACCGGCCGGCGGGGATCCGGGCGATGCACGAGAAGCTCGTCGCGCTGCAGTTCCCCGAGCTGTGCCCGCCGACGTACGTCGGCGCCGATCCGCGCGCACTGCGGTCGTTCGTGAGCGGCGTCGGTACGGCGGTCGTCAAGCCGGTGGACGGGTTCGCGGGGATCGGCGTCTGGCTGGTGCGCGACGACCGGAGCGCCGCCGCGTTGCTGGAGTCGGCGACCGACGGCGGCCGACGGCACGTGATCGCCCAGCAGTACCTGCCGACCGTTGCGGAGGGCAACAAGCGGCTGTTCCTGCTGGACGGCGAGATCGCCGGCGCGGTCCTGCGGCGCCCGGCCGTCGACGACTTCCGGATCGGCCCGCCGGTCGCGCCCGCGGACGTCGACGACCACGACCGGGCGATCGTCGGCGCCCTCGGCCCGGTGCTCCGCGCGCACGGCCTGGTGATCGCCGGTCTCGACGTGATCGACGGCCGGCTGATCGAGGTCAACGTCACCTGTCCCGGCGGCATGCACAAGACCGACGCCCTGCTCGGGACCCGGCTCAGTCACACCATCGTCAGCAGCCTGTTCGAAGGAGCACTCGTATGAGCACGACCACTGTTGTCTGCATCGCCCTGCTCGGCATCCTGTTGTTCCTGCTCGGCGCCAACGTCACCCGCAACCGCGCGCTCCGCGGCGGCGGCAACCAGCAGCCGACCGATCCGGCCGACCCGCTGCTGATCGCGGTCCGCGCGCACGGCAACGCGGCCGAGTACATCCCGACCATGATCGTGCTGTTGCTGGTCTGTTCGGCGTTGTCCGACAGCCGGCTGATCGACGTCCTCGCGGTCGCGGCCGTCGTCGTCCGGTTCACGCACGCGCTCGGCATGCTGCGCTCCGCCTCGCTCGCGTCCCACGGCCCGCTCCGCGATATCGGTGCCCTGGGCACCTATCTGGTCGGCGTCGCGCTCGGCGTCACCGCGATCGTGACGATCTGACCGAGGTCGGCGTGGCGCCGGTCAACTGACGGAACACGCGCGCGAAGTGCTGGCTGGAGCTGAAGCCGAGGCTCAGCGCGAGCGCGGTGATGGTGATGTCACTGGATTCGAGGAGCTGGCGGGCGCGGTCGACACGGCGCTCGTTGAGATAGCGGTGCGGTGGCTGGCCGAGCTCGCCGGTGAACAGCTCGGCGAGGTACGCCGGGGCGAGCCCGGCACGGTCCGCCAGCTCCTTGAGTGTCCAGCGCTCGTGGAACTCCTGGTCCAGCAGGCGTTTCACCGTTCGTACGGCGGGATGCATCGCGAGCTGCGGTCCAGCGGTCGGCGCCAGGGACCGCGAGACCGCGAGGACCAGGTGATCGACGGCCAGCGTGAGTCCGGTCTCGGCGTACTCGTAGCGTGTGGTGAGCTCCCGGACCAGTTGCGCGAAGGCGTAGGCGACATCGCCGGCTTCGCGATGGACAACGGCTCGCGGCCGCTCGAGGCCTGGGTGACGTTCCGCGACGACGTCCAGATCCACGGCCGCGAAGTAGAAGTGGTGGTTCCCGGACCGGCCCGCGAGGTGATGCGTGACCTGGGGCGGTACGGCGAACAGGTGTCCCGGCCGCAGCGCGTAGCTCTCGCCGCCCGCAACCCAGTGCGTGGTGCCGTGCTGCTGAAGGTAGATCTCCCAGACGGGATGCTCGTGAGACTCGATCAAGAACTGCTCGGGCACCCACTGCTCGCCCGCGTGCAGCAGGCCGCTGCCGGGCGCGAATCCGTCGGCGTGGAAGCCCGCGCGCAGCCCACTGGGTCGGTACAGAGACACCTGAGGATTGTGTCCAGTTGCCTGAACATCGGCAACGCCGGCAGGGCCGGTCGGTTTCTAGTTTGATCGTCATGGATGCTGACGACATTGCCTTCTACCGCGAGCACGGGTACTGGATCTCGCCGGTGATCGTGCCTTCCGACGTACTGGACGCGGCCGAGCGCGGGATGGAGCGGTTCTACGCCGGCGACCACGATCACGCGCTGCCCGACGTACCGGCGACGCGGGGGTGGCAGCCCGAGGACGGCGACGTACTGCGGAAGAACGACTACTCGTCCCTGCGGGTGGACGAACTGGCCGCGCTGGTCCACCATCCGGCGATCGCGGCGACGGCGGCCGCACTGTCCGGCGCGGCTGGGATCCGGCTGTGGCACGACCAGTTGCTGTACAAGCCGCCGGGCGGATCGGCGGCGCAGGTCGGGTGGCACACCGACCGGCAGTACTGGCAGTCGTGCACGTCGGACGAGATGCTCACCGCGTGGGTCGGGTTCCACGACGTCGACGAGGTGAACGGCGCGGTCGCGTTCCTGCCCGGCAGCCATCGGTGGTCCGTGACCGGGCTGGACTTCTTCTCGCAGGACGCGGCCGGGCTCGAGGCGTCGATCGTCGCGCAGGGGTACGACCCGACGCCCGTCGTACCGCGGATGCGTCGCGGGCAGGTCAGCTTCCACCACTGCCGGACGGTGCACGGCAGCTCCGGCAACCTGAGCGCGGCGCCACGCCGCTCGCTGGCCATCCACCTCCAGCCGGCCGACAACCGCCGGCGGGCGGGCGCCAGCCACCCGAACGACACGCTCGTCCGCCACAACCCCGACCCGGACTACACCGACCCGGCGATCCAGCCGCTGCTCTGGCCTCGCGATTGATAACCGGACCACGGTCCGTTAGTGTCGACGGTATGGAGACCACCGCGGGACTGGCCCGCATCAACGAACTCGGCCGCCGGGATCACTTCCTGGCCGTCGCGATCACCCAGCGGCGCTCCGGCGAGCCGGCCGCCTCGGTGGTGAACGCCGGGGTCCTCGACCATCCGCTCACCGGCGAGCCGGTCGTCGCGTTCGTCGCGCGCGGGCGGACCGCGAAGCTCGCGCACCTGCGGCGGACGCCGACCGCGACGCTGGTGTTCCGCGCGGACTGGGAGTGGATCGGCGTGCAGGGAGCGGTCGAGCTGGCCGGTCCGGACGATCCGCTGGAGGGTATCGACTCGGAGCGGTTGCGGGTGTTGCTGCGGGACATCTACCACGCCGCGGGCGGCGTGCATCCGGATCTGGACGCGTACGACCGGGAGATGGTGGCGGACCGGCGTACGGCGGTGCTGATCAAGCCGGAGCATTTCACGAGCAACCCGACCGGGGCCGACCACGAGGAGGACGAGTGAACGTCACCGCCGGGACGATCCAGGTGTGGTCGGATCTGCTGTGCCCGTTCGCGCACGTGGCGATCCACCGGCTCCGGACGACCCGGGCCCAGCTCGGGATGGACGGCGCGGTCCGGCTGGACCACCACACGTTCGCCCTCGAACTGTTCAACGGTCCGCACTCCCGGCCCGGGACCGACAGCGAGGCGGTCGGGCTCGGGCAACTCGCTCCCGAGATCGGGTTCCGGCTGTGGACGCAGCCCGACTGGACGTACCCGTCGACGGTGCTGCTCGCCGCCGAGGCCGTCCAGGCCGCCAAAACCCAAGGCCTGCAGGCCTCCGAGGACCTCGACGCCGCCGTCCGCCGGGCCTTCTGGTTCGACTCGCGGCCGATCGATCACCGCCGGACGATCCTCGACATCGCGGCCGAGGTCGAGTCCGTCGACGCCGGCGAACTGGCCGCGGCGCTCGACAGCGGTCGGTCCCGGTCGGCGGTGATGGACGACCACGCCGTCGCGGTCACCGACGCCGTGCAGGGCAGCCCGCACCTCTTCCTTCCGGACGGCACCGATGCCCACAACCCTGGGATCGAGGTCCACTGGGAAGGACCGTGGGCGTCCGGCTACCCCATCGCCACGGTCACCGATCCTGCCTGGCCGGAGAAGTTGCTGCGGGCCGCGGCCGGGTAGTCAGGCCGCCGCGGTCCGGGCCGCCCAGGCCAGGTGCTCCCAGCGTCGCAGGCCTCGTGAGCGAACCGACCGGGCTCGCCGGCCGGTGAGCTCGGGGCGTGCGTGACGATGCGCTCATCGACCCGGCCTCCGCGCACCGCTCGCCTCGCCGACGTATCCCGGCCCGCCACTCCCCGCGCCACCGCTCGGCGAGGAGGGTGCGAGAGATTCGAGGGCTTCGGCTGCGGAGTGGGGGCGGTCGGCGGGGGTCGGGTTGGGTGAGATGGGTGACCAGGTCCCAGATCGGGTCGACGGCATCGAGAGGACGGGCCGGGAGGGTGCCGCGTTCGGGAGGTTCGGATCCGGTCAGGAGTTGCCAGGCGGTCACGCCCGCGGCGTACAGGTCCTGGCTCGGCGCGGGCGTGGCCCCGGCGAGCGCCTCGGGAGCCAGGTAGCCGGGGGTGCCGACGACTGTTCCGTGGATGGTCAGGCGCGGCTCGGTCAGCCGCAGTACCGGCCGCGCGGTGCCGGTCGCCTCGAGCAGGAGGTTCGCGGGCTTGACGTCGCGATGCAGGACGCCCGCTGTGTGGATCGTGTCGAGTGCGCCGAGCAACTGCCGGAGCAGCTCGGCGGCGTACCGCGGCGGCAGCGGCCCGAAGTCCGCCACCAGGGTCTCCACCGAGCCGCCGCCACACCGTCCCGGCCCCACCGACCCCGATCGGGTCGAGAAGCTCGAACCGCCCGGCGAACACATCCGCCACCCCGTGAACCTCCGACGCCTCGCCGCTCGACGCACACCGTAGTACGCCGACGGCTGACGCGACCGCTCAGGCGAAGTCGCGGGTGAAGTCCGCCGTGTTCCACTGCTGCGGCCGCATCACGTACACGAGGTCGGTCTCCGGTCCGCCGGCCTCCTCCCACTCCTTCGTGTACGTCGTGCCGAAGTCGTCGCCCAGGTACCGGATCGCGAGCGGCAGGAGATCCTTCACGGTGTCGGGCTTTCGGATCTCGGTGACCGGCCCCTCCACGGTCACATAGCGGTACGGCGTCGCCTCCGACTGGACGACGAGCACGAACCGCCGGCCGGCCTCGATCGCGACGCCCTTGCGGGACTTCGCGTTCATGATCACGGTCACGCCGATCTCCGGCGAGTAGTCGTACCACACCGGCGCGCTGACCGGAGCACGCTCCGGATCGTCCGACGTGACGGCAAGCACCCCGACACGTACGTCGGTGAGAAAGGCCTCCCGCTCGGCCCGGGTCATACGGTCTGGCATCCGAATACCTTCCTGTTCTAGGTCGTTGACCTAATTGTAGGTCAACGACCTAGACGGCGATAAGGTGCGGGCGTGACGACTTCGTTCAGCGACCGCGGCGCGGCCCGGCGGGACGCCGTACTCGCCGTCGCGCGGGAGCTGCTGGTCGAGGACGGGTTCGACCAGTTCGTCCTGCGGCGGGTCGCGGCGAAGGCCGGGATGAAGCTGGGAAACCTGCAGTACTACTTCGCGACCCGCGACGACCTGCTCGAGGCCGTGATCCGCGCCGAGTTCGAGCACGACCTCGCCGCCGTACGCCGGGCGACTACGATCGACGGCCTGACCGCCTCCGCCCGGGCC
This sequence comes from Kribbella sp. NPDC051936, assembly GCF_040680955.1. Lineage (NCBI taxonomy): Bacteria > Bacillati > Actinomycetota > Actinomycetes > Propionibacteriales > Kribbellaceae > Kribbella > Kribbella sp. NPDC051936. Next base: position 725,523 of record NZ_JBFAXS010000003.1, on the reverse strand, counting down.
CTGGTGCGGAACTGGACCACCGGAGCCGGCGCCGTGTTCGGCACAATGTCGTTACTCGCGTACCACCACGAGCGTTTCCGCCTCCTCAACCACGAGATCTACGAGGCGTTCTACCGCGAACTCGGCGTCCTCATCCGCCGCGTCACCCCAGGCCTGCCCGACCAGGAGATCCGGATGCGCGCCCGCCTGATCACATCCGTCCTCGACGGCGTCGCCATGCAAATCCACGCCGGCGCCAAAAGCCGCACCGAACTGGTAACCCGCGCCGCAACCCTGGTCACCACGATCGCCACCAACCCCGCGTGATCGAGAAGCACCGGTAGTAGGTCGCCGCAGCGAGGAAGAGCTCGTATTGTCCTCGGCCGGTCTCGGTCATCCCGAGCGACTGCAGGATGCGCACCGACGCCTGATTCGCATCGACCGCCTCGGCCCAGATCTCGTCCAGCCCCAGCTCGTGAAATCCCCAGTCGAGCCCGAGTTTCGCAGCGATTCCACCCAGCCCACGCCCCCAGCTGTCGGAAGGCCCGATGGCATAGCCAAGCTCCCGCCGATCCGGCGCCGCGCCGGCCAGGTCGACGTAGCCGACGATCTCGTCCCCGAACAGCCGCGCGACGGAGGTGGTCCGGCTTCGGCGCCTGGACCAATGCCCGCCAGTGCGCCTCAAGGGCAGCTGCCGGCAGGTCCACCGTCCACCCGGCGTGCTCGCAGAACTGCCGGTCGAAGCCCCACGAGACATAGGTCGCCACGTCCGGCAACGCGAGCGGTCGGAGGAACATCGGCTCTGAATCGCCCATCCGATGCCTTCCACGAGTTGGCCGGACCGCGAACGTACATCTCGTCCGATCCCCACAGTCCACGCAGGCATACCGCTTATGTACGAGCGATCGCCAAATACTCACCGGCGGCACCAGCCGCAACCCTCGGCGGTAGCCGATGATTAGCCAGGGCCAAGAGGGCGACTGCAACCTCGCAGAGGTCCGCGAGCTGAACCCGGACCTGGAGTCGTTCGCCACCTGGGTCAACAAGCACCGCGGGAGCTCAAAGCCTCGCAAAACTGAGCATCTGGTTTCCAACCCGGCGGCCCGGCGTGTCGCGCCGCTCCGAAGGTCGGCCTGCGCGACTTCCCTTCGCTCGGCTGCACCAAGCCACTCGGACGGACCAGCGGCTCGACAGTGAACACGCACCGATTGGCACCTCGAACTCATCAACGACCTTGAGGAGTCCACTGCCGCCGTACTCTGCGACCCGCTGCTCGTATGGTTCGGAGGCGGTTGTCGATGCGCACAAAAGTTGGTCTATTTCATGCACTCGTTTCATGCGCATCTGTTGGTTGACTTCGGTGATTTGGAGGAGTACTCCGGGTTACAGGGGTGGGTATTCGACGGGCGTGGATGCTCGGCAGGGCGCTTCGGCGTGCTGCCTGACAGGGGATTCCCACGAGTGAGCACCAGCTCCAGAACCTCCCCATCGACGCCGGCGGCCGATATCGAGTTCGTGGAAGAAGACGGCGGGGTCGCGCGATGAGCACCACAGCATCTGCGCCCTTGGGGGGATCAGAAATGACAGATATTCCAGTCCGTAGCGCGGACGGCGAGGAGTTCGCGCCCTCCAGCCCGGTGCGTCCAGGTCCGGACGACACTCACGAGGAACCGCAGCAGGGCATCGGCCTGTGTCTGTCCGGCGGCGGCTTCCGCGCGATGTTGTTCCACGTCGGCGTACTGAAGCGATTGAACCTTGCCGGGCAACTTCGGCAGCTGAAGAGGGTTTCCAGCGTCTCCGGCGGATCCATCACCGCGGGATTGCTCGGACTTCGATGGGACGATCTGACCTTCGACGACAAGGACGTCGCGACCGACTTCGACGAGCACATCACCGAGCCGCTGCGGGCCTTCGCCCACACCAAGGTCGATCTACCGGCGGTGGCCGCAGGTGCGGCCCTCCCCTTCGTCTCGATCTCCGACCGGGTGATCGGCAAGCTGAAGAAGCACCTGTACGGCAACGCGACACTGCAGAGCCTGCCACCAGAATCCGGACCGCGCTTCATCATCAACGCCACAAACCTGGAGTCCGGTGTACTGATGCGCTTCAGCCGGCCGTACGTGGCCGACTACAAGGTCGGACGGGTCGCCGAGCCTGACATCCTGCTGGCCGAGGCCGTGGCCGCATCGTCGGCGTTTCCGCCGTTCCTCTCCCCCTTCGAGCTCGACCTGTCGCAGGCACGCTGGGAGACCGTCAAGGGCAACGTGTACACGACTCCCGGCTACCGGTCCGACATCCTGCTCAGCGACGGGGGCGTCTACGACAACCTCGGGATCGAGGCGGTCTGGAAGCGATACCAGACCGTCTACATCAGCGACGCGAGCGGGCATCTCGCTGCAGACGACGAACCAGGACGCGACTGGGCACGCGGCATCGTCCGGGTGCTGAACATCATCGACTCCCAGGTGAGGTCGCTGCGGCGAAGCGCGGTCGTCAGCGCCTTCAAGAGTTCGGACGACCTACACAACGGATTCTTCATCAGCACGGTCAGCGACTTCCGGAATTGGCCGTTGGCAACCAAACGGCCGTACATGAAGGTCGATCCCGCGATCACCACGCAACTGGCGAGCATCAGCACACGACTGACCGACATGCCCGACGAGCAACAGGAGATGCTCATCAACTGGGGCTTCGCGGCGGCCGACGCCGGCCTTCTGGCGTACGTCGACCATGAGCTGCCTGCCGAGAGTTGGCCGTATCCGGACAATCCGCCGGGCCGATAGCCAACGCGCGCTGTGTCAATAGAGGGGGCGACCATGGCTGGCCCAATGGCGAAAGTTCAGTTGCTCGTCCAGGACCGGGCGCTCACCGCGGACGAGGTCAAGGGCTCCGGCGCGGACCTCGCGCGGGAGACGAAGGAACTGAAGATCCCGGAAGAGCAGAACGATCGGTTTGTCGACGGTCCCGCGTGCCGACGGGTCGCGGTCGTAGACTTCGACCCGCGAACCAGCGAACCACTCACATCTGCCGCGAGGTTCGTTCCCTCGAAGCCCGGATCCGTGCGCGGCTCGTACCCCGACGACGGCGATCCCGAGTCGCCGGCATCGATCGCGATCAATGCCTTCGGCATCGTCTTCCAGACGATCCGGATGTTCGAAGGTCCCGACGCGCTTGGACGCCAGGTCTCGTGGGCATTCGACGGCGACCAGCTGCTCGTTGTACCGCGGGCCGGCGAATGGGAGAACTCTTTTTACGAACGCGCGACGCGGAGTCTGCAGTTCTTCTGGTTCACGCCCACCGGCAAGAAGCCCATCTACCTGGCTCTCAGCCGCGACATCGTCGCCCACGAGTGCGGGCACGCCCTGCTGGACGCCGTCGTTCCGTCGCTGTACGACTGCTCAACGGCGCAGTCGCTCGCGATCCACGAGGCCTTCGCGGATCTGGTCGCGGTACTGATGGCCTTGGACAGCGGCGCATTGCGTACGGCGGTTCTCAAGCGGTCGAACAACACACTCGGCGGAGCCAACGCGTTCAGCACCATCGCCGAGGAGTTCGGCCGGGCGACACCCGGGCCGGGCGGCATCGCGCGCACCGAACTGAGGGATCTGTCGAACAACAGTACGCTGCCCGAACTGGCCGGCGAGCGTCCGCATGTGCTGAGCACCGTACTGTCGAGCATCTTTTACGACACCCTGCGCTCGATCTTCACCAGGCAGTTCGATGCTGAGGTGGCGAAATCCGCGATCGGCGAGACGGACACCACCGTCAGCGATCGCGCGGCGAACAAGGCCCTGCCGAGCGCGCAGATCATCTTCCGCCGGTTGCTGCTCCGAGGCATCGACTATCTGCCGCCGGGCGAACTCAGCTTCGCCGATGTCGGGAGGGCAACCTTCGCTGCGGACAAGGCCATCTATCCAGACACACCTGCCATTCGGGAGCAGTTCGCGCAATACTTCGTCACCCGAGAAGTCGTCGCGGCGGCAACAGAACTCGATTGCGAGCGCCCGCACAGCCTCGACCTGACACCCGCCCGTCTGCCCGAGATCAGAGACAGCGACTGGGCCGCGTACCAGTACGTTGAAACGCACCGCGACGTATTGGGTATGCCGCCGGGCAGGCCGTTCACCGTGTTGCCGCGCGTGGACAGCACGAAAGCGACCGGTGGACAGCAGAACGGTCAGCGGCTCACGAAGCGTGAACTCATCCTGAAGGTCGCTTGGAACCATGACAGCGAGGACGACGCTCGGCAGCCGGCACCGACCGGAGCCACAGTGAGCCTGTCTTGGCAGGACGGCACCTGTCTCGCGCTCGTCCTAGGGGGCGTCGCGCTCCAGTCCGACGAGTCCAGCCATGGATGAGCTCGTCGTCCGCGCCTACAACGTCGGCTTCGGGGACGCAGTACTGGTGTCGATTCCGGAGCGGGACACGACCAGACACCTCCTCATCGATGTCGGCAATTTGCTGGCCGGTGAGGGAAACGCAGACGATGTCTTCGTCGACGTCGTCCGCGACATCGCCGACCGGACCAACGGAGTGGTCGGCCTCTACGTGATGACCCACGAGCATCTCGACCACGTCCAGGGACTGCTCGCCGCATCGAGAGCGGGCGTTGAGCTCACAGCGCAGCACGCGTGGCTCACCGGGTCCGCCCACCCGGACTACTACGAGACTCACGAGAACGCGCGGAAGAAGCGGCGCAATCTGGTTGACGCACTCGGGGACCCGCGTCGCCTGCGGCAGGCCGACAGCGACGCCTGGCTCGCGATGATGGTCAAGAACAACTCGTTGGCCCCAGACCGGGGCTTCGCACTGACCACCGCCGACTACATCGACCATCTGCGGACGCTTGCCCCGGAGTCCCAGACCCACTATGTGGATCGAACGACGAAGCTGTCGGGGAAGCATCCTTTCGAGGAGGCCCACTTGCGTATCCTCGCTCCAGAGGAGGACACCTCTTCCTACTACGGGCCCGTACTCCGCGGCAGCTCGCTCGCGGCCGCTGCTATGAACGGCGCGCCGACCACACCGGCAGTTGAAGAGCTACCGAGTCCACCACCGGGAGTGGATCCCGGCGGGTACTTCGACCTCGTCCGTGCCCGCCGCGATGGCATCCGGCAGAACATCAGGGAGATCGACAAGGCAAACAACAACACTAGTGTCGTACTGGAAATCGAATGGAGCGGCTGGCGCCTGCTGTTCCCCGGCGACGCCGAGCTGAAGTCGTGGCAACTGATGCACGACCTCGGAGTTCTGAGGCCGGTCCACTTCGTCAAGGTCGCCCATCACGGCAGCCACAACGGCACATTGGACGCCCACATCGACGACGTGCTGCCGATGGCGAGCGACGACGGCCGCGACCGGCATGCTCTGGTCTCGACCCACGACGACGACTGGCCGAGCGTGCCCGACGACGACACCCTCAAGCTCTACGGATCGCGGGCCACCCTGCACGACACTCGAAAGATTGCGCGTGGATCCCACATCGAGATCAAGTTTCCCCGACTCGCCCCCTGATCGCACCACAGGGTCTTGGCACTCCGTTTGCGGATCCACGCACAGGGATTCAACAGGCCTGCACTGTGTCAATACGGTGGGTGAGTGGCGGTGGACAAGTTTGTCATTCCGCTGTGCAATGGAATCATCCACGAGGGGGGCCGAGGGGATGGATGAGTCACGTTCCGGCCGGATGACGGTCGAGCTTTTGCCTGCGCGCCATGGGGATGCGATTTTGCTGACCTGGGACGGCGCCACAGGGTCGCATCGGATGCTTGTCGATGCCGGTCCGGCCTGGGCCTACAAAGATGTGCACGCCAGGATGGAAGAGATCGCCGCGGAAGGCGCACTGGACCTCCTGGTGCTCACCCATATCGACGCCGACCATGTCGAGGGAACAATCAAGCTCGTCAACGACGCCGAACTTCCGCTGATCGTCGACAACGTCTGGCACAACAGCTGGGATCAACTCGGTGATTACCTCGATGCCGTTCACGGAGAGATCCTGGCGGCCATTATCAAGCGTCGGCAGATCCCCTGGAACGTGGCCTTCGGCGGAGCGGCCGTAGTTGCACCGGACGAGGGACCGCTACCGGAGGTAGACCTGCCGGGCGGGCTCCGGCTGACAGTGCTCGGCCCGACATCGGGCACACTCAACCGACTCGCCGCGGAATGGATCGAGGTGTGCGAAGACGCAGGGCTGGATCTCAAGTCCCTCGATACCGAGGACGATGTGCTCGCCGCCTTCGAGCGCCGCAGCCGGATTCATCTCCCCGGCGAGACCTGGCTGGGTCCCGAAGCATTTGATCCCGACGAGCTCGCGGCCGACCGTGCCGGCACCGACAGATCCGTGTCGAACGCGAGCAGCATAGTGATTCTTGCCGAATACCGAGGCGTGCGCGTGCTATTGGCCGGCGACGCGACGCCCGGCGAGCTGCTCCCGGCGGCCCGCAGACTCGTCGCCGAGCGCGGTGGCGACGACGGGACGTTTGCACTGACGGCGTTCAAGCTCCCCCATCATGGCAGTGAGAAGAACCTGAACGCCGAACTGATCCGATTGCTCCCGGCGCGGTACTACCTCATCTCCAGCAACGGAGGCTACTTCGGCCACCCGGACCCGACCGCGATCGCAACCGTCGTCAAGGGCGCGCCGGACGGAGCGGAGCTCGTCTTCAACTACGCCACCGACATCACCGAGCCCTGGAACGACGAAGATCTTCGCACGGCCTATTCCTACTCGGTGCGCTACCGCAATGACGACGAGTCGAGTGTCCGAGTCGTCCTGTGCCCCGGGCAAATGCCATGAACGCCCGGCGAATCGCGGTCGAGGTCGACGAAAAGGGCAGAATCTCGGCGCGAGTCGTTGGCGAGAACGCGTACTCCCCAACGCTGCCGTTGCCATTGAGTAGCGCGGATCTCGACCGGCAGCTGATCGGCCTGTTCGAGCGCTGGCAGCAAGAACGTGGGCGCCGGTGGATCCAGGCGGAGATCCGCACCTTCGGGGCGCTGCTCCACCGCGCTCTGTTTCCACCGGACCTCTGGAACTGGATCTGCACAGCAGCCCAGGGATACCAACTGGTTCGGCTGACGTTGACGTTCCCCGGTACGTTTCCGCACGCGCGTCTGGCCTCGATTCCCTGGGAGTTCCTCTATCGGCCTGACAAGCAGTACGAGCAGGGCTGGTTCCTGGCAGGCCGAAGCGGGGTCACGCTCTCGCGCTATATCCCTTCCAGGGCGGGGATCCCGGAGCTCGACTTCATAAGGCACCCACGCCTGCTGGCGATCGTGTCGCAGCCGAAGGCAGAGAGAAGAGTAGACGCCGACGAGGTCCTGGCCGGCATCCATCGCGCCGCAGTCGACTGCGGTCTCGAGGTCGAGATCGTCTACAGTCCCGGCGCAGCAGAGTTGCGCGAGATCATCACTGCCTGGCAACCGCACATCGTTCAGTTCATGGGCCACGGCAGGTTCGACGCCGACCGCGGAGAGGGAAGGCTGGCCTTTGCGGCCCCGCACGGAGAGACTGCGTGGATACCGGACTCCGGCGTGGTGGACCTGCTGGTGACCCCCGAGTGGACGCCTCGTGCCGTCGTCCTGCACGCCTGCGAAGGCGGCACGACCGACTATGAGGCGGGATTCGCCGGAGTGGCTCCGCAGCTATGCCGGGCCAGCGTCCACTGCGTGGTCGCGATGCAGTACCCCGTGACCAACGAGACCGCAACCAACTTCAGCACGAGGTTCTACCACGAGCTCGCGCAGCGACAACCGCCTGACGTGGCCGTCCAAGCGGCGCGAGCGCACATAGCCACTACGGACAACAGCGTACGTCTTATCGGCGTACCAGTGGTGTATCTGCACAGCGATGCTCCTCTGTTGCCCGGGCCGGAACAGGAGGGGCGCAATGAGGCGCTACCAGTTTGAGGTCAGGGTGTCGGCCACTCAGGTCGCCGGCATCTATTCAACGCCTGAGGCAACAGACATACTTATCGACCCGGACCCGATTGAAGTCGATCAGCTGCGAGACGACACGATCGACTTGCTCGAGGACCTCTTGAACAACTGGGACGTACTCGGCCGGCTGATGACCAACCCCAACAAGCCCAGCCTCGACCGCAGCCGGCAGAGCCTGCTGACCGCACGGACGTTCCGGGTGCTCGGCACGCATCTCTGGGACATGATCCTCGCAGGAACGCATGTAGGTCCCGCATTGATGCAGGCTATCGACCAAGACCGCAAAGGACGCACGTTGCGCGTGCTGATCTCCTTCGACGGCGCGGATGCCGAAGTCCTGCGCCTGATGGGCTTGCCCTGGGAGTTCCTCTTCTGCCCGCATGGCTACTTCCTCTCGGCGCGGTCGGAACTGGTACTCAGCAGATTTGTCCGCACCGGGGAGCAGCAGGAGCTCGAGCCCACCGCGAAACCACTCAACGTGCGGTTTGTGCTCGCCTTACCGGAGGGCGCTGGTTTCGGCGACGAGTATCGCAAGGTGGTTCGCATGATCGACGGAGTACGAGCCATCGATCAAGTCGAGGTCGCCATCGACGACTGGCCGCCGCGGACCGCCGTGGTCAGCGAAGGTAGCGTCCCGAACGGCGCGCCGCCCGATGTGATCCACCTCGTCGGCGCCTGCCTCGGCGAGCGCGGCAAGGCCAAGATCTTCTATGGCGTGGAGGATCAACCGCCGACATGGCAGCCGCCGGACGTGCTGATCGATGCACTCGTGGAGTTGTCCGGTCGGGAGGCGAGCAACGGCTCACGGGCAGGCACCAAGCTCGTCGTGCTCCATCTCTGCGAGTGGACCGGCGACCAAAGTGATCCGAGTGAGAATTTCGAGCGACTCGCGCCGAACTTCATCGATCGCGGCATTCCCGCCGTCCTAGCGATGCAATATCCGCTCGCGGCCGCGGCGGCGCAAGGACCCCTGCGCACATTCTACGAGCAGCTGGCCAGCGGAAAGGCGGTCGGCCAGTCGGTCCAGTTCGCGCGCAGCGAGATGCGCAAGAAGGACCAGAACATGCGTTGGTTCGGCGCACCGGTGCTCTACCTGCGCTGTGCGGACGGTCCGGTACGTCAGCCGGAGAAGAGCTCGATCGGCCCCCTGAACGGACCCGAGTTCGCCCTCGACAGCCCGATCCGAGGGCAGTTGATCGAGATCGTGCGCACCAGCGATCTGACGGCCGACCAGCGCCAGAGGCTCGTCGACTGGGTGGATGAGGTCGCGTCCAATGAGCTCAACCTCGAACGGATCCTCCGAGCGCAACTGAAGAAACACGCGGACGACTTCTCCATGTTCGGGATCTTCAACAGCATGCTCAAGGCGGTGACCGGCGATGTCCGACGCACTGGATGAGGAGTCTCAGGCGGCGCTCTCGTTGGCAGCCAAGCGACTGCAGGAACTGGACCTCTCGGTACCGGCTCGACCACTCACTCGGCTGATGATCGGCGCGTTGCGCCGGCGGAACACCGAGCAGATCCGCGGTTCCGTCGGGCGCTGGCGGCTTGATCTGCGCCAGATCGACGATGTCCTGTCCGGCGTCGAGGCGACTGTGGAGGCGGCTGAGAAGAAGGCTGCCGTCGCAGAACCTTTCGGTCCGATCTGGTGGCGCCTGCGAATCGAGGACCTGACCCGTCGGCAACAGTCCGGCTCCCCATCTGCCACGCACCAGTGGGCGGCGGTGTGGCTACAAGGGGTCGTCGGAGAGCGGTGGGAGCGGTGTGACGAGGTTCTGGGCCTCCCGGGTGGCGGAGAGGTCGAGCAACAACTGGCCGACCCGATGGCCAAGTTGACTACCGCATTGCGCAACAGTGAGATCTGGAACGTGCCCGGCGCGGCTGGCGAGTTGCTCGACTTCGGTCCAGAGATACTCGGCAAGGACACGTGGGTGAAGCTCGCCGTCCTCCGGGCGCGCGCCCTTGTCTACTGGTTCGCAGACTACGAGGCTGCTTGGCGCGTGGCTCAGAAGGCAGTCGCGCAGTCGCGATCCCAGCTGATCGACAAAGTCGCCTGGCTGGAAAGCTTGGCGCTTGCGGTCTCAGCCGAAGTACTGATCGAGCAGCGAGATCTCAAACCTGCCGAGGAACTGTTGCGGAGGCCTCTGAAGTCGGAGGAGCCGACGCCGGACATCCACATCGCAGCGGCACTCCTGGCGATGGCCCAGGATCTCCCCGACCGTGCAAACGATCTCTATGACGAGGCGGTGGCGGCCTCCGCCCTCCCGACCGCACAGAGCGAGCAGGTAATCCTTGCCAGGCCGCAATTACTGCGGCCAGTTCCCGGGAATCTGCTGTGGCGACTGTCCCAGTGCACCGACGACGCAGCCGCCGCACTGGACCTGCTTCAGCGAGCCCTTGACCAAGGCATCCGGGGTGTCGGGGCCGCACCCGAAGCGGAGGCACTGACCGAGAAAGCGAAGCTTCTGAAGCGGCTGGGAAGCCCGGAGGCAGGTGCGGCTTACTACGCAGCGGGCGTCGCGTTCTCCGGATCCGGGTCGCCCGGTCGTGCCCGTGCACTACTGAAGAAGGCATGCCAGCTCAGTCCCGACGTCGCCGAGCACCACTGGTCGTACGCCGACGCGCTGCGTGAGCATGCGGTCGACGTGGATGAGGTTGTCAGTCCCGACGTGCTCCAGGACGCCGGGACGCATCTCGCAGCCGGCTTCGAGATCAGGCGCCCAACAAACAGCGAGGCCTGGGTCCTCCTGTCGGCCGCGCTGGTCGCCTACTACCAGCGGCAGCTGGGACACGACGGAGAAGATCCGTCGCTTCTGTGTGAACGTGCACTGCTGCTCGACCCGCAGAACCAAGCAGCGCACGGCTTCCTCGCCACCTTCCTACGTGTTGCGGGCCTGCCCCGACAGGCGCTAGCCACCGCGGCTCAGGGCCAGCAACAGGGCTACGGCCACCCCTTCACTGCCGCACGTCAGGCTGGGGCATACCTCGATCTGGGCCAGTACCAGGCCGCACTGAATATTGCGACGAAAGCGCTCACCGACTGGCCAGGCCAGACAGAGCTCGTCGTACATCGTGCGTTGGCCCTGATCAGGCTCGAGCGATACGAACAAGCGCTGAGCACACTCAACGGCGAGGACGAGCGCCTGACCTACCTCCGGGCCGGCTGTCTGGTCCTTCTGGGCGATCTGCCCGGCGCTCGCGCGGAGGCTCGCGCCACCTGGGTGGACCGCACGCAGCTCTCCTCCAAAGCAGTGTCTGCCTGGGCGGCGTTCCAAAGCGGTGAGCTCGACGATGCCATCGCAATCCAGCGTGACCTGGTCGATCGTGCGCCGAGAGATGCGTCCTTCCGGCGCGACCTGGGTCAGATGTTGCTGATGCGAGGAAGCGATGATGCGGACCTGGCAGAAGGGACCGAGTCGCTTCGGGGTGGCATCATCGCCGCGCCAACGGCTCATGAACTCGTGCATATGACCACCATGGAGTTCGAGGCCCTGCGGAAGACTCTGCCGAGTGGGCGGTCGCTGCCCGAGCTCACCGAGCTGACGGAGCTGGCCGCGGACCGGATCGCCGCACTGCGCTCCGGTACCCGCCACATCGACGACCCCGCAGAGATCGCTGCTCGGGCCCGGACTGCGATGGCCGACCGCGACCCTGTCACGGCACTCGACCTGTACGAACGACTCTGCCGGCGCCACGATGTTCCGGAGGCCCGACTCGGCCTCGCTCGCGCCGCCCGGGCGATCCTCGATCGTGGGGACCGAGCAGTTCACGACGCCAACGATCTCGCCCTGGCTGCCGAGAACTGGCGCAGACTGCCGGACATCCTGCCCCTGCTCGACGGAGGCAGCCAGATCCGCACTGACCTGGCGGGACGACTCGCATTCGCGGAAGTCGAGTTGGCGGGACGAAGGCTGCCGACCGACATCGCGCTGCTTGCCCGCTCCCCGGGACCGGACAGCCCATCGGTGCTGGACGACGTTTTTCAGGTCTTCGCGAGGGATGTGCCGTCCTGGTGGCGCCACCGTCAGGCCTTGCTCGAGCGCTCCGCAGAGCCCGGCGATCGAGCAGCGACCCGCGATATCACCCGGGTCATCGACCGTCTGCCACTCGACGACGTGTACCGGCTGCGCCGGGACGCGGTCCATGGATCAGACATGCTTCCCTTCGTGTCGCCGATCGAAGTCCGGCTCGACGCCGGACACGCGCATCTTCGGCACAACGAGGACGTGGCCACGGCGATCGGTGGCCTCCGCTCGAAACTCATCGAAGAGATGGGCGTGCAGCTACCCGGCGTCCGTGTTGAACCCAACTCGCCAGGCAGCACATCGACCGCCATATTGCTTTATGACCAGGTCGTTGCCGAGCGACAACTGCCGGCTGACCCGGCGGCCGCAGTCGTGGAGCTGCTCAGCGTTGGCGAGCAGGCGATTCGGGCTCAGCTCTACCGCCTGCTGATCGTCGACGACATCCCGTTGTGGTTGCGGCGTTGGGATCCTACCGGCGCCCTCGAGAACGGTCGCGAACCACCGACACCGGACGCACGACTCCGCTTGGCGCGCGTGCTCAGGCTACTGCTTCGCGAGCGTGTACCGGTGATCGACCGAGACGCCATCCTGGCCGGCTGGCGAGAAGCGGAGAAATCCCCTCAGTGCCATGGTCCGATGGACGCGCTGCGCGTGGTCCGACGACGGTTGGGGGCAGAGCGACTTGGGCGTGAGCGGGACAGCGACCCGGTCCGGCTGCCGAGGGAGCTCGAGCAACGCGCAGAACGCGGGCTGGCATCAGCCGATTCCTGGGCATGGTCGATGGAGAGGGACCAGGCCATCGAGTTGATGGCAGACCTCCGCCGCTGGCTCGCCGGCCAGTCCAGCACGTCCGGCGTGGTGGCGATTGCTGTCGGCAACTTCCGGCTTCGCCCCTTCGTCTGGCGGATGCTCGCAACCGAGGCGACAAGGGTTCGGGTCCTCGCGGAAGAGGAGCTGTCATGAGCGAGTTCATCCGGGACATCGTGCACGCGATGAAGAGCATTCGGACAGAGCGGATCCCACCGGAGATGGCGGCGGCACCTCAACCGGGTCGGCTGGTTGTGCTTCGCGTGCCCGGGAAGGAAGGCGGCTGGGGATTGGTCGTCAATCGGCTCGAGGAGCTGCTGTCCCAGCAACTGACTGCGTTGATGCTGGACCACGACCTCGACGTCCAGGTGCGATCCACCGACCGCCCTGGCCTGGAAATCGCCATCGACGGCAGGCCGGTGGCCGTCGGCATCGATCCCTCCCTGCAGGCCAATCCTGCCAAGCTCATGGCGACCGTCGATGATCGGCTACGGCGCCGGTTGTCGATCTTGCTCGGTCCTGAGCCGGACCCGGTATCGGCGTACCTCGTCGACCATGGCTTTTCGGTGATGCGTGATTCGAGCACGCCGTCCGGCCTCGACCCTTGGATGATCGAACAATCGGAAATACCCGACGTCTCCGCCGAGGAGATCGGTGAACGTGAGCTGGCTGCCCGCCCGCCGCGGCTCCGCCTCGAGGTCGCGGAGCACACCTTGCGCCGGGCAAACCCCCGGCCGGACGCCGTGATCTCGTTGCGCAAGGCATTGTTCGCGCAGAAGGGCGTGCACTTCCCCGACCTCGAACTGGTGCCCGCAGCGGTTCCTCCGGGACAGGTTCGCCTCACCGCGAACGATGTTCGCGTCGGCCCGTTCGAACTCGGCGAGGACGCTGGATGGGACGACGTCGTCGAGAGGCCTCTCAGGGCCTTCCTCCTGCATCACGCATCCTGGTTCGTCTGGAACCACGACATCAAGAGCGCCTTCGAGGAAGTCGCCTTCGCGCTGCCGGACATGGGCGCGACTTTCCTCGAGTGTTATCCCCGGCAGTACATGCTGACCGCGTGCGTCCGGAACTTCGTTCGCGAAGGCCGGTCGGTTCGCAATCTGGCGCGCATCCTGTGGCTCCTGATGGAGATCGGCCCAGCCGGGATCGACTCGGAGAAGCTCTCCTTCTCGGAGAATCCACTGCTACGCGACCCGACGACGGTACCCAACGCCCAGCGTGATCCAGCGATCGTCGCTGCCCGCGTCCGCAAGTGCCTCGCGGAGGAAGCCTGGCGGGTCGGTCTGCTGCTGATGCCGAACCCGACCCGGATTCCGCAACACGTAGAGTCCGCTTTGCTTAGCGCCCACGACCCTGCCGCCCTCGCCGCGGCGGAGTGGGCCGCCGTCGACGTCGCTGCAAACTATCCGCGGAACGCAACTGTCGTCACGTCGTCGGTGCACGCCGTGGCGTTGGTCCACAAGGCGTTGCGCGCACTACCACACAGGCTGAGGGTCGTGGCAGCTCAGGAACTGCCGCCCGGTCAACGTCTCGACGGCTAGCCCCAATGGAGGAGGTCGACAGTCGTGAGCATGCCTGATGAGCAGCCGGCGCCGGGCTGGGAAAGTCAGCCGCCGATCACGCCTGAGAGGATCCAGGTTTGCGAGGACAACGCTCGAGGCTGGACAGCGGAGTTACAGGTGTACGCCGACAGGATGCAGCGCTTAGCTGATCGCTGGGCGCTAACTGCCGGCGTTCTGGCCGCGATCACCAGCCTGTCCGTGTGGGCAACCTTGGCTGAAACAGCCAACGGATGGGCGCAGGCACTCGTCGCGATAATCGGCGTGCTGTCGAGTTTCGCCGCTTTGGTTCCCCGGATCAAGAATTACGCCGAGGAAGCCGGCCAAGCGCGGCAGCTGAGCACCCGCTACGGCCGGGTCTACGGAAAACTGGTTGATGCGCGTCTCTGGGCCGAGGATCACGCGACCGACTCGGTCCTGAGACAGGTCCTTGAAGAATTCGAGGACGTCAAAGCAGACAAGGATCAGCTCCGATACATCCGCTACGCAGGTCGTTCGTCCCAGAAACGCCGGAGAAGGCTTGCCACAGAGCAGCCCAGCCAGACAGAAACCCAGCCCAGGCCAGACGGCACAGGCTGAAGGGCCATCGACGTTCCCGGCCCAATCGGCCGATTGGTCGTCGGAGTCTGTCTCTGCTGCGATCGAGCCGGCCCTCTGATGCGATGAAGGAGCGGGGTCTCCGCTCCTCGTGGGTCCCCCGGCGGATGCTGGGGTTGCTCGCGTTTCACGACGAAGGAGGCCCCTGATGGAAGCGTACGCGGGACGGCAGTTTGTGGGGATGGATCTGCATCGGCGCCGTTCGGTCCTGGTGCGGACGACGGCCGAGGGTGAGGTGCTGGAGCGGGTCCGGATCGTCAACGACGTGGATCGTTTGGCGGCGGTGATTGCCCGGGCCGGGGACAGCCCGGAGGTGGTGCTGGAGGCCACCTACGGCTGGTATTGGGCGGTGGATGCGCTGCGGGCCCAGGGCGCGAGGGTGCATCTGGCGCACCCGTTGGGGGTGAAGGCGTTTGAGTACCGGCGGGTGAAGAACGACGAGCGTGATGCCGCCGATCTGGCTGACCTGCTGCGGATGGGGCGGCTGCCCGAGGCGTGGATCGCGCCGCCGGCCACGCGGGAGTTGCGGGAGCTGGTCCGGCACCGCGCGAAGCTGGTCGGGCTGCGCAGCCATTGCAAGGCCGAGGTGCATGCGATGCTGGCCAAGTGCGGGGTGACGGTGTCGATGAGCGACCTGTTCGGTGTCGACGGCACCGCGCTGCTGGACCGGCTGCGGGACTCCGCGCAGCTGCCGGCGCCGTATGCGGCCAGGATCGGGTCGCTGCGCCGGGTCATGGAGCTGCTCGAGTTCGAGATCGACCACGCCGCTGGGATGGTGCGGGGCCGGTTGGCGCTGCACCCCGGCTATGCCGCGGTGCAGACCATTCCCGGGATCGGGCCGACCCTGACCGCGGTGCTGGTCGCCGAGATCGGCGACATCGACCGGTTCGACCGGCCCGAGCAGCTGACCTGCTGGGCCGGGCTGACACCAACCCACCATGAGTCCGACGCGCACGTGCATCGCGGCCGGATCACCAAGCAAGGCTCCCGACTGGTCCGCTGGGCGATGGTCGAGTCCGTGCAGATCCTGCCCGGCACCACCGTGGTCGGGCGATTCCGGGATCGGGTCGCCGCCCGCAGCGGCCACAACATCGCCGTTGTCGCGGCCGCCCGCCGCCAACTCGAATACGTCTTCTACGCTCTGCGCGACCACCACGTCCGTGCCCTGGATCCGCGGCCGCGCAAATACACCGACAAGCACGCGGACACGGCATCAGCCAGCGGCCGCCTAGGACCGGTCGGCGCGGGTCGTGCAGGTCAAGACCCCCAGGCTCTTTCAAAGCACTCAGAGCACCTGGCGTGGTCGCGCCTCTGATTGACCCCGCCGACCAGCAACTACGAACCCCATCATGCCGCCACCGCCCCCAAGTTGGCGCGGCGAAGGGATGACAGCAGCCCCACCACCCGGGGCCTGCCACCACCGGCACACCCGGCCATGACGAGCGAGATACCCACCCCCACCCAACAGCAGGAGCCACGCCGCAAACCCTTCTCCGCAAATCCAGATCGTGCGCCGACCGGCGCCGTCGTCAAGGCCCTACGGCCGCTAAGCGGTCGGGCTCCGCCCGAGCCTATGACCACGACGCCTCACCTCGACGCGCCCCCAAACCCAGCGGAGAAGAACAAAGACCGGTCAAACACCCTCTTGACCGGCCCCGCTCCTTCAGGGATGACCTGCGGAAACAGTCTCAGCTGAGGTCCTTCAGGAGTTGCCTCGCCATGACGATGCGCTGGACCTGGTTGGTGCCTTCGTAGATCTGGGTGATCTTGGCGTCGCGCATCATGCGTTCGACCGGGTAGTCGTGGGTGTAGCCGTAGCCGCCGAGGAGTTGGACGGCGTCGGTGGTGACGGCCATGGCTACGTCGGAGGCGAAGCACTTGGCGGCGGCGCCGAAGTAGGTGAGGTCGGTGTCGCCGCGTTCGGAGCGCGCGGCGGCGGCGTAGGTGAGCTGCCGGGCGGCCTCGATCTTCATGCCCATGTCGGCGAGCATGAACTGCAGGCCCTGGAACTCCGCGATCGCCTTGCCGAACTGCTTGCGCTCCTTCACGTAGCCGAGCGCGTAGTCGAGCGCGCCCTGCGCGATCCCGAGCGCCTGCGCGGCGATCGTCACCCGGGTGTGGTCGAGCGTCGCCATCGCGGTGCTGAAGCCCGTGCCAGGCTCCCCGATCAGCCGCGAGGCCGGGATCCGGACGTTGTCGAAGTACACCTCGCGCGTCGGCGAGCCCTTGATGCCGAGCTTCTTCTCCGGCGCGCCGAAGGACACGCCCTCGTCGGACTTCTCCACGACGAACGCGGAGATGCCACGGGAGCGCGCGGACGGGTCGGTGACCGCGAACACGGTGTAGAAATCGCTGACACCGGCGTTCGTGATCCACCGCTTCACGCCGTTCACCACGTACTCGTCGCCGTCGAGAACCGCGCGCGTCTTCATCGAGGCGGCGTCCGAGCCGGCCTCGGGCTCGGACAGGCAGTACGAGAACATCGAGTCACCGGCCGCGACCGGCGGCAGGTAGCGCTGCTTGACCTCCTCGGAGGCGGACAGCAGCAGCGGCAGCGAGCCGAGCTTGTTGACGGCCGGGATCAGCGAGGTCGAGGCGCACGCCCGGGCGACCTCCTCGATCACGATCACCGTGGCCAGCGCGTCCGCGCCCGCCCCGCCGTACTGCTCCGGGATGTGCGGCGCGTGGAAGTCCGACGCCTTCAGCGCGTCGTACGACGCCTTCGGGAACTCGGCCAGCTCGTCCACGTCCCCGGCGTGCGGGGCGACCTTGGCGTCGCAGACGTCGCGAACGGCCTCGCGGATCGCCTGGTGCTCCTCGGACAGCGCGTACAGCTCGAATGAGTTACTCACGAGTCACACAGTACGACGAACCACGCGCGCCGGCAGGACGTCGTACCCCGAAAGTGACCAAGTACGCACAGGCCATACATGAGCCGGTCACCGGCCGATAACCACGATGGGTAGAGTCCCCGACATGAGTGAAGCGACGCCCCGTCCGCTCCGGATCGCCGTGATCGGCACCGGCTACCTCGGCTGCAACACGTCCGCCGGGATGGCCGAGTTCGGTTTCGACGTGATCGGGGTCGAGATCGACGAGCACCGCCTGAAGCTGCTGAACGACGGCAAGGCGCCGCTCTACGAACCCGGGCTGGACCCGCTGCTGAAGAAGCACGTGGACTCCGGCCGGCTGCGGTTCACCAGCGACTACCGCGAGATCGCGGACTGGGCCGACGTGCACTTCATCTGCGCCGGTACCCCGCAGCTCGAGGGCAGCGAGGCCGCCGACCTGTCCCAGCTGCACTCGGTCGTCGACATGCTGGCGCCGCTGCTGACCAGGCCGACGCTCGTGGTCGGCCGCTCCACGGTCCCGGTCGGTACGTCGAAGATCCTCGAGCAGCGCTTCCACAGCGAGTCCCCGGCCGGTTCGGCGGTGGAGGTCGCCTGGCAGCCGGAGTTCCTCCGCGAGGCGCACGGCGTCGACGACACCCTGCACCCGGACCGGCTGGTGTTCGGCGTCCAGTCCGCGGCGGCCGAGGCGCGGCTGCGCGAGGTGTTCGCCACACCGATCGCGGAAGGTTCGCCGGTGGTCGTCTGCAACCTGCCGACCGCGGAGCTGGTCAAGGGCGGCGCGAACGCGTTCCTGGCCACGAAGATCTCGTTCATCAACGCGCTCGCCGAGATGGCCGACGCGACCGGCGCCGACGTCACCCAGCTGGCCGACGCGCTCGGGTACGACAAGCGGATCGGCCGCGGCATGCTGAACGCCGGCCCGGGGTACGGCGGCGGCTGCCTGCCGAAGGACCTGCGCGCGTTCATGCACCGCGCCGGCGAGCTCGGCGTCGAAGAGGTCATCACGCTGCTGCGCGAGGTCGACGACATCAACCACCACCGCCGCGGCCGGATCGTCGACGTCACCCACGACGCCCTCGGCGGCGAATGGATCGGCAAGAACGTCACCGTCCTGGGCGCCGCCTTCAAGGCCGGTACGGACGATGTCCGCGACTCGCCCGCGCTCGACGTGGCCGGCCGGATCCAGCTGCACGGCGCGAACGTCACGGTCTACGACCCGGAGGCGATGGAGAACGCCCGCAAGGTCCGCCCGACGCTGCGCTACGCCCCGACCGCGATCGAGGCGTGCCGCGACGCCCACGCCGTCCTGCACCTCACCGAGTGGCCCGAGTTCCGCGAACTCGACCCGGTCGCCCTGAGCCAGGTCGTCAGCACCCCGGTCGTCGTCGATGCCCGCCTCAACCTCGACGCCGCCGCGTGGCGCGCCGCCGGCTGGACCTACCGGGCGCCCGGGAAGCCCTAGGCGACCTTCGCCTCCCGCAGGACCGGGCGGGTGAGGACGACGCAGCCGGTGAGCGCCGAGGCGCACGCGATACCGAGGCAGACGCCGGTGATGCCGATGCCGCTCACATCGGCCAGGCTGCCCAGCACCGGGTTCGCGATCATGATCGCGATGCTCTGGCACAGCACGACGATGGACTGCAGACGGGACTGGAACTCACGCTCCACCGAGTTCATCAGCAACGGCAGCACGTGACCGGTGAACGTTCCGACGCCGATCCCGCTCAGCACACCGGCGGCGAACGTCAGGGGCAGCGGATCGAGGACCGACAGGCCGAGCAGTCCGACCGCCGCCACCAGCAGACCGACCGCGGCGAAGATGCCCGGCCGCGGGAACGCGCCCCGTAGCAGGATGCGCACGGCGATCACGCCCACTCCGAGGCTGCGGCTGGCGACGAGCAGACCGGCGGTCGCGGCATCCCATCCGTGGTCCCGCGCGAGCAGCGGGAACAGCAGCGCGTCCAGCGGCATCAGCAAACCGGCCGCGACGGTCATCATGATCAGCAGCGCGCGGGTCAGCGGCCGGCCGAAGGCGACCTGGATCCCGGCGCCGATCGAGCGCAGCATCCCGGCCGGCATCCGGCCGGGAGGCGCGATCGTGTTCCGCAGCACGAGCAGGACCACGATCATGATGCCGAAGGTGATCGCGTCGAAGCCGGCCGCCGCGGACAGACCGGCCCAGTTCACCAGGACGCCGCCCACCGCCGTACCGGTGACCGCGAACACGACTCCCGTCACCTGGAAGCTCGCCAGTGCGCGCGGGACCTGCGGCGGCGGCACGAGCAGTCGCGGCATCGCGCGCGACGAGGGCAGGAAGAACGCATCGATGACCCCGACCACCAGGGCCAGGATGATCAGCAGCCACACCGGCTCGCCCACGGCCCGGGTCGCCGGGACCAGGGCCGAGGTCACCAGGAACATCGCGGTGCAGCTCACCAGCAGCACGCGCGGTGCGCCGTACCGGTCGCCGACCGCGCCGCCGACCAGCAAGAGGATCGCTCTCGGGGCGGCGGCGAGCAGCAGGATGAGGCCGGCGACGCTGCCGCCGTGGCGGGTGGCGGACCAGCCGATGGCGAACGACATCGTCAGATCGCCGAGGAGGGACACGGCAGCGCCGAACAGCCAGATCCAGTAGCGGACCGGAATGCGCTGCGTGTCCGAGTCAGTGGGCGGAGTCACGATCGACGACCTTAAACGACAACCAATGGGATCTCACGACTACCCGCCCCCGACCTGTGGAAAACCAGTCCAGACCTCAACCTTTACGCAACTCTGCCGCCCCGTCACGCACCGTGCCGCCCTTCCCCCGGGCCACCTCCGCGAGCGACTCCTGGAAGCCGATCATCCGCTCCCGCAGTCGTTCGTCGGAAGCCGCCAGGATCCGGACCGCCAGCAGTCCTGCATTCCGAGCGTTCCCGATCGAGACCGTCGCAACCGGGACGCCGGCCGGCATCTGCACGATCGACAGCAGCGAGTCCATCCCGTCGAGGTACTTCAGCGGTACCGGGACGCCGATCACCGGCAGCGGCGTCACCGACGCGAGCATCCCGGGCAGGTGCGCGGCCCCGCCGGCGCCGGCGATCAGGACCTTGAGGCCACGCTCGTGCGCTGACCGTCCGTAGTCGATCATCTCGGTCGGCATCCGGTGCGCCGAGACCACATCTGCCTCAAAGGGCACGTCGAACTCGGCGCAGACCTCCGCCGCGGCCTTCATCGTCGGCCAGTCGGAGTCCGACCCCATCACGATTCCAACGGACATGTTCACCCTTACTCGTCGATGGTGCCGGTCAGGTACGCCGCCGCGTGCCGCGCGCGTTCCCGGGTCTGTTCGAGATCGTCGCCGTACGCCGTGACGTGGCCGACCTTGCGGCCCGGCTTCACCGACTTCCCGTAGAAGTGGACCTTCAGCCCCGGGTCGCGGGCCATACAGTGCAGCAGGCCGCGGTGCATGTCCTCGACGTCGCCGCCGAGCACGTTCACCATCACGGTGTACGGCGCCCGCGCGGCGGGTGATCCGAGCGGCAGGTCGAGCACCGCGCGCAGGTGGTTCTCGAACTGCGACGTGACCGCGCCGTCGATCGACCAGTGCCCGGTGTTGTGCGGGCGCATCGCGAGCTCGTTGACCAGCAGTCGCCCGTCCCGGGCCTCGAACATCTCGACCGCGAGGATGCCGACCACGCCGAGCTCGCCGGCGATCCGCAGCGCGGTCTGCTGTGCCTGGGCGGCGCGCTCCGGCGCCAGGCCGGGCGCGGGCGCGGTCACCTCGACGCAGATGCCGTCCCGCTGCACCGACTCGACGATCGGGTACGCGACCGCCTGCCCGTGCGGCGAGCGCGCCACGATCGCGGACAGTTCGCGGACGAAGTCCACCTTCTCCTCGGCCAGGATCGGTACGCCGCTGCCGAACGCGGTCGCGATCTGCGGGTCGTCCGGGCCGTCGACGAACCACACGCCCTTGCCGTCGTACCCGCCGCGCGTGGTCTTCAGGATGACCGGGAAGCCGCCGACCCGCTTCGCGAAGTCCTCGACGTCAGCGGCGTTCGCGACCACCTGGTGCGCCGGCGACGGCGCGTCGAAGGTGTCGAGCCGGGCCCGCATCACGGCCTTGTCCTGGGCGTGCACGAGCGCGTCCGGGCCGGGCCGGACCGCGACCCCGTCCGCCTCGAGCGCGTGCAGCAGGTCGGTCGGGACGTGCTCGTGGTCGAACGTCACCACGTCCGTCTCGGCGGCGAACCGGCGGACCGTCTCCGGGTCGCGGTAGTCGCCGACGGGCGCGTCGGCGACCGCCTGGGCCGCCGACACCGTCGCGCCCTCCGCGAGCACACGGAGCTGGATGCCGAGCGCGACGGCCGTCTCCTGGGTCATCCGGGCCAGCTGCCCGCCACCGACCATGCCGACCACCGGCGTACCGGCGGGGAGGTCCTTCCGATCGAACTTCACGGTGGGAGCCTAATGTCCTTACAGCATCGGCCCGACGGCGGCCAGGTTTGACACTCTGGGGCGCGCGGGCGATTTCGGGGTAGCACCCGTCGCCGGGTACCGTGGGAAGCTGCCCTCCCGTCGCGGTGTGATCACAGAAGGTTCCGAACCCCGTTGAAGCTCGTCACCAAGCTGTACCACCAGTTCCAGCACCTGGTGCACGAAGTGGCCAAGTTCGGTCTGGTCGGTGTCCTCGGGCTGGTCGTGGACCTGCCGATCTACAACTGGCTGGTGTTCAACAACCCGCTGGTCCTCGCGGACTCGGGCGAGGGCATGCTGCACCACAAGCCGCTGACCGCGAAGCTGATCTCGACCACGGTCGCCACGATCGTGACGTACTTCGGCAACCGCTACTGGACGTGGCGGCACCGGGAGCGCAGCGGTCTGCACCGGGAGTACGTGCTGTTCTTCGTGCTGAACGGGATCGGCCTGCTGATCGCGGCCGGCTGTCTGGCCTTCTCGCGGTACGTGCTGGACCTGCACACCTGGCTGTCCGACAACATCGCGGCGAACTTCATCGGTCTCGGCCTCGGCACCCTGTTCCGCTTCTGGTCGTACCGGAAGTTCGTCTTCAGGGAAGAGATCGCCCTGGACGAGGTCGAACACACCCCGGCCCCGGACTCCCCCGCCGAGCTCGACGGGGAGTCGACCGGCGACCTCCCCGTCGTTCGCTGAGTCACTCGCCGTTCAAGGGCCCGCCCGGGTCCTTCAGCCGGGCGTAGACGTTGTCGGCAAAGGTTGCGGGGACCTTGCCCACCGACTGGATCACCGTGCTGGTCCCGGTGAAGCGCCCGACGGCGTACAGGTAGGCCGAGTCGGTGTCCTTGTCGATGCCGAGCAGGATGGTGCCGTAGACACCGCACTTGTGCGCGATCAAGGTTTCGAACCCCTGCCAGGTGCGGGTGCGGACCACCTTGACCACCGGCTTCATCGGTGAGCTGGTCGGAATGTGGATCGTGTAGAGCGCGCCGCCGCGGGTGTTCGCGACGAAGGTGTCGTAGGTCGCCGACTTGCTGACCAGCGCCATCGACTTCACCGAGCTGAAGCCGGGCGCGGATCCGGTACTGCGCCAGACGCCCTTGCTGCTGACACTCCACCGGAAGAGCACGCCGTCACTGCGCAGGCCGTACACGTTCCAGCGCGAGACGCCGCCCTGGGTCGGCCCCTGGTACTCGGCCTCCTCCACCGTCGTGAAGTTCCCCCAGCCGCCACCGATCCGCCGCAAGGCCGCCGGAGGGTTGTCGATGATCCCGTCACTGTGCACGTCGTATGCCGCCTGGTAGAGCGCGTCGCCGATGACGACGTAGCCGTACACGGAGTATTGAGAGCCGTCAGGGCCCTGGTCGGCGAGTACCGACATCGACGCCATCACCTTCACCCGGCCCGGCGCGAACGCTGCACGCCCGAGCGCCTGGCCGGTCGCCGTGGGCGGCCTGGTGGACAGGATGCCGAGGTTGTTGTGGTCACCTCGCGCGGTGACCGACGAAGCCGACAGGCCGCAGCTGTCCGTCGATGTGGCGGCCGCCGTACCGGCCGGCGCCAGGGTGGCTGCGGCGAGCAGGGCCGCCGCGGTTGTTGCGAGTGGCTTGATCATTGGTCCACCCCCTTTACTTGTCTTGATGCTGCTAAATGGGCGGCGGTTGTCGACAGGGCGTGTGAAGATGCGGGGATGAGCGAGATCCAGGTGCGGGCGGCGCAGGCCGGCGAGTACGGCGCGGTGCAGGCGGTGTTCGGCGGGGCGATGATGTTCGACCCGAAGCCGGACGAGCTCTGGCAGCAGCTGTTCGAGCCGGATCGGGCGTTGGTGGCGACCGACGGCGGCCAGATCATCGGCACGACCAGGGCGTTGACGAGGGAGCTGTCGGTGCCTGGTGCGCTGGTGGACGCTGCGCACGTGACCGGTGTCGGCGTGCAGCCCACACATCGTCGGCGCGGAGTGATGTCCCAGCTGATCGGGCGGCAGTTGCGTGAGGTGCCGGAGGCGATCGCCGTACTGTGGGCGAGCGAGCCGGCGATCTACGGGCGCTTCGGGTACACCGCGGCCGCGTGGGGCGTGGAGTACACCGTCGACCTGCACCGTGTTGGTCCGTCCAACGACCGGATCCGTCCGGGCGAGCTCGGTGTACTCACCGTGGACGAGGCGCTCAAGGAGCTGCCGGCGATCCTGCGCAGGCTGCAGACGCGGCGATCCGGAGTGTCCGGGCGGTCCGAGCTGCGCTGGCAGGCCCGCCTCCAGGACAAGACGGACGATCGGGGCGGGCGGACCGAGCGCCGGATCCTGGTTCACCGCGACGAGACCGGAAGCATCGACGGCTACGCGCTGTGGCGGGGCAAGATGATCTGGGGACCGACCGGCCCGGCGTACGAGGTGTCCGTCGAGGAACTGGTCGCACCCGAGCTCCCGGCGTACAAGGCGCTCTGGCAGCACCTGCTGACGATGGACCTGAGCGCCAAGCTCACCTACGAGTACGCCGCCGTGGACGAGCCGCTCCAGCAACTCGTCACCTACCCGACCGCCCTGGAGCGCCGGCTCGGCGAATCGCTGTGGCTGCGGGTGACCGACGTACCGCGGGCCCTGCGGCAGCGTCGGTATGCCACACCGCTCGACGTCGTGCTGGACGTGACGGACAACCTGATCGAGTCGAACACCGGACGGTTCCGATTGACCGCCGACGGCTCGACGGTCACGTGCGACCGCACCAACGACGCGCCCGACCTGAGCCTGTCGGTCACGGAACTCGGCGGCGCCTACCTCGGCGGTCGTCCCCTGACCGAGTTCGCCGCCACCGGCCGCGTCACCGAGCACACCCCGGGCGCACTGACCCGCACGGCAGCAGCCTTCGGCTGGCCGGTCGCACCGGTGAGCCTGGAAGTCTTCTAGCGGTCGTCGTCCGAGCTGAAGATCGTGCCGTCGTCGGTCCGCGGCTGCTGCTCCTGCGGCTGCGGGCGGCGGCGCATGTGCTCCGGCGGCTGCTCGTCCTCGAGGATGCCGTCGCCGGGCCGGCCCTCAGGGCCGCCGAACAGCAGGTCGGACATCTGTAGGTGGACGTGCTCGACATGCGGTACGTCGGGAAGCACGACCTGACCGCGTTCGCCTGCGGACTCGATGTGCAGCGTGCCGCAGCCGAGCAGGCGGTCGACCAGGCCGTGCTCGTAGGACACGTCGTTGATCCGCATCAGCGGGATGTCGCGGCCGGTCCGGGTGAGGATGCCGTGCCGGGTGATCAGCCGCCGGTTGGTGATCGTGTACGTCGAGAAGAACCAGTTCAGGAACGGCTTCAGCGCGAACGTCGCGAGGACCACCACGCCGACCGCGAGGATCGCGATCCGGGCCGGCGTCTGCAACGAACCGGTCGGCACGATCGCGGCCAGGAACCCGCCCAGGGCCGCCACGACCAGCAGCAGGAACACCGGGCCGATCAGCGCCTTCCAGTGCGTCCGGGTGCTGACGACGACGTACTCGTCCTCACCCAACAACTTCGCCGAGATCGCCATGGGCCCAGTCTCACAGGTCCCGGGTTCGATTGTCCCCTCCCGACACGATCAAGGGCACTCCCGCGGGCACGATCCGGCGGCAAAGAGGTTTAACACTTCACAAAATGCATACAGTGAGCAAGGATGCGCGAGGGGTTATCAGCTGGGGGACGAGAAGGAGCCGTGATGGCAGTCTTGTCGATACTCGACCGGGAACACACCGTCGCACCGCCGGGCTACAGCCGCTGGCTGATCCCGCCGGCCGCGCTCGCGGTACACCTGTGCATCGGCCAGGCGTACGCGACCAGCGTGTACAAGACGTCGATGGTGAAGCACTTCGACAGCAGCCAGACCGCTGTCGGCGTGGTGTTCAGCATCGCGATCGTGATGCTCGGCCTGTCCGCCGCCGTCGGCGGCACCTGGGTGGAGCGCAACGGCCCGCGGAAGGCGATGTTCGTCGCCGCCTGCTTCTGGGCCTCCGGATTCCTGGTCGGTGCCCTGGGCATCGGAACCGGCCAGCTGTGGCTGGTCTACCTCGGGTACGGCGTGATCGGCGGTATCGGTCTCGGGATCGGCTACATCTCGCCGGTCTCCACGCTGATCAAGTGGTTCCCGGACCGTCCGGGACTCGCGACCGGCCTGGCGATCATGGGCTTCGGCGGCGGCGCGCTGGTCGCCAGCCCGCTGTCCCGGCAGCTGCTCGGTCTCTACGACTCCGGCTACGACCCGAACGTCAGTACGTCGGTGGCCGGCGGCGGGGCACTCGTCGGGCTGTTCCTGACGCTGGGCCTCGGCTATTTCGTCATCATGATGTTCGGCGTCTTCAACATCCGCGTCCCCGCTGACGGCTGGGCGCCGACGGGTTTCGACTCGTCGGCCGTGCGGCAGAAGGCGCTCGTCACCACCGGCAACGTCTCGGCGGCGAACGCGATCAAGACGCCGCAGTTCTGGCTGCTGTGGGTGGTGCTGTTCTGCAACGTCACCGCCGGGATCGGCATCCTCGAGCAGGCCAGTCCGATGATCCAGGACTTCTTCCGCGGCGACGGTGTCACAGGGGGCAAGTCGAGCGTCGCCGTCGCGGCCGCCGCGGGCTTCGTCGGCCTGCTGTCGATCTTCAACATGGCCGGCCGGTTCGGCTGGTCCTCGACGTCCGACCTGATCGGCCGCAAGCCCATCTACGCGATGTACCTCGGCGTCGGGATCATCGCGTACACGCTGCTGGCGAGCATCGGAGACAGCAGCACGGTGGTGTTCGTGCTGCTGGCCGCGGTCATCATCTCGTTCTACGGCGGCGGGTTCGCGACGGTTCCGGCGTACCTGCGGGACCTGTTCGGCACCTACCAGGTCGGCGCGATCCACGGCCGGCTGCTGACCGCGTGGTCCGCAGCTGGTATCGCCGGTCCGCTGATCATCAACGGGTTCCTGGACCGCGAGGGCAAACCGGGCACGCTGACCGCGTCGGCGTACCGGCCGGCCCTGTTCACGATGGTCGGCGTGCTGGCCGTCGGATTCGTCGCGAACCTACTGATCCGCTCCGTCTCCGAACGCTTCCACGAGAAGTCCGAGTCCACGCTGGAGGCAACGCCATGAACCAGACCCCACGCCTGGTCATCTCCTGGCTACTGGTCGCCATACTCCTCGGCTACGGCGTCATCGAAACCCTGATCACCGCAGCCAAGATCTTCACCGAGTAGCGCCGCCGGTAGGGCGACGTAGGTGAGTGACGTCGCCTGCTGCCAGCGGGCGTGGGCCGTCGGGGGTCTCGACGATGAGGCGGCCGTCGTCGGCAAGGTCGCGGGCGGTGCCTTCGAGGAAGGTGCCGTCGGGCAACTCCACGCGGACCGCCTGTCCCAGGGTTGCCGACAACGCGCGGTATTCCGGAAGTACGACCGACGGATCGCCGGCGGCGTCGACCCAGGACTGATAGCGACCAGCGAGCTCGCGCAGTACTGCCGCCATGACAGTGGCTCGATCGGTCGTGGTCGCCTCCTCGAGAGCCAGGGACGTGGCGGCCTCGTGGGGCTTCTCGTCGGAGCGGAGCGTCACGTTCAAGCCGATGCCGACGACCGCGGCACCGTCGACCCGCTCCAGCAGGATGCCGGCGAGCTTGCGGTCCTCGACCAGCACGTCGTTCGGCCACTTCACCTGTGCCGGGACCTCGGCAACCCGTCGTACGGCGGCTGCAACGGCCAGCGGCACAAGGAGACCCAGCCACGGCCAGCGCGCGGCATCGACCGCAACAGGACGCAGCAGCACAGACATCAGCAACGCAGACCGCGGTGGAGTGGTCCACGTCCGCCCCAGCCGTCCGCGCCCGGACGACTGGTACTCCGCGGCAACGACCAACCCTTCGGGCTGA
Organism: Kribbella sp. NPDC051936; assembly: GCF_040680955.1. NCBI lineage: Bacteria > Bacillati > Actinomycetota > Actinomycetes > Propionibacteriales > Kribbellaceae > Kribbella > Kribbella sp. NPDC051936. The sequence goes on along the minus strand of NZ_JBFAXS010000003.1, from coordinate 697,448 downwards.
CCGGCAGCGGCCGCAGCCGCCACGACAGCGTTCGTCGACGGCGTCTCCGCGAGTACGTCGATCTGCGTCCACAGCGCACCGGGACGCACCAGCCGCCCCCGCAGGAACTTCTCGTCCAGCGGGGGCCGGTCCAGGTCGCTGAACATCAGCCGGTGTTCTGCAGACCGGCGGCGACACCCGAAACGGTCAGCAACAGCAACCGGCGGGTGCGGACGATCTGCTCCTCGTCCAGTGAGTCGTCGGTCCTCAGCGTCCGCAACGCCCGCAGCTGCAGGTAGCTGAGCGCGTCGACGTACGGGTTGCGCAGCTCGACCGCACGGCCCAGCACCCGCCGCCCTTGCAGCAAACGCTCCTGGCCGAGCACCTTGAGCACCCACTCGGTCGTCAGCTCATGCTCGTCGAGCATCTGCTGCGTGAGCTCGGGCCGGTCGCCCAGCTCCAGGTAGCGGCCGAGGATGCGCCGGTCTGTCTTGGCCAGCGACATCTCCGCGTTCTCCAGCATCACCTGGAACAGCGGCCAGTTCTGGTTCGCGTCGCGCAGCAGGTCGACGTCACCGACCGCGGCGAGCGCCGTACCGAGACCGAACCAGCCGGGGGCGTTCACGCGGGCCTGGGACCACGCGAAGACCCACGGGATCGCCCGGAGGTCCTCCAGCGACGACACCGCGACACCCCGGCGCGCCGGGCGCGATCCGAGCGGCAGCTGCCCCAGCTCCTCCAGCGGCGTCACGGTGCTGAACCACTCCGCGAACCCGTCCGCCTTCACCAGCCGGTGGTACGCCGTCCGCGCGGCCTCGTCGAGCGTCTTCTCCATCACCGAGAACCGCTCGGCGGCCACCGCGGCCCGCTCCTCGACGGCCGGGGTCGAGGCCAGCAGCGTCGCTGCCGTCACCTGCTCGATGTGCCGCTGCGCGATCGCCGCGTTCCCGTACCGGGCCGGGATCGCCTCGCCCTGCTCGGTGAGCTTGAACCGCCCGGCCACCGATCCAGGAGCCTGCGCAAGGACGGCGCGGTTCGCGGGGCCGCCGCCCCGCCCCAGTGCGCCGCCCCGGCCGTGGAACAGCGTCAGCCGGATCGCGTTGCGCTGCGCCCACGCGGTGATCCGCGCCTGCGCGTCGTACAGCGCCAGCGTCGCCGAGACCGGGCCGACGTCCTTGGCGGAGTCGGAGTACCCGAGCATGACCTCGAAACGCCGGTCGTTCGCGGTGAGCCGGTGCCGGACCCGGGTGAGCTGGATCGCGTTGTCGAGCACCTCGACCGAGTTCTGCAGGTCCTCGCCGGTCTCGAACAGCGGTACGACGTCGAGCTCGATCGGCCGCCCGTCGAGCGCCGCGTCGGCCAGCTCGTACACGGCCGCCAGGTCGCCCGCGTTGCGCGTGAACGACACGACGTACCGGCGGCAGGCCTCGGGGCCGAAGCGCTGCTGGATCTGCGCGATCACCCGCAGCGTCGCGAGCACTTCCTCCGTCTGGTCGGACAGCTCGCCGCCGCCGAGCACCTCCTCCAGCGCCTTGGCGTGCACCGAGGAGTGCTGACGGATCTCCAGCTCGGCCAAGTGGAACCCGAACGAGTTCACCTGCCAGATCAGCTGCTGCAGCTCGCCGAACGCCTGGCGCGGAGCACCCGCGGTCACCAGCGAGTCCTGCAGGACCTTGAGCTCGTGCAGGAAGTCGGCGGCCCGCGGATACCCGAAGTCCGCGTCGCGGGACCGGGTCGCGGCCAGCCGGCGAGCAGCCAGCAGCAGGAGCTGCCGGTGCGGCTCGGCCGGGGAGCGGGTCTCGATGTCGGTGATCAGCTCCGGGTTGACCGCCCGCGCGTCTTCCAGGATGCGGCGCACCGGGGCCGACGGCGGCGTGGTCGCGGCGTCCAGGGTCAGCGCGCGGCCGAGCGCCTCGGTGGCCTGCTCCAGTGCGCGGAGCACGTGGTCGGCCTGGATCTGCATCGCCTCGCGGGTGATCGCGGCGGTGACATTCGGGTTGCCGTCGCGGTCGCCGCCGATCCACGACCCGAGGTGGACGAACGGCGCCACCACGGGCGTCCGCGTCCCGGCCGCGTCACCGGCCAGCGCGTCGTCGAGGCGCCGGTACACGTTGCCGACGACGGTGAACAGGGTCTCCTCGAACACCGCCATCGCCGACCGCACCTCGTCCAGCGGGGACGGGCGGCTGGTGCGCAGCTGCGACGTACGCCACAGGACGTCGACCTGCTCGACCAGGCGGCGACGGTTCTCGGCCAGGTCGCTGTCGCCGGCCCGCGGGTCGTGCCGCTCGTCGAGCAGCGACGTGATCCGGCGGATCGTCGCGAGCACGGCGCGGCGCCGGGCCTCGGTCGGGTGCGCGGTCAGCACCGGGCGGAACTCCAGGCCGTTCAGCAGGGCGCGGGCCTGCTGCTCGCCGCTGTCGCGGGAGATCTGCTCGACGGCCTGGGCCAGCTCCGACACGACGGCCTCGCTGCCGGCCCGGTCGCGCTCCCGCAGGACCCGCGCCCGGTGCAGCTCCTCGCTGAGGTTCGTCAGGTGGAAGTAGCAGGTGAACGCCCGGGCAACGTCCTCGGCGCGCTCATGCGGCCAGGACGCGACCAGCTCCTCGGCCGCGGCGCCGTCGCCGGCGATGGTCAGCTCGCGCAGTTTCTCGACGTCGTCGAGCAGCGGCTGACCGGCGTACTCGACCAGGACCTTGCCGAGGATCTCGCCGAGCAGGCGGACGTCGGCCCTGAGTTCTTCAGGCACCTCGAACCGCGCGCGGGTACGGGTCTCACTACCGGTCTCGCTCACGTTCGCCCACCCTATCGGCGGACGCCCGTCCACGCTGCCGAGTCCGCCCACTGGAAGCCGATCGTGACCGGTTGTTCAGCTACTTCACAGTATGTACGCCGGACAGGTCCGTCAGACGCTGCCGAATCCGCCGCCGACGACCTGGGAGACGGTCCGGGCCAGCTCGGCCGGGGTGCGGGTGGTCCCGTCGATGACGAGCATCCGCGCGCACGCCTCGGTCATCGAGGCGAGCAACTCGGCCAGGACCGGGAGGTTCGCGTCCGGGTCCGTGACGCCGGGCAACGACTGCAGCAGGGTGAGTCGCAGGCTCTCGACCAGGAACGCCCGGGCGGCACGGACCCGCTCCGAGACGACGGGAGCGGCGCCGTACTGCGCACCGAACACGATCCGCCAGGACTGCGGATTCTTCTGCACCGCGGTCAGGAAGGCGGTCAGTCCTTCCAGGACGTGCTCATCGGGGGTGCCGACAGTCGGGTCGGCCGGGAGCGCGGACACGATCGAGATGACCAGATGCTGCTCCTCGCGGGCCAGCAGGGCGAGCAGCAGCTCGTCGCGGTTCGCGAACGAGTCGTAGACCACCGGTTTCGTGACGCCGGCCGCGTCCGCCACCGACTGCATCGTCGTGCCGGCGTACCCCTTGGCGTTGAAGACCTCGAGCGCGGCGTCCAGAATCATCGGCCGGCGGCGCTCAGGGCCGAGATGCCGCGCGCGCCGGCGTTTCTCAGCATCCTCGACCACTTGACAAACCTACCTCATCGTAGGAAATTCCTACGGTCTGGTAGGAACACTCGCCGGACAGGCTTCGAGTGATTGCGGTGCCCAGGTGCGTGCATCGGGGTGCTTGGTCAGTGGCCTCGATGCGGAGCATCGTGGGCGCTGGTCCAAGTGCCGCGAGGTGCGTGCCTGGGCGCCGCAAGCGCCGAAGGATGTCCGGCGAGTGTTCCTTCGAACTGCCGCGGGGGTGGTCGATGACCGAGCGAGGCAGTGCCGGCTGGCTCGAGTCCGCGGGCATCACCGCCCTGGACGCGAGCGAGCTCGCCCGGCTGGTCGACCGGACGTCGGAGCGGGAGCTTCGGCATCGACTCATCGGGGGAGTACGAGAGATCGCGTTGCGCGAGATCTTTCGCCGGATGCCGGAGTACCTCCGACCCGCCCGGGCCGCCGGGTTCGACGCTGTGATCAGCTGGCAGATCACCGGCGCGGGCGGGGCCGGTCGTCCGGACGCGGTCGACGAGTACTGGACCCGCGTCCATGACGGCCGGTGCAAGCTGGTGCCCCGGAGGTCCACTCCCCCGGACATCTCGATCCGCACCGACCCCACCACGCTGCTGCGGATCGTCACCGGCAACGAGGACCCGGTCGTGGCCGTTCTCAAACAGCGCCTCACCGTCCGCGGCGACCTGGCCCAGGCCGCCCGCCTGCCCAAACTCTTCAGCGCGGGCCCGGCCTAGTCACCGGGTCAGGCCGTCGGATCCTCCGGTCCGCGGGCGGGTGGCGCCTTCGTCGGGACGCCGCGCTTCGCCGGAGTGGATGCGGCGCAGCGGCGGGATCGCGGGATCGGCCGCGAACGCCGCCGGGCCGGCCTGCTCGCGGTTCAGGGCCGTGCCGTTGGGGTTGGGCGGCTGCTGCTCGAAGGTGCGGACAGCTGCCAGAGTCCGGTCGCCGAGGGTGGCGCCGTACAGCTCCGCCTGGCGGCTCACGTTCGCGCCGTCGGCCTGCCAGCCGGTGACCAGCGCCGGGAGTTCGTCGAAGCCCTCGGCCAACATGGTGGCGGTCGCGGCGGCGGCCGCCGGACGGCTCGCGGCTGGGATGGACGAGGCCGTCACCATCGTCTGTGCGGCGGCGGTCGTCGCGGCAGCGGGTGAGGTCACCTGGGCGGCGGTGAGATCGGTCTGGATGCCGGCGTGGTGCTCCACCCTGGACACGAGGTGCTCGGCAACGATCCCGCGGACGTCCTCGAGGCGCGGTTCGGCCGAGCGCTGCCAGTAGTCGATGTCCGCCAGGAACCCGTTCAGCTTGCCCAGCTCCTCGGTGGCCATCTTGCTGGCGTCGTCGATCGTCCCCGCGCCGCCGGTGACGTCCTCGCGCCGGTTCTCCAACTCCTCGGTGAACTCCCGCTGCTTGGCCTCCCGGATGTCCCGGGTGGCGAAGCCGGCTTCGATGCTCCGGGCAAGGTGCCGGCGGATCCCCGGCTGCTGCTCGGCCGGCAGCCGCTGGTAGTCGAGCCGGTCGTCCAGGAGCATTCCCGCGGCCGCGTACGCCGCCCCGCCGTGGCCCTCGGCAACGAGTTTCCGCAGGACGTCCTCCTCCCGGGTCGCGGTCCGGGCGCCGATCGCGATCGCCATCGCCCGGGCCGCCGCAACGTCTCCTTCGAGCTGCGGCAGCGCGAACCGTCCGAGGTCGTCCGGCCGTCCGTCCGTGAACAGGTCCGCGACGAGCCGCGGCGTCGCGTTGGCGGCGTACGCCCGGCTGACGGCCCCGGCCAGCCGGTCCCGCGCCCCGGCGTCGACGGGCGGCGGCAGCGACGGGTCCGGCTCGAGGGAGTCCGCACACAGCGCGACCAGTTCGGTCAGCCCGGCGCGGGCGTCCTCGCGCCGGTCGTACCAGCGGCCGTCCTGGCGGTTCGAGACCACCCGGAGCGTCGTCGCCAGCCGTCCCGGCAGGTCCAGGTTGTCGGCGAGCGGCTGGAGCATCTCCACGTGCCCCGCGCTCAGCTCGGGCGGCCGTCCCGAAGCGACACCGTCGACGGTGTCCCTCTCGACGAGCCGGATCACCTGCTGGACGAGTCTGTCGACGGCAGCCACGCCGGAAACCTATCCCCGGAGCGGTTCAGTCAGGGGTCTGCGAGCGAGGTCACAAGCGGTACGGCGTACTGGCGCGTAGGCTGCCCATTCATGGGAGAGACCGTGAACATCCACACCACCGCCGGGAAGATCGCGGACCTCGAGCACCGGCTCGACGAGGCCGTGCACGCCGGGTCGGAGCGCGCGGTGGAGAAGCAGCACGCGCGCGGCAAGAAGACCGCCCGCGAGCGGATCGAGCTGCTGCTGGACGAGGGCTCCTTCTCCGAGCTGGACGAGTTCGCCCGGCACCGGTCGACGAGCTTCGGCCTGGACGGGAACCGCCCGTACGGCGACGGCGTGGTGACCGGGTTCGGCACCATCGACGGCCGTCAGGTGTGCGTGTTCGCGCAGGACTTCACCGTCTTCGGCGGCAGTCTCGGCGAGGTCTTCGGCGAGAAGATCGTCAAGGTGATGGACCTGGCGATGAAGATCGGCTGCCCGCTGATCGGCATCAACGACTCCGGCGGCGCCCGGATCCAGGAGGGCGTGGTCTCGCTCGGCCTGTACGGCGAGATCTTCCGGCGCAACGTCCGTGCGTCGGGCGTGATCCCGCAGATCTCCCTCATCATGGGCCCGTGCGCGGGCGGCGCGGTCTACTCCCCCGCGGTCACCGACTTCACGGTCATGGTCGACGAGTCGTCGTACATGTTCATCACCGGCCCGGACGTGATCAAGACCGTCACCGGCGAGGACGTCACCCAGGAGGAGCTCGGCGGCGCCCGGACGCACAACACCAAGTCCGGCAACGCGCACTACCTCGGCTCCGACGAGGAGGACGCGATCGAGTGGGTGAAGGCGCTCGTCGGTCACCTGCCACAGAACAACCTCGAGGACCCGCCGGTGTACGACGCGCCCGCGGACCTGGAGCCGACCGAGACCGACCTGGCGCTCGACACCCTGGTCCCGGACTCGCCGAACCAGCCGTACGACATGCACACCGCGATCGAGGCGGTCGTCGACGACGGCGACTTCCTCGAGGTGCAGACGCTGTTCGCGCCGAACATGATCGTCGGCTTCGGCCGGGTCGAGGGCCGTCCGGTCGGCGTGGTCGCGAACCAGCCGATGCAGTTCGCCGGCACCCTCGACATCGACGCCTCCGAGAAGGCGGCCCGGTTCGTCCGCACCTGCGACGCGTTCAACCTGCCGATCCTCACCTTCGTCGACGTGCCCGGCTTCCTGCCCGGCACCGACCAGGAGTGGAACGGCATCATCCGCCGCGGCGCCAAGCTGATCTACGCCTACGCCGAGGCAACCGTCCCGATGATCACCGTGATCACCCGCAAGGCCTACGGCGGCGCGTACGACGTGATGGGCTCGAAGCACCTCGGCGCGGACATGAACATCGCCTGGCCGACCGCACAGATCGCGGTGATGGGCGCCCAGGGCGCGGTGAACATCCTCTACCGCCGCGAACTGTCCGGCTCCGAGGACCCCGACACCCGCCGGCAGCAACTGATCACCGAGTACGAGGACCACCTCGCGAACCCGTACATCGCCGCCGAACGCGGCTACATCGACGCGGTGATCAAACCCAGCGAAACCCGCGCCGAAATCGTCCGCGCCCTCCGCCTCCTCCGCACCAAACGAGACACCCTGCCCCCCAAGAAGCATGGGAATATTCCGCTGTGAGCGACATCGTGAAGATCGTCAAGGGCGACCCGACGCCTGAAGAACTCGCGGCCCTGATCACCGTGATCGCCGCCCGCGCCGCCGCACCGGCCGCCGAGCCGGAAACCGACCGAGCCAGCAACTGGTCGACGTACTGGCGCAACGCCCGCACCCCGTTCCACCCGGGCCCGGGCCAGTGGCGCGCCTCGGCGCACCCGTGACCCGGACGCCCGTCACTCACCACGTCGCGGCGAGACGCCCTTAGCGGCACCCGCTGAGCGTGCGGCGCGCCCAGCGCCGCCAGTTAGTGAGTGGTGGGCGTCCGCCCCCGCGCGGGCACTCGTCCACGGGCGAACCCCGCGGTCAGGTACGACGGAACCGCACGACCGGATACACCGGCGCGTCTCCCGTGTTGCGGGTCGGCCCAACGAAACTCGTCGCGCCGTCCAGGACGAGGCCGTAGCGCGCTGCGGTGGCGACCAGGTGGCTGAGGGCGTCCTGGGAGCGGGTGTCGTCGGGGGTGCGGCTGTCGGCGTAGCGGCCGGCGTCGGACTTTTCGGTGGTGGTGACGAAGACGCCGTCGGTGCGGAGAACGCGGGCGACCTCGGCGATCACAGGGTCGCTGTCGTCGAGCAGGTGCAGGAGCCAGACCGCGACGACCGCGTCACAACGGCGGTCGGCGACCGGGAGGCGGGCCGCGTCGGCGGCGGCGACGTGCCCGGGGAGTCGGACTCGCGCGTGGCGCAGCATCGCGGTGGACAGGTCGACGCCGTGCACCAAGTTGCCGAGAGCAACCAGTTCGGCGCCGACGATCCCGGTCCCGACCGCGAGCTCCAGAACCCGTCCGCCCTTCGGCAACAGCGAATCGACCGCGCGGGCAGCCGCCTCCGCGCGCACAAACCCGCCCCGCGTCTCGTCGTACGACGACGCCACGGTCTCGTCGTAGCTGTACGGCTGCTGTGTCTTCCACAGCTCCGGCCAGGACATCCCGACCTCGATCAGCATCCGGCGCAGCAACGGGAGCGAGAGGCCGACGACGTTGTGGTAATCGCCCTCGATCGCGGTCACGAACGGGCCGCCGAGGCCGTCGACCGTGAAGGCTCCGGCGACGACGAGCGGCTCGCCGGTGGCGACGTACGCGTCGATCTCCTCGTCGGTCAGGTCCGCGAACTCGACCTTCGTGGACGACAGCTCCCGCAACTCCTGCTTGCCGGCGGTGTCGATCAGGCAGTGCCCGGTGTGCAGTACGCCGCTGCGCCCGCGCATCATCCGCCAGCGCTCGCGGGCGATGTCCGGCGTCTCGGGCTTGCCGTACGGCTCCCCGTCGAACTCGAGAACCGAGTCGCAGCCGAGCACGGTCGCGTGGTCCGTCAGGTTCGCGACGACCGCGCGGGCCTTCAGCGTCGCGAGCAGGCGGGCGAGCTCGCCGGGGTTCTCCGCGGTGACGTGGTCCTCGTCGACGCCGGAGACGATCACCTCCGGCTCGATCCCCGCGGCCCGCAGTGTCTTCAACCTGGCCGGCGACGCCGACGCCAGGACGAACCGGGGGCTCACAGCTTCGCCATCGCGCGTCGCAGCGGGTCCAGGCCGATCGATCCCAGGTTCAGCGCGCCGGAGTGGAACGCCCGCAGGTCGAACGCGGAACCCTTGCGCTGCTTGGCTTCCTCACGCGCCTGCAGCCAGATCCGTTCGCCGACCTTGTACGCCGGCGCCTGGCCCGGCCACCCGAGGTACCGGTTCAGCTCGGCCTGCAGGAACTCGGTCTCCATCCGGCAGTGCGCCCGCAGGAACTCGAACCCGAGATCGGCGGTCCACCGCTCGCCCGGCCGCCAGCCGAACGGGTTGTCCCGCGGCACCTCCAGCTCCAGGTGCATGCCGATGTCGACGATCACCCGCGCCGCGCGGAAACCTTGCGCGTCCAGCATGCCGAACCGAGCGCCCGGGTCCTCGAGGTAGCCGAGCTCCTCCATCAGGCGCTCGGCGTACAGCGCCCAGCCCTCGCCGTGGCCCGAGACCCAGCAGGCCAGCCGCTGCCAGCGGTTCAGCAGGTCGGTGCGCAGCATCGTCTGCGCGACCTGGAGGTGATGCCCGGGCACGCCCTCGTGGTAGACCGTGGTGACCTCACGCCAGGTGGCGAACGTGTCCAGGCCGTTCGGGACCGCCCACCACATCCGGCCCGGCCGCGTGGTCAGGTCCTCGCTCGGCTGCGTGTAGTAGATCGAGCCGTCCGAGGTCGGCGCGATCATGCACTCCAGCCGGCGGATCTCGTCGGCGATGTCGAAGTGGGTGCCGGCCAGCTCGGCGACGGCGGTGTCGGACAGCTCCTGCATCCAGCCCCGGAAGGCTTCCTTGCCGTGGATCGTCCGCGCCGGGTCGGCGTCCAGCAGGGCCGCGGTCGCCTCGATGGTCCGGTCGCCGCCGTTCAGCCCGGCCGCGATGTCCTGCATCGCCGACTCGATCCGGGCCAGCTCCGCCCAGCCCCACGCGTACGTCTCCTCGAGGTCGACCGCGGCGCCGAGGAAGCTCCGCGACGCCAGCTCGTACACCTCCCGGCCGCATGCGTCGCGCTGCGGCGCGCGCGGCGCGAGGTCGCTGGTCAGCCAGGCGCCGAACTGGTCGAAGGCCTTCCGCGCCGCGGCGGCCGCGGCTTCCACGGTCGGCTTGACCGCGTCGTCCGGCGCCTGCGCGGCCAGGCTGCCGAAGAAGTCGTCGCTGTCGGCACCGGTCCAGCTGGCGATCCGGTCGGCCAGCCCGGTCACCTGGCGGACGGCCGAGACCCGCCCCTGGTCGGCCTGCTCGAGCAGCGTGTCGCGGTATCCGTCGAGCGCCGTACCGATCTGGTTGAGCCGGATCGCGACGATCTCCCAGTCCTGCGGGGTCGCGGTCGGCATCAGGTCGAACACCTGCCGCAAGCCCACCGGCACCGAGGCGATCGAGTTCAGCTGGTGCTGCGGTACGCCGGCCTGGTAACGCTCGAACTCCAGGCCGAGGCGCTCCACGAAGGCGTCCTTCGCGACCTCCTCGCGCGGACTCCTCGGCTCGATCGACGCGGCCTCGGCGAGCGACCCGCGGGTCAGCTCGATGCGGGCCGCGAACCCAGCAGGTGTGAAGTCCGGCAGCTCGTGGTCGTGGCCGGTGATGCCCAGCTCGGTGGCCAGCAGCGGGTCGAGCGCGATCTCCTGCTCGAGGTGCCGCTCGGCGAGTTGGTCGATCGGGCTGTTCGGCGTACTGACATCGGTCACACGCCGACCCTACCCGCCGAGGGTCGGCGGGGCTGACCTGTTTGTTGCCGATACTGTGGCGGTCGCTGAATGCCAGCACGAGGGACGAGAGGAACGGCGTTGAGCCAGCCACCCTACGGGCCGCCCGGCCAGAACCCGCCGTACCAGCAGGGCCCGCCCCCGGGGCAATACGGTCCGCCGCCGCAGGGTCCTCCGCCCGGTCAGTACGGTCCGCCGCCGCAGGGTCAGTACGGCGGTCCGCCCCCTGGTCAGTACGGCGGTCCGCCGCAGTACAGCTCGCCGCCGCAGCAGCAGGGGCCTGGGTTCGGCTGGGGTCCGAGCTTCGGTCCGGGCGGTCCTGGTGGCCCCGGCCGCCCTGGTGGTCCGGGTGGTCCGGGTGGTCCTGGCATGGGGTGGCAGCCGCAGCAGCCGCGGAAGAAGTCGAAGGCGCCGCTGATCGCGATCCTGACGATCGTCGGGATCGCCGTCGTCGGCGGCACGATCATCGGTCTGGTGCGGAAGGCAACCACCGACGTCACCACGCCGCCGGTCACCCCGTCGCGGTACACACCGGAGCCGACCACGCCGTCCGAGTCCCCGACCGAGGAGCCCACCGGGTCGCCGACCGAAGAGCCGACGACCACCGAGCCCACCACGACCGAGCCGACCACGACCGAGCCGACCACGACGGAGACGTCGAGCACGCCGAACAAGGCGTCGGACGCGGTCGTGGTCGGCAAGAACGCGCTCTACAAGGTCGGCCAGATGCGGACGGTCAACTGCAAGGAGCCGAAGGCCCGGCCGACGAACGCGAGCGGCGCGGCCGCCTACTGGGCCGCGATCAAGCCGTGCCTGGACAGGTCCTGGGCGCCGCTGGTGGCGAAGGCCGGCTACAAGTTCACCGCGCCGCGGATGACGTACTGGTCCGGGTCGTCGATGTCTACCCCGTGCGGCGACGGCCCGGTCGCCGTACCGTTCTACTGCTCGGGCAACCACATGATGTACATGAAGGTGGACGTCTTCGTGAAGGCGTACACCCAGTACCCGGGTGATCCGATCGGTCAGGCGTACGCGCGGATGTGGTACAGCCGGTCGATCGCCCACGAGTACGGCCACAGCGTGCAGTTCATGACCGGCATCCTGCAGGCGTCCAGCAACCTGCGCTACGAGCAGCCGGACTACGAGGGCCGGACCCGGATGACGCGCCGGATGGAGCTGCAGGCGAACTGCTTCGCCGGCGTCTTCCTGGCTGCGAACAAGCGCAGCTACCCGATCAACGGGAACCTGCTGTACGTCTGGAAGAAGTACGTCGTCACCGCGGGCGACAAGCCCGAAGAGGGCGACCACGGAAGTGTGGCCAGTCAGGCGCGGTTCATGGGGAAGTCGTTCAACACGGCCAACCCGGCCAGCTGCAACACCTTCTCGGCCTCACCGGCCAACGTCAGCTGACGAGTCCCGGCGGCGCGACCTGCCGCCAGGAGTCGACGAGGATGTCGTGCAGTTCGTCGGCGTCCTCGAGTGCGTCGAGGCGGGCTCGAACCCAGTTCGAGCCCGCCTCGTGTTTCGGCACCCAGAACTTCTCCGGCTCCGCGGCGATCAACTCGTCCCGCTCCAGCCGCGGACACCGCACCGCGAACGACGTCTGGTCGTCCGGCACCGTCACGAACATCCGCCCCGCCACGTCGAACGTCGGATGCCCCCACCGCTGCTTCTCCACGGTCCCGGGGAAGGACAGCGCAATCCGTCGTACGTCATCAGCGTCCAGCACGCTCACACTCTAGAGCGCGCACGCCCCGGCAGCAGGAGCGCGACGAGGGTGCCGGCGGCGACGATGGCGGCCCCGGTCCAGACGGCGGGGACCAGGCCGGCGGCGTACTGGGTCGGGGACTCGTAGGAGCCGGAGGACGCGAAGACGGAGGCGAGTACGGCGACGCCCATCGCGACACCGACCTCGCGGATCGTGTTGTTGGTGCCGGAGGCGACGCCGCGGTCGGCGTCGGAGGCACTGGCCATCACCACGCTCGCGGACGGGGCGAAGGTCAGGCCCATGCCGATCCCGGCGAGGACGAACGGTACGACCATGTCGCCGTACTGCGTCGTCGCCGTGGTGATCAGCGCGATCCACCCGAGCCCGACGGCCAGCAGCGCCTGCCCCGCGACGATCAGCGTGCGCGGACCGACCCGGTCGACGATCAGGCCGGCGATCGGCGCGACGACGAGCGGCGCCGCGGTCCACGGCAGCGTCCGGACGCCGGACTGGAACGGCGTGTACCCCTGCACCACCTGGAAGAACTGCGCCAGCAGGAACACCGCACCGAACACCCCGACCGCGAACGTGAACGCCACCACGTTCACCACGCTGAACGAACGGACCGAGAACAACCGCAGCGGCAGCATCGGCGCCGGCGTACGGCGCTCCCAGCCGAGGAACGCTGCCAGCAGCACACCGCCCGCGACCAACGAGCCCAGCACGCCGGCGGAGGTCCACCCGTCGTCGGCCCCGTGCACGACACCCCAGACCACGGACAGCACACCGGAGGTCGCCAGCACGAGCCCGGCCAGGTCGAGCCGCTTCGCCGCACCCCGGGACTCGGTCAGCACCCGCGCGGCCAGTACGACGGCGATCGCGCCGATCGGAACGTTCAGCCAGAAGATCCACTGCCAGTTCAGGCCGTCGACAACGGCCCCGCCGACCACCGGGCCGACCGCGATCCCGAGGCCGGAGATGCCGCCCCAGATGCCGATCGCGGCGCTGCGCAGCTTCTCCGGTACGGCGCCCGCGAGCAGCGTCAGCGACAGCGGCATCACGGCCGCGGCGCCGATGCCCTGGATCGCGCGGGCCCCGATCAGCATCCACGGTTCGCCGGCCAGCGCACACGCGGCCGATGCGAGCGTGAACAGCGCGATCCCGGCCAGGAACACGCGCCGCCGGCCGAGCCGGTCACCGATCGCGGCCGCGGTCAGCAGCAGCGCGGCGAACGCGAGCGTGTAGGCGTTCACGAACCACTGCAGGTCCGACAGCGACGCGCCCAGCTCGGACTTGATCACCGGCAGCGCGTTCGTCACCACCAGGTTGTCCAGCGTGACCATGAACGTCGGGATCCCCACCGCGGCGAGCACCACACCGAGCCCACGGCGCTGCGGTACCGCCGCTACTTCCCTCTCGTCGAGAGCGGTCGAGGTCATCTCGTACTCCTAGTTGTAATTGACTGATAACAAGCTTGATCACGAGAGTATGCATCGACTGATAACATGTCAAGGGAACGGAAGGAGCAGGTATGACGACGAAGGTCCGGCTGACCGCCAAGGAGCGCGGCGACGAGGTGCTGCGGGCCGCGGTGCAGGCGTTCGCCGCGTCCGGGTACGAGGGCACCAAGACCGACGAGATCGCGCGTCTGGCCGGGGTCTCGCAGCCGTACGTGATCCGGCTGTTCGGGACCAAGCAGCAGCTGTTCCTCGCCGCGCTGCACAGCGTCTGCGGGCGGATCGAGGAGATCTTCCGCGAGGCCGCGGCCGAGACGCCGGAGCTGAGCGCGCTGGGCCACAACTACAAGCGGCTGCTGTCCGAGCGCGAACTCCTGCTCGTCCTCCTGCACGGCTTCTCGGCCAGCGGCGACCCGGCCATCGGCGACTGCGTCCGCGACCGCTTCGGCCGCATCTACACCCTGGTCCGCGACCTCACCGGCGCCTCACCGCAGGAGGCCCGCGAGTTCCTCTCCGCGGGCATGCTGATGACCGTCATGGCCGCGATGCAGGTCCTCGGCCCCGACCCCATCCCGATGCCCTGGGCCGAGGAGATCACCAGCACCTTCGGCCAGGACGCTCCTTAGTCGCGGCCGTCGCTGCGCCGACCTGTCCGACATGCGTGGGATATTCTTGGAGCAGTAGTCGACATTGGAGGTGCGCCGTGACTGCTGACAACGCTGAACACTCCGGCCGATCGCGCGCGGCCGCGTCCGTCGACGAACTCTTCCGCGAGACTGCTCCGGTGCGGTCCGCCGAGGATCTCGCCGCCGACGGCGTGTTCGATGACGACGGAGAGCTGCGCGAGTTCCTCGCCGACCTGAGCACGATGCGCCGGGCCGACGTCGCGTGACCCTACGCAGGATCGTGCTGGACACCGATGTTGCCTCTCTGAGCATCAAGAACACGCTTCCACCTGCGTTGCTTCGCGAGCTGCTGGGTGCTCAGGTCGGCATCACGTTCGTCACCCTGGGAGAGCTGAGTCGCTGGGCCCACCTTCGCAACTGGGGGCCTTCCAAGGTCGCCGGGCTCGAGGCCTGGCTCAGCACCCGTCCAACGCTGCCATACACCGAAGCTGTGGCTCGGCGGTGGGGTGAGATCTCCGCTTATGCCACCAGGCGCGGCCGTCCACGCCCTCAGAACGACAGCTGGATCGCGGCATGCTGCCTGGTTTATGACTTGCCGCTGGCAACGCTCAACGTCAAGGACTTCATCGACTTCGCCGAGTACGAGGGTCTACGGATCGTGGGACACGAGGACCACTAGTTTGCCGACGGCGCACTCCTGACGTCGCTTAGTCGCGGCCGAGTGTCTGGCCGGCCGTGAACCAGATGGTGGTGGCGGTGAGGGTGATGGCGGCGACTGTCACCAGGAGCGAGCCTGGTACGTCGGCGCCTCGGATCAGCGCGGTCGCGACGGCGACGGCGGGTGTCAGCACGACGGCGATTGCCCCGGGCAACCACCAGCGGCGGAGGGCGGCTCGGTGGACGCGGGCGTACGACGGCATCTGGCCGGCGAAGGCGGCCGCCAGGTGGACGACGACGAGGGCGGCCGCGGTGACGACGAGGCCCCAGCTCGGCGCGGCGGGTCCACGCAGCAGCCAGCCGAGTGCCACCACGAACAGGAAGATCATCCCGGCCAGCGAGTCGGGCAGGACGACCGTGCCGACCAGCAGCACCGCACCGGCGATCGGAACCAGATCCGCCTGATCCCACGGCTGCACCGCAGGTACGACGAGCGCGACGATCCCCGCCACCGCGATCACCATCCGGGCCACCAGCACACCGCGCCCCGCCGCCCGCAACTGCGCGAGCCACAGCGTAATTTGCTCGTCGGCGGTCATGAGCGGATCCTTGGGGCCGCAGACAGGCGGGAGGCGTCGCGCAGGACCTCGTCGAGGGTGCCGGCGCCTTGCCAGCGGACGGTCGGTACGCCGAGGTCGCTGAGGCGGTCGAGGTCGCGGCGGCGTTCGAGCAGCCGGACGCGCCAGGCGAGCGGCCAGGTGCGGGCGTCGTGCGCGTCGAGATCCATGATCGAGGCGACGTCCGGCGGCAGCGTGTCGACGGCGATCACCGTGCAGCCGGAGTGCACGAGCGTGACGACGTACCCGAGGATCGTCGGCCTCAGCAGCGGACTGAGGACGAGCACCAGGCTGTCCGAACGGATTCGGTTGCGCCGCGCCAACTGCTCCTCGTCCTGCTGCCGGCCGCGCTGGTCCGCGTGCACCAGCGTGTCCAGGATCCGCCGCAGATGCCCGCGGCCGCTGCCCGACCGCACGCCGCGGAACAGGCTCCCGGTGTCGATCAGCCGCACCCGGTCGCCGTTGCGCAGGTAGTGCTCGGCGATCGCGGCGGCGCCCCGGACGGCGGTGTCGAGACTCGAGGAGCGCCCGTCGATCCCTTCGCTGATCCCGATCTCGCCGCCGGTGTCGACCAGGATCACCACCTCGGTGTCGCGGTCCGACCACGTCGACGTGACGTGCAGTTCCTGCGTCCGCGCGGACACCGCCCAGTTGATCCGCCGCAACCGGTCACCGGTCCGGAACGGCCGGACACCGGCCAGTTCCGTCCCTTCTCCGGGCCGTCGCGACCGGTGCAGCCCGACCAGCCCGGCCGGCCGCGGTACGGCGTCCACCGCCGCGAACCCCTCACGCAACGGCAGGGTCGTCACCGCCAGCGTCTCGGCCGAGGTCACCTGGATCCGGTACGCCCCGACCGTCGACGTCGCCGCGACCGTTGGCCGATCCAACGAGCGCAGGCCCCACCGCTTCGACCGGACGCCGACCTCGAGCCGCACCGCACCGTGCGTCACCGGTTCGGCGATCGCGGCCTGCGGCGGGTCGAACTGGAACCACGCCGCCCGCGGCAGCGCGGCCACGATCAGATCGATGTCCGGATCCACGGATCCCGAACTCGACGGCGTGACACGCAGCCGGTACGTCGTCCCCTGCCCTTCGAACAGCACGTCGGCGTCCAGCTCGGTGTGCACCTCGGGCCGCTCCCGAGGGCGGAAGAACCGGCCCCACGCCGCCAGGAACGCCAGCGGCAAGCCGAACACGGCGGCATCCGGTCGCCGCAGCAGGACGGCGGCGGTGAGCAGCACCGCAGCGACGCAGATCGCCCGGATCTGCGCGTGCGTCGGCCGCCAACTCATGCGCGGGCGACGGCCGGGCCCGACACGGTGGGCGGCGCCGCGACCGAGCCGAGGACCGCCCGGACGACCGTGGCGCCGGTGACCTCGTGCAGCCAGAGCTCTGGCCGCACGGTGATCCGGTGCGCCAGCGCGGCCACCGCGACCGCCTTCACGTCCTCCGGTACGACGTAGTCGCGGCCATGGATCACGGCGTACGCGCGTGCCGTCAGCAGCAACGCCAGCGAGCCACGGGGCGACGCACCGACCAGCACCTGAGAGTCGCGGCGGGTCGCGGTGGCGAGGTCCACGCAGTACTGACCGACCGTGTCGTCCACCGTCACCGTCTCGACGGCACGCTGCGCCGCGAGCAGCCCCTCGGCGTCCGTGACCGCCTCGACCGACTGGTCCTCGCGACGGCGGCTCATCCGCCGGCGCAGCACCTCCCACTCCTCCGCGGGGCTCGGGTACCCGAAGCCGATCCGCAGCATGAACCGGTCGAGCTGCGCCTCCGGCAACGGGTAGGTGCCCTCGTACTCCACCGGGTTCGCGGTGGCGAGCACGTGGAACGGGCTGGGCAGCGGGAACGTCTGCCCCTCGACCGTGACCTGGTGCTCCTGCATCGACTCGAGCAACGCTGCCTGTGTCTTCGGCGGCGTCCGGTTGATCTCGTCGGCCAGCAGCAGGCCGGTGAAGATCGGACCCGGGCGGAAGACGAACTCCGACTCCTTCTGGTCGTACACGAACGCGCCGGTCACGTCCGACGGCAGCAGGTCCGGCGTGAACTGCACGCGCCGGAACTCCAGCCCGAGCGCCTGCGCGAACGACCGCGCGGCCAGCGTCTTCGCCAGGCCCGGGTAGTCCTCGAGCAGCACGTGGCCGCCGGCCAGGATGCCCGCCAGCACCAGCTCCAGCGCCTCGGCCTTCCCGACCACGGCCTGGCTGACCCGCTCCAGCACCTGCCGGCTCAGTGCGGACACCTCACCGAGTGTCAACTCCGCCTCAGTCACTGCTATCCCTCACAGGTTCTCGATGGTGTGGATCGCGTACTCGATCTCGTCGAGGGACGCGGTGCGCTTGTCGTCGTCGGTCATCAACAGCCAGAGTCGGTCGCCGGTGATCGCCCGGGCGCGCTCCGGCTCGAGCTCGGGGTTCACGCCGTGCCGGTGCACCAGACGGTCGGTGGCCAGCTCCAGCAGCAGCGGCTGGATCCGGCGCTGGAAGGTCCGCGATCCCTCGCCGGCGCGTCGCTCGCGGCCCGACTCCAGCAGCCAGGTGGCGACGAACTGCGTGCGGTTGTCGGTGTTCCGGGCGCGGAGCACGGCCAGCTTGTCGTCGTTCCGGCCGGGCCAGCTCGTCTCCAGGATCTGCGGCACCACCAGCCGGATCGCCAGCGACGCCACCGCGATCGCGATCCCCGTCGCCACGAACCACAACGGCCGCGGCGCCATGCCGGCGGCGCTGAAGATCCCGACGAACAGCAGGCTCGCCAGCACCGCCAGCCCGAGATGCTGCACGAGCAGCTTGCTCGGCCACAGCCGCCGCTTCGGCTTGACCTCCGGCGGCGGCCCCTTCTCCTCCAGGGGAGACCAGCGGTACGACGTCATCGGGCAGCCTCGCCTACGGTGAGCTCCTCGCGCAGTCGCAGCAGTGCCGCGCGGGCCTCCCAACGCGCCGGTTCGCTCGAGCCATGCGTGGAGTACCGGGCCTCGCGATACAACTCGCCGAGCCGGACCAGCTGCTGCTCGGAGATCCCGCCGACTCCGAGCACTCGTACGGTGAACTCGGCCGGTGTCTCGGACGGATCCCGCGGTACGCCGGCCGACGCGGCCGCCTGCTCCAGCGCGACCCAGCACGCGATGACCGAGTCCGTCGCCGTACCGCTGTCGATGCGGGCCAGCCCGGTGTCGACCGCCTCGGCCAGCCGCTCGGTCTTCATCCGCTCCCAGTCGGGCTCGTCCGGCTCCAGGTGCGGCAGGCGGACCCGGCGCAGGATCCGGACGATCACCACGATCACGAACGCCACTACCGCGGCGATCACCAGGTAGACCACGGCCTGCCACAGCGACAGCACCCACCCGGGCGTCCTGCCCGGCGGGATCGTGAGCACCGGCGTCGGCTGCGACTGCGGCGGCGGGGTCGCGTTGAGCGACCGGGTCGGCAGCGGGCGCGGGCTCGCGCTCAACGTGCTGTCGCTGACCGGGCGCACCGGCCCGCTCGCGGAGGCGAGCACGACGAAGCCGGCCATCACAACCCCCACGAGCAGCACGGCGACCACCGCGAGCGCACCCCGACGCTGCGTCTGCATCTCGGCAGGCTACCTCGTCAGAAGCCCGTGTCGAGGAAGGGAAGGCGGGATGCGGAAAACGCTTCCGAGGTCGCGGCCAGCGCACCGGCGGTGTGCTCGGTGACCAGACCAGCGCGACCGAGCCGCTCCAGCGACGGACGACCGAGGTACACCGCGCCCAGGTCGCGCACGTCGAGGGTCAGGTCGGCATCGCGTGACACCGACTCGCAGGAGGCGCCGTCGGGTCCGCCGCTCAGGTGCCAGCGCCCCGCGTTCCACGGGAGGAATTCGTCGACCACCTCGATCACGACGTCGATGTCCCGCGCGTACGTGCGGCCGGCGAGCGCGCGTCCGACGTCGACCGGCCGGACCCACAGCCCGTCCCGGCTGATCGGCCCCGGCGCGCGCGGATCGAGCAGCAGGTCGAGCAGCGGGTCGTCCGACGCGACCATCTCGCAGCGCGTCTCGCTGAGCAGATCCGGCTCGAGCAGGTACCTCCACAGCGCCGCGTGGGACGCGAGGTCGACCGCATGAACCCGCTGCACGTCGACGTACCCCTTCTCGGCCCGCCGCGTGCGGTAGTACGCAAAACCGGTGAGCTCGCCGTCCCGCTCGGCGACGACACAGCGGCGCTTGGAGGCGTTCCCTGAGTTGAGCGTGACGGTGTTGCTGATCGCGTACTCCTGCCAGCGCTCGTCGTGCACGAACAGACCGGGCCGCTGCAGGGCCAGCGTGTTCCGCAGCTCGGCGCAGCGGGCGCGGTTCTCGCGGATGTCGACGTGCCGGATCCGGACGTCGTCGATGCCGGCCACCGGGCGCAGTCCCCGCGACGCCTTGGGTACGACGATCTCCTGATGGTCGGACGCCAGCCCGTACCCGAACCGCGGGTAGATCACCGGCTCGCTCGCGGTCAGCGCGGCCAGCGGTTCACCTGCCTCGTGGACGTCGGTCAGCTGCCTGCGCATCAGGTCGCGCAGGATGCCGCGCCGCCGGTGCGTCGGCCGGACGCCGACCATCGTCACGCCCGCGACCGGCAACTGCCCGCCGGGCACCGTCATCAGGTGCGAGAACGTCCCGGTGTGTCCGACGAGCTGCCCGTCCTCGCTCGCGACGACGCTGCGGTCCCGCTCCCACACCCGCCGCTCGGATTCGTACTGCTCGTCGGTCCACGGCGCCGAGAACGCCATGTCCAGGAGCTCCAGGAGCTCGTCCCATTCACCGGTGTACCGCCCGATCTCGATCGCCATGTCCCCTTGCCTATCAGACGACCGGGCGCTTCAGCTGCCGTTTTCACGGCACGCCCAGGTCTGGACTGATGAAAACCGTTTTCATATAATGCAGAGATGACCGCCCGAGCGAAAACCCCGTTGTCCTTGCTGGTGGGGCTCTCCACGACGTTGCGGGAGCCCGTGCTGGACGCGATGACCGACGCCGCCACCGTGGTCGTGGCGATCGACCAGGACGACCTGCCGGGCCGGGGCGTGCTGTCCTGGCGGGTGCGGGACGCGTCGGGACCGATCGACGCGGGCGAGTTCGCGGTCGGGGACGACTGCGGTGCGTGCCAGTTGATCGAGTCGCTCGTGCCGTTGCTGGAGACGCTCGCCGCCCGCGAGCACTGGGACCACATCGCCCTCGCGGCGCCGCCGGCGATGGAGGCGCGGCCGCTCGTGGGCGCGCTGGTGTCCGCCCTGCCGGAGATTGCCGTCGACACGGTCACCTGCGTCGCCGACGCCGTGCTGCTCGTCGAGCAACTGTCCGGTGACGAGCTGCTCGCAGAGCGCGGCCTGGCCCTCGGCGTACCGGACCGGCGCAACGTCGCGGAGCTGACCGCCCGCCAGATCGAGTACGCCGACGTCTGCGTGCTGGCGAACGCGCATCGCAGTACGGCGGCCGCCCGGCTGGAGCACCTGCTGCTGCACCTGAACCCGCGGACTTCGGTGACGCCGGCGGACCTGGCCGGCGTGCCCCGCGGACCGGTCGCGCGGACGGGGCGATTCGACTTCCACGCGGCCGAGGCGTGGGCCGGCGAGCTCGCGGCCTCGGATCGGGTGCAGCCGAGCGGCGACGGCGTGACGACGGTCCTGTGGCGGTCGGCGCGGCCGCTGCATCCCGCCCGGCTGAACGATGCGCTCGAGGACATCGTGGACGGCGTGGTGCGCAGCCGCGGCGTGGTCTGGCTGGCGAACCGGCCGACGCAGCGGGTGCGGTGGGAATCGGCCGGCTACAGCGCCTCGCTGGGGACGCTGGGCGAATGGTCCGAGACCGAGCACCTGGCCGAGTGCACCGTCGTCGCGACCGGTATGGGCCTGGATCCGGCCCGTCTGCAGGCAATCCTCGACGCCTGCCTGCTCACCGAGTCCGAGCTGGCCGACCTCGACTGGACGAGCCTCGACGACCCGTTCGCCGGGGTGCTCTAGCCGAGCAACGGGAGCCGACCGGCGTGCGGGCCGAGCATGTCGTGGTCGGCCTCGTCGAGCGGCAGCCGTCCGGTGGCCTTCAGGACGTACGTCGTGGTGTCCCAGCCGATCACGTCCCAGGCCTCCGGACCGAAGAGTCCGTCCAGCGTCCGCGCGGTGACCTGCAACGCCTCGGGATCGGGCTCCGGCGCGTCCGGCAGGCCGACGGTCAGGTCGAGATGGTGGACGGTTGCCTCGAGCACCAAGGTGGCCACGAGGTCGGTCGCCCGCAGGACATGGCCCTGGGTCTCGACCCGACGGCCCTTGGTCGCCAGGCCCGCCGCGGCCGCGCGGACCGCCGCCTCGGACACCTCACGCCAGTGCTGCACGAGCAGGCCGGGCTTGCGGTACGACGCCGCCACGCCCTGCACGAAGCTGGTGTCGCCGTCGGGCTTCGGCGGGAAGTCGTGCCAGTACGTCACGAAGTCCCGGTCCGGCTCGGCGATGGCAGGGCTCGCGAACGCGATCAGCGCGCGCTCGGCGTCGTACAGCAGGTGCACCAGCAGCGGACCGACCGGCATGCCGGCGCAGCGGGTCTCGCGCTGGAAGTCCGCGTCGCTCAGCCCCTGCACCGTCTCGGTGAGCCGCCCGTAGGCTCGCCCCAGTGTCGCCGCCAGCCCCAGCGGCAACGCGCCGCGCTCGGGTGCCTTCATCCCGGCCTCCTCGGTGTGCTCTGACGAACTTAACCCGAGAACGCACCGAGATGTTCCGGACCGCCACCACTCACCAACCCACACCGCCGGCCGGATGCGGGACCGCGCTGAGCGTGCGCCGCCCGAGGGGCGGCCGCTTGGTGAGTGATGGAAGTCCGCCCTAGGAGCGGGCTGTGTTCAGATGCGCGGCGGCGATCGCCTCGAGGTGGCTGAGGTCGGAGGCCACCGTCGCGTAGGTGTAGCCCTGGTCCAGGCGCTTCTTCGCCGAGTCGCCGTCGAAGGTGTGGATGCCCGCCGCGATGCCGGCCTCCTGCGCGGTGCGCGCGATCAGCTCCACCGCCTCCTCGAACGGCCCCTCGACCTCCGGGTCGCCCGGGAACCGCGCCCCGAGCGCGAGGCTCAGGTCCGACGGGCCGACGTACACGCCGTCGAGACCGGGCGTCGCGCAGATCTCGGCGACGTTGCGCAGGCCGAGCGGCGTCTCGATCATCGCGAGCACGACGGTCGCGTCGTTGCTGTCCGCGGGCACCGGCCCGATCCGCAGCGCGGCCCGCATCGGACCGAACGAGCGCGCCCCCGCCGGCGGGTACTTCGCCGCGCAGACCGCCCGCGCCACGTCGTCCGCGCTGTCGACCAGCGGCACGATCACACCGGTCGCGCCGGCGTCCAGCGCCCGCCCGATCGACGTCGGGTCGTTCGCCTCGACCCGCACCAGCCCGGCGGTCGGCCGCGGCCCGATCGCGGACCCGGCGTCGATCGCGAGCAGGCCGGTCATCAGCCCCTGGTACCCGATCAGGCCGTGCTGCCCGTCGAGCACCACGTAGTCGTACCCCAACCGGGCGATCCGCTCGGCCGCCGGCGGCACGTCCAGCGTGACCCAGTACCCGACGAGCTTCTCCCGCGACCTGACCCTGCGCGCGAAATCGTTTGCATTCACGGGTTGAGCCTATCTACACCGGCGGGACGCCGTGCCGGCGGTGGGAGAACGTCCGGTCCTTGGACTGGGCCGCGGCGAGCCGGGCGATCAGGTCGGCGCGGAGGTCCTCCGGCTCGATGATCGCGTCGATGACCAGGTCGGCGGCCAGCCGGAGGATGTCGATGTCGGTCTCGTACTCCTCGCGCAGCTTGGACACGTACTCGACCCGCTCGCCCTCGTCGGCGATCTCCTGGATCTTGTTGTAGTACACGGCGTTGATCGCCGCCTCCGGCCCCATCACCGCGATCTTCGCGGTCGGCAGCGCCACACACGCGTCCGGCGAGAACCCCGGGCCGCACATCGCGTAGAGCCCCGCGCCGTACGCCTTCCGGACGATCACCGACACCGTCGGCACGGTCGCCTCGGACACCGCGGTGATCATCTTCGCGCCGTGCCGGATGATCCCGGCCTGCTCCACCTCGCTGCCGATCATGAAGCCCGGCACGTCGCACAGGTACACCAGCGGCACGTTGAACGCGTCGCACAGCCAGATGAACCGGGCCGCCTTGTCGGCGGAGTCGACGAACAGCACGCCGCCCTTGACCGCGGGCTGGTTCGCGACGATCCCGACCACCTGACCGGCGAGCAGCCCGAACCCGACCACGAGCTCCGGCGCGTACGCCGGTTTGATCTCGAAGAAGGTGTCCGCGTCCACGACCGCGTCGATCACGTCGTGGATGTCGAACCCGACGCTCTCCTCGGCCGGCACCAGGTCCCGGGTGAAGTCGCGGCCGGCGTCCGAGGCGTCGTACGACGGCGGCCGCGAGCGCCACGAGCCGGGCAGGTAGGAGAAGTACTGCTTCGCGAGCTCGATCGCCTCGGTGTCGTCGCTGGCCAGCAGGTCGCCGCAGCCGGAGACGCTGGTGTGCATCCGGGCGCCGCCCATCTCCTCCAGCGTGACCTTCTCGCCGACGACCATCTCGGCCATCCGGGGCGAGCCGAGGTACATCGAGGCGTTGCCGTCGACCATGATCACGATGTCGCAGAACGCCGGGATGTACGCGCCGCCGGCCGCCGACGGGCCGAACAGGCAGCAGATCTGCGGGACCTTGCCGGACAGCGCGACCTGGTTGTGGAAGATCCGGCCGGCGCCGCGGCGGCCCGGGAACAGCTCCACCTGGTCGGTGATCCGGGCGCCGGCGGAGTCGATCAGCCAGAAGATCGGCAGCTCGTCGCGGATCGCGACCTCGGTGACCCGGACGATCTTCTCGACCGTCCGCGCACCCCACGAGCCGGCCTTCACGGTCGGGTCGTTGGCGACGATCAGCGCCGGGCGGCCGTCGACCAGCGCGCGGCCGGTGACGACGCCGTCGGCGGGCAGGCCGGCCTTCAGCGCGTTCGCCAGCTGCGCGTCCTCGACGAAGCTGCCCTCGTCGACCAGCAGCGCGATCCGGTCCCGGACGTACAGCTTGTTCTGGGACCTCAGCTTGGCCGCGGCCTTGTCCGGCGGGGACAGCGTGGCCTCGCGGGCGACCTTGACCTCGGTCCAGTGATCGTGGGTCATAGCAGAATCATCCCAGGCATCATTCCACCGGGAGGCCGAGCGACCTCGCGATGAGCATCCGCTGCACCTCCGACGTACCCTCGCCGATCTCCAGAATCTTGGCGTCGCGGTAGAAACGGGTGACCGGGTACTCCTCCATGAAGCCGTAGCCGCCGAACACCTGGGTGGCGATCCGGGTCGCGGTCACCGCGGACTCGGTCGCGTACAGCTTGGCCACCGACGCGGCCTGCTTGAACTCGGCCATCGACGCCCCGGCGTCCTTCAGCGCGGCGGCCCGGTAGACGAGCAGCTCGGCCGCGTCCGCCATCACCAACAGGTCGGCGATCTGGAACGCGACGCCCTGCTTCCGCCCGATCGGTACGCCGAACGTCTGGCGCTCACCGGCGTACTGCACCGACATCTCCAGGCACGCCCGGAGACAGCCGAGCGCGACGGCCGCGATCGCGACCCGGCCGTCGTCGAGCGTGGCGAGGAACTGCGCGAAACCCTTGCCGCGCTCGCCGAGCAGGTTGGCCTCCGGGACGCGGCAGTTCACCAGCGACAGCGGGTGCGTGTCGCTGGCGTGCCAGCCGAGCTTGTCGTACGCCGCCTCCGCGGTGAATCCCGGCGTACCGCTCGGGACGATGATCGTGGAGATCTCCGGCTTGCCGTCCGCACGCTCACCGGTGCGCGCGGTGACGGTGACGCAGCTCGTGATGCTGGATCCCGAGTTCGTGATGAACTGCTTCGAGCCGTCGATCACCCACTCGCCGCCGTCGAGCACCGCGCGGGTCTTGGTGGCGCCGGCGTCCGACCCGGACTCCGGCTCGGTCAGCCCGAACCCGGCCAGCTTGGTGCCCGCGACCAAGTCGGGCAGCCAGGTCGCCTTCTGCTCGTCGGTGCCGAACGTCAGGATCGGGTTGATGCCGAGCCCGACCGCCGCCTCGAGCGTGATCCCCATCGACTGGTCGACCCGGGAGATCTCCTCGATCGCCACGCAGAGACTGGTGAAGTCGCCGCCCGCGCCACCGTACTCCTCCGGCGCGGTCAGCCCGAACAGCCCGAGCCGCCCCATCTTCTGCACGACCTCCACCGGGAAGTAGTGCTTGCGGTCCCATTCGGCCGCGTGCGGCGCGATCTCCGCCTCCGCGAAGTCGCGAACGCTACGGCGGAACTCCTGATGCTCCGCGGACAACTCGAACATGCGGCACCCCTTCGTGCTTGACGCTTACGTAAACGTAAAGCACGCTAGGCAGCATGCACAATAGCCAGGTGCCCGCAGAAACCTGGTCGATCGCCGAACTGGCCGCCGAGTACGACGTGACGCTCCGCACGATCCGGTTCTACGAGGACCGCGGCCTGCTCACCCCCGAACGCCGCGGCACCACGCGCGTCTACCACCCGCGCGACCGCGTCCGGCTCGCCCTCATCCTGCGCGGCAAACGCCTCGGCTTCTCCCTCGACGAGATCGCCAGGATCGTCGACATGTACGACGCCGAACCCGGCGAGGAAGGCCAGCTCGTCTACCTCCTCGACCAGATCACCCACCGCCGCACCGAACTCGAACAACGCCGCCGCGACATCGAGGAAACCCTCCAGGACCTCGCCGAGGTGGAGGCCCGCTGCCACGCCGACCTGAACACCCTCCGCAACCGCCAGGCAGCGTCGTCGTAGGTCCTAGCCCTGCTGCTCCAGGATTTCCTTTGCGCGATCGAGGGCGGCGACCTCGGTGTTCATCGACTGCTGAACCGGCTTGGTCAGCAGGAGCTTCTTGAGGCCGGACAGTCCGGCCGAGATTTTGAACGTGACCTCGGTTCCGTCGGCCATCGGCGAGAATCGGTAGTCCCCGACCGGTCGCACCGGGCCGGCGATGACCTCGAACGCCAGGTGGCTGTCCGGCTCGAACGCCGTGACGCGGTAGTCCGACGGGATCGCGCGGCCGCCGGGTCCGGCGATCCGCTGGCGGTACGTCACCCCCGGCCCGATCGGTCCGTTCCGAACGATCTCCTTCACCAGCGGACGCCACTGCGGGTCGTTCTCGCCGTCCGCGAAGTACGCGAACACGACCCCCACCGGCCGCCGGATCCGAACCGTGTGCTCAGCCTCGGGCATCCCGCCCCTCCGATTCCGCCTACGTCCGGCGCCCGTACAACCAGTAGATGACCGGAGCCACGCCGAGGGAGTTGGACAGGGTGAGGAGCAAAGCCCACATCGGCTTGGGCCCGCGAACCTGAGCCGCAGGACGCCGCGCCAGATCGGCCAGTGCGACCGCCTTCAACACGCTCTCGACAACGACTCCGGCAATGACCAACCGCTGCTGCTGAGGGCTCAGCTCAGCCCATTTCTTCCCGGCCATCCCTCCACGATGCCCCTGCAGTGCCCGGCTGACAACTCATCCCAGGCCGGCTGGGGGTGGGATCAGACGGCGACGGCGGCTGGGTGGAGGGCGGCGTCGTGGCGTTGGAGGGCCAGTGTGGCGAGGCGGGGGTCGGCGCCGAGTGGGGCCGCGGTCTGGTGACCGCGGGCATGGCGGTGGACGAGGGAGTTGAAGAAGCCTGGGGCGAGGAGATAGTTCGCCACTGCCACGCGGCCCGGGGTGCGGGCCAAGACGGCCGGGAGGCGGTCGCCGGCGCCGGACAGGTACCCGACGGTCACCGGGCGGTCGATGCGGCGCGCGAGCAGAGCCGCGGTTTCCTCGCAGTCCAGGAGTGCGCGGGGGTCGGACGAGCCGGCGGCCGCCAGTACCACGTGACCGATGCGGGTCAGGTCGCCGAGCCGGTCGGCCAGGATTTCTGCCAGGACCGGATCCGGGCCCAGGGCGCCGGCCGCGCGAACCCGCCCCGGATAGCGCCGCGCTTCTGCGGCGACATCGACGTACACGTGGTAACCCGCGCTGAGCAGCAGCGGGACAACGACGGCGTCGTCGGTGTCCGAGGTAATGCGCCGGACCAGCGACGGGAGCGCCGGAGTGAGGAGGTCCACGAAACCCAAAGAGATCGGGAGATCCGGGCGTTGCGCGGCCATCTCCCGAACCAGGTCGTGGACGACGCGGATGCCGGTCGGGTCGGCTGTTCCGTGGGCTACGGCGACGAGGTCGGTCATGAGGGCACTCCGGCGGGTTCTACGGCGAGTCGGTAGCCGCGGCGGACTACTGTGCGGACCAGTTCGGGGCGGCCTACTGCTGTGCGTAGGCGGTTGACGGTGACCTCGACGGCGTGGACGTCTTCGGCTCCGGGGAGTACGGCGAGCAGTTCGGGGCGGGAGACCACGTCGCCGCCGGCAGCGACCAGGGCCGCGAGTACGGCGCGTGGGCCGGGGCCCAAAGGCAGGACGACACCGTCGAGTACGGCCGCGCCGCCGCGGATGACCAGTTGGCCGAAGGCCGTTTCGATCGAGCGGGCGTTGTCGTCGGTGAGCCTGTCGGTGACGATCCGGATCAGCGCGCCCAACCGGTACCGGTCCGGCACCAGCGGGTCCAGTCCGAGCGCCACGAAGGGTCCCGCGGTCACCGGGCCGACGCAGGCGTTCAGCACGCGACCGGTCCGCAGCGACGACGTCAGCTCGTCGTACTGCCCGTTCAGCGCCGCCGCGTCGAGCATCGCCTGGGCGCCCGGCGCGGACGTGTGGACGACGGCATCCACGGTGCCGGCGCAGACCTGCGAGATCATCCGCTCCACGAGCACCGGATCGGGCGACGGGCCCCACCGGTACACCTCGAGCCCGCGCACCGACGCGCCGGCCGAGCGCAGCGCGTCCTGCAGGGCGGGATCCGACAGGCCGTGCAGCTGTACGACGATCTTCCGCCCGCCGACGCCCTGCGCGCGCAGCCAGTCGACGACCTCGGCCGTCGTCTCCGACCGGGCCGACCAGTGCTCGACGAGCCCGGCCGCCCGGATCGCGCCGCGCGCCTTCGGGCCGCGGGCGAGCAGCCGCGACTGCTCCAGCGTGCCGAGCAGGTCCGCGGCCAGGCCCGCGGTGTCGGCCGCCTCGACCCAGCCGCGGAACCCGACCGCGGTGGTCACCACGACGTCGTCCGGCGGGTTCGCGATCACCCGCCGGGTCGCCTCGAGCAGTGCGTGGTCGTCCGCGACCGGCACGATCTGCAGCGTCGGCGCGTGCAGCACCTTCGCGCCGCGCCGTTCGAACGACGCGATCAGGTCCTCCGCGCGCCGGTGCGCGGTGATGGCGATCGTGCAGCCGCTGAGCGGCCCGGGCCTGGTCGTCACTGTAGTGAATTCCTTCCCCACCCCACCGCCCCGGTCACGTACCCACCACGACCTGTCCGTCGACGATCTCGACCGGATACACGGGCAGGGACACGTCCGGATCGTCGAGGCACGCCCCGGTGCGCAGATCGAAGACCTGCTTGAACATCGGCGACGCCACCGTCGGTACGTCGCCGCGGCTGCCGACGATGCCCCGCGACATCACGTTCGCCCCGCTGAACGGATCCTGGTTGCCGATGGCGAACACCTCGCCGTCGTGGGTGCGGAACAACGCGATCTGCACGTCCCCGAGCAGCGCGGCGACACCACGCTCGGGCAGCAGCGCGTCGATAGCACAGATCACCGTCGTACCAACGGCCGTGACACTCATCGGCGTACCTCCAATCGGGGGCCGGCCAGCAGGACCGGCTCCAGCTGCCCGCGTTCGGCCGAGGTGGCCGGACGCGGCTGGTTGCGCTCGACCACGTACCGCAGGTCGGCGTCGGGCTGGTCCGGAGCGTTCACGAACGACACGAACCGGGCCAGCTTGTCGGGATCGTTGAGCGTCGCCTGCCACTCGTCGACGTACGCGTCCACGTGCTTGGCCATCGCCGCATCCAGGTCGGCCGCGATCCCGAGGCTGTCGTTGAGGACGACGTCCCGCACCTGGTCGAGACCGATCTCGCGCATCCACACCGAGGTCCGCTGCAGCCGGTCACCGGTCCGCACGTAGTACATGAGGAAGCGGTCGATCGCCTGGAACAGCTGCTCGTCGGTCAGGTCCGACGCGAGCAGCTCCGCGTGCCGCGGCGTCATCCCGCCGTTGCCGCCGACGTACAGGTTCCAGCCCTTCTCGGTCGCGATCACGCCGACGTCCTTGCCGCGCGCCTCCGCGCATTCGCGTGCACAGCCGGAGACGCCGAGCTTGAGCTTGTGCGGCGAGCGCAGCCCGCGGTATCGCAGCTCCAGCGCGATCGCCATCCCGACCGAGTCCTGGACGCCGTACCGGCACCACGTCGACCCGACACACGACTTCACGGTCCGCAGCGCCTTGCCGTACGCGTGACCCGACTCGAAGCCCGCGTCCACCAGCCGCTTCCAGATCGCCGGCAGCTGCTCGATCCGGGCCCCGAACAGGTCGACGCGCTGGCCGCCGGTGATCTTCGTGTACAGGCCGAAGTCGCGGGCCACCTCGCCGATCGTGATCAGCCCCTCGGGCGTGATCTCACCGCCGGGGATCCGCGGGACGACCGAGTACGTGCCGTCCTTCTGCATGTTGGCCATCACGTGGTCGTTGGTGTCCTGCAGCGTCGCGCGTTCGCCTTCGAGCACGTGACCGGCCGGGTCGAGACTCGCCAGGATCGACCCGACGACCGGCTTGCAGATGTCGCAGCCGCGGCCGGTGCCGTGCCGCTCGACGATCTCGCTGAACGTCCGCAGCTCGGTGATCCGGACGACGTCGAACAGCTCGGCCCTGGACAGCGCGAAGTGCTCGCACAGCGCCTTGCTGACCTCGACGCCGGCCTTGGTCAGCTCGCTGTTCAGCAGGTTCTTTACGATCGGCAGGCAGGATCCGCAGGACGTGCCCGCCTTGGTCTTGCCGCAGACCGACTTGATGTCGGTGCAGCCCTCGTCGCGGACGGCGCAGCGGATCGTGCCGGCATCGACGTTGTTGCAGGAGCAGACGGGCGCGTCGTCGGGCAGCTCGAGCTGCACCGGCCCGGCGCCTTCCGGCAGCAGGAACGCGGCCGGGTCCGCGCCGAGCTCGCGCCCCACCATCGGCCGCAGTCCGGAGTACGCCGACGCGTCGCCGACCAGGATGCCGCCGAGCAGCGTACGGGCGTCGTCGGACAGCACGAGCTTCTTGTAGACACCGGCGACCGGGTCGGCGTACACGATGTCCAGCGCGCCCTCGGTGGCGCCGAACGCGTCGCCGAAGCTGGCGACGTCGACACCGAGCAACTTCAGCTTCGTCGACGTGTCCGCCCCCGGGAAGGTCGCCTCGCCGCCGAGCAACCGGTCGGCGACGATCTCCGCCATCGTGTAGCCGGGGGCGATCAGGCCCCACACACGCCCTTCGATACAAGCGACTTCGCCGATCGCCCAGACACCGGGAACCGACGTCCGGCAGGCCTCGTCGACCACGACGCCGCCGCGTTCACCGATCTGCAGCCCCGCTTCGCGACCGAGTTCGTCACGCGGCCGGACACCGGCCGCGAACACGACCACATCGGCGGGCAGATCGGGGCCGTCGGCAACGCCCATCGCACGCGCCGCGCCCTGCGGCGTCAGCTTCACGCGCTGACACTGCGTCCCGGTCAGGACGTCGACGTCGAGCCCCTCGATCAACCGCGACAGTGCGGCGCCGCCGCCTTCGTCGACCTGTAGCGGCATCAGCCGCGGCGCGAACTCGACGACCTTCGTACCAGCGCCGAGCGCCCGCAGCGCGCCGGCCGCTTCGAGGCCGAGCAGACCGCCGCCGACCACGACGCCGTTGACCTGCTTGCCCTCGCTCTTCAGGCGCTCGACGTACACCCGCAGCGCGGCGACGTCGTCGATGGTCCGGTAGACGAAGCAGCCCTGCGCGTCGTTGTTCTTCACCGGCGGCACGAACGCCGCGGAACCGGTCGCCAGCACGAGCTCGTCGTACAGGACCTCTTCGCCGCGGGCCGTCGTGACGGTCATGGCCTTGGTGTCGATCGACGTGATCTGGACACCCTTGCGCAGGTTGACCGCCGGGTCGTCCCAGAGGCCCGGGTCGCCGAGCGAGAGGTCGTGCGGGTCGCGGCCGGAGAAGTAGCTGGTCAGTGCGACGCGGTCGTACGGCAGTCGCGGCTCCTCGCCGAAGACCGTGATCCGGTAGGTGGTCTCGGTGTCGCGTTGCCGGAGCGCCTCGACCAGTCGATGGGCGACCATTCCGCCACCGACCACCACCACGTGCTTGGCCTTGTTCAGCTCTGCCATCGTCGCCCTCCTGCTCGGGACTGGTTCGGTCTCGCCGCGCCGGAAGCGGTCGAGCAGTTCGCCGACGGCGCCGGTACAACTGCCGCACCCGGTCGTCGCCCGCGTCGTGGCGGCGATGCCGGCGACACTGTCGGCACCTCCACGCCAGGCCGCCTCGATCGCGACCCTGGTGACGCCGTTGCACCTGCAGACGGTCGCCACCTTCTTCTTCGTCGGTACGGCGGGCGGCGTGCCGAGCAGCCCGTCCGCGACCACCGGTGTGCCCCGGTCCGCCAGCAGCACCAGCTCCGCGGCGACGTCCGGCGCACCGACCGCGACGGCCGAGCGCACCACGCCGTCACGCAGGACGGCTCGTACGTAGCGCGCGTCGTCCTCGAGCCGCACCACCTCGCCGTCCTCGTCCTTGTCGCCGAGGACGAGCAGGTCGAGTCCGCCGGCGGTCACCCGCACGACCTCGTAGTCCGGCAGCTGGGCGGCCTCGCCGGTCAGGTGGTTCGCCAGCGCCTCGGCCTGTGTCCATGCGGACTCGACCGTGCCGGTGAGCCGGCCTTCGATCTCGGCGCAGTCGCCGATCGCGTGCACGCGCGGATCGTCCGGGCTCGTCAGCGTGCCGTCGACGACGATCCCACCGCGCACCGTCAGGCCGTCCGCAAGCTCGGTCCGCGCTCGCACACCGCACGCCACGACCAGGAGTTCGCCGTACACCTCGGAGCCGTTCCGCAACCTCAGGCGGCGAAACCGGCCGTCCTTCGTGTCGGTGCCGGCCAGCTCCGTATTGAGGAGCACCTCGACGCCGAGCCGCCGGACCGCGCGCGTCACCCTCCGTCCTGCGGACGGCCGAACCGTCTTGTCCAGAAGGGTTTCTCCGTCGTGGACCAGGGTCACCGCGACGCCGCGTTCACGCAGCGCACAGGCCGTCTCGACGCCGAGTACGCCGCCGCCCAGCACCACCGCGCGCCGTACCTGCGCCGCCTCGGCGACGATCGCCTCGGCATCGTCGGCGGACCGCAGCGTACGAATGCCCGCCGCCGGACCTACCCCTTCCGGCACGACAGGCACCGCGCCGGTCGCGAGGACCAGCCGGTCGTACGGATACTGGCGTCCCTCGGCGTCTGTCACCACCTGTCGCCGCCGGTCGACCGCGACCGCGACCGCTCTCGGCTCGTTGCCGCGAGCAACCTCTGCCCGGCCTGCGACGTACTCGGTCAGCCGGCCTCTGTTGTACGACGGCTCGTCGCCGAGGACCGTCACGTCGTCCGGCGGCAGCAGCTCGGCCAGCCGCCGGCCGGCCATTCCACCGCCGATGATCACTACTCTCATGCCGGCACTCCCGTCGCTGGCAGGGCAGCGGCGGTGACTTCGACGGCACACGCCTTGAACTCGGGCATCCGCGACAGCGGGTCGAGGACGTCGTTGGTCAGCTCGTTGACCGCCTCCGCGCCACCGAAGTGGAACGGCACGAAAACGGTGTCCGGCCGGACGTCGGCCGTCACGCGGGCCGGCAGCACCATCGACCCGCGGGCCGTACGCAGCCGCACCGGGCGGCCGTCGCCGATCCCGAGCTGCGCGGCGACCCGCGGGTGGATCTCGGCGTACACCTCCGGCTCGGCCTCCGCCAGCTCCGGAACGCGCCGCGTCTGCGCACCGCTCTGGTAGTGCTGCAGCAACCGCCCCGTCACCAGATAGAGCGGTGCGTCGGCGTTGAGATCGTCCGCCACCGGCCGGTGATCGACCGGTACGACGTGCGCCCGGCCGTCCGCGGTCGGGAAACCGTCGGCGAACAGCCGCGGCGTGCCCGGATGCCCGTCGTGCGGCACCGGCCAGAAGAGCGCCTCGTCCGCGTCCAGCCGCGCCCAGGAAATCCCGGAATAGTCGGCCTTTCCGCCGGCACTCGCCCGCCGCAGCTCCTCGAACACTTCGCGGGGGTCGGTGGAAAACCCTGCGATTCCGAGCCTTTCCGCGATCCCCGCGAACACCGCGAGGTCGCTGCGCACCTCACCCGGAGCGGTCACCGCGGCACGCCGCCGCAGCACCCGCCCTTCGAGCGACGTCATGGTGCCTTCTTCCTCGGCCCACTGCGTCACCGGGAACACCACGTCCGCCAGCAGCGCCGTCTCGGACGGCACCACGTCCGCGACCACCAACAGATCCAGCGCAGACAGCCGTTCCCGCACCGACGCGAGATTGGGCGCCGACACCAGCAGGTTGCTCCCGTGCACGAACAGCGCCTTCGGACCATCCGCCGTACCGAGCGAATCGATCAGCTCGACAGCGCTCTTCCCGGACCGCGGCAACTCCTCGGGGTCCACACCCCAGACCAGCGCAACGTGCGAGCGTGCTGCCGGGTCCTCGATGCTCCGATACCCCGGAAGCTGATCCGCCTTCTGCCCGTGCTCACGCCCGCCCTGCCCGTTCCCTTGGCCGGTGATACACCCGTATCCACTCCCGAACCGTCCCGGCAGACCCAGCGCCAGCGCGAGGTTGATGCAGGCAGTCACGGTGTCGGTGCCCTTGCTGTGCTGCTCGGCTCCACGTCCGGTGAGGATGAACGCCCCGGCGCCGCCGTGCACCGGTGCGGCCGCGGCCAGCACCCGAGCGGCCCGCCGGATCGTGGCGGCGGGCACACCAGTGACCCGCTCGGCCCGCTCCGGCCACCACGACGCCGTCGAACGAATCAGCACGTCGGGGTCGTCGACCCGTTCGGCCAGGAATGCGGTGTCGGCCAAACCTTCCTGCAGTACGACGTGGGTGAGCGCGAGGACCAGGGCGAGGTCCGTCCCCGGCGTTGCCTGCAGGTGAATGCCGGCGTCTTCCTCGGTCAGGCCTGCGGTGGCGGAGCGACGCGGGTCGACGACCAGAAGTCCACCCGAGTCGCGTGCGCCCTGCAGATGGGCCACGGCCGGCGGCATGGTTTCCGCGATGTTGCTGCCGACCAGCAGAACGGCACCGGCCCCGCCCAGATCGGCCAGCGGGAACGGCAGTCCGCGGTCGATCCCGAACGCCCGGTTCGTCGCCGCCGCGGCGGACGACATACAGAACCGGCCGTTGTAGTCCACGTTCGCGGTCTTCAGCGCCACCCGGGCGAACTTGCCCAGCGCGTACGCCTTCTCGTTCGTCAGCCCGCCGCCACCGAACACGGCGATCGCGTCCCGCCCGTGGGCGGCCTGCAGCGCCTCGATCCGCTCGGTCACGAAGTCCAGCGCGGCGTCCCAGCTCGTCTCTACCAGGTCGCCCGCCGCGTTGCGGACGAGCGGCACGGTGAGCCGGTCCGGCACCGTGAGAACCTCGGGCGCCGTCCAGCCCTTACGACACAACCCACCCCTGTTGGTGGGAAAGTCGCGAGGCCGCACCTCCACGGCACCCGGTCGCGCGACCGGGTGCAGCGTGGTGGCGCACTGCAGAGCGCAGTACGGACAATGGGTAGCCGTCACACGCGCTCCTGGGTGAGCGGGCCACCCTTGCGCAGGTAGCAGAAGTACGTCACCGCGAGGCAGACCACGTAGAAGCCGCAGAACACGTACAGCGCGGGGATCAGCGAGCCGAAGTGGCTCGTCGACATCGCGAACCCGCGCGGGACCAGGAAACCGCCGTACGCGCCGACCGCGGAGGCGATCCCGATACAGGCCGCCGCCTCCCGCCGGGCCCGGCCCGGGTCACCCGGCGTGGTGAGCCGGAAAACCGCCGGAATCATCCGGTACGTCGACCCGTTCGCGATGCCGCTGGCCACGAACAGGATCAGGAAACTGATCAGGAACGCGGGGAAACTTTCCGCCTTCAGCGCGAACACCGCGGACAGGATTCCGAGGCCCATCACCACGAACGAGCAGACCGTCACCCACGCGCCGCCGACCCGGTCGGCGAGCTTGCCGCCGAACGGCCGCGAGACCGACCCGACCAGCGCGCCGAGGAACGCGTAGTGCGCCGGCGTGATGTCGGGGAACGTGGTCTTGATCAGCAGCGGAAACGCGGCGCCGAAGCCGATGAACGACCCGAACGTGCCGATGTAGAGGAACGAGATCACCCAGGTGTGCGGCCGCTTCGCCGCGGCGATCGACGTCCGGAACGACGAGTTCGCGACCGACAGGTTGGCCATCGCCTTCCAGGCCCAGAACGCGGCCAGCACGATCAGCGGCAGCCACATCAGGCCGGACCGGTTCAGCGACAGACCGGCGCCGGCGACGATCACGACCGGGACCAGCAGCTGCACCACGGCGACGCCGAGGTTGCCGCCGGCCGCGTTCACGCCGAGCGCGAAGCCCTTCTCCTTCTCCGGGTAGAAGAACGAGATGTTCGTCATGCTGCTGGCGAAGTTGCCGCCGCCGACGCCCGCGGTCGCCGCGACCAGGCCCATCAGCCAGAACGGCGTGTCCGGCTGCGTCATGAAGTACGCCAGCCCGGTGGTCGGGACGAGCAGCAGGAGCGCCGAGAACACCGTCCAGTTCCGCCCGCCGAACCGCGGTACGGCGAACGTGTACGGCAACCGCAGCGTCGCGCCGACCAGGCTCGGCAGCGCGACCAGCCAGAACAGCTGGTCGGTGCTGTAGGTGAAGCCGGCCTTCGGCATCGACACCACGACGATGCTCCACAGCTGCCACACCGAGAAACCGAGGAACTCGGCGAAGATCGAGGGCCACAGGTTCCGCCGGGCCAGCGCCCGGCCCTTCCCGGCCCAGAACGTGGCGTCCTCGGGATCCCAGACGTCGATCCAGCGCCCGCGCCGCGGCGCCTCGACCGTACCCACCGCGCCACTGCCGTCTGTCCGGCCGCGGTTGGCGACGGTCGCTTGTCGTGCCTCGAGCGTCATCGCAAGTCTCCGATCATCCGACCTCACTGATTAGGCCTGGACGTTATGACCGGGGTGTTTCCGAGTAGTCATCTTGTTGTTACGCCGCCGAAACGGCTCCCGCACACCCGCGGCCGGGTGGTGAGAGATCTGCGGGTGCCGCTGGGTACTGTTCGGTCTCAGGGCGGGATCGGAGACCGAGGGGACGGCACCGTGCACGACGACGACCAGAACGCCGCCGGAACGAGTGGGAGGCAGCGTGCGCCGCGGCGCTGGGCCTGGCGGGCCGCGATCGCCGCCGTACTGATC
This sequence comes from Kribbella sp. NPDC051936, assembly GCF_040680955.1. Taxonomy (NCBI): domain Bacteria; kingdom Bacillati; phylum Actinomycetota; class Actinomycetes; order Propionibacteriales; family Kribbellaceae; genus Kribbella; species Kribbella sp. NPDC051936. Next base: position 660,515 of record NZ_JBFAXS010000003.1, on the reverse strand, counting down.
GGCTGGCTGGTGCTCGCCTCGCTGGGCGGCCCCGCGGTCGGCAAGCTGAGCGAGGTCCAGCAGAACGACAACGCCAACTTCCTTCCGAAAGATGCCGAGTCCACGGTGGTCGCCAACGAGGCCGCGAAGTTCGTCGACTCCAAGGCGCTGCCGTACTTCGTCCTGGTCGAGCGTGACTCCGGCATCACGCCGGACGACCTGCAGAACGTCCAGGCGTTCCAGGCGAAGGTCGCCACCCTGGACCTGGGCGGCGGCAAGAAGCTCGGCGACTACCTGGCCTCCCCGGTCGCGCCGGCGATCAGGTCGGAGGACGGCAAGGCGCTGCTGCTCACCGTCCAGATCGACGGCGACCGCGCCGACGAGGTGGTCGCGGGGGGCGAGACCGTCCTGTTCGCGGTCGCGGACAGCCTGCGCACCGCGATCAAGCAGGACCTCACCCCGACGGGCCTCACGGTCTATGTGACCGGCCCCGGTGGGGTGTTCGCCGACTTCGTGGTCGCGTTCAGCGGGATCGACGGGATCCTGCTCGGGGTCGCGCTGGCGGTCGTGTTCGTGATCCTGCTGATCGTGTACCGCAGCCCGATCCTCCCGATCGCGGTCCTGCTCACCGCGGTCTTCGGCCTCGCGCTCGCCGCGCTCGTGGTGTACCCGCTGGCGAAGAACGGCGTCCTGCAGCTGAACGGGCAGAGTCAGGGCATCCTGTTCATCCTGGTCGTCGGCGCCGCGACCGACTACTCGTTGCTACTCGTCTCCCGGTACAAGGAAGAGCTGCACGACTACACCAGCAAGTACGAGGCGATGCGGGTCGCCTGGCGGGCCTCGATCGAGCCGATCGCGGCCAGCGCGGCGACGGTCATCCTCGGCCTGCTCTGTCTGCTCCTCTCCAAGCTCGGCAGCACCAAGGGCCTCGGTCCGGTCGGCGCCTTCGGGATCGCCGGCGCGCTGATCGCGTCGATGACATTCCTGCCGGCGATCCTGCTCGCGTTCGGCCGGCGGATCTTCTGGCCGTCGATCCCCCGCGTCGACCACGTGCACTCCAGCGACCAGGTCGGCGGCCGCCGCCTCTGGGGCCGCGTCTCCGGGCTGGTCGGCCGGCGTGCCCGGCGGGTCTGGGTGGTCACCGCGCTGGCGTTGCTCGCGTGCGCGGCGTTCCTGCCGACGTTCAAGGCCAGCGGTACGTCCCAGGAGGACCTGTTCCTGAACGAGGTCGAGTCGGTCACCGGTCAGGAGGAGCTGGCCAAGCACTTCGACGCCGGCGCCGGTACGCCGGTGGAGATCCTGACCCCGGTCGCCCAGGCCGACCAGGTGGTCCAGACCGCGACGAAGGTCGACGGTGTCGGCGAGGCGTCCGCCTCCGCCGCTCCCGGCGTACCGCCGAAAGTCGTCGACGGCAAGGTACTGGTCCAGGCCACGCTCGAGGTCCCGGCCGACTCGCCCGAAGCGACCAAGGTGGTGAAACACCTGCGGACCGAGCTGGACAAGGTGAGTCCCGACATCCTGGTCGGCGGCAACACCGCGATCAATCTCGACGTGCTGGACGCCGCGCAACGCGATCTGCGGGTGATCATCCCGACCATTCTCGCGGTGATCTTCGTCGTCCTGATGCTGCTGCTGCGGTCGCTGACCGCCGCGGTCCTGCTGGTGATCGCGAACGTGCTGTCGTTCGGCGCGACCGTCGGTGTCAGCGCGCTGGTGTTCAACCACGTCTTCAAGTTCCCGGGGGCCGATCCGGGCATCCCGCTCTACGCCTTCGTGTTCCTGGTTGCCCTGGGCATCGACTATTCGATCTTCCTGATGACCAGGGTCCGCGAGGAGTCGCAGGAACACGGCACCAGACCGGGCATCCTGGTCGGCCTCGCCGTCACCGGCGGCGTCATCACGTCGGCCGGCGTCGTGCTGGCCGCCACCTTCTCGGCCCTCGCGGTCCTGCCCATCCTGTTCCTGGTCCAGATCGCCTTCATGGTGGCGTTCGGCGTCCTCCTCGACACCACCGTCGTCCGCTCCCTCCTGGTCCCCTCCCTCGCCCACGACGTCGGCCCGAAGATCTGGTGGCCCAGCAAACTCGCCAAAGAGAAGTAACCGGCTGGGTTTCGCGAAGGCGCTGGAGATGCTCAGGGCTTCTTGAGGGATGCCAGCTCGGTGCGGTTGGAGACGCCAAGTTTCGCGTACACGTGGGCCAGGTGGGTCTTGACCGTGCCGCGGCTGATGAACAGCCGCTCGCCGATCTCCGGATTGCTGAGCCCCTCGACGGCGAGGGCAACTACCTGCTCCTCGGTCGGCGTCAGGCTGGCCCAGCCCGACGACGGCCGCCCGCGAGCGCCGCGCGTACGGCGGACGTAGGCGACGGCGTCGTCGATCGCGAGTGGTGGCTCGTCCGACGTCGGCAGGTCGGGACGATCGGCCGGTGTCGCGAGGCCGAGCTCGGTACGGGCGGCGGAGGCTGCGCCGGCGAGCCGCGCCGCGTCCACTGCGCGGTTCGTGTGGTTCGCCAGCAGGGCAAGGGATTCCAGGCTGTCGACGACGTACGTGCGCAGGCCGTGGTCGACGCGGATCGTGAGGGCCTGGTGGAGCAGGTCTGCCGCCCGGTCCGGGTGGTCGGTGATCGCGATCCGGCCGAGCTGATCGAGCGCGTCGGCCAGGATCCGCGGCAGGTCGTACCGGCGCGCCAACTCGGCGGCGCGTTCGAGCAGCGCAGTGGCATCGTGGCCGCGAGCGCGTTCCGCCGCGGCGACCGTCGGCAGCAGCATCGCGGGCGCGAACGTCCCGGCGAGCGGGCTGTCCGGTGCGGTGTCGCGGGCCAGCCACTCGACCGCGGCGTCGTACTCGCCGGTCCAGTACGAGATCAGGCTCATCGCCTGCCCCAGATTCGGTACGACCGCGCCCGCGGTCTCGGCCAGCTCGAGCAACGGCCGCATCAGCGCTCGCGCGTCGTCGGGGCGGCCTGTCCTGACCAGCAGCGTCGCCAGATGCGCGCGAGCCGTGCCGACGCGATGGAAGTCGGCGAGGGGCTCGGCCGCGGCGAGAGCACGCTCGGCGACTTCGACCGCCCGCAACGGCTCCCCGGTGGAGAACAGGCTCTCGGACCAGACGGTCAGTACGGTGGAGGCGATACCGCGTTCACCGCTGGTGATCAGGCCGTCGGCGGCGCGGTCGAGCAGCGGGCGGAGCTCGTCGTGGCGGTCCCACAGCGCAAGCAGTACGCACTGCAGCGCGACGTTCGCGTTCCGGGCCGCTTCGTCGCCGATCCCGTCCGCGAGGCGTACTCCCGCGGTCGTCAGGTCCCAGGCCTTCCGGAAGTCGGTGAAGAACTCGCCGACCGCGACCAGTGCAAGGAACAGCGAACGCAGCCGGTCGTCACGCAACTCGGTCGCGAGCTCCAGCCCGCGGCCCGCGGCGTCGTACCCGAACGGGTCGACGGTGTCGGCGACGGTCGCGTACGCGTACAGCAAGCGGGCCTGGAGCAACGTCCGGTCGTCAGGTGCACGGTCGATCGCGCGGCGCAGGTAGCCGATGCCCTCGGCGCCGGTCGCCTGGAGGTTCCACAGCCATCTCAGCGCGGCAGCCAGTCGCCGGGCGGGTTCCGGATCGTCCGCGGCGAGGCCGTGTTCCAGCGCGGCGCGGAAGTTCTCCCGGTCCGGCTCGATCAGCGCGCGCCAGGCGTCGCGATCCTTGTCCAGCAAGGGCTCCGCGGTCTCGGCGAGCTGCAGATAGTGGTCGAGGTGCCGGTCGCGTACGCCGTCGGCATCCGCCAGGCGAGTCGCCGCGTACTCGCGGATCGTCTCCAGCAGCCGGTACCGCCCACCTTCGGCAACAACGAGCGATTTGTCGACAAGACGCGCGAGCGTATCGAGTACGGCGCCCGTCGCGGCCGACGCGGCGTCCAGGGTGAAACCGCCTGCGAAGACTGCGAGCCGGCTGAAGACGCGACGTTCGTCCTCGTCGAGCAGGTCGTAGCTCCAGTCGAGCGATGCGGCGAGCGTGCGCTGGCGGGCCGCGACCCCGCGAACGTTCTTCGTGAGCAGACCGAACCGGTCGTCCAGGCCTGCTGCGATCTGCGGCGGTGTCAGGGTTCGTGTCCACGCGGCGGCGAGCTCCAGGGCGAGCGGGATGCCGTCGAGTCGCGTGCAGATGGCCCGAACCGCGTCGGACTCGGCCTGCGACTCCGAATCCGACTCCGGCTCGGCCGCGGTGGTCGCGGAGCGTTCGAGGAACAGCGCTCGGGCCTCCTCGGGAGCCAACGGCGGGACGCGCCAGATCGTCTCGCCGGGGACGTCCAGTGGCTCGCGGCTGGTGGCGAGGATCGAGAGTTCGGGACAGCCGGTCTGCAACGCGGTGACGAACTCCGCGGCACCGTCGACGATCTGCTCGCAGTTGTCGAGGCAGACGAGGGCTCGCTTGGTCCGCAGTTGGCCGATCAGCAGTCGATCTCCGGACTCGACCAGCAGACCGCTCGCGGCGGCGACCGCCTCGGGAATCTGGGCACTGTCCGTCACCGCGGACAGGTCGACCCACCAGACACCGTCCGGCCAGCGCTCGGCCAACTGCGCAGCCGTTTGCGCGGCCAGGCGGGTTTTCCCACTGCCGCCAGGGCCTGTCAGCGTGACGAGCCGGCTGCCGGCGAGCTGCGTGCGGAGGGCGGCGACCTGGGTCGCGCGGCCGACGAAGCTGGTGAGCATGACCGGAAGGTTGTTCGGCACCAGGTCGAGAGAACGCAGCGGCTCCGCCGTTGTGGTGAGCTCGAAGATCCGCTCGGGCGAGCCGAGGTCCCGCAGCCGGTGCAGGCCGAGATCACGCAAGTGCTCCGCGGCGGACTCGACGGCGGTCGCGGTTGTTGTGGTAAGCAACGTTTGCCCGGCGTTGGCCAGTGCCAGCAGGTGTTCGGCGTGGCGAACCGCCGGCCCGGTGGTCGGCGCGGTGTGCAGGGCGATCCGCAGGAATTCGCCTGCTGGTACCAGCGAGGCCGCCTCACGGAGCGTCTCTGCGGCAGCGATCGCTTCGGCCGCGTCGTCGTACGCCAGGACGGGCCACCCGGCCTCCCGGCGTACAAGGTGCTCGCCCGGTAGTTCGGCGGCCAGGCCGGTCAGCCGTGCGTACGCGGGCGCGCTGGCGGCGCCGGCGTACGACGCAACGAGAACTGTCACCCCACCCATACGCGTCAGTCTGCCATTCGGCTGTGTCGGGTCGCCCTTGTCGACAGTATTCGCTACCCTCGCGAAGCAGGGGGTCGAGACTGTGAGGAGCCTGATGGCAGACACCAAGTCGACTGACCACGGACGATTCGCACTGCCCACCAAGAACCTGCCCGCACCGCAGGTTCGCGACCTTCCCGAGCCGCCCAGCAAGACCTGGAAGATCATCGGCCCGGGCATGGTCGGCGCCGGCGTCGGACTGGCCTCGGGCGAGTTCATCCTCTGGCCCTACATCTCCAGCCAGGTCGGCCTGGTGTTCCTCTGGGGCGCCGTGGTCGGCGTGGTGGTCCAGTGGTTCCTGAACATGGAGATCGAGCGGTACACGCTGGCAACTGGTGAGACAGCGTTGACCGGCTTCAACCGGTACGGGAAGCACTGGGGTCTGTTCTTCGCGATCATGACGTACTTCGCGAACCTCTGGCCCGGCTGGGCGACGAGCTCGGCGAGCATGCTGACGTACCTGTTCGGCGGCGGCGACCCGCGCTGGATCGCGATCGGCATGCTGGTGGTGATCGGGGCGATCCTGACCCTGGCGCCGGTCGTGTACGTGATGCTGGAGCGGCTGATCGCGGTGAAGATCGCGGCCGTCGCGCTGCTCGTCGTACTGGCGCTGGTGTTCGCGATCCGCGGCAAGACGTACAGCGCCCTCGGGGACGCGGTGACGCAGCCGCAGTTCCCGGCCGAGCAGCTCGGGTTCGCGCTGGTGATGGGCGCGATCGCGTACGCCGGCGCGGGCGGCGGGCAGAACCTCGTGCAGAGCAACTGGATCCGCGACAAAGGCTTCGGGATGGGCGTGCACGTGCCGCGCCTGACGTCGCCGGTGACCGGCGAGACCGAGGCCGACCCGACCGCCAACGGGTACACGTTCGAGCCGAACGACGAGAACCTGGCGCGCTGGCGGCGCTGGTGGAGGTTCGCGAACATCGAGCAGGCGGCGACGTTCGTGGCGATCACCGTGCTGACCATCGTGTTCACGTCGATGCTCGCGCACGCCACGCTGTTCGGGAACGACGCCGTGAAGAACAGCATCAGCTTCCTGAAGATCGAGGGCACAACACTGCAGACGATCGTCGGCGGCTGGTTCGGGTACCTGTTCTGGGCGATCGGCGCGTTCGCGCTGTTCGCGGCGGCGGCCGGCATCGTCGACTACACGTCCCGGCTGTCAGCGGACATGATCAAGGCCCGCTACCTTCGCGAGTCGAAGGTGTCGGAGTCCAAACTGTACTTCTGGCTGGTCTGGGGACTTGTTGCCTTCGGCATCATCGTCCTGCTGGCCGGTCTCACCCAGCCGCTGGTCCTGCTGGTGATCTCGGCCTGCACCGCCGGCACCATGATGTTCGTCTACTCCGGCCTGCTGTGGTGGATGAACTCCAGAGCCCTCCCACACGCCATCCGCATCCCCGGCTGGCGCGCGGCAGTCCTGTGGTTCTCGTTCCTGGCCTTCGGCTTCCTGGCCGTCTTCACGATCCTCGACCAGGCGAAGAAGCTCTAGACATCGCCGGAAACCGCCGGCGGGCCAGCGCGTCGAAAGCGCGACCCGCCGGCGAGGCGCCGGAGGCCGGCGAGATCAGCAGCAGCCGGCGCTCCAGTGCCGGCGCGGTGAGCCGTCGCCGGACGACACCGGTGGAGCCGTCGAGTGCCGATCGCGGCAGGACGGCCACGCCGACCTGCTCGGCGGCCAGCGCCACGACAACCCCGAGATCGCTGCTCTCGGCGACGATCCGGGGCGCGAACCCCGCCGTCCGGCAGGCGGCCTCGAGGGTCGTGCGGAGTTTACTGGCGTGAGTGAGCGTGACCATCGGCTCGTCACGCAAGGCCGCCAGCTCGACCGTACGACGGCGCGCGAGGGGGCTGGACGGGTGCAGCGCGACCACGACGGGTTCGCGGTCCATCACCAGGGCCCGCAGGTCGCCCGGCGGATCGTCGTACGGACCTAGGCCGATCAGCGCGACGTCGAGCCGACCGGCCCGCACACCGTCGAGCAGCCCGTCGGTCTCGCCTTCGGCAACTGACAACTCGATCGCCGGGTGATCCCGGTGGAACGCACCGAGCAGCCCGATGATCCGGCGATCCGGCAACGGCTGCACCAGACCGATCGCGAGCCGGCCGGTGATCAGGCCGGACAATTCCGCGACCGCGTCCCGGGCGCGATCCGCGCCGAGGAGCAGCGAACGGGCGTGTGGCAGCAACGCCTCACCGGCCGGGGTCAACGTCACGGCTCGTCGGTCCCGGACGAACAGCCGTTCCTTCAGCTCTGCTTCGAGGCGCTGGATCTGCTGGCTGATCGCCGGTTGGGCGATCGCCACCCGCTCGGCCGCGCGGGTGAAGTTGCGTTCCTCCGCGACGGCGAGAAAGTAGGCCAGCTGCCGAAGTTCCATAAGCAGATCCTATGACAACCAGCAGTAACAGGTCTTGGACTTATCGACCTGGCCGCCCGTAGCGTCTAAGCCATGAACACTTCAGAGGTTGTACCGGGCCGGCGGGTCGGGAGCCGGATCGCCGTAACACTGTTGGCCTGGTTGGCTGCCTACTTGATCGTGACGGTACTGCTGCTGGTCGCCGGTCCCTGGCTGGAATCTCTGCCGGTGGCGGTGCGGGCGTTGTTGATCAGCGGTGTCCTCGTGACCGCTATGACGAACCTCGTCATGCCCGCGCTCGGGCGGGTCTCCGCGCGAGTGGCGAACCGGTCCGGCCGGAGGAACTGACCAGACCGGTTCACTCGCGGGTCAGTGGCCGAGGAAATCGACCACGGCTTCCTCGGCCGCGGTCCGCCGGACCACCTCGACGCCCTCGCGGACCTTGCGATAGACGTCGACGGCTGCCCGCAGCGCGCGCAGACAGTCCTCGGGATCCGCGTCCGCGAGCGTGGCACGCAACTGCGGCACGAGGTCGGGCGCGAGCGTCTCGAACCGCCGGACGCCGGCCGGTCTCGCCGTCCGGCCGAGCGTGGCCAGTGGCGCGATCGCCGCCGAGCGGAGCGCGTCGACGGCCCCGATCGCCTCGAACAGCTCCCCGCGCGCGATCTTGACGGCCGTGTAGTGCACCCAGCACCAGAACCGGTCCTCGATCCACTGCGGATCCGGTTGCGGCCAGGCCGGCGCGCTTTCCTGCCGGATCCGGTCGACCGTCCCGTCCCGCTGCCACAGGACGACGCCGTCCTCGACGCGTGTCCGCAGGCCGTCCGGCGTGACGAACTTGAGGTCCACGTGGACGAGCGGCGGCCCGTAGAGCGCGATCAGCAGCCGCGGCTCGCCGACGTGCTCGCCGGTGAAACTCGTCAGCAACGGACCCACCCGGCCCGCGAACTCCTTCGCCTTGGCGAGACACGCGGGCTGGCCCTCCGCCGTACACACCAGCACCAGATCGAGATCGGAGTGCTCGTCACTGGCGCCCGTGGCGACCGAGCCGCCGGCCAGCACCGCCAGCACCCGCGGATCCCGCTCCGCCTCGGCCACCACGTTGTCCGCCACCGCCCGGAGATGTTCCGGAATCATGCTCACCAGTCCTCCTTGGATCAGGTCAGCAGGCCATCATCACGCGGCCACGGGCCGGTCAGCGACCGAATTACCGGACCGGGCCGTAGGCCTCCGGGGCTCCGTTGGCGGTGGTGAAGAGCGAGTAGACCGAGGTGGTCGCGGTGATGAACAGACGGTTGCGCTTGGGGCCGCCCCAGGTCAGATTGCTGACGGTCTCCGGGACGAGGAGCTTGCCGAGCAGGGTGCCGTCGGGGTGATAGATGTGGACGCCGTCCGCGGCCGAGGCCCAGATGCGGCCCTGGGTGTCGAGGCGGATGCCGTCGAAGATGCCGTTGCCGCACTCGGCGAACAGCTCGCCGCCGCTCAGCTTGTCACCGTCGACGGTGAAGACGCGGATCGTCGCCTCCTCCGAATCGGTGATGTAGAGCAACGACTCGTCGACCGAGAACGCGAGCCCGTTCGGCCGGTTGAAGTCGTCGGCGACGCGGGTCAGCACACCGTCCGGCGAGACCCGGTACACGTGGCAGCCGCCGGTCTCGATCTGGCCCTGGTACCCCTCGTAGTCGCTGTCGATGCCGTACGCCGGGTCCGTGAACCAGACCGATCCGTCGCGCTTCACCACCACGTCGTTCGGGCTGTTCAAACGTCTTCCGTCGTACTCGTGGGCGAGCACGGTGATGCCGCCGTGGTGCTCGGTCCTGGTCACGCGGCGGTTGCCGTGCTCGCAGCTCACCAGCCGGCCCTCGGTGTCGCGGGTGTGCCCGTTCGTGTTTCCGGCCGGATTCCGGAAAACGGAAACCTGGTACGACGTCTCGTCCCAGCGCAGGATCCGGTCGTTCGGGATGTCGCTCCAGAGCAGGTACCGGCCGGCGGCGGAGTACACCGGGCCCTCGACCCAGCGGCCGCCGGTCCACAGCCGTTCGAGCCGGCTGTCGCCGCGGATCCCGGCGAACCGGTCGTCCAGCTTTTCCCAGACGGCCGGTGCGGTCCCTGCCAACGGCTCGAGAATTCCCGTCATCACGACTCCTCGCGAACTCGGCTGCAACGCTCGCCGACGAGCCTAAGCGGTCGTGGCGCGGTTCGCTCCCGGCTGTCCACAGGCGGTCGACAGCCACGACCACACGGACGTCGTCGCGGTGATGAACAGGCGGTTTCCTTTCGGGCCGCCGAAGGTCAGATTGGAGACCACGTCCGGCAGCAGCAGCTTGCCGATCAGCGTGCCGTCCGGGTCGAAGCAGTGCACCCCTTCGTGGGTCGCCGCCCAGACCCGGCCGGCGTTGTCCAGCCGGATCCCGTCGAACATGCCGGCCTCGCACGGCGCGAACACCTCGCCGCCGATCAGCTTGTCGCCGTCGACGTCGAACCGCCGGATGTGCTTCGCGGGCGTGTCGACGACGTACAGCCGGGTCTCGTCGTTCGAGAACGCCAGCCCGTTCGGCCGGACGAAGTCGTCGGCGACGACGGTCAGCGCGCCGTCCGGCCCGATCCGGTAGACGTGGCACCCGTCGATCTCCTGCTCGGCGGCGTGGCCCTCGTAACTCGAGGTGATCCCGTACGGCGGGTCGGTGAACCAGATCGAGCCGTCGCTGCGTTCGACCACGTCATTCGGGCTGTTGAGTCTGCGGCCCTCGAGGTGTGAGGCGAGAACGGTGCGGCTGCCGTCGTGCTCGGTCCGTACGACCTGGCGGTCGCCCTGCGAGCAGCTGATCAGGCGGCCGGCGCGGTCGATCGTGTTGCCGTTGACGTAGCCGGACGGCTCGCGGAACACGCTGACGTGACCGGAGCTCTCGTCCCAGCGGAGCATCCGGTCGTTCGGGATGTCGCTGAACACCAGGCAGCGCCAGGCCGGCGAGTACGCCGGTCCCTCGAGCCAGCGGCCGCCGTCGTACAGGCATTCGAGGTACTCGTCGCCGGCGATCGCGCGGAAACGGTCGTCGAGCACCACCAGGTCGGCCCGCAGCCGTCGCGGCGCGGCGTTCATCGTGATCGTCATGAACCGAACGCTATCCTGTTGCCGACAATTCAGACAGAACGAGATTTGGTTTGTGACGGACATGACAATAGATGATGTGGATCGCGGCCTACTCGCCGCGTTGCAGGACGACGCCGGCCAGTCGTACGCCGCGCTCGGCCAGGCGGTCGGGCTCTCGGCCGGCTCCGCCCACGAACGGGTCCGGAAACTCAGGGCGGCCGGTGTGATCCGGCGGACGACGGTCGACGTCGACCCGGCCGCTGTCGGGCTCGGCGTGCTGGCGTTCGTCCTGCTCGACGCCGGCGCCTGGATGGGCGACGAGCCGACACTGCAGGCGCTGCGGTCGATCCCCGCCGTTGAGGAGGCGCACATCATCGCCGGTCCCGCGTCGGTGCTGGTGAAGGTCCGCACGGCGACCACCGAGGACCTCCAGGCGACCCTGCGCGCGCTCCATCAAGTGGACGGGGTGACCAGCACCCAGACAATCGTGGTGCTGGAGACCTTCTTCGAGAAACAACCCGCCGCACTGTGATCGTGGTGTGAGCAACACCCTGCTCCCAGGACGGCCGCTTGACCCTAGACTCGGGCCACCGAAGGGAGTCAGCTGTGACCGACAGCAAGCAGATCACCAAGGTGCTGGTCGCCAACCGGGGCGAGATCGCCGTCCGGGTCGTCCGGGCCGCCGCCGACGCGGGGCTGAGCAGTGTCGCCCTGTACGCCGACCAGGACCGCGACGCGCTGTTCGTCCGGCTCGCCGACGAGGCGTACGCGCTGGACGGGTCGACACCGGCCGACTCCTACCTGAACATCGCCAAGATCCTCGACGTGGCCGCCCGGTCGGGCGCCGACGCCGTGCACCCGGGCTACGGGTTCCTGGCCGAGAACGCCGAGTTCGCGCAGGCCGTGATCGACGCCGGCCTGATCTGGATCGGGCCGCCGCCGTCGGCGATCGACTCGCTGGGCGACAAGGTCAAGGCGCGGCACATCGCGGAGAAGGTCGGTGCGCCGCAGGTCCCGGGGACGCCGGATCCGGTCGCGGACGCCTCCGAGGTCGTCGCGTTCGCGGAGCAGTACGGTCTGCCGATCGCGATCAAGGCGGCGTACGGCGGCGGCGGGCGCGGCATGAAGGTCGCGCGCACGCTGGACGAGGTCCCCGAGCTGTTCGAGTCGGCGACGCGCGAGGCGGTCAGTGCGTTCGGTCGCGGCGAGTGCTTCGTCGAGCGGTACCTGGACAAGCCGCGGCACGTCGAGACCCAGTGCCTGGCCGATGCCCACGGCAACGTTGTCGTGGTGTCGACGCGGGACTGTTCGCTGCAGCGCCGGTACCAGAAGCTCGTCGAGGAGGCCCCGGCGCCGTTCCTGTCCGACGAGCAGTTGGAGATCCTGTACTCGTCGTCGAAGAAGATCCTCCGCGAGGCCGGGTACGTCGGCGCCGGGACGTGCGAGTTCCTGGTCGGGCAGGACGGGATGATCTCGTTCCTCGAGGTGAACACCCGGCTGCAGGTCGAGCACCCGGTCTCCGAGGAGGTCACCGGCCTGGACCTGGTCCGCGAGATGTTCCGGATCGCCCAGGGCGAGGAGCTCGGGTACGACGACCCGGTCGTCTCCGGCCACTCGATCGAGTTCCGGATCAACGCCGAGGACGGCGGGCGCGGCTTCCTGCCCGCTCCCGGGACGCTGACCCGGTGGCACGCGCCGTCCGGTCCGGGTGTGCGCCTCGACGGCGGGTACGACCAGGGCGAGACGGTGCCGGGCGCGTTCGACTCGCTGGTCGCGAAGCTGATCGTCACCGGGCGGGACCGCACGCAGGCGCTGGAGCGGTCGCGGCGCGCGCTGCGTGAGTTCGTTGTCGAGGGCATGCCGACCGTCATCCCGTTCCACGCGTCGGTCGTGTCCGATCCGGCGTTCGTCGGGACGGACGGGTTCACGGTCCACACCCGGTGGATCGAGACCGAGTACGACAACCAGCTCACGCCGTACGAGGGCCCGACCGCCGAGGCGCCGACCGACGCCGAGCGCGAGAAGGTGACCGTCGAGGTCGGCGGCAAGCGGCTCGAGGTCGTCCTCCCCGCCGGGCTCGGTGCGCTCGGCGTGGCCACGGCCGCTGCCGGGTCGAAGAAGAAGCCGGCGCGGCGCGCGGGCGGTACGAAGAACTCGGCCGCCTCCGGCGACTCGCTGACGTCGCCGATGCAGGGCACGATCGTCAAGATCGCCGTCGAGGAAGGCGCCACGGTCGCCGAGGGCGACCTGATCGTCGTGCTCGAGGCGATGAAGATGGAGCAGCCGCTGAACGCCCACAAGTCCGGCACCGTCACCGGCCTCACCGCCGAGGTCGGCGCCACCGTCACCGCCGGCGCGGCCATCTGCGAGATCAAGGACTGACCCGTGCCGGAGGCGGGGGCGGCGCCCGAGCCGGTGCCCGTGATCGACGCGGTCGCGTTCGATTGCGAGGATCCGGACGGGCTCGGGCAGTTCTGGCAGGCGCTGCTCGGCGGTGAACTGCGCGCGGACGAGGACGGCGTCGTCGAACTGCACGGCGGTCGAGTCCGCCTGGACTTCGCTCAGGTCCCCGAAGGCAAGCAGGTCCGCAAGAACCGCGTGCACCTCGACCTGTACGTCCCACCCGACCGCAAGGACCAGGCGGTCGCCAACGCCCTCCGCCTCGGCGCCACCCTCGCCGACGACATCTATGACGGCGACCTCTGGCAAGTCATGCGGGACCCCGAAGGCAACGAATTCTGCTTCGTCTGGGGCGCCGGCTCCCCCACCCGCGCCTGACGCGTACAGACAGTTCTCAGGTTTTCGCTGTAGGTTCCCTCCAGGCGTTTCGGTGAGGAGGCTTACTGCATGTCCAAGAAGACCCATGAGCAGCAGCTGGCGGCGCGGAAGGCTCGGCGGCAGGCCGAGCGGGAGGCCGAGCGGCGGCGGCAGCGGCGGAATCTGGGGATCACCGTGTCCGCGATCGCAGTGGTGGTCGCGGTCCTCGTGGGGGTCTTCGTGGTGTTCGGGGTGGGCGGTGACGACGAGCCGGCCGCGACGCCCTCGGTCGCCCCGGAGAACAAGCCGGCCAGCATCCCAACCGCGATGGCGGCGGCGCCCAAGCGGGAGACTCCGCTGCCGGCCGAGGTGAGCTGCACGTACAAGAAGACCGGCGAGGCGGCCGCGAAGAAGGTCGATCCGCCGGCCGACGGCAAGACGAAGGCATCGGGTACGTCGAAGGTCAGCCTGAACACCTCGATCGGCGACCTGCAGCTCACACTGGACAGCGCGCTGGCGCCGTGCACCGTGAAGAACTTCCTCAGCCTGGTCGGGCAGAAGTACTTCGACAACACCAAGTGTCATCGGCTCACGGTCGGCGAGGGTCTGCAGGTGCTGCAGTGCGGCGACCCGACCGGAACCGGCTCGGGCGGCCCTGGGTACAGCTTCGCCGACGAGGTCTACCCGACGCTGAAGTACGGCCGCGGCATCCTCGCGATGGCGAACTCGGGCGCCAACACGAACGGCAGCCAGTTCTTCATCGTGTACGGCGACGCGTCGGGCCTGACCCCGCAGTACACGGCGTTCGGGACGATCGACGAGGCGAGCCTGAAGCTGATCGACAAGGTCGCCCAGGCCGGTGTCATCCCGCAGAACGGCCCGCAGGACGGCACTCCGGTCACGCCGGTCGACATCAAGTCGGCCACGACAGCAGCCTGAGAAGAGACAACCGCGCCGCCCGTCCCCGGGTCCGGGGACGGGCGGCGCGGCTTTCGTGCGAGAGCTCGGGGTCAGGCGAGCAGGTGGTACTGCGAGCGGGGCCAGGCCAGCAGGGCGTGGATCTGTGTGATGCCCGACTGCTGCAGGAGTTCCACCGAGCCGTCGTGGAACTTGTAGAGGTTCGTGGCGGGGTCCCGGGTGGTGTTCCAGTTGTAGTCGGCGTAGGACTGCATCGCCTCGCGGTAGCGGGGATCCGGCGCGACCGAGTCCAGGATCAGCAGGTTCTTGAACCAGATCGAGTTGAACGCGGCGCCGTTCTTGGCGAGGATCTCCGGCGTGTTGTAGAACGCCAGTGACGCGTTCGCGACCGACTTCGCGTCGCTCAGGTAGCGGGCGTCACCCGTTGCCTTGAACAACAGGACGCCGGCGCCGAGCATCACGCCCTGGTTGTAGCTCCACTGCGTCTTCTCGATGGTGCCGGCCAGGTCGATGTGGTCCCAGTACAGCCCGTTCGGCGCGAGCATGCAGGTCTGCGCCCACTGGTACATCCGCTGCGCCCAGGTCAGGTACGACTTGTCGCGGGTCAGCAGGTACAGGTGCGCGCCGAGCTCGGCGCCCGGGCCGTTCGACACCGTGTTGCGGTCCTGGCTCCACGGCGCCTGGGTCCAGTACACGCCGCCCGCGCATGGGTGCGCCGGGTCGGTGTCCCAGCCGTGCACGACGAGCGCGAAGATCTCCTTGGCACGAGCGAGTGCAGCGCGGTCACCAGTCCGCTTGAACCGCTGGATCAGGTTCAGCCCGATCCACTCGTTGTCGTCGTAGAACTTGTCCCCGCCCTGACCGTTCGGCGGCCGGACGTAGGAGTCGTAGCCGGTCGGCGTCGTGCCGGCGTTCCAGTAGAACTCGTACGCCGCGAGTCGGCGGTCGGCCTCCGCGGCACCCGCGCGGCCCGCACCCGGCACACCCGCGAGGTTCTCGGCCGCGATCGCCGCCTGCGAGTACGGCCAGACGTACGAGTACGGGTTCGACCCGGTCCTGGGGTAGTCCTCGAGCAGCAGCCCCTTCCCGGCGTCGAAGTAGGTGTTGATCGCGTCGTACGACGCGCGCGCCCGGGCGGCCGCGGTCGGGTCGGTCCCTGCCGCGTCACCGGCACTGGCCGTGGTCATGTTCAGCGATCCGAGGACCGCGACCGCGAGCACACCAGCGGCCAGACGGGTTGATATACCAATTTTCCTGCGCATCGACCTGCTCCTCCTGGGCGGTGATTGACAGCGATGTCATGTTCTAACCGGCGCATCGTTGCCTCGTCAATGCCTCAGCCGACCCGCAACGGAATCAGCAGTTGGTATATCAAGAAGTGCGGGCCGGGAAACTGATCCACGCGGACCGCAGGTGGAGCCGGATCCGGACCTGGTCGGCGGTGAGAACACGCTTTCCGCGCGATCCGGCGGCCTCGACGGTGAGTGCCCGCCCGCCGCCCGGGCCGACGCCGGTCCGTTTCAGGACCCGGACGTAGCGGATCGCGCCGACGCCGAACACCGCCTGCATCTCGGCCGCCGTCCGGGTCACTGTCCAGGACACGTTCGGGTTCCCGTTCTTCGGGTACGCGTCCCAGCCGTCCACCTTCGTCACCTGGTACGGCGCGTCGCCCGCCGCCGTCGCGCCGCCGTTCGACGAGGAGAACTCCGCGATGATCGGCTTGCCCTGGTACAGCCGGACCTGGCCCGCGGTCGCCGCGATCGCGGTGTTGGTCGACGTCTCCTCCGAGTCGTACCCGCCGTACACCTGGCAAGACGTGGTGTCGCACAAGTCGTACGCTTTCCGCGTCGCCCGGGCGCGATGGAAGACCGAATAGGTGCGCGCGGCAACCGATTGCGCCTGCAACGCGGCCGGCCGCCAACTCGAGACCGACTCCCGCGGTACGACGCCGCGCAGGTAGTGCTCGAGCGGCAGCACGTTGACCGTGTCCAGATGTGTCCCGGACACGTCGATCGCCCGGAGCGCGCCACGGTACCGGCGGACGGCGCCGCTCGGCAGCACCAGCCCGATCACGGCGGCCCCCTCGAACTGCGCCATCCCGGAAAACGTCTTGTAGAGCGTCCATTTCCGGGTCCTCGCGTCGTACGAACTGAGCTTCGTGCCGTGCTCGCCGTTCGGGTCGATCGACCACTGGTTCCGTGTCGATGCTCTCGGCAACGGATAGACCTTGCCGGTGGCCAGCGAGCGGACCGCCAGCCCGCTGACCGCGCCGACCCGGACCCCGTCGGTGGTGTCGGCGCTGATCCGGACCCGGATGCTGCCGGTCGCCTTCCCGGTGGTCGTTCCGGGGTAGTAGAAGTCGAGGATCTGCCGTGCCGACTTCCCAGCCAGCGCGGCGCCCTGCGCGCCGTACTGCGACAGTCCTCGACCGTGCCCGAAGCCGCGACCCATGATGGTCGTGTCCGGCGCCGCCTCCGGCACGACCTCGCGCGCCTGGGCGGTCGCGCTGATCACCGTGGACGACAGAACTACAGCCGCGATCGCACGTTTCCTCACGACACTCTCCCGTAGACGAGCTGAACCTGCCGGTCGCGCCGGTCCCAGACGAGCCACCCGCGCTGGAACTTCTGCCGCGCCCCGCCCGCGACCTGGTACGCCTCGGTGATCGGCAGCCCGATCCGCGCACTCCCGGCCCCGAGCCGCCGGAAGCGGGTCCGGAAGGCGCCCGCGGTGGAATGCGGGCCGGTGGCAACGGAGTAGAAGACGTCGCGCGTGCCGAAGTACGCCGCCCGCCCGGTCCGTGTCGGATGCTCGCCCCAGAACGGCTGTCCGATGGTTCGGAAACCGAGTTTCCGTGCGAACACATAGATCGGCGTCGTGAAACTCCCGCCCATCAAGGTGTTCACGCGCTGCTTCAGCCAAGCGAGCTGCTTGTACAGCTGGGTTCCCGGACACGCCGTCGGCTTCGTGTCGCGGTGCCCGGAAACCGTGTGCAGACGATTTCCGTCGAGCACCACGGTGGCCAGCGGCGAGCGGTAGTTGGCGTCCAGCTTCCAGGCGATCACGCGCGCCGTGGACTCCAGCATCGCCGCCGGCGGTGCGCTCTGCTCGAAGTTGCCGATCACCGCGACGCCGAACGAGTTCGCGTTGTACGACGCCGTGTGCGCGCCGAGCACCGGCAGCTGCGCACCACCGGCCCGGCCTTCGAAGATCCGGCCGAAGCGGTCGACGAGGAAGTTGTACCCGAGGTCGCACCAGCCGCGGCTTTTCACGTGGTACGCGTACATCGCCCGCACCATCGCCGGGACCTGCGTGCGGGTGTAGTCGTTCCGATCGGCGGTGTGATGGACGAACGCCGCCAGCACGGTCGTCGTGTACTTCGGCCGTACACAAGAGGCTCCGTTGTACGCACGCAGCCGCTCGTCGGCGCCCCAGCGCTTCCGGCTCACCATCAACGGCATCGGGTGCGGCGCCTTGCCGGCCTGCGCCTCGACGCCGCCGACGTCCTCGGAATCGGATCCGAGCACCCCGGGCTGGATCAGCACCACCTTCGCACCGGCCACCGCGGCGCCGGCACCCGTCACCGCGCTCGCCTGCACCCCGGTGGCGTCCGCGACCCACAGTGGTTCGGTGCCGGACCGCGCAATTCCTTCGGGTGCCGATGGATCCGGGCCGTGGTCGTCCTCGACATGCAGGGTCTGCCAGTCGGTCCACTTCCCGCCCCGTTCGACGCGGACCTTCGCGGTCACGTCCCGCACGCCGTCGGGCCAGGTGATGCCGACCATTCCGTACGGTTCGGTCTGCGCGCGGACGGACAGGCCGTCGAGCGGAATCTCCTGATAGGACTGGCGCGACCGATCGGGCGACGGATTCTCGTGCGGTAGCGGGACCAGTGCGGCCGCGGTCAGCACCAGCGGCAGCAGTCGCGTGGTCTTGCCCATGGCGGTGATGCCCATCTATGACCTTCCGGCGGGGTCGGACAGACGCTGGGCGGCGCGACTTCGATTATGCGCCGCGGGTGACCGCTTTCCGGGGATTCGATCACCCTGCGTGGCGTCTTGAGGGGTTGGATAGGCTCTCCCCAAAGAGCCCCCGAGAAGAGGCCCGACATGGAATTCATCCTGCTCATCGCTGTCGTGGTGATCGCGGTGCTGGCGTACCGCTCGTACCGCCGGACCCAGCTGCAGACCAAGAAGCAGCACGAGATCACCGCCGCTGAACTCGAGGCGGTCAAGCGGACCGCGGACGAGGACATCACCCGCTTCGGCGAGGAACTGCAGGACCTCGACCTCGAGATGGTCGGCAAGGACCTCGGCGACGGCGCGCGGCAGGACTACCAGCGCGCGCTGGACTCCTACGAGTCCGCCAAGCAGGCGATCGGTCAGGTCACCCAGGCCGACCAGATCAAGCACGTGGTCGAGATCCTCGAGGACGGGCGGTACGCCGCGGCCTGCGTGAAGGCCCGCGTGGCCGGCGAGCCGCTTCCGCAGCGCCGTCCGGCCTGCTTCTTCAACCCGCAGCACGGCCCGTCGGTGGTCGACGTGATGTGGTCGCCGCCGGGCGGCGCCCCGCGGGAGGTGCCGGCCTGTGCGGCCGACGCCGAGCGGGTCCGCGCCGGCGCCGAGCCGGACGTCCGCAAGGTCATGGTCGGCCCGCAGCGCGTTCCGTACTGGGAGGCCGGCCCGGCCTACTCGCCGTACGCGCAGGGCCTGTTCGGCGGCGTCGGCGGCGTGCTGACCGGCATGTTCATCGGAACGGCGCTCGGCGGCATGTTCGCCGGCGGCGGTTACGGCGACTACGCGGCCGGCTACGAGGACGGGATGGCCGACGGCGGCGGCGACATGGGCGGCGACGGCGGTGACGGCGGCGGCGACTTCAACCCGTTCGACGGCGGGGGCGACGGCGGCGGCTTCGACTTCGGCGGCGGGGACTTCGGCGGCGACTTCTGAGCACGACAAGGCCCCGGTGACCAAGACTTAGGTCACCGGGGCCTTGTGCTGTCCTCACTCGCCGAACAGCGGGGCGTTTCCCTCGGCGGTGTTCAGGAAGTAGACCGGGTCCTTGAAGTCGCCGGGCACCTTGCCCAGACCCTTGATCACGGTCGCTGCGCCGTTGGCGTGACCAACGGCGTACAGGTACGCCGAGCCGCTGTCCTTGTCGACCGCCGCGAGCAGCGTGCTCTGCGCGCCGCACTTCTCCGCGATGAGGTACTCGAAGCCCTGCCACGTCGACGTACGGACCTTCTTCACGACCGGCTGCCCGCTGACCGGGATGTGGATCGTGTAGAGCGCGCCGCCGTTCGTGGTGGCCAGGAACGTGTCGTACGTCGGCTGCTCGCTGATCAGCGCCATCGTCTTCACCGACGAGTACCCCGCCCAGCGCGACATCACCCGGGTGGACGGGACGTACCGGTAGAGCACCCCGTCGCCCCGCAGCCGGTACTCCGCCCCGCGGAAGACCTTGCCCCAGTACGACGAGGTCTCGATCGCCTTGTAGCCGATGTACCCGACGCCGCGGGACTTCAGCGAGGTGAACGGCTTGCCGGTCGAGTCCACACCGTACGAGCCGCCGTACAGCGTGCCGCTCACGATCACGTCGCCGTACACCGTGTAGTCCGCGCCGACGCCGAGCGAGTTGGTCCAGGTGGACGCGAGCTTCGCGAGGCCCGGCGAGAACATGTGCGGACCGGTCGACCGCTTGACGGTGGCGGGCGACGTGGCGGTGACCGAAGCGTTGGCCATATCACCGGCGGCCGTGATCGAGCCGAGGTTGATCGAACAGGCCGCGGTCGCGGCGGTCGTCGCGGTGGTCGCGGTCGTCGTGGCGGTCGCGGCGCTCGCCGTACCGGCCGGTGCCGCGGCCAGCCCGCCGAGCAGCAGGGCTGAGGCCGTGACAGCAGAAGCCCGGTTGAATTTCATCGACATGCCTTTCGTGGGTTGTCACTCGCCGAACAGCGGTGCGTTTCCTTCGTAGGTGCTGAGGTAGTGGACGGGGTCGGTGAAGGTGCCGGGCACCTTGCCCAGGCTGTTGATGACGGTCGAGGCGCCGTTCGCGTGGCTGACCGCGTACAGGTACGCCGAGCCCGTGTCCTTGTCGATCGCGGTCAGGAGCGTGCTCTGGCTGCCGCACTTGTCGGCGACCAGGTGCTCGAAGCCTTGCCAGGTGCGGCTGCGCAGCTGCTTGACCACCGGTTTCATCGGCGTCGCCACCGGGATGTGGATCGTGTAGAGCGCTCCACCGCGGGTGTTCGCCAGGAAGGTGTCGTACGTCGCGGTCTCGCTGATCAGCGTCATCGTCTTCACCGCCGAGAAGCCCGGGTACGAGCTGACCTTGCGGAAACCGTCGGTCCAGCGGAACAGCACGCCGTCGTTGCGCAGGCCGTACACCGCGCCGCGGAACGTCTTGCCCCAATAGAACGACTCCTCGACCGCGGTGAAGTTGCCCCACCCGCCGCCGATCTTGCTCAACGTGTTGATCGTCGAGCCGTCGGTGTCCTCGCCGTACGCCGCGTAGTACAGCGACGAGTTCAGCACGACGTACCCGGAGTCGCGGTACCCGACCGGGTTGAGGACCGTGTAGGTCCAGGTCGAACTGATCTTGGCGATGCCTGGGGTGAACAGATGCTTGCCTGGCGTGCGCTTGGCGGTCGGCGGCGTCGTCGCGGTGACGGTCGTGTCGGCGAGGTCGCCGCCGCTGGTGATGGATCCAACGGGAATCTGGCAGGCGGCGGTGGCCCCGGCCGACGCCGCGACCGCGGCACGCACCGGCGCCACGGCCACGCCGCCGAGCAGCAGGGTGGTGGCCGCCGCGACGAAGGTTCGTGTCAGATAGCTCTTCACACCTCACACGATGCAACCACCCACACGGAAGTTGCGCCGCCATGTCCGGCAACCTCGAGCATCTCTTTCAGAGAAGAGATCCAGGGGTCGTGGCCGGCTTCGGCGGTCGGCCGTAGGTTTGTCTGCGGGGCGCAGTTGTGTCACCGGTCTGTTCAGTCAGCTGATAGGCCGTGAAGTGTGCCGGTTCGCTCGATACCGGCTGAAGTCGGCCGGCGTGTGAGCGGTGTCAACGTGGAGCACGCGCAGTGCAGCGAGCGTGTACGACGTTGACACCGATCAGCGCAGGCCGATGCTTGGGCCGTCGAGCGGACAGCTGCTGCGCGCACGGGGCTGGGGAGCGGTTCACACCGTGAGATGGGGACGCTGCCCGATGTCGATGCTTCAGATGGCTCTCGAGCCGGCGACGTCGGCGGTGCCTGTGGATCCTGGCAAGGTGATGAACCGGGTCTGAGTCGGTGATGGTTCAGGTCCATTCGAAGATCCAATGTCGCTGCCAGTTTGTCGTCCTGGGGTCGAGAGGCTGGACCAACTCCTGTCTGGGCGGCTATCTGGGCGGCTGTCTGGGCGGCTGTCTGGGCGGCTGTCTGGGCGGCTGTCTGGGCGCCTGTCTGGGCGGCTAATTGGGCAGCTGACTGGGCAGCTGGCTAGGCGCGGTTGGCTGGGCGCGGTTGGCTGGATTTGGTGATGCGGGTGGGAGGCCGGTGATCGCGATCGGGGCGATCGAGGCGATCGGGAGTCTGCATCGGGCATGGGCGCGTCAGTTGGGGCGCCGCTATCGCGGCGGGGTGGTTGTTCGCGCCGTCGGAGACCAAGGCCGCGCGGATCCAGCCGGGGTCGGGGAGCTTCAAGACCGCTGGACAGGGACTGTGCCGCGTTGAGCTATCTGGCCCGCCGAGGCGCGGGGCGGGTGCTGGTGGATGAGTTGGAGGTGGAGGTGTTGCAGGCGGTGGTGCGGCACCGACGCTGGTTGGTCACTGACCGCAAGGCGGCTCAGCAGCGTCTGCACGGCCAGTTGAACAACCTGGTTCCGGGGCTGTCCGCACCGGCTGGGCATGCTGGATATGGCCGCAGCCTGGCTGTTAACGCCCGTCCGGGCTGGCCTGCGCGTGCATTCACCTGCACGGCGGTGTCGGACGAAGCTGCCTGAAGGCGGAACTGAGGTGTTGACGAGCGGGAACTCGGCGGTTCGGTGTGGGCGACGACACGAGCCACCCGCTGCCGGAGGCGGCTGGAAGGATCCCGCCGTCTCCTGACCCCGCCGCAGCACAACGGCCTCCTGCCCGCAGGCCTGCGGGTAGGAGGTTGTTGTGTTCTCCGGTCTCAGCCGGTGGCTGCGAAGTCGGCCGCTTGCTGGAGCACACCCTCGTCGGCCCGCCACCGCGAGCGGTCGGCGACGGTCTCCACCACGACGCCCTCGACCGCCCGCAGGCCGGCGTCAGCGAACTCGCTGGGCCCGGTGGGCTCGGTGGGCTCGGTGGGCTCGGTGGGCTCGGTGGGCTCGGGCCCCGGTGAGCCTGTCGCGCGGTCTGGTGGCCGGGCGCGTGGAGGCGCGGTGCGTCGCGCTGCGGCGGGGGCGGGTCCGGGTTCGGCCCAGCTGGGGCGGGCGACGTGGACGGTGCCGTTGGTGATGGTGATGGTCCAGTGGCCCCTGTGCAGGTCGACGTGGTGGCGGCGGCAGAGTAACGCCAGGTTCGAGACCTTGGTGTCGCCGCCGTCGAGCCAGGAGATCAGGTGATGGGCGTCGCACATGATTGGCGGGGCTCCGCAGACCACGCAGCCGCGGTCGCGGGCGTCCAGGGCGCGGCGTATCGCCCCGGTGACGAGCCGCACGCGGCGGCCGACGTCGAGCGGTTCGGAGTTCGAGCCGAGCACCAGTGGGATGATGTTCGCGTCACAGGCCAGCCGCCGGATCGTCGCGGCCGACAGCCCGCCGCTGTAGACGGTGTGGCCGATCGCGTCCGCGGTGGCGGACCTGAGGTCTTCGAGGTCGATCGTGACCGTGATGTTCGCCTTCGCGCCGTACCCGGCCACCCGACGATCCTTCCCCACGCTCCCAGCATTGCCCGCATTGCCCGCGCTGCCCGCGCTGCTGGCGCTGCCCGCACTGCCCGCACTGCCGGCACTGCTCGCGGCGGCCGTGGTCGCCGCGGCAGGTCCGGCAGGTCCGGTAGGTCCGGTAGGTCCGGTGGGCGCGGCGGGTCCCATGGTGTCCCATGCGGCAGCGGCGATGCTCAGGGCGCCGGACAGCGCGTCGGCCTGGCGCTTGTCGCGGGGGCGGGGGTCGTGTTCGCCGTCGACGGTCTTGTGCGGGCGGGCGCCGGCGTGCACGACCGCGCGCAGGAGTTCGGCGTTCTCGTTGGCCAGGAAGCCCTTGAACTTCACCCCGTTGTCGGCAGCCGACAGCGTCAGGGACTCTCGTTCATACGCCTTCAGCTCCTCGGGCTCGGGGCCGTCGGAGTCCAGCAGGTCGGCGATCTCCTTGGCCGCGGTCCGCAGTTCGCCGGGCGACAGGTGACCGGCCAGCCCGACCAGCTGTTCCGCGGCCGCGTCCAGGTGCTCCACCGGGACCCGGGACCGGACCCGGTCGAGCCCGAACACGATCGCGGCCGCCTGCGCCGGCCGCAGCAACCAGCCACCACCAGCATCGCCGCCAGCACCGTCGCCGTCCTCGGATCCGCTGTCGTCGGATCGGTTGTCGTCGGGTGCGTCGGCGGGTGCGGAGGAGGCGGTGCGGTCGAGGGCGGCCGCCACGGCTGGGTAGTGCGTGGCGGTCTGGGCGAGGCGGAGGGTGCGGCGGGCGGCCGGTGGGTCAAGGCGGTACCGGAAACGCAGGAGCTCGGCGGTGTCGCGGGCGCCGAGCTCCTGCGCGTACCCGGTGGACTCGATCGCGGCGATCACACTCAGCCGGTAGGCCTCCAGGCGGGCGAGCTCGGCCTCCAGCGTGTCGAGGGTGGACAGCAGTTCGCCGCCACTCATCGACCACGCCGGCCGTTCGCCCAGGAGTTCCATGGCATTGACTCTAGACGGCGCCACCGACAGTTTCCGCGCCGGAATCCCCTTATTTTGTGGGCTATTCGGGGGCCCACACCAGCAAACACCACGCGCCACTCGACTGCACCCGCGCGGCCCGCGTCGCCTGGGCAGGCAAGGACGGAAAACCAACTCGCCGACCTCCTCGCGATCCAGCCCCATAGGAACTGAGACAGCGCGAACCCACCCGTCAGGCGTTGCCCTCGCGTTCGACCGCGGACCGGGCTTGCACGGGACGGTGGCGGTGGTGCCGAAGTAGGCGGCGTCGGCGTACCAGGTGTGCTGGTCCGGGATGCGTTCCCAGCCGCACTCGGTGATCGCCGTGGCGGCCACCCGTGACCGGTGCCGAGACCCCGTTACGTCAGCACCAGCATCACCTGCCGTTACAACCCCAAGCTCGGCGGTCGGCCGGACACTTTCAGCCGGCTGTCCAGCACCTGAAAACCCGCCCGGCCACTTCCCTGCCGCGGTAGGTCGATGCCTACTCTGATGCGCTGACTGTCGCCTCAGTTTCTGAGGTGGAGTCTTCGGGCTGCTTCGGCTACTGAGCCGGAGATGGAGGGGTAGACGGTGAAGGACTGGGCCACCTGGTCGACGGTGAGGCGGGCGGCTACGGCCAGGGAGATGGGGTGGATGAGTTCGCTGGCGCGGGGGGCGACCACGACGCCGCCGACGACGATGCCGGTGTTGGGCAGGCAGAAGAGTTTGACGAAGCCGTCGCGGACGCCCTGCATCTTGGCGCGGGCGTTGTCGGCGAGCGGGACCTTGACGACCAGGGCGGTGCTTCCCCCGGCGTCGACGACTGCCTGGGTCAGGCCGACGGTGGCGATCTCGGGCGCGGTGAAGACGTTCGCCGACACCGTCGACTGGTCCAGCGGTGCGACGGCGTCGCCGAGGGCGTGCGCCATCGCGATCCGGCCCTGCATCGCGGCCACCGACGCCAGCATCAGGACGCCGGTGCAGTCGCCGGCCGCGTAGACGCCGCGGGCGGTGGTCCGCGACACCCGGTCGACCTGCACGAACCCGCCGTCGGTGAGCGACACGCCCGACTCGACGAGATTCATGTCGTCGGTGTTCGGCAGCGATCCGACCGCGAGCAGCGCGTGCGACCCCTCGACCTTCCGGCCGTCGGTGAGCGTCACCACGACCCCGTCGCCCTGCCGCTTCACCGACTCGGCCCGCGACTTGCTCAGCACGGTAAGACCGCGCCGCTTGAACACGTCCTCCAGCACCGCTGCCGCGTCGGCGTCCTCGCCCGGCAGCACCCGGTCCCGGGAGGACACCAGGACGACGTCGCTCCCGAGCGCGTCGTACGCGCTGGCGAACTCGGCGCCGGTGACACCCGACCCGACCACGATCAGCCGCTCGGGCAGCTCGGAGAGCTCGTAGACCTGCTCCCAGGTCAGGATCCGCTCGCCGTCCGGCTCGGAGCCCTTCAGCACGCGAGGCCTTGCACCAGTGGCGATCAGCACCACATCGGCGTCCAGCCGCTCGTCTCCGGCCACGACCTTCTCCGGGCCGTCCAGCCGGCCCCGGCCCTGGATCACCCGGACCTTGTCCCGGTCCAGCCGGCGGCTGATACCCGCCGACTGGGCGGCGGCCAGCGCCTTCACCCGTTTGTTGACGACGGAGAGATCGACACGCACGGAGTTCGCCGGATCGTCGTCCCCGTCGTCCAGCCGGACGCCGAGCTCGCCGGCCTCCTCGACCTCGGTCATCACTTCCGCCGTGGCGATCAGGGTCTTGCTCGGCACCGCGTCCGTGCGCACGCCGGAACCGCCGATCCCGTCGGAATCGACGACCGTCACCTCCGCCCCTAACTGGGCGGCCGCACTGGCCGCTTCGTACCCGCCTGGACCGCCTCCGATGATCACAACTCGCGCCACGGGAGGCCATTCTTCCGTATCCTCTGATTCCGTGACCCTGTACGCCGCGTTTGCGTCGAATCTGGACCCGAACCTGATGGCCGAGCGGTGCCCGTACTCGCCCCTGCGCGGGACCGGCTGGATCACCGGCTGGCGCCTCACCTTCGGCGGCGAGGAGCTCGGTTGGGAGGGTGCGATGGCAACCGTGGTCGAGGACCCGGCCGACCCCGCCAACCAGGTCTTCGTGGCGCTGTACGACATCCACCCCAAGGACGTCGAGCGGCTCGACGAGTGGGAGTGGATCGACGAGGGCGTCTACCGCAAGATCCAGGTCCGGGTGCAGACCCTGGACGGCGAGCAGCTGGCCTGGATGTACGTGCTGAACGCCTACGAGGGCGGCCTGCCCTCGGCCCGCTACCTGGGCATCCTGGCCGAGGCCGCCGAGGCGGCCGGCGCCCCCGACGACTACGTGGCCGACCTGCGGACCCGCCCGTGCCAGTCGTCGGGTCACTAGAGTGCCCGTGTGAGCGATGATCTGAAGGCCGCCGCCGAAGCCTGGCTGAGCGAGGACCCCGACCCCGACACACGCGCCGAGCTGCGGACGCTCCTGGACGCCGGGGCGCTGCCAGATTCCAAGAGCGCCGCAGAGCTGGCCGACCGGTTCGCCGGCACCCTGGAGTTCGGTACGGCGGGCCTGCGCGGCGCCGTCGGCGCCGGACCGAACCGGATGAATCGGGTCGTGGTGATCCGCGCCGCCGCCGGACTCGCCGCGTATCTGAAGGCGAAGGGCCTCACCGACGGCCCGGTCCTGATCGGGTACGACGCCCGCCACAAGTCCGACGTCTTCGCGCAGGACACCGCCGCGGTGATCCGGGGCGCCGGCCTCGACGCCGTTCTGCTGGACCGGCCGGCCCCGACGCCGGTGGTCGCCTTCGGGATCAGGCATCTGCGCGCGGTCGCCGGCGTGGTCGTGACCGCGTCCCACAATCCGCCGCAGGACAACGGCTACAAGGTCTACCTGGGGGACGGCTCGCAGATCGTGCCGCCGGCCGACGCCGAGATCGCGGCCGCCATCGCCGCGGTCGGCCCGCTGGCCGAGGTGCCGCGGGGCGACGACTGGCAGCTGGCCGGTGACGACCTGCTGGACGCCTACCTGAACCGGATCGCCGAGCTGGTACCGGCCGACGCGCCGCGGGACCTGAACGTCGCCTACACGCCGCTGCACGGCGTCGGGCGGACCCTGGTCGAGGCGGCGGTCGCCCGTGCGGGGTTCGCCGTACCGCGGGTGGTCGCGTCGCAGGCCGACCCGGACCCGGACTTCCCGACCGTCTCGTTCCCGAACCCGGAGGAGCCGGGCGCGATCGACGCGGCGCTGGATCTGGCCCGCGAGATGAACGCGGACATCGCGGTCGCGAACGACCCGGACGCGGACCGCTGCGCGGTGGCGGTGCCGGACGCCGCGGCGGACGGGGGTTGGCGGATGCTTCGCGGCGACGAGCTGGGAAGCCTCCTCGGCGAGTTCCTGCTCCCGGGATCAGCCGGCGTCGCCGCGTGCTCGATCGTGTCGTCCTCGCTGCTCGGCAAGATCGCGGCCTCGTACGGCGTCCGGTACGTCGAGACGCTGACCGGATTCAAGTGGATCGGGCGGGTGCCGGACCTGGTGTTCGGCTACGAGGAGGCGCTCGGGTACTGCGTGGACCCGGCGGCCGTGAAGGACAAGGACGGCGTGTCGACGCTGGTCCGGGTGCTGCAACTGGCGGCGCAGGCGAAGGCGGCGGGACGCACGCTGGTCGACCTGCTGGACGACCTTGCGGTCAAGCACGGGCTGCACGCGACCGACCAGCTGTCGGTGCGGGTCGAGGACCTGTCGCTGATCGCGCAGGCGATGGACCGGCTACGCGCGACACCGCCCACGACGCTCGGGTCGTACGCCGTCGAGCGGATCGACGACCTGAGTCAGGGGTCGGAGGCGCTGCCGCCGACGGACGGCCTGCGGTACACGCTGTCCGACGGCGCACGCGTGGTCGTGCGCCCGTCGGGTACGGAGCCCAAGCTGAAGTGCTACCTCGAGGTGGTCGTCCCGGTCACGACGGACGTCCCCTCGGCACGCGCTCAGGCGGCGACCGCGTTGGCAGCCGTCAAGACGGACCTGGCTGCCGCGGCAGGTATCTGACTCCGGAACACCTGGCGAGTGGTTCCGGGAGCCTCAGCGGGCGGCTGCGGCCGCTTCGGCCTGCTCGGCGCGCAGAGAGCTCTGCAGCGAGGAGTGCAGGATGCGGAGCGTGCTGGTCGACTGCATCAGCGCGTCCCGCTCGTCCGGGTTCCGGTTCGCCAGCGCGGTGATGTCGTTGATGGCGGCCTCGATCCGGGCGATCCGGTCAGCGACCGTACCCTCCTGACTGCTGGCCTTACGGATCGCGTCGGACGTGACCGTCCAGATGTCCTCCTTGTCGTTGGTCCTGCGGGACATGTCCACCATCTGGCTCAGCGCGGCGAGGTCGTGATCGACCTGGGTGCGCTCCACCGGCACCGTGATCCCCACGGTCGCCTGCCGCAGCCGGGTGACGTGCCCGGACAGCTCCGACCAGGTGGACCGCCCGCTCTTGATCTTGTCCAGCACCTTCGCGTACTCGGTGTTGAACTCGTCGTAGTTCACTGTCCTTGACTCCTGCCGTTCGACGCTCGACTCAGAACTCTAGGGCGTGCGCACCCGAAACAAGTAACCACACAATCGCAGATCGTGCAGGTGTCGCCAAAACGAAACAGCCGCCCGGTACGGCAACGCGTACCGGGCGGCTGAGTTACGTGCTGCGGGTCGTCAGCTCACGTCGAATCAGGCGACGTAGGCGGACGAGGCGTTGAAGGTGTTGCAGTTGCCCGCGACCGTGTAGCTGTGCTTCGCGTTGAAGCCGGCGGTCACCCAGAACGCGTGGTTCTTCAGCGAACCGTGGTCCCGGACCCCGCCCGGCTGGTCGCCGCTGTTGGAGATGATCCAGTTGTACTGGGTCATGAAGCCGCCGCTGAACGGGTAGTTGCGCTTGTTCGCGCCGTCCACGGCACCGCCCAGGCAGGACGCCTGCAGCTCACGACGGCGGCTCTCCTCGAGCTGCGCGGCATAGGTGCTGAAGGCGCGCTGACGCTGCCAGGACGCGCCCAGGATGCCGGTCAGCCACTGGACGTGGTGGCCGTACTCGTGGGACAGCGTGAAGGTGGCGTACGCCTGCGCGAACGTCGGGCTCTGGTTCCAGTAGTTGATGATCTGGTAGGCCGGGATGTAGATCCACGCCTTGCCGTTGTAACCGCAGAAGAACGCGGTGTCGGTGACGGCGCCGCAGTACGAGTTGACCGTCCGGCTGTTGTGGACGACCAGCGTCGGGGCGACCTTGTAGGCCGCGCCGGCCTGCTTCAGCGGCAGCGCCCAGGACCCGTAGAGGCACTTGAACAGGTTGTTCTCGTAGGCCACGACGCCGCTGAAGGTGCGCAGCGAGACATTCAGCTGCTTGCAGCCCGACGACGGGATCGCGCCGGTCTTGTACAGACGGTTGTAGCGCACGACGTTCGTCAGCGACGACTTCGTGGTGAGGCCGTCACCAGCCGGCGGGTTGCCGATCGCGTACGCGACGCCGTCGACCGGCGGCGGGGTCGCGGCGACCGCCGTGGCGGCGGTGTTCGCGGTGTTCGCGGCGCTGGTGGCGCCAGAGTCCTGCGCAGCCTGGGCGTTCGGCATCACCGCGGCCGCGAAGCCGGCCAGGGCGCCGACCGTGGCCACGCCACGCAGGGTGTAGCGGGAGAGGTTGACCATGAGCTCCACTCTCGATGTGTGTCTGGGGACCTGTCGGACCAATCCTGAGGTGCACAGGGGTTCACTCGGGGCTGGACACGGGTTCGGACGCGGCGATTCGCGCCACAGTTCCACTCATCGGCCGACTTTTTCGCCCAGGAATCGCAGCTGGTCAGGCAGCATGCGCCGCCAGTAGCCGGGAGTATGTACGCCGGCTTGCTGCCCGCCGGCCGCCTGCAGTTGTTCGCGGAGCTCCCGGGCGGCGTCGGCGAACGGGTCGTCCCGCCCGCAGTCGATGCGGACGGCAACGTCCCGGAAACCGCTCGGCCGGTCGAACACCTGACTGCGCTCGAAGTCCGCGGCGTCGTCGAACGCGCCGGGCTGTACGTCGGCGTACGTCCGCCACAGCGCCGGGCTGAGCGCGCCGACCGCGACCGCCCGCGCGGACGGCCCGACCCGCCGCTGCCAGTAGTGCAGAGCGACCCACAGCAACGCGCCGTACCCGCCCATCGACCAGCCGAGGACGCCGAACCTGCTGGTCCGCAGGCCGCGCCTGGCCAGCAGGGGAAGGAATTCCTGGTCGAGCATGAACCCCGGATCGTTGCCGTCGGCGCGCCGGTGCCAGTAGCTGTCCCGGCCGCCGTCGACGGTCGCCAGCGCGAACGGCGGCGTCCCGGCCCGGACCGCGGCGGTCAGGTAGCGGTCGATGCCGAGGTCGTTGACCGCGGAGGTGTGATCGCCGCCGCGGCCGTGCAGGACGAGGACGACGGGCAGCTCGGCCGCCGCGTCGTACCCGTGCGGATAGAGGATGCTGTAACCGACCTTCGTCCGGCGGCCGAACGAGTCGAAGCTGCCGGACACCGCCGGGCCCGCGGGGACGTCGGGGACGACGCCGTCCGGACCGGTGAGGCCCAACAGGTCGTGCACCCGCGCCCGGCCGGGGACGACCCCGGTCTCCAGGGCGGCGACCGCGGCGACTCCCGCCACCCCTGCCGCGACTCCGGTTCGGAGCAACGCGCGACGGGTGAGCACGCTCAGCGGACCACGGCCGCCACGACGGCGATCACGGCCAGCACTCCGAAGATCGCCAGCTCCGGCACCGCCCAGCCGTTCTCGATCTCGCCGCCGGACGTCGCGGCGTACTGCTCCTGGTGGGTCTCGATCCGGTTCACGACGAACTCGGCCTTGGAGATCGAGCTCTCCGCGTTGGCCTTGCGACTGCCGACCCGCTGCTTGCGGAGGTCACGCATGACCAGCTGGACGCCGGGGGCGCGGAACCGGCCGCCGTCGACGTGTACCCGGAGGATGTCGGTCACGTCGACGCCGGTCACCTTCGACCACGGGATCCGGTGGTCGCGCAGGTGGTTACGCAGCAGCACGTTCTCCGGGCTGAGGGTGACCGAGGGGCGGATCAGGCCGACGTAGGCCAGCACCATGAACATCCCGATGATCGCGGACACCATCAGGCCGGTCGTGGTCCGCCACTCCAGCAGCACGTCGAGCAGGCCGAGCGCCCCGATCACCAGCACGATGGACCCGGTGATCCGGTTCGACGCGGACAGGTACTGCTCGCTCTCGGGCGATTTCGACTTCACCCGCACAAAGTAACCGGCCCGCAGTACCGGCACTAGGATCGGCACTAGACTCCCAGGGGTGACCACACTCGACAGCGGCGTCGACACACTGGCCGACGTGACCTCGTCCGAGGACCGGCTGCGCCGGTTCCTGCTCGGGCTGCCGGGCGTCGACCAGGTCGGCGCGGAGGCCCGCGCCGCCACCCTGAGCACCCGGTCGATCAAGACCACCGCGAAGCAGTACGCGCTGGACCTGGCGATCCGGATGATCGACCTGACCACGCTCGAAGGCCAGGACACCCCCGGCAAGGTGCGGGCCCTGTGCGCCAAGGCGAAGCGGCCCGACCCGTCCGACCCGTCCACCCCGCAGGTGGCCGCGGTCTGTGTGTACCCGGACCTGGTCGCCACCGCGAAGCGCGAGCTGAACGGCTCCGGGATCAACGTCGCGAGTGTCGCCACCGCCTTCCCCAGCGGGCGATCCAGCCTCGCGATCAAGATCCAGGACACCAAGGACGCGGTGGCCGCCGGCGCCGACGAGGTCGACATGGTGATCGACCGCGGCGCCTTCCTGTCGGGCCGCTACGGCATGGTGTTCGACGAGATCGCCGCGATCCGCGAGGCGGCCGGCGACGCGCACCTGAAGGTGATCCTGGAGACCGGTGAGCTGGTCACCTACGACAACGTCCGGCGGGCGTCCTGGCTGGCGATGCTGGCCGGTGCGGACTTCATCAAGACCTCCACCGGCAAGGTGTCCCCCGCGGCCACGTTGCCGGTCACTCTGGTGATGCTGGAGGCGGTCCGCGACTACCACGAGACCACCGGCCTGCGCATCGGCGTCAAGCCGGCCGGCGGGATCCGGACCGCGAAGGACGCGATCAAGTACCTGGTCACGGTCAACGAGACGGCCGGACCGGACTGGCTGGACCCGGAGCTCTTCCGCTTCGGCGCCTCCAGCCTGCTGAACGACCTGCTGATGCAACGCACCAAGCTGGCCACCGGGCACTACCCGGGCCCCGACTACTTCACCTTGGACTGACAGGCATGAGCAGATTCGAGTACGCACCCGCGCCCGAGTCGCGCGCGATCGTGGACATCAAGTCGTCGTACGGGCTGTTCGTCAACGGCCAGTTCGTCGAGGCGACCGACGGCAAGCCGTTCAAAACCGTTTCGCCGGCCTCCGAGGAGGTCCTGGCCGAGGTCAGCGAGGCCGGCCCCGCCGACGTCGACAAGGCGGTTCGCGCCGCCCGCAAGGCGTTCGACAAGGTCTGGCGCCCGATGAGCGGCAGGGACCGGGCGAAGTACCTGTTCCGGATCGCCCGGCTGATCCAGGAGCGCTCGCGCGAGCTCGCGGTGCTGGAGTCGCTGGACAACGGCAAGCCGATCCGCGAGTCCCGCGACGTCGACATCCCGTTGGTGGCCGCGCACTTCTTCTACTACGCGGGCTGGGCCGACAAGCTCGAGTACGCCGGCGTCGGCGACGACCCGCGGCCGTGGGGCGTTGCCGGTCAGGTGATCCCGTGGAACTTCCCGATGCTGATGCTGGCCTGGAAGATCGCGCCCGCGCTGGCGGCCGGCAACACCGTCGTGCTGAAGCCGGCCGAGACCACCCCGCTGACCGCGCTGGCGTTCGCGGAGATCTGTCAGCAGGCCGACCTGCCGCCGGGCGTGGTGAACATCGTCACCGGCGCCGGCCGCACCGGTCAGGCCCTGGTGGAGCACGAGGGAGTCGACAAGGTCGCGTTCACCGGCTCCACCGAGGTCGGCCGGGCGATCGCCAAGTCGGTGGCCGGCACCCACAAGGCGGTCACGCTCGAGCTCGGCGGCAAGGCGGCGAACATCGTCTTCGAGGACGCAGCCCTCGACCAGACGATCGAAGGCATCGTCAACGGCATCTTCTTCAACCAGGGCCACGTCTGCTGCGCGGGTTCGCGGCTGCTGGTCCAGGAGAGCGTGTACGACGAGGTGCTCGGCCGGCTGAAGCGCCGGATGGAGACGCTGCGGGTCGGCGACCCGCTGGACAAGAACACCGACATCGGCGCGATCAACTCGGCGGCCCAGCTGGCGAAGATCCGCGAGCTGTCGCAGATCGGCGAGGACGAGGGCGCCGAGCGCTGGTCGCCGGAGTGCGAGCTGCCGGCCAACGGCTACTGGTTCCCGCCGACGGTGTTCACCGGCGTCTCGCAGGCGCACCGGATCGCCCGCGAGGAGATCTTCGGCCCGGTGCTGTCGGTGCTGACCTTCCGCACCCCGGCCGAGGCGGTCGAGAAGGCGAACAACACCCCGTTCGGGCTGTCCGCCGGGATCTGGACCGAGAAGGGCTCCCGGATCCTCTGGATGGCCAACCAGCTGCGCGCCGGCGTGGTCTGGGCGAACACGTTCAACCGCTTCGACCCGGCGTCGCCGTTCGGCGGCTACAAGGAGTCGGGCTACGGCCGCGAGGGCGGTCGCCACGGTCTGGAGGCCTACCTTGCCCACTGAGACTCAGCGGCTCGAAGTGCGTAAGACCTACAAGCTGTACATCGGCGGCGCCTTCCCGCGCAGCGAATCCGGCCGGTCCTACGTCGTGTCCAATGCCAAGGGCAAGTTCCTCGCCAACGCGTCGCAGGCCTCCCGGAAGGACGCCCGCGACGCCGTGGTGGCGGCCCGCAAGGCGTTCGGCGGCTGGCACGCGCGGACGGCGTACAACCGCGGTCAGGTGCTGTACCGGATCGCCGAGGTGATGGAGGGCCGGCACCAGCAGTTCAGTGCCGAGGTCTCCGCGTCCGAAGGGTTGTCGATCTCCAAGGCCCGCGCGGTCGTGGACGCGGCGATCGACCGCTGGGTCTGGTACGCGGGCTGGGCCGACAAGCTCGCCCAGGTGGTCGGCTCCAGCAACCCGGTGGCCGGGCCGTACTTCGACTTCTCGTTGCCCGAGGCAACCGGCGTGGTCGCGGTGCTCGCGCCGCAGGACTCCAGCCTGCTCGGCCTGACCAGTGTGATCGCGCCCGCGATCGTGTCCGGCAACACGGTCGTCGCGGTCTCGTCGTTCGAGCGGCCGCTGCCGGCCGTCACGCTGGGCGAGGTGATGGCGACCTCCGACGTACCCGGCGGCGTGGTCAACATCCTCACCGGGTCGGCGTCCGAGATCGGGCCGTGGCTGGCGTCGCACCAAGACGTGAACGCGATCGACCTGTGCGGCATCGAGTCCGCGGACGAGGCCCGTGACCTGGAGATCGCCGCGGCCGGCAACCTCAAGCGGGTCCGCCGTCCCGCCGAGGAGGACTGGACCGCGGACCAGGGCCTGTCGCGCCTCACGCAGTACCTCGAGCTGAAGACCGTCTGGCACCCGATCGGGGTCTGAATGCTGAAGCCTGGTGACCGGGTCGCGATCGTCTCGCCGTCCGGTGGGTTGCCGGAGATCTTCCCGGGTCCGTACGAGCTCGGCCTGCGCCGGATGCGGGAGGACTTCGGGCTCGACCCGGTCGAGTACCCGACCACCCGGAAGCTGCGGACCTCCCCCGCGGAGCGCGCCGCCGACCTGCACGCGGCCTGGTCGGACCCGTCGATCCGTGCGGTCTTCGCATCGATCGGCGGCTCCGACCAGCTCACCGTGCTGAAGCATCTGGACCCGGCGATCTTCGCGGCCGATCCCAAGCCGTTCTTCGGGTACAGCGACAACACCAACCTGCTGAACTTCCTGTATTCGCTGGGCCTGCCGGGCTACTACGGCGGCAGCGTCATGGTGCAGTTCGGCCGCGGCGGCGCGATGCACCCGGACTCCGAACGGGCGTTGCGTGCGGCGATCTTCGGCGGCGGCGAGTTCGAGCTGACACCTGCCGCGGGCTGGACCGACGTCGACCACGACTGGAGCGTCCCGGCGAACCTCGAGACCGAGCCGCCGCTGTTCCCCGGCACCGGCTGGACCTGGAGCGGCACGCGCGAGGTCACGGGGAAGCTCTGGGGCGGCTGCATCGAGATTCTCGACTGGCAACTCGCCGCGAACCGCTGGATGCTGCCGACCGAGTCGTACGGCGGGGTGCTGTTCGGTGAGACCAGCGAGGAGCTGCCGTCGTCGGAGCACGTCTACTGGATGCTCCGCAACCTCGGCGAGCGCGGCCTGCTGGAGCGCTTCGACGCGGTGCTCTGGGGCCGCCCTAAATCCCGGGCGCTGGATCGGACGATGACGCCGGAGCAGTCGGTCGCGTACGTCGCCGACCAGTACATCGCCGTCGACCGCGCCCTCGCGGAGTACAACCCGGACGCGGTGGTCGTGAAGGGCCTCGACATCGGTCACACCGACCCGATGCTCGTCCTCCCGTACGGCGGCCCCGTGCGCGTCGACCCGGCCACGCAGCGGATCACCGTCACCTACTGACCGAACCACCCCGAACCACCCCGAACCATGGCCCGGCGCCACACGTCCGCACGAGCTGCAAACCCCTGAGCGCAACGCCCGTCTGGCACACGCGCCGGTACGTCTCAGGGGTTGACCCCTCACAGGGATGGTTGGCCCCTCGGTTTTCAAGGGGTCAACCAACCAACTCCGGGGTCAACCCCTGAGACGGCATCGCGCGCGAAGTCGAGCGGTGATCGCGGCACCGGTGCCGGCGGCCGCTCGGAGCTGCGTGGATCAGCGCACCGCGGTGCGAGTGAGGACTGGATTCGGGTCGGGATAGCAGCTGACGGGCGCGTTGGTGGTGACGAACTTCCACTTGATCTTGGCCTGCAAGGTGAGGCCGGGGTCGTCGTAGCTGGTGCCCTTGAGCTTGGTCTCGATGGTGGTGCCGGCGCGGCCGGATTTCAGGCGGACGCTCAGCGCCGGGAGTTCGTAGCTCGCGCCGCCCGGGATCGGACCGGCGACCTTGACGACCGCGGTGTTTCCCTCGAGCTGCACAGTGGGAGTGGAGTTGAGGCCGGAGCCGCCGGTGAGGCGGGCGCCGAGGTAGGACGAGTTCGCCGGCACCGGGATGCGCAGCGCGAGGTCGCGGACCTCCTTCAGCTTGAAGCCCTTCACCTCGCTCGGGAGCGTGCCGGGTTGCAGGTGGACGGCGACGGTGAAGCGCGAGTTGGCGGGGACGACGGCCGGCGCCTGCGCGTCGACGGCCTGCCGGAGCGAGACGGTGTGCCGGCCGAATTTGGTGTCGGCGCGACAGGCATAAGTGGCGACAGGCGGCGCTGCCGGGGTCAACAAGGCAAGAGTCACCGCAATACTGCAGTAAGTAGCCATACGACTACTCTATGCAGTCACATCCCGAAGAGGAACCATCCACCGACGCCTGCCGCGACGAACACCACGGGCAGCGCGAGGAGGAACCATGCGCGCCGCCGGCGCCGTCGCCGGACCGGCGGGTCGGCCGCGACGGTCGTGCCGATGGCGTCGTCGGTGATCGTGGTCCGCTCGGAGGCCCGCTGCGGCGCCTCCTGCTCCAGCCGGTACGCCTCGGCCTCCAGGCGCTCGGCCAGCGTGTCCGCACGCTCCCAGCGGTCCGTGACGCGGTAGGCGAGCGTCCGCGCGAAGATGTCGTCGAGCTGCCCGACCGACTCGTGCAGCATTGGGCGCAGGCTCGGCGGCGGCAGGTCCGGGTCACGGTTCAGCACGTCGCCGATCGAGCCGGCGGAGTACGGCGGATGGCCGGTGACCAGTGCGTACGTGACCGCGCCGACCGCGTAGATGTCCGCGCGCTCGTCGAATCCGCCGTCACCGCGGCCCTGCTCGGGCGCCATGTACGACGGCGTACCGACGGCCTGGGTGAGTCCGGACGCCTCGGCGGCCCGTTTCGCCAGGCCGAGGTCGGCGAGCACGATCCGGTGCGTGCCGCCGCCGACCTCGTCACCCGGCCGGAGCAGCAGGTTCGCCGGGGTGACGTCGCGGTGCACGACACCCTCACTGTGCAATGCGGCCACCGCGCGCGCCAGGTCCGCGCCCCACCAGAGCGCGTCGACCGCGTCGAGCGGCCCGTGCTTCAGGACATCCCCGATGGTGCCGCCGCCGACGTAGTCCATCACGAAGTACGGACGGCCGTCCGGCAGCTTGCCGAGGTCGAACACCCGGACCACGCGGTCGCTGGAGATCCGCCGCATCAGCCGCGCCTCGGACAGGAAGCGCTCGCGGACGTCGGCGCGCGAGGCCCAGTTGTCCGCGAGCACCTTGACGGCGACGTCGACGTCCAGGTCGTCGTCGTACCCGCGCCAAACGGTCGCGAACGCGCCCGCGCCGATCTTGTCCCGTAACCGGTACCGCCCGATGACATCCATCCCGGCTATTGTCGGCTACAAACCAGTTCAAGAGGGGGAGCATGACCGAGGAGTTGGAAGAACTCGCGGCTCGGGCTGCGGCCGGGGACCAGACGGTGCTTCCACAACTTCTTCAGGCCATCCGGCCGCAGGTGCAGCGCCGGGTGGCCAAGTTCCTGCCGTACCGGGAGGACGCCGAGGAGGCGGTCCAGGACACCCTGCTGCAGGTCGCGAACAAGGTGCACACCTTCAAGGGCACCGGGAGCTTCGCGGGCTGGGTGACGATCGTGGCCACCAACCAGGCGCGGCAGACCTACCGGTCGCTGAAGCGCCGCTCGGTCGAGCAGTCC
Organism: Kribbella sp. NPDC051936; assembly: GCF_040680955.1. Taxonomy (NCBI): domain Bacteria; kingdom Bacillati; phylum Actinomycetota; class Actinomycetes; order Propionibacteriales; family Kribbellaceae; genus Kribbella; species Kribbella sp. NPDC051936. The sequence continues at coordinate 622,551 of NZ_JBFAXS010000003.1, read as the reverse complement.
GCCGAGGTGCTGCCGGAGTCGGTCGACCCCCGGACCACCTCCGTCATCGCCGGTTCGCGGCTCGACCTCCTCGAGGCGCTGGAGGCCCTCGAGTCGAGTCACCCGCAGCTCGTCCAGCCGCTCGTCCTGCGCGACCTCGGCGCCCTGTCGTACGCCGAGATCGCCGATGAGCTGGACGTTCCGCTCGGCACCGTGAAGGCTCGGATCCACCAGGCCCGCAAGGCCGTCGCGGAACGTCTCACCGTCCGCTGACTCAGCCGAAGGTACGCCGTACCTCGACGGCGCGGCGCAGGTCGTCGAGGAAGTCCGCGGTCTGCCGGCGGATGCCGGACACCACGGCCTCGTCCGCGATCAGGGCCTCGGCCGGGGCGATCAGCTCCGGGTCGACGCTGAAGCGCGGCGCGATGCGGTGAGCGGTGAGCCCGAGGACCATGCCGGACCGGATCTCGCCGGTGTACGCGATGTCGGTGAAGTACCGGCGCTCGTACGGCGCTGTCGCGGCGGCCTGGATCGGGTGCCAGAAACCCTCCGCCGCGGCGAGGAGTTCCTTCACGCCGACGGTCGGGTCGGTCATGATCCGCGTCCAGGCCGCCTCCTTGCCGTCGGGCAGCGCGGCGCGGCAGCGGGCCGCCTGGTTCACGCCTTCGGTGGAGCGGTCGCGTGCCAGTTCGGCGTCGATCTCCACGGCGCCGTACGCTCCGAGCCGCACCAGCCGCAGGACGATCGCCCAGCGCAGGTCCGCGTCGATCTCCAACCCGTCCGGGCCGGCGGTGCCCTGCAACCAGGAGGTCAGCAGGCCGGCGTCGTCCGTGGTCGCGATCAGGCCCCGCGTGGTCACCAGCTGCAGGCTGCTCCCCGGCGCGGTCCGCGCCAGCTTGTCACGCAACGCGTCGGCCGCCACGCCGTGGTACTCGTCATAGTCCAGGTACCGTCCGAGCAGCCGGTTCTCGAGCCACTGCACGAGAGATCCGACCGCGATATCGCTCGTCTCCTGCGGCAGCGCCGCCACGAACAACTCGAGCGCCCGCCGCGGATCCAGCTCCGCATCCGCGACCGAGTCCCGCACCGAGTTCCACACCACCGCCCGCGTGGTCCCGTCGCCGATCGTCGGCAGCACCACCGGCAGATTGGCCAGACTGGTCGCGTCGAGCCGGATCTTCGCCCAGGTGTCGTCCTCGGCGTCCGGCACGACCACGGCGATATCGTTGCCTAACACAACTTCGACCGAGTCCTGGTCGAGAACCACGTCGACCGGGGTCCCCGATCCGTCCGCGGCGTACCCGCCGACGCTCAGCTTGTGCAACCGCCGCGACGCGTCCGGGCTCGAACGGTGCAGTACGGCCCCGGCCGCTGTCCGCGCGGCGGAAATCGTGTCCAGCCCGGACGTCCGCAACCATTGGCCGGACCAAGCATCCAGGTCGCGCGCTCCCGCGTCGGTGAGCTTCTCGATGAACTCGGCCAGATCCGCGTTCCCGTACTCGTGCGCCTCCAGATGCGCGTTCACCCCCTTGAGGAACACGTCGTCCCCCAGGTACTTGGCGAGCTGCTTCAGCACCGCCGCGCCCTTCGCGTAGGAGATCCCGTCGAAGTCGTCGAGCGACTGCCGCGCGTCCTTCAGACTGTCCGGCGCCACGGGATGGGTGGAGCTGGTCTGGTCCGTGTGCAGCCCCCACCACTTCCGCACGAACGCGAAGTCGGTCCAGTTGCCGGTGTAGCTGGTCGCGTCCTCCGACACCCGGTGCGCCATGTACTCGGCGAACGACTCGTTCAGCCACATGTCGTTCCACCACTTCATCGTGACCAGGTCGCCGAACCACATGTGCGCCATCTCGTGCACGACGATCCGGGCCCGGGTACTGCGCTCCGCCTCGGTCGCCTGCCCGCGGTACACCAGGCCGTCCGCGAACGTCACACACCCGGGATTCTCCATCGCGCCGAGGTTGAAGTCCGGCACGAACGCCTGCCAGTACTCGCCGAACGGGTACCGCTGCCGGAACAGCCGGTGATACTCGCCGAACGCCTCGCGCGTGGTCCGGAACAGGTCCTCCGCGTCGCGCTCGAGGTGCTCCTTCAACGACTGCCGGCAGGCGAGGCCGAGCGGGATCCCGTCGTGCTCGGAGCGGATCTGGTGGTACGGCCCGGCCACGACCGTGACGAAGTACGTCGACAGCGGCTTGGTCTCGGCGAGCGCCCACTCGCCGGGCGCGGTGCGGGTGGCGGCGCCGTTCCCGAGGACCACCCAATCCTCGGGGCACTTCACGGTCACGGTGTACGGGCCTTTGAGGTCGGGCTGGTCGAAGCACGGGAAGTACCGCGGCGCGGACTCCAGCGAGGACATGCCGTAGGTGTAGACGCGGCCGTCCGCGGCATCGACGGACCGGACGAGGCCCTCGCCGTCGGCGGAGTACTTCATCTCGGCGGTGACCACGAGCTCGTTCTCCGCCCGGAGGTCGCTCAACGGATACCGGCCGCCGTCCAGCAGCAGCGGGTCCAGGACCCGCCCGTTGAGCTCGACGCCGAGCAGCCGCTCGGGTTTCACGTCCACCCAACTGCCGGTGCTCGTCGCCCCGAACCGGATCCGGCTGGTCGTCACGAACGTGTCCCCGGCACCGGTCAGGTCGAACGCGATCTCGTACGACCGCAGGGCCAGGTCTGCCGCCCGTTGCCGGGCCTCTTCAACTGTCAGCGCGCGCATGCACAGCACGCTATCCCGCCGCGCCGGTCGCCTTCCGCCGCGCGGTGTCTGCTGCCAGCGAAGCGACCGCGCGGATCTGCTCGTCCGTCGTCCGCTCCAGCAGTCCCGAGAGCAGTTCGGCGTCGTCGGGCTCGGCCAACGTCGTCAGGACGTTCAGGGCGCTCAGGTGGTCGAAGCCGGCCTTGATGTCCTCGCTCGCCTCCACCGGCGGCCGGGACAGGATCTCAAGCGCGACCTGGCGGACGTCGCCGGCCAGCGGTTCGAGCGGGTTGCCGCCGCTCAACCGCGTGTACGCCGCGGCCACCTGGTACATGTTCAGCGCCCGGCAGACGGTCGGCACGTTGGGGCTGTGCAGCAACGCGTCGAACGCCTGCAGGGGGATGCCGACCTCGTCCGCGCTCATGCCTGAAGGCTAGTCGGCGGGCTCGGGCGTGAAGAACCGCAGTACCTTCTCGCCGGCGTCCGGGCCGGTCAGCAGCTCGGCGGCCGCCGCCGAGCGGCGGGCGGTCTCGGCGGCGCGAGCGAACATGGCCGGCTCGTACAGGTCGAGCGCCGCCTCCACATCACCTGGGTGCGCCGCGATGGCCCGGGCGAGTTCGGCGCCGTCGAGCATGGCGTGATTCGCCCCCTCCCCGACCGGTGGCATCAGATGGGCGGCGTCACCGAGCAGCGTGACGCCTGGCCGGCGCGGCCACGTCAGACCGATCGGCAGGACGGACAGCGGACGCACCACGAACGGCTCGTCGCACGCAGCGAGCAGTCGCTGGAACTCCGGCGCCCAACCGTCGAGCAGTTCGCCGACCGCGGGCGGATCGAAGTCGGGCGGACCCTGCAGCGAGACCCCGACCGTGATGGTGCCGTTCCCGTTGCGCTGCGCGGCCAGCCGGCGATCCGGCCCGAAGGCCCAGAAATTGCCCCGGCCGACCATGGCCGCCAGCTCGGGCTGGGTGCGGTCGGCGTCGTGGATCGCGCTCAGGATCGAGATGCTGCCGGTGTGCTCGGGCCGGACGTCGGTCAGCAGCGGGCGGACACGCGAGTTGGCGCCGTCGGCGCCGACGAGCAGGTCGCAGGTCGCCGTACTGCCGTCCGCGAAGTGCAGGGTGTGGCCGTCGGCGTACTGGAACGCGCTCCCCCAGCGGATGGTGTCCGCCGGCAGCGATCGCAGCAGCAGATCCCGCAGATCGGCGCGGTCGATCTCCGGCCGCGCCATCGGCGCGTCGTCAGGGGTGACCTCCTGGAGCAGCAAGGCACCCGTGAAGTCGAACATGCGCAGGTCCTGCCCCTCGCGGCGGGCATGGCGCAAGAACTCCTGCTCCAAACCGGCCGCGCGCAGGGCGGCCTGGCCGGTGTCGGTGTGCAGGTCGAGCATGCTGCCCTGGTCGCGGGCGTCGCGCGAGGCGTCCCGCTCGTACACCACCGCTGCAATGCCGTGGACGTGCAGCACCCGGGCGAGCGTGAGTCCACCAGGACCCCCGCCGATGATCGCAATCATGCTTCTCCCCTGGATACACCGTATGTGTCGATACACCGTATCGACAGAGCCAGTGTATCGTTCACTGGGTGCCGAACGAATCCGTGATCTGGGAACGGCCGGAGCCTCCCGAGCGACAGGCCCCGAGCCCGCTCAGCCGGGAGCGGATCGTCCGCGCCGCAATCACCCTCGCGGACGCGGACGGCCTGGATGCCGTGTCGCTGCGGAAGGTCGCCGCCGCGCTCGACGCCGGACCGATGCGCCTCTACCGGTACGTCGACACCAAGGACGAGCTGCTCGCGCTGATGGCCGACGCGGTGTACGCCGAGATCCCCGCGCCCACCGGATCGACAGCAGGCGACGTCCTGCGCTCGATCGCACACGGGATCCGCGACGCCGCCCTGCGGCACGAGTGGTTCGCGGACCTGCACGGCGGCCGGCCACACCTCGGTCCGGCGACCCTGGCCCACGCCGAGGCGTGCCACGCCGCGCTGCACGCATCCGGCGTGGACGACCTCGACGCGAGAGCCGGCGCGATGGAGACGCTGAGCGTCTACCTGGTCGGCGCCGTCCGCAAGGAAGTCGCGGAGCGCCGCGCCGAGCGGGCGAGCGGGCTGGACAAAGAGCAATGGCAGCACACGTTCGGGCCGTACCTCCAGCGGATGCTTGCCACCGGCCACTATCCGCGGCTGGGCGAGTCGGTGCGCGGAGCCCGGCACCTGACCGCGTCCGAGGTGTTCGAGCTCGGCCTGGACTACCTCGTCGAAGGCATGGCGTCGCGCTAGCCGTCCGCCGCCGCGTGCAGGTGGGACGCGAGCAGGTGGGTGGCTTCCGGTGCGTCGGCGGCGTAGCACAACAGATGGGCCCGGCGTGACCAGGAATCCTGGAGCGGGCAGATCTCCGCGGTGGCCGTGGCGTTCACGGCTCGGCGCGGTACGACGGCGAGCCCGGCGCCGGCGGTGGCGAGCGTGATCAAGGCGTGCAGGGTCGGCACCAGCGTGCGGTAGCGCGGGGCCGGCGCGTGCGGGCCGAGGCGGTCGTCCATCCACTGGCTGAGCGGCGAGTGCCGGTCGAGGCCGACCAGCGGATGCTCGGCCACCTCGGCGTACGCGATCGAGGCCCGGCCGGCGAGGATGCCGCCGGCCTGCCCGATCACCACCAGCGAGTCGTCGGCCAGCGGTTCGGTCCGGAGCTGGGTCGGCTCGTCGTCGAGGATCACGCCGAGATCCGCCTCACCGGCCGCGAGCAGCCGGACGCTGCGGATCGTCCGGCGCTCGCTCACGTTCACGTCGTACTCCGGATGGTCGCGGAGGAACGTGGCCAGTGCGAGCGGGACCAACTGGTGCATCGCGGACCCGCCGGCGACCAGGCGGATCGGCGCCGCCCGCGACCCGGCGTACGACGCGACCGCACTGTCCAGCCGGATGGTCTCGGCGAGCACCTCACGGGCGTGCCGGGCCAGCGTGGCGCCGGCGGGCGTCAGCCGGACGCCGCGTCGCTCGCGCACCAGCAGCGGTACGCCGGCCTGCGCTTCGAGCGCTCTGACCCGCGCACTGGCCGAAGGCAGACTGAGGTGCATCAGGCGCGCGCCGCCGGTGATCGAGCCTTCCGCCGCGACGTGGGTGAACAGCCGGAGATCGTCCAGGTCGTACCGCATGACACCAGCCTACGTTTCAGGCTAAGGCTGGCTACGGGGATCACGCATTGTGGAGTGCGCGCCGGACCCGGATCCTCGAAGGGTGCTGCTGATTCTCCTGGCCGGTGTCGCGGCCGGCGCGCTCAATGCCGTCGGCGGCGGCGGGAGCTTCGTGGCACTGGCTGCCCTGGTGGCCGCCGGCATGCCGCCGGTCACCGCGAACGCGACCACGACCGTCGCCCTGCTGCCCGGGAACGCGACCAGCGCGTGGGTCTACCGGCGAGAGATCGAGGGACTCGCCCAGCCGTCGCCTGCCCGGCTCACCCTCGCCAGCGTCGCCGGCGGGGCGATCGGAGCGGGCTTGCTGCTGTTACTGCCGTCAGCCTCTTTCGATGCGGCGGTCCCCTGGCTACTGGCATTCGCGACGGTCGTTCTCGCCTTCGGAAAGCGTCTGACGGCCGCGCTGCGACTCGGGCGACCCGGCCCGGCCGCGATCCTGGCCGGCCAGTTCCTGCTGGCGATCTACGGCGGGTACTTCGGCGGCGCGGTCGGCCTGATGATGCTCGCGTTCTGGACCGCGACGACATCGCTCGACCCGGCACGCGGCAACCCGCTGCGGGTCATCCAGGTCGCGGCGGTCTACCTGACCGCGGCGGTGATCTTCGTGTTCGCGGCCGACGTACTCGCGCAGCCGCTGCACCTGGTCGCTCTGCTGGCGGGCGCGGTGCTCGGCGGGTACGGCGGGGCGCATGTCGTCCGCCGGCTGCCACCGACGATGCTCCGCGGGCTGGTCCTCGGCACGGCGGTCCTGATGACCGGCCTGTTCTTCGTCCGGGCGTTCGGATGAATCGCGCGCAGCTGGCCATGGCGTACCAGGCTTGCGAGGTCGCGGACCTGGCGGCCGCGGCTGTCGGGCTGGACGATCCGGTGGAGGCGGCGGCCCAGGCGGCGCGGGTCCTCACGGCTGCTCGGCAACTCGTCGCCGCCGCGGAGCGGCTCGGCTCGTGCGAGCCGCCCGCGGATCCGCTGCAACGCTTCGCCTACGAGCACCCGGAGGAAGCCGCCGAGGACGTGGCCGACTGGGTCAGGCGCCGCCTGTAGACCGGCGACCGCTCGGCGACTGGTGCGGGAGCTGCTCGCGCTCCTTGCGCAGATACAGGCCCGCTGCGGTCGACACGCTGGTGAGCAGCCAGACCGCGACCCCTGCGTCGTCGGTGACGCCAATGATCGGCAGCAGGTCCGGCAGGATGTCGATGGGCGACACCAGATACACGAGCGCGAGCACCCACAGGAACGTCCGGCTCTTCGGCAGATCGGCGTACGTCCCCCGGCGGACGTCCCGGAGCAGCCGCGGCAGCGCCTTCGCCCGGTCGAACACAGTGCCGACCGGGACGGGCTCGCCGTTCGCGATCTTCCGCCGCCGGACCGCGCGCCGGCGCAGCACGCCCAGCACGCCGACCACGGCACCGATGACGAGCAGCCCGATCCCGACCGCGACGGCGGGCAGCCCGACGACGTCATCGTCGCGGACCAGCAACGTCAGCAGCCCGATCAGCCCGAGCACCGCACCGAAGTACACCATCAGTCCACTGTAGACGTCAGCGCGTGACGGACTACTGGTTGTAGGGCTGGGAGAGCAGCGGGCGGGTGTTGCCGAGGACCTGGGCGTAGTTGGCCCGGATCGCGGGCGCGTCGACGGTGATCGCGGGCTCGGGTTTGCCGACCGGAACCTGCCAGGTGGGCGGGGTGGCCGCGCCGGACAGGGCCCAGGCCGCCTGACGGGCGGCGCCGAGGGCGACGTACTCGGCCGGCTCCGGGAGGACGACCTCCGCGCCGAGCAGGGCCGGGGCGAGAGCCTGTACGGCGCGGGAGCGGGCGCCGCCGCCGAGGAGCAGGACGCGCTGCACCGGGAGGCCCTGGTCGCGGAGCGCGTCGACGGCGTCGGCGAGACCGCACAGCAGCCCCTCGACCGCGGCACGGGCCATCGTCGCGGGCTGCATGGTCGCCCGGGTGAGGCCGTAGATCAGGCCGGTCGAGTGCGGCAGGTCCGGCGTCCGTTCGCCGTCCAGGAACGGCAGCAGGACCAGTCCGTCGCTGCCCGGCGAGCTGATCGCGGCCTCGTCGAAGGCCGGCAGCTCCAGGCCGAGCATCTGGGCGGTCGCGGACATCACGCGGGCCGCGTTGAGCGTGCAGACCAGCGGCAGGTACTCACCGGTGGCGTCCGCGAAGCCGGCCACGAGACCGGTCGGGTCCGCGGTCGGATGAGCGGAGCGCGCGAACGCCGTACCGCTGGTGCCGAGGGAGACCGCGACGTCGCCGGGCTGGAGGTCGAGGCCGAGCGCGGCCGCGGCGTTGTCACCGGTGCCGGCCGCGATCGCCGCGCCGAAGGCCGTCTGCCCGACGATCTCCGCCGGGCCAGCCACGCGCGGGAGAGCCAGCTGGCGACCGAAGGCGAGCTCCACCAGGTCGGTCCGGTAGCTGTTGGTCGTCGGCGACCACCAACCGGTCCCGGAAGCATCCCCACGGTCCGTGGTGATCCCGTCGATCCCGGACCGGTCCGCCGCCAGCCGGTGCGTCATCCAGTCGTGCGGCAGCACGACCGCAGCAGCCCGCCGCACGGCCTCCCGCCGCAGCGCAGCATCCGCGCCCGCCTCGCGGGCGGCTTCGTCTCTGAGCCAGCGCAGTTTGGTGACGGTGAAAGACGGGACCGGGACGGAGCCGACGGCCTCGGCCCACGCCTGGGCGCCGCCGAGCTCGGCGATCAGTTCCGTGGTGGCGTCGGCGGAGCTGGTGTCGTTCCACAGGACGGCCGGGTGCACGACCTCACCGGCGTCGTCGAGCAGGACCATGCCGTGCTGCTGGCCGCCGATCGCGATCGCCTCGACCCCGTCGAGCAGCCCGTCGGACGCGATCTCCCACGCCTTCCACCACTCGGCCGGGTCGACCTGGGTGGCGTCCGGGTGCGGCGCCCGTCCCTCGCGGACGACCTCCCCGGTCTCGGCGTCGCACACCAGAACCTTGGTGGCCTGGGTGGAGCAGTCCACCCCGGCCACCAGCCTCAGCTCAGTCATGGATCACAGACTAGAGCGCTTCCACCGTCGCCCGCGCACCGATCTCGTGCAGCGATCGCAGCGCGGCCTTGTACGGCGTCACGAACCGCTCGTCAGACGCCAGGTCGCCGAACAGGTCCGGATCCGCGATGAACACCAGCGGATCCTCCCGGTTGTGCTGCGCCCGGTCGACCAGCTTGTCGCGCAGCCGGTCGACGACCTCGATCGGCTGCCCCTGCTCGTCGACGCCCTCGGCGTACCGGGCCCAGGACGCGACCACGAGCACCGACCGTTTGATCTCCCGGCCCGCCGCCAGCTGCTCGCGGACCACCGGCAGCAGCCACTTCGGGATCCGGTCCGAGCTCTCCGCGCACAGCCGTGCCAGGGTGTCGCGCACCTCGGGGTTCGCGAAGCGCTCGATCAGCTGGTGCTTGTAGCGGTCGAGGTCGACCCCGGGCACCGGCGGCAGCGTCGGCGACCCCTCGTGGTCCATGTAGCCGAGCAGGAAGTCGACGTACAGCTTGTCCTGGCACACCTCGTGCGCGTACCGGTAGCCGTCCAGGTAGCCGAGGTAGCACAGCGCCTGATGCGAGGCGTTCAGGAGTCGCAGCTTCATGAACTCGTACGGCTCGACGTCCTCGACGATCTGGACGCCGACGTCCTCGTACGGCGGCCGCACGCCGCCGAAGTCGTCCTCGAGCACCCACTGCGTGAACGGCTCGCACACCACCGGCCAGCCGTCCTCGATCCCGAACCGCTCGGCCAGCGCCGCCCGGTCCGCGTCGGCGGTGACCGGCGTGATCCGGTCGACCATGCAGTTCGGGAACCGGACCTCGTTCTCCAGGAAGTCGGCCGTCGACGGATCCTTCAGCCGCGCGAACGCGGCGATCATCTTGCGCGCGACGTGCCCGTTGCCGGGGATGTTGTCGCACGACATCACGGTGAACGGCGGCACGCCGGCCTCCCGGCGCCGGCGCAGCGCCTCGACGATGAACCCGAACGCGCTGCCGGGCGTCGCCCCCGGCTCGAGGTCGGCCTCCAGCCCCGCGGTGTCGAGCTCTCCGGTCACCTGGTTGACGTGGTACCCGCCCTCGGTGATCGTCAGCGACACGATCCGGGTCGCCGGATCCACCATCCGCGCCAGCACGGCTTCCGGGTCGTCCGGCGCGAACAGGTACCCCACGATCGACCCGACCACCCGAGGCTCGAGGGTCCCGTCCGGATGCTTGACGACCAGTGTGTAGAGACAGTCCTGGGCGGCCATCACCTCGGCCATCCGCCGGTCGTTCGGCAGCACCCCGACGCCGACGATCCCCCAGTCCAGCGCCTTCCCTTCGGTCATCAGCCGATCCAGGTACATCGCCTGGTGCGCGCGATGGAACCCGCCGACCCCGAAGTGCACGATCCCGGGCGTCACCGCCGTCCGGTCGTAGGACGGCACCGGAACGTCGTTGCCTACGGCATCGAGGCCGGCAGCAGCCAGTGCGGTCACTTGACCGCCCCCAGCGACAGACCCTGGACGAGCTTGTCCTGGGCGGCGAACCCGGCGATCAGCACCGGCAGCGACACCACGATGGACGCGGCACAGACTTTGGCGAGGAACAATCCTTGGCTGGTCACGAACCCAGTCAAGAACACCGGCGCCGTCTGCGCCACCGTGCCGGTCAGCACGCGGGCGAACAGCAGTTCGTTCCAGCTGAAGATGAAGCAGATCAGCGCCGCCGACGCGATCCCCGGCGTGACCACCGGCGCCACCACGGACCGCAGCGTCCGGGTCAGCGACGCGCCGTCGACCGAGGCCGCCTCGAGGATCTCCACCGGCACCTCGGACAGGAAACTGCGCAGCATCCAGACCGCGATCGGCAGGTTCATCGAGGTGTAGAGGATGATCAGCAGCCAGATGTTGTCCAGGAAGTGGACCGACTGCGCGAACAGGTAGATCGGCAGCAGGCCGGCCACCACCGGCAGCATCTTCGTGGACAGGAAGAAGAACAGCACGTCGGTCCACTTCTTCACCGGCCGGATCGACAGCGAGTACGCCGCCGGGAACGCGAGCAGGATGACCAGCGCCGTGGACAGGATGCTCGCGGTCAGCGAGTTCAGGATCGACGGCCACGGCCCGGTGTCGAAGAACGCCCGGTAGCCGTCCAGGGTCAGCGGCGCCGCGACGTCCGGCGGGTTCTTCGCCGCGTCCTCCTCGGAGTGGAACGAGGTCAGCAGCATCCACAGCACCGGCAGCACGAACAGGATGCCCACGATCCATGCCAGCCCGCTCAAGGCCCAGCCGCCACCACGGCGCTGATGCCCTTTCACGATCGTGATCTGTCCACTACTCATCGACCGGTCTCCTCTCGGAACAGCGTGGACACCGACCGGAGCGCGAGCGTCGCGATCACGATCGTGCCGATCACCACGATCACGCCCGCCGCCGAGGCGCGGCCGTAGTCGTGCGCGGTGTAGAACGTCTGGTAGATCGTGTACGGCAGGTTCGCCGTACCGAGACCGCCGGACGTGATCGTGAAGACCGCGTCGAAGTTCTGCACGACGTAGATCGAGCCGAGCAGCGCGGACAGCTCCAGGTACTGCCGCAGGTGCGGCAGCGTCATGTAGCGGAAGATCTCCCACTGGTTCGCGCCGTCGATCCCGGCCGCCTCGATCACATCCAGCGGCCGGCTCTGCAGCCCGGCCAGCAGGATCAGCATCATGAACGGCGTCCACTGCCAGACCAGCGCGAAGATGATCGACCACAGCGGCTGGTTGCTGATCCAGTCCGGCTGCGGCGCGTTCTCGCCGAACAACCACTTCAGCACGCCGTTGAACAGGCCGTACGTCGGGTTGTAGAGCGCGTGCTTCCACAGCAGCGCGGCGGCCACCGGGACGACCAGGAACGGCGTGATCATCATCGTCCGGACCGCACCCCGGCCGCGGAACTTGCGGTCCAGCAGCAGCGCGATCGCCAGCCCCAGCGCGAGGCTGAGCAGGACGACGCCCGCGGTGAGCACGATCGTCACCCAGATCGCGTGCCGGGTGTTCGCGTCGGTCAGCACCCGCCGGAAGTTGTCGACCCCGGCGAACCCGCGCTCGTCCGGGTAGTACGCGTTCCAGTCCATGAAGGACACGACCAGCGTGACCAGGAACGGCAGCTGGGTCACGATGATCATGAACACCAGCGCGGGCAGCAACGGGCCCCGCCGGGCCCAGTCGCCGGTCTTGCGCAGCATCGTGCCCTCGGAGCCGGGCGGCGCGGCGCGGCGCGCGGCCTTCACCGCGGTGTCAGGCTTGGCGTCGACGGACATTGGCCCCACCCCTCACTTCGCTTGCCGCGAGCGGTACCGCTCGGCGACGTCGTCGGCGAGCTCCTGCCCGCGTTTCAGTGCCTCGTCGACGCTCATCCGCCCGGCGATCGCCGAACTCACGTCCTGGCTGACCTGGGTGCCGAGATCCGGGAACTCCGGGATGTCGACGAACTGGATCCCCGGCGCCGGCCGCGGCTGGACGCCCGGGTTGGTCGGGTCCGCGTTCTCGATCGCGTTCTTGGTCGGCTCCGCGAACGCCGAGGCCTCCTTGACGTACTCCGGGATCTCGTACGTCGACGCGCGCTTGCCGGCCGGGACGTTGGACCAGCCAACCTTCTGCCCGACCAGCTTCTCGTAGTCCTTGCCGGATGCCCAGGAGATGAACCTCCAGGCGTTGTCCTTCTTCTTCGAGGCTTCCTGGATGCCCCAGGCCCACGCGTACAGCCAGCCGGAGCTGTCGGTCTTCACGACCGGGGCCGGCGCATAGCCCATCTTGCCCTTCACCGGCGAGTTCGGCGCCTCGAGCGATCCGGCAGCCGACGTCGCGTCGTACCACATCGCGACGTTGCTCTGGATGGTGTTGTTCAGGCACTCGGTGAAGCCGGCCTGCGGCGCGCCGGCCTCGCCGTGCGCGCGGACCAGGTCGACGTAGAACTTGGTCGCCTCGGTGAACTCCGGCGCGTCGACCTTGGCCTGCCAGTCCTGGGTGAACCAGGTGCCGCCGAAGGTGTTCACGACCGTGGTGAGCGGGGCGAACAGCTGGCCCCAGCCGGGCTGGCCGCGCAGGCAGATGCCGCGCATTCCCGACTGCGCGTTGTCGACCTTGGCCGCGATGTCCGCGACCTGCTGCCAGGTCGGCTTGTCCGGCATCGTCACGCCCTTGGCCGCCAGGACGTCCTTGCGGTACATCAGGAACGACGACTCGCCGTAGAACGGCTCGCCGTAGATCTTGCCGTCCTCCGCGGTCATCGATTGGGTCATCGGCTTCAGCACGTCGTCCTGGTCGAACGACGGGTCCTTGCCGATGTAGTCCGACAACGGCGCGATCCACTTGCTCTTGGCGTAGATCGGAATCTCGAAGTTGCTGACCGACGCCACGTCGTACTGACCGGCCTGGCTGGAGAACTCCTGGCTGATCTTGTCCCGGACGTCGTTCTCCGGCAGCACGGTGAAGTTCACCTTGATGCCGGTCTGCTTGGTGAAGTTGTCGGCGGTGAGCTTCTGCAGATCGACCATCTGCGGGTTGTTCACCATCAGGACGTTGATGCTGTCCTCACCACCGCCGCCGGCTCCGCCTCCCCAGCCCGCACAGCCGCTGACCGCGGTCACCAGGACCGCGACCCCGGCCGCTCCGATGCGTTTGCGCCTACTCAGCACCTCTGCCTCCGCTCATTTGAGCACGCCTCCGCTCACACAATGAGTGAACCGGGAAGGGGCTTGACCTGTCAAGGGTCTGTGCAACACTTGGGGACACGTGTGCTCATATGAGCGGGCTAGGGATGGGGGAGCGTTGATGGAGACGTTCGGGCCGGCACAGCTGGTGCTGACGGCGTCGATCGCGCGGCGGTACTACGTCGACGGGCGGTCGAAGGTGGAGATCGCGGACGAGTTCCGGCTCAGCCGGTTCAAAGTCGCGCGGTTGCTCGACCAGGCGCGCAGCAGTGGGCTCGTGCGGATCGAGATCAGCCACCCCGGCGCGATCGACCTCGATCTGTCGGCGCGGCTGCAGGAGGCCCTCGGGCTGCGCCGGGCGATCGTCGTGGACACCCCCGAGGTCGACGAGCCCGCACTCCGTACCCAGCTGGGCAAGGCGGCGGCCGACCTGCTCACCGAGATCGTGACGCCCGAGGACGTGCTCGGGCTGGCGTGGGCGCGGGCGGTGACCGCGATGACCGAGCAGCTGACCTCGCTCGCGCCGGTGCCCGTCGTCCAGCTGACGGGGGCGCTGACCCGCCCGGACGTCGAGGCGAACTCGGTCGAGCTCGTCCGGCACACCGCTCGCCTGTCGGGCGGACCGGCGTACCTGTTCTACGCGCCGCTCGTCGTGCCGGACGCCGCGACGGCGCGGGCGTTGCGGCAGCAGCCCGAGGTCGCGGAGGCGATCAGCCATTTCGACTCGGTGTCGAAGGCGGTCGTCGGGCTCGGGTCGTGGGCCGCCGGGCAGTCGACGCTGTACGACGCGATGGACGAGAAGGCCTGTGAGCAGTTGCAGCGCCGCGGCGTCGTCGCGGACATCTCCGGCGTCTTCGTGGACGCGGACGGCGCACCGGTGCAGAGCCGGGTGACCGACCGGGTGATCGCCATCAACGCCGAGCAGATGGACAAGATCGACGAAGTGATCGCGATCCCGTACGGCCTGGCCAAGGTGGCCGCGGTGCGGGCCGCCGTCCGCAGCAGGCTGGTGAACGCGATCGTTACCCACGCACCCCTGGCGAAGGCCCTGCTGGAGCCGTCAGACTGACCCGCGATGCCTGCTGCTGAGGTCGAGCTGGTCGGAGGTACGGCGAACCGCGGGTTGGTGGTGCGGGTCGGGGATACCGTCCGGCGGCCGCTGCGCGCCAGCAGTACGGCGACGCACGCGCTGCTGCAGCATCTGGAGAGCGCCGGCTTCAAGGGCGCACCGGCGTTCCTCGGCATCGACGCGCAGGGGCGGGAGGTGCTCTCGTACCTGCCCGGGGAGACGGTGACACCGCCGTACCCCTCCTGGTCGATGACGGACGAGGCGCTCGACAGCGTGGCCCAGCTGTTACGGGCGTACCACGAGGCCGTCGCGGACTTCCGGCCGACCGGTCCGGAGTGGGCGGAGCCGGTGCCGGCGGGCTATGTCACCGGGTTGATCAGCCACAACGACCCGAACCTCGACAACGTCGTGTTCCGGGACGGGCGCGCGGTCGCACTCATCGACTTCGACCTCGCCGGGCCCGGCTCGGCGCTGTGGGACGTCGCCACCGCGGTCCGCCTGTGGGCGCCGCTACGCCCCGACGCGGACATCCACGACGTACGACGGGGTCGCTCGCTGACCCGCCTGCGCCGCTTCGCCGACACGTACGGCCTCACGGACGGCGACCGCCACCGGCTGGTCGACGCGGCCGCCGACAACCACGTCTGGTGCATGGACTACGTCCGCCGCGGCTCCGAGGCCGGGCACCCGTGGTTCCGCCAACGCTGGACCACCGGAGAAGCCGAACTGACCGACCGCACCAACCGATGGTTCAACCAGTCGGAGGCCGCACTCCGTCAGGCTCTTCTGGGGTGAGCTCCCGCTCAGCCTCTTCCCTGCCCTCGTAATACTTCTCCTGCAGTTGCCGCACCCAATGCGGGACAAAGACGGCCGGTCCCATCGGGAACGGCGAGACGGGCGCATCGCTCAGAAACGTCACCAGGATGCCGGCGACTGTCAGCGCCACCACGATCAGCCACCCGTTCCGGCAGACCCAGGGACCGTCGTCAGCAACCAGTCCCCGCCTGGTCACCGCGCCGACGCCGAACGCGAGGCCCGCCAACCCGTCCACGACCGCGGTCGTGATGAGCGGCCAGCCGTGCAGCTCCGCGTACTGACCGACGTTGTGAAGGACAAGCACTGCGGACACGAGCAAGACGACCGCGATCAGCGCGTAGAACGCGGCCCCCAGCTTCATCTTCGGCATACCCGATTATCGCCGGGCGCGATTGGCTGTTACTGCAGGAAGTGGAAGACAATATGCCGGTGCGTTCACGGGTGGTGCTGCTGGCGGGGCCGTCCGGCGCGGGGAAGTCGCGCCTGGCGGAGCAGGTCGGCCTGCCCGTCGTCCGGCTGGACGACTTCTACCGCGACGGCGACGACGAGGCGATGCCGCGGTCGCCGCTCGGCATCGTCGACTGGGACGACCCGCGGTCCTGGGACGGCGACCGCGCGGTCGCGGCCCTGGAGCAGCTGTGTACGACGGGGACCGCCGACCTCCCGATCTACGACATCGCCGCGGACGGCACCGTCGGTCACCGGCCGGTCACCACCGGCGGTTCTCCGCTGCTGGTTGCCGAAGGCATCTTCGCCGACCGGATCACCGGCGCGCTCCGCGACCGCGACCTGCTCGCCACCGCGATCTGCGTCTACCACCACCGCGTGGTCACGTTCGTCCGGCGGTTCCAGCGGGACCTCCGCGAGCATCGCAAACCGCCGCTGACCCTGCTCCGGCGCGGCCTGCTGCTGTTGCGCGACGACCCGCAGGTGGTCCGCCGCTGCGTTGCCTCGGGATGCGATCCGCTGCACCCGAAGGCGGCCCGGGCCCGGATCGAGACGCTGCTCATCGAAGCGACCTCCCGCTAGCACGCTGCTGTTCGCCTGAAGTTCACCAACTTCTGTTGGTATCGGTGTCGTGAGACGGAATGCGTCAGGCGCCGCGGTGGTAGTGACCGCCGTCCTGCTGGGCTTGACCGCCTGCGGGAGGGAGGACGGCGCATCGGCGAGCGTTGCCCAGACCCCGGTCGCGAAGCATTCCGCGCTCTCCGGATCGGCAGGCAAGACCGCGAAGAGCACGCTCGCCTCACTGGCCGCGCTCCCCCGTGGGTACGTCACCGACACCCGCAACGCGCCCGGTCCGTTCACCGCCACGGCGTACCTGAGCACCTGGTCGGCCGACCCGGCGCTGGACCGCGCGCTCCTGCTCAACGCGAGCTTCGTCGAGGGCTACCGGGCGAGCCGGCTCAGCCCGGACAAGAAGAAGCGCTACACCGTGCAGTTGTTCAAGACCGGCTCGGCAGCCAAGGCGAAGGCATTGCAGCAGGGCCTGTGGAACCAGGACGTCCACGACCACCCGTTCACGATCCCGAACGCGCTCTCCGACGCCCGGGTCGAGTACGACGGCAGCACGGACCAGTCGATCGCGATCGCCGAGGCCAGCCTCGCGGTCGGGGCCGTGGTCGTCGAGCTCACCGTCCGCGAATCCGGTGCCCTGGGCACCAGCCTCACCCCGGACACCGCCCTCATCACCGCCCTGGCGAAAGAGCAGCACACCCGCCTGACGGCAACGACCAGCTAGGAGCTCCGCCTCCCAACGCGCTACCGGATTCGAGTTGCAGGTCAGGCGGTGATGCGGTCCAGGATCAGCGGGCCGTGTTCGTACGACTCGGCGACCTCCACCGCGTCCGCCAGGGACTCGAGGGCGCGCTCGATGCGGCTGGGATCGTCGGTGTGCAGCGTCAGCAGCGGCTGACCTTCCTGGATCCGGTCGCCCGGCTTGGCGTGCATCTCCACACCGGCCACCGCCGACACCGGGTCCTCCTTGCGCGCCCGCCCCGCACCGAGGCGCCACGCCACGACCCCGACCGCGAGCGCGTCGAGCTTGGACAGTACGCCGGACGCCGGCGCGGGTACGACGTGCTGCTCGGGAGCGACCGGGAGCTCGGCCGACGGGTCACCGCCCTGCGCCGAGATCATCGCGCGCCAGGCGTCCATCGCCGTACCGTCGCGCAGCTTCTCGGCCGGATCGACACCGGTGACACCGGCCGCGGCCAGCATCTCGTTGGCCAGCGCGACGGTGAGCTCGACCACGTCGGCCGGACCGCCACCCGCGAGCACCTCGACCGATTCCCGGACCTCCAGGGCGTTTCCGGCGGTCAGTCCCAGCGGGACGGACATGTCGGTGAGCAGGGCAACGGTCTTCACACCAGCGTCGGTGCCCAGCGCAACCATCGTCTCGGCCAGCTCCCGGGCGTCCGACAGGTGTTTCATGAACGCCCCGGAGCCGACCTTCACGTCCAGCACCAGAGCGCCGGTGCCCTCCGCGATCTTCTTGCTCATGATCGAGCTGGCGATCAGCGGGATCGCTTCGACGGTGCCGGTCACGTCGCGCAGCGCGTACAGCTTCTTGTCCGCGGGCGCCAGACCGTCACCGGCCGCGCAGATCACCGCACCGACCTCCTCGAGCTGCCGCATCAGCTCGTCGTTCGACAGCGCAGCCCGCCAGCCGGGAATCGACTCCAGCTTGTCGAGCGTGCCGCCGGTGTGCCCGAGGCCGCGGCCGGACAGCTGCGGCACGGCGACGCCGCAGGCCGCCACCAACGGAGCCAGCGGCAACGTGATCTTGTCGCCGACGCCACCGGTCGAGTGCTTGTCCGCCGTCGGCCGGGACAGCGTGCCGAAGTCCATCCGCTCGCCGGACGCGATCATCGCCGCGGTCCAGCGGGCGATCTCGCGCCGGTTCATCCCGTTCAGCAGGATCGCCATCGCCAGCGCGGACATCTGCTCATCGGCGACGTCGCCCTTGGTGTAGGCGTCGATCACCCAGTCGATCTGCCCGTCGCTCAGCTCGCCCTTGTCGCGCTTGGCCCGGATGACATCCACCGCGTCGAAACTCATTACTCCTCCAGAAACTCGGGCCCGAACGCGTCCGGCAGCAGCTCGCGCAGCGGCCGGACCCCGGTCGCGGTCTCGATCAGCAGCCCCGCGCCGCCGTTCTCGTGCAGCAGCTGCCGGCATCGGCCGCACGGCGTCAGCAGATGCTCGTGCCGGTCCACACAGGTGAAGGCGACCAGCCGGCCGCCCCCGGTCCGGTGCAGGTCCGACACCAGCCCGCACTCGGCACACAACGTCAATCCGTACGACGCGTTCTCGACGTTGCATCCGGCAACGATCCGCCCGTCGTCGACGTACGCCGCCGCGCCCACCGGGAATCCGGAGTAGGGCGCGTACGCCCGCCGCATCACCTGCACGGCCGTCTCGCGCAGACGCGCCCAGTCGACATCCATTGTCGAAGCACCCCTCACCACCCGACGAACCCCCATTTGCCTGGTTGGCCCACCGGCTTGGGGGTTCTACACCCTGAATCAGGGTGTAGAACCCCCAACCTGGCTGGTTCGCCAGGCAAACGAAGTCGGGCGGAGCTACTCGGTGACGTAGGGCTCACCGTCGGCCTTCGGTGCTCTGACCCGGCCCACCAGCCCGGCCACCGCGATGATGGTCGCCAGGTACGGCGCCATCAACAGCAGCTCGCCGGGGATCGGCGTCTGGATGATCTGCAGCTGGGACTGCAACTGGGTCGCGAAACCGAAGAACAGCGCCGCGACCATCGCACCGATCGGGTGCCAGCGGCCCATGATCAGCGCGGCCAGCGCGATGAACCCGTTGCCCGCGGTCATCTCCTTGCTGAACGAACCGGCGTACCCCACGGTGAAGAACGCGCCGCCGAGCCCGGCCAGGACACCGGCCGCGAGCACCGCGGAGTACCGGATCCGCTTGACCTTGATACCGACCGTGTCGGCCGCCTTCGGGTGCTCGCCGACCGCCCGGATCCGCAGGCCCCAACGGGTCTGGAAGAGCACGAACGTGACGACCGCGACCGCGAGATAGGTCAGGTACACCAGGATGGTCTGGTTGAACAGGATCGGCCCGATGAACGGGATGTCGGCCAGCCCCGGGATCTTCACCGCCGACAGTACGGCCGGCGTGTTCAGCTTCTCGGCCTGCGGCTGCATGAACTGGTCGAACAGGAAGCCGGTGATACCGGTCGCGAACACCACCAGGACGACGCCGAGCACGACCTGGTTGACCAGGTACTTGATCGAGAACACGGCCAGCAGCCACGCCATCACCACACCGCTGGCCGCCGCCGCGATCAGCGCCGCGGCGGAGCTGTTCGTCGTACTCGACACCAGCGCCGCGGTGAAGGCGCCGACCAGGAACTGGCCCTCGATCGCGATGTTGATGACACCGGCCCGCTCACACATCACCCCGGCGAGCGCGCCGAGGATCAGCGGCGTCGCGAAGTTCAGCGTGCCCTGGAACTGGTTGGCCAGCGGGAAGGTCTTGCCCGCGGCCGCCCAGCACAGAAACGCGCCGATGAAGCAGATTCCGAGCAGAGCCGCCAGGTAACCGGAGTACGACTGCGGGACCCGGCGCAGCAGGTAGGCGCCCGCCGCGATCACACCGAGGATCCCGAGAACCAGCGCCGCGAACTGGGCGGGGATGCCGAGCAGGTTGTGCTGCAGGTCGCCGGACACCAACTGGAAGGTCGCCTTGCCGCCCTTGGTGAACACCGCCAGGCCGAGCCCGATCAGCGCGAACACCAGCATCACGCCGCCGACCCGCAGCCGGCGGGTCCGGTCGGCCGGGGCCTCGATGGCCTGCGGCTTCGGTGCGGCCGCGGGAACCGCGTCCGGGGTGGTCTCGCTCATCCGTTCCAGCCTTTCGCGAGCACTGCGCCGGCGCCGCGTTCCTTCGGCAGGAACCGGAAGATCGAGCGCACCAACGCCGGGGCCGCGACGAACAGCACGATCACGGCCTGCAGGACAGTGGTCAGGGTCAGCGGTGTCTGCGTGACCAGCTGCATCTGCAGACCGCCCGCGTTCAGCGCGCCGAAGAGCAGGCCGGCCAGCACGGTGCCGAGCGGCGTACCGCGGCCGAGCAGCGCGACCGTGATCGCGTCGAACCCGACCGAGGCCGCGACCCCGTCGGTCAGCGGCAGGTCGGTGCCGAGCACCTGCTGGGTCCCGGCCAGACCGGCGAGCGCGCCGGCCACGACCATCGCGATCACGTACGCGCGGCCGACCGACATACCGGCCGTCCGGGAGGCCTCCGCGTTCGCGCCGACCGCCCGCAGTTCGAAGCCGATCGTCGACCGGTTCAGCAGCCACCAGACGAAGACCGCGGCGAGCAGCGCCAGGAAGAACCCGATGTGCAGCCGGGTGCCGCCGAGCTGCGGGTACTGCGCGTTCGCGTCGACGATCGGGGAGATCGGGTCGGTCCGCCCCGGCCGCCGGAACGTCGACGTGGTCAGCAGCCAGGCGAGCAGGTAGATCGCGACGTAGTTCAGCATGATCGTCACGATCACCTCGTGCGCGCCCGTCCGGGCCTTCAGCAGGCCGACCACGCCGCCCCAGAGCGCACCGCCGATCAGGCCGGCGACGATCGCGACGATCAGGTGCAGCACCGGCGGCAGGTGCCAGGCGAAACCGACGTACGCCGCGAGGATCGCGCCCATGATCAGCTGGCCCTGGGCGCCGATGTTGAACAGCCCGGTACGGAACGCCAGCGAGACCGCGAGGCCGCCGCAGATCAGCGGCGTTGCCTGGGTCAACGACTCGCTGATCGCCGTCCAGCTGCCGAACGCGCCGACCGCGAGCGCCTTGTACGCCTCGCCGACCGCGCTCAGCGCGGCCGAGACGGTGTCCATCGGCGCGGCCCCGAAGTACTTGACCGTCGCCTGCACCTGGTCGTCACCGACGATGATCAGGATCGCCCCGACCAGCAGGGCCAGCACGATCGCGCTCAGCGAGACCAGGCCCTGGACCGCCCAGTTCGGCAGGCCGGACCCTCGCGGCTCCTTCGCGGGCGCGGGCGCCGGCGCAACCTCTGTCTCAGTGCTCATCAGATGGTTCCCAGGGTCGTCGGGTGTTCGATCGCCTCGTCGTGCGCCTGCGTCTTCGAGGCGCCGGCCATCATCAGGCCCAGCTCGTCGCGCGGCGTGTCGGACGGTACGACGCCGACCACCTTGCCGCGGTACATCACCGCGATCCGGTCCGCCAGCGCGGCGATCTCGTCGAGCTCGGTGGACACGATCAGCACCGCCGTCCCGCGGTCGCGCTCCTCCACGATCCGGCCGTGCAGGAACTCGATCGAGCCGACGTCCACGCCGCGGGTCGGCTGCGAGGCGACCAGCAGCCGCAGCGGCCGGGACAGCTCGCGGGCCAGCACGACCTTCTGCTGGTTGCCGCCGGACAGCGACGACACCGGCAGGTCGATGCCCTGGGTGCGGATGTCGAACTCCTCCACCCGGGCCTGCGCGTTCTTCTCGATCTCGTCGGTGCGCAGCGCCAGCCCGTTGCCGAACGGCGGCTTGCGGAACAGGTCGAGGACCAGGTTCTCGGCCACCGAGAACGAGTCCACGAACCCGTCGTGCCAACGGTCCTCGGGGACGTACCCGATGCCCGCGTCGAGTCGATGCCGGGTGCTCCGGCCGGTCAGGTCCTGCCCGTCCAGCGAGATCTTCCCGGCCGCGATCGGGGTCAGCCCGAGCAGCGCCTCGGCGAGCTCGGTCTGACCGTTGCCCTGGACACCGGCCACCGCGAGGATCTCGCCGGCCCGCACCTCGAGGTCGACGTCGTCGACGGCGGTGAACCCGCGCTCGTCGATCACGGTCAGCCCCTCGACCCGCAGGACGGCGTCCTTCGGCGCGGCGGGTTCCTTGTCCACCACCAGGTCGACCGCGCGGCCGACCATCAGCTCGGCGAGTTCCTCCTCGGACGCGGACGGCTCGGCCTGGCCGACCACCTTGCCGCGGCGGATCACGGTGATCTTGTCCGCGATCGCCTTGACCTCTTTGAGCTTGTGGGTGATGAAGACGATCGAGGTGCCGTTCTCCTTGAGCTGGCGCATCACGCCGATCAGCTCGTCGATCTCGGCCGGGGTGAGCACCGCGGTCGGCTCGTCCAGGATCAGCACGCTGGCGTCGTTGACGAGCGCCTTGATGATCTCCACCCGCTGCTGCACGCCGACCGGGATGTCTTCGACCAGCGCCTCGGGGTCGACCTCGAAGCCGTACCGGTCGGACAGCTCGGTGACCAGCGCGTGGGCCTTCTTGCGGTCCAGGACGCCGCCGGCCCGGGTGTTCTCGCGGCCGAGCATGATGTTCTCCGCGACGGTGAACACCGGGACCAGCATGAAGTGCTGGTGCACCATGCCGATCCCGTGCTTGATCGCGTCGCTCGGCGAGGTGATCTTGACCTTCGCGCCGTCGATCACGATCTCGCCCGAGTCGGGCTGCAGCAGGCCGTACAGCATGTTCATCAGCGTGCTCTTGCCGGCGCCGTTCTCACCGAGCAGGCAGTGGATCTCCCCCGGCTCGATCACCAGGTCGATGTGGTCGTTGGCGACCAGCGAGCCGAAGCTCTTGGTCAGACCGGAAAGCTCGAGGTGCATCGGGCAGCCTCCCCTTCAGACGGCGAGCCAGGAAGGCGCGACCTGTGGGTCTGCTGCCTTCCTGGCTCGCACCGTACTACGCAAGTGCGTCGTGGTTCAGGAGGCCTTCGGCTGAACCTTCGACTGGACGGTGATCTTTCCGCTGATGATGTCGGCCTTGATCTGCTCCAGCTCCGACTTCACGTCGGCCGGGATCTTGCTGTCGAACTCGTGGAACGGCGCCAGCGCCGTACCGTTGTTCTGCAGCGTGCCGGTGAACTGGGTGTTGTCGAACTTGTTGTCGACGACCGAGACGACCGCGTCCTTCACGGCCACGTCCATGCCCTTCTCGACGCTGCTCAGCAGCACCGAGCAGTACTCCGCGGCGCTGATGCAGCCGTCGGTGTCGACCCAGATCGCGTTCACCTTGCCGTTGCTGGCCTTGGCCGCCTGCAGACCGCCCAGGCCGGACGGGCCGGCCACCGGGAAGATCACGTCGGCGCCCTGGGTGATCAGGTTCTGCGCGTTGTTCTGGCCCTTGGCCTTGTCCTCGAAGTCACCGGTGAACAGACCCGCCTGCTTGGCGTCGTCCCAGCCCAGGACCTGGACGTTCTTGCTCTTCTGCTGGTTGTAGTAGCGCACGCCCTCGGCGAAGCCGTCCATGAAGATGGTCACGGTCGGGATCTTCAGACCGCCGAAGGTGCCGACCTTGCCGGACTTCGACATCGCGGCGGCCAGGTAGCCGGCCTGGAAGCTGGACTGCGCGGTGTTGAACAGCAGCGGCTTCAGGTTCGGGATCGGCTTGGCCGGGGCCGAGTCGACGATCGCGAACTTGATGTTCGGGTTGGCCGTGGCCGCCTTCTCGGTGGCGTCCTCGAGCTTGAAGCCGACGGCGACGATGACGTTGCACTTGGCGTTGACCATCGCGGTCATGTTGGTCGGGTAGTCGTTGTCGGACTTCGACTCGGCCTTGACCTCGGTCAGGCCCTTCTCCTTCACCGCGTCCTGCAGGCCCTTGTACGAGGTCTGGTTGAACGACTTGTCGTCGAAACCCCCCGAGTCGGAGACCATGCAGGCCTTGAAGTCCTTGTTGGCGCTGCCGCCTGCGTTGTCCTCGGTCGGCTTGCTGCCACAAGCGGCGACGGCAAGCGTCACTACGCCCACGATCGCCGTTCCCCGCACGTACTTCTTCACCGGACGTCTCCTTCGTCGACCAGATTCTTTTGCTGCCGCACGCCTTCCCCCACGTGCCGCATCCGCAGACTATAGGGCGACCGCCGTCCTTCTTTGAACGTCAAGCAGGCCTCGATACCGGAAAGTGACCGGCGTTCGCGTCACATTTCGACAACTTCTCCGGTGCGCTCACCCGGTGCTGCCTGGGCGTCACGGTGCGCACGCTCCGTGGTTGCGCTCACCGTCCGTGGCCGTGACGGGCGGTGACGACCGGGGAGCGCCCCGTCGGGCGGTGGTTGCGGGATGAAACAATCGCGGGATGAGTCATCAGTTGCTGGTCGCGGACGTCCTGGCGCGCGTCGAAGCGGTGCGCGAGGACATGGTCGAGGTACGGCGCGACCTGCACGCGCACCCCGAGCTCGGGTGGCACGAGGTACGGACGACCGAGCTGCTCGAGAAGCGGCTCGTCGACGCCGGCTTGTCGCCGCGGGTGCTGCCGACCGGCACCGGGCTGATCTGCGACATCGGCTCCGGCGACACCTGCGTCGCACTGCGGGCCGACATCGACGCGCTGCCGGTGTCGGGCGGCGTGGACGCGCCGTGGCGGTCGACCGTCGACGGTGTCGCCCATGCCTGCGGCCACGATGTTCACACCGCGGCCCTTCTCGGTACGGCGCTGGTGCTGGCCGGGATGGCGCGCGACGGGCAGCTGGACCGGCGGGTCCGGGTGATCTTCCAGCCGGCCGAGGAGGTCATGCCGGGCGGCGCGCTCGGGGTGATCGCGGCCGGCGGGCTGGACGGCGTACGCCGGATCTACGGCCTGCACTGCGATCCGCGACTCGAGGTCGGTCAGGTCGGCCTGCGCATCGGCGCGCTGACCGCCGCCGCCGACAAGCTCCTGGTCCGGCTCACCGGCCCCGGCGGCCACACCTCACGGCCGCACCTGACCGCGGACCTCGTCTACGCGCTCGCGACCCTGGTCACCGAACTGCCCGCCGCACTCTCCCGCCGGGTCGACCCGCGCGCCGGCATGTCACTCGTCTGGGGCCGCATCACCTCCGGCTCCGCCGCCAACGCGATCCCGTCCCGCGGCGAGGCCGAAGGCACCCTGCGCTGCCTCGACGTCGCCGCCTGGCGCCTGGCCGACGAGCTCATCCCGTCCCTCGCGGCGCAGATCGTCGAGCCGTACGGCGTCGAGGTCGACACCGAGGTCACCCACGGCGTACCGCCGGTGATGAACGACGCGATTGCGATCAACATCCTGCAGAACGCCGTCCACCAGACCCTGGGCGCCGGCGCCGGCGCCCCCACCGACCAGAGCCTCGGCGGCGAGGACTTCGCCTGGTACCTGGAACACGTCCCCGGCGCCATGGCCCGCCTCGGCGTCCGCCCACCCACCCAGCAAACCGCCGCCGACCTCCACACCCCCGGCTTCGCCCCTTCCGAAGAATCCATCACCATAGGCACCACAATCCTCACCGCCGCCGCCTTACTGGACTGAGATCTCCTGCCGCCTCCGGCGGGGCGCGCGTCCCCTGCTCACGCCGCACTGCACCAACGGCACGAGCTGCGGCTGGGCGCAACGGAACGGACACCACCTCGCGTCGGCCATCGGCTGCGGTGGTCCGCGCGCATCGAAGACCTGCGTCGACCTGGCCCGCTCCCTGGGCGGGCATGGTGCGCTAATGTCCGCAAGCATGTTCGACGTGCGAGGTAGGACGGCGCATCTGGCGTGGTACCGGACCGATGAGGCGATCGCCGATGTCGCGTTCCTGCACGGGTTCTCGGACTCCGCGCAGTGCTGGGAACCACTGCTCGACGAGATGCCCGGGATCCACGCGCTCGCGATCGATGCGCGCGGGCACGGTGAGTCCGGGCTCCCGGAGGAACCCTTCCGCTACACCGCCCTCCGCGACGACGCCGCCCTCGTACTCTCGAGCCAGCCACGCGACGGCGGAATGGTCGTCGTCGGCCACTCGATGGGCGCGATGTCGGCCGCGTACCTGGCCGCAGCGAGGCCCGACCTGGTCCGCGCAGTCGTACTGGAGGACCCGCCGACCGGCGGCGCGGATGCCCACCAACAGGACGAACCCTGGTCCGAGCCCCCCTGGCTCACCGAGATCCGAGCCCTAGACCTGCCCGCGCGGGTCGCGCAAGGCCACGCCAACGACCCCGACTGGCCCAACGACGAACTCGAACCCTGGGCCACCTCGAAGGCCCAACTCAACCCGCACATGTTCGACCTGCCGTACCAGGACCCGCTCCCGCTGACAGACCTGCTCACCGAGATCACCTGCCCCGTCCTCCTCATCCACGGCGACACCGAACGCGGCTCCTTGATCTCCACCGAGTACGCCGAACGATGCACCCGAGCAGCCGCCGGCGACTTCAACGCCACACACATCCCCAACACCGGCCACTCAGTACACCGCGACAACCGCCAGCAGTACCTCGCAGCCCTCGCCGCCTTCCTGAACCACCACCGCTGAACCCCTCGGCGGCTATTGCCAGGATCGCGGGTTTGGTTGCCAGGTCCCGCTGGTGCCATGGCCGGCAAGGAGCTCGTCCAAGCATCTGCCGCAAAAGGCGAGCGCCAGACTCCCCGAGCCCTTTCAACGACTGCGCACCATGCAGGTCAGCTCTCGTGTGCTTACCGCCGACGACCGCCGGCGGTTGGCTCCGGCGAAGCGACACCGTGGGTCCGCCACACCACATTCCCGGGCGCCGCGGCACTCCAGCAACAGCACACGATCCGCACCCGCCGAAGGCGGCAGAAAGACAGCCGCCGCGAAGTGGTGACCATTACCGCCGCACTACATTCCCGGACGCCGCAGCACTCCAGCAACGCGCGTGATCTGCACCCGCCGAAGGCGGCAAAAGGCAGCCGCCGTGGAGCAGTGTCCATTGGGCGGTGGCGTTTTCAGGTGTTGGTCAGAAGGTGTCGGCGGGGACGTATACGCCCCATACGTCTCTGAGGGTGTTGCAGACTTCGCCTACGGTGGCTCGGGCCTTCAGGGCCTGTTTCATGGGGTAGAGGCAGTTGTCGTTGCCCTCGGCAGCTTTCTTCAGGGCGGCCAGTGCCTCGTCGACGGCGGACTGGTCGCGGGTTGCGCGGAGGGTGGCGAGGCGGTCGACCTGCTGGGCCTCGATGGCGGGGTCGACGCGGAGCGGTTCGTACGGCTCCTCCTCGGCGATCTTGAACTTGTTCATGCCGACGACGACGCGTTCGACGGAGTCGATCTGCTGGGCAATCTGGTAAGCCGAGCGCTCGATCTCCTGTTTCTGGAAGCCCTTCTCGATGGCGGCGACCGCGCCGCCGTACTCCTCGACCTGATCCATCAGCTCGACCGCGGCGGCCTCGACCTCGTCGGTGAGCGACTCGACAACGTACGAGCCGGCGAACGGATCAACCGTCGCAGTGACGTCGGTCTCGTAGGCGAGGACCTGCTGCGTGCGCAACGCGAGCCGGGCCGCCTTCTCGGTGGGCAGTGCGATCGCCTCGTCGTACGAGTTGGTGTGCAGCGACTGGGTCCCGCCGAGCACGGCGGCCAGGCCCTGGATCGCGACCCGCACGAGGTTGACCTCGGGCTGCTGCGCGGTGAGCTGTACGCCGGCCGTCTGCGTGTGGAACCGCAGCATCAGCGACTTGGGATTCCGGGCGCCGAACTCGTCCTGCATCACCCGGGCCCAGATCCGCCGCGCCGCGCGGAACTTGGCGACCTCCTCGAGGAACGTCGTCCGCGCGACGAAGAAGAACGACAGCCGCGGCGCGAACTCGTCGACGTCCAGCCCGGACGCGACCGCGGCGCGGACGTACTCGATCCCGTTCGCGAGCGTGAACGCGATCTCCTGCGCGGGCGTCGCACCGGCCTCGGCCATGTGGTAGCCGGAGATCGAGATCGTGTTCCAGCGCGGCAGCTCCGCCTGGCAGTACGCGAAGATGTCGCTGATCAGCCGCAGCGACTCCTTCGGCGGGTAGATGTAGGTGCCGCGGGCGATGTACTCCTTCAGTACGTCGTTCTGGATCGTCCCGGTGAGCTTGTCCCCGGAGACGCCCTGCTCCTCGGCCACCAACTGGTACAGCAGGAGCAGCACGGATCCCGGCGCGTTGATCGTCATCGAGGTGGACACCTGGTCCAGCGGGATCTTGTCGAACAGCACCCGCATGTCGTCGATCGAGTCGATCGCCACCCCGACCTTGCCGACCTCGCCGTGCGCGATCGGGGCGTCGGAGTCGTAGCCCATCTGGGTCGGCAGGTCGAACGCGACCGACAGGCCCATCGTCCCGTGGTCGATCAGCTGGTGGTACCGCTGGTTCGACTCGGCCGCGGTGCCGAAACCGGCGTACTGCCGCATCGTCCACGGCCGCTGGGTGTACATCGTCGGGTACACGCCGCGGGTGTACGGGAACTGCCCCGGCTCCCCGAGCTTGGCCGCCGGGTCGAACCCGTCCAGCGGCCCGTACACCGGCGCGAACTCGAACCCCGACTCGCTGCGATGACTCATCCCCCAACGGTATTCCGAACCAGCACCGCACTGGTATGCACCACCGGGTGAGATCGAGCACGCGCGCTGAGCTGTTGACTCGTGACGTGGGTCACATCAGGCTGCCGCCATATGCACCGTCGACCGGGGAGGGGCGACATGCGGAGAACTTCTGTTTTCATCGCGGTACTGGCCGTCGTAGCGGGGGCACTGGCCGTGGGGCAGGCGGCGACAGCAGCGCCGGCGCCAGGGGGTGACGGGCTCGAGGTGTACGTCGGCGACCTGAACACCCAGCAGCTGCAGAAGGTCGTGGACGCCGGCGTGGACCGCGCCGACCTCGCCACCGGGAAGGGCGCCGGCGGCACCACGAGGGTCGAGGTCGTCATCTCGGAGCGGCAGGCGGCGAAGCTCCGTTCGGACGGCGTCGATCTGAAGGTCAAGAAGGTGAAAGGACACACCGCCAGCGAGGAGGCCGCCCGGCTCGCGGCGGCCGGCCCGACGGTGTTCCGCCCGTACAGCGGGGCCGGCGGACTGCTCGAAGAGCTGACCCAGACGGCCGCCGCGAATCCTGGGTTGGCCAAACTCGTCTCGATCGGTACGACGGTGCAGGGCAAGCCGATCGTCGCCGTCAAGGTCACCAAGGACGCACGCCTCGTCACCGACGGCTCCCGGCCCTCGGTGCTGTACTCCGGCACCCAGCACGCGCGCGAATGGATCACGCCTGAGATGGTCCGGCGCCTGATGCACTACGTCATCGACGGCTACGGCCAGAGCGCCGACATCACGAATCTGCTGAACACCACCGAACTCTGGTTCCTGCCGGTGGCGAACCCGGACGGCTACGACTACACGTTCGTCGGCGACCGGCTGTGGCGGAAGAACCTGCGCGACAACAACAACGACGGCCAGATCGCTCCCGGCGACGGCGTCGACCTGAACCGCAACCTGGCCACCAGGTGGGGCTACGACAACGAGGGATCGTCACCCGACCCGAGCAGCGACACGTACCGCGGCCCGTCCCCGGGCTCCGAGCCGGAGTCGAAAGCTCTCGACCAGCTGTTCCAAAGGGTCCGCTTCACGGAGCTGATCAACTACCACTCCGCCGCCGAGCTCCTGCTGTACGGCGTGGGCTGGCAGGTGAGCACGCCGTCGCCGGACGACGTCATCGCCGAGGCGATGGCCGGCGACGACGCGAATCCCGCCGTACCGGGCTACGACCCGGACATCTCGGCCGAGCTCTACACGACCAACGGCGAGACCGACGGCCACGTGACGGACACGTACGGGACGATGGCGTTCACGCCGGAGATGTCGACCTGCCAGACCGTGTCGGCCGCGAACCCGAACGACCAGTGGCTGCCCGAGGACTGTGTCAGCGTCTTCAGCTTCCCCGACGACGAGGCGCTGATCCAGGCCGAGTTCACCAAGAACATCCCGTTCGCGCTGTCGGTCGCGAAGTCGGCGCACGACCCGGACGACCCGGTCTCGGTGGTCGGCAAGAAGGCCGCCGACCTGGTGGCCGACCCGTTCACGGTCTCGTACGGCACCACCCAGCCGGTCGCCGTGATCGCCAAGCGGGCGTTGAAGAACCTGCGGATCAACTACCGGATCAACGGCGGCGACGCGATCGACGACAAGGTCGCGGAGTGGAAGGGCGGCGAGCGGTACGGCGACACCGGCGACCGCTACTACGCCGAGTTCCGCGGCACCGTACGCCGTACCAAGCCCGGCGACTCCGTCGAGGTGTGGTTCACCGGCAACAAGGTGGGGACCGGGGCGGTCTCCAGCGCGCACTTCACCTACAGGGTGGCAAGCGACATCGGCGGACAGGTACTGATCCTGGCCGCGGAGGACGTCACCGGCGCCAGCCCGGCGCAAGGACTGACGACAGCTCGCTACGCCTCCAACTACGCCAGCGCACTCACCGCGGCCGGAGTCACTTCCGACGTGTACGACGTGGACGCCAACAGCCGGACCGCTCCGCATCCGCTGGGCGTGCTGTCGCACTACAAGGCCGTGGTCTGGGAGACCGGCAACGACATCATCACGCGCAAGGTCGGCCAGCCGGGAGGTACGGCGGCCGAACTGGCGCTCGACCTGGAACTGTCGGTCCGCGACTACCTCAACGAGGGCGGCAAGCTGCTGTACACGGGCAAGTACGCCGGCTTCGCCAGCAACCAGGACGGCGCGTACTACTACAACCCGTTCGAGGAACAGCAGGGCGAGTGCACCACGCCGCAGGCGTACCCGTGTCTGCCGTTGCTGAACGACTTCGAGCAGTACTGGCTCGGCGCGTACTCCCAGGTCGACAACAGCGGCAGCGACAGCAACGGGACCCCGTTCCCGATCACCGGGACGTCCGGCGCGTTCAACGGGTTCGCCGGGACACTCAACGGCGGCGACTCGGCCAACAACCAGGACCACACCAACGCGTATGTCCTCACGTCGAGTGTGTTGCCGGCGGCCCAGTTCCCGCAGTTCGCGAGCTCGGCGCCACTGAAGTGGCAGCGGCCCGGCGGTGCGCCGTTCGAGCCGTTCACGGGCACGCACTACGTCTACAGCCAGCGCGCGGACATCAGCTACAAGCGGCTGACGCGGACGGTGGATCTGACCAGCGTGACCGCCAGCACCCAGCCGTCCCTGTCGTTCAAGTTCTCCTACAACACCGAGGCGGACTGGGACTACGTCTTCGTCGAGGCCCACACCGTCGGACAGGACGACTGGACCACGCTCCCGGACCTGAACGGCCACACGTCGCAGGACACCGGCCAGAGCTGCCCGGCCGGTTGGGTGGCACTGCATCCACAGCTCGGGCATTACCAGGGCTCGGACTGCTCACCGGCCGGCACCACCGGAAGCTGGAACGCGGCAACGGGTTCCAGCGCGGGTTGGCAGGACTGGAAGGTCGATCTCGCGCCGTACGCCGGGCATCAGGTCGAACTCTCGATCAGCTACGTCAGTGACTGGAGCACCCAGGGCCTCGGCACCTTCGTCGACGACACCACGGTCACGGCCGGCACGACCGTAACGACGTCGTTCGAGACCGACCTCGGCGGCTGGACCGTCGCCGGTCCGCCACCTGGCTCGGCGGCGAACCCGAACGACTGGATCCGTACCACGACCGCCTTCGTCGAGGGTGCCGGTGTGACCACACCGGACACGGTGTACCTCGGCTTCGGCGCCGAAGGCCTGACCACGCAGGCGATGCGCACCGACCTCGTCCAGCGGTCGATGGCGCACCTGTTCGGCACGCCGTAACCGGATCGTCGGCAGGGCGGTCAACCGGCCGCCCTGCCGACGAACGGATCCCAGAGTTCGCGTGCGACTAACCCAGCACATCCCGGTGGCAACCTGAAGGACACTTCAAGGCCCTGCAGCCGTCGCCAGGGCATCGACGCGGTGTCACGAGAGCGTCGCCCAGGGTTCATGGTCGGTGAGGAACCTTCGAGATGTGCGAATCGTGATGGTGGCCGAGACCTTCCTGCCGCAGATCAACGGCGTGGCGAACACGGCTCGCCACGTCGCCGACCGGCTGCGTGCCCGCGGGCACGAACTGCTGATCATCGCCCCCGGGCCGGGCCCCGACAGCTACGGCGACGTCCCGGTCCTGCGCGCCCGGAGCTTCCGGACGCCGGGCTACAAGGAGTACCCGGTCGGTCTGCCGGACCCGTCGATCGAGCGGGCGATGGCCGAGTTCCGGCCGGACCTGGTGCATCTCGCCTCGCCGTTCATCATCGGCGCGTACGGGCTGCGCGCCGCCCGCAGGCTCGGCGTACCGACGGTCGCGATCTTCCAGACCGACATCGCCGGTTTCGCCCGCCAGTACCCCTGGTACGCCGCCGCCGACCGCGGCATCTGGCGCTGGGTGAGCCGCACACACTCCCGCGCCGACCGTACCCTCGCGCCGTCGACCTCGGCCGTCGACGCGTTGGTCCAGCGCGGCGTACCGCGGGTGCACCGCTGGGGCCGCGGCGTGAACCTCGACCTGTTCGATCCGTCGAACCGCGACGAACAGTGGCGCCGGGAGATCTCGCCGGACGGTCGGCCGATCGTCGGGTACGTCGGCCGACTGGCGGCCGAGAAGAAGGTCCGGCGGCTCGCGGAGCTGACCGGCCTGGACTGCCGGATCGTGGTCGTCGGCGACGGGCCGGACCGC
Organism: Kribbella sp. NPDC051936; assembly: GCF_040680955.1. NCBI lineage: Bacteria > Bacillati > Actinomycetota > Actinomycetes > Propionibacteriales > Kribbellaceae > Kribbella > Kribbella sp. NPDC051936. The sequence continues at coordinate 589,716 of NZ_JBFAXS010000003.1, read as the reverse complement.
GCCGCGCTCGAGCATGCGTTGCCGACGGCAACTTTCCTCGGGATGCGCCGCGGCGCCGACCTGGCGTCGATCTTCGCCGGCCTGGACGTGTTCGTGCACACCGGCGAGCACGAGACGTTCTGCCAGACGATCCAGGAGGCGCAGGCCTCCGGCGTCGCGACCGTCGGCCCGGCCGCCGGCGGCCCGCTCGACCTCATCCACCCCGGCGAGAACGGCCTGCTGTTCGAGCCCGGCAAGCCCGGGTCGCTCCGGTCCGCGGTGAAGACCCTGCTCGACCACCCGTCGGCCCGCGACCGGATGGCGGCCAACGGCCTGCACCGCGTGCAGTCCCGCACCTGGCCCGCGGTCGTCGACGACCTGGTCGACCGGCACTACGCCGAGGTGCTGCGGGACGCGGCCGCCGTACGGCGGGTTGCATGAGCGGCTTGCGGATCGCCCAGCTGGCCAATTTCGTCGGGCCGACGTCCGGCGGGATGCGGACCGCGATCGAGCACATCGGCCGGGGGTACGCCGAGGCCGGCGCCGAGCGGATCGTGATCACGCCGGGCGAGCGGGACTCCGTCGTCGAGACCGAGCTCGGCACGATCGTTCGGGTGAAGGCGCCGAAGGTGAGCGGCGGGTACCGGCTGATCACCACGCCGTGGACCGTGATCGACGTGCTGAAGCGCTTCGGGCCCACCACGGTGGAGATCTCCGACAAGTCGACGCTGCTCCCGGTCGCGCGCTGGGCCCGCAAGAACGACATCGGCACGGTGCTGTTCAGCCACGAGCGCCTCGACGCGATGCTCGCCCTCGGCGCGGCGCGTCCCGGTCAGCTCGGCGGCAACGACGTACTCCGGCCCGGCCGGATGCTCGGCGCCGGGACGCAGTGGTGGGGCGCGGACGGCGTGAAGTACAGCCAGCTCGGGATGGTCGCCACGGTCGCCGCGCTGTACAAGATCCTCGGCCGCACGTACGACGCCGCGGTGGTCACCTCGCGCTACGCGGCCGCCGAGTTCGACGAGGTGACGACGCCCCTGGTCCGGATCCCGCTCGGCGTCGACCTCGACACGTTCCACCCGTCACTGGGTTCGCCGACGGACGACGGCGTCCTCAAACTCGTCCACGCCGGGCGGCTGTCCCGCGAGAAGAGCCCGCACCTCGCGGTCGCCACCGCCGCCGAACTGCACCGCCGCGGCGTGAACGTCCGGATGGACGTCTACGGCACCGGCCCGCACCTCGACGAGCTGATCGAGATCGCCGGCGACGCCCCCGTCACCTTCCACGGCTACGTCGACGGCCGCCGTACCCTCGCCAAGCACCTCGCCGAAGCCGACATCGCCCTGTCCGTCTGCCCCGGCGAAACCTTCGGCCTGGCCGTCCTCGAAGCCCTCGCCGCCGGCACCCCGGTGGTCACCGCCAACACCGGCGGCGCCCGTGAACTGGTCGACGAATCCTGCGGCCGCTGGGCCCCCGCCAACCCGAACGCCCTCGCCGACGCCGTCCTGGCCCTCGCCGACCACCCCAACCGCCGCCACGCCGCCCGCCACCGCGCCGAGCTCTACACCTGGCAAACCTGCGTCACCCGCATGCTCAACTTGCACAGCCGATTGGCCCAATCTCGTGTCGCGGCGTGACTTTCGCAACTCCCGTCTCCTGAGAGCTAACTGAGTTGCCGTAAGGCCCGATCGCCAGGTAGTTAATTACCTTCCACCGGTGCCACTCGGGGTGCGCCGGAGTCCCCTGACCTGGAGATTCGATGCGTCGCGCCCGTAAATCCGCGCTGTTCCGAACAGCCCTGGCCGCCGTGCTGGCTGCCGTCACTGTCCCGTTCCTCGCCCACGCCGCCTTCGGCGATACAACGGCTCTGACCGCCCCTGCCGCTCAACTGTTCCCGACCCGTACCGGAGTCGGCATCACCTGGGAACCGGTCACCGCCACCAGCTACCAGGTCGAACGCCGGACGATGTTCGACTGGCAGACCATCAGCGGAATGTTGCCCTCGTCGACGGTCAGCTGGATCGACGAGTCGATCGCGGCCGGCGCCACCGCCGACTACCGAGTCGTCGCCACCACCGGTACCGAGTCCGCAACCAGCGGTGAACTCAAAGCCACGCGCCCCACCGAGTACCCAGCCGTCGGCACCGTGGACGCGCTCGCCCTGGATGCGAACAGCGGCGCCGGCTTCACCTGGCTCAAGGACGAGGTCGCGGGCCCGGTCACTGCCTCCGCACCTGCCAACGGCACCCGGACGCTGTCGGCCGGCACGATCTCCCTGAAGATGCCCGCCTTCCTGGCCGGTGCGGGGTACTACGAGGTGCCGATCGAACTGACCCAGGGCGGCCGCACCTGTGCCACCACGGGCGTCTTCCGGGTCAAGTCACTGACCTACACGCCGGACCTGCAGCTCGAGACGTTCGCGAGCTCGCTGGGTGCCTCCTGCCCGGGTGCCGAAGGCACCGGTCTGCTCGAGATCCGGTACCGGAGCAAGTCCGGCTACCAGATCGTGTCCGTCACCCCGGACAAGCTGGACGCCGGCCGGGTCCTGGTCGGCAGCTCCAAGAGCATTCCGGTCACCATCAAGAACACCGGCAGCGACTACGTGCAGCTGGGCAACTACTCCTTCTCCTCCGGCGGTCGCGACTGGACGGTGGCCGCCCGGGACTGCGGGCAGTACCTGCCGACGGGGGCATCGTGCACGGTGACCCTGAAGTTCGAGCCGACCCAGGCCCTCGGCGAAGTGGGCGACCGGCTGACGATCGGCGACTCGACCGGCCTCCAGCACCACGAGGTCAAGCTGACCGGCACGTCCGTCTCGTTGCCGAGCGCCCCGAACGTCTTCAACGTCGCGTCCACCTACACGGGCGTCGCACTGTCCTGGCAGACCTCGAAGACCGCCGGCGGTACGCCGGTCCGCGGCTACTTCGTGCACCGGTTCCTGGACGGTGTCGAGACGACGCAATGGGTCGAACCCGAAGCCAAGCCGTGGATGAGCCTGATCGAGACCGCCCCGAAGCCCGGGACGAAGTACGCGCTGTCGGTCGTCAACGAGATCGGCGAGGGCCCGGCCAGTACTCCGACGGCGGCCGGACGGCCGACCGAGCAGCTCGCTGTCACCATCGGCCAGCCGAACACCGAGCTCGCCTCGTCGACGCTGTCCGGATACGTCGTACCCGTTCCCACCGATCCTGAGCCCGTCACGCCGAAGGACTCCCTCGCCGCCGCGCCGGACGGCCGGGTCCTCGCCTACACCACGACCGACAGCGAGCAGATCCTCTGGACTCAGCTGATCGGCCCTGGTCAGCGCGGTGGAACGGGCAAACTGTGGACGTCCGCCGCGCCCATGACCCACCTGGCGTGGTCGCCGGACGGCTCGCGGATCGCCTTCCAGTCGCCCGAGAACGAGACACCGTGTGTGTACGTCATCCCGGCGGTCGGTGGCACGCCTGTGAAGATCGCCTGTGACGTGACCGGTCCGAGCTGGATGCCCGACGCCCAGACCCTGATCGTGTCGGACCGCCGGTTCGACGGCGCCGACCGCTTCGCCCGGATCCAGGCCGCGCCCGGCGGCGCCCGGGTGGCGACCATGCCGGCGCCTACTGCGGCCGCGGACGGCGCGCCGGTGAGGGTCTCGCCCGACGGTCAGCGGGCCGCCTTCGGCGCCGGATCCGACGTCAAGCTGATCTCACTCACCTCGGACAAGATCGAGGTGGCCGGATCCCTGGACTCGGCCGTCCGATCGATCGCCTGGAACCCCGACGGCACGTCCCTGATGGCGCTGACCAGCGGGAACAAGCTCTACAGCGTCAACCCGAGCACGCTGCGATCGGTCGAACTGGACACCAACACGGTTGCCCCGCGCCGCGACATCGCCTGGCAACAGCTCCGCCTGGTGATCGCGGCACCTCCGCGGGTGGTCGGACCGAACGTCTCGATCCTCTTCGACAGTTCCGCGTTGCTGTCCGGTACTACGTTCACCTGCTCCGCGGGCGGATCAGCACCGGCGCCTTGCACCTCGCCGTACCAGGCGACCAGCCTGCGCCAGGGTGAGAACACGGTGACGGTGACCGCCACAGAGCCGGACGGCAGGGTCACCACCGTCCGCCGCACCCTGACCGTGGACGCGACAGGGCCGGTCGCCCGGGTCACCGCACCGGCCTACCAGTCGTCCGTTGCGGCGACGGCCAAGATCGCGGTCGCGGCGACGGATGCGGCCGGCGTGGCGTCGTACGACGTGCGCTACCGGCGGGCCTCGTTCGCCGGGCCGTACAGCGCGTACGTCCAGCCGTGGACGAACACAACCGCGACCTCGATGAGTCTCGCGGTGGCGGCCGGTTACGAGTACTGCGTTTCGGTGCGGGCGAAGGACAAGCTCGGGAACGTCGGCGCCTGGAGCGCGGAGCGCTGCTTCTCGCGGCCGCTGGACGACCGGTCGATGACGATGGCCACGACCGGTTGGGGCCGGGGATCGTCGTCGAAGTTCTACTTCGGGACCGACACCCAGACGACGGCGTCCGGGAAGGCGCTGACGCGGACCGTCCAGGGGAAGCGGTTCTTCCTGGTCGCGACGCGGTGCCCGAGCTGTGGAGCGGTGGCGGTCTACGCCGGGAACAAGCTGCTGACGACGGTCAACCTCGCCTACCCGACCACGCACTACCAGGTCCTACTCGGGCTGCCCGTGCAGAGCACCGTCTTCAGCGGAACGCTGACCGTCCGCACGGTCACCACCGGCAAGATGATCCAGATCGACGGCCTCGCGGTCGGCCGAAGCTGACAGTGCAGCTCGACAGGACGTGTCGCTCAGTCCGACAACGAGAGGCGCCGGACTGAGCGTGCCCCGCGACTCGGCGAGCGTACACGTCCTGTCGAGCTTGCACGTATCAGGTGAGGTGGTCGTAGTCGCCGGTCGGCGGAGCGGCGTACGACGTTCTTGGCCCTCCACCACCGCTGGGCCCACGCCCGCGGCGCCTACGTCCAGCCGTGGACGAAGACCACCGCGACGTCCATGAGCCTCGCGATCGCGGCCGGGTACGAGTACTGCGTGTCGGTGCGGGCGACGGACAAGCTCGGGAACGTCGGCCAGTGGAGTGCGGAGCGGTGTTGTTTCTCGCGGCCGCTCGACGACCGGTCGTTGTCATTGGCCTCGACCGGCTGGACGCGGGCGACCGGATCGGTCGCGGTGTACGCGGGGAACAGGTATCTGACCACGGTGAATCTCGCCTACCCGACGACTCACAAGCAGGTGCTGCTCGGTCTTCCGGTGCAGAGCACGCTCTTCAGCGGCACCCTCAAGTTCGTGAACGCGTCCAGCGGCAAGCTCGTGCAGATCGACGGGCTCGCGGTCGGCCGGACCTAGGCAACTGAGCCGGACGCCCCCGCCGCGGGGCGTCCGGCGTACGGCTTACGTCAGGTGGTCGTAGTCGCCGCGGACCCAGGCCGCATGACGGTCGGCGGAGCGGCGGACTACTGCTTTGGCGTCGACCGGGATGACCGAGCCGAAGTTGTTGTAGAGGCGGTCGTACTCGAACGGGTCCAGGGAGCGGGCGACCCGGTCGACGACGGCGCCGGACAGTGGGATGCGGTTCGGGTAGCTGCGCATGAAGCTGACCGAGGTGCGGTCCGGGTTGGCGAAGATGGTGTCGCCGGACAGGATCACTCCCTTGCCGTCGGCACCGTTCGCCCAGTGCACGACCGCGCTGCCGGGGAAGTGGCCGCCGGGCTGGATCAAGGTCACTCCGGGTAGCGGGGTGAGCTCACCGGACCAGGTCTTGATCACCGGGTCCCGCCGCGCGACCCACTCCTGGTCCGCCTCCGACACGTACACCGGTACGTCGCCGAGGCGGTGGCTCCACTCCACCTGGACGCCGTACATGTGCGGGTGGCTGGCGACGATCGCGACCACGTCGCCGAGCGCGCGGATCCGGCCGACGGCGTCGTCGTCCAGGTACCCGATCGGGTCCCAGAGCAGGCTGCCCTCGGCGGTTGTCACCAGCATCGACTGCTGCCCGATCCCGACCGGCGGCTTCGAGCGGACGCCGTACAGGCCCGGCTCGACCTCGTCGATGGTGACCTCGGTGCCGGCCGCGGCCAGCTCCTCGAGCGTGGTCCAGTGCTGGCCGTCGGCGGGCACCCACTGCCGCTCGTCGGCACAGATCGCGCACACCTCGACCTGCTCCGAGTGCTCCACCGCACACGTCGCACAGATCCAGAAACTCACCGTAACTCTCCCCTCTCAGCGGAAACCGCCAGTGTTCTCGTTCAAGCTCAGTTGAAGTCAAGGGCATCGAAGGGCCACCGTCGAGGGCCACTCCGGGCCCGGGTCGCTGGGCCACCGACGCGACCGATCTCACACCTGTCAGGACATTTCGGGGTCGGCGGCGGGACTAGCATCGAATCGGCCTGGATTCCGCCAGGCTCGGGAGCTCCGATCGGAGGACGGTTTGCCCAGCAAACCAGCCGGCACGCTCTACCGCGGCCGGGAGGGCATGTGGTCATGGGTCGCGCACCGGATCACCGGTGTCGGGATCTTCTTCTTCCTGCTGGTGCACGTGCTGGACACCGCGCTGGTCCGGGTGTCGCCGGAGGCCTACAACGAGGTCATCGGCACCTACAAGAACCCGGTCGTCGGCCTGCTCGAGGTCGGCCTGGTGGCGGCGATCCTGTTCCACGCCTTCAACGGCATCCGGCTGATCCTGGTGGACTTCTGGGCCAAGGGCCCGCGCTACCAGCGGCAGCTGATGATCGGCGTCGGCGTCCTCTGGGTCGTCCTGTTCGTCCCGTTCGTCATCCGCCATCTGACCCACGTGTTCGGAGGCTGAGATGAGTGACATCGCGGCTCCCCGGTCCAGCAGCCGCTCGCGGAACCTGAAGGGCGGCGGCCGGAACCGCTCCGGCCAGACCAACTTCGAGCTGTACAGCTGGCTGTTCATGCGGCTGTCCGGGCTCGCGCTGGTGATCCTGGTGCTCGGCCACCTGTTCGTGAACCTGATGCTCGGCGGCGGCATCACCGCGCTCGACTTCGGTTTCGTGGCCGGCAAGTGGGCCAACCCGCTGTGGCAGGTCTGGGATCTGCTGATGCTGTGGCTGGCCATGCTGCACGGCACCAACGGGCTGCGCACGATCGTCAACGACTACGCCGAGAAGGACCAGACCCGGTTCTGGCTGAAGGCCCTGCTGGTCACGGCCGCGATCGTGATCGTGGTCCTCGGCACCCTGGTGATCTTCACCTTCGACCCCTGCCTCGACCCCAACTCCACGTTGTCGGTCTGCAAATAAGTTAGGACGTCATGCAGGTCCATCAGTACGACGTAGTCATCGTCGGCGCGGGCGGCGCGGGAATGCGCGCGGCTCTCGAGTCCAGCAAGCGCACCCGCACCGCCGTACTCACCAAGCTGTACCCGACCCGTTCGCACACCGGCGCCGCCCAGGGCGGGATGTGCGCCGCGCTGGCGAACGTCGAGGAGGACAACTGGGAGTGGCACACCTTCGACACGGTCAAGGGCGGCGACTTCCTGGTCGACCAGGACGCGGCCGAGGTGATGTGCCGCGAGGCCGTCGACGCGGTTCTCGACCTGGAGAAGATGGGCCTGCCGTTCAACCGGACGGCCGAGGGCAAGATCGACCAGCGGTTCTTCGGCGGTCACACCCGCAACCACGGTGAGGCGGTCGTCCGCCGGTCCTGCTTCGCCGCGGACCGGACCGGCCACATGATCCTGCAGACGCTGTACCAGCAGTGCATCAAGCAGAACGTCGAGTTCTTCAACGAGTACTACGTCCTCGACCTGCTGATGACCGACGGCAAGGCGAGCGGCGTGGTCGCGTACGAGCTGGCCACCGGTGAGCTGCACGTGTTCTCCGCCAAGTCGGTGATCTTCGCGTCCGGCGGTTTCGGCAAGGTCTTCCGTACGACGTCCAACGCGCACACGCTTACCGGCGACGGCATGGGCATCGTGTGGCGCAAGGGCCTGCCGCTGGAGGACATGGAGTTCTTCCAGTTCCACCCGACCGGCCTCGCGGGGCTCGGCGTCCTGCTGTCGGAGGCGGCCCGCGGTGAGGGCGGCATCCTGCGGAACAAGGACAACGAGCGGTTCATGGAGCGCTACGCGCCGACCGTGAAGGACCTGGCGCCGCGGGACATGGTCGCCCGCGCGATGGCGAACGAGGTCCGCGAGGGCCGCGGCTGCGGCCCGGACGGCGCGTACGTGATGCTCGACCTGACCCACCTGGAGCCCGCGCACATCGACGCGAAGCTGCCGGACATCACCGAGTTCGCCCGCACGTACCTGGGTGTGGAGCCGTACACCGAGCAGATCCCGGTGTTCCCGACCGCGCACTACGCGATGGGCGGCATCCCGACCAACATCAAGGGCGAGGCGCTGGCCAACAACGACGACGTGATCCCCGGCCTGTACGCCGCGGGCGAGGTCGCCTGCGTGTCCGTGCACGGTGCGAACCGTCTGGGCACCAACTCGCTGCTGGACATCAACGTCTTCGGCCGCCGCGCCGGGATCGCCGCCGCGGAGTACGCCGAGACCGCTTCCTTCGAGGAGCTGCCGGACGACCCGTCGGCGTACGTCGTCCAACTGGTCGAGGGTCTGCGCAACTCCGCCGGCGAGGAGCGGATCGCCGCGATCCGCGCCGACCTGCAGGCCACGATGGACCTGAACGCGCAGGTGTACCGCACCGAGGGCTCGCTGAAGCAGGCGCTGGTCGACATCGAGGCGCTCAAGGAGCGGTTCAAGAGCGTCGGTGTCCAGGACAAGGGCAAGCGGTTCAACACCGACCTGCTCGAGGCCGTCGAGCTGGGCTTCCTGATCGACCTGGCCGAGGTGCTCGTGGTGTCCGCGCTGGCCCGCAAGGAGTCCCGCGGCGGGCACTTCCGCGAGGACTACGACAAGCGCGACGACGTCAACTTCATGCGGCACACGATGGCGTACCGCGACGTCGATGCCGAGGGCAACGTCAACATCCGGCTCGACTACAAGCCGGTCGTGCAGACCCGCTACAAGCCGATGGAGCGCAAGTACTGATGGACGTCAAGGTCAAGATCCTGCGGTACAACCCCGAGGTCGTCGACGAGGCCGAGTGGAAGACGTACTCCGTCACGCTGCAGCCGACCGACCGGGTGCTGGACGCGCTGCACAAGATCAAGTGGGAGCAGGACGGCACGCTGACGTTCCGGCGGTCCTGCGCGCACGGTGTCTGCGGCTCGGACGCGATGCGGATCAACGGCCGCAACCGGCTCGCTTGCAAGACCCTGATCAAGGACCTGAACCCGGAGAAGGAAATCACCGTCGAGCCCATCAAGGGCCTCGCGGTGCTCAAGGACCTGGTCGTCGACATGGACCCGTTCTTCGAGGCGTACCGCTCGGTGATGCCGTTCCTGGTCACCAGCGGTCACGAGCCGACCCGGGAGCGGATCCAGTCGCAGGCTGACCGGGACCGGTTCGACGACACCACGAAGTGCATCCTCTGCGCGGCGTGTACGACGTCCTGCCCGGTGTTCTGGTCCGATGGGCAGTACTTCGGCCCGCAGGCGATCGTCGGCGCGCACCGGTTCATCTTCGACAGCCGGGACGAGGGCACGGAGCAGCGGCTGGAGATCCTGAACGACAAGGAAGGCGTCTGGCGCTGCCGGACCACCTTCAACTGCACCGACGCCTGCCCGCGCGGTATCGAGGTCACCAAGGCGATCCAGGAAGTGAAGCGGGCGCTCATCTTCCGCCGAGTGTGAGGGTGGGCCTCTCCTCGCGTAAGATTCCTCCGCCGACCTGACCCGCCTCGCCGGGGACATCTCTGCCTTGGGGGGTGACTGTGGAGCCGCGCCTGCGGGAGCTTTCCGACCGCTACTACCGTCGCCTGGCGGAGGTGCTGGAGCGCTGCGGCCTACCCCGCAGCATGCCGCCGTTCCTCGTCCTCGGCGTGCTCGCGGCGACGGCCTCGATCGTTCTCGCGGTCGTGCACCTGGCGTCCCACCGGTCGGCGTCCGACGGGCCGATCGCGATCGCACCGGCCGCCGCCGGGCGGTCCGGCAGCTCGGTGGTGAACTCCGAGCGGGCCCAGGTGCTGTCGGTCACGATGGTCACCCGGAACCGCTGGGCGGCCGGCTGGTCGGACTGCACCAGCGGCCCGAACTGCCGATACGCCGCCGTCATCGACCGCGACGGCTCCCGCGCCGTCGCCCCCGAGTGGCCGGTTCCGTATGCGACGCTCCGGGCCGGCAAGGAGGCGATCGCGGTCGCACCGCCGCTCGAGGGCACGCTGACCGGCGCCGCGACGATGATGTTCCGGCTGACGTACGACGGGCCGGTGCTGACCCGGCTCCGGTACCGGTTGCCGACCTCGACGTTCGAGGAGGACGAGATCCTCACCGACCGGATCGTGCCGGGGTCGATCGTCGTGGTGAACCCGCAGGAGTCCTCGGTCCGGCTGCTCAAGACCCGGGGCACCCGGTCGCCGGTCTGCGACGACAGCGGCCGCTGCTGGATCCTGAGCGGGATCGGCCGGACGGACATGCTCTGGACCGACGACGGCGGTCGCACGTGGGGCTCGCGGGCACTCGACAGCCACAACCAGCTCGGCCGACTCGCGGTCAGCCCCGACGGGCGGACGCTGCTGACCACCGCGGTGGCGGTCGGCGCCAACGGCCAGACCGTCTCGAAGATGGAGCTGTCCACCGACCGCGGCGCGAACTGGACGACGGTTCAGGACCCGCCGGCCGGCCTGAGCGCCTCGCCGCTCGCCTTCGACGACGGCACCGCCCTGCTGCTCGGCGGCCGCGCCGGTGACCGCCCGCGGCTCTACCGGGTCCGCGACGGCGCCGCGAAGCTGGACCGCGGCTACCCCGGCGACCTCGCCGACCTGGCCGGCGACTCCGACCTGATGTACGGCTTCGAGGTGCCGAAGCGCCGCACCACGGAGGTCGTGCTCAGCACCGACCGAGGCACCACCTGGACGAAGTTCGCCCCTCGCTGACCCTCGTTCCGCTGCTGCGTCTCCACCCCAAGCGCCGCCCGCCTCCATGGCCCACACCCGTCCACCTGTTTGAGGGGTTCACCTCGCAAACCACCCCTTCGCCTCCCGCATGCGATGGGCGAAGGGGCAACGTGAGTGGTGAACCTCTCGAACGGGTGCCTGCTCAGTGGTGCTTCGCGGCGCCCTTCAAGGTCTTGTCGACAGCGTTCCGCGGGCCGTAGAACGCGATCCCGACCAGGTCGAGCTCGGCGGTCCGGACCGCCCGCACGGCGGCGCGGTTGTCCTGGTCGTTGCCGGTCGCAAACAGGTCCTGGGTGAACACCGAGTGCTCGATCCCCCGCCCGAGCGCACGCTCGTGCGCCGTCGCCATGAACTCCTTGGACCCCTCGAACACCATCACCGGCTGCCGAAACATCGGCAGGTACCGCACCTCGTCCGCGTCCACGTAAGGCTCGCCGACGACCTCGGGATGCGTCCCGGCGATCCCACTCACCAGGAAGGCGGTCACATTCAACCGCTGCCAAACAGCCAGGTCGTCCCGCAACAACACGGCAATCTTCGTATCGAACTTGATCGGCTCAGTCACAGCACCGATCGTCGCCGACGAACCCGGCACCGGACTTGTACGTTCTATGCATCCGCGAGTGGCCTGGAACTGTTCACGGTCCTAGGCGTAGGTGATGTCTCGCCGCTCACGCTTGGTGACCTCGTCGACGATCACCTGGCGATGGCAGCGGTCGTGGTCCTTCTCGAAGCAGAGCACTGCCAGCGTCGTGGTGCGGCTCTCGTCGACGATCTGCTGGAGCGCGGATTCCGCCTCCGGCGCGGCCAGCAACTTCCGGAACGCCTCGCAGCCTTCGGCGACCCTTCCCTCGTGGAACGGGCTCCGATTCTCCCGCGGATTGCCAAGCGCCTTCAGGTGGCGATACTCGATCCCGGCCTCCGCCAAAGCCGCCGCGAGGCGGGTCTTGCTCAACCCCGGCTTGCGACTGATCGGGTTCAAGCGTACGTCGACGACCACGGTCGTCCCGTGGCTTCTGAGCACGTCCAGGAGGTTCTGTTGGCTGCGCCCCTCGTACCCGACGGACAGGATCACTGATCGACCCACGCTTCGGATCCTGCCCCTCGGCCGAATCTCCGAGCCGCCTCAGCAGTACGGCGGGTTCGACGTGACTGCTGTGCAGACGCGGAGGAACAGGTTGAAGAGGCGGTAGAGCTGGAGCATGTCGGCCTCGACGGTCACGGTGCGGTCGTCGCGCCGGGTGACGCCGGGGATGGCGGTGAGGTGGGAGGTTACCGAGGCGGACTGCCAGCGGACGGCCATCGTCCGGGGACCGGTCGGGCGGGCGGGGTGGGAGAGGTTGGCCAGGGCGTCGGCGGTAGTGGACTCGATCGCCTCGCGGGACTCGGCGACCGGGACCAGTTGGGCGGCGAAGCGGTCCTTGGCGAACTTGACCGAGACGGTCGCCACCGCGGGGTCCCACGCCTTCATCTCGTCGCAGGCGGTGTCGTCGCCGGTCAGGAGGGCGACCGGTACGCCGTACGCCGCGGCGGCCGCGTGGAACAGGCCGATCTCGCCGGTGACCTCGTCGTCGAGCCAGATGTCCTCGATCTCGTGGCCCATGAAGCTGTGGCTGAGCACGCCCAGGACGCCTGCGCGGGCGTGGTACCCGACGCAGAGCGCCGCGTCGTACTCCGGGGTCAGGCCCTCCATCATGCCCATCGGCTTCGGGCGGCCCTTGATCAGGCGGGCACGCGGGTCGAGGAGGTCGGGCAGCAGGTTGCGCATCGGGCCGTGCGCGTCGTTGACCAGTACTTCGGTCGCGCCGGCGGCGTACGCACCGCGGACCGCGGCGTTCACGTCCTCCGTCATCAGCACCCGGGCGCGCTCGTAGTCGCGGCCCGGCGGCTGGACGTCCTCCGCGTCGACGACTCCGGTGATGCCTTCCATGTCCGCACTCAGATAGACCTTCACACGCAGCAGCGTATGTTCTGACTATGAGCGGTCGCGCCGAGGTCCGGGCGTGGCGGCCCGGTTTGCCCGGCGTCGTCGAGGTCCTGCACGCCCATTTCCCGTCGCACGCGTACCCGAGCCACACGCACGACGCGTGGACGGTGCTGATCGTCGACGAGGGCGCCGTCCGGTACGACCTCGATCGGCATGAGCACGGGCTCGCGCAGGCACAGGTCTCGCTGTTGCCGCCGCACGTTCCGCACGACGGGCGCTCGGTGTTTCCGGGCGGTTTCCGAAAACGTGTTCTGTACCTGGCGCCGGACCGGCTCGGCGGCCCCGACCTGATCGGTGCGGCGGTCGACCAGCCCGAGTACGTCGACGCGCTGCTGCGGCACCGGATCCACCAATTGCACCGCGTGCTCAGTGACGGACGCGAGGACCTGGAGGCCCAGAGCCGGCTGACGTTGATCGAGGAGCGCATCCAGCAGCACCTCACGCGCCAGGTCGGAGAGCCGGGCGGCAGCGTCGACGTCGCCAGGCGGCTGCGGGACGCCGGTGTGGCGGGCCGGCTGCGGGACCTGCTGGACGCCCATGTCGCGGACGGCCTCACGTTGGAGGATGCCGCCCGGATCGTGCATGCGCACCCGGCGCACCTGGTGCGGGCGTTCAGCCGGGAGTTCGGGATGCCGCCGCACCGGTACCTGACCGGGCGGCGGGTCGACCTCGCGCGGCGGTACCTGCTGGACGGGCGCCCGGCAGCCGAGGTGGCGACGTTGGCCGGCTTCTACGACCAGTCACACCTGAACCGGCACTTCAAGAAGGTGCTCGGGGTCACACCGACGAGCTTTGCGGGGCCTTAGCCGCCTTGTAGGCGCGGACACCCCAAGTGCCCAGCAGCGCCGCGATCAGCAGGTTCACGACGATCAGGATCGTGTGCGCGACGTAGTACCCGGTCGGGCGGTCCTCGGTGTCGACGAGCGCCTTGATGAAGCGCACATAGGTGATGACGTTCCAGGCCGCGATCGCGAGCAGGACGACGGCGTGTTTCCGTTCGAGTTTCACTCAGCCATTCTGACTCGGGCGGTCGACCATCCGGAGCAGCTGGGTCCGGTTGGCCACGCCGAAGCGGCGGTACAGGCGGGTCAGCTGCGACTCGACCGCCTTCACCGACAGGTACAACGCCGCGGCGATCTCCCGGTTCGTGGAGCCGTCGCGGACCATCGAGACGATCTGCTGCTCGTTGTCGGTCAGCTCCGACGGCTGCCGGCTCCGGCTCGGTACGTCGAGGCGCGCGAGCTCGGTCTCGGCGACCTCGCGCCAGGCGGGTGCGCCGTACGCCTCGAACTGCTCGATCGCGTCCAGGAACGCGGTGCGCGCCACCGAGCGTCGCCGGGCCTGCCGCGCGATCCGGCCGCGGGTCAGCTCGCAGCGCGCGAGATCGAGCGGGTAGACCCGGTCTCCCGCCGTACCGACGGCCTTGTCCAGCAGCTCCAGCGCCGCGGCCGGGTCGCCCTGCTTGGCGATCAGCAGCGCCTCGGCGCGATCCAGGCCGAGCTTGACGACGCCGCGGTCCAGGTTCTCGGCGCGGGTGCGGATCTCGGCGATCAGCGTCGCCGCGTCGTCCAGCCGGCCGGCGGCGACCAGGGCCTCGGCGTAGTCCGCGTGCCACGGGATGACCGCGGGGTCCCACGGCATCGCCGCCTCCCCTGACTCCGCGATCGCGTCGAACGCCTCCACGGCCCGCTGCGGGTCGCCCGTCAACACACCGAGCATCCCGAGACTGGCCAGCGCGGGGCCGGTCCACTCGTCGTTCCCGATCCGGCGGACCTCGTCCAGCGCGGCGTCGGCGAGCTCGCGGCCCATGGCCGCCGTACCGCCCGCCCACTCCGCGCGGCTGGCGATGATCAGACCGACCTCGGCCTCGTCGCCGATGTCGCGCATCAGCTGGTAGCACTCGTGCCCGGCGGCGAGCGCGTCCGCGCCCCGGCCGCTGCGCTCGTAGATCGCCGTCGCCGAGATCAGGACCGACGCCAGCCAGCGCATCGCGCCGTGGTCGCGGACCTCGTCGGCCAGCGCGGTGATACCGGTGATCGCCTCGGCGGTCCGGCCGCGGAACAGCTCCTGCATCGCGGCCATCTGGCGCGCGTTCACCGTGGCCTTGGTGAGCGGCAGGCCCTTGGCGAGCTCGGCGGCCTGCAGAAGTACGGCGTCCGCGGACTGCTCGGCGTCGCGGGCGATCAGCACCGAACTGGCGGCGCTCAGCGCGTCGACGACCGCCTCCGTGTCACCGGCTTCGCGCGCCAGCGCCTCGGCGATCCGGGCGTCCTCCTGCGCATCGTCGAGGCTGCGGTCGAAGTAGTGGCTGTGGCTGCGCTCGATCCGCACCCGCGCCTCGAGCCGCTGGTCCCCCGCGGCCGCCTCGAAGGCCTGCGCGAGCAGCTCGACCCGGCGGTCCCGCTCCGGCCAGACGGCGTCCGCGCAGAGCAGCAGCGCCGGCACCTTGGTCGCCGGCAGGGTTGCGGTCTGTACGGCGAGACGCGCCATATCGGCCGACTCCGCCAGGTGACCCGCAGCGGCCGCGTCGTCGGCCGCGCGGGTGAGCCGCCGGGCGCGCTCGTCCGGCTGCGTGCACGGCGTACGGTCCGCGCTCAGGCGCCACAAGGTCGCGGCTGCACCGGGCGCACCTCGTCCGGCGGCGACGGTGGCGGCTTCCTCGATGGCCGCGGCCAGCGCCGCGTCGGCCTCCTGGGTGGCGAGGGCGCGGTGGGTCGCGTTCTCGACCGGTTCGTCCACCGCGGCGGCGAGTTGGGCGTGGGCCTGGCGGCGGGCGGCCGACGTGGCCTCGGCGTACACGAACTCGCGGAGCAGCGGATGGGTGAACCGGAGTCGCTCGGCGGAGATGTCGATCAGGCCGAGGGTCTCCGCCTCGGCCAGGTCCGCGTCGATCGGGCGGCCGAGCGACGCGGCGAGCTGCGTCGTGGTCGGGCGCGGGGACGACGCGGCGTGCAGGAGCACCTCGTGAGTGCCGGTGGACAGCGTGGCCAGACGCTCCCCGAGCAGGGTCTTCAGGCGGCTGGACACCGGCAGCGGGTCGTTGGGCGAGACGCTCTTCGGATGCCGCAGTACGGCACGCCCGAGCTCCAGGGCCATGAACGGGTTGCCGGCGCTCGCGGTGAAGATCCGCCGGGCCGTACGGACCGGGAGCGGGCTGGACAGCCGCTGCCGGAGCAGGCCGAGGACGTCGGGCTCGGTGAGCGGCGGGACCTCGAGCTGGAGAACGGGCTCCGGGCACGCGTCGGCCATCACCGGCAGGTCCCCGTCGGCGACCTGCTCGGTGGCGAGCAGGTGCACCCCCTCGGTCAGCCGGCGCGCGCAGAACGTCAGTACCTCGAGGCTGGACGGGTCCACCCACTGGATGTCGTCGACGACAATCAGCACCGGGCCGGTCGTGGCGAGCCGGCGGAGAACGTGCAATACGGCGAGCCGAACGGCCAGCTCGTCACGGACCGTGTCCGGCGCGCTCGCCTTCAGCAGCGCCACCTCGAGCGGCTGCCGGAGGTGGTCGGGAAGCACCTGCCAGGCGAAATCGAGCTGGTGGGAGAGCAAGTCGAGGAGCGTGACGTACGGCAGGCCGGCCTCGGCGTTGGACGGTGCCGCGCTGAGAATCCGGCAGCCCTGACGAACACGCTCCGCAACCAGTGTCCGGGCGAGGGCCGACTTGCCGATACCGGTCGGGCCGTAGAGCAGCACACTGCCGCTGGTCTCGAGCTGCTTGGTGGCACGCTCGACCAGTCCCGCTCGCCCGACCAGCTCGTCGTCAGTCAATACAACTCCTCGAAGGATTACCTTCGCCGATTATCACAGTCGATCGGTGTTCGACACGGCGAGTGTCACATGAGGAAATGTGCTGGCCACCATCCTGACACCCATTCCTGTCTGGTTCCGAGCAGTCAGCACGGCACGATCGTGCCGGGGCACCGGATGGTCTTTCGACGACTTTGGGCACCCACCAACCGTTTCACCCCTGCGAGAACGGTTGACGGGTGCCCAAAGAGCGTGGACGTCAGATGGATTCGAGGTCGCGCTCGATCGCGGCGAGTTCCTCCTCGGTGCCCTGGACCTTGGGGCCGGTGAACCAGCGGCGCGCGGACAGGAACCAGTACGCCGCCGCGAAGCCGAGCACGACCAGGACCGCGACCGGCGTGTAGTTGAACGTGCTACCGGTGACCGGGCTGACCTGCGGCAGCATGAACAGGATCGTGATGAACGCGACCCAGACGATCGCGACGATGCCGATCGGGCGGCTCCAGCGGCCGAGGTTCCACGGGCCCGGCTGGAAGCGGTCACCCTGCAGCAGCCGCAGCAAAGTGGGCAGGACGTAGGCGATGTAGAGGCCGATGACCGCGATCGACGTGACGGCGGCGTACGCGGTCGCGTTCCACAGGTACGGCAGGCCGAGGACGAATGCCCCGCCCGCGGCCAGCCAGATCGCGTTCGTGGGTGTCCGGGTGCGGTGGTTGATCTTGTGCCAGAACTTCGATCCGGGCAGCGCGCCGTCGCGGGAGAACGCGTAGATCATCCGCGAGTTCGCCGTCACCGACGACATGCCGCAGAACAGCTGGGCGCCGATCACGACCAGCAGCAGGATCTTCCCGGTGACCATGCCGACCGCGTCGATGAAGATTTGCGCCGGCGGTACGCCGGTGTCGCCGCTGAGCGCGCCGTCGTAGCTCTGGATCGCGAACGTCAGCCCGATCAGCAGCACCCACCCGGCGGCCAGCGACACCAGGATCGACATCACGATCCCGCGCGGGCCCGAGCGGGCGGCATCGTGCGTCTCCTCGGTCATGTGCGCGGAAGCGTCGTACCCGGTGAAGGTGTACTGCGCCAGCAGCAGGCCGAGCAGTGCGACGTAGAAGGTGGACCCCCAGCCGGTGTTGTTGACGAAGTGGCCGAACACGAACGACGCCGACTGGTGCTTGTCCGGTACGAACACGAGCGCGCCCACGATGAAGAGCACGCCGAGGATGTGCCACCAGACGCTGATGTCGTTGAGTTTGGCGACCAGCTTCACGCCGAGCGAGTTCAGCAGCGCGTGCACCAGCAGGATGATCCCGAACAGCAAGATGGTGTGACCGGGTGTCGCGCTGAAACCGAACTGCAGGTCGAGGAACGCGTTCAGGAAGAACGCCGCGCCGAAGTCGATGCCGGCCGTCACCGCGACCTGGCCGAGGAAGTTGAACCACCCGGTGAACCAGGACCAGGCGGCGCCGTTCGACGGGGCGAGTTTCGCGGCCCAGTAGTACAGGCCGCCGGCGGTCGGGTAGCTCGAGCAGACCTCCGCCATCGCGAGGCCCACGAACAGCGTCATCAGGCCGACGATCGGCCAGCCCCAGACGATCATCACCGGGCCGCCGGTGTTCATCCCGAACCCGTACAGGGTCAGGCAGCCGGACAGGATCGAGATGATCGTGAAGGACACCGCGAAGTTCGAGAAGCCGGACATCGTCCGGGACAGTTCCTGCGCGTATCCCAACTGATGCAGGCGTTTCTCGTCGTCGGTCATCGGGGCGGAGTCGGTGCGGTCGTTGCTCACTGGGCCTCCTCAGCACTGCGGCTCAATGGTCTCCCCCCAGACCTTTAGCTCATTGAGGCACCGGGTTCCGGACGTGTCAAGGGAAACGGCCCGCATTGCCACGGCCCGCATGCCACGGCCGCATTGACATCGCCCGGCCGGACTGAGTCAATGGTTCAGGGACAGACCAATAGACTCCGGGAGCGTGCCGTGCTGGGTGTGGAGGATTTGCGGAGACTGGTCGACGCCGGTGAGGTCGACACGGTGCTGGTGGCGATCACGGACATGCAGGGGCGCCTTCAAGGAAAGCGTTGCGGTGCACGGTATTTCCTGGAGGAGGTGCTCAAGCACGGCACCGAGGGGTGCAACTACCTGCTCGCCGTCGACGTCGACATGAACACGGTGGACGGGTACGCGATGTCCTCCTGGGAACGCGGGTACGGCGACATGGTGATGGCGCCGGATCTCGACACGCTCCGCCTGGTGCCGTGGCTGGAGGGGACCGCGCTGGTGCTCTGCGACGTGCAGTGGCTGGACGGTACGCCGGTGGTCGCGTCGCCGCGACAGGTACTGCGCGCGCAACTCGACCGGTTGTCCGAGCGCGGACTGAAGGCGTACGTCGGGACCGAGCTCGAGTTCATCGTCTTCGACGACACCTACGAAACCGCGTGGAACAAGCGGTATCGCGACCTCACGCCGGCCAACCAGTACAACGTCGACTACTCGCTCGTCGGCACGTCCCGGATCGAGCCGCTGCTGCGCGACATCCGCAACGGGATGACCGGCGCCGGTCTCTATGTCGAGTCCGCGAAGGGCGAGTGCAACCTCGGCCAGCACGAAATCGCTTTCCGGTACGACGAGGCGCTGGTGACCTGCGACAACCACTCGATCTACAAGACCGGCGCCAAAGAGATCGCGGCCAAGCACGGTAAGAGCCTCACGTTCATGGCGAAGTACGACGAACGCGAGGGCAACTCGTGCCACATTCACCTGAGCTTCCGCGGTGACGACGGCTCGCCGGTGCTCGCGGGCGACGGTTCTCATGGCTTCTCGCGGTTGATGGAGCATTTCATCGCCGGCCAGCTCGCCTGTCTGTCCGAGTTCACGTACCTGCTCGCGCCGAACATCAACTCCTACAAGCGTTTCGTCCACGGCAGCTTCGCACCGACGGCCGTCGCGTGGGGCCTCGACAACCGCACCTGCTCGCTGCGCGTGGTCGGTCACGGCGATTCCTTGCGGGTCGAGAACCGCCTGCCCGGCGGCGACGTGAACCCGTACCTCGCCGTCGCCGCGATCATCGCCTCCGGCCTGCACGGCATCGAGCAGGAACTGGAACTCGAGCCGCTCCTGGAGGGCAACGCCTACGAGTCCGCCGACAAGGAACACGTCCCAGCCACCCTCCGCGAAGCCGCCGCCCTCTTCACCGGCTCGAAACTCGCCCGCACCGCCTTCGGCGACGAAATGGTCGACCACTACACCAACGCCGCCCGCGTCGAACTGGCCGCTTACGACGCCACCGTCACCGACTGGGAGCGAACCCGTGGCTTCGAACGCCTCTGAGGCCGCAGACGCACGGGCCGACCGATCCATAGGCTCAGCTGGGGCGGCGCTGTGGTCGAGGGGTTATCCCCTGCCGTTGGGGGTTCTCCCCTCGTACACCAGCGAAGAACCCCCAACAGCAGGGGTTAACCCCTGCTGTGGGCTTGGGCGGTGCCGGTGAACGGGGATTCGGCGGGACGCCCGCCGAGCCGTTCGCAGGTACGTCGCACGCCGCGCATCGGCATCACGACGTACCTCGAACCGGCGACCTGGGGTATCTGGCAGCGGGAGGCTGCCCTGGTACCGCGGGTGTACCTGGAGGCGGTGGTCGCGGCCGGAGGGGTGCCGCTGCTACTACCGCCGGTCGGGACCGATCCGTCCGTCCTCGAGGTCCTCGACGGACTGGTCGTTGCCGGCGGGTGCGACGTCGACCCGGGCTCGTACCGCGCGGCCCCGCATCCGGAAACCGTCGACACCCGCCCCGGCCGCGACGACCACGAAGCGGTCCTGATCCGGGCCGCGCTGGACCGCGACCTCCCGCTTCTCGCCATCTGCCGCGGCCTGCAGATGCTGAACGTGACGCTCGGCGGCACGCTGCACCAGCACCTACCCGATGTCGTCGCGCACGACGAGCACCGCCCGTCCCCCGCCGTCTTCGGCACCACCGAGGTGAAGATCGAGCCCGGCACCCTGACCGCACAGATCCTCGGCGAGCGCGCCGACGGCAGCTGCTACCACCACCAGGCCCTCGACGTCATCGCCCCGGGCCTGAAGATCACCGCCCGCGCCGACGACGGCACCGTCGAGGCGGCCGAGGTGGAAGGCCACGACTTCGCCCTCGGCGTCCAGTGGCACCCCGAGGAGAACCCCGAAGACCTGCGGCTGTTCACCGCCCTGGTAAGGAGCGCCTCATGACCCGCGCCAGCCAGCGGGCCGTGGACCTCACCCCGAACCAAGTCCACGACAACGCCACCACGCAGGTCAGGCCCTCCCTCAGGCCGAACCCCCAACGACCACCAGACCAGCGGCTGTTCACCGCCCCGATCAGGAGCACCTCATGACACGCCGGGTCATGGGGCTCCCGCCCAACCGTGTCCATGACAACGCCACCGAACGGGCCGGGGCCTCCCTCGGGCTGGAACCCCGCGACCCTCGGCCCGGGGCTGCCGGGTTGTCCGTCCGCTCGCTTCGCTCCCACCAATCCCCAGTCCAGGCCGGGAGGCCTCATGACGTATGACGTGATCAATCCGGCCACCGAGAAGGTGATCCGGACGATCTCTCTCGCTTCCGAGACCGAGGCGGATACGGCCATCGAGCGCGCCGCTCGCGCCTTCGAGACCTGGCGGAACGTGACACCGGCGGATCGCGGCCGGCTGCTGCGGCGGTTCGCCGACGCGGTCGACGCCGACCTGGAGAACCTGGCCGCGTTGGAGGTCGAGAACGCCGGGCACACGATCGGAAACGCCCGCTGGGAAGCCGGAAACGTCCGCGACGTGCTCACGTACTACTCGGCCGCCCCGGAACGCCTTTTCGGAAAGCAGATTCCGGTTGCTGGCGGCATCGATGTGACATTCCAGGAACCGCTCGGCGTGATCGGCGTGATCGTTCCGTGGAACTTTCCGATGCCGATCGCGGGCTGGGGCTTCGCCCCCGCGCTGGCGGCCGGAAACACCGTCGTCCTGAAGCCTGCCGAACTCACCCCGCTCACCGCGATCCGCCTCGGCGAACTGGCTCTCGAAGCGGGTCTGCCGCCCGGCGTACTCGAAGTCGTGCCCGGTAAGGGAACCGTTGTCGGAAACCGCTTCGTCACGCATTCCGCCGTCCGGAAAATCGTCTTCACCGGCTCCACCAAGGTCGGCAAACAGATCATGGCCGGCTGCGCAGACCAGGTGAAGCGCCTGACACTCGAGCTGGGCGGCAAGTCCGCGAACATCGTCTTCGCCGACGCGGACCTGAAGAAGGCGGCAGCACAGGCCCCGTACGGCGTGTTCGACAACGCGGGCCAGGACTGCTGCGCGCGGTCCCGGATTCTCGTCGAGCGCTCGGCGTACGACGAGTTCCTGGAGCTGCTCGAACCGGCCGTCAAGAACTTCAAGGTCGGCGACCCGAGCGATCCGGCGACCGAGATGGGCCCGCTGATCTCCGCCGCACAGCTCGAGCAGGTCGCGTCGTACGTCGAGAACCCGGCTTTTCAAGGTACTGCGCCGAGCGGGCCAGGATTCTGGTTCCCGCCGACCGTGCTCGCGCCGGCGCCTGACCGAGCTCTGCGGGAGGAGATCTTCGGGCCGGTGGTAGCGGTCGTTCCGTTCGAGGACGAGGCCGACGCGCTGCGGATCGCGAACGACAGCGAGTACGGGCTGTCCGGTTCGATCTGGACCCGCGACGTCGGCCGCGCGCTGCGGGTGGGGCGCGGTGTCGAGGCCGGGAACCTGTCGATCAACTCGAACTCGTCGGTCCGCTACTCGACCCCGTTCGGCGGTTACAAGCAGTCCGGCCTCGGCCGGGAACTCGGCCCGGACGCGCTCGCCGCGTTCACCGAGACCAAGAACATCTTCATCAGCACGGAGGACTGATATGGACGTCAAGGCACACCGGCTCGAGGGCCGCGTCGCCGTTGTCACCGGCGGCGCGAGCGGCATCGGCCTGGCTACGGTACGCCGACTCGCCGCCGAGGGCGCCCACGTCGTGATCGGCGACCTCGACCCAGCCGCGGGCAAGGACGCGGCCGACGAGGTAGGCGGCCTGTTCGTACCGACCGACGTCACCGACCCAGCCGCGGTCGACAACCTCTTCAAACAGGCCTTCGACACCTACGGCAGCGTCGACATCGCCTTCAACAACGCCGGCATCTCCCCACCCGACGACGCATCCATCCTGGACACCGGCCTGGAAGCCTGGCGCAAGGTCCAAGAGGTCAACCTCACGTCTGTCTACCTCTGCTGCAAGGCCGCAATCCCCTACATGCAGCAACAAGGCCGCGGCTCCATCATCAACACCGCATCCTTCGTAGCCGTAATGGGCGCAGCAACCTCTCAGATCTCCTACTCCGCCTCCAAGGGCGGCGTCCTGGCCATGAGCCGCGAACTGGGTGTCGAATTCGCCCGCCAGGGCATCCGCGTCAACGCCCTCTGCCCAGGCCCCGTCAACACCCCCCTCCTCACCGAACTCTTCGCCAAAGACCCCGAACGAGCCCAACGCCGCCTGATCCACGTCCCCATGGGCCGCTTCGGCGAACCAGCAGAAATCGCCGCCGCCGTAGCCTTCCTGGCCAGCGACGACTCATCCTTCATCACCGCCAACACCTTCCTGGTAGACGGCGGCATCTCCGGCGCCTATGTAACCCCGGTCTAACCCCGAGCCATGTACGGCGGGACGGAACAGCCCTGCACTGGCCCGCACCGGCGGACGTCATTTGAGGGGTTCACCTGCTGGCTTGCCCCTTCACCCCGCCGTATCCAGGTGGCGAAGGGACAAACTCAGAGGTGAACCCCTCAAACTCGCAGCCGGTTCAGCCCGCCCGCCGTCCATCCCGCGTCGCTGAAGGGTCCCAGCTCATACCAGCCTCGGCCGTAGGCTGGGGGCATGGTCGTTCAGGCGGATGATGCGGTGTTCCGGCCCGTGCGGGCCGGGAACCCGTTCGAGGAGACGGTCGAGCGGTTGCTGCAGGCAATCAAGCTCGGCGTCGTCGTGCCCGGCGACCGCCTGCCGCCCGAGCGTGAGCTCGCCGCCCGCCTGAACGTCAGCCGCGTCACCCTCCGCGAGGCCATCCACGCCCTCACCGACGCCGGTTACGTAGAGTCCCGCCGCGGCCGATACGGCGGCACGTTCGTCAACGAGCACCTCCCGAAGCCCCGCCGTACGTCGGCCAAACGCCTCGCCCGCGACCTGGCCGCCGGCCTGGACGACGCACTCACGCTCCGCCAGGTCCTGGAGACCGGCGCCGCAGAAGCAGCCGCCACCCGCGACCTCACCGAAGCCGAACGCGACCACCTGCAACGCTGCCTGGCCGACACCAACGCCGCCACCCTCACCGACTACCGCCGCCTCGACTCCCGCCTCCACCTGGCCATCGCCGAGGTCACGGGCTCCCCGTCTCTGACCTCAGCCATGGCCGACGTCCGCATGCGCCTCAACGAACTCCTGGACGCCATCCCCCTCCTGGAACCCAACCTCCAACACTCGAACGACCAGCACCAAGCCATCGTGACCGCGATCCTCGCCCAAGACCCCCCAACCGCCCGCACGGCCATGCAGGAGCACCTGGCCGGCACCGAGGCCCTCCTCCGAGCCTTCCTGGGCTGACCCGGCGCGGTGGTGCCGTGGCACCGGTTGGTCAGGGAATGGGTTGGCACCTCGCGGGTTGGTGGGGAAAATCGCCGGATTCGGCCGCACCGCCCAAAGCGGCCCGATTCGTGGAGGACCGCTATGCGATCTTTCGTTACCCGTCCCCGCGCCCTGGCCGTGCTTCTGGCCGGTACGGCGCTCGCGTTCAGTCCGCTCGGTGGACAGGCGACCGCCAAGGCGCCCGTCGACCAGACCGGGCCGGCCTGCTTCACGCCCGAGGAAGGTCCCGCCGCGCGTGGTGGCTTCGGGGCCGACCACCGGGAGTTGTCGGCGGCCGAGCAGAAGGCCATCGACGCCCGGACCGCGGAGATCTTGAAGGCCAAGAAAGCGCGTGTCGGCACGTTGGCGTCGGCCAGTGTCCCGGTGTACATCCACGTGATGCTGAGCAAGTCCGGCGCCGGTGACGTCACCTCGACCCAGATCACCCAGCAGATCGCCGAGCTGAACCAGGACTTCGCAGGTCAGGAGTCCTCGCAGGCCGCGAACACCGGCTTCACGTTCACGCTGGCCGGCGTCAACCGGTACTACAACGACCAGTGGCACAAGGATCGGCAGAGCACCTCGTACCGCTCCCAGACGCGCCAGGGCGGCAAGAACGCCCTGAACATCTGGCTCGTCGACTTCTCGTACCTCGGGATCGCGACCTTCCCGTGGGACTACGCGAGCAACCCGTCGATCGACGGTATCCGGGTGCAGTACAGCTCCCTGCCCGGCGGCTCGGCGACCAACTACAACGACGGCAAGACCGCGACCCACGAGGCCGGTCACTGGTTCGGGCTGTATCACACGTTCCAGGGCGGCTGCACGAGCACGAACGACTCGGTGGCCGACACGCCCGCGCAGAGCAGCTCGTCCAGCGGCTGCCCGGAGGGCCGGGACTCCTGCTCGCTGCCCGGTCTGGACCCGATCCACAACTACATGGACTACTCCTACGATTCCTGCTACAACCAGTTCACCCCGGGGCAGTCGACCCGGATCAGCGACATGTGGACCGCGTACCGAGCCTGACGCTGTGCCTGATTCAGGGCATGAGACCCGACTGTGACATCTGCACCGTCGGCCAACTAGAGTGCCGCCGATGCGTTTGCTTCTGACGGCCTGCGCGACCACCGCACTGGTGGTCGCCGGACCTCTGACAGCGACCGCCGCCGATTCGGGCCCACAAGGCCCGGTCGGCGGCGAGCTGCTGACGGCGAAGCCGACGGTCGTCGCCAACGGGGCGGCACCGCCGGCCGTGCAGGCGTCGGCGTACGTCGTGGCCGACCTGGACACCGGGCAGGTGCTCGCCGCCAAGGCCCCGCACGCGAAGCTCCGCCCGGCCAGCACCCTCAAGACGCTCACCGCTCTGGTCCTGCTGCCCCGGCTGAAGAAGACCGATCCGGTCGTCGGGTCGGACGCCGACGCCGGCATCATCGGCAGCAAGGTCGGGGTGTACCCGGGCCTGCACTACACCGTCGACCTGCTCTTCCAGGGCATGTTCCTGGCCTCCGGGAACGACGCCGTGCACGCGCTGTGCGCCCACGACCAGGGCGGCGTACCGGCGACCATCCAGCGGATGAACGCGAAGGCCAAGGATCTCGGCGCACTCGACACCCATGTCACCGACCCGACCGGCCTCGACGCCGACGGGCAGTACTCCAGCGCCTACGACCTGGCCCTGTTCGCCCAGGCGGGGCTCGAGCGCACGGACTTCGCGAAGTACGCGTCGACGAAGTACACGAACTTCCCGAACGCCGGGAACAAGGGCACCTACCAGGTCGCGAACCAGAACAAGCTGCTGTTCAACTACGACGGCGCGCTCGGCGTGAAGACCGGCTACACCACGCTGGCCCGGAACACGTTCGTCGGCGCCGCCCGGCGCAACGGGCACACGCTCGTGGTGACGCTGATGAACGCGCCGCACGGCATCACCGAGGACGCCAGCAACCTGCTGACCTGGACGTTCACGAACTACGGCAAGCTCAAGCCGGTCGGCACGCTGGTCAAGCCCGCCGCCGCGCCGCCCAAGACCCAGACGCAGGGCAAGCCCTCCACGACCAAGCAGGGTACGACGACGGGCGCACCGCAGGCCCGCACCGCGCTGAACCCGGGCCAGGCGGTCAAGTCACTCGCCTTCCGCGTCCCCGACTGGGCGTACGCCGCGCCGCCTGTCCTCCTGCTCGGCCTCTTCCTCCGCCGCCCGCGGACGCTCCGCCGCCGCCGTCACCGCGCCCGCGTGTAGGTCAACGCGAGGTTCCTCCGCGGGAACGACTTCACCTCGGCCAGCGGACGAGGTGTCGAGCGCCTTTCAGGAGCGGCGGATGGAGCGGACCGCCCGGAGGCCTTGGAGCGCCAGGGTGGTGACAGTGACGCCGAGGACCGTTCCTGCGGCGACGGCGACCGTGTCCGCCTTGCGTTGCGGGACCGGCACGACCTTGTAGCGCTTGCCGGGCGGACCGGGAAGCAGGGGTTCGGGCTCGACGGCCTGCGGCTCCTGCTCCGACTCCGCTTCCGACTGCCCCTCCGCCTTCTCTTCCGCGGCACGGGCGTCGAGGGTGGCTTCCTTCGTCCACGCGGCAATCAGCATGATCGCGCGGGTCATCAGGTAGATCCACACCAGCAGCGCCAGCGGCACCGCCACCGCGCCGTACGCCGCGTTCGCGCCGATCACGTGGTTCACGTAGAGGTTGCCGAGCCGCTGGGCGAGGTAGAACACGATGCCGCCGGCGAGCGCCGCGATCAGCGCCACCTTGGGCGGCAGCACGATCCGCGGCAGGACCGTCTGCATGTACAGGAACAGCACGGCGCCGGCGCCGACCCCGATCACCAGGCTGATCAGGCCGAGCCCCCAGTCCGCCAGCCAGGTGCCGTCCAGGTCGACCCAGTCGACGATGCGTTTCGACACCGCGGTCAGGATCGACGAGGCGCCGGTGGCGATCAGGCCGATCAGGCCGAGCCCGATCAGGGCGCCGAGGTCGACCGCCTTCAGCTTGACCATGTTCCCCGGCTCGTCGTCCAGCTCGTGCATCGAGCGGATCGAGGCGCGCAGCGAATCGATCCAGCCGAGACCGGTGAACAACAGCCCGATCGCGGAGATCAGGCCGATGGTCCCGGCGTGCGCGATCAGCGCGTCGATGTCGATCTTGTCGCCGATCCCGGGCAGGTTCTTCTCCAGGGCCTTCTTCAGCGCGTCGATCGCGTCGTCGCCGAGCAGCGGCCCGATGATCGCCGCGGCCAGCACGATCAGCGGGAACATCGACAGGAACCCGAAGAAGCTCGTTGCCCCGGCCAATCGGTTGCCGCGCCGGGCGCCGTACCGGTTCCAGGCCCGCCACAGCTGCGACCTCGTGAACCGCGCCCAGACACGCTTGATGCTGCCCATGTGACTCCTGTACCCCGATGAACGAGTCTCAGCCTGCCAGCGGGAACTCGCGCTGTGGGCGCCACACGCCGTCGGCGCCGTGTTCGTAGCGACTGAAGTGCTCGACGTCGAAGGTGCAGTCGTACTCCGACAGGGCGTCGTACGCCCGGTCGAGCGCTTCCTTGTCCAGGTCGTGCGCGACCGTGACGTGCGGGTGGTACGGGAACTTCAGGTCGACACTCAGCGGGCCGGAGCGGACCTGCGACTGCAGCACCTCGCACGACGAGATGCCCTCCGCCAGCGGGACGAACACCACCGGCGAGATCGGCCGGAAGGTCGCCGTGCCGCGCAGCCGGATCCGGAACCGCGGGAACCGGGCCGCGACCGCGAGCAGGTGCTCGTCGATCAGCTCCAGGTCGCCGGCCCCGATCTCGGTCGGCGGCAGCAGCGTGATGTGGGTCGGGATCGACGCGGCCATCGGATCGCCGAAGTCGGCCCGGTGCTTCTGCAGCTCCGAGCCGTACGGCTCCGCGATCGGGATCGCGACACCGATCGTAGTCATCGGCGACCTACCGCCCCTGCGGCGGGCCGGGGACGAAGCCGAGCCGGTCGTAGACCCGGGCCAGCGTCGGCTCGGTGACCGCCCGGGCCCGCTCGGCGCCGGCCGCCAGGATCGCGTCCAGCTGCGCCTTGTCGTCGAGGTAGGTCAGCGTCTTCTCCCGGAACGGCGTGACGAACTCGACCACGACGTCGGCGAGGTCCTTCTTGAAGTCGCCGTACCCGCGCCCGGCGTACTCGTCCTCGAGCTCGCTGATCTTCTTGCCGGTCAGCGCCGAGTAGATCGTCAGCAGGTTGGCCACCCCGGCCTTCTCGACCGGGTCGAAGATCACGTCCCGCCCGGAGTCGGTGACCGCGGACCGGATCTTCTTCGCGCTCACCTTCGGGTCGTCGAGCAGGTCGATGATGCCGGCCGGCGAGGACGACGACTTGCTCATCTTCGCCGACGGGTCCTGCAGGTCGGAGATCTTCGCGGTCTCCTTGACGATGTACGGCTCGGGCAGCCGGAAGGTCTTGCCGAACCGGTGGTTGAAGCGCTGCGCGAGGTCGCGGGTCAGCTCCAGGTGCTGGCGCTGGTCCTCGCCGACCGGGACCCGGTCGGCCTGGTAGATCAGGATGTCCGCGGCCTGCAGGATCGGGTACGTGAACAGGCCGACGGTGGCGCGGTCGGCGCCGCCCTTGGCCGACTTGTCCTTGAACTGCGTCATCCGGCTGGCCTCGCCGAACCCGGTCAGGCAGCCGAGCACCCAGGACAGCTGGGCGTGCTCGGGCACGTGCGACTGGACGAACAGGGTGGACCGCTCCGGGTCGATCCCGGCGGCGAGCAGCTGCGCCGCGGACCGGCGGGTGCGCTCGCGGAGCGCCTTCGGCTCGTACTCCACCGTGATCGCGTGCAGGTCGACGACGCAGTAGAACGCCTCGTGGTCGTCCTGCAGGGCCACCCACTGCCGCAACGCGCCGAGGTAGTTGCCGAAGTGGAAGGAGTCCGCCGTCGGCTGGATCCCGGAGAGCACGCGCGGGCGTCGCTGGGAACCGGCTGCGGAGGGGTCAGACGCAGCATGGGACATGGGACCGATTCTGCCAGCGTTCTCAACTCACCCTGCACCCGGGCGGGTTATCAGTCATATCTCAACGACTATGGGTCACCAGGACCAGCCGCGGGCGGCGAGTTCCTGCTCCTCGTGCCAGCGTTTCTCCTCGGAGCGTTTCATCTCAGCCTCCCCCGGGCAGCCCGCAAGTCGGCAGGCCTCGTCGAGGAGGTCGTCGTACGCCGCCTCCAGCGCCATCAACTTGTGCGCACGGGCGTACATGTGCGGCGTGGACTCGATGCTGCGGATCTTGGTGGACAGATGCCCCAGGCGGGTCTGCAGGCGGAGCGTGTCGAACGGGTCCGGCTCGGGGTCCCGATGCCGGTGCAGCCGCGCGGTCAGACGCGCCGTACGCCGCTGGAGACCGCGCCGCCACCGCGACGGCGGTGGATGCGGCAGCAGCAGGCTCAGCAGGACGCACAGCGTCAAGAACAGAACCACGACCGCCAGCCACTCCATCGCACTCCCTCCCCTCCTCCGAGCGTACGGCGGGGAGCGCCTGACGGCGATGGGGTTTTACCCGTTCGTAGCTTCAGGTTCGGGGATTCCGGAGCCGAACCGGTGATCAGGTCTCAGTCCCGGTGGTACTTCGTGACCCCGGAGTCCTGTTTGAGCTTGTCGGCCGCTGCCTGGATCCGCGCGGTCCACTCCGACTGCTGCAGGCCGCCGGCCATGAACTGCCCGGTGGCCGTCGCGGCCGCGTCCGCGAACTGCGGGTACCAGTCGTCGAAGTACCAGATGATCAGCTGGTCGCCGGCCGCGGACAGCAGGTCCCGGGCCGAGCGGAGCGCCGTCCCCATCTCGAGCCCGTCGGCCGCGCCCCGGACGATGGTGAGCTGGCTCGCCTCCGAGGTGACCTGCGCCGCGACGTCGGCCGACAGCAGGGCCCGCAGGTACTCGAGCCCGCCGGCCTTGTTCCGCGCCTTCTCCGGTACGAGGAACGGCGCGGTCGCCGCGACGTGCACACCGCTGGCCAGCGCCGGCGACGAGTCCAGCGGCGGTACGGCGAACATGGTCAGCGCGAAATCCTGCGGGATCAGGCCCTTCATCTCGTTCTCGAGCCAGTTGCCGCACGGCAGCATCCCGGCCTTGCCGGCGAGGAAGCGCTTCTGCGAACCGATGTGGTCGTACGCCGCGGTCCCGGCCGCGAGCAGCCCGCGCTTGGCCAGCTCACCGACCGCGACGATCGCCGTGGTGACGCTCTCGTCCTTCCAGGCGCCGTCCTCGAGGTTGTCGATCCGCTTCACGACTTCCGGCCCGCCGGTCTTGGCGGCCAGCGTCAGCACCAGCTCCAGCAGGTAGTACGGATGTGTGCCGGCGTAGATGAACGGTCCGAGCTTGGCGGCCTTCATGTCGGCGCCGAGGGCGAGCAGATCCGTCCAGGTGCGCGGCACCTCCCAGCCGTTGCGCTGGAACAGGCTGGCCGAGTACCAGATGCCGTAGACGCTCGCGATGTAGTTGACGGTGCGCTGGGTCCCGTCGTACCGGCCGAAGTTCAGCATGTCGGGCAGCAGCTGATCCTTGACCGCCGCGTTCGGGTTGTCCCAGGACGGCGCGTCCAGCAGCTGCTGCAGGCCGGTCAGCTGGCCTTCCTTGACCAGCCGGCCGAGCTCCAGCTCGTCGTCGCCGGTGCTGAGCACCACGTCGGGCGGGTTGCCCGCGGCGAACCGGGGCAGCAGCTGGCCGGACAGCTGCGGTGTCAGCTTCGGCGTGACGACGGCGGCGGCGTACTTCTTGCGGTACGCCGCCGCCGCGAAACCGCCGTACTCCTCACTGATGACCAGGTCGACCGGAGCCTTCCCGTCGACGGTGAAGGGGTTCTCCTTCGACACCGGCGGGGCGACCGGTGTCGTGGAGCATCCGCTCAGGACCGCGCCGGCCAGCGCTCCCTGCAGTAGTGTCCGGCGTTTCAGCATCCCGGCAGGCTACCTACTTCACGCCTCCGGCGGTGACGGAGACCTGCAGTTGACGCTGGAAGATGATGTAGACGACCAGAACCGGCGCCACCGTGATCACCACGGCCGCGAACAGCGCGCCGAAGTCCACCGCGTAGCCGGCTTGCGACGCGAACGAGGCCATGCCCTGCGAGAGCACGTAGTTCTTCGAGTCGGTGTTCAGCGCGACCGGGAGCAGGAACTGGTTCCACAACCCGAGGAAGTTGAAAATCGCGACTGATGCCATCCCCGGCCGGGCCATCGGCAGCATCACCGAGAAGAACGAGCGCCACTCACCCGCGCCGTCGATCTGCGCCGCCTCGTAGACCTCTCCCGGCAGCGCCTTGAAGAAGGCATGCAGGAAGAAGACCGTGAACGGCAGTGCGAACGCGACGTAGGTGGCGATCAACCCGGGCAGAGTGTTGAGCAGAGCGAGGTTCTTCAGTACGAAGAACAGCGGCACGATCGCCAGGAAGACCGGGAACGTCAGCCCGGCCAGCATGGAGTAGTAGATCAGCCGGTTGCCGGGGAACGTGAACCTGGCCAGCACGTACGCGCACATGGCGCCGAGGATCATCACCAGCACCAGCGCGGAGCCCACGACGATCACCGTGTTCAGGAAGTACCGGCCGATACCGGCGGTCGTCCAGGCGTTGGCGTAGTTCTCGAAGCGCAGCTTGCTCGGCAGCGCCAGCGGGTTGCCCAGGACCTCCTGCGTCGACTTGAAAGAGGACAGCAGCGTCCACAGCAGCGGCAGGATCACCAGCAGCGACCACAGGATCAGCGCGACGTGGGCGGTCGTCGCCACGCCTCTGCCCTCGCGGGCCCCGTGATGGGGTGCGCGGCGGGCCCCGGCAACGACGTCGGTCCGGTCGGTGGCGGTGGTTGTCATCGGCGTACCTTCACTTTCCGCTCACGTCCGCCGGTCAGCGCGTTCACCACGAAGACCAGGAGCGCGAACAGCATCGTCACCGCGGCCAGAACCACGCCCATCGCCGTCGAGTAACCGAACTGCCCCTTGGTGAAGGCAGTGGTGAACAGCTGCTGGGGCATGACGAGGGTCGAGTTCTGCGGCCCGCCGCCGGGGTTCAGCGCCTGCATGTAGACGAAGGCGTCGAGCGCGGCGATGCCGAGGTAGATGTAGGCCGTCTGCACGTTGTCCCGGATCAGCGGCACCGTCAGCGACACCGCGGTCCGGAACCGGCCGGCGCCGTCGATCCGGGCCGCCTCGAACACCTCGGGGTCGATGCCGCGGATGGCGGCGATGAACAGCACCATGTAGAAGCCGACGAAGCCCCAGATCATCACGAACATCGAGGCCGGCATCGCGGTCCGCGCGTCGCCGAGCCACGCGTAGTTCTCGAACTGCTCGAGCCCGATCTTCGTCAGCACCGCGTCCAGGATGCCCGAGCCCGGCGTGAACACCTGGGCCCAGATCAGTCCGATCACGATCGCCGGGATCACGTACGGGAAGAACGAGACGATCCGGTAGAAGCCGGAGTTTCGCAAGCCGCGGACGGTCCCGGTGCCCGAACCGCCGATCGTCACCAGCGTGGCCAGGGTCAGCGCCAGCACGATCGTCACGATCGGCACCACGATCGCGAGCAGGATGTTGTTGCGAACCGCCTTCAGGAAGATGTCGTCGTGGAACAGCTTCACGTAGTTGTCGAAGCCGACGAAGTTCTGCCCCGCGCTGAACCCGGACCAGTCGGTCAGCGAGTAGTACAGCGCCTGCACGAACGGCGAGACGACGAAGATCACGAAAACCGCCAGCGGCAGGCCGAGGAACACGACCATGAAGCTGACCCGATCGAAGGTCAGCGGCCGGCGGCGCCGGGTGACGGACCGCTGGGATCCGTCACCCGGCACAGCTTCTTGCGTGGTGGTCACTTCGTGACCGGGATCTTCTTGACGGAGCTGTCGTTGCGCACCTTGTCGGTGATCTGCTGCAGGCCCTTCGTCAGGCCGGCCGCGTCGATCTGGCCGGACAGGAACGAGTTCCAGACCACGAGGTTGTCGGTGTTCATGCCGTACAGGCCGACGAACTGGTAGTCGAAGACGTTGGTGCCGGCCGCGTCCAGCATCGCGGTCTGCGACTGCAGCGCGGTCGAACCGAAGCCGTCCGCGGGAACCAGGCCCTTGACGATCGTCGGCGCCAGCCGGGTCTTGGCGAAGTTGGTTGCCGCTTCCTTGGACAGCATGGCCCGCAGCAGCTCCTTGCCGCCGGCAACGTTCTTGCCCTTCGACGGGACGATGAACGGCTCGCCGGCCGCGCTGCGCAGCGACTCGTACGGCAGCTTCGGGCTGTCGGAGAGCACCGGCTCCGGCACGCCCTTCATGTTGAAGCCCGCCTTGGTGGCCTTCTTCATCTCGTTCTCGATCCACGAGCCCGAGGGGTAGAGGATGGCCTGCTGGTCGTTGCTCCACTTCGCCTGCGCGGCGGTGAACTGGGTACCGGCGCCACCGGGGACGAAGTACCCGTTCTTGACCATCGTCTCCAGGGCCTTGAA
This sequence comes from Kribbella sp. NPDC051936, assembly GCF_040680955.1. Classification (NCBI taxonomy): domain Bacteria; kingdom Bacillati; phylum Actinomycetota; class Actinomycetes; order Propionibacteriales; family Kribbellaceae; genus Kribbella; species Kribbella sp. NPDC051936. The sequence continues at coordinate 555,921 of NZ_JBFAXS010000003.1, read as the reverse complement.
GATGCCCTGGATCTGCGGCATCGACCAGCAGTTCTCCTTGAGGTTCTCCAGCGCCAGCCGGACCTCGTCGCCACCCTCCTTGATCGCGCCGTCGACGGCCATCGTGTGGTAGTAGGTGGCGGCTTCCTTGCCCCAGACGAACAGGTACTTGCCCTTCGCCTTGGCCTTGGCGCCGAGGTCGAGCAGCGCGTCGTACGTCTTCGGCGGCTCCCAGCCGTTCTCCTTGAACAGGCTGTCGGAGTACCAGATGCCGTAGAGGGTCAGCACGTAGTTCATCGCGACGAACTTGTTGTCGAAGGTGCCGGGGTTCTTGGCGCCCGGGTACAGGGTGTCGGCGATCTTCGTGCCCTCGTAGTTGTTGGCCTCGAAGACGTCGTCGAGCGTCGACAGCTGGTCCAGGATCGTGTTGAAGCCGATCTGGTTCGCGCCGGAGTTGTCGATCAGGTCCGGCGGGTTGCCGCCGACGAAGCGCGGCTGCAGCTGCTGGGCGATCTGGGTGGACGGAGCCACCTTGAACGTCGAGCCCGCCCACTTCTTCTGCGCGATGTTGGCCGCGAACGTCACGTAGTCGTAGCCGTAACCGCCGTTGAAGATGACCGCGTCGACGGTCGCCTTGTCGGCCATGCCGAACGGGTTGTCCGCGGTCTTGTCGGCACCGCCACTGCCGGAACCGCTGTCGTCGCTGCCACTGCCGGCACAGGCCGCCAGCAGCGTGCTGCCGCCGGTCGCCATCAACGTGCCGACCGCCGCGCGCTGCAGGAACAGCCGCCGCGAGAGGTTGTTGGGAGTGGTCATGTTGCCGCCTTCCGAGTGATGATTCAGGCAGTGCGCCGGATACGACCGGCGTACCGTGCTTCAAGGGCGTGGTTGTGCTCGTCGCCGCCCGGGATGTTCGCAGACAGGTACACCGGCGGCGTCTCGCCCGCGTCCGTCATCCGGCGCAGCACCTCCGCGACCAGCAGCTGCGCGATCAGCGCGGCGGTGATGGACGACACCGCACACACCTTGCCCGCACCGTCGGGCAGGTCGAGGACGGAGTCGCCGTACGGCGCGTGGTTGTCGAGGACCACGTCGGCGAAGTCGATCAGCTTCTTGCCGGACGGGTGCCGCGACTCCATACCGCCGGTGTGCTGCAGCGAGGTGATCGCGATCAGCGGGTGGCCCTTCTCCTTGACCACACTCGCGAGCTCGACGATCGAGCCGTTCACACCGGAGTTCGAGGCGATGACGAACAGATCGCCCTCGCGGGCGGCGGACAGCTCGTAGAGCCTCCGGGAGTACTGCGGGTCGCGCTCGAGCTCCGCACTGCGCAGCAGCTCGGTCGGCTCGCCGCCGAGCAGCACGAGATCGCGCAACGCGATCCGGTTGGTGGCGATCAGTCCGCCGGCCCGGCCGGCGATCTCCATCGCCAGCGCCTCGGAGTGGCCGGAGCCGAACGCCTGGATGACGCCGTTCGCGCGCAGCGACGTGGTCATCAGGTCGGCCGCCCGCTGGATCGGGCCGTCGATCTGTGTGGTGACTGCAGCCATGATCGGCATCAGGGTTTGAACATAAGCCTGCGCGCTCACGCCGCTCGTCTCCCCCGTGTTATCGCTGGCCATCAGCGGGCCCACCCCTCGACTACTGTGCTCGCAGCGACACTCCAGGTGCCGACAAATGCGCAAGTTTGCGGTTTGCTGGACAGAACTTTTCTCAACTCGCAGCTAAAGTCAAGGCTCATTCGTGTGATCTCCCCAGATCGGGACCGTTGCGTAACCTTGTTTCCTTGTGCTTACTTATAAGCTCTTTCGAGCAGTTTGGAGCATCGCGTATGTCGGTCGAACGCCCGCTGCCGGACGCTGACGCCGCACCTGTCGACCAGGTGGTCCTGCTACCTGCCGGACCGCTGGTCCTCGGCGGCGACCTCGGCGGTACGTCCACCCGGATCGTGATCGCGGACTCTGAGGGCAACGTAATCGGTCGCGGCGCCGCAGCGGGAGGGAATCCGACCAGTCACCCCGCAAGCGCGGCGGCCAACTTCGGGCAGGCGCTTCACGCCGCGCTGGCCGGACTGGACCCGACGGCCGTCCAGGCGGCCGTCGTCGGCATGGCCGGCGGCGTGGCGCTCGCACGACCGGACGTGGCGGCCCAGTTCGAGGCGGCCTGGACGGGCGCGGGCCTGATCGTTGCCCCCGACTACATCGGCGATCTCGAGGTCGCTTTCGCCTCTGGTACGCCGGAACCGGACGGCACCGTGCTGATCGCGGGCACCGGCAGCAATGCCGGTCTGGTGCGCAATCACCAGCTCGTGCGCACCGCGGGCGGGCACGGCTGGCTGCTCGGCGACGACGGCTCCGGTTTCTGGCTCGGTCGCGAGGCGGTCCGCAGCGTGCTCCAAGCACTCGATCTGCGCGAGCCGCTCGGGGCGCTCGGGCAGGCCGTCGTACAGGCGATCCTGCCCGATCGGGACGAGAATGCAGCTGCACAGCGTGAAGGATACGACGCGTTGCGTGACGATCTGGTGAGGACGGTGAACAGTCGTCCACCCGTTCTGCTTGCCGAGCTCGCGCCGGCGGTGATCGCGGCGTACGCACAGGACGACGAGACTGCGCGGGCCTTGGTGAAACGCGCAGCCGAACTGCTCACAGAAACGGCCGCCCGGCTGAAGACAACGTCGGACAAGGGCCCGATGGTGCTCGCGGGCAGTGTCGCGGGTGAATCTTCACCCGTCGGACAACTCATCCGGCAGCATTTTGCCGGCGAAGTCCTGACCGCCCGCGACGGTGTAGGCGGCGCCACCTGGCTGGCCCTGGGCGCCCTCGACCCAGCCCTCCCCACCCCCGCCAACCACACCCGCCTGGTTTCACACTGAACCTGAGACCACTTGTGGTGGGCGGAGACCTGGCACAACAGGTCCCAGCCCACCACTGCAGGTCTCAGCTTCGCGGGATCAGTCGAAAACTGACACCGGGCGGACCTCCACCGCGAAGAACTCGGCCTCGGGGATGGTGGCGGCTACCTCCTCGGCGCGGGACTGGGAGGCCACGTCGATGAGGAAGACGCCGGCCAGCTGTTCTTTCGCCTCGGAGTAGGGGCCGTCGGTGGTGGCGCGGACGCCCTCGCGGACGCGGACCACGCGGGTCTTCGACGGCGGGTCGAGCGGGACGGCCGTGATCAGTTCACCGCTGGCATCGAGTTCCTTCAGCAGGTTGTCGAGCTGGGCGGCGAGCGCGTCGCGGGCCTTCTTCGGCAGCGCCTTGCCGGCCTCGGTGTGCAGGAACGACGGGTGTCCCCAGGTGATCGGGTTGCTGTGGATCATCAGCAGGTACTTCATGACCGGTGTCCTTTCGGGCAGTTGTCGGATCTTCGCAGCAGAGGTCGGAGGTAACCGGCCGGACTCGACATTTCGGCACTTTAGGGTGACGGGCATGGAGGAGATCGACTTCCGGACGGCCGACGGGCGGGTCCTGCACGGTTACGACAGCGCCCCCGGCGACGACGCGCGCCTGGCCGTGGTCTGGCATCACGGCACACCGAACCTGGGGACCCCGCCGGCGCCGCTGTTCGAGGCGGGCGACCGGCTCGACATCCGGTGGATCTCGTTCGACCGGCCGGGGTACGGCGGTTCGACCGCTGCGCCGCATCGCACGATGGCGTCGGTCGCCGCCGACCTGACCGCGCTGCTGGACACGCTCGGCGTCGGCACCTGCGCCCTGATGGGCTACTCGGGTGGCGGCTCGTACGCACTGGGCGCCGCCGCGGTGCTCGGCGACCGGGTCGAGGCGGTCGCGACCTTCGCCGCGATCGCGCCGTACGACGCCGAAGGCCTCGACTGGTACGACGGCATGGTCGCGTCCGGCCGCGCATCGCTGCAGGCCGCCGCCGCGGGCCGGGACGCGAAGGTACGGCACGAGAACTCCGGCGCCGAGTACGACCCGGAGTTCACACCGTCCGACCTGGCCATGTTCGACGGCCCGTGGGGCTGGCTCGGCTCGATCGCCGGCGAGCAGTCGATGCCCGGCGGCCCGGACGGCCTGATCGACGACGACTGCTCGTACACCCACCCGTGGGGCTGTGCGCCGAGTGCGGTCACCGCTCCGGCACTCCTTGTCCACGGCACCGCCGACGGCATCATCCCGTGCGCCCACGCCCGCTGGCTGGCCGGCCGGCTCCCGGCCGCCACCCTCGAAATCCACCAGGACCTCGGCCACATCTCGATCCTCAGCCGGGCCGAACCCGCCCTGGAATGGATTCGGGACCGAACTGGCTGAATCGTCAGGGTGTCACCGGGGTACCGGACGGACGTGCTGCTTGCGGAGCGCTATCGCACGTCCGAGATTCTCGGCCATGGTGGGATGGGCGAGGTCTATCGCGGGTGCGACGAAATCCTGGGTCGCCCGGTCGCGGTGAAGCTCCTCCGGCCGGATCTGCGCGATCCGTTCGCCGCGGCACGGTTCCGGCGCGAGGCCCGGGCGGCCGCCATGGTGCGGGATCCGCACGTCGTCGCGGTCTACGACTTCGGCCACTCCAACGGCGAGTACTACCTGGTCATGGAGCTGCTTGAGGGCCGCAGTGTCGCGCACGAACTCGCGCTGCACGGTCCGCTCCCCCCGGACCGCGCTGTCAGCATCGTCCAGCAGGTGGCCCGCGGGCTGGCGGCCGCGCACCGGCACGGCATCGTGCACCGCGACATCAAGCCGGACAACCTGCTGATCGACGTCGACGGCTCGGTGAAGATCGCCGACTTCGGCATCGCGCACTCGCCCGGCGGAACCATCACGCCGGCGTCGTCGGGCCTGATCCTCGGCACCAGCCTCTATCTCGCCCCCGAGCGGGCCCTGGGACAGCCGGCCACGCCCGCCACCGACGTGTACGCCCTCGGCTGTGTGCTGTACCAGCTGCTCACCGGGCGTCCGCCGTTCGATGGCGAGAACCCGACCGTGATCCTCTCCCAGCACGTCCAAGCCACGCCGACCGTGCCCGAGGAGGTTCCGGCACCGGTCGCAGACCTGATCCACCGGATGCTGGCCAAGGAGCCCGCGGAGCGTCCGACCTGCGACGAGGTTGCTTCCTGGGCCTTCGTCGACCCGCGGAACGCGACGACGGCCGAGCTCCCTCCCCCACCGCTACGCCGGAACCGGCGGGCGGTTTTCGTTGGCCTGGCCGCGCTGATCGCGCTCCTGGCAGCGGTGATCGCCGGGGTACTCACCAGCCAGAGCGCCGGTACGCCGCCGGCGCCGACGGATGTCGCTCCTTCCCGCACGCCACAGCCGACGGCTCCGTCACCCACGATGGTCACGACGCCGGCCGCGACGGCCACGAAGGTAATCACCAGAACACCGCCCGCGACCTCGGCACGGCCGACGGCCCGGACCCACACGACGTCGCAACCCGCCGCCAAGCAGCCTTCGGGCAAGCACAAACCGAAGCCGGGCAAAACGGGTAAACGCTGACAAGCACTGACATTCCAAGCAATGCCTTGACATCGGATCACGCCTGTCGCATATTCCAAGCATGTCTTTGGAAAAGGATCCGCGGCGGACGCGGCTGCTGAGTGACCCGCTGGCGATCCGGGCGATGGCACATCCCGTCCGGCTCGACCTGCGGTCGCTGCTGGGGCGTGAGGGACCGATGACCGCGGCGGAGGCCGCGCGGCATCTCGGGATCAGCCAGGCGCTGGCATCCCATCACCTGCGGCAGCTGGCGAAGTACGACTTCGTCGAGCCGGCTCCGGGCAAGGACAACCGCGAGCGGCCGTGGCGCCTGGTCTCGACGTCGCAGTCCTGGCGGGACGCGATGCGGACACCCGAGGGCGCCGCGGCCGCCGAGGTCCTCGAGCAGCTGATGGCCGAGCGCGCCCTCGACGACCTGGCGAAGTGGCAGCAGCAACGGCTGCACGAGGACCCGGTGTGGCGCGACAACTCCGGCATCGGCCAGACCGGGATCTACCTGACCGGCGAGGAGCTCGCCGAACTTGTCGGTCAGATCGACGCGCTGCTGCAGCGCTGGGTCGACGCGCGGCCCATCGACGACAAGTCCACCCGCCCGCCGGGCAGCCGGCACGTCTCGTTGACCCAGATCCTCACCATCTCACCGGAGCAGGAGGAGCGATGAAGGACTTGTGGGGCGTCCTCGCGCGGCAGCGCGACTACCGGCTGATGCTCGGCGCGGGCCTGATCTCGCTGATCGGCGACTGGCTGCTGCGCACCGGACTCGCGTTCCAGGTGTACGTGCTGACCGGCTCGACGCTCGCGTCCGGCGGCCTGCTGCTGGCGTCGTTCCTCCCGGCCGTCCTGCTCGGCTCGCTGGCCGGCGTCTTCGTCGACCGCTGGAACCAGCGGACCACGATGATCGTGACGAACGTGCTGAATGCGCTCGTGCTGATCCCGCTGGTCGCCGTCCACGACGCGAGCACGATCTGGATCGTGTACGGCGTCGTGCTCGCGCAGAGCTGTCTGCAGCAGTTCTTCACGCCGGCCGAGCAGTCGCTGGTCCCGGTCCTGGTGAACTCCGAGCAGCTCGTGACCGCGAACGCGCTGAACAGCCAGATCCGCGATCTCGCCCGGCTGATCGGCGCCGCGCTCGGCGGTGTGCTGGCGGCCGCCGGCGGGCTGACGTTACTGGCGCTCGGGGACGCCGCGACGTTCCTGATCGCGGTCGGCCTGGTCGCCGCGATGCGGCATCGGCAGCAGCGGCCCGAGACGACGGAGGAGACCGCGGGTGGGGCGATCAAGCGGCTCAAGGAAGAGTGGACCGAGGGGCTGCGGCTCTGTGTCGCGGGGCCTGCGATGCGGCTGGTCTTCGTGTTCTGCCTGGTCACGGGGGTCGGCGAGGGCGTCATGAGCACACTGTTCGCGCCGTTCGTCAGTGCCGAGGTCGGCGGCGACGGGAAGGTGTACGGACTGATCGTGTCGTCGCAGGCGATCGGCGGGATCATCGGCGGCCTGGTCGCCGCCGCGATCGGATCGCGGTGGCCGGCGGCGACCCTGTGGGGCATCGGCGCGCTCGCCTTCGGCCTGATCGACACCGCACTGTTCCTCTACCCGCTGGTGTCCAGCAGTGTGATCCCCGCGTTCGCCTGCATGATCGTCGTCGGCCTGCCCGGCGCGCTCACCATCGCCGGCATGATGACGGTTTTCCAGAACCTCACCGTCGACGGCACCCGCGGCCGGATCTTCGGCGCGGTCGGCGCCGCCGAGAGCGTCGCGGTCCTGATCGGGATCGCCGCGGCCGGCTTCCTCGGCGACGCCGTCGGCATCATCCCGGTCCTCGTCGTCCAGGGCCTCGGGTACGTCGCCGGCGGGCTCGTCGTCCTCAGTCGGCGGCGGATGCTGGCGCCGCGGCCGGAAGCTGTTCTTCCTCAGCCGGCTTGACCCGGTGCAGCCGGACCCGCGCGACCCGGCGGCCGTCCATCTCGGTCACGGTCAGGGTGTGGGTCTCGAACGCGACCTCGTCGCCGGTGGACGGGACCTTCCCGAGCCGGGCGGCGAGGAAGCCGCCGACGGTCTCGTACGGGCCGTCGGGGAGCTCGATCGCGGTGGCGTCGGCGAAGTCGTCGAGGTTCAGCAGGCCGTCGACCTCGATGTCGCCGCTGCGCAGCCGGGTGGTCTCGGCCGCCTCCTCGTCGTACTCGTCCTTGATGTCGCCGATCAGTTCCTCGACCAGGTCCTCGAGCGTGACGATGCCGGCGGTGCCGCCGTACTCGTCGAGCACGATCGCCAGATGGGTGCTGCGGCGGCGCATCTCGGTCAGGGTCGGCAGCAGCTTCGCGGTGTCCGGCAGCATCAGGACCTCGCGTGCCAGGTCGCCGACCCGCACCGAACGGGTCGCGACCGCCGGGTCGAACAGGTCCCGGACGTGCACGAACCCGACGATGTCGTCGGCCGAGCCGTTCATCACCGGGTACCGCGAGTGCGGCCGCTCGGCGGCGAACTTGACCGCCTTGTACGCCGGCATCTCCGCGTCGACGAAGTCGACCTCGGTGCGCGGCAGCATCAGCTCGCGCAACTGCCGGCTGCCGGCCTCGAAGACGTCGTCGACGATCTTGCGCTCCTCCTCGCCGAGCGACTCGTGCGCCGAGACCAGGTCGCGCAACTCCTCGTCGGTCATCACCTCACGGTTCGCGTTCGGGTCGCCGCCGAGCGCGCGGACCACCAGGTCGGTCGACTTCGACAGCAGCCAGATCACCGGCCGCGCGCCGGACGCGATCCGGTCCACCAGCGGGCCGAGGGCGAGCGCGAATCCTTCCGCCCGCTGCAGCGCCAGGCGTTTGGCGGCCAGCTCGCCCAGCACGATCGACACGTACGAGATCAGGATCGTGATCAGCACCAGCGCGACCGTGTCGGACACCGACTCGGGCAGGCCGAGCTGCTGCAGCTTCGGTGAGAGGCCGTCGGCGAGCGTCGCGCCGCCGAAGGCGGCCGACAGGAAGCCCATCAGGGTCACGCCGATCTGCACGGCGGACAGGAACCGGTTCGGGTTGGCGGCCACCTTCGCGACGATCTCGCCGCGCCGGCCGCGGTGCGAGAGCGCCTTGAGCTGGCTTTCGCGGAGCGAGACCAGGGCCATCTCGGCCGCGGCGAAGACCCCGCCGATCAGCACGAAGACCAGGATCAGGACGATGTTGAGCAGGGTGTCGTTCATGGGTGGGTTTTCCTAGCGCCCTCTCGTCGACAGTCGAGAGGGCGGGCGTTGGGCGTAGTCGTCCATCTACCAACTCTAGCGGTGGGCAGTCCCACCGTGCATGTTCGAGTTTGTTGGTTTACGATGATTCCTGGCCGGACGCGTCGTACGGCCGGGAGGGTCACACGATGAACACACCCCGCGGCGTCCGCCGTACCGACACCAAACTGTCGGACGGCCGCGAGCTGATCTACTACGACCCGGCCGACGCGCCGGCCCGGGTGCCGCTCGAGGACACCCGCGGGCTGCCGGCCCCGCAACCGCAGATCGAGCTGCGCACCGACCCGCTCACCGGTGACGTCATCTCCTACGCGACCCACCGCAACACCCGCACCTACCTGCCGCCGGCCGACCAGTGCCCGCTGTGCGCGAGCAAGCCGGGCAACCCGACCGAGATCCCGGACCACGACTACAACGTCGCGGTCTTCGAGAACCGGTTCCCGTCCTTCGCCGGCCCGGGCCGGACCGAGGTGATGTGCTTCACCAGCGACCACAACCAGTCGTTCACCGACCTCTCCCAGGGCCAGGCCCGGCTGGTCGTCGACACCTGGGCCGACCGGACCGCCGAGCTCGGCGCCCGCGACGACGTCGAACTGGTCTTCCCGTTCGAGAACCGCGGCCGTGAGATCGGCGTCACGCTCAGCCACCCGCACGGTCAGATCTACGCCTACCCGTTCCTGCCGCCGCGGATGCGCACCCTGATGGCGCAGGCACGCAAGCACCAGGAAGTTGCCGGCAGCAACCTGTTCGCCGACGTGCTGGCCGCCGAGCGCAAGGAGGGCACCCGGGTCGTCGCGGAGAACGGCAACTGGACCGCGTTCGTCCCGGAGGCCGCGCGCTGGCCGGTCGAGGTGCACCTGTACCCGCACCGTCAGGTCGGCGGCATCGACGAACTGTCGGTCGGCGAGCGCGACGACTTCGCCGAGCTGTACCTCGACGTCCTGAGCCGCTTCGACGGCCTGTACGGCGAGCCGCTGCCCTACATCGCGGCCTGGCACCAGGCGCCGGTCCGGATCGATCGCGAGCTCGGCTACCTGCACCTGGAGCTGTTGTCGATCCGGCGGGCCAAGGACAAGATCAAGTACCTGGCCGGCTCCGAGTCCGGCATGGGCGCGTTCATCAGCGACACCCGGCCCGAGGACGTGGCCGAGACCCTGCGGAAGGTTGGCTCGTGAGCTTTCAGGACGTTTTCGGTACCGCGCCGGACGGCAGCTGGCGCGCGCCGGGCCGGGTCAACCTGATCGGCGAGCACACCGACTACAACGACGGCGTCGTGCTGCCGATCGCCCTGCCGAACCAGATCGTGGTGACCGCTGCCCGGCGCACCGACGGCCGGGTCGCCGTCACGTCCGGCGGGCACACCGGTGTGGTCGAGTTCGCGCTCGACGACCTCGCACCGCACTCGGTCGGCGACTGGGCGGCGTACCCGGCGGGCGCCGCCTGGGTCCTGCGCGAGTCCGGGTACCCGATCGGCGGCGCGAACCTGCACTTCGAGTCCGACCTGCCCTCGGGTGCGGGTCTGTCGTCGTCCGCGGCGCTGCTCTGCGCGACCGCCGTCGCGCTGCTCGGCCTCGTCGACGTGGAGATCGACCCGGCCGAGGTGGCCCGGCTCGCCCAGCGCGCCGAGAACCAGTACGTCGGCGCTCCCGTCGGCCTGATGGACCAGACCGCGTCGATGTGCTGCACGGCCGGTCACGCGCTCGCCTTCGACATCCGCTCCGGCGCGCTGGACCAGATCCCGTTCGACCCCGAGGCCGACGGCCTGCGGTTGCTCGTCGTGGACGTGAAGGCGCCGCACCGGCACGCCGACGGCGAGTACGCCGCGCGCCGGAAGAGCTGTGAGCACGCCGCGGCCGCGCTCGGCGTACCGGCCCTGCGTTCGGTGGAGTACGACGGGCTCGACGCCGCGCTCGCGCGCCTCGACGACGACGTCGACCGGCGCCGCGTCCGGCACGTGGTGACCGAGATCAAGCGCACCGAGGACGCGATCGCGCTGATGCGCGCCGGCCGGCTGTGCGACGTCGGGCCGCTGTTCACCGCGTCGCACGTCTCGTTGCGCGACGACTTCGAGGTCACCGTGCCCGAGCTGGACGTCGCGGTCGACGCGGCGCTCGAGGCCGGCGCACTCGGTGCGCGGATGACCGGCGGCGGTTTCGGCGGCTGCATCATCGCGCTGGTCGAGGCCGCGACGGCCGACTCCGTGCTGGCGGCGATCGAGAAGGCCTTCGCGGAGCAGGGATTCACGGCACCGACCTCGCTCGCCGCGACCCCGTCGGCCGGGGCCTCCCGGATCAGCTAGGTCAGGACAGCTAAGAAGCGATCACCAGGTCGCAGCCGGTGTCCCGCATCGCCTTGCGGGCGGCGGTCGACAGGCCGTCGTCGGTGACGATCACGTCCAGGTCGGACCAGGTCGCGAAGGTGCTGAGGCCGACGGTCCCCCACTTGGTGTGGTCCGCGACCACGACGACCTCACGGCTCGCCGCGATGAACGACCGGTTGGTCTCGGCCTCCATCAGGTTCGGCGTGCTGAGCCCGTGCTCGGCGTCGACGCCGTGTGCGCCGAGGAACAGCAGGTCCAGGTGCAGCGAGGCCAGGGCCGCGGTGGCGATCGGCCCGACCAGCGCGTCCGACGGCGTCCGGATGCCGCCGATCAGCACGACGGTGCGGTCCGAGCGCCCGTTGCCGTGGAACACGTCGGCGATCCGCGCCGAGTTCGTGACAACTGTCAGGTTCTCCACCCGCAGCAGCTGACGGGCCAGCGCGTACGTCGTCGTACCGGCGCCGATCCCGATCGCGCTGTCCGGCTGGACCCGGGTGGCGGCCTCGGCCGCGATCGCCTGCTTGGCCGCGGACTCCTGGGTGAGCTTGGCGTCGAACCCCGGCTCGTGCGCGCTGCGCAGCCCCACCGAGGTGGCGCCGCCGTGCACCTTGTGCAGCAGGCCGCTGGAGTCCAGGGCGTCCAGGTCGCGCCGGATCGTCATGTCCGAGACGCCGAACCGGTCGACCAGTTCGGCCACCGTGATCGCGCCCCGGCTGTTGACCTCGGCAACGATCGTGGCCTGCCGCTGGGCGGCCAACTGGCCGCCGCGGCCGCGTGGCGGTTCTGCTCCGGCTGCGTTCACGCCTCACAGCCTAATCGCGGATCGCCCCCCTGTCAGGGAAATGTGTTGCCCGGCCGGTGGCAGCGCGTCACGCTGGAGCATGCGATTTCCCGAGGATGTCCCCGAGTTGACCGACGGCGTGGTGACCCTGCGTGCGCACACGGCGGACGACGTCGAGCCGGCGTACCGGATGTGCCAGGACCCGGTGATGCAGCAGTGGACCACCATCCCGGTCCCGTACCTGCACGAGCACGCGGTCGGCTATCTCACCGAGATCATCCCGGCCGGCTGGCGCGAGAACACCTCGTGGGCGTGGGCGATCGAGTACGACGGGACGTACGTCGGCACCGTCGACCTGCGCGACGGCGAGGGCGGGGTCGGCGAGGTCGGCTTCGCGGTGTCGCCGGACGTCCGCGGCCACGGGGTGATGACGCGCGCGCTCCGGCTCGTGGTGCGGCACGCGTTCGACGGGCTCGGCTGGGACCGGGTGATCTGGCGCGCGTACGTCGGGAACTTCGCGAGCCGGCGGGTCGCCTGGAAGACCGGATTCCACGGCCTGGTGACGATTCCGGGCGGCGGGTTGTCGCGCGGCGTCCGCAAGGACGAGTGGGTCGCGTCGATCGGTCGCGACGACGAGCTCGAACCGCACGGCCACTGGTGGACGGTGCCGGTGCTCGACGGCGGTGCGATCCGGTTGCGGCCGCTGCGCGAATCGGACGCGCAACGGGTGATGGAGGCGTGCGGCGACGAGCGGACGCAGCAATGGCTGACCGGCATGCCCTCGCCGTACGGGCTGGACGACGCCAAGGGCTTCATCAACAACCGGCCCGTTGCCGCGGCGGAGGGCGAGGCCGTGGCGTGGGCGATCGCGGACGCGGTCACCGACGAGCTGCTCGGTAACGTCAGCGTCTTCGGGATGAACCACCGGATGGACAAGACGGTCGGCGAGCTCGGGTACTGGATGCACCCGGACGCCCGCGGCCGCAAGGTGATGTCGAGCGCCGTCGAGCTGGTGATCGCGCACGCGTTCCGGCCGATCGAGGACGGCGGCCTCGGCCGCCGCCGGCTGGTGGTGAAATGCGCCGCCGGGAACACCGCGTCCGCGCACGTTGCCGAGGCCAACGGCTTCACCCGGGTCGGCAACGAGCGCAGCGCCGACCGGCGCCGCGACGGCAGCTACGACAACCTGCTCACCTACGACCTGCTCGCCGGCGAGTACGCCGCCCGCCCCTGACATCTCAGGGGTCAACCCCTGACATGGCCGGTTGGCACCCGAGGATCCGGGTCCGCAACCGACCACCCAAAGGGTTGACCCCTCAGACGTCCAGGCGGTAGTGGTGACCGGCTGGAGGCAGAGGTTTACGGCGAGTTGGTGACAAACGACACCGGTTCCCCTCGCCGTGGCGCGATCGGGCTGCTTGAATCGACGGGTGAGAGATCGTGAGGAACTCGTCCGCCGTTGGCAGGCCGGGTGGTCCGTCTCGCGGGGCTGGACCACGGTTGAGGACGACAACGACGGCATCCTGATCGTCCGGGCAGGTGAGGAGAGCCGGCCGACGGAGTACGTCGTACTGGATGCCGACAACAAACCGGAGCGGGTGGAACGAGCCGCCCAGCTGGCCCTCGCCGACGGCGGCGGGCGCGGCTCGGGGTGGATCACGCTGGCCACCGACGACAAGGAGGCCCGGATCGAGCAACTGGAGAATCTCGGCCTCGAGGTCCAGCAGGACCAGGACTGGCTGATGACGATCCAGCTCTCGGAACAGCCGGCCCTGAAGCTGCAGGACCGCTACGCGCTGCACACCGAACTCGAGGACGACCTGATCATCACCCGCGCCACGATGCACGGCGGGGTGGTGTCGAGCGGCCGGATGGCGGTCGTCGGCGAGGACGCGGTCGCGGACCGGATCGAGACCGACCCGGCGCACCGCCGGCGCGGACTCGGCAGTGCGGTGATGGCGTCGCTGGTCGAGGCGGCCGCGGCGAAGGGCGCCAAACGCGGCATCCTGATCGCGTCCATCGACGGCCTGCGGCTGTACCGCAGCCTCGGCTGGAAGGTCATCTCCGACATCGTCATCGCGCGCTCCCGCTGACATTCAAACGATTGCCATAGTCAAACCGTTGTAAAGCGCGGTCTGCGCAGGAGTTGGCAAGCTCTTGCCTGGGCAAGGCTGCACAGCATGACGAACCACAGACGTCCCACGCGCAACGGCGTGTTGGGTCCGCTCCTCGCCTCCTTGTCGGCTCTTGCCCTGATGGCCGGGGTCGGGTGGTTCGTCATGCGTACTACGGACAGCAAGGTGACGAGCCAGGAGACGCCCGTCACGACGATGACGACCGCTGCCGACGACGCCCCGTCGACGACCCCGGTGCGTCCGACGAGTCCGTCGTACACACCTCGCCGTACCCCGTCCCAAACCCCGACCACCACCAGGAGCGTGACGCCGCGGCCGACGCGCTCGACGACGGCGCCGAGCCGGGGCGGCACGCGGACGCCCAGGCCCAGCACGTCGTCACCGACGCCCACGCGCTCCGCGACCCCCACGCCGACGAGGACGACCAAGACCTCCAAGCCCGTCGGCGGATCGGGCCCGGCCGAGTCGCAGGTCCTGGACCTGACCAACCAGGAGCGGGCGAAGGCCGGCTGTGGGCCGCTGCGGACCAACAAGGCCCTCACGCAGGCCGCCGAGGCGCACGCGGCCGACATGGTCGACCAGCACTACTTCGCGCACGACAGCCTCGACGGCCGCAGCCCGTTCGACCGGATGAAGGCGGCCGGATTCCGCGGCGGCGCGATGGCCGAGAACATCGCCGTCGGCTACTCGACTGCGGCCGCGGTCGTGCAGGGCTGGATGAACAGCCCGGGCCACCGCGCGAACATCCTGAACTGCTCGTACACGATGATCGGCATCGGCTACGACAGCGGCCAGGTGAAGCCGGAGTGGGGCAACGGCAGCTGGGTGCAAGATTTCGGCGGGTGACCCGCCAGTTCAGTCAATCGTTTTCTTCAGGATTCGTTAAGAGGGTCATCGGCTCTGTAACGATGACCTCGCGCGTCGGTTAAGGTCGCTGTTCGGTGACCAGGGGGGACCTGGCTGTAGTACGGGGAACGACGCGCAACTCGGTACGAAAACGAAGAGGATTCGCCCATCCCATGACGGATTCGCCTACCCCCCGGCGGCACCGCGGCAGTAGACGAGCTCCCCGCAGGAGCCGTGGCCTGGTCGGCCCGATCGTCAGCGCGCTCTCGGTCCTGGTCGCGATCGGCCCAGTGGTCTGGCTGATGTCACGCGACACGTCCCGGGTCGACGACGCCGCGAAGGTCCTGAACGTCTCCGAGGAGAGCCGCGTCGACGGTGGCTCGGCGGTCGAGGGTACGACGGCCGGCACCCCGCTGATCACCATCACCAAGACCTTGCCGAACGGCCGCACGACCACTGCCGTGCTCGGGACGCCGGCCCTCGGCGGTGCCGCGAACTCCACGACGACCGGCACACCGACCATCTCGGGTACGCCGAGTGACACGCCCGGCAACGCGCTCAGCACGCCGACGGCACCCACCGTCGGCGTGACCACCGTGACCGTGCGGCCGACCACGCCGCGCAGTACGGAGACGAAGACCGGCCGGCCGCAGCCGACGAAGACCGCGTCCACGACCACGACCGGTACGCCGACCAAGACCCGGAGCACCAGCCCGACCCCGAGTGACACCCCGAAGCCGCCGACGAGCGGCGGCGGGACGAACACGCAGGAGCGGCAGGTCCTCGAGTACACGAACCAGATCCGGGAGCAGCAGGGCTGCGGCCCGCTCCGGCTGGACAGCGCGCTCGTGGAGGCGGCTGGGAAGCACGCGTCGGACATGGTCCGGCGGCACTACCTGGACCACACGAACCCCGACGGACAGGACCCGGGCGACCGGATGGCGGCCGCCGGGTACCGCGGGTCGAGCTGGGGCGAGAACATCGCGGCCGGCTACGACAGCGCGCAGAAGGTGGTCGCCGCCTGGATGCAGAGCGACGGGCACCGCAAGAACATCTTGAACTGCCGATTCACCTCGATCGGCATCGGGTACGACCCCGGCCGGGTGCGGTCGGACTGGGGACCCGGCAGTTGGGTCCAGGACTTCGGCCGAAGCTGAGGCCGGGCCGACATGGTTGTCATTGTGCCTAGAACACCGAGTGTGGCCGGAACGTTGTCCCACGGTCACAATGTCCGGCCGGTTCGCGGTCGGTCGCGGCGGGTAGATCCGTCCTTGTCATGTTGCCGGACGTTCCTGGGGGGCTCCGGTGAGACGGCTGGTGAGGCGTCTCGATCTGGCGAGGAACGTCTTGGGGGCGCGACTTTGAAGGGAACAACGAAATAATGTCCGAGTCCGGCAACGGCCGGTACAAACCGCGCCGGAAGGCGACCCGAGCGGCGTCCCGCTCGACGCGGTCCGGCAACCGGTCCACTCCGCCCGCGGAATCCACCCCGGCCGCTCCGCCCGAGCCGCCGCGCTACGCGCCGCGGACGAGCGACGAGTCGCCGTTCTGGGCGAGTGCGCCGAAGGGCGGCTCGTCCAGCGAGTCCCCGTTCTGGGCCAACGGCAACCAGTCGCGCCCCGCCACACCCCAGTACGCCCCTCGCGGTGCCCTCCCCAGCTACACCGCCCCCGACACGACCTCCGGCCTGCCCACGCGACCGGCCGAGGAGTCCACCTCCGGTACGGCGAACCGGCGACCTGCCGGTGGTACGCCGTCGTGGGTCGAGCAGTCCCTCACGGCCGACACCGAGCCACCGAGCCGCGCCCGCCGAGCAGCCCGCTCCGAGCCCCCAGCACCCCTGGGCGAACCCGCCGGCACCTGGTCCTCCCGCCGAGCCGCCGACGACTGGGCCTCCCTGGCCACCCCCCGCGCCGAAGACGCAGGCCGGTCGGCCAGCACCGGCCATTCCGGCCTTGCAGGCACAGACGCCGTAAGCGGCGCACGTGGTACCGCCAACACGGCTGCTGACGACCTGGCCAACGCCGGACGCCGGTCAGCCGGCCGAACCGACGCAGCAGGAGCCGGCGCAGCCGCCCTCGCGGCAGCAGGCCTCGGCGCAACAGGCCAGGCAGCCGCAAGCACCAACACCTCCGGCACGGACGACTTCAGCACAAGCAGCTCAGGCTCTGCCTACGGCACAGACGACCGCACGGCAGCACGCACACGGGCGGCGGAAGCCGGCCTCGGCAGAACTGACCTCGGCGGAACCGACGTCGGTGGAACCGCCTTCGGCGACGACCGCGCGGACGAGCGTGCCGCGGCACGCGCGAGGGTGGCGGAAGCCGGCCTCGGCGCAACCGGGTTCGCTGGGGAACGGTCGGCGGCTGGTGGGGACGATGCGGCGGCGCATGTTGCTGGTGGTGGGCGGGGAGCTTCTGGGGGTACGCGCGGGAGTTCGGGGCCTGGCGTTGGTGGGCCGGGTCGGCGGGCTGCGGCTCGGTCGGCGGCTGCGGAGCGGGCCTCGAAGGGAAGGCGGGCAATTATTGCTATCGCTTCCGTGGTGCTGGTGATCACGCCGATCTCGTGGATCCTGCTGCACCAGCCGCAGAACGACGAGGCCGACGCGTCGGTGCCCATCGTCACGCGCACCGACGACACCTACATCACCCCGACCACGAAGGCGGCCAAGGTCACCCCGTCGGCCAAGGTCACCGTCCCACCAACGGCGACCCCGTCGGCCACCCCGACCAGCACCCCGTCGGCCACTCCCTCGTCGACCCCGACGAACAGCCCGACGGACACACCGACCGATACCCCGACCACCAAGTCGTCGACGCGCACGCCGACGGTCGCACCGACGTCCGCCCCGAGCACGACACGGCCCACCACCGCACCGACGTCTCCGGGCCGGACCGTCACCCCACCCACCCCGACCCAGACCACCACCACGCCCCCACCGCCTCCGGTGGACGGCGGCATGGACGCCAACGAGAAGCAACTCTTCGACATGATCGACAACGCCCGGGTGGACAACGGGTGCGCACGCCTGAAGCAGGACCCGAGCCTGACCAACAGTGCCGAGGGGACAGCCGGCAGCCGCGCCAAGACGGGCAGCGGGATGAACGACTCGTCCGGATCGCAGGTCGGCGCAGGCGGGGACAAGATGAGCGCCCAGCAGGCCTACGACGACCTGATGGCGGACAGCAAGGGCACTGTTCTGAACTGCAGCCTCGACACGCTCGGCGTCGGGTTCGGTACGGCCGAGCGGTGCACGCTCTTGCTCTTCTGCACCGACCGCAACGTCTGGGTGGCGAACTTCTCGTAGGACGCCCGCACGATTCCTCCCGGTTGGTGCGACCATGGTTGGGCGACCTGGTCCACCAACCCGGGGGAGGCTGGATGTTTTCCGAGCGTGATGACGTGGATCGGGTGGAGCCGGCGCATTTCGGGATTCATCCGGACGCGCTGGCGGCGGAGCGGCCGGATCCGCGGCCCGAGGAGGCCAGGCGGATGGGGCTGAGCCGGCACACCGAGGAGGGCGCGGTGCTGTCGTTCGCGTCGTCGCTCGACCGCGGCAAGCCGGCGCACCGGATGATGGCCTGGATCCTGCTCGTCACGTTCGCGGCGCCGGTGATCTACATCCTGCTCGTGCTGCTGTAGAACTCCTGCCGATGCCGCTGCGGCGTCGTCCCCAGCACGCCGTGGAAGTGATGCCGTAACGCGTCGCTGCTCCCGAACCCGCTCTCCGCGGCCACCCGCTCGACCGGCAGATCCGTTGTCTCCAGCAACAACCGCGCCCGGTCCAGCCGCTGCCGCAGCAACCAGGCCTGCCCCGAGCTCCCGGTCCGCGCCCGGAACTGCCGGGTGAAGGTACGCCGGGACATCGCCACCGCCCCCGCCCACTCGTCCAGCGAGACCGGCTGGTCGAGCCGCGCCCGCGCCCACACCATCGCCTTCTCGATCACGTCGTCGGCCGGGTCCGGCGGCACCGGCACCGGGATGTACTGCGCCTGCGAGCCGCTCCGGTGCGGCGCGACCACGATGTCGCGGGCGACCTTCTCGGCCATCTCGACCCCGAGATGCGTCCGCACCAGATGCAGGCAGCAGTCCAGCGAGGCCGCCGTACCGGCGGATGTCACCAGATCCCCCTGATCCGACCACAGCACGTCCGCCCGTACGTTCAGCGACGGGTAGCGAGACCGCAACTCGTCCGCGAACCGCCAGTGCGTCACCACTTCACGTCCCGCGGCGATTCCACTCTCCGCGACCAGGAATGCCCCGAGGCACAGCCCGACCACGGTCGCACCTCGCGCGTGCGCCTGCCGGATCGCGTCGAGCAGTACGTCGGACGCGACCAGCCCGGGCTCCCAGCTCGGCAGCACCACGACATCGGCGCGCTCCATCACCTCGAGCCCGTGGTCCACCGTGATCCCGAACCCGGCGCTGGTGGGAAACGACCCGGGCTGCTCGGCACACACCTGCACGTCGTACCGGTCGGGCAGGCCGCGGCGCTCGCCGAGGACCAGGCACGGCACGGACAGGTGGAACGGGCTCATCCCGGGATACGCGAGAACCGCGACAGTACGCATGAGAACAGTATGGCCCGATCTTCGGAAACTATGGCTCCCGGGCCAATGGTGAGACGGGCCGCCAGGACGGAGGATCGTGGTCATGAAGATCACGCACATCGGCGGCCCGACCGCCGTCCTGAACCTCGGCGGCCTCACGTTCCTGATCGACCCCGCGTTCGACGAGCCCCGGGAGTACCAGCTCCCGGGCCGGGTGATGAAGAAGCTGACCGGCCCGGCGATCCAGGCCGCGGAGCTCGGCCCGGTCGACGTCGTCCTGGTGTCGCACGACCAGCACAAGGACAACCTCGACGACGCCGGGCGCGCACTGCTGGCCGGTATCCCGACGGTGCTGTCGACGCCGGACGCGGCCACCCGCATCTCCGGCGTCCGCGGCCTGGCGAACTGGGAGTCGGTCGACCTGCCGCGTCCGGACGGCGGCGTGATCACGGTGACCGGCGTACCCGCGCTGCACGGGCCGGAGGGTGCGGAGGAGGTCCTCGGAGTGGTCACCGGGTTCGTGCTGCGGGGAGACGGACTGCCGACCGTGTACGTCTCCGGCGACAACGCGTCGCTCGGCCTGGTGAAGGAGATCGCCGACCGGTTCGCGCCGATCGACGTGGCGGTCCTGTTCGCCGGCGCCGCACGCACCACGCTGCTCGACGGAGCCAACCTGACCTTGACGTCCGCCGACGCGGTCGAGGCCGCGCGCCTGCTCGACGCGGCCGTCGTCGTACCGGTGCACACCGAGGGCTGGGCGCACTTCACCGAAGGCCCCGACCAGTTCGCGGCCGCCTTCGCCGAGGCCGGTCTGTCCGACCGCGTGAAGCTCCTCGACCACGGTGTCGCGACCGACCTTGATTGAGCACTTGACGAGCACGGAGCGTGACGGATAGCGTGTGCGACCGCCGGGGGGACCGGCAGTTCGTGTTCATCGGGCCGGGGGGACATCGGCCCACTGCCAAGGGGGAATTCCTTGTTCGTACGACGCTTCCGCACGCTCTTTTCCGCCGCCACGGCCGCCCTGGTGCTGGCCGGTTCGGCGGCGCTGGCACCACTGCAGGCCGACGCGGCGATCACCGTGGTCCTGAGCGGCATCCAGTACGACCCGCCGGGCGCCGACGTCCGGACGAACGCCCAGCTGAACAACGAGTTCTTCACCGTGCGCAACATCAGCTCGCGGCCGATCAACCTGTCCGGCTTCCGCGTGCTGGACGCCGCCAATCACCTGTTCGTGTTCCCGCGCGGCTACGTCCTGCCGGGGCAGTCGACGGTGATCGTCCGCACCGGCAAGAACCGCAACCGCGCGCTCACGCTGTACTGGAACCAGAGCTGGTACATCTGGAACAACACCGGCGACACCGCCCGGTTCCAGACGCCGGCCGGCAAGACCTTCGACACCTGCACCTACAAGGCCGTCACCGGCCGCTACCGGGTCGCCTGCTAGCCGCGCGTCGCGGGCGCGGGGTCGGCGCCCTCCGGGATCCACTGTTGGACGACGATCTCGTCGCCGACCCGGATGTTGCCCGGGGCAAGCACTGCGGCCTTGACGCCGAAGCTCACCCCGCCGCCGTAGGCGGGCTCGCGGCGGTACGTCGCCAGCGTCCGGGTCGGTTCCGGCCCGGACTTGGCGCCGGTCGCCTGGTCCACGGTCGGTACCGCGCAGCGGATGCCGCGCGCGGAGTACCCGATCCCGACCTCTCCGGCGGTCATCCGGAGCACCCGGTCCTCGGTGTGCGGCTCGTCCCAGCCGGAGATCACCAGGTTCGGCCGGAAACGGTTCATCGGGATCGCGTCGCCGCCGCGCTCGAGAATGCGGGCGTTCAGCCCGTCGAGTGACGACTGCGACGTGATCATCAGCGCGTGCGCGTCACCGAAGCCGGTCAGCCCGCGATGCGCACCCCACCCCGGCCGCTCGTGCTCGGGTGTCACCCGGACCAGCGCCGCCGGGGTGCCGAGCCGCTCGGTGAACCACTCGTCCGCGGCCGGATCCTGGACCACGCCGAGCCCGAACCACTTCTCGAACAGGCTGACGTCGCGCCGCTTCCCGTCGTACCGGATCCCGATCTCGAGATCCGGCGCGCCCGGCGCCGACAGCCGGAGCGCGTCACCGGCCACCTCGGCGTGCAGCGTCGCCATGGCCGGCAGCTTGCGCTGGCTGAGGAACGTCCCGTCGGGCTGGACGAGCATGAACAACCGGTCGTTCAGCAATCCGGTCGGTCCGACCTCAGCGGTCTCGACGGAGATCCCGGCGAGCCCCTTCACCGGGTAATAGGCCAGGGCAGCAACCTTCACGACAGACACAGGCTCAAGCCTAACCGGCCTTGCTCTGTTGAAACATGTTGAGTTATGTTTGAACACGTGGAGGACTTCGCAGCTGCCCTGCAACAGGTACGCCGGCACGCGGGCCTGAGTTACCGCCGGCTGGCCGAGCGCGCGCACTACTCACATCCACAACTGATCCGCGCGACAAGCGGCAAGCAACTGCCGACGTGGGACGTGACAGCGGCCTATCTGCGGGGTTGCGGCGTCCCGGCGGACCTGATGCCCGTCTGGCGCCGGCGTTGGGAGCAGGCGAGCCGCGACCCGCGCGACATCGTCGCCTTGCTGGAGAACGCGGCGACCCTCGAGGACCTGGGTGCCGCGGTCGCGGCCCTCACGCGGCCGCGCTCGCTGCGGGCTCTGGAACAGCAGTCAGGGATCCCGCGGGCGACGATCCAGGCGTGGCTTCAAGGCACCCGGCTGGCCGGGCGGGACCGGCTGGACCACCTGGTCCGCTCGGTCGGCGCCACGCCCGAGGAGCGTGCGGCAGTCGCCCGCACGGCGGCTCGGCTCAGCGCCGACGCCGGGCAAGCGCGGGGCCGCGTCAGCTCCGGAACACCGAGGCCGGTGCGCGCGGCGTGAGGTAGCCCTCCGCGTCGGTGAGCGGGGCCGCCTTGCCGGCGAGCTCGCCGAGCGGCATCACGTCGTACGGCGGTTGCGCCCGGCGGCCGGCGTCGGTCAGGTCGGGTACAGGTTGGCGCGACGCGACCATGATCACGTTCCCGAATCCCTTGCCGCGCAGGATCTTCCGCTCCGCGAGCACCACACCCGCGCCGATCGCCGCCTGAACGGTCGCCGCGGTCCGGCGGACGAAGGGCAGGCCGGCCTTGCCGTCGATCAGGTTCGCGACCAGGACGCCGGTCGGCCGCAGGACCCGGGTGCACTCGGCGAAGAACTCCGCCGTCACCAGGTTCGCCGGGACGGCCTCGTGCTCGAAGGCGTCCAGGATCACCAGGTCCATCGAGTCGTCGTACACCTCGGAGATCCCCGCCCGGCCGCTGACCGGGCGGACCTTGATCCCGGAACGCTTCGGCAGCGGCAGCGCCTCGCGGACGAAGTCGGTCAGGTCCTCGTCGGGTTCGAGCACGACCTGCCGGGACCGCGGGCGGGTCACGGCGACGTACCGCGGCAGGCTCAGCGCGGCGCCGCCGACGTGCAGCACCGCGACCGGCTGCCGCCGCGGCGCGACCGCGTCCACGACGTCACCGATCCGGCGCATGTACTCGAACGCCAGGTTGCCCGGGTCCGCGAGATCCACCTGCGACTGCGGCGACCCGTCGACCCGCAACACGAACGTCCCGTCGTGCTGCACCTCGACACTCGCCAGGCCCGATCCGGTCCGCCGCTCCACCCGGCCATCTTTTCAGGCCGCGATGTGAGCAATCAGGCGGTGCCCCAGCGTTGGGCTGTGACAGTCGGCTTGCTAGCGTCCGAAGGACACAATCGGATGAGCTAGGAGCGAGTCGTGAGCACTACACCGGTGAAGGTGGCCGTTACCGGGGCCGCGGGGAATATCGGTTACAGCCTGCTGTTCCGGATCGCGAGCGGGGCGCTGCTCGGGCCGGACACGCCGGTGGAGCTGCGGCTGCTGGAGATCACCCCGGCGCTGAAGGCGCTCGAGGGCGTCGTCATGGAGCTCGAGGACTCGGCCTTCCCGACGCTCGCCGGGATCGAGATCGGCGACGACCCGAACGTCGTCTTCGACGGTGTCAACGTCGCGCTGCTGGTGGGTGCGCGGCCGCGGACCAAGGGCATGGAGCGCGGTGACCTGCTGGAGGCCAACGGCGCGATCTTCACCGTCCAGGGCAAGGCGCTCAACGAGCACGCCGCGGACGACGTCCGGATCACCGTCACCGGCAACCCGGCGAACACCAACGCGCTGATCGCGAAGAGCAACGCGCCGGACATCCCCGCCGAGCGGTTCTCCGCGCTGACCCGGCTGGACCACAACCGGGCGCTGGCGCAGCTGGCGAAGAAGACCGGCACGCACGTCACCGACCTGAAGAAGCTCACGATCTGGGGCAACCACTCCGCGACGCAGTACCCGGACATCTTCCACGCCGAGGTGGCCGGCAAGAACGCGGCCGAGGTCGTCAACGACCAGGCCTGGGTGGAGAACGACTTCCTGCCGACCGTGCAGAAGCGCGGCGCCGCGATCATCGAGGCCCGCGGCGCGTCCTCGGCGGCCTCCGCCGCGGCCGCCACCATCGACCACACCCGCGACTGGCTGAAGGGTTCGGCCGACGGCGACTGGCTGTCGATGGCGGTCGTCTCCGACGGTTCGTACGACGTGCCGGAGGGCCTGATCTCGTCGTTCCCGGTGACCACCAAGGACGGCAACTGGGAGATCGTCCAGGGCCTGGACATCAACGAGTTCTCCCGCGGCAAGATCGACGCGTCGGTCGCCGAGCTCGGCGAGGAGCGCGACGCGGTCAAGGAGCTCGGCCTGATCGGCTGACCCTCGTCCTCGGAACAGCACAGCAGGCCCCCGGTGAGGCAACCGGGGGCCTGCTGCCGTTCTCACCGCAGGCTGTAGGCGGCGATCACGGTCTGGGTCGTACTGTTCCCGGCCGCGTCCGTCGCCGTCGCGCGCAACGAGACGGTCTTGCCGCCCGGTGTCGGGAAGACCGCCTTCCCGCCCACGAGCGGCGCCTGCCGCCAGGTGGCCCCGGCGTCACCGGAGTACTCGATCTTCACCTTCGCGACCGCGCCGCCCTTGACCTCGAACGGCAGCGTCGTGACCGGGGTGCGGGCCATCGTGTTGTTCCCGTCCACGTCCGGCCGGAAGCCGACTGTGTGGATCGGAAGGTTCTGCTGGTCCGCGGACGAGGTGAACGTCGCCTCCAGGTCCATCCGCGTCGAGAACGGCCAGAGCTGCTGCGTGCCGGTCGTGACCAGCTTGTACGACGCCTTACCGGTCGGCTGGTTCGCGACGCTGACGTAGCCGAACCGGTTCGTGGACCCGATCTCGGCCCCGTCCCGGTAGAGCTTGGTGCTGCCCGTCAACTCGATCTGGCCGGCGTGCCCGTCCGCGTCGGTGAGCGAGTACAAGTAGATGCCGAGCTGTCCCGCCGACCGCGTCGCGGCGTACACCGACGGCACGAACGCGGCCGCGTTCCACCGCTCCCGGTAGTACCGCCCGGCCTTGTACGGCATCGACTTGCCTTCCAGCGACCACTTGCCGAACGGGAAGTCCGAGCCGTCGGTGTCCTCCTCGGTCGCGCCGCCGAAGCCGTACGGCGTCTCGTCGACGTAGTACCGGATGGTCCGCGCGGGATCGAGGCGGATGACGCGGGCCCAGCCGCTGTCGCCGTTCGGACCGGTCGGGAACAGCATCTTGAACAGCCGCTTGCCGTCGGCGGAGTTGACCGTCGCGTCGACGGTCGCCAGGTCGGACTGCTTCACCCTCCGGTCGAAACCGGTCGGGAAGTCGCCGGGGAAGTAGTTCGCGATCCCGTACAGGTACGGCGTGTTCGTGTAGAAGCCGTCCTCGCCGGGGATGCCCCACTGCGACGTCACATGGCCGATCAGCTGGTCCGCCGGCAGTTTCGGCCCGGCGTTGTAGGTGAACATCTCGCCGGACCTGAAGCCGCCCGCATCGTAGCTGTACTGCCCGCTTCTGAGCGTCCGGTCGAACCCGATGCCCGAGTTCGCCTGCTTCGCGGTGGCATCCGGCACCGAGGTGGTGATCGGCTCCGCCTTCCGCGCGTCCAGCACGACGGTCCGGTCCGCGGTCAGCTGCACGCTTGGCGCGACCAGTGTGAAGAAGATCCAGTCGTCGGTCCCGCGCTCGAACTCCTGGAACGTGTTGAGCAGGTACTCGCCCTGCGGCAGCCGCACGGTCACCGAACCGGTCTCGTCCGGCGCCAGGTGCTTGCTCTGCTCGTTGTCCACGCCCAGCAACGTCACCGGGTAGTTCGGCTCCGGGTTTCCGTTGCGTGCGATCACCTTGACGGTCAGGTCGTACGACGGACCTTCCTTGTTGACCCCGACCGGTACGACGACGGCCTGGCCGCCGCCCGTGGCCGTGATCCGACCGCTGTACAGGCCATCCGCGCCGCCGAGCGTGGTGTCGGATGTCGCCTGTACGGACGCCGTACCGCCGGCCGGGACGGTGACCGAGTCGGCACTGAGCTTGAGCGCACCGGCCGGGGCCGCCACGCCGCCCGGACCGGTCAGCACCGAGGACAGCGCGAGCGTGACCGAGGCGTCGCCGAGGTTCCGGAACGTCACCTCGCGGGTGACCGGCTGGTCGTCGTCGTGCGGGTACGCCGCGAGGCCGAACGACACGCTGCCCGGCTCGGCGACCACGTTCTGCTTGATCGCCGTGGTCAGGTTGATCCGCCCGGCGCCCTGCTGGAACGCGGTCTGATCCGCCGCGACCTTCGCCGATCCCATCAGCGCGGCCTTCAGTTCGGCAGCCGTCCAGGACGGATGTTCCTGCAGCAGGATCGCGGCCGCGCCGGCGGTGTGCGGCGTCGCCATCGACGTACCGGACAGCCGCAGGTAGTTGTCGCCGACCGGTTCGCCGATCGACGAGTCCTTCGACTTCGCTGCAACGATGTCGGTGCCCGGCGCGGTCACGTCCGGCTTCAGCGCACTGTCACCGATCCGCGGCCCGCGGCTCGACGTCAGGTTCAGCTCGTCCTGCTTGGTGACGTTGCCGACCGTCAGCGCCGCGTCCGCGCTGCCCGGCGACTCGATCGTCCCGTCACCGGGACCACTGTTGCCAGCGGCAACGACAAACAACGCGCCGGTCTGCGCGGTCAGCCGGTTCACGGCCTCCTCGACCGGGTCGAGCTCGGGCGTGTCCGGACCGCCGATGCTCAGGTTGACGATCTTCGCCTTGACGTCGGTCGCGGCCCACTCCATGCCGGCCAGGATCGCCGACTCCTCGCAGCCGTAGACCTCGCAGATCTTGCCGTCGTAGATCTTCGCGTCCGGCGCGACGCCCTTGTACCGTCCGTCCGACGCGGCGCCGGTTCCGGCGATCGTCGACGCGACATGCGTTCCGTGCCCGACCACGTCGTCGGCGGACTCGGTGGTGAAGTTCTTGGCGCCGGCGATCTGCGGCGCGAGATCGGGATGTGTCGCGTCCACGCCCGTGTCGAGGACCGCCACCGGCACGCCCTTGCCGGTGAACCCGGCCTGCCACGCGTCCGGCCCGCCGATCTGCGGCACCGACTCGTCCAGCAGCACCTTCCGCTTCCCGTCCAGCCACAGTTTGCTGAACCCGGCGGAGCCGATGAAGTTCTTCGCACCGCTCTTGCTGACCTTCATCGCCGCGCCGCTGATCGACGGCAACTGCCGAAGCACCTTCGCACCCGCGGGTACGGCGCGCTTCGCGTTTCCGCTGTACGTCGTGAGCACCGGGATCGTGCTGGTCGACGCGTCGTCGTACCCGTCCTTCACCAAGCCGGCGACATCGAACAGCCGGCGGTCGATCCGGCCGCTTCCGACGTCCTTGCTGACGTCGGCCGGGATCACGTACGCGTGGTCCCGGAACCGTTGCTTGACGAAGCCGACGTTCTCCCGGCCCTCGCCGGGCTCGACGGTCAGCTTGGCGACGTCGCCACCGGGCAGCAGCACCCGGTCGCCGGTGATCAGCGTGACGCTGACGTTCTTGCCGCCACCGGCCGGTGGAACGACGGGTGCTGTCGGCGCCGCCTGAGCCGGCGTCAGGGCCCCGGCGGCAAAGCCCGCGACCGCCAGGACGGCGATCGCGGGCGTTCCTCTGCGCATGTTTCTCGAACTCACAGCCTCACCCCAAAAAAGTCGGTTGTCGGCGCACCAGCTAGACGCCGCAACCGACCTTCAGGGTTGCATCAGCCCAATCTGTAGGAACTGATAACGGTCACGTCCGTTACGTTGCCGCGGCGTCGTGCCAGGTCTTGCCGTCGTCACCGGACACCTCGACGGTGAGCTTCCGGATCGCCGGCACCCGCTGGGCGGCGAATCAGGCCGCCGGAGCCACGGTGGCGTCGGCCTGGCCGGAGGCGGTCAGGGACCGGGCGACGAACCCCGAGGACTTCAGGTCCTCGATCAGGTCGTGGAGGTAGGCAACCGTCTCGGGGCGCTTCGACTTCGCGGTGCCGACGGCCTGCTGGATCTGCATGAACCGCTCGTCGATCAGGCGGAGCTCCGGGTGCTCGGCGACATACCGGGTGATCGGCTGACGGATGCCGGCCGCCGCCTCCAGCCCCTCGGCCCGGAAGACGTCGACGCCCTCCGCGCCGCGGACGACCGTAGCCTCGCGCAACGTCCTGGTCAGGTGGAGATCGTAAGCCGATCCCTGCTTCACACCGATCCGCACACCCGGCGCGTCGACCTCGGCGACCGTCGTCAGCGCGGACTCTCGCGGGACGGCGTAGACGCCCTCGATCACGACGTACGGCGCGGTGAACGCGACCTCGGTCGCGCGCGCCGGGTCGATCGCGAGGAAGCAGAGATCCGCCCGGCCGGTCGTCATCGCCTCGAACGACTTCCGCGCCGCGTCGAAGCAGACCAGTTCCAACGGCAACTCCAGCCGCTCGGCCAGTTCCCGCGCGATGTCGACGGTCACGCCGGCCGGCGCCTCCGTCGTACCCTGCGCCAGCACCGGATTCCCCAGATTGATCGAGGCCCGCAGCACCCCGGACGGCGCAAGATCGCCGGCAACAGTCGTCATACCGGCATTGTAGTTTTCGCAGAGTCATTGCCTAAGTCGGGTGGGGGTCCTACTGTGTCCCGCAGGAACCGTCCGATGGGGGTGTTATGAGGCGTCGGAGTGTGGGGCTGCTGGTGGCGGCCGCGATGGTCGTTCCAACGACTGTCGCCGTGCCTGCCGAAGCACACGGCAGCGACAAACGAGTGGTGGGCTACTACACCAACTGGAGTGGCTACGCCCGGAACTTCCTGGTCAGCGATCTGGTCAAGAACGGGTCCGCGGCCCGGCTGACCCAGATCAACTACGCGTTCGGCTTCGTCGACGCCCAGGGGAACTGCTACAGCAGCGACCCGTGGGCCGACTACCAGCGGCCGTTCACCGCCGAGCAGAGTGTGAACGGCAAGGCCGACGAGCCCGGTCAGGTGCTCAACGGCAATCTCAACCAGCTGAAACAGCTCAAGCAGAAGTACCCGAAGCTCCGGATCAGCATCTCGCTCGGCGGCTGGACCGGCTCGGCGCACTTCTCCGACGCGGCGCTCACGCCGGCCTCGCGGGCCGCGCACGTGACGTCCTGCCTGGACCTCTGGCTGAAAGGCAACCTGCCCGGTCTGCCGGCCGGCGCCGCGAAGGGGATCTTCGACGGCATCGACCTGGACTGGGAGTGGCCGGCCAGCGAAGGCAACCCGGGCAACGTGATCCGGCCGGAGGACAAGCAGAACTTCACCGCGCTGGTGCACGAGTACCGCAAGCAGCTCGACCGGCTGCCCGGCCGGCACGACCTGACCGCGTTCCTGCCCGCGAACCCGGCGATGATCGACCGCGGCTTCGAGGTCCGCAAGCTCTTCAAGGACCTGACGTTCGGTACCACGCAGGGCTACGACTACCACGGACCGTGGGAGACGCTCACCAACCAGCAGTCGGCGATCGACGGCCCCGCAGGGGATCCGACGACGCCGGAGTTCAGCTCGCAGGTGACGATCGACGCGTACCTGTCCCGCGGCGCGCCGCGCAGCAAGCTGGTGATGGGTGTGCCGTTCTACTCGCACGGCTGGACCGGTGTGACGAACCAGAACCACGGTCTCTTCCAGCCGTCGACCGGTCCGGCGCCGTCGACGTTCGACGCCGGCACCGAGGACTACCGCTACCTCAAGGCACAGCTGGCGAAGTACACCGTCTACCGCGACAACCGCGCCGGGTTCGCCTGGCTGTTCGACGGTACGACGTTCTGGACCTGGGACGACCCGGTCGAGATGCGGCGCAAGGCGCAGTACATCTCGCACCGCGACCTGGGCGGGGCGATGATCTGGTCGCTCGACGGCGACACCGAAAACGGGGAGCTGATCTCGGCGTTGCACCGTAACCTTCGCTGAGTGGATCTCCAGACTCTCCAGGACCGGTTCGGCGCTCATCAGGCCGAACCGGTCCACGTCGGTTGTTCCGGCGCGACCGTGGTCAAGCTCAGCCGCGGCCGGGAACGCCTGTACTACAAGGCC
The DNA here is from genome assembly GCF_040680955.1 of Kribbella sp. NPDC051936. Classification (NCBI taxonomy): domain Bacteria; kingdom Bacillati; phylum Actinomycetota; class Actinomycetes; order Propionibacteriales; family Kribbellaceae; genus Kribbella; species Kribbella sp. NPDC051936. The sequence goes on along the minus strand of NZ_JBFAXS010000003.1, from coordinate 526,167 downwards.
GGGGCCGGTCTGGACCTCGAGGCGGACCGGCTGTCCTGGCTGGCCTCGACGGGATTCCCCTGCCCGCGCGTCGTTGACCGAGGCAACAACTGGCTCCTGACCACGGAGCTCGCCGGCCGGGACGCCTCGCAGGACTGGCCTGCGGCAGACCGTCCCGCGGTCCTGGCCGCTCTGGCCGAGGGCCTTCGCGCCCTCGACGAGCTCACGGGCTGCCCATTCCCGTCACCCTTTCCCGGTGCGGGATCCGCGGTGACGCACGGGGACTACGCGGCGCCGAACGTCTTCATCGACCCGGCGACGCTCCGCTTCGCCGGCCTCCTCGACCTCAGCCGGCTCGGCGTCGGCGACCGCTACCTGGACCTCGCGTTGATGTTCAAGAGCCTTCGCGGCGGCCTCAACCCGCAGTACGGCGGCCTGCCCGCGGCCCGGCGCTTCGTCGAGCTGTACGGCGGGGACCCGGGCGACCCGCGCATCGAGCGCTACATCACGCTCGACGACGCCGGCGACTACCTGCCCCGATAGGCCCGCCGGTAGGCGCTCGGGGTGGTATGCAGCGCGGCGCGGAACCTGCGGCGCAGATTGGTCGCCGACGAAAGGCCGACCCGCAGCGCGATGGCCTCGACGGAAAGGTCCGTTTCCTCCAGCAGAACACGTGTTCTGGCGATCCGCTGCGCCAGCAACCACTGCCCCGGAGCCATGCCCACCTGCTGCTCGAACCGGCGCGCCAAGGTCCGCGTCGACACGTTTCCGCGGCGCGCCAGGTCGTCGACCGTGATCGGCTCCCCCAATCGCTCCACCGTCCACGCCAGCAGAGCACCCACTCCGTCAGTTGAACTTCCCGCGTTTCCTGGGCTCTCGGAGCGGTACTGCGCCTGACCACCTTCGCGATGCGGCGGCATCACCATCCGCCCCGCGACCCGGGCCGCATACGCCGCGCCCTGATCCCGCCGTACCAGATGCAGGCAGAGATCGATCCCCGTCCCGGACCCGCCACTCGAAGCGACGTCGCCGTGGTCGATGTACAGCACATCCGCATCCACCTGTACCGCGGGGAATCGGCGTTGCAGCTCCTCGGCGTACCGCCAATGCGTGGCCACCCGGCGCCCGTCGAGCAGCCCGGTCGCCGCAAGGAGGTATGCGCCCGAACAGATGCTGACGAGCCGAGCACCGCGTCGATGAGCCCGGGTGAGCGCGCGGACGACGGCCGAGGTCGGCTCACGGTTGATCGGCAACCAGCCCGGCACGACGATCGTGCCGGCCCGGTCGAGAGCGCGCAGCCCGGACGTGACCACCATGTCGAAACCCTCGGTGGTACGGACGGCGCCCGGCTCCTCGGTGCACACGCTGAACCGGTACGGCGCGTCGCGGAAGACCGCGGCCGCACACCCGAGCTCGAAACTCGCCTGCGGCGCGGTCACCAGTGCGACAACCCGGTGCATGGCAGAAAAGTACCTTACCGGGACTATCCAGACACTGGGGACAAACCTGTGGACACCGCGAGGATCGGACCCATGGAGACCTACGAATGGGCGTCCGTCGACGCCGCACCGGTCCGCGAAATCTTTCCCGGCATCAGACTGCGACCGCTGTGGTCCGGGGCGGTGGCCAAGGCATTCGTCCTGCAGATGGAACCGGGATCACGCTGGGAAGGCATCGACGTCCACGACCCGGGACCCGAGGAGGTCTTCGTCGTCGACGGCGTCTTCAACGACGGCACCCGCGACTACCCGGCCGGCTCGTTCATCCACGCCCCGGCCGGGTCGTCACACATTCCGCAGTCCGCGAAGGGCTGCACGCTGTTCCTGTTCTACCCCGAGGGTTAGTCCTCGGTGCTACGCAGCTCGGTCGGGGCGCCGTGGACCGCGGGGATGGTGCCGAGCTTGCCGGCCTGGAAGTCCTCGAAGGCCTGGATGACCTCGGCGCGGGTGTTCATCACGAACGGGCCGGCCATCGCGACCGGCTCGCGGATCGGGCGGCCGCCGATCACCAGGACGTCGAGGTTGGGCTCCGCCTGCGGCTGCGACGTGCTCGCCGCCGTACGGATGGTGTCGCCCGGACCGAAGACGGCCAACTGGCCCTTGCGGATCGGGCGGCGGTCGGCGCCGACCGTGCCCTGGCCGGCCAGGACGTAGACGAGAGCGTTGTAGTCCGGCTGCCACGGCAGGACCATTTCCGCGCCGGGGCTGACCGTGGCGTGGACGAGCGTGATCGGGGTGTGGGTCGAACCGGGTCCGTTGTGGCCGTCGACCGTTCCGGAGATCACGCGGATCAGCGAGCCGCCGTCGGGCGTCGAGAGCAGAGCGGAGTCGCCGCCCCGGATGTCCTGGTAGCGCGGCGGTGCCCACTTGAGCGCCTTGGGCAGGTTCACCCAGAGCTGGATGCCGTGGAACAGGCCACCGCTCACCACGAGGTGCTCCGGCGGCGTCTCGATGTGCAGCAGGCCACTGCCCGCGGTCATCCACTGCGTGTCGCCGTTGGAGATCACTCCGCCACCGCCGGTGGAGTCCTGGTGCTCCATGATGCCGTCGAGCATGTACGTGACGGTCTCGAAGCCGCGGTGCGGGTGCCACGGGGTGCCCTTCGGCTCACCCGGCGCGTACTCGACCTCACCCATCTGGTCCATATGGATGAACGGGTCCAGGTCGCGCAGGTCGACGCCCGCGAACGCGCGCCGCACCGGGAAGCCCTCGCCTTCGTAGCCGCTCGGCGCGGACGTCACCGACTTCACGGCACGCTCCCGCACCACGGCCGGGTCCTGCTCGCTGATGCGGGGCAGGACGGTGATGTCGCTGACGGTCACGGCGGGCATGGTGTGCTCCTCGCTGATTGGTAGTTCAAGAATAAACTATCTCCTCGAACCGGAGCAAGAGCGCCCGCATTCCCGGGCCGCCGCGGAACTGGCCGGCACGCAGCGCTGGGTGCGGACCTCCATCACTCACCAACCTCCCGAAAGCCCCTTCGTCCGACCAACCTCACGCTGCGCGCCCGCGCCCGCGGCGCGCTTGGTGAGTGGCGCACGTCCGCTCACCCCAGTGAGGCCGAGCCGGATGCGACCCGGGCCCGCGCGCGTGGCAGACTCTGGAGTCGTGACGGCGCAGATTCTGGATGGCAAGGCGACGGCGGCGGCGATCAAGGACGAGTTGAAGGTCCGGGTCGCGAAGCTTGCCGAGCAGGGTGTGGTGCCCGGGCTCGGCACGATCCTGGTCGGCGACGACCCGGGCAGCCGGGCGTATGTGGCGGGCAAGCACCGCGACTGCGCGGCGGTCGGGATCGCCTCGATCCAGGTCGAGCTGCCGGCGACCGCGACCCAGGACGAGATCGCCGCCAAGGTCCAGGAGCTCAACGAGAACCCGGACTGCACCGGCTTCATCGTCCAGCTCCCGCTCCCCAAGCACGTCGACACGAACACGATCCTCGGGCTGATCGACCCCGCCAAGGACGCCGACGGCCTGCACCCGGTCAGCCTGGGCAAGCTCGTCCTCGGCCAGGACGGCCCGCTGCCGTGCACCCCGAAGGGCTGCGTGGAGATCCTCCGGCGGTACGACGTACCGATCGCGGGCGCGCACGTGGTCGTCGTCGGCCGCGGCGTGACCGCGGGCCGGCCGATGGGGCTGCTGTTCACCCGGCGCAGCGAGAACGCGACCGTCACCCAGTGCCACACCGGCACGAAGGACCTCGCCGCCGTCGTCCGGACCGGCGACATCGTGATCGCCGCCGCCGGTTCGGCCGGGCTGATCACGGCGGACATGGTGAAGCCCGGCGCCGTCCTCCTCGACGTCGGCACCAGCCGCAACGCCGAGGGCAAGATCGTCGGTGACATCGAGGACGCCGCGCGTGAGCAGGCCGCGTGGATCGCGCCGATGCCCGGCGGCATCGGCCCGATGACGCGGGCGATGCTCCTCACCAACGTCGTCGAGGCCGCCGAAGCGAGCCTGGCGCAGTGACCGCCGGCGTACGGCGGAGCGCCGAGACGGGTACGGCGTGCTGATGGCGGGCGAGGCCCAACGCCGCAGTCAGTGGCCGCTGGCGTTGACGCTCCTGGTCGCCCTCACCGGCCTGGTCGTGCTCTGGTTCTACGACTGGCGCAACGGCGTACTTGTCTTCGCCGGCGCCGTAGGCCTGGCCGCCGTCCTCCGAGCCACCCTCTCCGACACCGCGGCCGGCCTCCTGCAGATCCGCAGCCGCATGTTCGACACCAGCTTCCTGATCCTCACCGCCACCGCCATCGCCGTCCTGGGCCTGATCATCCCGAACTGATCCCGGACGGCCGTCAGGTCTCCTACTGCCGCAGCTTCAGATCGTCCAGGCCCAGGGCGCATAGACACTGACCCGCACAGCATCGAGGAGCGGCGCGATGTACTTCACCGAGCACCCCTTGGCGTACGCATTGCGCGCGGCAACCACCTTCGCCCGCGTGAGGTTGGCCCGCTTCACCTCGTACGCCGTGACGAGCTCCCGCTCGGGCCACGAGTCCTCGGTGTACGACCTCGCCATCCAGTCGTCCGACAACGGATCCGCCGACGAACCGAGCGCGCGGCCGACGTCACTGTTCGCAGGCGGGTTCAACTGATCGCCACGGTCGTCGCCGGCCCAGTGCCGGCCCGGCGGGTTGTAGTTCGTCAGCACGTCGTACTCGTACTGCCAGCTCCACTCCTCGTACGAGCACGCGAAGATCACCTGCGCATACCCCGGACGAGGCGCGCGCAGAGCATCGTTCGGCGCCTGCAGGCGCGTCACGGTGATCCGCTGGTACGCCGCCGTCGGCAGCTCGGGCCGTGACGGCAACCGCTTGGTCGGACAGGGCACTGCAACCGCCAAAGCCCCCAGCCTTCGCATGCGCACAACCTACTGCGCGGCGGGGGCCGGGGGTCGAGCGTCAGTGGAAGAAGTGGCGGGTGCCGGTGAAGTACATGGTGATGCCGGCCTTGGTCGCGGTTTCGATGGCGGCCTCGTCGCGGATGGAGCCGCCGGGCTGAACGACGGCCTTGACGCCGCCTTCGATGAGGACCTCGAGGCCGTCGGGGAACGGGAAGAAGGCGTCGGAGGCGGCGACGGAGCCGGTTGCGCGGTCGCCGGCGCGGGAGACGGCGAGGCGGCAGGAGTCGACGCGGTTGACCTGGCCCATGCCGACGCCGACCGAGGCGCCGTCGGCGGCGAGCAGGATCGCGTTGGACTTGACGGCGCGGCAGGCCTTCCACGCGAAGGCCAGGTCGGCCAGGACCTCCGGTGCGGCAGGCGAGCCGGCGGCGAGCGTCCAGGACGACGGGTCGTCACCGGGGGCCTGGAAGCGGTCGCGGTGCTGCAGCAGCAGGCCGCCGCTGATCGCGCGCATCTCGACCGTCTCGTCGGCGGAGACCTCCGGCGCGACGAGCAGCCGGATGTTCTTCTTCGCCTGCAGGATCTCGGCGGCGCCGTCCTCGAAGGCGGGCGCCACGAGCACCTCGGTGAAGATCTCTGCGACCTGCTTGGCCAGGTCCACCGTGACCGGGCGGTTCGTCGCGATCACGCCGCCGTACGCCGACACCGGGTCGCACTCATGTGCGCGCCGGTGGGCCTCGGCGATGTCCTTGCCGACGGCGATCCCGCACGGGTTCGCGTGCTTGATGATCGCGACGGCCGGCTCGCTGAAGTCGTAGGCGGTCCGACGGGCCGCGTCGGCATCGACGTAGTTGTTGTACGACATCTCCTTGCCGTGCAGCTGCTCCGCCGCGGCCAGCCCGCCCCGCCCGTTCAGGTACAGCGCGGCCGGCTGGTGCGGGTTCTCGCCGTACCGCAGTACGGCGGACTTGTCCCACGAGGCGCCGACCCAGGCCGGGAAGCCGGAGCCCTCGCTGGAGTCGGTGAGCACGTTGCCCATCCAGGACGCGACCGCGATGTCGTACTCCGCGGTGTGCACGAACGCCGCCGCCGCCAGCCGCTGCCGCTCCTCGAGCGAGAAACCGCCCTCACTCAAGGCGGCGAGCAACGACGAGTACTGCGAAGCGGACGTCACGACAGCCACGTTCGCGTGGTTCTTCGCCGCGCCGCGGACCATCGACGGACCGCCGATGTCGATCTGCTCGATGCACTCGTCGACCGACGCGCCGGAGGCGACCGTTTCGGTGAACGGGTACAGGTTGCTGATCAGCAGGTCGAACGGCTCGACCCGCATCTCCTGCAGCTGCTCGACGTGATCGGGCTTGCGCAGATCGGCGAGCAGCCCCGCGTGCACGAGCGGGTGCAGCGTCTTGACCCGCCCGTCCAGGCACTCGGGGAAGCCGGTCAGCTCCTCGACCTTGGTCACCGGTACGCCGGCGGCCGCGATCCGGGCCGCGGTGGAGCCGGTCGACACCAGCTGCACACCGGCGGCGTGCAGCGCCCCAGCGAGCTCCTCCAGGCCGGTTTTGTCATAGACGCTGATCAGCGCCCGGCGGATCGGCCTGCGGTCGGTGCTCACTTCAGTCGAACCTTTCGTCCGGTGATGGTCCAGCCCTCGCGGACCAGCCGGCCGACCCACTCCACCAACTGGCGGCGTTCGACCTCCTTGATCCGCTCGGTCAGGGATTCTTCGGTGTCGTCGTCGGCCACGGGGACCACGACCTGCGCGATGATCGGCCCGGTGTCGACGCCGCCGTCCACGAAGAACAGCGTCGCCCCGGCGACCTTCACGCCGTACTCCAGCGCGTCCCGGGGACCGTGGATCCCGGGGAAGGCCGGCAGCAGCGCGTTGTGGGTGTTGATGTACCGGTCGCCGAACGCCGCGAGGAAGTCGTCGCCGACCAGCTTCAGGAACCCGGCCGAGACCACGAGGTCAGGCTTGTACGCCGCGACCGACTCGGTCAGCGCGCGATCCCAGTCCGCGCGCTCGGCGTAAGACTTCACCTTGTGGACGAAGGTCGGCACCCCGGCGGCCGCAGCGCGGTCCAGGCCGGCGATCCCGTCCCGGTCGGCGCCCACAGCGACGACCTGAGCGCCGTACGCCGGGTCGGCGGAGGCGTCCAGCAAGGCCTGCAGGTTCGACCCCGACCCCGACACGAGCACGACGAGGCGCGCTCGCGCAGGATCAGCCGGACCGGGGTCCACAGCAGAAGTCACGGCCGGAAGCCTATCGCCCGGCGTCGGTCTCCTCGTCATCCGGTCGGCCGGGCGGACGGCGGGACGCGACCACCGCGGCTGTGATCGCGGCCCCGATCGCCATGCCCGCGGCCAGCACACCGGCCGCCGGCAGCGCCGCCGGCACCCCGACCGCGGACATCCGCCCGGGCCCCGCCGACCCGCCCGACAGCGCGAGCAGCACGAACAGGACGACCCCGGCGACCAGCGCCGCCATCGCGCCGCGCAACGCGAACGCGTCCCAGCCCAGCGCGTACGCGTCCCGTTCCACGAGCCCACGCCGTACGACGACCAGCCCCGCCATCACACCGGCCACCAGCGGCACCACGGCCGTCAGCGCCAGCAGGTACGACGGGGTCGCGCCGTCGGCAGGGACCGCGGCCAGCAGCGGGAGCGCGGGCAGGTTCCCCACGTCCACGCCGGTCGGCGCGATCGTCGTACCTGCCCCCAACTGGAAGCCGGGCCCGGCGAGGAACGCGACGACGTACAGCACCATGTTCGGCACCAGCATCAGGCAGATCGCGAACAGCACGACCGAGCCGATCACGCCGGCGTCGAGGAGTTCGAGCATCCCGGTGATCCGGGAGAAGTGGATCGCGAGCAGGACGCCGTACAGCAACGACGCCAGCGCGATCACGGTCAGTACGGCGGCCGTCGCGGCCGGTACGACGTCCCGCAGGCCGGCCGGTGTGGCGTCCGCGATGTCCGCGCCGGCTCCGGACTCGACCACGATCCCCGCCAGCCCGGCCATCAACGCGAGCGAGAACGCGCCCAGGAAGGCCGACCACGGCGACACCTTCAGCGAGCCCTCCGCCGTGAGCAACGCGATCACGAGCGCGCCCAGCCCGTAGACGAGCGCGAACGCCCCGCCCAGCGCGATCAGGTCCTTGGTGCGGTCGGCCGCACTGGAGCGGGCCGCCGATTTGCCGCCGCGGTACAGGCACCAGGCGAAGAACAGGGTGAGGCCGAGCGGCGCAATGCTGATCCGGCCGGTGCCGATCGTCACCCCGGCCTTGTGTGCGACCAGCCAGGCCGACGCACCGGCCCGGACCGCGCCGGACGCGCCGCCGAACGTCGCCCCCAGCCAGCCGATCACGGCGACCGCGGCGCAGGTCAGCAGACCGGTCAGCAGGCAGGCCCCGGCGGAGATCACGGCCGACACGACCAAGGGTTTGGTCCGGGCGGCGATCTCCGACGTCTGCGCAGCGCTCGTTTCGCCGTCCCGCGCGCCCGGGCGGCTCAGCATGTCGGTCATCTGACTCCCATGGTCTCCCCGTCCGCGGACACCACTCGTCCTGACACGCCGGATGTGGGAGACTTCAGGCCGCTTGCTCACGCTCGGTCCACGAGAGTTCGCCTGGTGGTAGCGGAGTGGGGCCCGCCGGGGTTCACCGGGTACTGTCGGGTGGAATCAGTCAGGAGGTCGAGCTTTGGCCGGTTCCCACCGTGCACCACGCGGCGGCGGTCGCGCCGCTGCCCGGGAAGCGCGTCGCCAGCAGGCGCGCAAGCGGAACCAGACGATCGCCGCAGGGGTCGCGGTCGTGGTGCTGGTCGGCGGCGGCGGTGTCGCCGCACTGAACGCGTTCGGCGGCGACGACAAGGCAGGTCCGAAGGCAGGCAGCGGCCCGTCGGACGACAAGCCGACCAATTCCGACGTCCTGACCGACGACAAGGCGCTGCTGGACGCCGTAGGCGCGAAGACGCTCGGCGCGACCGGCACGTGGGCGGTCACCAAGACCGCGGACGGAGACTCGGCGCCGGACAGCGCGTTCGCGTGCCAGTTGCAGCGCTTCGCGGACCCGTCCGGCCTGCGCACCTGGGTCCGCACCCTGCAGAACTCCGCCACCAAGGACACCGCGGTCCAGTACGTCGACGTGTCGAACGACAAGGCCACCGCGGCCAAGACGTACTCGACGGTCGTGCACTGGCTCAGCCAATGCACGACACCGCAGACCCGGTTGTCGGCGGGCTACGTGACGTCCGGCGTCGGCGAGCAGGGCGTGATCGCGGTCTTCGCGCAACTGCCCGGATCGAAGACGAAGTACCGGACCGTCGCGGTCACGCTGGCCGGGCAGGCGACCATGGTCGTCGAGCACGACACGACCGCCGCCACCCCGCCGCGTCCGGACGCGGTGCTGGCGACCGCGAACGCGGCGGCGAAGAAGATCTGCGCGCAGACCGGTGGCTGCGGCACCGGCGCACCGCTGGCGAAACCGGCCCTGCTGCCGAACGTCGACACCCCCGGCTTCATGGCGTCGGTCGACCTGCCGTTGCTGGACGAGATCGACAAGCCGTGGGTGAGCGCCACCGCGAGCACCGGCACCGGCACCGGCTGCGAGAAGATCGACCTCAAGAAGACCAAGCCGGTGAAGTACGGCACGGTCACCTATGTGACGCCGGAGGCGCAGGTGCCGACCGAGTTCGGCATGGACGACACGGTCGCCAAGTTCGCCACCGCGGCCGCCGCCTCGACCTTCGTCAGCCAGGTCAAGAAGAACGTCGACGCCTGCGAGAAGAACGTCTCGAACGCCAAGGTCGAGTCGACCGGCACGGTCAAGACCAGCACCGTCAGCGGCAAGAGCTGGAAGGCGACCTACGACACCGGCGACGGGAAGAAGTTCGTCTACCGGATCGGCATCGCCGGATCCGGGAACCGGGCGGTCTACCTGCTGTTCCCGGTGCTGAAGAACCTGGACCTCACCGACGCGACGTTCAACGAGACGCTGATCCGCGCGGTCGACCGCTCCGCCGCCTACAAGTAGGAACGGGACCCGCCCGGCTGGGCAGGTCCCGCTCCGGCAGCCTGGGATCTACTTGCTCAGTTCCTGCATGATCTCGCGCATCAGGTTGGCGGTCTCGGACGGCGTCTTGCCGACCTTCACGCCGACGGCCTCGAGGGCCTCCTTCTTCGCGGCCGCGGTGCCGGACGAGCCGGACACGATCGCACCCGCGTGGCCCATCGTCTTGCCCTCGGGCGCGGTGAAGCCGGCGACGTACCCGACGACCGGCTTGGTCACGTTCTCCTTGATGAACGCGGCCGCCCGCTCCTCGGCGTCACCGCCGATCTCACCGATCATCACGATCGCGTCGGTGTCCGGGTCGTCCTGGAACGCCTGCAGCGCGTCGATGTGCGTGGTCCCGATGATCGGGTCGCCGCCGATCCCGATCGCGGTCGAGAACCCGAAGTCCTGCAGCTCGTACATCATCTGGTAGGTCAGCGTCCCCGACTTGGAGACCAGGCCGATCCGGCCCTGGCCGGCGATGCTGGCCGGGATGATGCCGGCGTTCGACTCGCCCGGGGTGATGATGCCGGGGCAGTTCGGGCCGATGATCCGGGTCTTGCCGGACGCCTGCGCGGCGGCGAAGAACGCGGCCGTGTCGTGCACCGGCACGCCCTCGGTGATCACCACGACCAGCGGCACCTCGGCCTCGACGGCCTCCAGTACGGCGTCCTTGGTGAACTTCGGCGGGACGAAGATGACCGACACGTTCGCGCCGGTCTCCTTGACCGCGTCGGCGACCGTGCCGAACACCGGAACGGCCTTTCCGTCGAAGTCCTGGCTCTGGCCCGCCTTGCGGGGGTTCACGCCGCCGACGATGTTGGTGCCCGAGGCGAGCATCCGGGTGGTGTGCTTGGTGCCCTCGGAGCCGGTCATGCCCTGGACGATGACCTTGCTGTCCTTGGTCAGGAAGATAGACATTGTTCGGCGATCCCTTACTTCGCAGCCAGCTCGGCGGCGCGCTTGGCGGCGCCGTCCATCGTGTCGACCCGCTCCAGACCGGCCAGCCCGGCCTCGTCGAGGATCCGGCGGCCCTCCTCGGCGTTGTTGCCGTCCAGCCGCACGACCAGCGGCTTGGTGACGTGCTCACCGCGGCTCGCGAGCAGCTCGAACGCCTGGACGATGCCGTTCGCGACCGCGTCACAGGCGGTGATGCCGCCGAAGACGTTCACGAACACGCTCTCCACCTGCGGGTCGGAGATGATGATCTCCAGACCGTTCGCCATCACCTCGGCCGACGCGCCGCCGCCGATGTCGAGGAAGTTGGCGGGCTTCTGGCCGCCGAACTCCTCACCGGCGTACGCGACCACGTCCAGGGTCGACATGACCAGACCCGCGCCGTTGCCGATGATGCCGACCGAGCCGTCCAGCTTCACGTAGTTCAGGCCCTTGGCCTTGGCCGCCGCCTCCAGCGGGTCGGCCGCCGAGACGTCCTCGAACTCGGCGTGCTCCGGGTGCCGGAAGTCCGCGTTCTCGTCCAGCGTGACCTTGCCGTCCAGCGCCTCGACGTTGCCGTCCTCGAGCTTGACCAGCGGGTTCACCTCGACCAGCGACGCGTCCTCGCCGATGAACACCTCGTACAGCTTGACGATCTCCGGGACGACCGCGTCGATCACGTCGGCCGGGTAGTTCGCGGCCTCCGCGATCTCCCGCGCCAACGCCGAGTCCACGCCGGTCGCCGGGTCGATCGAGATCTGCGCGACCGCGTCCGGGTTGGTGTGCGCGACCTCCTCGATCTCCATACCGCCGGCGGCGGAGGCGATGCAGAGGTAGTTGCGGTTCGCCCGGTCGATCAGGAACGAGAAGTAGTACTCCTCGCCGATCGCCGCGGCCGGGACGATGTTCAGGATCTTGACGACGTGACCCTTGATGTCCAGCCCGAGGATCTCGCGGGCCTTCTCCTCGGCCTCGTCCGGGCTCGAGGCCAGCTTGACGCCGCCGGCCTTGCCGCGCCCACCGGTCTTGACCTGGGCCTTCACGACCACCCGGCCGCCGATCTTCTCGGCCGCCGCGCGCGCTTCCTCCGGAGTCGTGACGACCGCACCCACGGTCGTCCGCACCCCGTGCTTGGCGAAGACCGTCTTCGCCTGGAATTCCATCAGATCCACGAGTGTGGTCCCTCTCTCGCCTGTACGGATTCCTGACACTAGCCACCTTCGGGCCGGCAGCGACAGCCGGGGTACTGGCTGAGACGACTGTCACAGCCCTCCCGCCGGTCGTGCGAGGCTGGTTGGCATGACCGATCCTGAGAGCAGACCAGCTGACGACTGGTGGCGTAGCGCCGTCGTCTACCAGGTGTACCCGCGCTCCTTCTCCGATGCGGACGGTGACGGGACCGGCGACGTGAACGGCATCCGGGCCCGGCTGCCGTACCTCGCCGATCTCGGCGTCGACGCGATCTGGATCAGCCCGTGGTACCCGTCCCCGCTGCTCGACGGCGGGTACGACGTCGCCGACTACCGCGACATCAACCCGGACTTCGGCACCCTCGCGGACGCCGACGCGCTGATCGCCGAGGCGCACGCGCTCGGCCTGCGGATCCTGATCGACCTGGTGCCGAACCACTGCTCCTGGGAGCACCCGTGGTTCAAGGCCGCGCTGGCGGCCGGCAAGGGCTCCCCGGAGCGCGATCTGTTCTGGTTCCGCGACGGCAAGGAGGGCGGCCAGACCGGGGTGGAGGGGCGGGGAAGGAATCCAACACTGCCGCCGACCAACTGGCCGGCCGCGTTCGGCGGCGGCGCCTGGCAGCAGATCAGTGCCGACTCAGGGGATGGCCAGTGGTACCTGCACCTGTTCGACATCTCGCAGCCGGACTGGAACTGGGACCACCCGAAGGTGATCGAGGAGTTCGACGCGATCCTGCGGTTCTGGTTCGACCGCGGTGTCGACGGCTTCCGGATCGACGTCGCCGACTCGATGGCCAAGGATCCCGCGATGCCGGACGTGGAACTGCTGCACAACGGTGAACCGACCCACGAGAAGTACGTCGGCCACCCGTTCTACGACCAGCCGGGCGTCCACACGATCCACCAGCGCTGGCGCGCGATCGCGGACGAGTACGCCGATACGCCGCAGGGCCCCCGGGTGTTCGTGGCGGAGGCGTGGCTGTCGCCGGCCGAGCGGCTGGCGCAGTACGTGCGGCCGCACGAGCTGCACTCGGCGTTCAACTTCGACGCCCTGCGCGCCGCCTGGGACGCGGCGGAGCTGCGCGAGGTCGTCGACCACACGACCGACAACCTGTGGGCGGTCGGTGCGCCCGCGACCTGGGTGCTGAGCAACCACGACACGATCCGGCACCGCACCCGGTACGGGCGTGACCACAAGGACGCGCTCGCGGGTGCGGGCGTCGTACCGACCGACCTCGCGCTCGGGCTGCGCCGGGCCCGGGCCGCCGCGCTGCTGGAGCTGGCGCTGCCCGGCGGCGCGTACATCTACCAAGGTGACGAGCTCGGGCTGCCCGAGGTCGAGGACCTGCCCGAGGAAGTACTGGACGACCCCACCTGGGAGCGCTCCGGTCACACGGTCCGCGGCCGCGACGGCTGCCGGGTACCGATCCCGTGGTCAGGTTCCGAGCCGCCGTACGGCTTCGGCCCAGGCTCCGGGCAGCCGTGGCTCCCGCAACCCGCCGACTGGGCCGGCCTCACCGCCGAAGCACAGAAGGGCGACCCCGGCAGCCACCTCAGCCTCTACAAGGACGCGCTCCGGATCCGGCGTGAACACCCGGCGCTCGGCGAGGGTCGGCTGGTCTGGGACGAGGACGCCCCCGGCGGCGTCCTCTCGTTCACCCGCGACCCCGGCTTCCGGTGCGTGGTGAACCTCGGCGAGACCACGGTTCCGCTCCCGCCCCACGGCAAGGTTCTGCTCAGCAGTGAGCCGCTGACCGGTGCCGGGCTACCGCCCGACACCAGCGTCTGGCTCGAGGAGTAAAGCCGCCGTCACGTGGCTGCCGGTGACCCCGCATCGACCCGTCCGGTCGGTGCGGCCGCCGGCGGCTCCGGCTTCCGCCGGCCGACCAGCAGTCCGACGCCGATCAGGGCGAGACCGAGGACCAGCAGGATGAGCGGACCCCACAGCTGGATCCAGTCGAGCTTGAGCGCAGCATCGTTCGCCTTGGCCGCCGCGTCCGCGACCGACGCCTGGTTTTCGGTGACATCGACCGCCAGGACCGGGAGCAGCGGGAGCGCGTTGTTGCCGAGCAACACGTTGGCAGTCACGGAGCGGTTGATCTTGGTGTCGAGCGGAGCGCCGAGATCGGTGTCGGCCCACACGTCGTACGTGCTGGTGGCGGTGTAGCCCAGCGGCACCTGTGCCGGCAGTGCGGCCACCAGCGGAGCGAGTTGCTGCTGCGTCTGCGTCGGCAACAGCGCGAGCAGTCTGGGCGCCAGCGTCCTCGGCAGCGAGGTCGGCAACTGCTGCTGCAGCGCAGGGTCCGCGAGGGGGCCGGACGCGGTCGCTCGGTAGTGGTACGTCGTGCGCCCCGCGCGGTCCTCGGTACCGATGTAGGTGACCGGAACAGCCTTCCGGGTCATGGTGTCCCAATAGGTGTAGACGTCGGACGACGGCTCCGGGTCGACCGGCAGAGTTACGGTCAGGCCGTGGTGCTGCTCGACCTGGACGCCGTTGATCGGATCGGTCTCGGTCATCGTCGTCCGGTCGACGGCGTACGTGTGGTTGCTCTGTGACGACGACGGGCCGGCCTTCAGGGTGCCGTCGTCGTGGACGATGGCGGTGTCACCGTCGGAGTCACTGACATAGACATGGCGGTCGAGAGTGACCGGGATGTCCCGGGCGAGCGCGTTGGCCACGTCACCCGATTGCAGGGCCGCGGCGTTCAGCACGGTGCCTCTCCCGCTGTACGTCGTGGTGGTGTCGGTATCGCTCGGCAGCTTCGTCGCGGCCGGTGCGACCACGAACCTCAGCAGCGCCGCCAAAACCAGTAGCAGCACTCCGAATCCGATCAGAATCCATGCTGTTCGTCGCATGATGCCCCCTGATTGCGACCGCCCCCAGGCGGCCCGGTGTGTGCCGTGGCGGATTCCGCCGTCGATCCCCTGGGGCATCGTCTCAGTGCGCACCGGCCGGCACATCCGCCTGTGCGGATGAACGCGACGCGCTGCGTCCTCAGGTGCCGCCGTCCTGTGACCACACGAAAGGGCCGGGACCTTGGTCGGCCCCGGCCCTTTTGTGTCGTCACCTAGCGGTAGCGCTCCCGGTGAACTGCGAGACGATGACGTCGCCGTCTGGATCGACTTCTTGTTGGTCATGCTCAGCGCCATCAGGACGTGGTGATGATGATCGCCGGCACGAGGTTCTTGCCCCGGAAGTCGAGCCGGGCCCCCGCTGAGTCGTCAACCTCACCGACACCCGATTCCGCTGCCGAGCACACGCGAAGGTCCTGCTGACCGGGAAACACTCGCGAACGACGAACCACCTGACGACACGACCGCCTGGCTACAGATCTGACCCATAAGCAAGTGCCGAACACATCCGCGGTGAAACCCCTGCGTACCGAGGAACAGTCGGAGGGGCACCTCCGACTGTTCCCACACTCGTGGTGTCCTGACCTCACGGAGTAGAAAAGTAGATCTTGTTCCACAGTTGGTAGTTAGAACCGTTGCACAGCAGATTGTAGACCGCACCGGCGGAATTACTGTCGAGACAATGCCGGCCGTAGTAGGTGAACTCCGCTCCGGTGATATGCGCCACCCAGAGCTGGTAGTAATTCGAACGGTTACACGGCTTCGTGGAGACCAGACCGGTCGCCGAGCCGCTCCCGAGCGCGTACTGAAGACAGCGCCCGGTGGCAACGTTCCAGATGAACTGGTTGGCGGTGTTGTCGAAACGCCATTGCTGGTACGTATTGCCGCTGTTGCAAGTACGCGTGTAAGCAGTCCCAACACTGTTGCTCTCAAGACAGAGTTTCGTCTGCTTGTTCTGTATCAACGCACGATAATAACTGACGGTCTGTGCCGCAGCTTCATCAACTGCCGATTGACCGGCCGGGGCGGACATGGCCGGCGTCGTGCCCACCAGGCCCACGATCACCAGCGAGAAGGCCGCCACCAACCCGAACCATAGAATTCGCCGTGAATTACGCATGAAGTATCCTCTCCGCTGCACGACCGGCGCCAGGCGCCGTCGGAAATTCTCCCGGACTTGTATGGCCATTTGCGAATGCCGGCCCAATTAGCATAAGTACCCGTATGCGTGATAACAACAGAAAGACACTGCAAGTAGTTGCAGTGTTCGATGCTGGACGTCTCGCATGTTCGGGTCTACAATCCACTGCCCGCAAAGCCCGGTCGGCCAACGAAAAACGGCCGGAGCGAATGCTCCGGCCGTTTCGTGTTTCAGCGGTATCGCTCGCGGTCCCTTCGGTCCCGGTCCTCCCGGTCGCGCCGGTCACGCTCTTCCCGGTCCCGGCGGTCCCGGTCCTCCCGGTCCCGCCGGTCACGGTCTTCCCGGTCCCGGCGATCCTGTTCCCGCCGGTCCCTCCAGCTCACTTCACGCCACCTGCCGTGAGGCCGGCGACGATACGGCGCTGGAACAGCAGGACGGCGATCACGAGCGGGATCGTGACCACCACACCGGCGGCCATCTGGCTGCCGAACGGTTGGTCGCGGCCCGTCGTCCCGGTGAACTGCGAGACGATGACGTTCGCCGTCTGGATCGACTTCTTGTTGGTCATGCTCAGCGCGATCAGGAATTCGTTCCAGGCCGCGATGAACGTGATGATCGCGGTCGTGAACACACCGGGCGCCGCCAACGGGATGATGACCTTGCGGAACGCCTGGGCCGGCGTACAGCCGTCCACCATCGCCGCCTGCTCGAGCTCCTGCGGCATCTGCCGGAAGAACGCGGTCAGGTTCCACACCGCCAACGGCAGTGCGAACGACAGGCTGGGCACGATCATCGCCTGGTAGGTGTTGATCCACTTGATGTCGACGAACAGCTTCAGCAGCGGCACCACCAGCGAGATGCCCGGGAACATCGATGTGGTGATGATGATCGCCAGCACGACGTTCTTGCCCCGGAAGTCCAGCCGGGCCAGCGTGTACGCCGCGATCATGCCGATGACCAGCGTCAGGATCGTCACCGAGCCGGCCACGATCAGGCTGTTCAGCAGACCACGGGGGAACCCGTTGTTGCCGCTGAACACGTCCTTGAAGTTCTGGATCGAGAACGGCGACGGGATCAGCGCGTTCGAGAACTGGTCGGCCGGCCGGCGGAACGCCGAGACGACCATCCAGTAGAACGGCGCCAGGCAGTAGATCACGATCAGCGCGACGCCGAGCAGCGGCAGCCAGCGCTTCACCCGGCCGGACTCGGCGGCCCGGACCCGAGCCGCGTCGGCCCGGGGCTGTGCGGTTGCGGTAGCCATCAGACATTCCCTCCAGTACCCGGACCGGCTCCCGCGGTGACGACAGCCCGTGCGGCTGCCGTATCCGAGTCGCCGTTCTTCTTCCGGCGTCCGCCGCCGCGCTTCTTGGCTCTGGCTTCGCCGATGACATCGGCGCCGAGGATCTTCACGAACAGATACGCGACGACCGCGACGTAGATGAACAGCACCGTCGAATAGGCAGCTGCAGGTCCGTATTTCGTAGTGAACGCCTGGTCGTACGCCAGCATCGACAGTGTCTCGACCGAGTTCTTGTGCGCACCGACGAGCACGAACGGCAGGTCGAAGATCCGCAGCGTGTCGAGGATCCGGAACAGCACCGCCACCAGCAGCGCCGGCTTCACCAGCGGCAGCGTGATCCGGGTGAAGGTCTTCCAGGCGTTGGCTCCGTCGACCTTCGCGGCCTCGTAGACCTCGGCCGGGATGGTCTGCAGCCCGGCCAGGACCAGGAGGCCGATGAACGGTGCGGTCTTCCAGGTGTCGGCGATGACGACCGACAGCTTCGACTGCCAGCCCTCGGTCGACCACAGCACCTGGGTGCCGAGCACCGCGTTGGCGATGCCGTCGGCCTGGAAGATCCACTTCCACAGCAGCGCCGAGATGACGGTCGGGATCGCCCACGGGACAAGGATGCTGGCCCGGACGATGCCGCGGCCCTTGAAGGCCTTGTGCATGATCAGCGCCATCGCGACACCGAGGACGGTCTCGAGGATCACGCAGACCACGGTGAAGAGCGACGTGTTGTAGAACGCGTTCCAGAACCGGTCGCCGGTCTCGCCCTTGAAGATGGCGGTGTAGTTGTCGAGCCCGACGAAGGTCGAGCCCTTGACGATGAACCCGTTCTCGTCGAGCCGCTGACCGCTCTGGTAGAGCGAATCCCGCAGCGCGGCCATGATCGGGAACAACACGACGACGCCCAGGACGAGCAGCGTCGGGGAGAGCAGGGTCGCGGCCAGCCGGCCGGTGCCCTCGTCGAACCGTTGCTGGCGCTTCGGCTCCTTGACCGGCCGTTCCGCGACCGGCGTACTTGCAGTCACCTGTGCCTCCTTTGCTTCCCGGCCGGAGCCGGGGCAGGGACTGGCCGGGGCCGGTGCGTGGTCACAACCTCCCCACACACCGGCCCCGGCACGACGGTCATTGCGTGATGAGCGATTCGAGCTTGGTCTGCAGGCCGGACAACGCCTGGTCAGACGTCTGCTTGCCGTTCAGCGCGTCGTACGCCGCCTGCTGGATCGCGGCCGTGACGTCGCCGTACTTGACCACCCGCGGGCGCGGCTGCGCACCGAGGATCGAGGCCTTCAGCGGCGCCAAGTACGGGAACTGCTTGTTCAGCGCCGCGTCGTCGTACAGGGACTGCCAGGTCGGCGCCTGCGACGTCTTCTCGATGTTCGCCTTCTGGCGCTCTTCGCTCGCCATGAAGTTGATGAAGTCGATCGCGGTGGCCTTGTTCTTCGCGAACGAGCTGATCGCGTAGTCGTGACCACCCAGCGAGGAGACACCGGCGCCGGACTTGCCCGGCAGCGGCGCGACCGCGAACTTACCGGCGATCTTCGAGGAGCCGTCGGTCTTGTTGGCCAGGGAGTAGACGTACGGCCAGTTGCGCAGGAAGAGCAGCTTGCCCTCCTGGAAGGCGCGGCGGCTCTCCTCCTCCTTGTAGGTGATCGCGGCCTTCGGGATGGCGCCGGTCTTGAAGCCGTTCACCAGCTCGTCGAGGCCGGCCTTGGCCTCGGGGGTGTTGACGTTCGGCTTGCCGTCCTTGCCGACGACCTCGCCGCCGGCCGAGTTCACGGCCTCGGAGAAGTTGACCGTCAGGCCCTCGTACTTCTCGAACTGACCCGAGTAGCAGCCCATGCCCTTGCCCTCGGGCAACGCAGCCACCTTCTGGCACGCGGCGAGCATCTCGTCCCAGGTCTTCGGGGCCTCCGCAATACCGGCCTTGGTCAGCAGGTCCTTGCGGTAGTAGAGCAGACCACCGTCGGAGGTGACCGGCACGCCGTACAGCTTGTCGCGGTACTTCGCGGTCTCCACCGTCGCCGGGATCAGCTTGCCCAGGTCGGGCACCTTGTCCTCGGGGATCTGGGTGATCCACTGGTTCGCGGCGAACTCCGACGTCCACACGACGTCCATGTTCAGCACGCTGAACGCGTCGGACTGCGCCTGCGCGTTCTGCACCATCTGCTGGCGCTGCGCGTCGGCGTCCTCGGGCAGCTCCTTCAGCTCCACCTTCTCGTTCGGGTGCTGAGCGTTCCAGGCGTTGAGCTGGTTCTGCAGGTTTCCGGACGTGTCCTTGCCGGTGGCGAAGGTGATCGGTCCCCGGCCCTCGAGCGCTCCGGCCGAGCTGCTGCCCCCGCCGCTGCTGCTTCCGTCGTCGCCACTACCACACGCGGTGGCGAGCAGCGCGAAGCTGCTTGCGACGGCCACAAAAGCCGTCCTGCGTGCGTGTGATCGTTCAAACCTCATCGTTTACCTGCCCTCTCCCGATGGGACTCGCTTGGGTCCTGCGTCAGTAGGTCGCAGTCCCCCACCGCACTGCGATCCGCCCTGTCCGGACAGTAACCGAGAACGGGCCGATGTGTTCTGAGCCACACACAACCCGGCCGGACGGTCTCTGAAACGGACAGCCGCATGGCTGTATGCGACCGCGTTTGGGAAGCCCGCACAACCGGGTATTTCTTAACGATTCGGTATTACCGATTAGTAACCTGACTGAACAGGGCATGACTGTTCAGAACGACTCCGGGCAGTCGTCATCACGCTCCGGAGTGACGCGGAACCAGCCCGGGGGGTCAGGCCGAGGTCGCCGAGGCGTCGCCGACGTTGCTGCGCACCCAGTCGACGATCTCGGTGGTCGTCGCGCCCGGGGTGAAGATCTTGTGCACCCCGAGTTCGGCCAGCGGCTGCAGGTCGGCGTCCGGGATGATGCCGCCGCCGAACACCACGATGTCCTCGGCGTCCCGCTCGGTCAGCAGCTCTCGGACCCGCTTGAACAGGGTCATGTGCGCGCCGGACAGCACCGACAGGCCGATCGCGTCGGCGTCCTCGGCGATCGCGGTCTCGACGATCTGCTCCGGGGTCTGGTGCAGACCGGTGTAGATGACCTCCATGCCGGCGTCCCGCAGGGCGCGGGCGACGACCTTGGCACCGCGGTCGTGTCCGTCCAGACCGGGCTTGGCGACGACGACGCGCAACGGGCTCGTAGCAGGCATGGGGGCAGGCTAACCGCTGGCGTTCCTCACGGATAAGACACAGAGGCGTGTGTTCCCCCACACGCAGGATGGGAACCGGTTACCTTGGAAGAGATCGGACCACCGGGGGGTCTGGTTTGGTGAGGAGTCGCCATGAGCACCTGGCAGGACGAGGTCCGCGGCGCGCTGGACGGACTCGCGTACGGCGCCCGCTCGGCCCTCTCGCCCAGCGTGCTGCAGGGAGCGGCGGTCGAGATCGGCTGGCTGACCACGCATCTGGCGATGTACCCGCTCGGCCTGGTCCGTGGCGCCCCCGACCTGCCCGCGCGGCTGAACCTCGCCGGCCTCGGCCCGGCCCAGCGCGGCCTGCTCGTCAGCGACGTCCGGGCCGCCGGTACGCCGATCCTGCTGGCGCACGGGATCATCGACAACCACACGATCTTCGCGCTGATGCGCCGGCAGCTGATCCGTCGCGGGTTCAGCCGCATCCACACGTTCTCGTACTCGCCGCTGACGCTGGACATCCGCCGCACCGCCGAGCGGATGGGGCGGGAGATCGAGGCGATCTGCGAGGCGTCCGGGTCGGACCAGATCCACGTCGTCGGGCACAGCCTCGGCGGGCTGATCGCGCGGTACTACGTCCAGCGCCTGGGCGGCGACGCACGCGTGCACACGTGCGTCACGCTGGGCACGCCGCACCAGGGCACCGTCGCCGCCAAGCTGCTGCCGTGGCCGCTGGTCAAGCAGGTCCGGCCGGACAGCGAACTGATGGCGGAGCTGGACGAGCCGGCGCCGGACTGCGACACCCGGTTCGTCGCGTTCTACAGCGACGTCGACCAGCTGATCGTGCCGCAGCGCAGGGCCCGGATCCGTCACCCCGACCTGACGGCGAGTAATGTCCGGGTGCACGGCGTGGGCCACCTGTCCTTGCCGTTCCACGGCGAGGTCGTGCACCGCATCACCGGCGTACTGGCCCACCTGGACGAAGAGCCCAAAACTGCCTGATCAGGAAGCTTCCTGGGCGCTTCCGGCGGATGCACGTGCAGCGGCTCATGCAAAAGTTTCGTGAAGGAGCCGCGGAAAAGTGGGTGGCGGGGTTTGTCACCCCGTGACCCTTCCGTTATGGTCTGTGAGTCCTCCCGGGGAATAAACCCTCCGGGGGCTGCAAAACCAAGCTTCAAGCCCCTCCCCTGTGACCGAAAGGCCACGTTGTGTCCCAGCACCGTGCCGCGGGCGACCGCGTCACGCCCGGCAATGCTGCGCGCAAGCCCGGCGCAGGACGTCAGAGTGCAAAACATCGCGTTGCCAGGCGTAATACCCCCAGCAGTACCCAGATCGTCGGATTGACCGCCGCGCTCGCCGCGGCAGCCGGAGCTGTCGGCTTCAGCCACAGCGCCCTGTCGTCACCGACCCAGGCGAACTCCGCGGTGAACCTCGCCGCGCTCAGCCTGGACAGTGGTCAGCAGCTGTCCGGTATCACCACGGCACGCATCCAGGCGCGCCAGCTCGCCACCCGTGACTCCTCCCGGGTCCAGCTGGCCGACACGACCACCACCAAGAAGCAGTCCGCCGCGGCGAAGCTGGCGCAGGCCCGGGCCGCGAAGCTCACCGCCACCCAGGCCCTGACCGCCAAGCGTGCGAGCGCGCTGGCCGCCGCGAAGGCCAAGGCCGACGCCGCCGAGCAGAAGGCCCGCGAGTCGGCCACCCGCTGCGAGATGATGATCTCCGGCTACCACATCACCGCGACGTTCGGGCAGGGCGGCAGCCGCTGGGCCCGCAACCACACCGGCACCGACTTCGCCGCCCCGATCGGCACCCGGATCGGGTCCGTGATGAAGGGCGTCGTGATCTTCGCCGACTGGGCCGGTCCGTACGGCCGTCAGGTCCAGGTCCGGCACGAGGACGGCACCGTCACCTGGTACAACCACATGTCGAAGTTCAGCGTCGAGGTCGGCGAGACCGTGTACGCCGGCGACGAGGTCGGCCGGGTCGGCATGACCGGCAACACCACCGGCCCGCACCTGCACTTCGAGGTCCGGCCGGACGGCGGCGAGCCGATCAACCCGATGCCGTGGCTGCGCAACCACTGTGGCCTGAACCCGTAACGACTCCCTGACTAAGCTGCTGGCATGCGTCCGGCAGTTGGTGAGGTTCTGCATTTCTCCGAGGATCCGACGATCGAGATCTTCCGGCCTTACGTCGCCAGGACCGGCGACAAGATCACCCCGTACGTCTGGGCCGTCGGCCATGACCGGGCCCCCGACTACTGGTTCCCGCGGCAATGCCCGCGCGCGATGGCCTGGGTCGGGCCGAACACCACCCCCGAGGACCGCGACCGGATCATCGGCGCCGGATCCGGCACCCGTGTGCACGCCGTCGAGTACGGCTGGCTGGACGCGATCCGCTCGGTCGAGCTCTACGCGTACCGCCTGCCCGCCGCCGATTTCGCCGAGCACGACGCCGCGGTCGTCGCCCGCGTCGACGTACGGCCGATCGGTCCGCCCGAGCGCGTCGGCGACCTGTTCGCCTTGCACGAGGAAGCCGGGATCCAGTTGCGGGTCCTGCAGCGGCTGCACGACTTCTGGGCCGCGGTCGTCAGCAGCACCCTCGAGTTCAGCGGCATCCGGCTCCGCAACGCCCTGCCATGACGTACGGCGAGGTGGCCGAACAGGCCTGGTCCTGGACACTGAGCCAGGTCCGGTGGGACGACGACGGCCCGTGGATCCCTGATTTCGGCGGCAGCGACACCCCCGACAAGTACCCCGAAGGCATGCACAGCGGCGTCGGCGGGCTCGCACACGTGCTGGCGGAGATCCGGCTGACCCGCCCGTGGACCCAGGCCGAGCAGGACCTTGCGACGGCCATCGCGGACCGGGTCCGCGCAACGATTCCGACGACCACGGTGACCACGTTCTTCGACGGACTGGTCAGCTCGATCGGGGTCTTCACCGCACTCGACGAACCAGGCACCGGCGCCGCGCTGGCACGCCTCCAGTCCCTTGCGACCGGCAACGGCTGGCACGAGAGCTTCCTCGACGAGCCGCGGTACGCGCCCGATGCGGTCGGCAACGACGTGACGCTCGGAACCGGCGCGATCCTGCTCGGGGCCCTGTGGGCGACCCGCCGCGGTGACGACGCCTCGGCGCTCGCCGACCAGGCCGCGGACCTGCTGCTCGGCGAACGGGAGGAGCTGCCGACCGGGCTCAACTGGCAGTTCGTGTCCCGCCGGTTCCGGACCGACGAGCCGACCGAGATGCCGAACTTCACGCACGGGCTCGCGGGGATCGCGGCGGTGCTCGCGCTGGCCGGGACCGAGCTCGGCCGTCCGGAGCTCGTCGACGCGGCGCGGCGGGGCGCCGAGCATCTGGTGACGATCGGGATCACCGACGAGCGCGGGTTCCGGGTGCCGCGGGTGATTCCGTGGGCGGAGCGGCACGGCGACGAGTTCACGTTCAACTGGTGCCACGGCGGCGCCGGGACCGCGTTGACGTTCAGCGCCCTCGAGCACGCCGGCGTCGAGCAGGTCGCGGGCCAAACACCGCGGACCTGGCGGCGCCGATGCCTGGACGGCGTGCGGTACTCCGGCATCCCCGAGCGGCTCCATCCGGGGTTCTGGGACAACGACGGCCGCTGCTGCGGTACGGCGGGTGTCGGCGACGCGTTCCTCGACGCGTGGCAACGCGACGGTGAGAAGCAGGACCTGGACTTCGCCGTCCTGATGGGCGAGACGCTGCTCGACCACGCCGCCCCGGAGGGGTACTGGCGGTTCGTCGAGCACCGCAACGAGGATCCGCTGCTGCCGCCGGGCGTCGGATGGATGCAGGGCGCGGCCGGGATCGCGGCGTACCTGTTCCGGCTGCAGCGGGTGCTCGACGGCGACCAGCGGGCCGTGGAGCGGATGGAGAACTGGTGGGCGCTCAGACCGTGATCACGACCTTGCCGCGGGCGTGGCCGGCTTCGACGTAGCGGATCGCCTCGGCAGCGGCGGAGAGCGGGTAGGTCCGGTCGATGACCGGGGTGAGTTGTCCGGCTTCGGCGTACTCCCGCAGCGTTGTCAGGTTGGCCTTGCTCGGGACCGCGTTGAACATCACGACCCGTTGCGGCACGAACGGCCTCGACAGTTGCCCGCGGATCATCAGCCCGAGCGGGCCGAACACGCTGCCGCCGCCGTACAGCCCGCCACCGGACAGGACGAGCGTGGCGCGGCGGTCGAGTGCGCGCCGCAGGGCGGTCAGCGACCTGTTGCCGACGAGGTCGAGGATCACGTCGTACCGCTGGTCCCGCCGGCTGAAGTCCGACGTCGTGTAGTCGACGATGTCGTGGGCACCGAGCGAGCTGAGCAGGTCGACGTTCCGTGTGCTGCAGACCGCCGTCACCGTCGCACCGAGGACCTTGGCGATCTGCACCGCGAACGTGCCGACGCCACCGGCCGCACCGTTGATCAGCACCTGCTGCCCCGGCCGGACCTTTGCGGTGTCGCGGAGACCCGTCAACGCGGTGTTCGCCGCGAGCGGCAGCGCGGCCGCCTCCTCGAAGCCGAGGCCGGCCGGTTTCGCCGCGACCCGGTCCTGCGGCACGGCGACGTACTCCGCGAACGCCTGCGGCGCCTCGCCGTACACCTCGGCGCCCACCTGTACGTCGGTCACTCCCCGGCCGACCGCTTCCACCCGGCCGGCGAAGTCCGTGCCGCGGATCGTGACGTTCGGCCGCCGCAGGCCGAGATCGGCGGACGGGCGGGCGATGTACGGATCGCCGCGGAGCACGTGCCAGTCGCGCGCGTTGACCGACGCGGCGTGCACCCGCACCAGCACCTCACCGGCGGCCGGCTCGGGGGTCTCGACGTCGGCAAACGCCAGAACGTCGGGTGACCCGTACTCGTGCTGAACGATGGCCTTCATCCCGTCCCCCTTACAACGTAAGTCTCCTTACGGCGTAAGGTTGCCTTACGCCGTAAGGGACGTCAAGGGCCTGGCGCGGTCAGCGCCGGCGGTCGAGACCGTCGAGCAGCAGGTCGAGGGCGAACTCGAATTCGGCCTGGTCGTCGCACCAGCCGATCGTGCCGGCCGGGTCGTCGTGCGCGATCTCGGCCATCATGCCGGTCAGGTGCGGGACCTGATCGGCCAACTCCCGGAGCATCCGCTCGGACGCCGGGCTCGCGCTCGCGGCCGGATCGAACAGTTCCTGGGAGAATCCGAGCGCCCTGCTGCCCAAGGCATGCAGCGCGTGGTGGGCGAGGTCGTACGAGAACCCGCCGGCGCGCATCAGCCCGACCAACCGGTCGTGATATCGGACCACCGCGAGGCTCATGGTGGGCCGCGTCTCGAACAGTCGCGGCGCCCACGGGTGCCGCAGCATGACTTCGCGCGCCGAGAGGATCCGGCGCCGCATCGCCTGCTTCCAGGTGTCGCCCGGTACGGCGGCCCGCTCGACGCGCTCGTCGATCTCGGCCATCACCAGGTCGACGAGACCGTCGAGCAGATCGCCCTTGTTCGCGACGTGGTGGTAGAGCGACATCGCCTCGGCGCCGACCGCCTCGCCGACGCGGCGCATCGTGACCGCCTCGAGCCCGTCGGCGTCGGCGATCGCGACCGCGGCCCGGAGCAACAACTCGCGACTCAGCGGCGCCCGTGGCTCGGAGTTCGCCTGTGCCACCTGGATTCCCTTCCGACGCTGGGCTTACAGCGTAAGGGAAGGGTCAGCGCTGCCAGACCTCGGCGGTGGTCAGGAACGCCGACGAGCCCGGTTTGTCCGGCGAGCCGTCGACCTGGACGAAGCCGGGGACCGACGCGCCGCCGATCGACACCGTGGCGGCGCGGACCGGGGCGATCACCAGGCTGAGGCTGTGGTTGCCGTCGGCGAGCTGGAAGTTGTCGGTCGCGAACAGCCGGCGGTCGAGGACGCCGCTCATCTCGATCTGGATGTCCGCGGCCTTGGCGCTCAACCCGTCGGCGAGGTTCATCGAGACCTGGACCAGGTCCCGCTCGACGGCCGGCTCGTGCCAGGGCAGGCCCTGGACCTCGAGGAACGAGCGGACGAAGTACGACTCCAGCCAGGCGGCCAGGTCGGGGTCCTCGGACACCACCCGGACGATCCCGTCGAACCACAGCACCACCGCCGTACCGGAGCCGCGGATCGACCAGTCGACCATCCAGATCGACGCGTACGCCGTGACCTTGCCCTTCTCGTCGAACAGCCGCAGCCCAGGATTCGCTCCCGCCAGGATGATCCGGCGGTTGCTGGCCGACGACTTGGACATGGGGGCCGCTTCCGGGAGTGGGCCGAAGATCCTTGATTGTCTCAATCTCCGGGTCAGATGCAACGCACCCGTCCAAGAAGTTGACTAGATCTTCTCCACCGGTGCGTAGCGCAGGAGCAGGCGTTTGACGCCCTCGGAGCCGAAATCGATGTCGGCCTGGGCCTGCTGACCCTCGCCGCGGACCACCACGACGGTGCCCATCCCGAAGCTGTCGTGCACCACCCGGTCGCCCGGGTTGAGGCTGATCACCGGCTTGTCGGAGGCAGTCTTGCGGGCGGGCTCGTACCGGCTCGGGATCCCGCTCCCGCGGCTCGTGCCGGTCCCCGACCAGCGGGTGATCGCGGACTCGTCGCGGCGCCAGTCGAGCAGCTCGGCCGGGATCTCCTCCAGGAACCGCGACGGCGGGTTGTGCTGCGGAGCGCCGTACGCCGAACGCACCGCGGCGCGCGAGATCGCCAGTCGTTGCCGGGCCCGGGTGATGCCGACGTACGCCAGCCGGCGCTCCTCCTCGAGCTCCTTCAGGTCGGTCAGCGAGCGGGAGTGCGGGAAGACGCCGTCCTCCATGCCGGTCAGGAACACCACCGGGAACTCCAGGCCCTTCGCGGTGTGCAGCGTCATCAGCGTGACCACGCCGCCGTCGTCGGCCGCGTCCGGGATCTGGTCGGCGTCGGCGACCAGCGCGACCCGCTCCAGGAACGCCTGCAGGTCGGCGGCCTCGCCGGCCGCGGTCCGCTCCTCGACGAACTCGCGCGCCACCGAGATGAACTCGTCCAGGTTCTCCAGGCGGGTCTCGTCCTGCGGGTCCGGCGACTTCTGCAGGGTCTCGTAGTACCCCGAGCGGTGCAGCGCGACGTCGAGGATGTCGTCCGGCGGCGCGCCCGAGTCGACCATCGCGGTCAGCTCGTCGAGGATGTCGACGAAGGCCTGCACGGCGTTCACCGACCGCGACGCCATCGCCGGCGCGTCCTGGGCCCGGCGCATCGCCTGCGCGAACGAGATCCGGTCCCGCTGCGCGAGCGCCTCGATAGCGGCCTCGGCGCGGTCGCCGATCCCGCGCTTGGGCTCGTTCATGATCCGGCGCAGCGAGACGGTGTCCTCCGGGTTCACCAGCACCCGCAGGTAAGCGAGCGCGTCGCGGACCTCCTTGCGCTCGTAGAACCGGACGCCGCCGACCACCTTGTACGGATGGCCGGTGCGGATGAAGACCTCTTCGAACACCCGCGACTGCGCGTTGGTCCGGTAGAAGACCGCGACGTCCGACGGCTTCACCCCGTCGGCGTCGGCCAGCCGGTCGATCTCGTCGGCGACGAACTGCGCCTCGTCGTGCTCGTTGTCTGCGACGTACACCGCGATCTGCTCGCCCTGGCCCTGGTCGGACCAGAGGTTCTTCGCCTTGCGGCCCTCGTTGCGCGCGATCACCGCGTTGGCCGCGGTCAGGATGGTCTGCGTGGAGCGGTAGTTCTGCTCCAGCAGGATCGTCTCGGCGCCGGTGAAGTCCTCCTCGAAGGCGAGGATGTTGCGGATCGTGGCGCCGCGGAACGCGTAGATCGACTGGTCGGAGTCGCCCACCACCATCAGCTCCGCCGGCGGCGCCGTCGGGCCGTTGTCGTTGGGCTCGTCCTCGCCGCAGAGCTCGCGGATCAGCGTGTACTGCGCGTGGTTGGTGTCCTGGTACTCGTCGACGAGCACGTGGCGGAAGCGGCGGCGGTAGTACTCCCGGACCTCGGGGAAGGCCTGCAGCAGGTTGACCGTGGTCATCAGCAGGTCGTCGAAGTCCAGCGCGTTCGCCTGGGCGAGGCGCTCCTGGTAGATCCGGTAGCACTCGGCATACGTCTGCTCGAGGTGGTTCTCCGCCTTCGCCGCGGCCGTCTCGTGGTCGACCAGCTCGTTCTTCTGGGCGCTGATCCAGTTCAGCACGGCGCGCGGGTTGTAGCGCTTGACGTCCAGGTCGAGCTCGCGGCAGACCAGCGTCATCAGCCGGCGCGAGTCGGTGTCGTCGTAGATCGAGAACGTCGAGTTGATCCCGAACCGCTTGATGTCGCGGCGGAGGATCCGCACACAGGACGAGTGGAACGTCGAGACCCACATCAGCTTCGCCCGCGGCCCGACCAGGTCGACGACGCGCTCGCGCATCTCGGCGGCGGCCTTGTTGGTGAACGTGATCGCCAGGATCGAGCCGGGATGCGCGTCGCGGGCCGCCAGCAGGTAGGCGATCCGGCGGGTCAGCACCCGGGTCTTGCCCGACCCCGCACCGGCCACCACCAGCAGCGGCTTGCCGGCGTGCACCACGGCGGCGCGCTGCTGCGGGTTCAGCCCGTCGAGCAGCGCATCCGGGTCGGTCCGGGACGTCTTCGGCTCCTCCAGCGGCACCGGGAGCTCATCAGGCGAGAACAGCGTAGTCATCACCCAACACCTTAGGCGCTCCCGCCGACAGTTACCGAAAACCGGTTCGAACCGCGCGTCCGGAGCTGCCAGGATCGGCCTCATGGATGCCTCCGAACTGCGGTACGACGACCTGGTGGACCGGGTCGAGGTCCAGTACTACGACCGGAAGTACCGCGCGGCCGCGGACCTGGTGGACGCGGAGAGCGACGGCCTGGAGGCGTGGGCCGCCGAACTCGCCCACCTGAAGGCGTGCCTGCTCGGGGCCTCCGGCGACGCCGACGGGGCGCTGCGGGTCCTGCTCGACGCGAGTGCGGCGGGCGCGTGGTGGCGGCCGGCGATCCTCACCGAGGACGACGACTTGGCCGGGTTGCAGGACCGCCCCGAGTTCCAGGAACTGGTCAGAGTGTCCGAGCCCCGCGTGACCGACGATCCGGCTCCCCCGGTGATCGATCTGCCGGATCAGGCGGCAGTGGGGGTGGTGGTGGCGTTGCACGGGGCCGGGCAGACGGCGAGCCACGCCCGGCGGGACTGGAACGGCGTCCTGGACCTCGGCTACGCCCTCATCTGCGTCCAGTCGTCCCGCCGCATGTCACCGAAGTACCGCACCTGGCCCGACCGCGACCAAGCCGCAGCCGACATCGCCAAAGCCCTCACCGAGGCCCAAACGGCAACAGGCTTGCAGCTCGCCAACAGCCGGACGCGGGTCTTGGGAGCGGGGCGGGTGCCGGTGGTTGCGGCTGGGTTCTCGGCCGGTGGGCG
This sequence comes from Kribbella sp. NPDC051936, assembly GCF_040680955.1. Classification (NCBI taxonomy): domain Bacteria; kingdom Bacillati; phylum Actinomycetota; class Actinomycetes; order Propionibacteriales; family Kribbellaceae; genus Kribbella; species Kribbella sp. NPDC051936. Next base: position 496,311 of record NZ_JBFAXS010000003.1, on the reverse strand, counting down.
GGCTGCTGTTGATTGGGCGTTGACCGGGCGGCCGGTTCCTGTTGCCGGTGTGCTTGCGATGGCTCCTGCGTTGCGGGAGTTGCCGGCGGGCGGGACGCCGTTGTCTCCGGCAACGATTTGGATCGGCGCCGAGGACGATCTGCTGGAGACGGTCGAGGGCTCGGCCGATCAGCTGAAGGGGTTCACGATCGAGCCGATCCCGGGGCTCGGGCACGCGTTCCCGGCCGACTTCGCAGATCGATTGGCGGCCGTTCTCTAGGACAGCTGCCGGGTGAGGTGCAGGACCACCGGCGCGGCGCTGCCCAGGTCCGCAGTCAGATTCACCCGCAGGAGAGTGCCATACCGCCGGCTTTGCTCTGGGCAGACTTGCCGTCAGCAGAAAAGCTGGGATGCGCCCGGTGGCTGCGACAACCATGAACACATGGCAGAAGACATGAAACCGCCGATGTTCAACGAGGCCGCCCGGCAACGCTTGTTCGGGCAGCGGATCGTCGTCCTGGACGGCGTGCTCGACGACGACAACGGGACCCTGCTCGCCAGCCAGATCATGTCGCTGGCGGCCGACGACCCGGACACCGACATCGCGTTGTGGATCCACTCGCCCGGCGGTTCGGTGCCGTCGATGCTGGCGATCCGGGACGTGATGCGGCTGGTGCCGTGCGACGTGTCGACGCTGGCGATCGGGCTGGCCTGCAGCGCCGGGCAGTTCCTGCTGTCGGCCGGTACGCCGGGCAAGCGTTTCGCGCTGCGGCACGCGCGGGTCCTGATGCACCAGGGCTCCGCCGGGATCGGCGGGTCCGCGGTCGAGATCGAGATCCAGGCCAACGATCTGCGGCACATCCGCGACACCGTGCTCCGGCTGATCGCCGAGGACACCGGCCAGCCGTTCGCGACCGTGCACGAGGACTCGCTGCACGACCACTGGTACACCGCGGACCAGGCCCGGGAGTACGGCTTCATCGACCACATCGTCGACTCCTTCGACCAGGTCATGCCCCGACGGAAGGCGGCAGCATGAGCACGTACACGATCCCGAACGTGATCGCGCAGCACCCTCGCGGCGAGCGCATCATGGACGTCTACTCCCATTTGCTGGCCGAGCGCATCATCTACATCGGCACGGCGATCGACGCCGGCGTCGCGAACGCACTGATCGCGCAACTGCTGCATCTGGAAGCGGACAAGCCCGAGCAAGAGATCAAGATCTTCATCAACTGCGAGGGCGGCGACATGACCGCGATGCTCGCGATCTACGACACGATGCAGTACATCCAGTCGCCGATCTCGACGTTCTGCGTCGGGCAGGCGATCTCCGCCGGCGCGGTCCTGCTCGCGGCGGGCACTCCGGGCAGCCGCGCCGTACTGCCGCACGCCCGGATCGTCCTGCACCAGCCGGCCGCGCGTGGTCAGGGCACCATCCCGGACCTGATCCTGCAGGCCGACGAGGTGGTGCGGGTCCGCGGCCAGGTCGAGGAGATCCTCGCGCGGCACACCGGGCAGACCGTCGAGCAGTTGCGGCACGACACCGATCGCGACCACGTGCTGACCGCGGAGGGCGCCAAGGAGTACGGCATCGTCGACCAGGTGATCACGGGGCGGGTGCCGCTCCCCGTCTTCAGCTAACCGGCGGCTTCGAGGACCTTGTCGGCGACGGCCGCGTGGTGGAGGAGGTCCGGCTGTGGGCGGCCGACCCGGTTGGTCAGGTACGCGTACGTGATCCGGCGATCCGGGTCGGCCCAGCCGATGCAGCAGTTGCTGCCGTTGTGGCCGAACGCCCGCGGGCTGCTGACTGATCCGAGCGACGACACCGTGCCCTCCATCCACCGCGGCCCGCCGAGCTGGAACCCCTGCGACCACCGCACCGGCGCCCGCGCCACCGGGTCGTACTCGCCTTCGCTGCTGGGCTCGACCGCCGCCGCGAGCGACTCGGGCCGCAAGAGACGGCCCTCCAGCAATGCCTGGTAGAACGCGGCCAGGTCCCGCGCGGTCGTCGACATCCCGGCCGCCGGTACGACGGCCTCACGCGTGCTGCGCCGGTTCACGACGGACTGGATGAACGGCCCGAGCGGACCGGTCGCACGGATCGGCACGTGCCGGCCCCAGAGCTCGGCGGGCAGGCCGAGGTACGTGTCCTCGACGCCGAGCGGTTCGAGCACGTTGTGCCGTACCAACTCGTCGATCGGCGTCCCGCTGCAGCGCCGCGCAACCTCGGCGAGGACGAACCCGAACGCCAGCGGGCTGTACGCGACGGTTCCGATCGGCCACCGCGGCGCGGTCTCCTCGATCCGCCGCAGCGAGCGGTTCCAGTCCGTCATCGCGCGGACCTCACCGACGTACGAGCCCGCGTTGGACAGGCCCGAGCGATGCCGCAGCACGTGGCGAACGGTGATCTCCCGCTTGCCGTTGTGCCCGAACTCCGGCCAGTACGCCGCGACCGCGTCGTCGAGGTGCAGCCGCCGGGACTCGACGAGCTGATGGATGACGACCGCGACGTACGGCTTGCTCGCGGAGAAGAGCCAGAACAACGCGTTCGGTGAACACCCGAAGGAGCGATCGACCACCGTCCGGCCGTCCCGGACGACGCACAGCTGCGCGACCGCGCCCCGGGCCTCGATCAGCTCGACCGCCTCCGCGAGCCGGCCGGGGTCGAGGCCGGCGTCCCGCGGGTCGCACGTGCCACCGAACTCCATGAATTCCACTGTGCCCACCCAGGCAAACGGCTAGGGTCGGGAGCGTGACAGTGCCTGAGGCGGACCCGCGGCCGGACAGCGAGATCGAGCGCGTGCTGGTCGTCGTCGCGCATCCCGACGACATCGATTTCGGCGGCGCCGGCACGGTCGCGCTGTGGACCAAGGCCGGCATCGAGGTCCAGTACTGCGTCGTCACCGACGGTCAGGCCGGCGGCTTCGAGCCGGATCGGGACCGCGCCGGGATCCCCGCCGTACGACGGGCCGAGCAGACCGCCGCCGCGCAGCACGTCGGCGTCCGCGACCTGCACTTCCTCGGCTACCAGGACGGTTCCGTCGAGCCGACCCCGCAACTGGTCCGCGACATCAGCCGGGTGATCCGCACGGTGCGCCCGCAACGGCTGCTCACCCAGTCGCCGGAGCGCTCGTGGCACCGGCTGCAGGTCTCCCACCCGGACCACCTGGCCGCGGCCGAGGCGGCGGTCCGCGCGTTCTATCCCGCGGCGGGGAACCCGTACGCGTACCCGGACCTGGCCGAAGAGGCGTGGGACGTCGGTGAGCTGTGGATGATGGACCACCCGGTCGCGAACCACTACGTCGACATCACCGACACGTTCGACCAGAAGATCGCGGCGCTGATGTCGCACACCAGCCAGCACCGCGACCCCGACGGTCTCCGGGCCGGCATCCGCACCAACTTCGCGGCCGTCGCCGCAGCAGCCGGCTTCCCGGCCAACCACTACGCCGAGGCGTTCACCGTCGTCCGGGTCTAATCAGTTTGCCTGGCGACGGCTGTGGCCTGGAAGGTTCAGCCATGACGATTTCTCATGCGGTGACCGGGGAGGGCCCGGATCTGTTGCTGGTGCACGCCGGGGTGGCCGACTCGCGGATGTGGGCCCGGCAGGTGGACGAACTGAAGAGCAGCAACCGGGTGATCACGCTCGACCTGCGCGGGTACGGCGAGACGCCGCTCGCCCCGACGTACTCCGACGCGGGCGACGTGCTCGCGCTGCTCGAGGAGCTCGGCGCGAAGGACGTGACGGCGGTCGGCGCGTCGTACGGCGGGTACGTCGTACAGCAGGTGGCGAGCCGTCGGCCGGAGCTGTTCTCGCGGCTGGTGCTGCTCTGCGCACCGACCGACAACGTGCAGCCGGACGACGAGCTGCGGGCGTTGTGGGGCGAGGAGAACGCGCTGCTGGAGGCGGGCGACGTCGACGGTGCGACCGAACTCACAGTGCGCCGGTGGATCGGCCCGGAGGCGGACGACGAGGCCCGTGAACTGCTCCGGGTCATGCAGAAGCGCGCGTACGACGTACAGCTCGCGGCCGGTGACGTGGACAACGAGGAATGGCCGGTCGAGCCGGAGAAGATCACCGCACCGGTCCGCCTGATCACCGGCGCCCACGACTTCAAGTTCTTCGCCGACTCTGCGATCTACCTCACCGAACGCCTCCCGAACGCGGAGCACATCAACCTCCCCTGGGCCGGTCACCTCCCAACCCTGGAACGCCCCACCGAGGCCCTCGCCCTCATCACCGGGTGAAACGGCGAAGGACCCCGGCCGGTGGCCGGGGTCCTTCGGGAACACTGCGTTGTCAGTCGGCCAGGGCGCCCATCGGATCCCAGGCGGGCAGCACGATCGGCTCGTCGTCGAGGCGGGCCTGCAGCTCGGCCGGCAGCGCGGAACGGCGGACGGCGACCTCGAACACGTGCTCGCCGAACCACGAGTCGTTCATCGTCCAGAACCCGCTGTCGGCCTTCTCGTCACCCCAGCTGTTCTCGACCCGCCACCGGCGCGGCGTGCCGTCCACGACGTCGACGCCGGTGAACAGCATCGCGTGCGTCATCAGCGTCTCGTGGTGCACCAGCCGCTCGGCCTTGTCCAGCGTGAAGTCGGTGTCGTACACCGCGCCGTAGTCGTACAGCTTGGCGTCCCAGAAGCCGAGGTCGGCGTTCATCTGCTTGCCGACGTCGCAGCCGAACCAGACCGGCTCGCCGCCGACGATCGCGTCCTTGGTGAGCTGCTTGATCAAGTCGATCTCGACGTTCAGGTACACCACCGGCGGGGCGTCGATGACGTTGCCCAGGTAGTCCACCGTGAACGTCCGGCCGACCGGGCTGCTCGGGCGCGGGTCGTGCACGAGGCAGACGTACTCGTCGACGGGCAGCTGCACGTACGCCGCCGCGAACTCGGTCGGCGTGGTCCAGCCGTCGCGGTGGAAGCCCTTGTCGCTGTCCTTCCACTGCCACAGGAACTTCTGCGGCGGCGTCCCGAGGTGGATGCTCAGCACCCGGTGCACGGCGGTCAGGATCTCCCGCTTGCGGTCGCGACGGGCCTCGTCGCCCTCCAGCGCCCGCAGGTCGCGCGCGCCCTGGCGCAGCAGCTTGCGGAGGGTGTCGTTCAGCTGCGCGGTCGCGGACGAGCTCTCGGTCTCCGGCATCGCGGTCTTCGGCACCAGGCCGTGCTTGCGGACCAGCGCGACGAACATGTTCCACTGGCCGCCGTCACCGATCGGGTCGGACAGCAGGTGCGCGACGGTCCGGTCGTCGGCGTCGCGGTCCGCGGTGTCGATCATCGCCTCGAGGAAGAAGTTCGAGCGCTCGAACTTGTCCCAGAACAGCAGGTAGTTCTGGGAGAACTCGAAGTCCTTGACGCCGAGCTTCTCGGCCGCGCCGGCGCGGAGCAGGTTCAGCCCGGCGAACAGCCAGCAACGGCCGCTCTTCTTCTGATTGGTGACCTTCCAGTCGTCCAGCAGATGGGACACCGAATGGTCCATCGAGGTGACGATCTGGCGATCCAGGGCGATGCTGTTGACCGGCGTCTGCGTGACGGCGTTCTGCATCACCCGGTACTGCGGGTTCGACGCGAACTCCTTCTCGAAGAGCGCGAGCTGATCGGCTGTGAGATTCCGCTCCATAACAGTCGACGGTATAACAGCCACCAAGCCCGGACCGCCGGAACGGAGTGGCGAATCGATGCCCTGGCCGAAACGCGCCACCGCCGAAACCTTGCGCTACGCTAGTTGAAAACGACATTCAACAGAGGAGGCGTCATGCCCCGACGCCCGGCCCCGACCGGCAAGCGCAAGCCGAAGCAGAACCCGCTGGACCGCGACGGCATCACCTACATCGACTACAAGGACACCGCCCTCCTCCGCAAGTTCATCTCCGACCGCGGCAAGATCCGCTCCCGCCGCGTCACCGGCCTCACCGTCCAGCAACAAAAACAAATCGCCCGAGCCATCAAGAACGCCCGCGAAATGGCCCTCCTCCCCTACACCTCCTCGGGTAGGTAAGAGCCGCCTCAGATTGACCTGCCTGAGTTCGATCGCGCGCAGCTGCACGCGGTCGACGTACTGCGGGCTGGTGAGGCTGTCGTCGTGACGAGTCCGAGTCCGCTGACGTACGCCGTGGTGGCCCGCGACGCCCGTGCGGTGAATCTCCTGAAAGGCCGCCCCGTCGACCACCCGGTCGGCATCTCGGTCCACACGTCGGCCGCGCACGATCAGCTGTTCCGGCACCTCGACCTGCCGACCAGCGCCCTCGCCATGGTCGACTTCGCGCTCGCCGAGCGGATCGCCGTCCTGGCGCCGATCCGGCAGGACCCGACGATGCCCGAGTGGCTGGCGCCTGCCATCCAGGACGGCTGGGTGCTGTTCTTCGACGGGTCCTGGGGTCCGCTGGTGTACCTGGGGGAAAGCCATCCCTTCCTTTACGGCGGTAGCGCCGGCCGAACCGGCCAAGCTCCAGCCGCCTCTGCCGCCGAAGCCCGCGCGCAGTTGCCGGCCGGCACTGTGATCATCGACGCCGACGACCGCCGTACGCCGGCTGCCGCCTACGGAGCCCGCACGGTGATCCGCGTCGATCTGGACGGTCGGCCGACCCTGCATCGAGCAGGTATGCAGGACCGAGCGGCCGGCGGACCCGGCGTACTCCTGGACCGACTGCGCGAGTTCAGATCCGCGATCGCGGTTCTGGATCCGTCGACCAGCACGCCGCTTGGCAAGACGTACCTGTCCACCGCAATCATTGAAGGCGGCGAGCCCAGGGAACTGCTCCCGAACACGCGTATCCGGCTCGAGTTCGCGCGGACGCCCAACAAGAACGCCGACGGCCCGCGGTGTACGACGTCGTACGCGCGGACGTCGGCTGTAACAGTCTGGGCACAGCGAGCGCAGCCGGTGAACTGCTGGCCGACGGGACCCTGTGGATCCCCGGTCTCGGCGGCACCCAGGTCGGCTGCCAACCGCCGCTTCGGGACCAGGAGGAATGGCTGAAGACGTTCCTGACGAGCGAACCCAGCTGGGAAGTGAACGGCGACGAGCTCACCCTCACCTCCGCAAGTACGACGATCACGCTGCTGGACCGGCAGATCGCCGAACCGGATGTCCCGCTCGACGGGATCAGGTGGAACGTCGTCACCACCATCACCAACGCCGATCTGCGCCAGGGCTTCTATCGCGCCGGCGAAGCATGGATCAGGTTCGACGACGGGCGCTTGACCGGCTGGACCGGATGCAGCGAATTCTCCGGCACCGTCACCCGCAACAACAGCGAACTGGCCTTCAGCGACATCGCCATCACCGACCACTCCTGCACCGCCGAAACTGCCAGGCTGCAGGCCGCGATCCTGGCCACGCTCGGACCGGCAGTCTCGTACACGATCGACTACAACCAGCTGACTCTGCTGGCCCCGTCCGGCATCGGCCTCGACCTGAAAGCGATGAGTTAACGGACGCGGAACGTCCGGAATCAGCGGTACGTTGGCGGCATGTCCGACCTCAGGATCAAGGCGCTCACGCCGGAGACCTTCGACGACTTCGCCGCGCTCGTGGAGCGGAACAAGGGCATGTTCGCCGGCTGCTGGTGTACCAAGTTTCATCCCGACTGCGTGGAGAAGGGGCAGAGCGCCGAGGGGAACCGGGCTCTCAAGCAACGTCTGGTGGCCGAGGGGATCGCGCATGCCGCGCTGGTCTACGACGGCGACCAGGCCGTGGCCTGGGCGGAGTACGGCACGCCCGACGAACTGCCCGACATCCAGCATCGCAAGGAGTATCTCGCCACTGCCGAGCGCCTGCCCGACTACCGGGTCACCTGCATCCTGGTCGAGCGCGGCCATCGCGGTCAGGGTCTGGCGGCGATCGCCCTGCGCGGAGCTGTCGAACTGATCGCGCAGGCGGGCGGCGGCACGGTAGAGGGCTACCCGCACGACACCGGCGGGGTCCGGAAGAAGAACTCGTCGTTCCTCTACAACGGCACCCGCACGATGTACGAGCGCGAAGGTTTCACCTACGACCGGCCCAAGGGCCTGGGCAACTGCGTCATGGTGCGCGAGGTGCATTGACGCTGGATCAGCCCGGCGCCGGCCCGGAAATTCGTTGCGGATGGAGGGCGTCAGGTGCTTGGTTGGTCGGCGACCGAGCCCGGACGAAACGAGATACCTGTGTCGCTGCCTACGCCGACGTTGACCACCGATCGTCTGCGATTGCGTCCTTTCGGCGACGCGGATGCGGACGCGCTGTTCGCGCTGCACAGCAACGCGTTTGTACTGCGGTACTGGGACTCGCCGCCGTGGAGTGAGCGGAGCCGCGCTGCACGGTTCCTCGCGGCGTGCCGGACGATGGCGGAGGAGGGTACGGGCGCTCGCGTGGCCATCGATCGTGCGTCCGACGGAGAGTTCCTCGGCTGGTGCAGCCTGAGCCAGTGGAACCCGGACTTCCGCAGCGCGTCACTCGGCTACTGCCTCACCGAGGCGTCGTGGGGGCACGGGTATGCGACAGAGGGCGCTCGCGCTGTGCTGGGGTGGGCCTTCGACACGCTGGACCTGAACCGCGTCCAGGCCGAGGCCGACACACGCAACATCGGATCTGCCCGAGTCCTCGAGAAGCTCGGCTTCGTCCGCGAGGGGACGCTCCGCGAAGACTGCATCGTGAACGGCGACGTCTCCGACTCCTGGGTCTACGGCCTTCTGCGCCGCGAGTGGACACCCGACGCTTCCCACTGAGGTCTCACTTGCGCGGGCTCCGCGGTATGTCGGTGGTCGCGCCTAGGGTGTCGCCATGGTCGCCCGGATTCAGATCGCTACCGCTGTCCTTGTGCGCGACGGCCTCGTGCTCTTGGCGCATCGCCACCCACTGCGTCAGGCGTATCCGGACTGCTGGGGCTTTGTCGGCGGACATGTCGAACCAGGCGAATCACCTGATCAGGCGGTCCGTCGGGAGTGTCTCGAGGAAGTCGGCGTCGAGATCCACAACCCGCTGCCCATCCCGATGACCGTCCACGACCCGGTCCTCGACATGCGCGGCTTCCTCGTCACGCACTGGCACGGCGAACCGGTCATCGCCGAACCCGGCGAGCACGACGACCTCCGCTGGTTCCGCCCGAGCGATCTCGCAGACCTGAAGCTCGCCCACCCGGAATCCCTGCCAAACATTCTGAGCGCCGTCCAGGTCGCAACCGGTTAGCCGCCGCCGGACCGCCCGCCCACCAGCAGCCATTCGCTTCAGGCAACACATCCCCTCAGGCGGGAACGAGCCGCGCCTGGGCCGACTACCCCATCCAGCAGAACCGACGGGCCGATTACACCAGGCGGCGGTCGGTGGCCCAGCGGGTTAGTTCGTGGCGGTTGGAGAGTTGGAGTTTGCGGAGGACCGAGGAGACGTGGGTTTCGACGGTCTTCACGGAGATGAAGAGTTCGCGGGCGACTTCCTTGTACGCGTACCCGCGCGCGATCAGCCGCAGTACCTCACGCTCGCGCTGCGACAACCGGTCCAGGTCCTCGTCGACCGACGCGATGTCGATTGCGCCGGAGAAGGCGTCCAGGACGAAGCCGGCCAGGCGCGGCGAGAACACCGCGTCCCCCTCGGCGACGCGGTTGATCGCGTCGACCAGCTCGGTGCCGGAGATGTTCTTGGTGACGTACCCGCGGGCGCCGGCGCGGATCACGCCGATGACGTCCTCGGCGGCGTCGGACACCGACAGCGCCAGGAACTTGATGTCGGGGTGCCGCTGGTGCACCTGCTTCATCACCTCGGTACCGCCACCGCCCGGGAGGTGGACGTCGAGCAGGACGACGTCCGGTTCGGTGCCGACGATCGCCTTCACGGCGGTGTCGACGTCGGAGCCCTCCCCGACGATGTCGACCGAGGCGCCGATCTCGCTGCGTACCCCGGCCCGGAACATGTCGTGATCGTCGACGACGACTACCCGCCTGCTGCTCATCTGTCCATCTCCAGTCGCACTTCGGTCCCTGTCTCCGGATCGGACCGCACCGTCGCGCGGCCGCCGTGCCGTTCCATCCTGCCCATCACACTGTGCCGCAAGCCGAGCCGGTCGTCGGGGACCTCGTCGACGTCGAATCCCTTGCCGCGGTCGCGGACGAACATCTCCACCCGGTCGCCGTCCACCTCGACGAACACGTCGATCTTCGCAGCCCCCGAGTGCTTGGCGGCGTTCACCATCGACTCGCGCGCGGCCCGGACCATCGAGGCGAGCGGTTCGGTCAGGTCGCAGTCGCCGACCGTTACGACCTCGATCGGTACGCCGTGCGAGTCCTCGACCTCGGCGGCCGCTTGCTTCGCGGCGCCGGCGATCGTCTGGTCGGCGTCGTGCTCCTCGTCGTACAGCCAGGACCGCAGCTCGCGCTCCTGGGAGCGCGCCAGCCGGGCCACGGCCTTCGGGTCGTCGGCCTGCTTCTGGATCAGCGCGAGCGTCTGCAGGACCGAGTCGTGCAGGTGCGCGGCCATGTCGGCGCGTTCCTGCGAACGGACCCGCTCGGCGCGCTCGGAGTTCAGGTCGCGGGTCAGCCGGTGCACCCACGGCCCGGCGATGACGCCGATCCCGACCACGGCGAGCAGCAGCGCGATCAGGACGTCGCCGACCATCGAGAGCCGGCCGTTCTGCACCAGGAATAGGGTGACCGCGGTGCCGATCAGGACGAGGCCGACGCCGATCCGGACGAGCGACTTCCAGCCGCCCTTGCCGAGCACCAGCCCGAGGATCGGGACCCGGACGTCGCGCGCCCACTTGTCCTTCTGGCTCTCGTCGGCCTGCCGCCAGATCAGCGCCAGACCGGTCGCGGCGAACACCAGCGGCCAGAACAGCTTCCCGGCGATCCCGAGCCCGGCGACCTGCAACAGGATCAGCAGCCCGGCGCCGATGGCGACCAGCGCGGGCAGCTGTCCGCGACTCTTCTCCCGTTTCCGCTGCTTCGCCTCGGCGACCGGCGGTGCAGGCTCGTCGGAGCGCAGCCCGCTCCGCGTGTGCGCGGCCAGGCCGGGCGCGGCCGGGACCGTCTCCGGGGCCAGCGGCATCAAGAACCACAACGCGGCGTAGATCAGGATGCCGAAGCCGCCGGACACCGTGGTCGCGATCAGCACCAGCCGTACGACGGTGTCCGACACGCCAAGGTGGTCCGCGATGCCACCGGCCACACCGGCGACGACGCGTCCTTCCGTACGGCGGTACGCCCGCCGTGGAGCGTCCGTCGGCTGGCGGGCGGAGGCCGGCTGCCCTGGTGGAAGGTACGACTGACCGGGTCCCGAGCCCGCCTGCGCACCCATCCGGGCGGCGTAAGCGGCGTACGGGCCCTGGTACTGCCCTGCCGGGCCCTGCGGCCCCCAGCCCTTGTAGCGCCACTGGTCCTGGGTCTGCCCAGGCGTAGGCTCGGGCTGGCCCCCGTTGCTGGAGGTCCCGCCCGGCGGCGCGGCTGCTGGCTGGCTCATCACCACGATCGTCACATGTGGACAGGCCCGACACCAGCAGGCTTGTCCCCGGCCGCCTCCTCAGCCGCTACCCTCCGCGCTCAGGGTCGACTCGGGGAGAACCCCCAAATCCCGCCTCTCCGGGAGTGGTCAGGGTGCATCCCCGATGTCCACGGCGCACTCCGGTGTGAGTATCGATGGCATGGAGCAGAACCAGAGTGGACCCGCCGGGTTCGACCGCGACCGCCTGCAGAACCCCCAGAGCTGGCGGCGCAGCAGGTCGGACCGCTGGGTCGCGGGTGTCTGCGGCGGCATCGGCCGTGCGCTGAACATCGACCCCGTTCTGGTCCGCGTCGTGATGGCCGTGCTGATCATCAGCGGCCCGGGCGTGATCTTCTACATCGCCGCCTGGGTGCTGATGCCCGACGAGGGCAGTGACCGCTCGGCCGCCCAGGGCGTGCTCGGCGACCGGATCCGGACCGACCACCCGTGGTTCTGGCCGGTGGCGGTCGGCGCCTGCGTGTTCATCGCGATCGCGATGATGTCGTCGTTCGACTTCGGCCGGTTCGTGCCCGGCCCGCTGATCGTGATCGGAGTCATCTGGCTGATCGCGAAGCAGCGCAAGAGCAACAGCAACAAGCAGGCACAGCGCCCGCAGGACACGGTCCCGCCGGCGTCCCCGGCGTCCCCGGCGTCCCCGGCGTCCCCGGCGTCCTCGCCGTACGCCGGCCCGCAGCCGACCACGGCGTACGTGCCTCCGCAGACCGGCCCGTCAGCTCCCCCGGCGGGCCCGGCGTCCTCGGCCACACAGCGACCCCAGGACCGCACCGTCGAACCGGTCCAGGCTGTGTGGACCGAGGACGACCCTCTCGGCCTGTACGTCGACGAGCCGGCCGCCGCGCCGGCCGCGCGCAAGCCCGCCGAGCCGCCCGCGAAGGGCATGCGCGGGGTCAAGTCGATCATCGTCGTCCTGACCGGTATCGCGATCGGCATCGCCGCGCTGGCCGGCGCGTCCACGGCGACCATGCTGATCATCGGCCTGGCCACGCTCGGCGGCGGCATGCTGCTCGGCGGGTTCGTCGGCCGCACGCTGGCGCTGCTGCCGCTCGGCATCCTGCTGGCCGCGGGCGCCATCGCGAGCACCGTGTTCCCGGACGTTCCGAAGAATTTCGCCGACACCAACTACGTCGCGCCGGCCAGCCAGACGATCACCGCGACCGGCACCAGCTACCAGTTCGACGCCGGGTCGGTGAAGCTGGACCTGACTCAGGCCAAGTTCGGCCCGGGCGCCAAGGTCGACGTGCACGGTGGCGTCGGCGAGGTGATCGTGAAGCTGCCGGCCGACGTCGACGTGCAGGGCGCGTTGTCGACCGAGATGGGAGACGTCGCCTTCCTCGACCAGCACCAGGGCGGCCATAATGCCGAACTGAAGCTCAACGACCTCGGCGCGGACGGCAAGGCCGGCCCGTCGCAGGTCACCCTGGACCTGGATCTCAGGCTGGGCAGTATCAAGGTGGAGCGCGGATGAGCCAGCAACCCCGCAAGACCAGGCCGGACGTGCCGGGGGTGGTGGCCGGCACGGTGCTGAGCGGCGCTGCCACGATCTGGATGCTCACCGACAACGGCGTCCTGCAGACCGACGACCTCGGTGTGACCAGCGCCCTGCTGCTGGTCACGGCCGGACTCCTCGGCCTGGCCGCGTCGCGTCGCGTCTAACTCGGTGGACGTGGGTGTCTGCGCTTCTCTAGGCTCCATGGCGTGACCAGCCCGGAGGCGGACAGACCGTAACCACCGGCCGTTCCGTGTGACCCGCCGGAACCGCCGGAGACGACTCATGCCGTCCTCCACTGGTTACGGAGCCTCTCCATGCCTTTCGTGCTGTATCTGCTCGGCCTGGCCGTTTTCGCCCAGGCAACGTCCGAATTCATGCTCTCCGGGCTCGGCCCGGACATCGCCCGCGACCTGGGCGTCTCCATCCCCGCCGCCGGCTGTCTGACGTCCGCGTTCGCGCTCGGCATGATCGTCGGCGCCCCGGCGATCGCCGTGCTCGGCGCCCGCTGGCCGCGCCGGCGGACCCTGCTGCTGACGTTGACCGTCTTCCTGGCCGTCCACGTCGTCGGCGCGCTGACCACCGACTTCGCCGTTCTGCTCGGCACCCGGGTCCTCGCGGCGCTCGCGAACGCGGGCTTCCTGGCCGTCGCCCTGGCCACCGCCGCGGGCCTGGTCCCGCCGGACGCGAAGGGCCGCGCGACCTCCGTCCTGCTCGGCGGTACGACGCTCGCGTGCATCGTCGGCGTACCGGCCGGCGCCGTGCTCGGCCAGTACCTCGGCTGGCGGTCCGCGTTCTGGGCGGTCGCGATCATCTCGCTCCCGGCGCTGCTCGGGATCCTCCGCTCGGTCCCTTCGCGGGGCGCCGGTCCGGCCACGGTGGGCCGGTTCCACATCAGGCCCCGGCTCGCCGTCCTGTTGTTGCTCGGGGCCCTCGTCAACGGCGCGACGTTCTGCTCGTTCACGTACCTCTCCCCGGTGCTCACCGAGGTCACCGGGCTGGGCGTGGGTTGGGTGCCGCTGATGCTCGCGCTCTTCGGCCTCGGCTCGTTCGCGGGCGTGACGGTCGCGGGCCGGTACGCCGACCGGCGCGACGACCGGCTCGTACTGGTTGCCGGTGGCATCTTGCTCCTCGGGTGGTGCACGTTCGCGCTCACCGCGGCGTCCGTCGTACCGACCGTGCTGCTCGTGCTGCTCCAGGGCGGGTTGTCGTTCGCGGTCGGGTCGACGCTGATCGCCTACAGCCTGTACGCCGGGAGCGGGACGCCCGTGCTGACCGGTGGACTGGCCACCGCCGCGCTGAACGTCGGCGCCGCCGCCGGACCGCTGCTCGGCGGGCCGGCGATCGGCGCGGCCGGGTTCCGCGGACCGCTCTGGGTCAGCGCGGCGCTCGTGGGCGTCGCGCTGGTCGCAGGCGGCTCCATTAAGCTTGTGGATCGCGAGGGGCCCGGGTGAAGCGGGTCCCGTGGTCAAGGAGTTCCGATGGTGCGCGGCACCGTGAAGTGGTTCAACGCCGACAAGGGCTACGGCTTTCTGGCCGTCGACGGACAGGACGACGTGTTCGTGCACTGGAGCAAGATCGTCTCCGACGGGTACAAGACCCTCGAGGACGGCCAGCACGTCGAGTTCCAGATCGTCGACGGGCCGAAGGGCCGGGAGGCCGACGCGGTCACTCCGATCTGACCGGCACGCACCGTCGCGAACCGGTAGCCTGACGTCTCATCGTGTGAGGGGTGAGACGTGACAGAGCCGGTACCCGTGATCCGGAAGCTCGAGCATGCGCTGGCCGACGACGACTTCGCCTGGTCGCTGGTGCTGACCGGTGAGGACCAGACGGACAAGCTCGCGACGCTGACCGGCGACCTGCGCGGGCCGTTCTCGACGACCGGCGACGGCAAGCAGATCACCTCCGGCTTCTCCTACTGGGGGATCGGCCCCACGATCGCCTGGGCGAACGCGACGAACGACCCGTTCTACCTGGTCATGAAGGCCGGTGCGGAGTCGTTCCAGCGGCACTGGCGCAAGGTCCGGCCGCACGTCGAGAACGGCGGCTTCCACGTCGTCAGCCTCGGCGTCGGCACCGGCGTCAAGGACCGCACCATCGTCGGCGACCTGCGCCGGCAGAACCGGAACATGTACTACATCCCGGTCGACATGAGCTCCGAGATGCTCCGGATGGGGACCCAACCGGTGCGCGACGCCCGGTTCCCGGTCGCCCAGCTGCTGCCGGTCCAGCTCGACTTCTCGATCGCGGACAACATGGAAGAGCTGGCCGAGATGCTCGCCCGGCTGGTCGGCGACGAGCCGATCCTGTTCACGCTGACCGGCAACACGCTGGCCAACTTCGACAGCGACGAGGAACTGCTCGGCACCCTGACCCAGGGGCTGCGCGCGCAGGACCGGCTGCTGCTCGAAGTGGCCAGTACGACGCGCCTGGACCAGGAGACCGCCGACGCGGCCGCGGACGAGTACCACCAGACCCGCGCGTTCGCGGAGTTCGTCACCAGCGCGCTGCGGTACAACACCGACCTCAAGATCAACAACGAGCTGGTCAAGTTCGTCGGCGAGGTCGAGGACGACGACGCCCTGCTGGTGAAGATCCTCTGGCAGAACGACACCGGCGACGAGGTCCGGATGGAGCTGCCGGACCACACCGAGGTGGTGCTGCCGATCGGTGACACGATCCGGCTCTACACCACCCGCAAGTACTCCACGACCCGGCTGAAGCGGCTCACCGAGGCCTGCAAGCTGACGCCGGTCGAGGCGATCCAGTCCCAGTTCCGGTACACCCGCCGTCCGAACCCGTTCGGCCTGGAGCTACTGCTGCTCGCACCGGAGGCAGCCGGCGAGAGCGCCCGCAGCCTCGCCGACGACATCTGGGCCACGTGAGGCGGATCAACCGGCGGGCCGTCGTCAGCGTGGTGACGTACGGCCTGCTCGCGCTGGCATTCGTTCTCGGTGTCATCTGGTTCTTCTGGCCGGAGAACTCGCGCTGGGAGCCGGCCGTCAACTCGCTCACGCTGGTGGCCGGTCTGACCGGCATCTTCGTCGAGCGGCTGACCGCCGAGGCGGAACGCCGTACCGAGGTGCTGCGGGCCGTCGCGGACGAGCTGCACGAGAACACCCGGCTGCTGAACGACGACCGGTTCTCGCCCGACGCCCCGACCGCCCGGCAGGTGTATCCGCGGCTGGTGGTGTCGGCGGTCGATCTCGCGCTGGTGTCCGGCGCCCTCGGCCTGCGCCGCGACGCCGAGCTCGTCGGGCAGCTGCACCGGTGGCGGGACACCGTGCACCTGTTCAACCGGCGGCTCGACCTGACCGAGATCAGCACGTTCTCGAACACCATCTCGGCGGCCGAACTGGCCGCGTTCCACCGCGCGTTGCACCGCGAGAACAGCTACTTCGCGGCCACCCGCGAGAAGCTCGAGAAGCTGCTCGGCGCGCTGCCCGGACTTTAACGGCGGGGGCCGTAACCGGACCGGTTGCTGTCAGTAGTGGCAAATTCTCCCGAGCCGTTGACTTGGCCACGCCGTGAGAGCTTCACTTTCGGACAGGACCGTAAATAGGCCCCCCGGAGGCAATCGCATGCGATCAGTCCGCTCCCTTCTCGCACTGGCACTCGCCGCTCTGCTCGTCACGGCCCCTTCGGCGCCACCTGCCGGCGCGGCGCCCGCCGGGCCGCCCGCACCGCCGACCGGCACGGTCGTCTCGCTCGGCACGCCGCTGTCCGACGTACTCCTCATCGGGGGCACCGTCGCACCCGGCCCGAACGGCAAGGCCGCGATCTGGAACGTGTCCACCGGAAGTCCGGCGTACCTGAACGCCATCGACCCGGCCACCGGCGACAGCCTGCTCTCGGCGGCGCTGCCCGGAGCGGACGGCAGTTACGCGGTCGCCGCGACGCCGGACGGCACGATCTACGTCGGCACCTACAACAACGGCCACCTGTACCGGCTGCGCCCGGGCGGCGCCGTCGAGGACCTCGGCCGGCCGATCGCCACCGAGACGTTCATCTGGCGGATCGCCACCGACGACCAGGGCAACGTGTACGGCGGGACGTTCCCGCACGGGAAGGTGTTCCGGTACGACGACAAGACCGGCGCCGTCCGCGACTACGGCACGGTCCTGGCCGGCCAGACCTACGTCAAGAGCATCGACTACGCCGGCGGCAAGGTCTACGCCGGCACGATGCCCGACGCGCACATCATGGAGGTCGACGCGGCCACCGGCGCGATCACCGAGCTGCCGTCGCCGCCCGGCCTCGGCGACCCCTCCGACAAGGTCGTGTACGACCTGAACGCGCGCGGCGGGCGCGTGTACGCGCGGATCAGCACCGCGTTCCCCGGCCCGCTGTACGTCTGGGACATCGCTTCGCGGACCTGGGTGGACGAGATCCCGAACGCGCACGGTCTGGACATCTCCCCGATCGGCGCGGACGGCTCGCTGTACCTCATCCAGAGCAGCGAACTGAAGAAGTACGACCCGGCCACCAAGACGCTGACCGGCACCGGCCTGACCTTCACCGGCCGGATCCAGAACGCCCGCTCGATCGGGTACGCCGACCTGGGCCTGCCCGACTACCCGGGAACCAGCGTCGTCGGCACCCTGTGGCGCGGCGAGGAGTTCCGGTACAACCCGCAGACCGGCAAGTCCGAGATCTTCACCACCAAGGTCCGGCGGGAGCCGATCGAGATCCTGTCCGTGGCGGGCGGCAAGGACGACATCTACGCCGGCGGTTTCCTCAACGGCGGCGTCTCGGTGGTCAACCCGACCACCGGCGAGGCGAAGTTCAACCGGTTCTCCCAGGTCGAGGCCCTGATGGAGGGTTCCGACGGCACCGTCTGGGTCGGCGCCTATCCGGAGGCCCGCCTCTACTCCTACGACACCACGAAGCCCTGGAGCAGCCCGGAGTACTCCCCCGGCCCGCCCGGTACGCCGGACAACCCCAAGCAGCTGCTGAACCTGAAGCCCGACCTGTTCCAGACCCGGGCCCGCGCGCTGACCGAGGTGAACGGCAAGATCGCGGTCGGCACGATCCCCGACGGGGACCGACTGGGCGGCGCGCTGGTGATCTACGACCCGGCGACGAACACCGCGGAGAAGTACCGCAACGTCGTCCAGGACGAGTCCGTTTTCGGTCTCACCGCGCACTGCGGCATCGTGTACGGCGGAACGTCGATCGCCGGCGGCCTGACGACCACCCCGCCGACCCGCGAAGCGGGCACAGTGTTCGCGTGGGACGTAGCCGGCAAGAAGAAGCTCTGGGAGGTCGTACCGGTGGCGAAGGCCGCGACGGTCTCGGCGGTCACGATGGGCCCGGACGGGCTGCTGTGGGGCGTGGCCGGGAAGACCGTCTTCGCGCTGGCCCCGGACAGCGGCAAGCTGAAGAAGTCCTTCACGCTCGGGACGACGACCTCCAGCGGCGACATCGTCGCGACCTCGGAGGCCGTCTACGTGAGCATCGACCTGAACAAGATCTACCGGATCGCGCCGGGGAAGAACTCGGTCCCGACGGTGTTCGTGCAGCACGCGCACCGGCGGCTCGGCGTCCGCGGAGACCACCAACTGCTGATGACGAGCGGCTCCGAGCTGTTCCGGATTGATATCAGCCGTTGACAGCCGAAATTCACCCCGGCTACTTTCGGTCCTGACCGTTATTCGGTTTCACTACTTCCGGCCCTGACTTCCGGACACCCTGGGGGTGCGATGAGATCCACCGTCCGCCGCATGGCGGCACCACTCACGGCGCTCGTGCTCGCCGCCGCGCTCAGTTCCTGCGGCGGAGGCGACTCGGGCTCCTCGGACTCGAAGAAGAGCGTCACGCTCTGGATGTACCCGGTGATCGCCGACCAGGCGGCCAGCGACGCGTACTGGAAGAAGGTCGAGACCGACTTCGAGGCGGCCAACTCCGGTGTCGACCTGAAGCTGGAGAACCAGCCGTGGAAGGGCCGCGAGGAGAAGGTCGCGGCCGCGTTCTCCGGCGGGAAGGGCCCGGACGTCCTGCTGATGATCCCGGACCAGATCCCGCAGTACGTGAAGAGCGGCTCGCTGGAGCCGGTCGACGACGTGGTCGCGCCGGAGAAGGACAAGTTCCTGCCGGCCGCGATCCCCGGCCTGACGGTCGAGGGCAAGGTGTACGGCGCCCCGATCTACCACACCGTCACCACGACGATGTACAACAAGACCGTCCTGACCAAGGCCGGCATCAGCAAGCCGCCGGCGACCTGGGACGAGATCAAGGCCGCCGCGCCGAAGCTCAAGGCGGCCGGGTTCTCCACCCTGGACTACTCGGCCTCGCCGGAGGCGACGCTGAACCTGAACTTCTACCCGCTGCTGTGGCAGGCCGGCGGGAAGGTGTTCGCCGACGACGGCAAGAGCGTCGCGTTCAACCAGGCCCCGGGCCTGGAGGCGCTGACCTTCCTGAAGAGCCTGTGGGACCAGGGCGCGATCCCGAAGACCGCTCTCACCGCGGGCAACGTGGTCGCCGACTCGCCGTTCGGCAAGGGTCAGGTCGCGATGGCGATGACCAGCGTGCCGGCCGACGTCGCCACGGTGACGCCGACCTGGGGCGCCGCGAACGTCGAGCTCGGGGCGCCGCTGACCGGCAAGAAGCAGGTCGGGTTCGGGCTCCCCGGCGGTCTGGTCGTGAACGCGGCCTCGGAGAACGTCGACGGCGCGAAGAAGTTCCTGTCGTTCATGATGCAGTCCGCGCAGCTGGACGCGCTCAGCAAGGCGTCCGGGTTCTACTCGCCGCGCAGCGACGCCAAGTCCGCGTCGACCGACCCGAACGCGGCGAAGTTCCGCGACGCGCTGCAGTACGCCGTACCGGGTGAGCCGAACCCGTCGGCGCGGCAGGTGATGTCGTTCCTGAGCACCGAGATCCAGGCCGTGCTGACCGGCAAGAAGCAGCCCCAGCAGGCCCTGGACGACGCGGCCAAGCAGGCCAACGACCTGCTCTCGAGGCAGCGTTGACCGAAGCACGGCAGCCGGACGCGGCGGCGGGTCGGGCGGGACCCGTCGCCGGCCCGGCCCGGCGCGGCACGCTCAAACGCCCGTGGGTGGGCTTCGTGTTCGTCCTGCCCATGCTGGTCTTGTTCTTGTTGTTCCGGTTCCTGCCGGCGATCGGGGCGTTCTTCCTCTCGCTGACCGACTACCGGATCAGCGGGAAATGGGACTTCATCGCGCTCGACAACTACACCCGCCTGCTCTCGGACAAGGTGTTCCACGAGGCCCTGCTGGTGACGATCACCTACACGGTGATCTTCGTCCCGCTGACGGTCCTGCTGTCGCTCGGCACCGCCGTACTGCTGCACCAGGTGGTGTGGCGGCGGGGCTTCTTCCGCGGCGTGTTCTTCCTGCCGTACGTGACCAGCATCGTGCTGGCGGCGGTGATCTGGAAGTGGATCTACGACGCGCAGGACGGGCTGCTGAACGCCGTCCTCGGGCTGGTCTCGATCGGCCCGATCGACTTCCTCAGCCAGTCGAACACCGTGCTGCCCTCGATCGCCCTCACCTCGGCCTGGAAGGGCTTCGGGTACTCGATGCTGATCCTGCTCGCGGGCCTGCAGGCGGTGCCGAAGTCGTACCTCGAGGCTGCGATGATCGACGGCGCGGGGACCTGGCAGCGGTTCCGGTACGTGACGCTGCCGCAGCTGCGGCCGGTGCTGTTCTTCGTGCTGGTGATCGAGACCATCGGCGCGTTCCAGGTCTTCGACGCGATGTACGTGATGACCGGCGGCGGCCCGGTGCGCTCCAGCTACTCGCTCGTGTACTTCCTGTACGACAGCGGGTTCAAGTACTTCGACTTCGGCTACGCCAGCGCGATCGGCCTGGTGCTGTTCCTGATCGTGCTGATCGTCTCGCTCGTACAGCGCCGGCTCGTCGGGAGGGACGACTAGATGGCCCAGGTACTCGACCGCCCGCCGGTCCGCCCGGTCGCGGAGCCGCCGGCGGCGGCCCGGCGTGGGACCGCGGCCCGGCTGACGTTGCCGACGCTGCTGACGCTGACCGCGATCGTCACCGTCGTACCGTTCGCGGCGATGGTGCTGGTCGCGTTCGCGCCGCCCAGCGGGCAGACGTTCCCGGACGCGCTGAACCCGGCGAACTTCACGCTGGCGAACTTCTCCAAGGTGCTGTCCAGCTCGGACATCCCGCGCTGGACGGTGAACTCGCTGCTCTACTCGCTGGTGTCGGTGGCGCTGGTGCTGCTGTTCGCAGCGATGGCCGGGTACGCGTTCGCGAAGAAGAAGTTCCCCGGCCGGGAGATCATGTTCTGGGCGTTCCTCGCCACGCTGATGGTCCCGTTCCAGGCGACGCTGATCCCGTCGTACATCCTGGTCGCGAAGCTCGACTGGGTGGACAGCTACTGGGGCCTGATCGTGCCCACGCTGGCGAACTCGCAAGCCGTGTTCCTGATGCGGCAGTTCATCCTGCAGCTCCCCGACGAGCTCTTCGAGGCCGCCGAGATCGACGGCGCCCCCGAATGGCGGATCTTCACCATGATCGTGCTCCCGCTGGTCCGCCCGGTGCTGGCCACGCTCGGCATCTTCGTCTTCCTCTGGCACTGGAACGACTTCCTCTGGCCGCTCGTCATCGGCCAGTCCGGCAAGATGCAGACCCTCACCGTCGGCCTCGCCACCCTCCAGGGCCAGGCCGTCCCGATCAACCAGCTGATGGCCGGCGCGACCATCACGGTCGTCCCGAGCCTGCTGGTCTTCGGCCTCCTCCAGCGCTACCTCACCGACTCGATCGCGATGTCGGGCCTCAAGGCCTGACGCCCGCCATCACCCGGCGCGGACGATGCCGGGTGCCGGCGGGTGCGCTCTACTGACCTCGTCCGGCCGGAATCCGGACGGGGAGGGGTGCGCAGATGAGCAGCGACGCGCCGGCCTCCGGCGTGCGCACCGCGACCGGCTCGCGGACGGTGCTGGTCACTCTGGCGTCCGGCCAGTTCCTGATGGCGCTGGACAGTTCGGTGATGAACGTGTCGATCGCCACGGTGGCCGCGGATCTCGGGACGACGGTGACCGGGATCCAGTCCGCCATCACGCTCTACACCCTGGTGATGGCGTCACTGATGATCACCGGCGGCAAGCTCGGCCAGATTCTCGGCCGCAAGCGCGCCTTCGGCATCGGCTGCATCATCTACGGGGCCGGCTCGCTGACCACCTCGCTGTCGCCCAACCTGACGGTGCTGATGATCGGCTGGTCCGGGCTGGAAGGGATCGGCGCGGCGCTGATCATGCCCGCCATCGTCGCGCTGGTGGCCTCCAACTTCGACAAGTCCCAGCGGCCGCGCGCGTACGGCGCCGTCGCCGCGGCGGCCGCGATCGCCGTCGCGCTCGGCCCGCTGATCGGCGGCCTGTTCACCACCTACCTGTCCTGGCGCTCGGTGTTCGCCGGTGAGGTCCTGATCGTGCTCGGCATCCTGGCGATGACCCGCCGGATCGCCGACGTCCCCGCCGATCGCTCCGCGAAGCTCGACCTGGTCGGTACGGCGCTGTCCGCGGCCGGGCTCGGTCTGATCGTCTTCGGGGTGCTGCGGGCGGGTTCCTGGGGGTTCGTCAACCCGAAGCAGGGCGCCCCGTCCTGGCTCGGTCTGTCACCGGTCGTCTGGCTGGTCCTCGGCGGGGGCGCCGTCCTGGTCGGCTTCATGGCCTGGGAGCGCCGCCGGACGAACCGCGGGGAGGGAGTCCTGGTCGACCCGGCGATGTTCGGCAACCAACGGCTCCGGGCCGGGCTCACCTCGTTCCTTTTCCAGTACCTGCTGCAGGCCGGGCTGTTCTTCGTCGTCCCGTTGTTCCTGTCGATCGCCCTCGGCCTGTCGGCGATCGACACCGGCCTGCGGCTGCTGCCGTTGTCACTGGGGTTGCTGGCCACCGCGATCGGCGTACCGCGGCTCCGGCCGCAGGCGTCGCCGCGGCGCGCGGTCCGGGTCGGCTTCGCTCTGCTGTTCCTGGGGATCGTGTTGCTGATCGCAGGGCTCGACATCGGCGTCGGTGCCGACGTCGTGACCGTGCCGCTGCTGCTGGCCGGGCTCGGCATCGGAGCGCTGGCGTCGCAGCTCGGCGCCGTCACCGTCAGCTCGGTGCCCGACGAGGAGAGCGGCGAGGTCGGTGGACTGCAGAACTCGATCACGTTCCTCGGCTCCTCGATCGGAACCGCCCTGGCCGGCGCGATCCTGATCTCGGCACTGACCACGTCGTTCCTGACCGGGATCAAGAACAATCCGGACGTTCCTGCGAGCGTGTCGTCGCAGGCGGAGATGAAGCTCGCGGGCGGCGTCCCGTTCGTCTCGAACGACCAGCTCAGTCAGGCGCTCTCCGACGCCAAGGTGGACCAGACCACCGCCGACGCGGTCATCGACGAGAACGAGCAGGCCCGGCTGGACGGGCTGCGCGCGTCCCTGGCCGCCCTGGCGTTGATCTCGCTGCTGTCCCTGTTCCTGTCGGCCCATCTTCCGACCCGGCAACCCACCGCCGGTGCACAACCCGACCCGAAGACCTAGCGCTCGCGGGCCTCGAGCATCGTCCGCATCTCGTCGCCGTGCACGGTGAGGGCCCAGATGACCAGGATGTCGACCGCGATCAGGATCGTGGACCAGATCGGGTACGCCGCCAGGAACGCGGCGTTCACGACGATGCTGAGCACCGACAGGATCACGCCGACGATCCGTCCCCACAGCCGGCCGTTGAGCAGTGCGATGCCGGACACGACCACGACCAGGCCGAGGATCAGGTGGATCAGGCCCCAGGAGTCGTAGTTGAGCTCGATCGCCAACCGGGTGGTGCGGACCAGGAAGTAGTCGTCGTGGAAGATCGCGATGAACCCCTGGAAGGCATGCAGGATCCCGAGCACGATCATCATCACGCCGGCGAAGAGGATCCAGCCGACCCATCGGCTCGGCCACTCGGGCACCTCGACCTCGCCCGGGCGCCGGTGCGTCCCGGGGGTGTCGCCGTCTGACATCGTGAGCTCCTCGGTTCGGTGTGCGGTCTAGGGCGTGACCTCGTTCTTCGCGGCGGCCGTGCGGTACTCGTTGACCGGGTGGTACCGGTCGTAGAGCACCGTCAGGATGCTGAACAGGAAGATGAAGAAGAACGTGTCGCCGAGCGACAGGCCGTCGCCCCGGCGGCTCAACAGCAGGTCCTCGACGAACACGATCAGCACGTTCAGCCCGAAGACGACGGCGAACGAGATCGCGGCCGAGTCCCACCCGTAGCCGCGCCGGGCGGCCCACAGGCCGATCGCGGAGTTGATCACGACGAAGAACGCGATCCCGAGGAAGAGCTGGAAGTCGCTGACGTCGACGCCCGGCAGCACCCGGCCGTAGATCACGCTGATGATGCCGATCAGGAAGATCTTCTCCACCGCCGACCAGCCGAAGACCCTGCCGTGCTCGGCCCGGAACGCGGCCCGCTCGCCGGCCTCGTCGATCGCGGCCGGCAGCGGATCGGCCGTCAGCCGCAGCCGCCAGTCCGGCGGCCGCAGCCGCGGCCGCACCACGAACCAGACCACGGCGGCGAGGGCGAGCAGCCCGATCACCACGGCCGGCCCGAACCAGGCGACGTCGCGGACCGTGTCGGTGAAGTCGAGTTCGGCGACGTGGATCCAGTACTCCTGCGGCAGCTTGACGAAAATCCAGATCCCGGCGGCCACCAGCACCCAGAACCGCAGGCTGTAGCGCAGCGGGTTCCGGCGGGCGCGAATCCCCTCGTAGGCGATGAAGAAGTACTCGAACGTGTTCGGGAAGATCAGCAGCAGCGTCCGGACGCCGGTGAGCTCGAACAGCAGCACGCCGATCTGGCGGTAGAAGAACAGGAAGCGGCTGACCTTGACCGCGTGCAGGTTCGACCAGTTGCGCAGGCTCGCCAGGTAGGCGATGGACAGGTAGAACACGTCCATCGCCTTGTCGTAGCTCTGGTAGAACGGCGGGTCGTACCCGAACGCCTGGAAGATCGTCTGGTCGGCGGCGTCCAGCACCAGCGAGGCCAGCACCGCGGGCAGCGGCCAGCGCGGGATCAGCAGCGGTACGGCGAAGCGCAGGAAGACGACAATCCAGAAGACCACCTCGGCCATCCCGCTCGCCTCCCGTCGACGGTCAGCCGTGTCCCGCCGGCAGTGGCGGGACAACCTCCGTCACCAAGAGGTTACGACGTACACCCTGCGTAACGCCTCACCTGGAACCGATGAGATTTCCGAACGCCTCGATCGAGCGCAGCACGTCCCGCTGCGGCATCCCCGGCGGCTGGATCCGCAGGACGATGCCGTCGGCCCCCATCTGCTCGTAGTGCGCCAGCCGCTCGGCGCACTCGGCCGGCGAGCCGATCACGCTGCGGTCGGCGATCTCGTCCCAGCCCTGGGTGTAGCGGCTCGCGTCGGTGGAGGTGCGCTTCCAGCCCGTGTAGGCGTCGTACAGGTCGCGCAGCGGCTCCTCGAGCGTCTGCCGGGCGTCCTGCGAGGTCGACCCGCAGAATCCCTCCCGGCAGAGGATCACCTCGGCGCCGAGCGTGCCCTCGCCGCGCGGGTACGACAGGTATTCGGCGATCTTGCCGGGCAGGTCCGCGTCCAGCTCGTTGAAGGACGTCGTCCAGCCGTCGCACATCCGGGCGGTCCGTTCCAGCACCGCGGACACCCGGCCGCCGTTCCACAGCCGCGGCCGCGGGTTCTGCACCGGGCGCGGCGACAGGTAGGCCTCGCTGATGCTCGTGAACTTGCCGTCGTAGCTGACCTCGTCCTCGGTCCACAGCCTGGTGACGATGTCCAGGCACTCCTCGAACCGCGCGACCCGCTCGGCCTGCGTGACGCCGTACAGCGCGAACTCCTCCGGCCGGTACCCGAGCACGAAACCGGCCGTCAGCCGCCCGCCCGACAGGACGTCCAGATGCGCCAACGTCTCCGCGAGGACGACGGGGTCGTACAACGGCGCCACGATGCCGGCCGTCGCGATCCCGATCCGCGACGTGTGCGCGGCCAGCCAGGTCATCGACGTCAGGATCTCGTGGTACCCGGGCCGATGCAGGTGCCGCTCGCCGAGCACGATCCACTCGAACCCGGCCTGCTCGGCCAGTCGCGCCTGCTCGACGGCGTCGGCCAGTTGCGGCCGCTCGTCCGGGGTGCCGTACAGGTTCAGATACAGACCCAGCCGCATCGGGGTGCCACCTTCCGTTGACAGGGAGCGCTCACGGTATTTACGGTCTTGACCGTAAATGCTTTCCGCGCAGATTGCGACCCTAGGAGCCGGAAATGAGTCTTGCAGCACTACCGGCGGGGTTGCCGGCCGGGGCGGCGCCGATCAGCGCGGTCAAGACGCGCGTGGTCAGTGCGCGGTACCGCCGGCCGTTCCAGATCAGCAGCGGGGTCAGCAACGAGCTGATCAGCCTGGTCGTCGAGGTGCACACGGCCGACGGCGACGTCGGGATCGGCGAGACCTCCCCGATGACGGCGTACACCGGCGAGACGCTGGCCGGTGTCCAGGCCGCGATCGAGGAGCATCTCGCACCGGCGCTGATCGGCCACGACCCGCTCGACCGTGCGGGTGCCCACGTCGCGATGGACGGCGTACTGCGCGGCCAGCAGGTCGCCAAGTCCGGTCTGGACATCGCCCTGTTCGACCTCGCCGGCCGGATGAGCGGCTGGCCGGTGCACGCCCTCCTCGGCGGCAGCATCCGGGACCGGGTGCAGACGACCTGGGTGGTCGGTCTCGGCACGCTCGACGAGATGGCCGCCGAGGCAGGCGAGTACGCCGACCGCGGGTTCCGGCACCTGAAGGTCAAGGGCGGCCACGACCCGGCGAAGGACCTCGAACTGATCCGCGCCGTCCGCGCCGCGATCCCCGCCGACGCCGAGCTGTGCCTGGACGCCAACGAGGGGTACGACGCGACGACCGCGCTGCCGTACCTCGCCAAGATGAGCGCGGCCGGGCTGACTCTGCTCGAGCAACCGCTGCCACGGTGGGACCTGGCCGGCCTGGTGCGGTTGCGGGACCGCCTCGACGTGCGCGTCATGGTCGACGAGAGCATGCACTCACTGCACGACGCGCTGGAGATCGCCCGCCGCGGTGCGGCCGACGTACTGAACATCAAGATCCTCAAGGTCGGCGGGCTGCACCGGGCGCTACAGATCGCCGCGGTGGCCGAGGCCGCCGGGCTGGCGGTGAAGGTAGGCTCGATGCCGGAGCTGGGCGTGGCCACACTGGCCGCCGTACACCTGGCCGCCGCCGTACCCGGAGCGACCGTCGCGGCGGACCTGGTGGGGCCGTTGATGGTCGACGAGGACCCGTTGGCCCCGAGCGTGTTCGCCGACTGCGACGGCTGGATCGACGTACCGAAACGCCCCGGTCTCGGGCACCAGGTCTAACAGGGGTCTGAGAGGACATCATGCATCCACTCGTCGAGAGGCTTCGCGGGACACTGCTTCCCGCGGTCGTCACCCCGATGGACTCCGACGGCGTCGTCGCCTACGACGCCCTGTCGGCGTACGCCGTGACGCTGACCAAGCATGCAATCGGCGGCGTCGCCGTGTGGGCGCACACCGGGCGCGGGCTGTACCTGTCGCCGGGCGACCGCGCGAAGGTGCTCGAGACGTGGCGGTCCGCCACCGACGTGCCGATCGTCGCCGGTGTCGGCGTACCGAAGGCCACTGCGGCGCAGTCGCTGGACGACGCCGCGGACGCGACGGTGGAGATGGCACGGGCCGCTGCGGCCGGCGGCGCCGACGCGGTGATGGTCTATCCGCTGGCAGCGCTGGGCGAGCGGCCGGACGGCCACGCACAGGCCGTCGCGTTGCACGAGCGCGTCGCGGCCGAGAGCGGACTGCCGCTCGTCGGGTTCTACCTGCACGGCGAGGCGGGCGGGTATCCGTATCCGCCCGAGCTGATCCGGGATCTGCTGTCGCTGGACGCGATGCTCGGCGTGAAGACCGCGACGCTCGACCGCGCGATCGGTTGCCAGGACGCGATCTGGGCCGGGCGCGGCACCGGCAAGCTCCTGATCACCGGCGAGGACCGGATGTACGGGCCGTCGTTCATGTGGGGCGCGGACACGGCGCTCGTCGGGATCGCGTCCGCGCAGGTCGAGCTGTCGGCCGCCGTACTGCGGGCCTGGACGGCCGGCGACCACTCAGGGTTCCTGACCGCGTCGGAGCGGCTGGACCGGTTCGCGGCGGCGACGTTCTACGCGCCGATCGAGGGCTACGTGCAGCGGATGCTGTGGGCGGCCGAGTGGGAGGGGCTGGTGCCGGCCGCGGCCGCCCACGACCCGTACGGGCCGGAGCTGCCGCCGGGCGAGCGCGATCTGGTGATCCGCTGCCTCGAGGAGCTGCACTAGCCAGGGAGCAGTGAGGTGGCGCGCTCCCTCCTTCGCTCCACCACACCGACGCTCCCCGGGCCCACCGCAGGGGGTGGCGGCAATTGTGGTATTGACCGAAACTAGGAGAGCAAGGCCTGAACGTCAAGATCTCGGAGCCCGCTGCGCTATTCTGCGACTTGAGGGCCAGACCAGAAGTCGTCGGAGGACCGCCGTGAGGATCTGCTCAGCTCCAGGCTCGGTGGACTGATGGCGCTTGCGGTCGGGGTGGTCGGGCCTGAGGACCTGGTCCAGCGAGTGACCGTGGTCGGCGCCCCCAGCGGGACCACCCTGCTGCCGCTGCCGTACCGGCACGAGACCGAGGCCGTCGAGCTCGTCGAGCAGGCGCACAGCCACGTCGACGCCTTCCTGTTCACCGGCGTCGTGCCGTACACGATCGCCACCGAGGCCGGGGTGATCGACCGGCCCGCGATGTACGTCTCGTACGACGGGGCGACCCTGCTGCGCGCACTGGTCGAGCTGCTGCGGCTCGGGCACAACGTCACCCGGTTCTCGATCGACACGCTGCGGCGGGCCGAGGTCCTGGAGACCCTGATCGAGGCGAAGCTGCCGACGGACCAGATCCAGGTGCTGCCGTACCGGCCGGGCCTGACGTCGGACGACATCGTCACGTTCCACCGCACCGCGCGGGACAAGCACGACACGAAGGTCGCGATCAGCTGCCTGGGCTCGGCGTTCCACCTGATCGAGAACGAGATGCCGTCCGTGCGGCTCGCGCCGTCGCGGTACTCGATCCGCTCCACCCTGCAGGCGCTGATCCTGACCACCACCGGCCAGCACGTCGGCGACGCCCAGGTCGCGCTCGGCGTCATCGACCTCCCCGAGCCCGACGACGCGCTGGCCGCCGACCTCATCACCCTCGGCGGCAGCCTCGCGGCGTTGCCCGACGGCCGGCACCTCGTCGTCACCACCCGCGGGCTGCTCGAACAGGCCACCGAACAGTTCTCCCGGATGCCGCTGCTCGACCACCTCGCGGCCCGGCACACCACGGCGTACGTCGGTTTCGGCGTCGGCCGGACGGCTGCCGAAGCCGAAGCACTCGCCCGCCGCGCAGTCGGCCGCGCCGCCTCGATCGGCACTGTTGCCGGGGTGGTCTCGATGTCCGACGACGTCGAGATCGTCATCGAGCCCTCCGGCGAACAACCGGCCGGCGCCCGCGGCACCGAAAGCCTCCCGCTCCTGGCCCGCCGGGTCGGCCTCAACACCCAAACCCTCGCCCGCATGCGAGAACTCACCGCCACCCTCCCCGACGGCCTCACCACCCAAGACGTAGCCGACCACCTCGCCGTCCAACTCCGCACCGCCCGCCGAGTCCTCAAACGCCTGGAACGAGCCGGCCTCGCCGCCCCCACCGGCACCCAACAACACGGCCGCACCGGCCGCCCACCCACGGTCTACCTGATCCGCCTGTAGCTACGGGATGATGACGGTGACGCCTGGTGGGGTGCCGTTGGAGAGGGCAGCGAGGGCGGCGGGGGTTTCGGTCAGGGTGATGGTGCGGGTGACGAGTTGTGTGGGGTTGAGGTTGCCGTTGGCAACTAGAGCGAGCATCTCGGGGTAGGCGTGGGCGGGCATGCCGTGGCTGCCGAGCCAGGACAGTTCCTGGGCGATGAGGCGGCCGACGTCCAGCTGTACGCCGTCGGGGAGGAGGCCGACCTGGACGTGGCGGCCGCGGGGGCGCAGGGACAGAAGGGCCTGCTGGACGATGGCACTGGAGCCGAGTGCGTCGATGGTGACATGCGCTCCACCAAGCTCCTTGATCCGCTCGACCGCGCCGACCGCCGACCGGTCAGCCGGAGAAGCCGGCGAGGCCGGAGCGGCCGGGGCCTGGAGGGTGTGGGTGGCGCCGTGCTCGCGGGCCAGAGTCAACGCTTCGGGGTTGGTGTCGATGGCTATGACTTCCGCACCGAGGGCGGCGGCGATCATGACGGCGGAGAGACCGACGCCGCCGCAGCCGAAGATCGCGACGCGTTCGCCGGCGACGACCTTGCCGACCTGGTGGACGGCGCGGAACGACGTGGCGAAACGGCACCCGAGGCCCGCGGCGGTGGCGAAGTCCATGTCGTCGGGCAGCCGGACCAGGTTCACCGCGGCATACGGTACGGCGACGTACTCGGCGAACGATCCCCAGTAGTTGAACCCGGGCTGCAACTGATTCGGGCACACCTGCTGATCACCGGCAAGGCACTGCTCACACGAGCCGCATGCACAGATGAACGGCGTCGTCACCCGATCCCCGACCGCCCACCCGGTCACACCGGCACCGACCGCGGCGATCGTCCCGGCCAGCTCATGCCCCGGCACATGCGGCAGCACGATGTCGGAGTCGTGCCCCATCCACCCATGCCAGTCACTGCGGCACAGCCCGGTGGCCTCGACCTTCAAGACCACCGAACTGTCCGCGACAACAGGCTCCGCAACCTCACGAACCTCAGGCAGTACGCCGTACTCCGAGACAACAACCGCTCGCATCAGAGCAGCTTAATCAGCCGCCGGCGACCGCGGGGATGATCGAGACCTGGCCGCCGTCCTTGATGGTGGTCTGCAGGCCTTCGGCGAAGCGGACGTCGTCGTCGTCGACGTACACGTTGACGAAGCGGCGGAGTTCGCCCGCGTCGTCCAGGACACGGCCCTTGATGCCGGGGTACGACGCGTCGAGCGAGTCGAGCACCTCGGTCAGCGTCGTGCCCTCGGCGGACACCTCGGACACGCCCTGGGTGTAGGGCCGCAGGATGGTCGGGACGCGAACGCTCACACTCACTGCAGGCCTGCCTTCACGAAGGCGTCGTACGACGCGGGGATGGTCACCTTGGGGCCGACCCGGTCGGCCACGGCGTCGAGCGTCTTGAGCCCGTCGCCGGAGTTGATGATCACCGTCTCGGCCTCGGGGTCGAGCTGGCCGGTCGCGATCAGCTTCTTCAGCGTCGCGACGGTCACCCCGCCCGCGGTCTCGGCGAAGATGCCCTCGGTGCGGGCCAGCAGTTGGATGCCCTCGACGACCTCGTCGTCGCTGACGTCCTCGATCGCGCCGCCGGTCCGGCGGGCGACGTCCAGCACGTACGGCCCGTCGGCCGGATTGCCGATCGCCAGCGACTTCGCGATCGTGTCCGGGCGCACCGGCTTGACCACGTCGTGCCCGTCGCGGAACGCCTGCGCGACGGGCGAACAGCCGGTCGCCTGCGCGCCGTACACCTTGTAGTCGGTGGCGTCGACGAGGCCCAGCTTGCCGAGCTCGGTGAAGCCCTTGTCGATCTTGGTCAGCTGCGACCCGGACGCGACCGGGATCACGATCTGCTGCGGCAGCCGCCAGCCGAGCTGCTCGGCGATCTCGAAGGCGAGCGTCTTGGAGCCCTCGGAGTAGTACGGGCGGACGTTCACGTTCACGAACGCCCAGCCCTCCTCCTCACCGGCGATCTCGGAGGCGAGCTTGTTCACGTCGTCGTAGTTGCCCTCGACGGCGACCAGCGTCCCGCCGTACACGGCGGTCGTGATCACCTTCGGCCGCTCGAGGTCGTGAGGGATGAACACGACCGAGCGGATGCCGGCCCGGGCGGCGGCCGCGGCGACCGCGTTCGCCAGGTTGCCGGTGGACGGGCAGGCGAAGACCTTCATGCCGAGCTCGCGGGTGGCGCTCAGGGCGGAGGCGACGACGCGGTCCTTGAAGGAGTGCGTCGGGTTGCCCGAGTCGTCCTTCACCCACAGCTTGCGCAGCCCGAGCTCGCGGGCCAGGTTCTGCGCGTCGACGAGCCGGGTGTAGCCGGGCTCGGTGTTCGGGAAGCTGGCCACATCCACGGGGACGGGCAGCAGCGGCTGGTACCGCCAGATGTTCTTCGGGCCGGCCTCGATCTGCTCGCGGGTGATGTTCGGGTACTCGTATCCGACCTCGAGCGGACCGAAACACTCCATACAGGCGTAGAACGGGCCGAGCGGCGACTTCGCCCCACAGGCGCGACAGCTCAGGTGCGTACCGTTGCCGAAGGCACCTTCACGGATCGTGTGGGTGGCGGTCAGGCTCATGAGTGAGGTTCCCTCCTCATCTTCCCCGGTCGCCGGATCTCGGCGCGGGACGGATTTGGCACCGTTCCCTCGCGGAGAGCCCCGGACGGGGTCTCGACGGGGAGGGTTGCCGGGACGTCAACGGGCCGTTTCCCTCAGTCCCTCTGGATGAGCTCCCCCGAGATTACCCAATCGGGTCCATATTGTGTCCCGCGTTCTCAGTATCCGAGACGCGGGATCTCAGCCCCGGCGCTCCAGGAAGCGCATCACCGGCGTCGCCGCAACCCCGTGCACAACGACGCTCAGGATCACCGTGAACCCCAGTGTCGCCCAGAGCCACGGCAGGTCGTCCCGGAAATGCGCTCCGACCGCGGCGAGGTAGTACACCGACGACACGCCGCGGACGCCGAACGCCGCCGTCGCCCAGCGTTCGGACCGCCGGAGCCCCGAGCGCGCGAGCGACAGCCACCCGAACAGCGGACGAACCACGAAGACCAGCAGTACGCCGACAGCGGCGCCGGCGACCGTGAGCGGCTTCAGCAGCCCGGCGGTGACCGCGGCGCCGAGCAGGAGCAGGACGCCCCACGTGAGGATGTGTTCGAGCTCACCGATGAAGTCGTGCAGCTCGCCGTGGAACGCGTGCTTGCTCTCCACCGACCGCAGCGTGAGCGCCGCGACGAACACAGCGATGAACCCGTACCCGTGCAGCACCTGGGTGAGCCCGTACACCCCGACCGTCAGAGCGAGCGCGAGCACCGGCTCCCGGGCCTCCGACAGCCGCAGGCTCCGGGCCGGCGCCGAGAACGTCATCCGCCCGAGCAACCAGCCCGCACCGAAGCCGATCGCGACCCCGATCAGCGACTTCCCGACCACGTCCCAGGCGACCCACTGCCACGGCGACAGGGTCTTGGTCGCGACGAAGACCGCCAGGTACACGAACGGCGCCGCCATCCCGTCGTTCAGGCCCGCCTCGGACGTGAGCGCGAACCGCACCTCGTCGTCCTCGTCGAGCTCGGCGTCCTCGCCGGTCGTCGGCCCCTCCACCTGGACGTCGGACGCGAGCACCGGATCCGTCGGCGCCAGCACCGCCGCGATCAGGAGCGCGGTCGCCGGAGCGAGCCCGAGCAGCCAACCCGCCCCGGCCAGCGCCGCGATCCCGGCCGGCATCGCGACGAACAGCAATCGCCAGGTGACTGCCCAGGTGAGCAGGCTGATCGGCCGGTCGATGGCCAGGCCGACGCCCATCAGCGCGACGATCACGGTCAGCGCCGCCAGGTGCTTCGTCAGCGCCGGCTGCGCGATCGGGCTCAGGGGGGCGCGGTCGACGGCGAGGCCGAGGATCAGGCCCGCACCGATGAAGGCGATCGGCGCCGAAACGGCGTACCGCGCCAGTACCCGGGGCAGTACGGCACCGAGCAGCAGTGCCAGGCCTGCCACGAGATACAGGCCGTCCCCGTTGATGATCATCGTCAGGCACCTGTGCCCAGGGCTACCTCAGGCGATGCGTGGCCCCCGGCGTGTGGGTGGGCAGGGATTTGCGCGGGCCGAAGCGAGGATGGCCGATGCCTGCCAGCTCGATCAGGCGCTGCACCCGGAAGCGGTGACCGCGGTACGGCTCGATCAGTTCGGCGCAGCCGTCGTCGTCGAGCTCCTCGCCGATCAGCGCGTACGACACGTTCCGCGACACGTGGTAGTCCGCGAACGAGAAGGCGTCCGCGTCGCCGTGAGCCCGCTGGCGCACCTCGGCCGCCGTCCACACGCCGACTCCCGGCAGCGACCGCAGCCGCCGCTCGATCTCCGCGGAGTCACTCAGCTCGAGCGTCCGCTCCAGCGCCTTCGCCCGGGTCGCGGCCGTGATGACGACCCGCGATCGCCGGCCCTCGACACCGGCGCGCAACCACTGCCAGGAGGGGATCTGCCGCCACTCCTCCGGCGCCGGCGGCACCATCATCACCCGGTTGCCCTGCTGATGAGGCCCTGGCGCCGGCTCGCCGTACTCCCGCAGCAGCAGTCGCCACGCCCGGAACGCCTCCTTGCCGGTCACTACCTGCTCGATCCCGGCGGCCGCCATCGCCTCGAACACCGCCCGGGTCCGCGGCACCCGCAGATGCGGGAAGCGCCGCGCCGCGTCCACCAGCACCCGGTGCTCGGGCAGCGGCTCGAACCCGTCCCAGCTGTCCCGGTCGCCGAGCAGCTCCGGCACCCCGTCGAGCGCCCACTCCGACCCCGGTCCCCAGGCCTCCGCCTCGACGAATCCGGCGTACGGCGTCAGGCGCAGCAGCACCGGCCCGTCCGGGGTCCGCGTCGCCCGCCACACGGTCCGCCGCCCCGCGTCGAACACGTACGCCGGGTCACCGGGGCCCTTGCGCAACCCGCCGATCACCGACTGTGGATCCACGACCCGCCCAGGCCGCCAGACCCGCACCACCGAACTCACCCGCCAAGTCTTACCCACCGCTCCGACAGAATTCATACTGATCCCCATGAACGCCTGGCAGTGGGTCAAGGTGGTGGGCAACTTCCTCAACCTGTCCACCGTGGCCGGCGCGTTCGTCGGCGTGCTCGGTCGGGCCAAGTTCACTCGCGGGCCGCGCGGGCTGTTCTTCGCGAACGAGTACAAGCTCGGCTTTCCGATCGCCGGCGCGTTCACGATCGGCAACGTCGTACTCAGCAAGCACGACCGCACGTACTTCGACAACCCGGCCCTGGTCCGGCACGAGGAGCGGCATTCGTGGCAGTACTTCTGCCTGATCGGCCTGCTGATGCTCCCGCTGTACGTCGTGGGCGTGGTCGTCTCGTTCCTGCTCACCGGCGACCCGGCGTCGCGGAACCCGTTCGAGCGGCTCGCGAACCTGAAGGACGGCGGCTATGTCGAGCGGCCGATCCAGCCGATCGGCAAGACCGTGACGCAGACCCTCAGCGTGCTGAGATCGCGTCCGAAAGCGCCGTGAGGACGGTCACCACGCCGCTCGGGTCGTCGACGACGACATCCGCGGCCTCGATCAGCTCGGCGGCGTTCGAGGACCGCGTGGCCAGCAGTACGGCGCGCAACCCGGTCTCCCGCTCGGCCTGGACCGCCCGGTACGCCGCCAGGTCGCCGAGGTCGTCACCGGCGTACAGGATCGATCGGGCGCCGGTCGACTCGATCAGGCCGCGGAGCGCGACGCCCTTGTCGATCCCGGGCGGCCTCAGCTCGAGCACGAGGTTGCCCGGCTCGAGCCGCAACGAAGTCTCCTCGGCGAGCGCGGCCAACGGCGCCCGGAGCAGTTCGAAGGCCCCGACCGGATCGTCCAGCCGGCGGGTGTGCACCGCCAGCGAGCTGTCCTTGTCCTCCACGAACGCGTCCGGTACGCCGGCCTCGCGCAACAGTCCCGGCAGCCGGTCCCGAGCCGTCGTGACACCGGGCGGCACCGGCTCACTCGTCACCATCCCGGTGGCGGCGTCCCAGCGCTCCAGCCCGTAGTGCCCGAGGACGACGAGATTCCCGAGCCCCGGGTGACCGCTCACCCCGGACAGCTCGGTGGCGACCAGCGCGGGCCGGCCGGTGACGATCGCGACCTGGTTCACGCTCCGGGCGAGCCGGGCCAGCGCGTCCAGAGCGCCCTCGACCGGGCGGGACAAAGCCGGGTCCTCGACGAGCGGCGAGAGGACGCCGTCGAAGTCCGACGAGATCACGGCACTCGCCGGGTCCGAGACGATGGCTTCCCAGCCTTCCCGTCCCGCCTCGGTCTGAATGACCGGAGGACTCATCCTGAGTAGTCCGAGGTCAGGATGACGGTCAGGCGATCCTTCTTCATGTTGTCCAGCGCACCCTTGGTCCGGCCGACACCGATGTCGCGGGCGAGCTGGTTGGCGGCGTCGAGCATGCCCGGCGGGTAGTACACCGTGCTCTCGGCGATCTTGCCGTGCCAGTTGTCCGGAGAGCCCGCCACCGTCCAGCCGGCCTGCCGCGCACGGTTCGCGACCGAGTCGGCCAGGCCCCTTTGCGAGGTGTTGTTGTACACCTCGATCGCCGGGCGCTCCTCGGCCGGAATCGTCACCGGCTGCGTCGGCTTCGGCGGCTGCGTGGCCTGTGTCGTCTCTGACGGCCGGCTCGGCTGGGTGGTGGGCTCGGTGGACGTCGGCTCGCTGCTGGGTGCGGTGGTCGGCTCGGGAGTCGGCTCGGTGGTCGGCTTGGTCGAGGGCTTCGGCACGCTGGCCCCAACCGTTGAAGGCCCGGTGGACGGCTTCTCCGACGCTTTCGGCGTACTCGCGCCGGCCGGCTTCTCGTCGGCCTTGCTGTCGTGCCCACGGGTCCCGAACAGCACGAGCAGTCCGGCCACGATCGCGACCACAGCTGCCACGGCAACGAGGGAGGACAGCACCTGACCCTGGTCGCCACGAGGGCGGGACATGGTCAGACCTCGATGCCCAGGCGGCGAGCGGAGCGGGCGCGCTGGCGGGCGGCGCGGAGGCGGCGCAGGCGCTTGACCAGCAGCGGGTCGTGCGCGAGCGCCTCGGGGCGGTCGATGAGCGCGTTCAGGACCTGGTAGTAGCGGGTCGCCGACATCTGGAACTGGTCCCGGATCGCCTGCTCCTTCGCTCCGGCGTACTTCCACCAGTGCCGCTCGAAGGCAAGGATCTGGCCGTCCCTCTCAGAGAGCCCGGCGACGACCGGCGGCGCAGCTTCGGCGGGGCCGGGAGAGCTGGCGTTGGCGCTGTCCATCTGCTGCTGACTCCTGTGCGGTCGGTGATCGTCCGTCCGCCAGCCACTCTACGTGCAGAACGACAGCCATGTCATTCACCGCCGGACCGACACGAAGCGTGTCGCTGACAAGGCAACCGGACGCAGCCAACTCTGGCAGGATCGTTCCAGTGAGCTCAACTTCTTCCAGCGTGGCGCTCGTGGAGGAGTTGCAGGGGCGGATTCGTGAGGTCGACCAGTTGGTCAACGCCGTCTGCACTCCGAATCCCGCGGCGCTCACCGATGCCGCCCGTCTCGACACAGAGCGTGACGAAGGGCGGGTTCGTAGCCCGCTGCACGGCGTACCCGTGCTGGTCAAGGACAACATCGACACCGC
Organism: Kribbella sp. NPDC051936; assembly: GCF_040680955.1. NCBI lineage: Bacteria > Bacillati > Actinomycetota > Actinomycetes > Propionibacteriales > Kribbellaceae > Kribbella > Kribbella sp. NPDC051936. The sequence goes on along the minus strand of NZ_JBFAXS010000003.1, from coordinate 458,953 downwards.
CGGCCTGTCGACCACAGCCGGCTCGCTGGCGCTGGCCGACCAGCCACCGCCGCCGGAGGACGCGCCGCTGGTCCGCCGGTTGCGCGAGGCGGGCTGCGTGATCCTGGGCAAGACGAACCTGAGCGAGTGGGCGAACTTCCGCGGCTCGGCCTCCTCGTCCGGCTGGAGCGCGTACGGCGGCCTGACCCGCAACCCGTACGCGCTGAACCGGTCGGCGGGCGGCTCCTCCTCCGGGTCCGGCGCGGCCGTCGCGGCCGGGCTCGCCGACTACGCGATCGGCACCGAGACCAACGGCTCGATCGTCTGCCCGGCCGCGCTGAACGGCGTGGTCGGCCTGAAGCCCACCGTCGGGCTGATCTCGCAGCAGGGCATCGTCCCGATCTCGCACTCGCAGGACACCGCCGGACCGATGACGAAAACGGTTACTCAGACGGCTGCGCTGCTCTCGGTCCTCACCGGCGGTCACACGGACTACACCGAGTACTGCTGCGGCACGGACCTCAGCAACGTGCGCATCGGCGTACCGCGCGGTCCCCTCTGGGGCTACTCGACCGGCCTGGACCAGGTGACCGAGCGTGCGCTGGAGCTCCTCAGTCAGTGCGGGGCGACTTTGGTCGACCACTTGTCGTTGCCGACGCCGGGCGGCGACGAGGACCAGTTGCAGGTGCTCTCCCACGAGCTGAAGGTCGACATGGCGGCGTACCTCGCCACCCGTGCGCCCGGCGGTCCGCGGACGCTGGACGACCTGATCGCGTTCAACAACGATCATGCGGACCAGGAGCTGCAGTGGTTCGGTCAGGAGCTGTTCGAGCGCGCTGCGGCTACCGAGGGTCTTGACGCCCCGGTGTACGTCGCTGCCCGCCTCACCGCGCTCCGCGCCGGGCGCGACGGCATCGACAACCTGCTGCGTGACAATCAGCTCGACGCGCTGGTCAGCCCGTCGTACTCGCCGGCCTGGGCGATCGACCTGGTGAACGGCGACCACGTTCTCGGTAGCTCGTCGTCACACGCCGCTCTGGCGGGCTATCCGCTGCTGTCGGTGCCGTCCGGGACGGTCGCCGGACTGCCGGTCGGGATCACGATCAGCGGTACGGCGCGAAGTGAGGTCACGCTCATTCGCTTGGCTCACGCCTTCGAAACCGCGAGAATCGTTGCAGACGGACCGTTCCCGACCCCGGAGTTCACACAGTGGGTATAGATCGCGTCAGGTGGGGAATCGTTGCAACCGGCAACATTTCGACCCAGTTCACGCACGATCTGGCGCTGCTCCCGGACGACGCGGTCGTGGCCGCGGTCGCCTCCCGCTCCGAGGAGAGCGCGCGGAAGTTCGCCGCCGAGTTCGGCATCCCGAACGCGTACGACGACTACCGGCGACTGATCGACTCCGGCGAGGTCGACGTGATCTACATCGGGACCCCGCACCCGCAGCACTACGCGATCGCCCGGACGGCGCTGCAGGCCGGCGTCGCCGTGCTGTGCGAGAAACCCGTCACGCTGACCGCCGCGCAGGCCAAGGACCTGATCGCGCTCGCCGCCGAGCACCGGACGTTGTTCGCCGAGGCGATGTGGATGCGCACCAACCCGGTGATCCAGGCGGTCTTCGCGGACCTGGAGCGCGGCGTGATCGGCGAGCCGCAACAGGTGGTCGCGGACTTCGCGTTCCACAAGCCAGCACTGCCGGCGCGCCTGCTCGACCCGGCGCTCGGGGGAGGCTCGCTGATGGACGGCGGCATCTACCCGATGACGTTCGCCTACCTGGCGCTCGGCCGGCCCGCAGAGGTGAAGGCGGTCGGTTCGCTCAACCAGGACGGGATCGACCTGAACGTCGCAATGGCCTGGCGGTACGACTCGGGCGCGGTCGCCGCGCTGACCTGCGGCCTGCGCTCGCAGAACCCGTGGGTCGCGTCGATCAGCGGCCCGGACGGCAACCTGCAGCTCCCGCACCGCTTCCACCACCCCGAGTACTACGTGCGCACGACCGCTTCCGGAGCGGAGCGGATCGACGTCCCGACGCATGGCCGTGGGTACCACTACGAGGCGGCAGAAGTGATCCGTGCGCTGCGCCAGGGACTGATCGAGGTTCCGGCTCTCCCCCACGCCGGCACGCTCGAGATCCTCGAACTGCTCGACGAGACCCGGAGCCAGATCGGGGTGCGCTACCCCGGTGACGACGACGACCTGAGTGGATGACGCTGAAGATGCCGAACGGTAGGAGTTCCTTCGTTGTGGTGGCCAACCGGCTGCCGGTCGACCGGACCGAGATGCCCGACGGCAGCACCGCGTGGCGCCGAAGTCCCGGCGGCCTGGTGACCGCGCTGGCGCCGGTGATGCAGGGCCACCACGGCGCCTGGATCGGCTGGACCGGCAGCCCCGACGAGAAGCTGGACCCGTTCGACAACGACGGCATGCACCTGGTGCCGGTGATGCTGTCCGCCGAGGACGTGCAGCTGTACTACGAGGGTTTCTCGAACGCGACGCTCTGGCCGCTGTACCACGACGTGATCGTGGCGCCGGAGTTCCACCGCGAGTGGTGGGAGTCGTACGTCGCGGTCAACCGGCGGTTCGCGGAGGCCGCCGCGGAGGCCGCCGACGACAACGCCGACGTCTGGGTGCACGACTACCAGCTGCAACTGGTCCCGGCGATGCTGCGCCGGCTGCGTCCCGACGTCCGGATCGGGTTCTTCCTGCACATCCCGTTCCCGCCGACCGAGCTGTTCGCGCAGATGCCGTGGCGGCGGCAGATCCTGGACGGCCTGATGGGCGCCGACCTGGTCGGTTTCCAGCGGCCCGGCGCGGCGTCGAACTTCGCCCGGCTGGCCCGCAACCGGATGGGCCTGCGGACCCGCGGCGACCGTATCCACCTGCCGGACGACCGGATCGTCCGGGCGAAGGCGTTCCCGATCTCGATCGACGTCAACGAGCTGGAGAAGCTCGCCCGGCAGCCGGAGACCACCGCGCGGGCGGCCGAGATGCGCGAGGAGGTCGGCAACCCGACGCACATCCTGCTCGGCGTCGACCGGCTCGACTACACCAAGGGCATCCGGCAGCGGCTGCGGGCGTTCGGCGAGCTGCTGGACGAGAAGCGGATCTCGGTCGACGACGCGGTGTTCATCCAGGTCGCGACGCCGTCCCGGGAGCGCGTCGAGCAGTACCGCGTGCTCCGCGACGAGATCGAGCTGCTGGTCGGGCGGATCAACGGCGAGCACGGCCGGATCGGTACGCCGGCGATCAACTACCTGCACACGACGTACTCGCGGACCGAGATGGCCGCGCTGCTCCGGGCCGCGGACGTCGCAGTCGTGACCCCGCTGCGGGACGGCATGAACCTGGTCGCCAAGGAGTACGTGTCGACGCGGTACGACGACACCGGGGCGCTGGTGCTGAGCGAGTTCGCCGGCGCGGCGGACGAGTTCCGGCAGGCGTTCCTGGTCAACCCGCACGACATCAACGGCATGAAGGACACGATCGTCGACGCGATGAACACCGACGACCGGCAGCTCGGCCGGCGGATGAAGGCGATGCGCAAGCACCTGGCCGCGCACGACGTGAACGTCTGGGCGCAGACCTTCCTGAAGGCTCTGCATGACGAGGACTGACGGGAAGGTCCTCGCGCTGGATCTGGGTACGTCCTCGGCGCGGGCACTCGTCCTCGCGGCGGACGACGCCGCACCGATCCCGGGCGCGCTCGCACGGCACAAGATCTCCCCGGCCTACGGCCACGACGGCTCGGCGACGCTCGACCTGCACGAGTACGTCGAGGGCCTGCTCGGCTGTCTCGACGAGCTCGAGCAGAACGGCCACCTGGACGGCATCGGCGCGATCGTGCTGTCCTCGCAGTGGCACTCGATCGTTGCCCTCGACACCAAAGGCACGGCGGTCACCCCGGTGATCACGTGGGCCGACACCCGCTCGGTCGACCTGGGTCTCGGGACGTCGTTCGACGAGCACGCCTTCCACGCCCGCACCGGCGCGTGGCTGCACCGTCTGTACTGGACCCGCCGCATCCCCTGGCTGCTGTCCACCGCCTCCGCCGATCAGTTCGCCGGCCTGCCGGACCTGGTGCTGGAGCGGCTGACGGGTGAGCGCGTCACGTCGGTCTCGGTCGCCTCCGGGACCGGCACGCTCGACCTCGCCACCGGTGCGTACGACGACGAGGCGTTGGAGATCGCCGGTGTGACGGCCGACCAGCTGCCACCGATCGTGCCGACCGGGTGGACGGGCACGTTGTCGGCCGAGTACGCACGCCGCTGGCCCGGGCTGGTCGGCGTACCGGTGCATCCGCCGACCGGTGACGGAGCCGCCTCGAACGTCGGCACCGGCGGGTACGACGCCGGCACCGCCGCGGTGACCGTGGGGACCTCGGCCGCCGTACGAGTCGTGCACCCGATCGAGAACGCGCCGGAGCTGCCCTGGGAGCTGTGGCGGTACCGGGTCGACGACAAGCGCGCCGTGACCGGTATGGCGTTCTCCGCGGCCGGGAACCTGCACGCCTGGCTGACCGGCGTCCTGCGGCTGGAGTCCGACGAACCGGCCGGCGTCGAGATCGGGACGACGAACGCGATCGCCATCCCGTTCATGGCCGGCACCAGGCCGCCCGCCGTCGTACCCGGCGGGTCCGGGGTGTACTTCGGCCTGTCGTTCGACGACACCCCGGCCGCCCTGCTCGCCGCGGCCCTGCAAGGCGCCTCGCTGGAGATCGACCGCGGGCTGCGGACCCTCGACGCGCTGTTCGGGCAGCAGCTCGACGTCGTCCTCGGCGGCGGCGGGATCGACGCCTCGCAGTGGTGGCGCCGCTGCCTGACCGCGACCTTCGCCCGCCCCACCACGGTCTGTGCCGAGCCGGAGGTCGGCGCACGGGGCGCGGCCGCCGTAGCGCTCGGCCTCTCCCCCGAACCGGGCGGCGAGCACCTCACCCCGGTCGCCGACGAGGTGGCTCGCCTGGCCGACCTGCGGACGCGCTACGAGGCCCTGCGCGAGCTGGCTGTTCAGGCTTCGGCGCTCTGAAAGCTCTACTGCGGTTGCGGTAGGGCGGGGATACTGCCGCAGGACGAGGCGGTCCGGCGGGCGGCCACGTACTGTGAAGGCATGGAACGGCTCATCCGGTTCTGCCGTGCCTCGGCGCGGCATCCGCTGGTGCTGGACCTTGCGCTCGCCCTGACGATCCTGCTGATCAACCTGCTGGTTCCCGGCGGCAAGCACGTCGGCGAGCGGATCGAGCTGAACGCGACGGTCGTCGTACTGGCCGTCGTGGGTGCCGTTGCGCTCACGTTCCGGCGACGGGCGCCGATCACCGTGCTGGTGGTCACGACGGGTGTTGCGATCGCCTTCGTGATCGCCGAGCAGGCCAAGAGCCCGATCGTGCTCTTCATGGGAGTCGCGGTCTTCACGGTCGTCCTGGCGAAGGACGACCGTCTGACCCGCTGCGTGGTGGTCATCGGCACGGCCCTCGCGACGCTGGTCGCCGAGGCCTTGTTCGTCAGCGGGGACGTGCTGGACAACCTCGGTCTGGTCTTCTTCGTGCTGTTCTCGGGCGCGATCGGCGAGGCGGTGCGGAACCGGCGCGCCTGGCTGATGGAGCTCGAGGAGCGGGCGCTGCGGGCCGAGCGGTCCCGGGACGAGGAGGCCCAGCGGCGGGTGATCGAGGAACGACTGCGGATCGCGCACGAGCTGCACGACGTCATCGCCCACCACATCGCCCTGATGAACGTGCAGTCCGGCGTCGCGGCCCACGTCCTCCGGACCCAGCCCGACGAGGCCGAACGCGCCCTGGCCCTGGTCCGCTCCGGCGGCCGCACCGTGCTGCAGGAACTGACCGTTCTCCTCGGCGTACTCCGCCGTTCCGGCTCCCCGCTCCCGACCGCACCGGCCCCTTCGCTGAACGAGCTGGACGCCCTCATCCACTCCTTCACCGCCGCAGGCGTGGCGGTCAACTGGACCCCACCGCCGGCACTGGGCAAACTCCCGGACGTCATAGAACTCACGGCCTATCGAGTCGTCCAGGAATCCCTGACCAACGTCCTCAAACACGCCCCCGGCGCAACCGCCGACGTCCGCATCACCCGCACCCCGACCAGCCTGACGGTAGAGGTAACAGACACCGGCCCTCACCCCGCCGGGCCCGTCGTCACCCACCTGGGTGCCGGGCATGGGCTGATCGGGATGCGTGAGCGGGTTGCCGCCGTAGGCGGCGAGCTGGTGGCTGGGCCTGGGCAGGCGGGCGGGTTCGCAGTACGTGCTGTGCTTCCTCTGGAGACTGGAGTTGAAGGTGACGATCAGGGTGTTGCTGGCCGACGACCAGACGCTGATCCGGAGCGGGTTCCGGGTGCTGGTGAGTTCAGCGCCAGATCTGGAGGTCGTTGCTGAGGCCTCGAACGGGCGGGACGCGGTGGAGCTCGCGCGGTCCGAGCGGGCCGATGTGGTGCTGATGGACATCCGGATGCCCGAGGTCGACGGGCTCGCGGCGACCCGGATGATCACCGCGGACGAGGCGCTCGCGGGTGTGAAGGTGCTGATCCTGACCACGTTCGAGGTCGACGAGTACGTGTTCGACGCGATCCGCGCCGGCGCCAGCGGCTTCCTCGGCAAGAGTGTCGAGCCGGCCGAGCTGATCGACGCCATCCGGGTGGTCGCCCGCGGCGACGCCCTGCTGTCCCCGAAGGCGGTCCGCGGCCTGATGAACCGCTTCCTGGCCGAACCCACCGCCGGGCACGCGATCGGCGCCGGCATCCTCGACGCGCTCACCGACCGCGAGCGCGAGATCGTCGGCCTGGTCGCCCTCGGCCTGTCCAACGACGAGATCGCCGACCGCCTGGTGCTCTCCCCGTCGACGGCGAAGACCCACGTGAACCGCGCGATGGTGAAACTCGACTGCCGCGACCGCGCGCAGCTCGTCGTCCTGGCGTACCAGACCGGCCTCGTACGTCCCGGCGTACCGCAGCCGCGGTAGCCGGTACGGCGAACGCGGTACGTCCAGAAGCCCGCCACGGGCAGACGCGGGCGACGACGTATCGCCGGAAGCATCGGCGGCATGGCTACGTATCTCTATCGCCTCGGCCGCTTCGCCTTCCGCCGGCGACGGTTCGTCGTGCTGATCTGGCTCGGGCTGCTCGCCGCGGGGATCGCGGGCGCGGCGACGCTGTCCGGCCCGACCGCCAACGGTTTCTCGATCCCCGGTACCGAGTCGCAGCGCGCCGCGGACCTGCTCAACGAGCGCTTCCCACAGGCAGGCGCCGACGCCGCGACCGCCCGGATCGTGTTCCAGGCGCCGGCCGGCCAGAAACTCACCGACACGCCCCCGGTCCGGCAGACCCTGGACCGGCTCGCCACCGCGCCGCAGGTCGCGCGCGTCGTGGATCCCTTCACCGCCAAGGCGATCTCCCCCGACGGACGCACCGGCTACGCGCAGGTCACCTACAAGGTCACCGCCCAGGAGGTCACCCCCGAGGCCCAAGAGGCCGTCGCCGCGGCGGTCGAACCGGCCCGCGCGGCCGGCTTCACCGTCGAGTACGGCGGCGACGCGATGCAGGCACAGGGCGAGCAACAGCTCACCGAGGTGATCGGCATCGGCGTCGCCGCGGTCGTCCTGCTGATCACGTTCGGCTCGCTGATCGCCGCCGGCCTACCGTTGCTGTCGGCAATCATCGGCGTAGGCATCGGCGTCACCGCGATCTCGGCGATCAGCGGTTTCGTCGACATCGGGTCCGGGACGCCGATTCTCGCGCTGATGATCGGGCTCGCGGTGTCGATCGACTACGCGCTGTTCATCATGTCGCGCTACCGGCACGAGCTCAGCACGGGACTGGAGCCGGAGGAGGCGGTCGGCCGCGCGGTCGGTACCGCCGGATCGGCCGTGGTCTTCGCGGGCCTGACCGTGGTGATCGCCCTGGCCGGGTTGTTCGTGGTCGACATCCCGTTCCTCACCCAGATGGGCCTCGCGGCCGCGTTCACCGTGGTCATCGCGGTCGCGATCGCGCTCACGCTGCTGCCGGCGCTGCTCGGGTTCGCGGGGCGGCGCGTGCTCGGCGGTCGGATCCCCGGTCTGCGCGGCGGCGATCCGGAAGCGGCCGGACGGTCGACGGCCGGACGCCGGTGGGCAGGATTCGTCACCCGGCGACCGCTGGCCGTGCTGCTGGTGACCGTCATCGGTCTCGGCACGCTGGCGATCCCGGCGACCGACCTCGAACTCGGGCTGCCCGACGACAGCACGGCGGCACCCGATTCCACGCAGCGCAAGGCGTACGAGCTGCTCTCGGAGGGCTTCGGGCCCGGGTTCAACGGCCCGCTGATGGTCGTGGTGGACGCCGGCGCGTCTCCCGATCCGCGCGCCGCGGCAACGGCTACCGCGTCCGCCGTACGTGGGCTGCCGGACGTCACGATGGTCACGCCACCGGTCTTCAACCCGGCCGGGAACACCGCACTGCTGACGGTGATCCCGTCGAGCGGACCGAGTACGCAGGCGACCAAGGATCTGGTCACGGCGATCCGGTCGATGCCCGACAGCGACCGCGCCGAGGTGGCGGTCACCGGGGCGACCGCGGTCAGCATCGACATCTCGGACAAGCTCGGCGGCGCGTTGCTGCCGTACCTGTCGCTGATCGTCGGGCTCGCGTTCCTGCTGCTGATGCTGGTGTTCCGCTCGATCCTGGTGCCGCTGAAGGCGACGCTTGGGTTCCTGCTGACCGTGGTGGCGACGTTCGGCGCCCTGGTCGCGGTGTTCCAGTGGGGCTGGCTGGCCGGGCTGTTCGGGATCGAGGGGCAGACCGGGCCGGTGATCAGCATGCTGCCGATCTTCCTGATCGGTGTCGTGTTCGGGCTCGCCATGGACTACCAGATCTTCCTGGTGACCCGGATGCGCGAGGAACACGTGCACGGCGCGGCGCCGCGGACAGCCGTCGTCGACGGGTTCTCGCACGGAGCCCGGGTGGTCACGGCGGCGGCAGTGATCATGACGGCGGTCTTCTCCGGGTTCATCCTGTCCGGCGAGACGCTGATCCGCGAGATGGGCTTCGGCCTGGCCCTCGCGGTCGCGCTCGACGCGTTCGTGGTCCGGATGACCGTCGTACCGGCCGTGATGGCACTACTCGGCCGGCGAGCCTGGTACCTCCCCCGCTGGCTCGACCGCCTCCTCCCCAACGTCGACGTCGAAGGCGAAACCCTGCGCAGGAACCTCCCGCCCGTCCCCGCGCCGAAGGAACCCGAACCGGCCCACTGAACCGGTTGGGTGATGGCGGCCACTGACAGAAGCCCGGTTGGGCCGGATCATGGCCGCCATGTGGCGGGAAATGATGAAGTCGAAGGTGCACCGGGCGACGGTGACGCAGGCGGACCTGGACTATGTCGGGTCGTGCACGCTGGACGCCGACCTGATGGCGGCGGCCGACCTGCTGCCGGGTGAGAAGGTGGACATCGTCGACATCACCAACGGCGCGCGGCTGTCGACGTACCTGATCGAGGGACCGCGCGGGTCCGGGATCGTCGGCATCAACGGCGCGGCGGCGCACCTGATCCATCCGGGCGACCTGGTGATCCTGATCGCGTACGGGATGTTCGACACCGCCGAGGCCAAGGTCTTCGAACCGAGCGTAGTCTTCGTGGACGAGCACAATGCGATCACCCGCATCGGCTCCGACCCCGCCGAGGCGCTGCCCGACAGCGGCACGCTGCGCGGGGACGAACTGCACCCGTAGCGCCACGAACCGCTGAGATGAGGACTGGTCGACGATGACCGAGAACGCTGCCGAGAACGCCGCGCCGAAGACCGCGTCGCACGACAACGAGCCGAGCCCCAAGCTGCGCGCGTTCATGAATTCCGGCTGGGCCGACTCCGAGCGGCACGATCTGTCACTGAGCGATGCCGGGGTGTGGGCGGCGAAGCGCCGGGACGCGCTGTCCCAGGCGTTCCCGGGCGAGCGTCTGGTGATCCCGGCCGGCACCTACAAGGTCCGCTCGAACGACACCGACTACGTCTTCCGCCCGCACACCGACTACGTCTGGCTGACCGGCAGCCAGACCTCCGACGCGGTGCTCGTCCTGGAGCCGAACGGCACCACCGGCCACGACTCCGTGCTGTACTTCCGCCCGCGCGCCGACCGCTCGCAGGGCGAGGAGTTCTGGCGCGACCGGATGTACGGCGAGCTGTGGGCCGGACGGCGGCCGTCGCTGACCGAGACCGCGAAGGAGTTCGGGATCGAGACGCGGCACGTCGACCAGCTGGCCGACGCGCTGAAGAGCGACGTACCGACGCGGGTGCGGCGCGACGAGGACCAGTCGATCGCCGCGCTGCTGACCGGCGCCCGCACCGACGACCTCAAGGACAACGAGCTGGCGGCGACGCTGTCCGAGCTGCGGCTGGTCAAGGACGCGTACGAGCTCGAGCAACTGCGGGACGCGGTAGCGATCACCCACCGCGGCTTCTCCGACGTCCTCGCCGAGATGGACAAGGTCCGGCAGTACGGAGAACGCTGGATCGAGGGCACGTTCTGGCGCCGGGCCAGGGCCGAGGGCAACGACGTCGGCTACACGTCCATCGCCGCGGCCGGTCCGCACGCGACCACGCTGCACTGGATCGAGAACGACGGCCCGGTGAACGACGGCACGCTGATGCTGCTCGACATGGGTGTGGAGAACCGGCAGCTGTACACCGCCGACATCACCCGGACGCTGCCGGTGAACGGCGAGTTCACGCCGCGCCAGCGGGACCTGTACCAGCTCGTCCTGGACGCGCAGAACGCCGGGATCGCGGCGCTCACGCCGGGGGCCGCGTTCCGCGCCGGGCATGAGGCCGCGATGGAGGTCATCGTCCGCGGTCTCGACGCGATGGAGCTGCTGCCGGTGTCGGCGGAGGAGGCGCTCGACCCGGAGAGCCGGCTGTACCAGCGGTACACGCTGCACGGCGTCAGCCACATGCTCGGCCTCGACGTGCACGACTGCGCCGCGGCCCGCGACGAGAACTACCGCAAGGGCAACGTCCAGCCCGGCTACGTCCTCACCGTCGAGCCCGGCCTGTACTTCCAGTCCGACGACCTGACCGTCCCCGAGGACCTGCGCGGTATCGGCATCCGCATCGAGGACGACATCCTGATCACCGACAACGGCCCGGAGAACCTCTCCGAGGCCATGCCCCGCACCGTCGACGGCATCCAGAACTGGATGGCCTCCTAGCCCGAGTCTGGTAGGAAGAGCCGGTGCACATCATCGGGAGCGAGCTGACGGCAGCGCAGTTGTACGACGTGCTCCGGTTGCGCGTCGACGTGTTCGTCGTCGAGCAGGAGTGTGCGTACCCGGAGCTCGACGGGCGTGACCTGCTCGCCGGTACGCATCACCTGTGGATCGAGGAGCAGGGCGCGATCCAGTCGTACCTGCGGTTGCTGACCGAGCCCGGCCGGATGCGGATCGGCCGGGTGGCGACCGCCGCGCAGGCCCGCGGCCGGGGGCTGGCGGCGCAGCTCATGAAGGACGCCCTGGAGATCGTCGGCGACACCGACAGCGTCCTCGACGCGCAGACGTACGCCCAGGGCTTCTACGAGAAATTCGGGTACGTTGCCGAGGGCCCCGAGTTCGTCGAGGACGGCATCCCGCACCGGACCATGTGGCGACGGGTGCCCTGATCCAGCCACCTGATCCCGCCACCTGATCCAACCGCCTGATCCGGCGCCCGGCGCCGGATCAGGTGGCAGGTCGTGCTACCAGATGCGGACGCGGTCCTCCGGGGCCAGCCACATGCCGTCGGAGTCGGTCGTCCGGTAGGTGGTGTGGAACGCGTCGATGTTCTTCACCACCGCGTTGCAGCGGAACTCCGGCGGGGAGTGCGGGTCGATCGTGAGGCGGCGGGCGGCTTCCTCGGGACGGGTCTTGGTGGCCCAGGCATGCGCCCAGGCGGCGAAGAACCGTCCGCTGCCGGCCTCGTCGGCCTCGCCGCCGTCCAGGGACAGCTGGTAGGCGACGTACGCGATCGACAGGCCGCCGAGGTCGCCGATGTTCTCGCCGAGGGTGAGCTTGCCGTTCACCTTCTGGCCGGGAGTCTCGGCCGGCTCGAGCGCGTCGTACTGCGCGACGAGCTTGTCGGTGCGCTGCTCGAAGGCCTTGCGGTCCTCGTCGGTCCACCAGTCGTTCAGGTTGCCGTCCGCGTCGTACCGCGAGCCCTGGTCGTCGAAGCCGTGGCCGATCTCGTGGCCGATCACCGCGCCGATCGCGCCGTAGTTCGTCGCGTCGTCGGCGACCAGGTCGAAGAACGGCGGCTGCAGGATGCCGGCCGGGAAGACGATCTCGTTCATCCGCGGGTTGTAGTAGGCGTTGACCGTCTGCGGCGTCATCCGCCACTCGTTCCGGTCGACCGGCTTGCCGAGCTTGGCCAGGTCACGCGCGGTCTCCACCGCGACCGACCGGCGGACGTTGCCGAACAGGTCGGCAGGGTCGATCTCGAGGGCCGAGTAGTCCTTCCACTCGTCCGGATACCCGATCTTGGGCACGAAGGTGCCGAGCTTCTCGAGCGCACGCTGCTTGGTGTCCGGACCCATCCAGTCCAGCGCTTCGATCCGCTGCCGGTAGGCGGCGACCAGGTTCTGCACCAGGTCGACCATGCGGGCCTTGGCGTCCGGCGGGAAGTGCTCCGCGACATACAGCTTGCCGAGCGCCTCGCCGAGCGCCGACTCGACCGCGCCGACGCCGCGCTTCCAGCGCTCCCGCAGCTCGGGTGCACCGGTCAGGGTCTTGCCGTAGAAGGCGAAGTTCTCGTTGACGAAGGCCTGGCTCAGCAGCGGCGCGGCACTGTGCACGATCCGCCAGGCGAGCCACTCCTTCCACCGGTCGATCCCGACCTCCTGGAGCGCGGTCGCGGCCGCGGTCAGGTAGTCCGGCTCGCGGACCACGACCTCGGCGAAGGCGCTCTCCGGCACGCCGGCGCCGGCCAGCCAGGTCGACCAGTCGAAGCCGGGTGTCAGCTCGTCGAGCCCGGCCCGGTCGAGCTTGTTGTAGGTCAGCTGCACGTCCCGGTCCTTGACCCGGTCCCAGTGCGAGCCGGCCAGCCGGGTCTCCAGCTCCAGGATCCGCTCGGCCGCGGCGGTCGTGTCGGACAGCCCGGCGAGCTCCAGCATGGTCGCCACGTGCGCGACGTACGCCGTCCGGATCTCGGCGAAGGTGTCCTCGCGGTAGTACGACTCGTCGGGCAGGCTGAGGCCGCCCTGGGTCAGGTGGACGATGTTCTCGTCGGACTTCTTCGCGTCGGCGTCGACCCAGTAGTGGAAGACACCCGGCACGCCCTGCAGCTCGAGCTGCCCGAGGACCGACACCAGTCCGGCCACGTCGGTCACGCCCTGGACGAGGGCGAGCTGGTCCGCGATCGGCTCGGCGCCGAGGCGCTCGACCGTCTCGGTGTCCATGAAGCTGCTGTAGAGATCGGCGATCTTCCGCGGCTCGCTGCCTTCCGGATGCCCGGCGGCGACGGTCTTCTCGACGATCGCGCGGACGTCCTGCTCGGCGCTGTCCCAGAGCGCGTGGAACGCGCCGTGGATCGCCTTGTCCGCGGGAATCTCGTGCTCCGCGAGCCACGTCCCGTTCACGAAGCGGTACAGATCGTCCTGCGGGCGAACCGCCGCCGAGTCGTCGATTCCTGCTGTCATCCCTGACCCCTTGTCCCAAGTCGAGTTGCTGTCAGCGAACATACCCGGTTCGCGAATCCGCCGGTCAGAACTATCCACAAGACGCGGCGTACTTCACCGACTCACAGCAGCCGGTCTTCTCCAAGCTCTGCGGCGGAAGGCCGAGTCGATCCCGACGACTTCCGCACCGCCGCCGACCGTCCTACGGTGGGCCGAAGGGGAGGAATCATGAACATCCGGCATGTCCGTCATGTGATGGCCGCTCTCGGCCTGCCCGTCCTGCTGATGGGCCTCGTCTCCACGTCGGCGGCCGCCTCCGGTGAACCAGCGCCGGGGCCGACCGTCGTCAAGCAATCGGTCTACGACTCACCGTGCGACAAGGTCCGCTTCGGGACCGCGCAGACGTCCCGGCAGTCCAAGGTGTTCCCGACCCGGATCGATCTGCCGAACGGCTTCCAGCCCGAAGGCATCGCGATCAGCCGGGCCACGGCCTACTTCGGCTCGCTCGTCGACGGTGACATCTACGCCGCCTCGCTGCGGACCGGACGCGGGAAGGTGATCAGCCAGGGACCCGGTACGCCGTCGGTCGGTCTGAAGGCGGACAACCGCGGGCGGCTGTGGATCGCCGGCGGTCCGAGCGGTACGGCCCGCGTCGTCGACATCCGGACCGGCAAGATCCTGAAGAGCTACACGCTGACCACCGAGACGGCGACGTTCGTGAACGACGTCGTCCTGAGCCGGACCAGCGCCTGGTTCACCGACTCCAGCCGTCCCGTCGTCTACCAGGTGCCGATCGGCCGCCACGGTCAGCTGCTGAACCGGGTGCGGACCGTCCCGCTGAGCGGCGACTACGTGCACGATCCGACCGGGTTCAACGGCAACGGCCTGACGCTGACCCCGGACGGCCGGGCGTTGATCATCGTGCAGTCGTCGACCGGGTTCCTGTTCCGGGTCGATCCGCGGACGGGTGTCACGAAGCGCGTCGACCTCGGCGGCACGCTGATGACCAACGGCGACGGCATGCTGTTGCTCGGCCGCACGCTGTACGTCGTGCAGAACTTCTCCAACCAGGTCGCCGTCGTGGAGCTGAACAAGTCCGGAACGGCGGGCCGGCAGGTCCGGACCATCACCGATCCGGGCTTCGACGTCCCGACGACCGCGGCCGCGTTCGGTCACCGGCTCTACCTGGCGAACGCCCGGTTCAGCACCCCGCCGACGCCGACCACGCTCTACTGGGCGACGGCGGTCCGGCGCTGACGGACAGCTGAACGGACAGCTGACGGTCAGCGACACGTTCACAACCCGTCCTGGTCGTGCCAGTGGTGCTGCCAGCGGGTGTCGACTGCGTCGTCGGCGCGCTGGTAGCGGATGTCGGTCGACAGGCGCATGTCCGTCGACACGTTGTCGAGGGCCGCGTGGACGGTGTGCGCGGTGTGGACGACGACATCTCCGGCCGCATAGTCGGTGACCAGCCAGTTGGCGTCGTACTGCGTCGCCAGTGCGGGCAGGTCCGCGGTGATGGACGCGGCCGGCCGTTTCAGCCGGCCAGCCGCCTCTTCCTCGAGCACTCTGTGGTGGCTGCCTTCCAGATAGGTCAGGCCACCGCGGCTGACCGGGCAGTCCCCCAGTGGGATCCAGGCGGACAACACCTGGTCGCTTCCGCCGCGCAGGTACACCAGGTCGTAGTGCGCTTGCGTCGCCGTACCGATGCCGTTCTCGCCCGGGGCCGTCTGGCGGATGATCTTCCGTCGGTGCAGGAACGGCTCCCCACCGAGGAACCACTCGAACCAGCCCTTCAACGCCGGCTGTGCACAGAACGCCGCATACTCCGCTCCCGGCACGATCTCCTCGAACAGCACCTTCCGGTACGACGCCCTGTCCGCGGCGGCACCCGTCAACCCGAAGTAGTACGCCCGGAACGCCCACACCGCCGCAGGGTCGAGCAGTCCGGTCAGAAACAGGTATCCGTCGCGCTGCAGCCTGGAGCGCAACGCGGTCCGATCCCCCCGCTCTGCCTCGGGTACCGCAACCAGTTCACCCAACCGCCGCTCATCGAGCACGTATCCGTTTGACGTCAGCACGCCTCCATTCCAGCGGCGTACCGCGCTCAGCGGAATGGACACCCGGTACCGGCTTCTTGGACTCTTGTAGTCGTGCAGAACTGGTCGACCTACCTGACTCCAGGCGCTGTCGAGCACCAGCTTGGACTCTTCTGTCTCGGCGTCGGGGAGCAGACACACGGCCCGGGTGCCGCTGCGGAGCGCGCTCTCGGCTGCCACGCGCTCGTCTGGCTCAAGGAGGGACGGGGCGAACTGCTGCACGGCCCTGACCGCGAGCTGCACGAGGTGCGCGCACCCGCCCTACTGACGTTGTTTCCCGGCGTACTGCACGGCTACCGCCCCAGCACGCGCTGGCGCCAGGCGTGGACGCTGTTCAGTGGACCCGCGACCGAGGCGCTCACCTCACTCGGGCATCTCGATCCCAGCCGGCCGGTCCGCCGGTACGGCGATCCGCGTCCGATCGACCGCGCGTTCACGCGCCTGCTCCGCGTCAGCACGCAGCACAACGCCGTGCAGCTCACCGGAGCGCTCTACGACCTGATCGGTCACGCCGGCACGACCGCGGGTGACGGTGTCGCCGCGCGACTCGCGGAGCTGGCGTGTACACCGATGAGCATTCAGGACTACGCCAGTGAGCTCGGACTCACGGTCAGCAAGCTGCGCGACGCAGTACGTCGTACGACGGGCTCAACCCCGCATGAACTCGTCCTGAGCACCAGACTGAGCTCTGCAAAGGTTTTGCTCGCCGAGGAGGACCTGTCCGTGGCCGCGATCGCGCGGCGGGTCGGGTACGACGATCCGGCGTACTTCAGCCGCCTCTTCACCGCCAGAGTGGGGATGTCGCCGGTCGCGTTCCGCCGGTCCGGTTCGATCTCGGGGCGGATTTCCTCCCTTTGACGGAGGCGCCGTCGACTTTCCGACGTGTAAAACCATTCACCGGGGTGACGTGTTTCGGCGCCGGGCACCGATACGGTCGTGGCCATGAGTGAAACGCAGCCCATCGACCCGCGATACGCGAACCCGTCGCGACGCCCGAAGAAGCGCCGCAACTGGTTCCTCCGGACCGTCGGACTGATCGTCCTGCTGTTCGTCCTCATGCTGATCGCGGTCCCGCTCTACGCGTGGAGCCGGATCGACAAGATCGAGGCGATGCCGACCGGTCAGCGGCCGGCCGAGACGCCCGGCACGACGTACCTGATGGTCGGGTCGGACGCCCGCGAGGACCTCAGCCGGGCCGAGCGCGCACGGCTGCACACCGGCGGTGACGCGGGACCGCCGCGGACCGACTCGATCATGCTGATGCACGTCCCGAAGTCCGGGCCGACGGTGCTGATCAGCATCCCGCGCGACAGTGCGGTCAACATCCCCGGCGTCGACGGCAAGCAGAAGATCAACGCCGCCTTCAACAAGGGCCCGGCGTTGCTGATCCAGACCATCGAGAACAACACCGGGCTGCGGATCGACCACTACGTCGAGGTCGGCTTCGGCGGCTTCGCGTCGGTGATCGACAGCGTCGGCGGCATCAACATGTGCTTGCCGAAGGCAATGAAGGACAAGGACGCGCACATCGACCTGCCGGCCGGTTGCCAGGAGCTCGACGGTGTGAACGCGCTCGGCTACGTGCGGTCCCGCAAGGCCGACGGCAAGAACGACTTCGGCCGCACCGAGCGGCAGCGGCAGATGGTCGGCGCGGTCGCGAAGAAGGCCGCCTCGCCGTCGACGTTCCTGAACCCGGTCCGGTACTTCAATGTCGCGACCAAGGGCGTCGACGCCCTGACCGTGGACCAGGACATGAGCCTGTTCGACTTCGTCCGGTTCGCGCGCGGCATGCAGGCGATCTCCGGCAGCGGCGGAGTCGCGCTGAGCGTGCCGACCAGCGACGACAACTACGGCCTGTGCTGCAACCGGGGTTCCGCGGTGAAGTGGGACACGGCCAAGGCGAAGGCTCTCTTCGACGCCATCAAGAACGACAACACCTCCGGCCTGAAGAGCAGTTGATCTTCCTCGTCCACGCGGTGGTGAGCCTGGGGATGCTCATCGTCGTACCCCTCGGCCTCACCCTCCTCCCGACGCGAACCACCAGCACCCGCTGGTGGTTCGCGTTCGCCGTTCCCGGAGCAGTCGCGCTGTGGCTGCCGCGCGGCGCGGTGTCGATCACTCTGGCGTCCATCTACCTCACCGGGACACTCGTCCTCATCGGACTGGCCGCGCGGCATCTCCTCCAGCAGAGAACGCTCAGACCGCGACAGGTGGCTCTGTACACCGCACCGGCATGTGGCTGGTCGGCTGGAACCTGTGGCGGCGGTCGCGGCGGACGGACCGGACAACAGGCGTGCTGCTGGTCGTGTCCGGCTCGGTGCTTGTGCTGACGATGCTGCTGGCCGTCAGCTGGGCACTGGGACATGTGGTGGACACGCCGTACCTGCCCCTGGAGTGGATGGTTGCCACGCACGGGTGGCGAATGCGATTGGCTTCGGGTTGTGCGGTGTGCTGGCGATGCGACGGGAAGGAGCCCGATGAGGCTGGAGGATCTGGCAAGGTTGCCGTTCACGTACGACGAGGTGGGCTGCACGGAGTACGACGAGACGCCCGAGGGTTATCACCGGCTGGAGTACCGGGAGCGGATCGGCGCGGGGGACGAGGTGTTCCGGCGGGCTGCTGACGCGTTGCTGGCGTGGCGTATGCACCGCGCCGCCGGTATCCCGGTGACGGCGACGTCCACACCGCCCGAGGTCGGCACCGACTCGCTCGGACGCCTCGGCCCCGGGCTGCTCGTCCCACCCCTCCGGACGCGCACCCAACTCGGCCTGCCGATCCCCTGCCGCGTCGTCCGGGTCGTCGACGAGCCGGACCGCATCGGCTTCGCGTACGGCACCTTGCAAGGCCACCCCGAGGCCGGTGAGGAGTCCTTCCTCGTCACCAGTGACTCCGACGGCGTCCACGTCACCATCCGCGCGTACAGCCGCGGAGCCACCTGGTACACCCGCGTCGCCGGCCCTCTCACCCGCACGGCCCAGCACTACGCCGCCACCCGCTATGCGGCAGCCCTACGCCACCTGTCCGCATAGCAAAGGCCCCGCAAGCTCATACCTTTGCGGGGCCGCGACCTTTGTACCTTGGCGGGCAAGACCCGCACTCGAGCGACACGCGAACAGCAGGCGACAACCCGGGGTGCATTGCGAGCCGTAGTACTGCGAGACTGTGGCGGGTGAGTCCCAAGACGTTGTCGGATCTGGTGGCGCCGGACTGGGCCGAGGCGTTGGCCCCGGTCGAAGGCACTGTGGCGCAGATGGGTGAGTTCCTGCGCGGAGAGATCACCGCGGGCAGGGCCTATCTGCCGGCCGGGGAGAACGTGCTCCGCGCGTTCCACCGACCGCTGGCCGAGGTGAAGGTGCTTGTGGTCGGGCAGGACCCGTACCCGACGCCCGGCCACCCGGTGGGGCTCAGCTTCTCGGTGGCCCCCGACGTACGGCCGATCCCGCGGAGCCTCGCGAACATCTACCGCGAACTGATGGCGGACGTCGACGTACCGGCGCCGTCCAACGGTGATCTGACGCCATGGGCGGACCAGGGCGTGCTGATGCTGAACAGAGTGCTGACCGTGCAGCCCGGTAAGTCCGGCGCCCACCGCGGCAAGGGCTGGGAGAGCGTCACCGAGCAGGCCATTCACGCGCTGGTAGACCGCGGCGGCCCGCTGGTCGCGATCCTGTGGGGCCGCGACGCGCAGACCCTGAAGCCGATGCTGGGCAGCACGCCGTACGTCGAGAGCGCGCACCCGAGCCCCATGTCCGCGGACCGCGGCTTCTTCGGCTCGCGCCCGTTCAGCCGCGTCAACGCCCTCCTGGTCGAGCAAGGAGCCGAGCCGGTCGACTGGCGCCTCCCCTAACAGTTCCCACGCCAGACACGACGACGCGCCGGACCCATCGGGTCACGGCGCGTTGTCATGTGGCGAAAGATTTGTTCGAATGATCCATTGCAGGATCGTTCAACAATCTCCTAAGGTGAGCGGAATCGCCCTGTCCCTCCCGGGAGGAACCATGTGGGTTCTGCTCGCCATCGCGGTGGTGGTCGTCGGGTTCGCCCTCCGGATCAACTCGATGCTCGTCGTCACGGCGGCCGGTATCGTCGCCGGCCTGATCGGCGGCCTGTCGCCGGTCAAGATCCTGAACGCCTTCGGCGACGGCTTCGCCGGCAGCCGGTCCGTCACCGTCTTCATCGTCACGCTGCCCGTCATCGGCCTGATCGAGCGCTACGGCCTGCAGCAGCAGGCCCGCAAGCTGATCGGCAGGCTCAAGGTCGTCACCACCGGCCGCCTGCTCGCCGTCTACCTGCTGATCCGGCAGGGCACCGCGGCCCTCGGCCTGACCAGCATCGGCGGTCCCGCGCAGGCGGTCCGGCCGCTCATCCACCCGATGGCCGCCGGCGCCGCGGAACGCCGGTACGGCGGCAAGCTCCCGGACAAGCTCCAGGAGAAGATCAAGGGCTTCGCGGCCAGCGCCGACACGGTCGGGCTGTTCTTCGGTGAGGACATCTTCGTCGCGATCGGCTCGATCCTGCTGATCACCGGCTTCGTCGACGCGACGTACGGCCTGCACCTGGAGGCGATCGACATCGCGCTCTGGGCGATCCCGACCGGCATCTGCGCGTTGCTCATCCACGGCGCTCGGCTGCTGCTGCTCGACCGCAAGCTGGACAGGCTCGCGGCCGAGATCAAGGCGGCGGAGAAGGAGGTAGCCCGATGATCAAGGTCGAGTGGTTCTACTGGCTCTGCGGGGTCTTCTTCGTCCTGATCGCGCTCCAGGTGCTCAACGACCGCACAAACCCGAAGCGGATCGGCAGCGCGGCGTTCTGGGGCATCCTCGGCCTGTCGTTCGGCTACGGCACGTTCGTGGTGAACAAGCAGGCACCGGCCTGGCTGCTGGGCATCGCGGTGATCGGCCTGGCGGTGCTGGCCGGCTCCGGCTTCCCGGGCAAAGGCGAGGAGCGGACGACGACGCCGGCCGAGCGGGTGCACCTCGCCGACCGGTTCGGCAACAAGCTCTTCCTCCCGGCACTGGTGATCCCGGTGGTCGCGGCGATCTTCGGGGCCTGGCTGGCCAAGGTGAAACTCGGCGACGGCACGCCGCTGCTGCAGACCGGGTCCGCCACCATCATCGGCCTCGGGGTCGCGTCGATCCTCGCGCTGATCGTCGGCATGGTGCTGCTCAGGCCCCAGACCGGGGCGGTGGGGTGGGGAAAGAATGCAACACAGAGCCCCGGCGTCCCGCTGCACGAAGGCCGGCGACTACTGGAGCACATCGGCTGGGCGGCGATCCTGCCGCAGATGCTGGCCACGCTCGGCCTGCTGTTCAACGCCTCCGGTGTCGGCAAGGCCGTCGGCCGGGTCACCGATCACCTGATCCCGAAGGGCTCGCTGATCGCGGCGGTCGCCCTGTACTGCATCGGGATGGCGGTCTTCACGATCATCATGGGCAACGCGTTCGCCGCGTTCCCGGTGATGACGGCCGCGGTCGGCTGGCCGCTGCTGGTGCAGCAGTTCGGCGGCACGCCCGCGGTCGTGTTCGCGGTCGGCATGCTGGCCGGCTTCTGCGGCACGCTCTGCACGCCGATGGCCGCGAACTTCAACCTGGTCCCAGCGGCCTTGCTCGAGATGAAAGACCAGTACGGGCCGATCAAGGCGCAGGTCCCGACCGCCGTCCCGCTGCTGGCCTGCAACATCCTGATCATGTACGTCTTCGCCTTCTAGAGGAGTCCCATGAAGTACGCCGCCGCCTGGGCGAACATCGCCTGCGAGGCGCTCGAGACGCCGTACCCGTACGGCGCGGCCCACGCGTCGTACGGCCCGGACGACGTCGACGTGACCCCGGATCGCCTGCACCCGGCCTTCCACGGCTCCTACGACTGGCACTCCAGCGCACACATGCAGTGGTCCCTGGTCCGGTTGCTGACGCTGGCGCCGGACCAGGTCGGCAGCCGCCCGATCGAGGTGCTCGACCGGCGCCTGACACCCGAGGCGATCGCCGTCGAGGCCGCGTACCTGCGCGAGCGCCCGTCGTACGAACGCCCGTACGGCTGGGCCTGGGCGGCGATGCTGGTCGCCGCCTGCCGCAAGACGCAGTGGGCGGACGCGGTCGCTCCGCTGGGTGAGGTGATCGCGGATCTGGTGCTCGCCTGGCTGCCGAAGCAGGCGTATCCGGTGCGCCACGGCGTCCACCTGAACTCGGCGTTCGCGCTCGCCTTGTTGCTGGAGGCGTACGACGAGTTGGGTCGCGCCGACGTGGTGGATTCGATCCGGGCCCGCGCGCTGGAGTGGTTCGGGGAGGACACGGCGTACGCCACGAGGTTCGAGCCGTCGGGCACGGACTTCCTGTCGCCGGCGTTGTCGGAGGCCGAGCTGATGCGCCGGGTGCTGCCGGATGCCGAGTTCACGAGCTGGTTGTCCGCGTTTCTGCCCGGGCTGGGGACGAGCGCCCATGGGCATCTGCTCGAGGTGCCGATCACCGACGACTCGGGCGATGGGCAGTTGGCGCACCTGTCCGGGCTGGCGTTGTCACGCGCGTGGCAGTTGCGGACGATCGCACCGGCTCTCCCCGACGTGGCCGACCTGCTGCGGGCTGGTGCGGAGCGTCAGGTCGAGGCAGTGCTGCCGACGGTCACCGACGGAGACTTCATGTCGACGCACTGGCTGGTGTCGTTCGCCCTCCTGGCCGACCAGGCGTAGACCCGCCCTTTCCAGCTCTGCCCTTCACCGCCGCGCGGACCAGATTCCGCGCGGCGATTGACACCTGCCGTCATCCCGCCGTACGGTCTCCGGCTAATAGGAAACTTTCCTAACAGTTCGGATTCTCAGCGCGGCGAGTACCCGCGGGCGGCGAAGGGAGGCAGGGTTGGCTCATGGCAACAACACCCGGAACGCCGCGCCTGCTGCGCGCGATGAACGACCGCGCCGCCCTGGACCTGCTGCTCAGCCAAGGCCCGCTCTCCCGCACCACGCTCGGCAACCTCACCGGGCTGTCCAAGCCGACCGCGTCTCAGCTGCTCGCGCGGCTGGAGGCGGCCCGGCTGGTCCGTCCGAGCGGCACCACCGCGGGCCGTCCCGGCCCGAACGCGCAGTTGTACGAGATCAACGGCGACATCGCGTACGTCGGCGGTCTGGACGTGACGCCGACCCGCATCCGGGCCGCCGTCGCCGACCTGACCGGCAACGTGGTCGGCCACTACGAGCTGGCCACCCCGGGCCGCAGCGCCAAGGGCACAGTCGACCGCGTGGTCAAGGCGATCGAGGGCGCGGCCGGCGAGGCGGGTCTGAGCCGTGAGCGCCTGCACCGGGTCTCGATCGGCACCCCGGGCGGTTTCGACCCGACCACCGGCCGGCTGCGGTACGCGACCCACCTGCCCGGCTGGCACGCCCCGCACCTGCTGGACGAGCTGGCCGCCACGATCGCCGTACCGCTGGAGGTCGAGAACGACGTCAACCTGGCCGCGATCGCCGAGCAGCGGATCGGCCACGCCCGGCAGCACGGCAACTTCGTGCTGCTCTGGGGCGAGGAAGGCATCGGCGCCGCGATCGTCATCAACGGCCGCCTGCACCGCGGGGCGACCGGCGGCGCCGGCGAGGTCGCGTTCCTGCCGCTGCCGGGGACGCCGTTGGTCCGCAACGTCGGCCGCAACAACGCCGGCGGCTTCCAGGAGCTCGCCGGCGGCGAGCCGGTCCTGGAGCTCGCCCGCTCGCACGGTCTGAAGGCCCGGACGCCGGAGGCCGCGATCGCGCTCGCATTGCAGACCGAGGGCGCGGGCGACGACGTACTGAACGAGTTCGCGCACCGGCTCGCGGTCGGTCTGGCCGCGATCGTCGCGGTCGTCGACCCGGAGCTGATCGTGCTGGCCGGAGGTGTCATCACCGCGGGCGGCGAGCGGCTGCGGGGCCTGGTCCAGGACGAGCTCGCCGATCTCGCCGTGCCGCGGCCGCAGCTGTTGATGACCGCGATCAGCACCGACCCCGTGCTCTCCGGAGCACTCCAGTCCGCACTGAGCACCACCCGCGACGAGGTCTTCGACACCGCGGGGCCACCCATCACCTAGTAGGAGACCGGATGCAGAGCTTCACCCGTGCCGTCATCGGCACCGCCGCCGTCGCGCTTCTCGCGACCGCCTGCACAGGGACATCGAACGCACCGCAGGCCGACGACGATGCCACGAAGGACGTCAGCATCACCTTCTGGCACGGATGGAGCGCCCCCGGCGAGGTGGCCGCGATCGCGTCCGACGTCAAGGCGTTCGAGGCGAAGCATCCGAACATCCACGTGAAGGTCGTTGGCAACATCAACGACGACAAGATCAAGCAGGCGCTGCGGGCGGGCGGCGCCAACGCACCCGACGTGGTGTCGTCGTTCACCACCGACAATGTCGGCACGTTCTGCGCGTCAAACGTTTTCGCCGACCTGAAGCCGTTCCTGGACAGGTCGGGAATCGAGCTGGACACGACGTTTCCGAAACCGCTGCAGGACTACACACAGTTCCAGGGAAAACGCTGCACTCTGCCGTTCCTGAACGACGCCTACGGCCTGTACTACAACAAGACCGCCTTCAAGGCCGCCGGGATCACAGCGCCGCCGAAAACGTTGTCCGAGTTCGACACGGTCGCGAAGAAGCTCACCAAGGTCACGGGCGACAGCTACAGCCGGCTCGGCTTCATGCCGAACTTCCACGGCTACGAGTCGACCACCACGCACTTCGCCGCGCTCTGGAACGCGACGTACTTCACGCCGGACGGAAAATCGAACCTGGCCAAGGACCCGGCCTTCGCCGCGATGCTCAAATGGCAGAAAGGTTTGGTCGAGCAGCTCGGCGGATTCGCGAAGCTGGAGAAGTACCGCGCCACGTTCGGCGACGAGTTCGGCGCGAAGAACCCGTTCCACACCGGCCAAGTCGCGATGACGATGGACGGCGAGTGGCGGCTCGGGATGGCCCGCGAGGCCGGAGTGACGTTCGACATCGGCGTCGCGCCGTTCCCGGTGCCCGACGCACAGGCCGACAGCTACGGCAAGGGCTACCTGTCCGGCACGGTGATCGGGATCGCCGGCACCAGCCAGAAGCAGAACGCGGCCTGGGAGCTGGTGAAGTTCATGACCACCGACACCGACGCGGTGGTCAGCTTCGCCAACGCGATCCACAACGTACCGTCCACACTGGCAGCGATCGGCTCCCCGAAGCTCACCGCGGACGAGAACTTCAAGGTCTTCCTCGGCATCGCCCAGCACGCCAGGAGCAACACCACACCGGCCAGCCCGAACGGCGGCGCCTACCAGCTCACGCTGCAGGACTTCGGCTACGCCCACGAAGCGGGCAAGGTGCCTGACCTTGCCGCCGGCCTGGCGAAGACCGACGAGCAGATCGACAAAGACCTGGCCCAGGCGAAATGACGTCGCTGAGGCAGAAGCACCGCACCGAGACGCTCCGCAACCTCGCCTTCCTGTCCCCCTGGTTGATCGGGGTCAGCGTCTTCTTCCTGTACCCGCTGGTCTCGACGGTCTACTTCAGCTTCATGAAGTACGACGGGTTCACGCCGCCGACCTGGACCGGCTGGAAGAACTGGCAGTACGTCTTCACCGACTACCCGTTCTTCTGGCCCGCACTGCGCAACACCCTGTGGCTGGTCGTCGTCATGGTCACGCTGCGGGTGGCCTTCGGGCTCGGCATCGGCCTGCTGATCACCAAGGTCAAGACCGGCGCCGGCTTCTTCCGTACGGCGTTCTACCTGCCGTACCTGGCCCCTCCCGTCGCCGCGACCATGGCGTTCGCGTTCCTGCTCAACCCCGGGACCGGGCCGGTCAACAGCATTCTCGGCAGCATCGGACTGCCGCAGCCGGGCTGGTTCAACGACCCCGCCTGGTCGAAGCCGGCCCTGACGATGCTGGCGTTGTGGGGCATCGGCGACCTGATGGTCATCTTCATGGCGTCCCTGCTCGACGTACCGCAGGAGCAGTACGAGGCGGCGTCGCTGGACGGAGCGGGCGCGTGGCAGCGGTTCCGGTACGTGACACTGCCGAACATCTCGCCGATCGTGCTGTTCGCCGTCGTCACCGGCGTCATCCAGACGATGCAGTACTACACACAGCCGCTCGTCGCCGGAAAGGTCGCGAGCGGCGTGATCGGCGGGGCGGGCCAGCAGTTCGAGCCCGGATACCCGGACAAGTCCACGTTGACGTTGCCGCAACTCGTGTACCACCTGGGCTTCCAGCGTTTCGACACCGGCGGGGCCTCCGTCATCGCCCTCGTGCTGTTCGCGCTCGCGATGGTGTTCACCGCCTTCCTGATGCGGTCGATGAGTGAAGGGAGCGCGGCATGACCGCCACCGCGATCTCGTCTCCGGTCACGCTGACGCCGGCCGCGCGCACGGCACGCCGTACCCGATTCCTGTACTGGATCGGCGTCCATTCACTCGCCATCGCGGCCGCGCTGTTCTTCGTGCTGCCGTTCGTGTTCATCTTCCTCACCGCAGTGATGAGCGACCAGCAGGCGCTCACCCGCGACCTGTGGCCGGACAGCTGGCACTGGGAGAACCTGCGGACCGTCTGGGAGACACCCGGCTTCCTGACCTGGTGGAAGAACACCTTGCTGTACGCCGGACTCGGCACAGCGCTCACGTTGCTGTCGAGCATCCCGGTCGCTTATGCCCTGGCCCGCTTCACGTTCCGCGGCCGTAACGTCGTACTGATGCTGGTGATCGCCACGATGATGCTGCCGCCACAAGTGGTGATCGTGCCGATGTACCTGTTCTGGGCCAAGCAACTGCACCTGTCCGGGACGCTCTGGCCGCTGATCATCCCGATGGCGTTCACCGACGCGTTCTCGGTCTTCCTGCTGCGGCAGTTCCTACTGACGATCCCTAAGGACTACGTGGACGCCGCCAAGGTCGACGGTTGCGGCGAGTTCAAGGCGCTGGTGCGGATCGTGCTGCCGATGGCGAAGCCCGCGATCGCGGCCGTGGCCCTGTTCCAGTTCTTCTACTGCTGGAACGACTACTTCGGCCCGCAGATCTACGCCAGCGAGAATCCGGCCGCGTGGACCCTCAGCTACGGCCTGGAGTCCTTCAAGGGCGCACACCACACGAACTGGAACCTCACGATGGCAGCCACGCTCCTGGTGATGGCCCCGGTCATCATCTTGTTCTTCTTCGCCCAAAAAGCCTTCATCGAGGGCGTCACACTGACAGGGGTCAAGGGATGAAACTGACAGTCGTCGGTGGCGGGTCCACCTATACGCCTGAACTTGTCGACGGATTCGCCCGGTTGCGGGACACCTTGCCGGTCTCGGAGCTGGTGCTGGTCGATCCGGTGGCCGACCGGCTGGAGCTGGTCGGTGGGCTGGCGCGGCGCATCTTCGCGAAACAAGGCCATGCCGGCCGGGTCATCACGACGTCGGACCTGGACGCGGGCATCGACGGTGCGGACGCCGTCCTGCTCCAGCTGCGCGTCGGCGGGCAGGCGGCGCGCAACGAGGACGAGACCTGGCCGCTCGAGTGCGGCTGCATCGGCCAGGAGACGACGGGTGCGGGCGGTCTCGCCAAGGCGCTGCGGACCGTGCCCGTTGTGCTGGACATCGCCGAGCGGGTACGGCGTACCAACCCCGACGCGTGGATCATCGACTTCACCAACCCGGTCGGCATCGTTACGCGGGCCCTGCTGTCGCAAGGGCACAAGGCCGTCGGACTGTGCAACGTGGCGATCGGGTTCCAGCGTCGCTTCGCCGCCATGCTCGGCGTCACACCGGAGCAGGTGACGCTCGACCACGTCGGGCTGAACCACCTCACCTGGGAGCGAGCGGTCCGCGTCAACGGCGAAGACATGCTGCCGAAGCTGCTTGCCGACCACCTCGGCGAGATCTCCGACGACCTGCATCTCCCGTCTCACGTCGTACAGCAGCTCGGCGTCGTACCGTCGTATTACCTGCGCTACTACTACGCGCACGACGAGGTGGTGCAGGAGCTGCGCACCAAGCCGTCCCGGGCCGCTGAGGTCGCTGCACTCGAGAAAGAGCTGCTGGACATGTACGCCGACCCGCAGCTCGACGAGAAGCCCGCCCTGCTCGAGAAGCGCGGCGGTGCGTACTACTCGGAGGCCGCCGTCGCACTCGCCTCGTCACTGCTCAACAACACCGGTGACGTCCAAGTGGTCAACACCCTCAACAGCGGCACGCTCCCGTTCCTGGCCGACGACGCGGTCATCGAGGTACCGGCCACGGTGAACGCAGAGGGCGCAAGGCCGGTGCCGGTGTCTCCACTGGAGCCCTTGTACGCCGGACTGGTCGCGCATGTGACGGCGTACGAGGACTTGGCGCTCGAGGCCGCTGTGAAGGGTGGAGCCGAGCGCGTGTTCCAGGCGCTGCTGTCGCATCCGCTGGTCAGCCAGATCGCTGTCGCGCAAGAGCTGACGGACAAGCTGCTGGCGCACAACAAGGACTACCTGCCATGGGCGCACTAGTTCCGGGCGGCGTCCTCGCC
Source organism: Kribbella sp. NPDC051936 (assembly GCF_040680955.1). Lineage (NCBI taxonomy): Bacteria > Bacillati > Actinomycetota > Actinomycetes > Propionibacteriales > Kribbellaceae > Kribbella > Kribbella sp. NPDC051936. The sequence continues at coordinate 430,796 of NZ_JBFAXS010000003.1, read as the reverse complement.
TTCGACGCCGGCAACAGCAAGACGGACGTCGCACTGGTCGCCGCCGACGGCACAGTGCTCGGTACGGCGCGTGGGCCCGGTTTCGAACCGCAACGGATCGGCCCGGCCGCAGCTGTCGACGGACTGGAGCCACTGGTGCGGGCTGCCGCAGCGGAGGCCGGTGTGCGCGTTGGCGACGTACCGCTGGTGCAACACATCTCGGCCTGCCTGGCCAACGCCGATCTGCCGGTCGAGGTCGAGCAACTGACCGCTGCCTTCGAGCACCGCCGCTGGGCCGAGTCGGTGTACGTCGCCAACGACACGTTCGCCCTGCTCCGGTCCGGGGTCGACGAGCCGCGCGGGGTCGCAGTGGTGTGCGGAGCGGGCATCAACTGCTCAGGCATGCTGCCGGACGGGCGGACCGCACGCTTCACGGCGCTGGGGAAACTGACCGGCGACTGGGGCGGCGGCGCACAGTTGGCCGAGGAGGCGTTCTGGTCGGCGTCACGGGCAGAGGACGGACGCGGTCCGGCGACAGCCCTGCGGACCGCGTTGCCGACGCACTACGGGCTGCCGACACTGACGGCGGTGATCGAGGCCTTCCACCTCGGCGACCTGCCGGCCGAGCGGCAGCTGGAAGCCGGGCCGGTGCTGTTCCAGGTCGCGGGCGCCGGTGATCTTGTTGCCATGGGCATTGTTCAGCAGCAGGCCGAGGAGATCGTCGCGATGGCCTCGAGCGCGTTGCGGCGGCTCGACCTGCTCAGCGAACCGGTCACGGTGGTGCTCGGCGGCGGCGTCCTGACCGCGGGGCACCCGGTCCTCCTCGACCAGGTCACGCGGTTGCTCGCCGAGATCGCGCCGAAAGCAATACCGCGCGTCGTCGACGTACCGCCGGTGGTTGGCGCGGCGCTGCTCGGTCTTGACCACACCGCCGCCGGAGCGAGCGCTCAGGAACGGCTGCGTGCGGCGTTCGCGCCACCGCCGGTGGCCTGATATTGCAGCCGTGTTTCATTCGAGACCGATGCAAACTCCCGAGTGCGGTGTGGCGTCCCACCAGTAGGACCACATCCACTCGGGAGGTCGATGATGATTCGAAGGATCATGGGTCTCGGCGCCACCACCGCACTCGCGGTGACCGCACCGCTGCTCCTCACCGGTGCCGCGCCGGCCGATGCGACAACCACCACCTGCCGCGGTTCCGCGGCGAGTGTCTCCGCGGTGACGTACGCCGACCGGCTCGTCCGCGCATGGGGCAGCGGAGACACCGCGACCGCCGGTTGCTACGCCTCGACGGCCACCTCACGCACGCTCTTCGGACAGGCGTCGCCCGGCGGCATCCACTGGCGGCGCGTCTCCACCGAGGGCGCCGCGGGGACGATTTATGTGACGTACCACGACGACGCGCGCGGCGGGAACCTGACGATCGGCGTCCAGAATGTCGGCCTGCGCGCGGCGAACGGCTGGCACGCGGCGTACACCGCCAAGTTCACCGGCGAACCGAAGGCGTGGAACGCGGGTCAGTGGGCCGACAACCTCGTCCGCGCCTGGGGCCGCGGTGACACGAAGTGGACGGCGTACTACGCGACACCTCGCGCGGCGCAGCAGCTGCACGCGGTCGCGGCGACGGGCGGCCCGCACTGGACGCGGATCGCCACCGAGGGCGCGGCCGGCACGACGTACGTGACGTATCGCAACGACGTCACGCGGCACACGCTGGCGATCGGCGTGTCGAATGTCGGGCTGTCACAGGGCGACGCGCACGCGGCGTACACCGTGCAGTACCACTAGGTCCTTGAGCTCGACCTGCTTCGGTGTAATCATGATTACATGAGTACGCAGACAGAGCAGGAGAAGGTGCGGGGCTGGCTGACCGGGCGGTTGCCCGGCGACTGGTTCGAGGGCGAGACCGAGCTGGAGATCGACCGGGACGAGATCCTGATCGTCGGCCGGATCTCCGCACCCGAGCAGACCAAGGACGTGAGCGCCGCCGAGCGCTCCGCCGCCGAGAGCGGGCGGATCAAGCAGTTCCGTGAGGACACCCGCGACCGCCGGATCGAGATCGCCCGCGAGTTGGAGCACGCCACCCGGCGCAAGGTCGCCTGGGGCGTGCGCTGCGGTGAGACCAGGACCGTCTTCACCTCGCTGTCCGCGCCGGTGATGACCAGGCTCCGCCAGCCCGAACGCCAGGTCCTCGACACCCTCGTCGACGCCGGCGTGGCCCGCTCCCGCAGCGACGCCCTCAGCTGGTGCGTCAAACTCGTGGCCCAGCACAGCGAGACCTGGCTGGCCGACCTCCGCGAGGCGATGACCAAGGTCGAAGAGGTCCGCAAGGCAGGCCCCGACAACAACTGACGGGCCCCGCACCTGTCTGCTGTTGCTGAGCAACGGGCGGCAACCCGGTGGGGTTGCCGCCCGTTCTCGAGGAGAACCGCCCGGTTACTGCCCCTGCTGCCAGTTGCCGTTCGGCCGGGTTCCGTTGGACCAGTTGCCGGCGCTGTGCGCGGCCGGGTGCTGCTCGGGCTGTGCCTGCGGCATCTGCTGCGTGGGCTGCTGGTAGTCGCCCTGGTAGTCGCCCTGGTACTCGGCTTGGCCTTGGTAGCTGCCCTGGTAGTTGCCCTGAGCCGGGTACGCGGCCGTGCCGTTGTCCATGCCGTTCTGGTCGGCGGGCTTGACCATCTTGTCCTTGTCGAACAGATTGCCCAGCGCGCGGCCGGCCATCTCGCGGCCCCCGAGGCCGAAAGCCAGACCGAGAGCGAGTGCGCCGCCCGCGAGCACGATCAGCAGCGTGTTGCCGGTGAGCTGGACGGCGACGCCGAGCTGGGTCAGGGCGGCGAACGCGGCGTACACCAGGACCGCGTACCGGGCCACCTTGGCGAGGGTCTCGTTCCCGGTCGCGCCGCGGATGATCGCGGCCAGGAAGTTGGCGAACAGCGCCGCCAGGCAGACGATCACGATCGCGGCGAAGATCCGCGGAATGTACCCGAGCATGTCGCTCATGAAGTTCGAGATCTCCGGCACGCCGAGCGCCGAGGCGAACATCGTGAAGCTGATCAGGAACACGAACCAGAACACGACCTTGCCGAGCATCGCCGAAGCGGTCAGCCCCGTGCCCGACCGTTGCAGCACGCCGGAGACGCCGGCCCGTTCCATCCAGCCGTCGAACCCGACCCGGCCGAGCAACCGGCCGACGAGATTGCCGAGGATCTTGGCCACGAAGTAGCCGACGACCAGGATGACCAAACCGCCCAGCAGGTTCGGGATGAACGACAGCAGTTTGCTGAAGGCATCTTCGAACGGCTGGGTGAAGTCGATTGCTAATGCTGACATCGGATGAACCCTTCCGACTGGCCCGCATCCGCTGTCGGCACAGGACTGCACCAACCCCGGCACGGGCGGATGCAGTGGTGTCCAGTATGACTCGTACCCTCAGGTGCCGAAGGCAAACAGTTCTCCGGGCGCGGCGGGCAACGAAGAGTGTTTGCATAAGGCAATCACTGTCTTTGGGCTTCGGTCCTTACCCTGGCGGCTGAACCGCTTCAGGCGTTTGCGATCCTGTGGGTATGAACGATGTGCTGATCCGCCGGGCCACCGCCGCCGACGTCGCCGCGATCGTCGCGATGATCGCCGACGACCAACTCGGCGCCACCCGCGAGTCGCTCGACGACCTGACGCCGTACCTGGCGGCCTTCGAACAGATCGACGCCGACCCCAACCAGCTGCTGATGGTTGCCGATCGCAACGACGAGGTGATCGGCACGCTGCAGCTCACGATCATCCCCGGCCTGTCCCGCCGCGGCTCCACCCGCGGCCTGATCGAGGCCGTCCGCGTCGCCGCCCCCGCCCGCGGCTCCGGCCTCGGCAGCACCCTGATCCGCTGGGCCGTCGAGGAGTCCCGCACCCGCGGCTGCACCCTCGTCCAACTCACCTCGGACAAGACCCGCACCGACGCCCACCGCTTCTACACCACCCTGGGCTTCACCAACTCCCACGAGGGCTTCAAACTCAAACTCAGCTGACCCGCTTCGCCGGAGCGGTGAAGGTGTTGCACGACGCCGGGTTCGCGCTGCCGAAGGCCCGGATCGACCAGTAGCCGTGATTCTTGCGGGAGCCGTGGTCGCGGACCTCGCCGTACTCGTCGCCGACGTGCTGCACGATGTAGCGCCAGATCTCCAGGCGCTCCCCGGACAGCCGGAAGGCCGCCTTGTTGGCGCCCAGGAAGGCCGCACCGAGGCAGCTCGCCTGCAACTCCTTGCGACGCAGCACCTCGAGCTGACCCGTCTCGGACTTCCCGTGCATCAACTCGGTGTACAGCGTCAGAATGCCGACCGACCGTTGCACGTGGTGGCCGTACTCGTGCGCGATCATCCGTTGGAAGTCGATCGTGTTCGCTACCGGGTCGTCCGCACCTAGGTACCTCTCCACCGCGAAACAGATCTTCCCGGTGAGGCCGCTCCAGTGGTAGAACGCGCCGGAGGTCGTAGGTGGGTCCGAGCACTCCGGCGTCGCCGCCGGACGCTTCGAGGAGTAGGCGAACACCTCAGGCGGAGTCAGAACCGCGTCGGACTTCCCCACCACGGGCGCCCACCCTTTGTCCATACACCCGACAAGCACCTTGGCATACGCGACCATCGCCGCCTTGGAGGTCAGGTTCGGCTGCGGCAGCGCGCACCGCACAGCGGGCACCTTGCCTGCTGAGTAGAGCTTGTGGTGCAGCACCGGGTCGGTCAGATTCGACCAGTCGGTCGGAGCCGGCCGGCCAGATGTGGACCGCCGCGTCGGCGTGGGTATCGGTGTTCGCGTGGGTGTAGGTGTGGGCGTCGCCGCCTGGATGCTCGTCGGCGACACCACCGCAACGGGCTCGGTGCGCGCACAGCCCACCAAGCCGAACAAGGCGCCGATCGCGATCACCGCCTCCAGCCGACGGAGCATCAGCTCACCTTGGCGGGTGGGGCGGTGAAGGTGTTGCAGAGTTTGGGGTCGGCGGCCTTGAAAGCTGGGTCGGACCAGGCCCAGTTGCTCTTCCGGGACCCGTGGTCGCGAACCTTGTCCGTGGCGTATTCGTCCCCGGAGTGCTGCGCCTCCCACTGCCAGAGCTTCAGCTTGTTGCCGGACAGGCCGAGCGACGTCTTGTTCGCCCCGAGGAAGGCCGCACCGAAGCAGGTCGCCTGCAGCTCCCGGCGCCGGGCCCATTCGAGTTTCATCGCCTTGGATTTCGTCCAGCCTTCGCGCGAGAAGGACGCCGTGATCATCTCGGTCATCTGCTGGACGTGGTGTCCGTACTCGTGCGCCATCGTGTCGAGCATCCACACCCGGGCGGCGAGCGGCTCGTCCTTGTAGTACTCGAGATCGCTCTTCCAGCTGATGTTGATGCTCTCGTCGGCACTGCAGTAGTAGGCGGTGTCGGACTCACCGGTGCAGTCCTCGCCCGGCGTGGCCTGGCTGGACTGCAGCTTCAGCTTCGGGGCCCGGAAGTCGTACCCGGCCTTGGTCACCAGTGGTTCCCACGCCTTGTTCAGACAGGGCAGTAGGGCCCGGTAGTAGCGCAGGATCGCCGACTGCGAGTCCGGCTTGATCGCCGGTTCCTTGCAGCTGACCGACACGACCTTCCCGGCAGCGTAGATCTTGTTCTGCTGCAGGCGGACCATGTCCGGGACCCCCTGGACGGTGACCGTGACTGTCGGGTCCGGCGGGATGGGGGCAGGGGCCTCGGACTTCTTGACCGATGGCTGGGACAGGGGGCGTTGGACGCCGTAGGAGTTGACCAGCTTGAAGCCGCCGATGGTGGCGGCGGTGAGCATCACGACGACCAGGATCGACAGGCCGGCGACGACGGGGCGGGAGTACTGGCGCGGCGGCGCGGCCGGGGCGGGCTCCGTGGTGAACTGGGCGCCGGAGCGGGACGGGTTCGAGTGCCAGCCGGACGGACGGGAACCGCCGACGCGGCGGGTGCCGGTCAGCGGCGGGAGCGGGCCTCCGGTGAGCGGCGCGGCCGGCGGGCCGCTGTACTCGCTCGTGGTGCCGGGCTCGGTGGGCAGCGGACGGGCCTTGCGGCGCATCGACGACTCGTCGAACGATGTCGAGCGCGCCCTGCCCAGACGGGCGGGTTGTGCGGTCTGCAGGGTCAGCGGACGCGAACCGGGTGCGGGATCGCCGCCGGGCAGGAAGTGTCCGGGTTCCGGCGTACCCTCCTCGGACTCAGGCAACGATGGCTCCCTTACGCTCAGCTGACCTTGGCGGATGCTGCGACGAAAGTGTTGCAGGCTCCCGGGCTGGTTGTCGCGAAGCCCTGGTTCATCCACAGCGCGAGGCTCTTGCTGGAGCCGTGGTCGCGGACCTTGTCCTTGGTGTGCTCGTCGCCGCGCCGCTGGATCAGGCCGGTCCACTGGCGCAGCAGTTCGCCGCGCAGCGGGAAGCTCGCCTTGGCCGTCCCGAAGAACACGGCGCCGAAGCAGTACGCCTGCAGCGCGGAGCGCCGCTGCACCTCGAGCTGGGCGTTCTTGTTCGCCGCGGTGTCGGCGAGGTTGTCGGCGGCGTCGGCCATCCCCGTCAGGTTCTGCACGTGGACGCCGTACACGAAGCCGAAGGACTGCGCCATTTCCGCGCGCACCTCGGCCTTGTTCTTCGGGTAGTCCTCGACGATGTTCTGCCAGGGCATGGTCACGCTGCCGCCGTGCTCGTCCTGGCAGTACAGCGCGAGATCGTGCTGGACGCCGCACGCGGTCTCGTCACCGTCGTCGAAGATGATCAGGTTCGGCGACCGGAACTCGAATCCGGCCTTCGCGACGACCGGCTGCCAGGCCTTGTCCAGGCACGCGGTGAGCGCCTGGTAGTACGAGCGGACGTTCTCCTTCGACGTGGGGCGGAACGCCGGCTCCGGGCAGTTCGCCACGGCCAGCCGGCCCACGGAGTAGATCGCGTTCTTGCCGACGATGTCGGCGTCCGGCGTCCCCTTGCCGACCGGTCCCTGGGTGGCGGTCGTCCCGCCGCTCGGCTTCGTGGACGGCATCGGGGTGCTGACGAAACCGTCCGAGGAGAGCACCTTGACCGCGAACGTCGCGCCGCCGGCGAGGAACAACAGCACCGCGACGACCATCAACGCGATCAGGGCCTTGGACCGCTTCTTCGGGACGAACGGCACCGGTTCGGGGTGGAACACCTCCCGGTACGCCGCGGCCGCCCGGTCACCGGCCGGCGGCGGTCCCAGCCGGCTGCCGGACAACGTCGTACGGCGGGAGTCGATCCGGGACCCGGTCAGTTGCGGCGGGGCCGGCGGCGCGTCGCCGCCGAGGCGCGGTGTGGGTGCCGCCAACGGCGCAGACCCGCCCGCCGTACGATCATCGGCCGTGCCCTGCTCACCCTCGCCACCCGGCAGGAAATGCCCAGGCTTGGGTGCCGGCTTGTCCGCCATAGTTTCCGCTTCTCCCCAGTAACCGGACTTTGCCCGGTCCCACCCGATCCGTCGAACGGGCCGGAACACCCCCGGTGCCGGCCGCCGGCTGATATTACGGCCTGGACCGCCATGCGGAGAACCGGATTGCAGCTATTGACACCGTTCCGCGACCGTATCCACACACCGTGGTCAGCTGACTACGCGGCCGTGGGCCAGGAAGTGCGGGCTGCCGGCCTGGAGTCTGGGGTCGGATTCGACCTGCCGGGCCAGGAGGACGGCGGCGGGAAGCAGGCCGTCGACGGTGTCCGGCGCGGCGTTCTGGAGGATGTTGGCGGCAGGGCCTTCCACGCCCAGGACCTCGACGTCGGCGAGGCCGGCTGCGGCCAGTTCGGTGGAGAGTTCGTCGGCGTGATGGAAATAGGCGACCGTGAAGCCGGAAGAGCCGTCTATGCTGCCGGAACGGAAAGCGTCCACGAAGAGCGGCAGGTTCTCGTCGGTGAGCGTTCCGTTGCTGCCGGCCTCCAGCAGACCGCCGAACCGGTTGATCGCCGCCGCGACCACTACCCCGCCCGGCCTCGTCACCCGGACCGCCTCGGCCAGCGCCTGAGCACGGTCGGCAGCGTCGACCAGGTGGTAGAGCGGTCCGAGCAGCAGCGTCACGTCCACGCTCGCGTCCGCCTGCCGCAGTGCCCGCGCATCGCCGACCTCGGCAGCGAAGGTGCCGATCGCCGCCGCCTGCTCCACGTGCTCGTTCACCGGATCCACGAGCGTCACCTGATGCCCGTCCGCTGCGAGCCAGCGCGCGTGGACGCCGGTCGCGCCACCGACGTCCAGTACGACGGCCGCGGGCGGCAGCCAGCGGCGCAGCACCTCCTGGGTGCGCAGATACTCGAGCCGGCCGTGCCCGGGGACGACCAGCCGGTCGTTCTCGAGGTACCGGTCCCGATAGAAGGAACGAATCGCCGGATCGAGTTCAGTCATCCACCCACTGTGCGGGACGAAAATGTCGGGCACACCACGTTTTACCGCCGCTACCCTGTGCCGGTGACGGACCTGAAGCACGACGCCTACCCACGCTCCAGCACGTACGACGCCGAGTGGCTGCTGGCCCGCGACATGGGCCCGAATCCCCTGTGGCTGCTGGAGGATCTCGCCCGCGACCTCGACCTGCGCCCCGGCCAGCGCGTGCTCGACCTCGGCTCCGGGAAGGGCGCCACCTCGGTCTTCCTCGCCAAGGAGTACGGCGTCCAGGTCTGGGCCGCGGACCTGTGGATCGACCCGACGGACGCCGCCGCGCACATCGACCGCGACGACGTCGTCACGCTGAAGGCCGAGGCCCATGCGCTGCCGTTCGCACAGGGGTTCTTCGACGCGATCGTCTGCATCGACGCGTACGAGTACTTCGGCACCGCGGACAACTACCTGCCCTACATCACGAGCTTCCTCAAACCCGGCGGCCAGTTCGGCGTCGCGACGCCCGCGATGCGGCAGGAGGTCCGCGAGCTCGGCCACATCCCGGAGCACATCAAGAAGGCCGTCGGGTGGGAGGCGCTCGCCTGGCACACGGCCGACTGGTGGCGGTTCCAGTGGGAGATCACGGAGCTCGTCGACGTCACCGCGGCGCGACTGCAGGACAACGGCTGGGCCGACTGGATCCGCTGGTCGCGCGCGGTTTCGGAGTTCCGCGGCGAGGACAAGAGCACCCTCGAGATGCTCGAGGCCGACAACGGTCAATACCTGACCTTCGCCGTCCTGGCCGCCCGCAAGCGCTGACCCGCCTGGCATGCTGGGGGCATGAGCTGGGCTGTCTATGCGATGCGCGGACCAGGAGGCGTACGGCGCCTCGACGATCTACCGGTCGACTACGAGCCGCCGGCGGTGGGTCTGGTGACCGATGTGGTGGCCACCGTCCGGGAAGTGGTGCCGGACGTGGACACGAGCAAGCCGTCCTGGCTGGCGCTGCGAAGTCCGGAGTACGACGTCGAGATGACGATCGGCAAGGGCGTCGAGGTCCGGGACATCACCTTCTACCTCAACGACGGCCCGCGCTCGATCCCGATCGTGATGGAGATCAGCCGGCGGCTCGGCGTCACGCCGTACGACACCGAGTCCGGCGATTTCCTCACCGAGGAGTCCCGGCCGCCGGTCCCGCCGCCGATGACGCCGGACGAGATCAAGATGAACAAGCCGAAGTGGTGGAAGTTCGGCCGGAAGTAGTTCCGGGCCGGCTTGCCCTCGGCACCGCCGCGCGGGTTAGAATCAGGACGATCGTACAGGACGATCGCCCTGGAGGAATGCGATGGTACCGACGGCGAAACAAGGCCAGGCTGTGCGGCAGCGCCTGCTCGCGGCCGCTGCGGAGCTGATCCCCGAGCGCGGCTGGTCGGCGGTGAGCACGCGGATCCTGGCGGACCGCGCCGAGGTCACACCGAGCGTCGTGCACTATCACTTCTCGTCGGTCCAGGAGGTGCTGTCCGAGGCCGCGATCACGGCCATGCGTCAGGTGCTCGCGGTCACCGACGAGCTCTTCACGTCCGCGACCACTCCGGCCGCGGCGATCGACGCGATGCTGGCCTCGGTCGCGCAGTACGACGGGACTGACCCGATGTCGCTGCTCTTCGTCGAGACCTACCTGGCCGCGACCCGCGACGAGCGCCTGCGCGCGCAGATCGCCGCCCTGGTGACGGACTTCCGCACCCGCGTGGCCGACTGGCTCGCGATCCACCAGGTCGCCGAGCCGGCCGCGACCGCGGCCGTGCTCGCGGCGACCATCGACGGCCTGCTCCTGCACCGGGCTCTGGGGCCGGATTCCGCTGCCGCGACTGCCGTTCTGCGAAGGCTGGTGAGCTGACGATGCACGCGATCATCTGTGGCGCCGGAATCGCCGGACTCGCGCTGGCGAACCGCATGTCGGCGCTCGGCCAGGACGTCACCGTCCTCGAACGCAGCCCGGGGCCGCGCCCGCAGGGCTACATGATCGACTTCTTCGGCCCGGGGTACGACGCGATGGCGGCGATGGGCCTGCTGCCCGCGCTGCAGGAGGTCGCCTACCACGTCGAGGAGGCGGTCCTGGTCGACGCGCACGGCCGGAAGCAGGCGGGGATCAACATCCTGCAGTTCGCCGAGGGCGACGTGCTCAGTGTGATGCGGCCGGACCTCGAGCAGGTCCTCCGCGAGCACCTGCCGAGCGCTGTCGACCTGCGGTACAGCGCGACGGTCGCGGGCGTCACGCCGCGCCCGGACGGCGTAGGGGTCGAGCTCGCGGACGGGTCGACGCTCGACGGCGACGTGCTGATCGGTGCCGACGGCATCCATTCCGCCGTTCGCCGGCTGGTGTTCGGGGCGGAGTCGTCGTATCTGCGGTTCCTCGGGTTCCACACCGCGGCGTACACCTTCGACGCGCCGGAGATCCACGACGAGGTCGGCGGGCGGTTCTGCCTCACGGACACGATGGACAGCCAGTTCGGGTTCTACGCGCTGCGGGACGGGCGGGTGGCGTCGTTCGCGGTGCACCGGACGGAGGATCCCGCGGTACCGGCGGATGCGCGCGCGGCGATCCGGTCGACGTACGCGGATCTCGGCTGGGTGGTGCCGCGGGCGCTCGCGTCGTGCCCCGGCGACGAGCAGATCTACTACGACCAGGTCGCGCAGATCGTGCTGCCGCGGTGGAGTTCGGGGCGCGTCGTCCTGGCCGGCGACGCGTGCGGGGCGGTCTCGCTGCTCGCCGGACAGGGCGCGTCGCTGGGGATCGCCGGGGCGTTCGTGCTCGCGGAGAAGCTGGTGCGTTCGGCGTCGATCGAAGCGGGGACGGCGGAGTACGAGCGTGTGTGGCGACCTGTCGTCGAGGAGAAGCAGAAGGTCGCTCGCTCGGCGGCGCGCTGGTTCCTGCCCGGGTCGCGGACCGAACTGATCGCGCGCCGGGTGTTGCTGAAGGTCCTCAGGCTGCCGGGGCTGCGGAGCCTGCTACCGGCCGCGCTGGCGGGAAAGCCCACCACGCTGATCCGGGATCTGCAGCCGACGCGCTGACTCACGGCCTGGTCGCGGCGAGGGTGCCGATCTGGTCGATCCGGTGTTCGGGGTTGCCGAGTTCGTCGTGCCAGTAGTTGCCGGCCGCGTGATCCTCCGGGGTGGCGCAGGTGGAGATCGTGATCATGGCCTGCGTCGGCGTGGCGCCGGGGTGGCCCGGTACGGCGGCGTTCTGCTGTGCCTTCTCCGCAGGCTTGCGGAACGAGATCGTCATCGTCCGGGTGACCACGTAGTCGTACTCGATTCCGCCGGCGGTCACCAGGATGTGGTCGCCGTTACGCAGGTCCGGCGCGTGTTCGAGGGGCCGGTTGTGGCTGACGCGGTGGCCGGTGACGATGAAGTTCCCGATCTCGCCGGGGCCGACGCCGCCGGCCTCGCCGCGCGGGCTGGCGAGGAAGCCCCGGTCCTGGAGCCGGGTGCCTCTTCGGTCGTCCGCGGTGCCGGTGTAGGCGACCACGCGCAGGTTACGCACGCCGATGGCAGGAATCGACATTGTCACCGGCCCCGCCGCCGTCGGCCTCGCGGGCGTCGGAGTGCGGGCCGGGGATGCCGGCGCGGAACTGGACGGCGCGGGGTTCGACGGAGTCGCGGTGGTTGGCGGGTCAGTGGTGGTTGGCGGGGCGGAGCTGGTGGACGGCAGGGGCGACTCGCCGGACGGGGCGACGTCGCTGCATCCGGCCAGCGCCAGCACCACGACCAGAACGCCCACCAGCCTCACCCCTCGACGGTAGACACAAGGGCCGAAAACTGCCCGAAAGGGTAACCGCTCGGCCGCTCGACAGGCCTTCAGCCCGCAAGCTCGACAGGTAGTGCACTCGCGAGACGCCGTACGCGCGGACCCGATCACGCTCAGGTGCACTACCCGCCCCGCCGACACCTCCTGTCGAGCGGGCCCTCAGTCCAGCAAGGTCAGCTCGGCCGGTCCGAGCCGCAGAACGCCGGACGTGAGCGGCGTCGCGCGGATACCGCCACGCCCGCGCAGCGCCTTCATCGCGCCAGGTGCCAGGACCTCGTCCATCCATGCGCACGGATTGGCCGGCCGGTTGGCCTGGAAGGTCACCGGCCCGTCGCCCGAGTCCAGCACGAACTGCCGGCCGGCGACCCGCGTACCGTCGGCGGAGCGGTGCGCGGCGAGTTCGTCGATCGGGAAGCCGCGCAGGACGATGTTGCGCCGCGTGAGCCGCGGGTCGAGCGGCGCGGGCAGGCCGAGCTTGTCCTGCACTTCGTCCAGCGCAGCCGCGTCGATCAGCGTGACGGCGGCGTTCTTGTGGACCGACTGGGCGTAGTACCGGTCGCCGACGATCCCCAGGCCGGCGCGGAGCTCGATCGACGCGCGGTCGGTCGGCTCGGGGTCGGGGCGCGGCCCGTCCTGCGGGCGCCCTTCGTACGCGTGCCGGCTGGAGACCACCAGTGCGGTGATGTCGACTCTCATGGTTCAGCCCCAGGTGAGCGGGTCGAGGAGACGAAAGAAGTGCAGGCGGCGCTGGTCCGGATCCGGGACGCCGTACGCCTCGAGGAACGGCGCCGGGTCGGCCGACCACTCGTCGTGGAGCTGGATCGTGGTGAGCGCGAGGTCGGCGTACCGGTCCGAGACGCCGAGCCGGCCGAGGTCGATCAGCCCGGTGACCGCCAGGGTGTCAGGGTCGAAGAACACGTTCGGCAGGCAGGCGTCGCCGTGGCAGACGACCGGCTCCAGGACACTCTCGACATAAGGGCGCTCGGCAACAACCTGCGCCAGCAGTTCGGCAGGATCCAGCCGGCGCCACTCGTCGGTGAGGAACTGCGGATTCACCGCACCCCGCCGTACGACGTCGGCCGCGATCGCGATGACCTGTTCCAAGGGACGCTCGAACGGGCAGTCCTTCAGTGCATGCAGGTCGCGCAGCGCCGCACCCAGACTCCGCATCGCGCGCTCGTGGGTGCCGGGCGGCAGAGTGTCGGCACGCACACCGGGAACGGCCGACGTCGTCAGGCACGCACCCTCGGGCGAGTCCGTCCAATCGACGACCGTCGCCCCTGGGAAGCCTGTCCCCGCGAGCCACTCGACGCGGTCGCGCTCAGCTGTCAGATCCGCGATCCCCTCCGGTCCGCAGCACTTGGCGAACACGTCGCCGCGCCGGTAGACCGACATACCGGACTCGCCGACGTCGACCGGGGCCCAGTCGTCAGACGATGGCGTGAGCAAGTCTCTCCCTCGTGTGCTGGAGGATCGCGGTCACCGGCCGCCCGGTCACCAGCTTGCCGTCGGCAACGAAACCTTCCTCGCGACCGGTCAGGTCCTGGATCAGCCGCTCGCGCCAGAGGTCCCGGAGCTCGGGTCGTGTCTTCGCCAGGTTCCGCAGCTCACCGGGATCGTCGACCAGGTCGAACAGCTGCTCTGCGCCGCGCTCTGATCCCCAGACGTACTTGGTCTTCCCGTCCGTCACCCACTGGATCGACTGCCCGAAGTGCAGGTGCTCGCCGTGCAACCACTCCCGCACCGGCACCGACTCCCCGCGCAGGAACGGCGCCAGCGACACCCCGTCGACCGACGACGGGATCGGTACGCCGGCCAGGTCCAGCAACGTCGGCATCACGTCGCGCAGCTCGACCACCTGATCGACCACCCCACCGCGCACAGAACCAGCCGAAGCGCGATCCGCGACGATGAACGGCACCCGCGCCGACCCCTCGTACGGCACCGACTTCCGGAACATCCGGTGGTCGCCCATCATCTCGCCGTGGTCGGACGTGAACGCGAAGATCGTGTCGTCGTACACCCCGAAGTCGACCAGCGCCTCGCGGATCCGGTTGAGCTGCAGGTCGATCTGCGCCATCAGGCCGTAGTACCCGGCCCGCGCGCGGTGCACGACCCGGTCCGGCAGGTCCCCGATCGATGCCTGGTAGTCCCCGTCCGTGCGGAACTCGTCCCAGTCGCCTTCCCAGTCCCCCAGCTCCCGCTCGTACGGCGGGAGCGCGTTGTACTGGTCGAACGCCCACGCCGGCGGGTCGTACGGCGGGTGCGGCCGATGGAACGACAGGTACAGGAAGAACGGCCGCGACGGGTCCCGCCGGTAGAGCCATTCGATCGTCTGCGTGCCGATCCAGTGCGTCGGGTGCAGTTCCTCCGCCTTGTCCCACGGCCGGGCGACCACCGAGTTGCAGTTCACGCCGTGGTCGAAGTACTCCGCGTCCGGCGACACCCCGGGCTGCCGCCGCAGCCAGGGCACGTAGTCGTCGAAGAACCCGAACTGCTGGCGATGCGTACGCCGCGCGTGGTGCAGGAACCCGTCGTGCAGGACCACGTCGTCGAACCCGAGCCGTGCCCGCTCCGGCCAGACGTGCATCTTCCCGATCGCCTGCGTGTGGTACCCCGCCCGGCGGAACTCGCCCTGCACCGTCACCGGATGCGCGGCGTCGAACGGCACGCCGTCGGTGTACCCGACCCGCCCGTGCCGCTCCTGCGACTGCCCGGTGAACAACGCCACCCGGGCCGGCACGCACGTCGGCGTCGCGGAGTATCCGCGGCTGAACCGCACCCCGGTGCGCGCCAGCTCGTCCAGGTGCGGCGTCGCGACGTACGGGTGGCCGGCGCACGACATCGCGTCGCCGCGCCACTCGTCGACACAGATGAGGACGACGTTGGGTTGACTCAAGAAGACTCCCGAACGATGAGTTGCCAGGGGAAATCGAACACTTCGCCGGGCGCGCCCTCGCGGTCCGTCAGCCGCCCGACGATGATCTTGGCCAGCGCCTCGTTGAAGTCGACCGGTCCGACCGTCGACAGCGACGGGTCGAGATGCTCACCTTCGGGCGTGTTGCCGACGCCGACGATCGCCAGCTCCCGCGGTACGTCGATCCGCAGCCGGTGCGCCGCCCGGACAGCGGCGATCGCGGCGAAGTCGGTCGTGCAATAGATCGCCGTCGGCCGGTCCGGCTTGGTGAGCAGCGCCATCGCGGCCCGGTACGCGCCCTCGGGATGCTGCTCGAAGATCTCGATGTCCGCGTCGCGGATCGGCTGACCGGCCGCGCGCAGCGTGTTCAGGTACGCGTCGAAGCGCGCGAACCCGGTGGTCCGTGAGGTGAGCGCGCCGACCCGGTCGTGCTGCTCCAGCAGGTGCTCGACCGCGAGATGGCAGCGCGGCTCGGCACCGGACCGGATCACGTCGAAGCCCTGCGGCTCCAGGGTTTCGCTGAACACGACGATCTGCACGCCCTGCGCCGCGAACGCGGCCAGCTCCGCGATCTGCTCCGGGTCCGGCGCGATGCTGTCGATGAAGATCACGTCGGGCGTCCGGTTCGCCAGCACGGTGCGCCAGTCCCCGTCGGCGACGATCAGCGCGGTCTTGCCGAGCGGCGTCACCGCCGTACTGACGGTGGCCGCGACCGCTTGCGACCACGGGTCCGCGAGCACGTTCAGCGACAGCAGGACCAGGTCCGACTTGCCGGTCCGGATCGCGCGGGCCGCATCGTTGCGCCGGTAGCCCAGGCGCGACGCGGCCTCGCGGACCCGGTCCGCTGTCGAGTCCTTGATCGTGTGGCTGCGGTGCCGTCCGGACAGCACGTAGGACACGGTCGCGACCGAGACACCGGCCTCCTTCGCGACCATCCGCAGCGTCGGCCGCTCAGCCAAAGGTGAGGACATATGTCGATTCTTGCAGATCAGCCCTTGACCGCACCGGTGATGACGCCCTTGGTGAAGTGCCGTTGGAGGAACGGATACACCATCGCGATCGGGACCAGCGCGACCACCACCACGGCCATCTGCAGCGACTGGGGCTGCGGTGGCGGATGGACGCCGAGCTGGTCGGCGGACAGCGATTTGCCCTGCAGGACGTAGGTCCGCAGGATCACCTGGACCGGCCACTTCGAGGTGTCGTTGAGGTACAGCAAGGCGTTGAAGAACGCGTTCCAGAACCCGACCGCGTAGAACAGGCCGACGACTGCGATCACCGCCTTCGACAGCGGCATGACGATGCGGCGCAGGATGGTGAAGTCGCTCGCGCCGTCGATTCGCGCACTCTCCAGCAGCTCGCCCGGCACGTTCATGAAGAAGGTGCGCAGGACAACGAAGTTGAAGGCGCCGAGCGCGCCCGGCAGGATCAGCGACCACAGGCTGTCGAGCAGCCCGAGCTGCTTCACAACCAGGAACATCGGGATGATGCCCGGCGCGAACAGCAACGTGAACAGCACCATCAGCAGCACCGGCCGCCCGAACAGCACCGGCCGCGACGTGGCGTACGCGAGCGCGATGGTGACGGCGAGCGCGATCGCCGTACCGACCAGCGTCACGAAGACGCTGACCAGGATCGCCCGTCCCATCAGGCCGCCGGAGAACAGCGTCTGGTACGCCTTGAACGTCGGATGCGACGGCCACAGCACGTACCCGCCCGCGTCGATGATGTCCTTGTCGCTGGCCAGCGACGTCGAGATCACGACCAGGATCGGGATCACGATGACGAGCGCGAAGCCGCCCAGTACGACGGCCTTGATCGCCTGGTACGCCGGAGAAGGGTTCTCCTTCCACACCGGTCTCATGAAGCGCCTCGTTTCTGGAAGATGCCGGGCTCACCCAGGCGGTGGGCCAGCGCGTTGGCGCCCCACAGCAGGAGGGCTCCGACGACGCCCTTGGCCAACCCGGCCGCGGCGCCGCTGCTCCAGTCACCGCCGACCACGCCGGCGTAGTACGTGAACGTGTCCAGTACCTCGGCAGCGCCCGGTCCGACGGAGTCGCGTTGCAGGATGAACTGCTCGAAGCCGACGCTCAGGATGTCGCCGATCCGCAGGATCAGCAGCAGCACGATGACGGTGCGCAGCGACGGCAGCGTGATGTGCCACAGCCGCCGCCAGCGCCCGGCGCCGTCCGCCGCGGCGGCCTCGTACAGCGACACGTCGACCGTGGTCAGCGCCGCGAGGAAGATGATCATCGCCCAGCCGGCGTCCTTCCAGATCAGCTGCGCGACGACGAGCAGCGGGAAGGTGTCCGGGTTGGTCATGAACGGGATCGGGTCCAGGCCGGCCTGCCGGAGCAGGTTGTTGACGAACCCGGCGCCGCCGAGCGACTGCTGGAACAGCGTCACGACCAGCACCCAGGACAGGAAGTGCGGCAGGTACGCGATGGTCTGGAACCAGCGCCGAAAACGGTTGCTGACCAGCGAGTCGACGATCAGCGCCAGCCCGATCGGCACCGGGAAGAACAGCAGCAGCTGGACGCCGGCCAGCACCAGCGTGTTCCGCAGCGCGTCCCAGAAGTCCGGGTTGTCGTACAGGTTGAGGAAGTTCTGCAGGCCGTTCCACTCGCTGTGCATGATGCCGAGGTACGGCTGGAAATCCTGGAAAGCGACCACGTTTCCGAGCACCGGCAGGTAGAAGAACACCAGCAGGAACAGCACGCCGGGGATCATCAGCAGCACCATCTGCCAGTCCCGGCGCCACTTCGCCTTCAGCGGCAGGCCGGTGCCGGCCTGCCGCTTCGTGGAGTTCGGTTTCAGCATCGATCAGGACCCGGTGACCGGCACGCTCGACGGGAGCACGGCCGCGAACTCGTCGCGCATCTTGTCACCGCCGCCGGACTTCCAGCGCTTCAGCGCCGCGTCGTACGCGTCGATCTTCTGGCGGCCGGTGACGATGTCCACGATCGTGTCCCGGAACGCCGCGGTCAGCTTCGGACCGACCTTGCTGCTGGTGTCGGAGTACGTGCCCGCGGTCGGGTTCCGCATCGCGAACTTCAGCAGCTGCTGCTCGGTCGCGTAGATCTTCTTGGTGTCGTCGGGGTACGCCGGGTTGAAGATCACGCTCTCCGGCGAGTTCATGATCTGCAGCGCACTGACCAGACCGGGCGCCTGCTGCTGGCCGGCCTTCGTCAGGACCGGGTTCTGCTGCGCGTCGAGCTGGTACTGCTGGCCCTCGACGCCGAAGTTCTTGACCAGGTACTCCTTGGTGCCGAACGGCGCGGACAGGTAGTCCATCAGCGCGAGCAGCTCGCGGATGCGACCCTCGTCGGTCTTCTTGAACGGCGTGAACCCGACCGTGCCGTAGCCCATGTCGTAGACCGGCTTCGCCTTGCCGTCGTGGCCGAACGGGATCATCGTGTCGACGAACAGCGACGGGTCCAGCGCCCGGAAGTCGGCGGTGGCCCGCGGGCCGACCACGACCTGCGCGGCGATCTGGCCGTTCACGGTCTTCGGCGTGGCATCGGCCAGGTTCAGGTCCGGGTAGAACACCTTCGCGGCCCAGAGCTTGGCGGCGTACTCGACGGCGGCCTTGTAGTTGTCGGTCTCGTACAGGTGGGTCAGCGACCGGTCCTGGTTGACCCGCCAGCCGTTCGGGGCGCCGAACCACTCGCCGAACATGTGCAGCATGTTGATGATCGCCGGCTCGAGCGCGTAGTTCGTGCCGTTGGTCAGCTCCTTGCACTTGGCGAAGAACTCGTCCGCGGTCGCGCACTGCAGGCCGCCGACCTTCGCCCAGGTCTTCGGGTTGCCCATCATCACCTGGCCGAACGGCGTCGACGGGATCGGGGCGCCCCAGATCTTCCCGTTCACCACCGCGGTCCGCCAGGAGGCCGGCTTGAGCGCGGCCAGGTTCGGGTATTCCAGCACGGCGTCCCCGGACAGGTACTTGGTCAGGTCCTGGAACTTCGCCTCGAGCATCGGGCCGATGTTCGGGATGCCCTGGTTCGGCGGCAGCCACATCAGGTCCGGCAGCGAGTCGCTGGCGAGCAGCGTCGCGAACTTCTCCGGGTAGCCCGGGTCGGTACCGATGGTCAGCCGGAGTTCACCGCCGAGCGCCTGGTTCAGCGCCTGCCACATCGGGTTGCTGCCCATCGGCGGCGGAGGCGTCGCGAACGTCTCGGTCAGCGCGGTGACCGGGCCCTTCAGCGGCGGCGCCTTCACGCTGGCGACCGCGTCCGCCGGGAACTTCAGGAACCCGGGCTCGAGGCCGGACTCGGCGCCCGGGAGCTCCGGGTGCAGCCCCTCGAACGGCTTGTACGTCGGCAGCTTGAGCTCGCCCGACGCCTTCGCACCACCGTTCGACGCACCGCCGTCACCACAGGCCGCGAGCGAAGAGGTGGCAATCGCCGCACCGGTCACCTGCAGGAACCGCCGCCGACTGATCATAGTTGCTCCAAGTTTCGAAGAAGTGCTCACTAACACTCACTTA
Organism: Kribbella sp. NPDC051936; assembly: GCF_040680955.1. Classification (NCBI taxonomy): domain Bacteria; kingdom Bacillati; phylum Actinomycetota; class Actinomycetes; order Propionibacteriales; family Kribbellaceae; genus Kribbella; species Kribbella sp. NPDC051936. The sequence continues at coordinate 411,259 of NZ_JBFAXS010000003.1, read as the reverse complement.
AACGTTAACCCGGACCGTAAACCTCACCTGCCCCTGGATGCAAGACGTGGGCAGCAAAAGAGCCGGCGGCCGCGGGGACTCGAGAACCCGCGGCCGCCGGCCGTCGCAGAAACCTCAGTGTGTCGTCAGCAGCGCACGACCAGCCCGGTGAGCGCACTGCAGCTCTTCGTGGCCTTGTCGTTCGTCGCCACCGGGTCGTTCGGTGAACTCGCCGTCCGCTGCGCCGTCGCGGTCAGCGTGCCGGCCGTGAGCATCCCGGTGTTCGCGGTCAGCGTCCGGGTCACGGTCTCACCGCTCGCCAGCGTGGCGAAGTCGCAGTTCGCCGACCGGGTGGTCCCGACCCGCGTGCAGGTGCTCGCGTAGTACGCCGTCGCGGCCGGCGCCGTGGCGACCACCCGAACCCCGGTCGCCGCGTTCGGCCCGTTGTTCTTCACCGTGATCGTGTACGTGATCCGCGCCGTCGTCACCAGCTTCACCGAGGCACTCAGCGCGACGGCGATGTCGGCCGCCTTCGGCACGATCGTGATCGTCGGGCCCGACAGGATCTCGTACCCGTAGTTGTCCGCGAACAGCTGGTTCCGCAGGATGAACGGATCCAGCTTCGTGTCGTCCCGCACCCGCAGCGTCCACACCACGGTCCGGGTCTCGTGCGCGCCGACGTCACCGAACGAGGCCCGGACGTGCGTCCCCTCGGCGGTGAAGCAGTTCGCGCCGGTGCAGCTGACCAGCTCGATCCAGTCGGTCAGCGTCTGGTCCTTGGCGTACAGCGCGGCCTTGGCACCTTCGAGCGTGAAGTCGCCCTTGTTGTACACGGTCTGCGTGACCGTGAACGTGTCCCCCGGACTCAATGTGGTCGCACTGACCTCCACCGCGCTGGTCGGCGGATCCTCGGCCGAGGCCGCGAGCGGCGCGGTCAGCGACGCTCCGAGAATCCCCACGATCAGCGCAGCACGAATCAACTTCAAGGCATGCACAACTTGCCCCCCTTGTTCCCCATGATCACCCCAGCTGCCCCCACAGCCCGCCGACGGCGGTTCAAGCAGTATGTAGTCGGCACTGTCCGTGGTCAACCGTTCGGCGACCGTGGCGGGTTCGTTGCGGTTCGTTGCGGCCGGCAAGGTCCTAGAGCGACACGCGGCCCAGGAGTTCCTCGACGCGTTCGGTCCGGCCGGTGCGGCGGTGCCGCTCCCAGTCCTCGCGGGTCAGCGTGTCGCCGACGAGTTCGAGGGCCTCCGCGAGCTCCTCCTCCCGGTACGGATTCGGGATCTCCAGCCGCTCGCCCATCGCCTCCTCGGCGCCGAACAGCTCCGCGGCGCGGACAGGATCGCCGCGGCGGATCAGAAGGTTCATCACGGTGTTCGAGAACGCCATCGTGAGAGTCGGGCTGCCGAGCGCCACCACGGTGGGAACCAGGCCACGGGCCAGCTCCCCGGCCTCGTCGAGACGGCCGGCGAGGGTCAGCAGGTACGCCAGGTTCTGCCCGACCACGGCGAGCTCGTGCACGTCCCCCTGCGACTCGGTGATCCTCAGCGACTCGCGGAGCAGCTCCTCCGCCTGCTCGAAGTTGCCGAGGTCCTCCTCGATCCCTCCCAGGTGGTTGAGCACCCGGGCCAACCGCCACTCGTCGTCCAAGGAGCGGAGCCGCGCTACGGCCTCGGTCAGCGTCGCCCGCGCCGCGCGTGTGTCCCCTCGCTGGCCTTGCATCGAGCCGAGCACGGTCATTCCGTACGCGATGCCGGCCGGATCGCCGAGCCTCCGGGCCATCTCGACGCTCCGGGCTGCCACCTGTTCGGCGTGCTCCGCCTCCCCCTGGATGAGCAAGACGTTGCTGAATCCGCGCAGACAGGCGGCCAGCTCCGGCGAGGACGTCGTACCGGCGGCGGTGACCACCTGCTCGTGCCAGGCGCGGCTCTCGGCCAGGTAGCCGCCGACGACCCAGACCCAGGCCAGGGCCGAACAGAGCCGGAGAGCGGTGGGTACGTCGTGGCTGGTCGCCCAGCTGAGGGCGGTACGGAAGTTGTCGAGGTCGATCTCGGCACGATCGAGCGGCAGGTCGGACGTGGTCTTCTTGGTGTCCTCGATGATCTCGGCAAGGTCGGCGTAGTAGGCGGCGTGGAGACCGCGGACGTCGGCATCCTCGTCCGTGGCTTGCAGCTCGTCGGCGGCGTACTGGCGGACGGTCTCCAGCATCCGCACCCGGGTCCCGTCCGGTCCGTCGTACACCGTGATCAGGTTGGCGTCGTGCAGCTCGGCGACGGCGTCGAGCAGGTCGATGCCAGTGGCAACTTTCTCGACCGCGGCCAGATCGGCGCCGCCGGAGAAGACGGCCAGGCGGCGGAACGTCCGGCGGTGTTCCGGCCCGAGCAGCTCGTACGACCAGGCGATCGTCTCGCGCAACGTCCGCTGCCGTTGCGGCGTCGCCGCACTCGTGGACGCCATGTCGAGCGACTGGTCGACCCGCGCGAGCAACTCCTTCACGCTGAGCAGCCGCACCCGCGGTGCGCACAGCTCGATCGCCAGCGGGAGGCAATCGAGCCGGCGGCAGATCGCGACCACATCGGCGGTGTTCCCGGCGGTCAGCGTGAACGCGGGCCGGACGGCCTGCGCGCGTTGCACGAACAGCTGCACGGCGGCCGAGTCCGGGCCGTCCGCGATCGGCAGCGGCAGCACCGGATGCTGGTGCTCGCCGGTGAGGCCGAGCGCTCGTCGCGAGGTGGCGATCAGTTGCACGTGCGGCGCGTCCTCGATGATCTCGGCGACGACCTTGCCGGCGTCCGGCAACTGCTCGAGGTTGTCGAGGACGAGCAACAGGGTTCGCTGGGCCAGGTACGCAACGACCCGGCCGCGGTCGCGCGGCGGGATGTCGAGGACCTCGGCGATCGTCGTCCACAGCACGGGTGCGGACGTGACGGCCGCGAGCGGGACGAAGTACACACCACCCGGGAACCTGGTGGTCAGCTCCGCGGCCGCGCCGATCGCCAGCCGGGTCTTGCCCGCTCCGCCCGGTCCGGTCAGTGTGACGAGCCGTACGTCGGGCCGCCCGAGCAGCTCGCCGATGCGTTCGAGATCCGGTGCGCGCCCGAGCAGCGGGGTCGCCGGCGACGGCAGGCTCGTCGACGTACCGAGGGTGCGCGGCGGCGGGAACTCGGGCTGCAGACCGTCGACGGTGACCTGGAACAGGTGCTCGGGCTCCGGGATGTCCTTGAGGTGATGGGTGCCGAGATCGCGCAGCGTGACACCGTCGGGCAGTTGGGTCAGCTGACCGGTGACTGCCGACACCACGATCTGCCCGCCGTGGGCGGCCGCCCCGATCCGCGCGGCGAGATGGACGTCCATCCCCCAGTAGTCACCGTCGTACACGCCCGGCGTACCGGTGTGGATGCCCATCCGCACCCGCAGGCTCTCGTTGCCCGGCCACACGTGCCCGGCGAGCTGTCGCTGCCCTTCGGCCGCGGCCCGGACCGCGTCCCCGGCGGTCCCGAACACGACGAAGAAGCTGTCTCCCTCGGTCCCGATCTCGGTTCCGCCGTACGCCGTCCACACGGCGCGCAGGATCCGCCGGTGATCCTCCAGCGCGTCCAGGTACCGGTCGCCCAGCCGGCGCAGCAGCAGCGTCGACCCTTCGATGTCCGAGAACAGCATGGCCACCATGCCCCCACCCATGCCGCCAGTCTCGGGTGCGCGCGGGCGATGCGCCAGGGTCAACCGATGCCGGTGGTGCTCTCGCGGACGACGAGGCTGAAGGGCGCCTGCCAGCGGACGGGGTCGGCGCCGGGGCGCTGGTCCTTCAGCGCCTGCAACGCCAGCCGCGCGATCGCGACCCGGTCGGGCGCGACGGTGGTCAGGGTCGGGAGGGTCGCGAGGTCGTACGGGATGTCGTCGAATCCGACCACCGCGACATCCTGCGGCACTCGCAGACCGCGTAGGACGAGGGCCCGGATCGCGCCCATCGCCAGCCAGTCGGTGGCCGCGAAGACCGCGTCCGGCGGCGCGTGTCCCGAGTCGAGCCACTCGCCGAGGGTGCGCTCGGCGTCCTGGCCGCGCAGGCCTCCGGTCGGCAGCACGATGTCCTCGTCGACCGGCAGGCCGGCGGCGGTCAGGGCGTCGCGGTAGCCGTTGATCCGCTCGTCGTCCATCCGCGGACCCGGCGCGAGTGCCATCACCTGCCGGCGGCCGAGCTCGAGCAGATGCTCGGTCGCCACCTTGCCGGCTTCGCGGTTGTCGATGCCGACGTGATCCGCGTGGTGCCCGACGCCGGCCTTCTCGCCCAGCAGCACCAGCGGCAACGCCGGATCGCGGCCCTGCACGTCCTCCGCGGTCAGCCCGAGCGGACTCATCACGATCCCGTCGAGGCGGGCCGGGTGCCGCTCGGTGAGCAGGGCGAGCTCGGCCTCGCGGCGGCCGCCGGTCTGGTGGAACTGGACGATCCAGCCGAACGACTCCGCCTCGTCGAGCATCCGGGCCGCGAGCGAGGCGAAGTACGGACGGTCGAGCTGCGGTACGGCGAGCGCGATCACGCCGCTGCGGCCCTGGGCCAGGTTGCGGGCCGCGATGTTCGGCCGGTACCCGAGCTTGTCGATCGCCGCCAGCACCCGTTGCCGGGTCTCCTCGCGGACGTGCTCGGCGCCGTTGACGACGTTCGACACCGTCTTCATCGACACACCGGCCGCCTCGGCGACGTCGGTCAGGCGCGGCCTCATAGCTGGCAGGATCTCATTTGAGGCCGGTGTGGGCCATTCCGGCCAGGATCCGCCGCTGGAAGATCACGAACACCACGACCACCGGCACCAGCGTGACGACGCTCATCGCGAACAGCGCTCCCCATTCCGAGCTGCCGGTGGCGTCCAGGAACCCGCGCAACGCGACCGGCACCGTCAGCCGGGTCCTGGTCGACAGGTAGATCAGCTGGCTGAAGAAGTTGTTCCAGGTCCAGATGAACGAGAAGATCGCCGTCGTCACCAGCGCCGGCGACAGCAGCGGCAGGATGATCCGCCGGTAGATCCCCCACGCACCGCAGCCGTCGATCCGCGCGGCGTCGTCCAACTCGACCGGGATCGAGCGGATGAACTGCACCATCAGGAACACGAAGAACGCGTCGGTGGCCAGGAAACTCGGCACGATCATCGGCCAGAACGTGTCGATCCAGTTCAGGTTCCGGAAAATCGAGTACTGCGCGATCAGCGTGACGTGACCGGGCAGCATGATCGTCGCCAGCATCAACCCGAACAACGTTTTCCGGCCCCCGAACCGGAGCCGCGCGAACGCGTACGCGGTCAGCGAGCAGGTCAGCACGTTGCCGATCACGACCGCCGCGCAGATGATCAGCGAGTTCATCAGGTAGATGCCGAAACTGGTTCCGGTCGACGACCAGCCGAGCGCGTAGTTCCCGAGCGTCGGGCGCTCGGGGATCAGCCCGGGGTGCTCGAAGATCTCGGTGTTCGGCCGCAGCGAGGCGCTGATCATCCAGAGCAGCGGGTAGAGCATCACCAGTGCCCCCGCCGCCAGCCCGGTGTGGGCCAGGACGCGTTTCATCGGCGTGCCCCTTCGTCTCCGTAGAACACCCAGGTGCGGCCGAGGACGAAGTTCAGTCCGGTGAAGACCGCGATGATCAGCAGCAGCACCCAGGCCATCGCGGCGGCGTACCCCATCCGGAAGTTTCCGAACGCCTGCTGGTAGAGGTACAGCGTGTAGAACAGCGTCGAGTCCGACGGGCCGCCCTTGCCGCCGCTGATCACGAACGCCGGTGTGAACGCCTGGAACGCGCCGATGATCTGCAGCACCAGGTTGAAGAACACCACCGGCGACAGCAGCGGCAGCGTCACCCGCCAGAATCGTTGCCATCGGCCCGCACCGTCGACCTCGGCGGCCTCGAGCACCTCGTCGGGGATCTGCCGCAGACCCGCGAGGAAGATCACCATCGGGGCGCCGAACTGCCAGACCCGCAGCACGATGAGCGTCCACAACGCCGTACCGGGCTCGGAGATCCAGCCGCGGCCGTGGATTCCGAAGATGCCGAGGACGTCGTTGAGCAGGCCGTCGCTGCCGAAGATCTGCTGCCACAGCAGGGCGATCGCGACGCTGCCCCCGAGCAGGCTCGGCACGTAGTACAGCGCTCTGTAGACGGCCAGGCCCTTGAGCCCTCGGTTGAGGAGCACGGCGACCGCGAGCGCGAACGCCATCTCGAGCGGTACCGAGACGCCGACGTAGATGAAGGTGACCTTGAGCGACTGCAGGTACCGCGAGTCCTGGAACAGGGCCGTGTAGTTGTGCAGCCCGGTCCACTCGGGGGTGTTGAGCAGCGCGTAGTCGGTGAACGAGTAGTAGAGCGACAGCAGCATCGGGCCGATCGTCAGGCCGAGCAGCCCGATCAGCCAGGGCAGCAGGAACAGGTACGCCGGAACGCTCTGCCGGAGCCGGGCGATCACTGCCCGAGGGTCTTTCCGGCCAGGTCGACGAACTCCTGCGCGCCGGCCGCCGGCGTGGTCTTTCCGAAACCGATGTTTTCCGCGATCCGCCCGAACCCGGTCAGCAGTTCGCCGTACCCCTTGGGCCACGGCTTCGGCGACGGGCCGACCTTTCCCTCCAGGCCCTCGACGTACGTGATCGCCCGGGCACCGGCCGATCCGGCGTCCGCGGAGACCAGGTCACGGGCTTTCTTCGACGGCGGGACGCCGAGCAGGATGCCGATCGCCTTGATCGCCTTCTCGTCGTTGAGCAGGAACCCGATCAGTTTCGCGGCGTCCTCGGGGTGCTTGCTCGCGGCCGAGACGCACCACAGGTCGAGGCCCTTGACGAACTGGCCGGACAGGTCGCCGGCCTTGCCCTGCGGGACCGGGAGCACGCTCAGCGGGCCCTTCACCAGCGGCTGGTAGAAGGTGACCTGCTGGACCCAGCCGAACTGGAGCGGCGCCTTGCCCTTGGCCACCAGCGACTTCTCGATCGCGGTCGTCTCCGCGCTGATGTTCTGCGGCGGGGCGGCCTTCGCGTCCCGCAGCCCGGCCCAGTACTGGAACCACTCCTGGACCGTGTCCTTGCTGGTGGCAAGCTTTCCGCCGTCGTCGGAAAACAGTTCCATGCCGTGCTGGCGCACGTACACCTCGAACAGCTGGAAGTTTCCGGCTTGGTCGGTGGAGCCGTAGGAGCCCTGGACCGATCCGCTGTAGTCCCGGGCGAACTCGGCGAAGGCGTCCCAGGTCCAGCCCTGGGCCGGCACCGTGCCGCCGGCGCGCTTGACCGCCGCCTCGTCGACGTACATCGCGTAACTGATCGAGCTCTGCCCGATGCCGTAGTTCTTGCCGTCGACGACACCGCTGCTCGCCACGTCCTTGTCGAGCCCCGTCGTGTCGATCCCCAGCGACCCGAGGTCCTTCAGCGCGCTGCGGCCCGCGTAGTCGCTGAAGTAGCTCATCGACATCCGCAGGACGTCGGGTGCGTTGTTGCCGGACGTCTGCGTGGCGAGCTTGTCCCAGTAGTCGTCGAACGGAGCGCTCTCCGCGGCGTACTCCGCGCCGCCGCTCGACTTCCAGGCCTCGAGGGCCTTGTTCAGGGCCTTGGTGACCGGGTCGGGGCCGTACCAGGAAACGCGCATCGGGCCGGATTTCCCCGAGCAGCCGGGGAGCGTGATCGCGGCGGCGGTGGCGGCGCCGAGGCCCAGCAGGGTGCGGCGGCTAAACGTGTTCATCGTGGATCTCCTTGGGTGCCCAGCGCCAGTTGTGGGGCAGGCGGAGCGAGGTGTAGTTGCCGTTCGGGAGGTCGTCGGTCAGCCGTGCCTGCCAGCGGGCGAGCTGGTGCAGGAGACCGGCGCGGACGGCCAGGTGTGCATCGTCGTCGAAGAGGTTGGTGAGCTCGGCCGGGTCGGTGTCCAGGTCGTAGAGCTCACCGTCGAGATCGGCGTGCACGATGAGCTTCCAGTGGCCGCTGCGGATCATCCGGGCGGCACCGGACTGGGTGACGGTGTTGAGTTCGTCGAACGTCGGACCGTCGTAGGTGAAGTGCAGCGGCGGCCGGGCGGTCACGTCGTACGCGCGGCCGCCGAAGCCCTGTTCGGCGACGATGCTCCGGAATTCCGTTTCCGGCGCCGCCTCGCCGTGCGCGAGCGGGAGCAGGCTGCGGCCCTGGACGCCGTCGGGGATGGGTTGGCCGACGGCTTCGCAGACGGTGGGGAGGACGTCGACGATCGACACCGGTTCGTCGCGTCGCTGTACCCCGACGCCGTCGCCGGTGACGATCAGCGGGATCCGCATCAGGAACTCCGACAGGCCGGCGCCCTTGCGCTGCAGTCCGTACTCGCCGACGTAGTCGCCGTGGTCGGCGAGCACGATCGTCAGGCGCGGCCGGTTCCGTCGGGCGAGCCCTTCGTGCAGGCGGCGGATCTGGTCGTCGAGCAGGCGGAGCATGCCGAGGTAGTTCGCGGTGTAGCGACGCCAGTTGTCGTCGTACCCGGGTCGTTTGTCTTCCTGGAGTTTGCGCAGCCAGGCGTAGCTGCCGCCCTTGATCTCGGTTGCCTCCGGCCCCGTCGTGCGGTCCGGGACGTCCTCGGGTTTCACCAGGTCGAAGTACGGTCGCGGGACCTGGTACGGGTTGTGGGGCTCGGGATAGGAGACCCAGAACAGGCCCGGCCGGTCCGGGTCCGCCTCGTGCACCGCTTGCAGCGCGTCGGTGGTGATCCGGTACGGCAGCTGCGTTTCCAGGACGTGCGGTGTCGGCTCGTCGGCGACCCCGTGGTCGAGGCGCTCGAGCCAGTCGTCGAAAGCGTGTTCCGCCGTGTTCCGTTCCGGTCCTTGGGTGTGGAAGTACGGTCCGGCGAAGGTGTCGAAGTCCTGCGCGCCGCGGGGCATGTGCGGTTTGCCCGCGAAGTGCAGCTGGTAGTCCGCGGTCCGCAGGACGTCGAGCAGGTCCTGGTCGTAGCGGGCGTACTGCGCGTTGCTGTTCTGCCGCACCTGGTGGACGCTCGGGAACCGCCCGGTGAGCAGGCTGGTCCGCGCCGGAACACAGGCCGGCGCGGCCGTGTACGCGTTCCGGAAATCCGTTCCGCGCTCCGCCAGGCCGTCGACGAACGGCATCGTGTCCACCGGATACCCGCTGCGCCGCGTCAGCCCCACCCGCTGCTGGTCGGTCATCACGATGACGATGTCGGGACGCATCGGCCTGCTTTCTCTCGGCGGTTTACAGCGCTGTAGTACAGCGCTGTAAACCATGCAGCAGACGGCCGCACCACGTCAAGAGGCGACCTTGGAGCCCCGGTACCTCGCGGTCGTGATCTACGAGCCGATGAGCCGCCGCATGGTCGCCGGGCCGCCTGACAGGGCCTAGTTGAGATTCTCGGCCAGCCGGCGAACGCCGCGCTCCGGGCTGGTGAGGATCGGCACGGAGAGCTCGAGGCCCTCGGCCGCCGACGCCATCGACGCTTGCGCGAGGACGACCACATCGCCGTTCGCCGCCTTGATCGCTTCTGACACCAGCTCGTCGTGCCGGGCCCGATCGCCCGCGACAGCAGCCTCGAACGCGCCGGCCACGACGACCTCGTCGATCTGCACCTCGCGCCCCTGAAGCTCGGCGCGCTCCCGGAGCAGCGCGGCCGTCGGCTGCACCGTGGTGGGCAGCGTCGCGATGACGCTGACGCGATCAGCCGCGCGCACCGCCTCGTCGGCCATCGCCTCGTCGACGCGATACACCGGAACACCGAGACGCTCGGCGAGCGGCGCCGCGTACTGCGAGATCGACGAACACGTGAACATCAACGCTTCGGCTCCGGCCGCGACGGCGGCGTCACCCAAGTCCGCCAGGCGCTGCGCCACCTGCTCGGACGCGACACCCCGGCCCAGGTCGGCCACGATCTTGTCGTCGAGCAGGTTCTGCACCTCGACTCCCGGCAGGTGCTCGGCGGCAAGCGTCGCGAACGTCGGGATGACGACGGCCCCGGTGTGCAGGAAAGCGATGCGCGCCACGACTGCTCCTCACGTTTCACCGCCTGATCACGCTGTCCGGACGGCAGTCGTCGCAGCGCCGCGGTGATCAGATTGACACGTTTCAAGGCATGCGGCAACCGCGCAGGCGTGTCGCCCAGGCGTGGGTTCAGGCGGTCAGGCGGAGGTAGTCGAGGTTGAAGCCGCCGGTCTCGCAGTACACCGTGATCTGTTGGTCTCCGCCGGGGAGAGCGATCTGTGTGCTGATCGACTGGTAGTTGCCCCAACCTCCGGTGTCGGGGACGGTGACCTTGGCGAGCACCGTGCCGTTGGCGTCGCGGATCGAGATCGCGTCCTGGGCCGGCGCGCCGGTGCCGTTCGCGACCCGGAGTTCGAGGTTGTAGGTGCCTTTGGCCACGTCGACGCGGTACCGAAGCCAGTTCCCCGCCGCGGTCCAGCCGACGTTCTTACCGCCGCTCGCCGCCGGGTTGCTCTCGATGAAGTTCGCGCCGCCGTCCGTCCAGCCGTGCTGGGCGACGTACGACTCCGCCTCGACCTTCGCCCCGACCGGCGCGCCGTGCGGCCGGACCGTCACGTGCACCGTGACCTCGTCGTGCGCCGCGCCGTCGGCGACGCGGAACTTGAGGTCCTGCTCCCCGGCGACGGTCGGTTGCAGGCTGACCGTCCCGGTGCTCGCATCGAGACTGACACCGGCCGGCAGCTCCGTCGCGTAGTACGCGAGGCGGTCCTGGTCGCCGTCGGTCGCCCGCAACTGGAACTGGGTGGTCTGGAACTGGTCGGCGACCACGTCCGGAACCGCGCCGAATTGCGGCGCGTGGTTGTGCCGTGCCGACGGCACCTCGCCGTGCCAGCGGTACGTCGCGTAGGCGTTGGCCGGAACCGCCACGACGAACGACTTGTCAGCGAGCGTGACGCGGACCTTGCTCGGCGTGGCGTTGGCGTTTCCAACGATCGCGACGAAGTTGTCGCCGCGGTCCTTGAACACCACGTTGCTGATCCCGTTCGCCGTACCGCTCGACTCGACGCGGGTGTGCTCCGGCCCGAGGTACTTCGCGAACTGTCCCATCGCGAAGAGCTCGGACCGCACCGACAACGTTTTCGTCGTCGTGTCGACCTTCACGAGCCGGTTCGGCCACTTGGTCGTCCGGCCGACCTCGTCCCAGTCGATGTCGTTGTCCCGGGCCGGCGTCCAGTGCAGGGTGCCGCCGTCCTGGTCGGTGGTCTGCGCCCACAGGACGTACGACGACGCGTCGAGCCGGACATAGTTCAGGATCGTGGCCGGGTTGAGGTCGCTGGTTTCCGTCATGTGCACGGGTTTTCCGAACTCCTCGTAGGCGTCCCGCATCACCGCCGGGTCGCCCCAGTACGGGTGGAACGCGATCGCGTCCGCCGCTTTCCGGGTGGCCGGGTCGTTGAAGATCCGGTAGTAGTTCTTCGTTTCCGTGCTGTTCGGGTCGCGCCAGTCCCAGAAGTTGAAGTCGTGCACGTACAGCTCGGTCCGCAGGCCGGCCCGCCGGACCTCGCGCTTGATCGCGACCGCGAGCTTCTGCTGCTGCTCGACGCTGATGTCCATCGCCGGGTAGACCACGTCGATCCCCGGTTCGTTGAGCAGCGTCAGCGCGTCGACGGTGATGCCGTACTTCGCATACGCCTGCAGGTACTTCACGTAGTACCTGGCGAACACGTCGATGCGGTCGTCGCGGAGCTTGCCGACCTGGTAGTACGACGTCGTGCTGCCGGGTTTGAGCGCGACCTCGCCGGTGAACCGGTTGTTGGTCTTCATCCAGGCCGGCGCGCTCCACGCGGACGCGAAGAACGTGGCGCGCGGGTTGTACTTCTGGATCAGCTTCACGGTGTCGACGATGTGTGCGTCGACGTCCCGCTTGATCGAGAAGTACTTCAGGTCCGGGTCCTCGGTGACGCCGGCCGGCAGTTCGTCGTACGACCAGAACGGCAGGTGCTCGATCAGGTCAGGGCTCCCGATCGTCAACCGGAACCGGTCGAACCCGGCGCCGGTCCCCGGATCCACCAGCAGCCGGACCGCCCGCTCGCGCTCCTGCGGCGTCAGCTTCCACAGGTTCGACACGCTCGTCTCGTCGAGCGAGAACCCGATGCCGGTGTACTTCTGCCGGCTGATGCTCGGATCGACGACCACCGTGGCATCCGCGGTGCCGGTGTCGTTCCCGACGTACGCCGGAGGCAGCGCCTGCCACGCGTGCTCCGGGCCACTCGAGTACGTCCCGCTGACCACCGGCCCGCGCTGCGCCACGGCCGAACCGCCGCCACCCGCGATCCCCGCCGCCACCACCGCTACCGACACCGCGAGCCCAAGAGTCCGCCTCACAAACCCTCCACCGTCGACCGGAAAGCCCTTTCAAGCAGGCCGACTCTAGGTTCGGAAACTCCCCGCCAACACCCCCTGCCGGTTCCGGAACTGGTTCCGGAACTATCCGTCAGCGTTCCGCGCGACACTTGAGCAGTACTCGACGAGAGGACGTGTGATGGACGCCGACGCGAAGTTGAGGGTCAAGGACGCTCTGCTGGCGCATCTCGAGGCGCAGCAGCGGGCGACGGGAACGGCGGTGGGGCGCGAGGACTCGGCCGCGCGGCTCGACCCCGACTCGTCGTTCTCGGTCGACGACCAGTCACAGGCGGCCGCGGCCGGCGATCTCGGCGTCCTGTACGAGCAGGTCGAGGAGCGCCAGCACAGCACCGTGGCCAACGCGGAAACCATCGACTTCGCGCCCACCAGCGAGATCCGGCCGGGCGCGATCGTCGTCCTCGACGGCGACCACTACGTCGTCGGCGTGGTCAGCTCCCCGTTCGACTGTGACGGCGTCACGTACGAGGGCATGACCACCGGCGCGCCGCTCTACGCCGCGATCAAGGACCTGCACGCGGGCGGTACGTTCACGTTCGCGGGGACGGAGCACCGCGTCGACTCGGTGGCCTAGAGTCGGCGCATGCGGCGGAGGACGGGACTGGCGATCGCCGGGGGTGCAGTGCTGGCGTGGGGTGAGTGGCTGAACTGGCGCTGGTCCCGAACCCTCGTAGGCAACAGCGAAGGTGCCACCGAGGCCGTGGTCGTGCTGGGTTTCCGCAACCCGCAGCCGACGGCGAACTTCGTCAACCGCCGGCGGGTCCGCGCCGGAATGCGTTCCGTCGCCGCCGGCCGCGAGCACGACACCTGCGTGATCTTCAGCGGAGGCGCGACAACTCGTGGCGCGTCGGAGGCTCAGCTGATGGCCGACTATGCGCACACGGTTTCCGCGTTCGGCGGCACCGTGCTGCTGGAGGAGAAGAGCGCGACCACCTGGGAGAACGTCACCAACGTGATCCCGCTGCTCGAGGACGTCGATCGGATCAAGATCGCGTCCCAGCCGGCGCATGCGCTCAAGGCACGTGCGTACCTGCGCCGCCAGCGCCCCGATCTCGCCGGGAAGCTTGTCCGTGCCGGCGACTACCGTCCGGGCGAATGGATCGCCGCGAAACCACTCCTGGCGCTGTACGGGCTCTGGACGCTCCGCAATCTCCGGGCCGACGAACGCAGCCCATAATCGCTTCAGTGCAAGGCGACTGACAGCAACAGCACCGATGCGGTCCGGGCGTGTACGTCGTGGCGCTGCGGCGGGACCGCCACCAGATCGCCCGTCCGCAACTCGGCCTCGGCGTCACCCGCCCGAAGCACCACGTCGCCCTCCAAACACATCAACGACGCGTCGCCCGGACTCTGATGCTCGCCCAGCGTCTGGCCGGCGTCCAACGCGATCAGCGTCTGCCGCAAGCGGGCCCCGGCCCGGCCGTACAACGTCGTCGCACTCCGCCCGCTGCCGTTCTCGCCCGCCAGCCCCAGGTGTACCGCCGCCAGTTCCTCGACCCGCAAGACCTCCATCACCCGATCGTCCCACCGGGTCAGCGAAGACTCCACCCCTCCCGGTCCGGGTCGGCCGCGTCCGCGGATCCGTCAGCGGTCCGGCAGGTTGAGGCGCTTCAGGCGCTCGTAGGCGCCGATGATGTGTTTGTCGATGCCGTCCTGGGCCGCCTGCGGATCGCCGAGGGCCAAGGCGTCGCGGAGCTCCTTGTGCTCGCTGTAGCCGACCTCGAGGAAATCCGGGAAACTCGCGTTCCGGGCGCGCAGGAAGACCGTGACCTGCCCGCGGATGGACTCCCACACGCGCTGCACCCGGCCGTGATCGCAGTACGCGTAGATGATGTCGTGGAACTCGAGGTCCAGCCGGACGGCGTCCTCCGGAGCGATCCTCGTGTCGACGCTCTTCATCTGCTCCAGCACGGCGTCCATCTCGGCGAACCCGGCGCCCTGCATCCGTGTGCAGGCGCGGCCGGCGGCCAGTCTCTCGATCGCGCCGCGCAGCGTGTGCACCTCCTCGACGTCGGTCTTGGTCAGCGTGCTGACGAACGCGCCGCGGTGTCGCCGGAGCTCGACGTGCCCCTCTTCCTCGAGCCGGGCCAACGCCTGCCGGATCGGCCCGCGGCTGACCTTCAGCGCCTGGGCCAGCTCGGTCTCCTTGAGATGCTGACCGGGCTGGAACTTGCCGCCGGTGATCATCTCCCGGAGCACGTCGGTCACCAGGTCACCGAGCGCGCGCTGCGACGGCAGCGACACGACGTCGTCGGGCATCATGCCGACCACCTCCTCCACGCAGTTTCCACGGATCGAACCTTAACCCCAACCGAGGTCACTCTGTAGATTGTAAACAGTAAGTCATTGACAGTAAATCAAGTGCAAGAGCAGACTCGGAACCTCCCAGCCAGGCAGAGCGGCACCGCGCCGACGCCGATGTCGGCCGGCCATGAGGCAGCCCGATCCCCCGGGCAGAGAGAGGTCACGACGACGATGACCACCGAAACTGTGGTTCACACCGGACGCACCGCACTCGGCCCGTTCCCGCCGGCCGCTCCCCACGATCCTGCGGCGCCGCACGTCACCGCGGCCGCGATCGACGTCGACGCCGGCGAGGTCCAGGGCCGGCTGGCCCGCGTCTGGGAGAGCTTCGGGTACGACGAGTTCAACTGGACCTACACGCCCACCGGCAAGCGGCTGCTGCAGACCTTCACCGACTTCTCCGGCGGCGGGTACTTCGTCCGGCCGCACTACATGTACTGCTCCGGCAGCGGTTTCGGCATCCCGCACTGGAGCTCGGGCAACGTCTACCACGAGGACGCCGACGGCAATCCGTACTACGACTTCACGCTGCTCGACCAGGCGTACGACGCGATCGTCGGCGCCGGACATCACCTGCTGGTGGAGCTCGGCTTCACGCCGCGGGATCTCCTGCCGCCCGAGGCCGCCGAGCTGACCGTCGTACCGAGTCCGACGGCGTACACCAGCTACGAGGCCGGCGCGTGGGGATACCCGCCGAGCGACTACGCGAAGTGGGGCGGGCTGATCAGTGCCACGGTCCGGCACTGCATCGACCGGTACGGCGAGGCGGAGGTGAAGACCTGGCTCTGGGAGCTGTGGAACGAGCCGGACATCTTCTACTGGCGCGGCACGCTCGATCAGTACAACGAGCTGTACACCGCGACCGTCGAGGCGATCCGGACCGTGCTGCCCGACGCCAAGGTCGGCGGCCCCGCGGTGACCAGCGGCGGACTCAACTTCCTGCGCGGCTTCCTGGACTACACGTCACGGCGGGGCGAGCCGCTGGACTTCATCTCGTACCACACCAAGGGCTGCCACTTCCCGACCCGTGACTACAAGCCGTTCGACGAGGCACCGGCCGAGTTGCTCGGCCCGTCCTCGACGAAGATGCTGTACGACCTGCGCGAGTTCAACCGGCTGATCGGCTCGTACGACGCGTACGCCGACCTGCCGGTGATCGTCGACGAGTGCGACGCCGCTGTACCGGCGCACTTCGGGCGCTACGACAACCGGAACTACAGCTTCCAGAACACCGAGTACTACCCGGTCTTCCAGGCGAAGCTGATGAAGAAGATCCTCGACCTCAACGCCACGGAGACGGCGCAGGTCGCCTACGCGACCTCATGGAGCTTCTACTTCGAGGCCGAACGGTACTTCGAAGGCACCCGCTCGTTCCTCACCGCGGGCGGCATCGAGAAGCCGTTCCTCAACGCGTACCGAATGCTGTCGCTGCTCGGCCGGGACCGTCTGCGCGCGACGTCGGACGCGGCCTGGCAGGTCGGCGAACTCGAGGGCACCGACGGCAGCAGCATGCGCGAGGAGGTCGACGCGCTCGCCTCGCGGTCGGAGGACGGAAGCGTCGCTGTACTGATCTGGCGTCACATCGACGACCAGTGGCAGACCAGCGAGGCCCTGACCTCCGCGACCGTCACCGTGCGGAATCTGCCGGCCGGGACGTACCGGTTGCAGCATCTGCGGATCGACGCCGATCACAGCAATGCGTTCACCGTCTGGCAAGAGCTCGGCTCCCCTCAGGACCCGACCGCCGAGCAGCTGGCCGCGATCACCAGCCGGCAAGGGCTGGAGGAGTTCGAAGGCGAGCGGACGCTCACCGTTGACGGCGACGTCTCGCTGGAGGTTGCGCTGCCGTTGCCGTCGGCATCGTTGCTGATCCTGGAGCCGACGACGTGATCACGCTCAACAACGGCGTACGGATTCCGCAGCGCGGCTTCGGCGTCTTCCAGGTGCCGCCGGGCGACACCCAGGCGGCCGTCGAGCAGGCGCTCGAGATCGGCTACCGGCACATCGACACGGCCGCGGCGTACAACAACGAGGCCGGCGTGGGCGCCGCCGTACAGGCGAGCGGCCTGCCCCGCGACGAGCTGTTCGTCACGACGAAGCTGCGCAACGGCGAGCACGGGTACGAGTCGGCGCTGACGGCGTACGACGAAACCCTGCAGCGTCTCGGGCTGGACTACGCCGACCTGTATCTCGTGCACTGGCCCAACCCGACCGTGGATCGCTATGTCGATAGTTGGCGTGCTCTGGAGCGGATCTACGCCGATGGACGGGTGCGAGCCATTGGGGTGTCCAACTTCCTTCCCGAGCACCTGGACCGGTTGGCCAAGGAGTCCGAGATCGTCCCGGCGGTCAACCAGATCGAGCTGCATCCGACGTACCAGCAGCGCGAGCTGACCGAGCTGTGCGCCGAGCGGTCGATCGCGGTCACGGCGTACTCGCCGCTCGGCCAGGGCGGCGACCTCGATCATCCCGTGCTGGCGGCGATCGCCGACGCTCACCGGGTGACGCCGGCCCAGGCGATCCTCCGCTGGCACCTGCAGCGCGGACACATCGTCATCCCCAAGTCGGTGAACCCTGAGCGGATCCGGGCCAACTTCGCGCTCGACGGCTTCGAGCTGAGCGACGACGAGGTCGCCTCCGTCACGGCGCTGGAGAACGGGAACCGGCTCGGCAGCGACCCGCGCACGTTCGCGATCAGCCAGATCAGGTAGGCCGATCATGTCGATCAGATCCGTCCAACTCGCCCGGCGGCAGACCCGCCGCGTCGCAGCCCTCGACCGACCGCGGTTCGGCTGGAAGAAGACCACCTGGATCTGGATCTTCCTGCTGCCGACCACAGTGCTGTACGGGATCTACACCATCTACCCGATCATCGCGAGCTACTGGTACTCGCTGGTCGAGTGGAACGGGTTCGACGCCGACCAGAAGTTCGTCGGCCTGAGCAACTACCGGACGGTCTTCGCGGATCCGCTGTTCTGGAACTCGTTCAAGGTCACGTTGCTGTTCATGCTGCTCGTGGTGCCGGCCCGGGTGCTGCTGACGCTGCTGCTCGCGATCGTCCTCAACTCGCCCAAGCTGCCGCTGATCGGCGTACTGCGGTCCGCGTTCTTCATCCCGGTGGTGACCACGACGGCGATCATCGGCGTGGTGATGCGCTTCGTCCTGGATCCGTCCAGCGGACCGGTGAACTCCATCCTGACCAAGCTGGGCGCCGGCGGCATCGACTTCCTCGGCAATCAGCACCTGGCGCTGCCGACGGCCGCGGTCCTGTACATCTGGAAGTTCTTCGGCGTCACGATGATCTACTGGCTGGCCGCGCTGCAGACCATCCCGTACGAGTTGTACGAGGCGGCCCGGATCGACGGGGCCGGCCCGGGGCAGGTCTTCCGGCACATCACCGTACCGATGCTGCGGCCGTTCCTGATCATCATCACCGTGCTGACGGTCGAGGAGACGTTCCACAACTTCGACCTGATGTACACGCTGACCGGCGGCGGGCCGTACTTCCACACCGAGATCATCGAGATCTACATCTACCGCTGGGCCTTCGGCGCGTCGATCCCGCAGCTCGGGCAGGCGTCCGCGGCCGCGGTGTTCTTCGGGCTGCTGGTCGCGGTCGTCGGCGCTCTCCAGCTGTGGGGCGTGTACGCCGGCCGCCGGCTGAGAGGAGAGCAGCGATGACCGCTGTCGTCGAACGCACGGACCGGCAACGGCGGATGCTGCGCCGGCTGCCGTGGTGGACCGCCGCGATCTGCCTGGTGGGCATTGCGGTGCTGTGGATCTTCCCGTTCCTGTGGATGCTGTCGGCGTCGCTCAAGGACAACATGGAGATGTTCACCGGCGGCCTCAAGCTCTGGCCCTCGAAGTTCGTCTGGGACAACTACGCGCGGGCCTGGAACGACGCGCACTTCGGCCGGTACCTGATCAACACCGTCGTGGTCACGCTGATCACCGTCGTCCTCGTCACGATCCGCTGCGCGACGGCCGGGTACGTCCTGGCCCGCTACAAGTTCCGCGGGTCCAAGATCTTCCTCGGCGTCCTCGTTGCGACGCTGTTCGTACCGACCGGCTACACGATCATCCCGGTGGTCAAGATCTCGATGCAGCTCGGCCTGATCGACTCGCTGGGCGGGATGATCCTGGCCCTCAGCGGCGGGGCGTACGTGTCGGCGATCCTCATCTACTACGGCTATTTCCGGCAGATTCCGCGAGAGCTCGAGGAGGCCGCTGTCGTCGACGGCGCCGGCTTCGTCCGGACGTTCTTCTCGGTGATGCTGCCGCTGGCGATGCCGGTCACGGCGACGGTCGCCGTACTCACCTTCATCACCACCTGGAACGCCTTCTTCCTGCCGCTGGTGTTCACGTTCAGCCGGCCTGACCTGCGGACGGTGAGCGTCGGCATGCAGGCGTTCGTCGGCGAGACCGCCACCGACTGGTCCGGTATGGCCGCGGCCGGCGTGATCTCGATCGTCCCGGTGGTGGTTCTCTTCATCTTCCTGCAGCGCTACTTCGTCGAGGGAATCTCCGGAGCAGTCAAGTCGTAACTTGTAAGGAGCGGAAACATGCCTGGTATGACACGTCGCAGCCTGCTCGGCGCCTCGGTACTGGCCGTCGCCGGCGCCGCGACCGGATGCAGCAGCAACTCGAGCTCCCAGAGCGGAAGCGCGAACGCCGGCGCCACCGGAACCCTGGACTGGTGGGACCACTTCAGCTCGTTCAAGCATCTCAACGACGGCTGGGCCAAGTCTCAGTCCTCGCCGTTGAAGACCAACGTCGCGCACACGTACTACGACGCGTCAAAGGCGACCCAGGCGTTCCAGCTGGCGCATCAGGCCAACAAGATGCCGGACGTCTACTCCAACGTGATCGGGTTGCCGTTGCCCGCGCTGGTCACCGGCAAGTGGGTGCACGAGATGGTGATCCCGGCCGACATCAGGGCCAAGCTCCCGAAGGACGCGTTGACCGAGGGCATCACCCAACTCGACGGCAAGCTGTACGGATTCCCGATGCTCAGTTTCCGGCAGAGCTCCACGCTGGTCTGGGTGAACAAGGACCACTGGTCCAAGGCCGGGCTCGACCCGGACAACGTGCCGTCGGACTACATGGCGTTCAAAGAGGCCCTGGGCAAGTTGAAGTCGGCCGGGATCCAGCCGCTCACGTTGGCGATCGGTGCCGATGGTGGCCGGATCCGCGACCAAGTCGACGACATGGCACAGGCGGCCGGCTTCCCCGGATACCAGGGGCTGCGGTTCGACACCGGCGAGTACGCCTACCACCACGACACCTATGTCGGTGTGATCGAGTTCCTGAAGCAGCTGAACGACGACAAGCTGATCATGCCGGGCTCGAACAATTTCGGCGTCGTCGACGCCCGCACCCGGTACGCGTCCGGCGCGGTCGGAACGTTCATCGACGGGATCTGGTGCGCCGGCGGGTCGAAGGCGCTGGCGCCGACGATCGTCGACAAGCTTGCTTCCGGGCACATTTTGACGCCGACGTCCGGCATGAACCCCTGGTGCTACCGGGGCCGGCCGTCCTCGACGTACTTCGTCTCCGCGGACAGCAAGAACCCTGACGCGGCCGGGAAGCTGATCGCGTCCTTCATGTCCGACGAGTACCAGACCGGCATGATCGAGGCGATGGACCAGCCGCCGCTGAACCTCGACCTCGTCGCGTCCTCGAAGGCCGTCGACGCCTACAAGAAGGGCGTCGAGTTCTGCAAGGAAAACGTGTTTCTGATGCCGCAGGCGATCGTGAAGAACCCCGCCATCGCTCGTGTCGACGCGCTGCGCAAACCTGTGACGCCGCACGTCGGCAACATCGTCCAGGGCTACCTGGGCGGATCGATCAAGGACCTCAAGGCCGAACTGAAGAAGCTCAGCGACGCGACCACCGCCGACCGGGCCCAAGCCCTGCAGAAGGCCAAGGCGGCCGGAGCGAAGGTCTCCGAATCCGACTACGTCTTCAGCGACTGGAAGCCCGGCCAGGACTACGGAGCTGCCAAGTGAACCGCACCGCGATCGTCACCGGCGCAGCCTCACCCCGCGGCATCGGCCGCACCACCGCGCTGCTGCTCGCCTCCCAAGGCTGGAACATCGGCCTCCTCGACATCGATCCCTGCGACGACCTGGCCGCCGAAATCGTTGCCACCCACAACGTGAAAGCCTTCGCCGCCACCGCCGACGTCTCCGACGAGACCGCAGTACGCACCGCGATCGATGACCTCGAATCCACCCTCCCACCCCTGGCAGCCCTCGCCAACATCGCCGGCGTCAGCTCCCCCGTCCCCTACCTCGAACTCCCCTCCGCCGAGTGGCACCGAGTCATCAACATCAACCTCAACGGCGTCCACTACGTCACCCACCGCATCGCCGAGAGCATGGTCACCCACGGCTACGGCCGCATCGTCAGCATCTCCTCCACCTCAGCCCAACGAGGCGGCGGCACCTACAGCAAAACCCCCTATTCCGTAGCCAAAGCCGGCGTAATAGGCCTAACCCGAGCCCTGGCCCGAGAGCTAGGCCCGTGCGGCATCACCGTCAACGCCGTAGCCCCCGGCCCGATAGACACCGACATCATGGGCGGCCCCATAACCCCCGACCGCCGCACAACCATGGCCGCCGACCTCCTGGTCAACCGCATAGGCGACCCTCACGATGTAGCCTCCGCCATAGCCTTCCTGATGTCAGAGGACGCCGGCTACATCTCCGGCCACACCCTCAACGTGGACGGCGGCCTATACATGCACTGACTCCGTGGCATGGTCGCGGCGTGTCCGATCCGACCGTGCTCCGCGACAACAATCGCGCCTTCACCGAGGAACGCGACTGGGTCAAGTTCCACGACCCGAAGTCCTTGCTCCTCGCCCTGGTCGGCGAGGTCGGCGAACTAACCGAACTCTTCCAATGGCTCCCCGCCGCCGCCCGCGCCCAGGAAGACCCCCTCCACACCCAAGCCGGCGAGGAACTGGCCGACGTACTGATCTACGTCGTCCGCCTCGCCGACATCCTCAACATCGACCTTTCCGAGGCTGCCTTCCGCAAACTGAACGGCTCCTCAACCCGCTACCCCGCCGACCAGTTCCGCGGCCGGGCCCCGGAAAAGACCTGACGCAGCCCATGCCGCCCGCTGGTCGCCCAGCATCAAGGCGAACACTCCGGCGAAGCTGCGCATCTTGACGCGTAGGAATATTCCTACCTATTGTGTCGGCATGGCTATCAACACTGTGAAGACCGTGGCCGTATTCGTTTCCGACCAGGATCGTGCCCGCGACTTCTACGTCGACACACTTGGCCTGGAGGTGAAGACCGACCAGACCTTCGGTGACAACCGCTGGCTGGAAGTCGGTGCCGCGGAGGGGACCACGCTCGTGCTGCACAAGCCCTTCCCCGGCATGACCTCCGGCGGCGGGCGGGGGACTCTGCTCGCAAGCAGTGACCTTGACGCCGACATCGCTCGACTGCGGGCGGGCGGCGTGGTCGTGGACGGCCCGAACGAGATGCCGTGGGGCAAGCAAGCGACGTTCTCCGACCCTGACGGCAACAGCTACGCCCTGCAGGGCTGATCTTCGTTGCCCAGACGTCTCAAGGGCGGACCGCTGGACGAGGTGTTCAGCGCGCTGGCCAACCCCACCCGCCGCGACATCCTTGACGCGCTCCTCGACGGTGAGCACACCGCCGGGGAGCTCGCGGGGAAGTTCGACATGGCCCGGCCCAGCGTCTCCGAACACCTTCGCGCTCTGCGGGAGAGCGGACTCGTCGAGGAGCGGCAAGAAGGCCGGCACCGCTTCTACCGTGTCACCGGAGAACCGATGGCGGAGCTGATCGACTGGCTCAGCCCGTACGAGCGCTTCTGGCGGAACCGGATGTCCGCGCTCGGCGATGTCCTCGACCGACTGGATGACGATGACTGACGATCTCACCACCATCCAGGTCGACCAGTACTTCCCCCACCCACCGGCGAAGCTCTGGCGAGCATTGACGGTGCCGGACCTGATGGCGCAATGGCTGATGCCGAACGACTTCCAGCCGATCGTCGGCCATCACTTCACCTTCCACGGCCGCCCCGTCGCCCAGACCGGCTTCTCCGGCCGGATCGCGTGCCAGGTGCTGGAGCTGACGCCATCGAAGCACTTGCGCATCAGCTGGGCCGATGCCGACAACCCCCACAGCAAAGCGACCGAGGTCGCCTGGACCCTCCAACCCGAAGGCAGCGGAACCCGGCTGTTGCTCGAACACTCCGGCTTCGACCCCGACGACCCCACCCAACAACTCGCTCGCCGCCTCATGAACGGCGGCTGGCGCAGCCACGTACTACGCCGCCTCGACGACCTGCTCCGACAGTTTCGGCCCGACGAGGGGTATCTGGGTTAGGCGAGGGTCTCGGTGACGACGTCTTCCAGGGAGGCGTTGGGCAGAAGAGCGCCTGCACCCTGTCCCTGGCGACCCGCTCGTCGGAGACCTGCGCCTCGGCAGCATCGGGTTCCCCTCTCGCCAGTGGCACACTGCCGAGATGGACGCAGGGATAACAGTTGTGGGATCGGGGCAGGCCAGTGCACCGCCCGATGTTTTGCGGATGTCGTTGGCGGTTGGATACCAGGCCGACGACGTGGCGACCGCCGTCGCCGAGGTAGCCGAGCGTACCGACGCCGTCGTAGCTGCTTTGCGGGGACAAGGTGTGGACACGTCCGCGATCAGGACCACCGAAGTCGAGGTCTCCCAGCACTACCGGGAGCCGGGGCGGCCGCAGACCTACGGCGCGGCGCATCTGCTGACCGTGACGAGCCGGGACCTGCTCGGCTTCGGGCGGTTGCTCAACGTGGCTGTGGAGGCGGCCGGAGACAGTCTCGACCTGCACGCCGTCCGATTCGACGTCGGTGACAAGACCGCACTGCTGACGAAAGCTCGAGCGCTGGCCTTTCGGCAGGCGCGGGACAAGGCCGAGGAGTTGGCCGAACTGGCCGGACGTAACCTCGGCGCGGCCACCGGGATATCGGAGAGCTACAACCACCACGGCTTCCATGGACAGGCCTTGGGAGCCCAAGCCGGGTTCGAGTCCGAAATCCACATCACCCCCGGGGACACCAAGCTCGAGGTCTCACTCGAGGTTCACTTCACGTGGTCCTGAGCTGGGCGCAGGTGATGCAGGTGCGGGCTGCGGGTCTGGCTTGCAGGCGGGCTGGGGCGATGGGTTGGCCGCACTGTTCGCAAGTGCCGTAGGTGCCGGCCGACAGTCGGCCGAATGCTGCCTCGATCTCCGCCAGTTGCTTCCGGACCTGTTGCACCAGCGATGTGACCTGGGATCTCTCGAAGGCGATCGTCGCGCCCTCAGGGTCGTGTTCGTCGTCGGCGTTGGAGTCTCGTGAGGCGGCGACCACCTCGCGAAAGTCGCCCGTCAGGCTCGCCAGCCGTCGGAGCGCTTGGCGTCGTTGCGCCTCGAGCAGGTCCGAAGCGTCCTCCATTCATCTATCGTCGCACTCGGTGTGCATCAGCGCCGATCGCGCTCGTCGACGTCGACGAACTCGGTGCCGCAGGCGCTGGTGATGTCACCGGAATCGTCACCGCGTCGGGGTTCCGAATGGCACAGTCGTTGGTCAGTCAGCGAGCCGGTGAGGGTGTGATCTCTCAGGAGACCCGGACGGACCGGACCCCTGATTAGGGTCCAGTTTTTGTTCTTGGGTGGTCCTGGGGGTCTGCCGAGGGGTTGGTAGTCGAGAGTGAGCTCGCGGAAGAGTTCGCCGGGTGGGGGTGTTGATGATGCGGATCTAAAGGTCGTCGACGAGTTTGAAGACGAGGGGTCGTGTTCAGTGCACCGTAGGCGGCAACAACCTCGGCGATTGGACACACCCGCAGACTCAACACCGCTCCCGCCAAACCCTTGAACCAGTTCGGTATGTCCGGAGAGATCTGTCCGGTATGTCTTGACGGAGGACCCTCCGAGCGCGCCATCCAAACCCAGGCCCAGGGACTGGGTTTCTAGTACGCCGCCCCACGCGCCCACGCCCGACCCCTTCGCGCCGTGGTCCTTGCCCACTCAGCCAACTCCCTGCCGCGAAGCTACGTGAGCCGCTTGACAGCCCCGACACCGTGGCCACCATCAACTTCCATCGGACTAGGACGCGCGCGGGCACCATGACTCATGGTCAGGCGGACAAGTCTTACTCCTCCGGAATCAAGTAGGCGTCATGATTCGCGTAATACACCAAAGCCGCGCATCGCTCAGCGATGGTCGGGTGTGCCCCATCTCGATGTTCGCTCCAAACCTCGATGACATCCAGTGCGGTGTAGACGTCCAGGAGGTAGTCCAATCCGTCTAGCGGAGCTGTCGAATGAGGATCCTGCTGGACGCGGGCCTCCGAATCGACCGTCCATGGCTTGGCGGCATAGATCGTATGTTCGCGATTGAATTCTCCGAGCCGCTCGATGGCTTCACCCAACGTCATTTTCCCACCCCCAGATCTTGAATCGGACCGACCTTACCTGGATGGGCCACCGACTCTCGACAAAGCTGCCGAAGGCCATGTGCAGGCTCCTACGGATCAGAAGGTCGTGGGCCAATGGGACCCCGGCGGTGGCGGCGGGGCTGATCGCTTCTGGTCGTCGCTCCGTCTGCCGCCCGGGGTTCTGGCTTGCGAACGCGGCCGGCGAGAAGGTTCGCAGCTTGGCGGTCTGACTCAGCGACCCAGGCCGCATAAACCCGGAAGGTGGTCGTGCCGCCGCCGGGACCGAGGCGGCCTGCGACTGTGCGGATGTCAACGCCGGAACTGATGAGCTCAGTGCCCGACTAGTGGCGCAAGGCGTGGAGATGGCTCTCGCTGCCGAGGCGTGCGCACATGTCGGTGCACCGATCGGCTAGCTCGCGGTACCGATCGAGCGTCGAGTCATCTGCCTCATGAACTTCGAGCAACGCGTCAGCGATTCGACAAGGTGTCGGCAACCACGCGCGTCATGCGCGGCCTCTGGGTTCGGGCAGGGCTCCTCGCGCTGCATCACGTGCCCGTCGTCACGATCCGGCAAGAGGCCGGTTTGTGCCAGCAGTCAACGCGAGCGCCAACTCGCAACTCGCCGGCGGTCGCCGGCAACTCCGGGCGCCAGCCCGGGGTGGGTCGGAGCACGCGTGGGGTCGTACTTCTGGTGAGAGCCGGTGAGGGGACTCGAACCCCTAACCACCGCTTTACAAGAGCGGTGCGCTGCCAATTGCGCCACACCGGCGTGGTGTCGGTACATAGTAGTGGATTGTGTGGGGTGTGCTGCGGGGGTCGGGTGGGTTTCGGGGGCTTTGGGGTGCTCGGGTGGTGTCGGTGCTCGGGGACTCGTTGGGGCTCGTGGCGTTGCTGTTGTATGTGCAGCGGGCGACGGGGGCCGCGCTGGCGGTGGCGTTGTTGTTGCTGGCGGGGGACTTCGTGCCGGGGTTGTTCGGGGCGGTGGCGGGGGCGGTTGGGGATCGGTTCGATCTCAAGCGGGTGATGGTGGTTTGTGGCGTCGTCCAGGGGGTTCTGACGGTCGTCATGGCGGTCAGCTTGCCGCCGTTGCCGGTGTTGCTTGTGCTGGTGGCAGTGCGGGGGGTTACGGCGCAGGTGTTTCTGGCCGGATCGCGGAGTGCGATGCCGCGGCTGGTGCGGGACGATCAGTTGGAGGCGGCGAACTCGGCGTTGGGGGCGGGGACGAACGGGCTGGAGGCGGTCGGGCCGCTGATCGCCGCGGGGTTGTTCCTGGTCACCGACGTCCGCGGGATCCTGTACATCGACGCCGCGACGTTCTTCGTGTCGGCGGCGCTGCTGAGCCGGTTGCCGAGGATCCAGGTGGAGCGGTCGGGGCACAGTCTGTTGAAGGATGCGCGGGACGGGCTGGGGTACATCGTCCGGACCCGGGCCATCCGCGTGATCGGGATCGGGTTCTTCGCGGTGGTCGCGTTCAACGGCGTGGACGATGTCGCGATGGTGTTCCTCGCGAAGGACGAGTTGCACGGGAGTGATTCGGCGGCGGCGACGTTGTACGCCGGGGTCGGGATCGGGCTGATCCTCGGGTTCGCGATCCTGGCGCGGTACGCCGTTCGCTTCAAGATGCCCGTCCTGATGCTGCTCGGGTTCGCCGTGAGCAGCGTCGGCAATCTGCTCACCGGTCTCGCGTGGGCGATCTGGGCGGCGCTCGCGTTGCAGGTGATTCGCGGGCTCGGGATCGCGGGCATCGACGTCGGGGTCAACACCCACCTGCAGCGCGTCGTACCGCCGCATCTGCTGAGTCGGGTGTTCGGAAACCTGTACGGCGCGATCGGGCTGGCGGCCGGGATCTCGTACGTCGGGGGTGGTCTGCTCCTGCAGCACACCGACGCCCGTACGACGTTCGTCGCCGCGGGCGCGGGTGGATTGCTCGCTACGGCTGTGACTGCGATCGCAAGACGGCGATCGGGCGACGCAGGGAGCGAGCCCCCGGTACGGCGATGAGGGCGATCGCGGCCATCACCAGGAACGCGGCTGACGGGTGGCCGACGAGCAGGCCGACGATCACAGCGACGATCAGGCCGCCGAGGTTGCCGGCCATCCAGATCAGGCCGGCGGCGGTGCCTTCGGCTTCGCCGGTGCGGCGCTCGACGAGTTCGAGGACGATCGGGAGTGCCGGGAGGAGCAGCAGGCCGATCAGCGTGATCGCGACGAAGGCTGTGACGGTGCTTGGGGCGACGGCGAGCAGGACGCAGGCGGCGGCGGTGGCGGTCAGGCTGACGACGAGGAGGGTGGATTCGGCGCGGTGCCGGGCGACGAGGATCGGGATCGTGGCGCTGCCGAGGACGCCGGCGACGACCTGGACCAGGAGGATCGTGCTCGCGGTGGCGCCGCTCACGCCGGCCGGTTGCAGGAGTGCCTGGGCGAAGGTGCTCATGGCAACGAACACACCGAAGGGGAAGAGCGCGAGGACACACAGCCGGCGGATCAGCGGGTCACTCCATGAGGTGGCGAGAGCGCCCCAAACCGGGCGGTGCGACGGCTCGCCGGTGTCAGAAGGCGTGGCCGGCGAGCCAGCGGTCAAAGCGTGTCCGGCGGCCGCCGCGGGGCCGGTGGGCGAGGCGGTGGAGGGTGTGCTGAGGGCGGTGGGGTCGGCGTGTGGTGAGGCGGTGAGGGCGGGGTCGAAGGGGGCCTTCGAGCGGAGGGCTGCGGCGAGGGTGAGGGCCGATGCGATGCAGAAGATCGCGGTGAGCACCAGCATCGTAGGGAGGGAGGCGGCGGTGGTGAAGATTGCTGAAAGGAGGAAGGCGATCACCATGCCGGCGAAGATGCTCGCGGTGCCGATCGCGATGCCGGTCGGGCGGTCTTTTTCGTTCAAGTAGCGGCCGGTGATGCCGGTGACGGCGTTCAGGACCAGGGGCTGGGCGATCGAGGCGAGGATCTGGCCGGCGAGCAGCCAGCCGAAGTCGTCGCCGATCAGTCGCACCGCCGCACCGACCGCGGTCAGTACGGCGCCCACGATCAGCGCGGACCTGAACCAGCGATCGAGGGCGAGGCCGCACGGGATCGCGAGGACGACGTACAGCAGCGGGAAGACCTGGGCGAGCCAGCCGATCGCGCTCTCGGACACGCCGTACCGCGCGGCCGCCACGGTGGTGACGCCCGCGAAGTTGAGCCAGACGAGCTGGGTGGCCGCGCCGACCAGGGAGTAGCCGACGATCGCGGACCACCGGCTCCTGTTGTGCATGGGCGAAGCGTACAAAGGAGACATGGTCGATTGGGAGGGACCGCTCACGGAGGCCTATGAGCGGGCGACGGCATATCTGGACCGGCTACCGGAGCGGCGGGTCGGCCCGCGCGCGACTGCCGGCGAGCTCCGCGAAGCGCTCGGCGGGCCGCTGCCGGCCGGGCCGACGGATCCGCGGAAGGTGATCGCGCGCCTGGCGGAGGGGGTCGAGGACGGACTGTTGCCGAGCGGTAGCGGACGGTTCTTCGGGTTCGTGTTCGGCGGCGCCACGCCGGCGTCGCTCGCCGCCGACTGGCTGACGACGACGTGGGACCAGAACGCCGGTCTGTACGCCGCCTCGCCGGCCGCCGCGGTGGTCGAGGAGGTCGCCGCCGCCTGGCTGGTCGAGCTCTTCGCGCTGCCGGCGGGTACGTCGGTGGGCTTCGTGACCGGGGCGCAGATGGCGAACTTCACCGGATTGGCGGCCGCGCGCCACGAGGTACTGCGCAGAGCCGGATGGGACGTGGAACAGGACGGACTGGCCGGCGCGCCGCCGATCCGGGTGCTGGCCGGGGCGGAACGGCACGACACGATCGACCGGGCGCTGCGCTTCCTCGGGCTGGGGACGAACTGCATCGTCCCGATCGCGGTGGACGACCAAGGCCGGATGCGCGTCGATGCGCTCGAGGCAGCCCTCACCGATGACGCGCCCCAGATCGTGTGCGCACAGGTCGGCAACGTGAATACCGGGGCGATCGACGCGGTCCGCGACATCTGTGAGCGGGCGCATGAGCACCAGGCCTGGGTCCACGTCGACGGAGCCTTCGGTCTCTGGGCCGCGGTCAGCGAACAGCTGCGCCCACTCGTCGACGGAATCGAACTGGCCGACTCGTGGGCGTCCGACGCGCACAAGTGGCTCAACGTGCCGTACGACTCCGGCCTGGTTCTCTGCGCCCATCCCGACCCCCACCGGGCCGCGATGTCGATCCGGGCCGCGTACCTGATCCAGGACGAGAACGGCGAGCGGGACCCGATGGACTACAACCCGGAATTCTCGCGGCGCGCCCGCGGGATCCCGGTGTACGCCGCGGTCCGCGCGCTCGGGCGGGCCGGAATCGCGGAGATCGTCGACCGGTGCCACGCGATGGCGCAACGGTTCGCCGAGACGCTTGCCGCGGGCGACGTCGAGGTGCTCAACGACGTCGTACTCAACCAGGTCCTGGTGAGGTTCGGCGACGACGAACTCACCAGGCACGTGGTGACGAAGGTGCAGGAAGAAGGTACTTGCTGGATGTCGGGTACCACCTGGCACGGCCGCGCCGCCATGCGGATCTCCGTGACCAACTGGACGACCAGCCCGTCCGACATCGATCGCTCGGCGGCCGCGGTGCTGCGGGTCCGCGACGAGCTGATCCGTCGCTAGGAGGACCCGCGACCGGTCCGGTTCTGCAGGTCGTCGATCAGGCGCGACGCGTCGGCCTTGCTCAGGTTGTCCGGTACGTCGACGCCGGCTTCCTGCGCGAGCGTGGTCAGGTACGAGGCCTGCGGACCGGTCATCGGCTCCTCGCCGGTCGTCCACTCCTCGGGATTCTTGTCCGGCACGGGGTGCACATCCATCGTTCCTCCAGTCGAACATCCGCTCGGTTGTCGGTCTCCAGGTACCCGCGCGGACATCCGGCAAACTGCCGTGTCGATTCCAGGCCGGCTCGTTCGACGCCCTGGTGTACGACGACCACTCAGGAGGAGAACCATGTCGTTCCAGGCGTACTTGGACAAGATCGAGGAAAAGACCGGAAAGACCCCGCGGGAGCTGGTCGACGAGGCGCACCAGCGGGGGTACGGCGCCGCAGAGGTGAAATCCGGCGTGATCCTGGACTGGCTGAAGGCGGACTACGAGCTCGGCCGCGGGCACGGCATGGCGTTGGTGCACGTGATCAAGAACGGGCCGGAGATCAGCGACAAGCACGTCGGCCGCCCCGGCCCGCACGGCGACCCGAGCAACATGCTCTGGCTGGACGGGAAGGCGACCAACCCGGCGCTACGGTAGGCGGGTGGATTCGAAGAAGTCGCCGCGGGACAGGTGGATCACGGTCTACGGGCGCAAGCCTGTCCTGGAGGCGTTGCACGATCCGAAGCTCTCGGTCGCGAAGGTGGTCCTCGCGGACAACGCGACCGGACAGTCCATGCAGGAGATCCTGCGGGCGGCGGAGAAGTACGGAACGCCGGTCGAGCGGGCGACCGCCAGCCGGGTGAAGTGGCTGGCCGGCAACGGCAAGCACGACCAGGGCGTGGTCGCGGACGTGGACGCGCCGCGGATGACGCCGCTGGAGGAGTTCGTGCGGGCGCGCGGAAAACGGCCGACCAACGTTTTCCTGCTCGACGGCGTGACCAATCCCGGAAACGTCGGCATGATCCTGCGGACCGCGACCGGCGCCGGGTTCGACGGGGTGATCCTCCCCCGGGCCGGTACGCCGCATGTCGGGCCGCTCGTCATCAAGGCGTCGGCCGGGGTCGCGTTCCAGGCGCCGATCGTGAACACGTCGACGGCGAAGGCCGCGGTCGACGTACTGCGGACCGCCGGGTACCACGTGTACGGGTTGTCGGCGCGCTCGCAGGACTCGCTGTTCAAGGCCGAGCTCGCGCCGCGCGCGGTGTACGTGCTCGGCGGCGAGACCAATGGTGTCACGGTGGCCACCGACTCCGACCTGCAGATCCCGCTGCACTCCGGCGTCGAGTCGCTGAACGTCGCCGTCGCCGCCGCGATCGTCGCCTTCGAGGTCACGAACCGCTGATGCAACCGAATCCCGCGCCGGCGCGACGCCAGGTGGCGCCCGGCGTACCTGCTCTGCGGTGACCGGCGGCGGGCGGAGGACGCGACCCAGGAGGTACCGCCGCCTGAAGCACTGGAAGATCAGCCGGTGATCTTGGCGGCGAGCTCCTGGGCGGTGTCGCGGGTGTAGGAGCCGGAGATCTGGATCTGGCCGCCGGAGATCGCCGACTGGACGGACGGCGCGGCGACGACCTGGCCGTGGACCACGATCGCCAACTGGTTCGCGGGCGGTTGCTGCTGGGCGACGGCCGCGGTCAGCTGCTCGAACTGCTTGGCGCCTTCCGCGTCGAGCGTCAGGCCGACGTACCAGCCGCCGGCGCCGTTCTCCTGGATCGCCGCCTTCACCTCGGACACGTTGCTGCCGTTGAGTTCGACCTTGCCGAGCGTGTAGCGGGTGCCCTTGTCGTCGCACGCCGTCCCCGATGATGCCGGGGTCGGGCAGGTGCCGGGCTTCGCCGTCAGGACCCGGCGGAACTCGACAGCGGTCGGGTCGGACGGCTTGGTCCGAGCGGCCGGGGTCGAGCTGTCGGCTGCGGGCTTCGCGTCGTCGCGGTTCAGGAACAGCACGAGACCCGTCGCGATCACACCGACGAGCACCAGCACGAGACCGCCGACGATCACCAACGGCACCCAAGTCCGGCGCGGTTGGACAGGTTGCGGGAACCCTGGGTACGGCGGACCGGGCGGCTGGTTCGGCGGTGCCGGGGGCTGCGTCATGCCCAACATGCTAAGTAGCCGGGAAGTCACTCACCGAGAAGGCGAGCCGCCAGCTCCGCGTTCCGCCGCGCGAACGACCGCCACAACTCCGGCGTCTCGGCGACCCGCTTCCGCGCTGCCGCCGCGCCGGCCGCGCGTTGCGTCCACGTGCACATCCGCCCGCCGCGCAGCTCGAACCGCACGAGTACGCCGTCCGCCCACCCGTACACATCCGCGTCCTGCGGCTCGAGCCACGCGACCTTCTGCTCCGAACAGATCCAGTCGAGCGCCTCGATCTCGCCCTGCACCTTGGCCGCGAACTCGTACCGCAACTCCCCCGCCGCCCGATCACGCCGCCGGACCAGCTCGTCGCGCAACGCCCCGACCGCGGCCGGATCCCGTTGCAGGACAGCGATCGCGGTGCGCGTCAGCGCGTCCCGATCCCCCGGCCCGATCCCGAACAGCCGCCCGAACTCCTCGGCCGAACCGTCACCCGCGACGGTGTACTGCAGCGGCAGCACCCGGTGCAGACCGGAGATCGCCTGCCGGATCCGCAACCCGCCGAGGTACGGACCGAAATGCAGCGCATTCCCGCTGATCAGGTGCTCGAACCGCAAGCCGGGTTTCGTTGCGTCGCCGAGCCGGATGTAGCCGACCACCTCCGCGCCGCCCTCGGTCCGGTTCCAGCGCGGCTTGGAGTGTTCGAGCAGATTGCGTTCGAGCCATGCCGCTTCGTGTTCGGAGTCGCACCAGACACCTTCCACGCGGGCGATCCGCCGCACCATCCGGCGCAGATGCGGGCGGTCGCCGAGATGCACCCAGTACGACTGCACGCGCCGGCGCAGGTTGCGGGCGCGCCCGATGTACAGGACCTTCCCGGCGTCGTCCCGGAAACGGTAGACGCCGGGGCCCGTCGGCAACTCCCGAACGCTGCGCATCATCAGCCCAGTGTGCCCGGTCCGACCGGCCGAGTGACCGCGCGGTGGATTGTTCGAAACGAATACGGGCCGGGGCTTGCGCAGCATCTGTGCCGGACGTCATCCTGGCGCGATCCGAGTGCCCGCAGGGGGTTGTGGGGACGGGCGCCGGAACTTCGGCCTGGGGGGCTTCGTGAGGATATCTGCCCAGTGGCTGCGCCGTGCGCTGTCCACTCTGTGCGTGGTACTGCTGCTGCCGGTCGTCGCGACCACACCGGCACGGGCTGCAGTCACGCCCACCGGTTTCAGTGAGCAAGTGGTGTTCAGCGGGCTCGACAGTCCGACGAACGTCGCGTTCTCGCCGGACGGCCGGGTGTTCGTCGCCGAGAAGAGCGGCCTGATCAAGGTCTTCGACTCGCTCGACGATCCGACGCCGAGTGTGTACGCCGACCTGCGCACCGAGGTGCACAACTACTGGGACCGCGGGCTGCTCGGTCTCGCGCTGCATCCCGATTTCCCTACGGATCCGCGGATCTACGTGCTGTACACGCACGACGGCCTGATCGGCGGGCCGACTCCGAAGTGGGGTACGCCGGACACCGACGCCGACCCGTGCCCGTCGCCGCCCGGTCCGACCGCCGACGGCTGCCAGGCCAGTGCACGGCTCTCGGTGCTGAACGCGAACGGCGCGGAGCAGGTGCTCGTCGAGGACTGGTGCCAGCAGTACCCGAGCCACTCGATCGGTTCGATCGAGTTCGGCCCGGACGGCTACCTGTACGCCGGCGGCGGTGACGGCGCGAGCTTCAACTACGTCGACTACGGGCAGGACGGCTACACCACGTCCGACGTGACACCCGACAACCCGTGTGGCGACGGGCCTGCGCCGGTCGGCGCGACACTCCTGCCGCCGACCGCCGAGGGCGGCGCGCTGCGCGCTCAGGACCTGCGAACCGCGGGCGATCCGGCCAGCCTCGACGGCTCGATCATCCGCATCGACCCCGACACCGGGCAGGCCGCACCGAACAACCCACTGATCTCCAGCCCCGACCTGAACGCGCGCCGGATCGTCGCGGAGGGCCTGCGGAACCCGATGCGGTTCACGTTCCGGCCGGGGACGAACGAGTTGTGGATCGGCGACGTCGGGTACTCGACCTGGGAGGAGATCGACCGCATCGTCGTACCGACCGCGGGCGTCACGAACTTCGGCTGGCCGTGCTACGAAGGCGCCGCCCGCCAGCCCGGGTACGACAGTGCGAACGTCTCCATCTGCGAGAACCTGTACGCGGCCGGCTCGTCCGCGGTCGCCGCGCCGTACTACGCCTACCGGCACGCCGACAAGATCGCCAACACCTGCACCGCCGGCAGCTCGTCGATCTCCGGACTGTCCTTCTACAAGGGCGGGAACTACCCGTCGACGTACGACGGTGCGCTGTTCTTCACCGACTACAGCCGCAAATGCGTGTGGGCGATGATGAAGGGCAGCAACGGTCTCCCGGACCCCGCGAACATCCAGCTCTTCGCCTCCGGGTACGGCGCGACGCGTCTGCAGACCGGCCCCGGCGGCGACCTCTTCACGGTCGACTACGACAACGGCCGGATCCTGCGCTACGTCTACAACGGCACCAACAACCCGCCGACCGCGGTGATCCAGGCCGACCCGTCGAGCGGGCCGACCCCGTTGACGGTGACGTTCGACGGGACCGCGTCGAACGACGCCGACGGCGATGCGCTCACCTACGCGTGGGACCTCGACGGCGACGGGGCGTACGACGACTCGACGGCCGCGACCGTGCAGCACACGTACACGACCACCGGCACTGTGACCGCGCGCCTACGGGTGTCCGACGGGACGGCGAGCAGTACGACGTCGACGCAGATCAACGTCGCCAACACCGCGCCGACCGCGACGATCACGTCCCCCGGTCCGGCGCTCACCTGGAAGGTTGGGGACACCATCAACTTCTCGGGTTCGGCGACGGATCCCGAGCAGGGCACGCTACCGGCGTCCGCGCTGACGTGGTCGCTGATCATGCACCACTGCCCGAGCGATTGCCACACGCACACGATCACCTCACTGAGCGGGGCGAGCGGCTCGTTCACGGCGCCGGACCACGAGTACCCGTCGTACCTCGAACTGAAGCTGACCGCGCGGGACGCTCAGGGGCTGACCGATTCGAAGAGCGTGCGGCTCGATCCGAAGACGGTGACGACGACGTTCACGACAACGCCGGCCGGGCTGCCGGTGACGGTTCAGGACAAGAGCGGCAAGAGTCCGCTCGGTGCCACGACGATCATCGGCTCGAGTGTGTCGGTCGCGACGGATCCCGTGCAGAACGTCGCGAACCAGCTCTACCGGTTCGGCCTGTGGTCCGACGGCGGGGCGCGCGATCACAACCTGATCGCGCCGGCGACGGCTGCGACGTACCGGGCCGCCTTCGGCCTCAAGCGGAACCTCGCCCGCGGCCGGCCGGCTGTCGCCTCGAGCGTCTATGTCGCCGGGCGTGAGGCGTCCAAGGCCGTGGACGGTTCGATGAGCACCGCATGGTCGAGCGCGCGGACGGACCCGCAGTGGTACCAGGTCGATCTCGGCTCGGTGCAGGTCGTCAACCGGGTGATGATGAACTGGCTGTCGACGGCGTACGCGAAGGCGTTCCAGATCCAGGTGTCCGGGAGTGGGCGCACGTGGAAGACGGTGGCGTCGAGCGTGGGCGGCGACGGCGGGACCGACAACATCAAGTTCGCGGCGAACTACGCGCGGTACGTGCGGATCGTCGCGACGAAGCGAGCTGTTGCCGGGAGCTACTACTCCTTCTGGGAGTTCGGGGTGTTCCAGGACACCGGCCCCGCGACCGGGATCGGCGGCAAGTGCATCGACGTCTACCAGGCGCTGACCACAGACGGTACGCCGACGACGCTTTACACCTGCAAGGGCTCCGTGAACCAGCAGTGGACCCCGTCCACCGACGACGGCACCATCCGCACGATGGGCAAGTGCCTTTCCGCGCGCGGGACCGCCGTCAACACGCCGGCAGTGTTGTGGAGCTGCGACAACTCGGCCGGTCAACGGTGGATCCCACAGACCAACGGCGCCTTCGTCAACGCCGCCTCGGGGCTCTGTCTCGACGCAACCGGCGGGTCCACCGCCAACGGGACGAAGCTGATCCTCAACACCTGCAACAGCGCGCTGAACCAGAAGTGGGTCCTTCCGTAATTCGATCGTCGCCGCGGCCGTGCCGGATCTATCGTCGTGCCCATGAGTCAGGGTTGGGCGGATGACGGGTTCGGCGCGGTCGCGGACGCCTTCACGGAGAACTTCTCGCTGTTCCCCGAGCTGGGTGCGGCGGTCAGCGTGTACGCCGGCGGGCGCCGGGTGGTCGAGCTCTGGGACGGGGATGCCGCGCCGGGGCGGCCGTGGACGCGCGAGACCGTCGTACCGGTGTTCTCCTGCGCGAAGGGGCCGGTGAGCGTCGTCGTCCACCTGCTGGCGCAGGAAGGGCGGCTCGATCTGGACGCGCCGATCGGGACGTACTGGCCGGAGTTCGTTGCGGAGGGCAAGGACGCGATCACGTGCCGGATGGTGCTCGGTCACCGGGCCGGGATTCCGGTGCTGGACACGACGCTGACGTTCGAGGAGATCGCCGCGTGGATGCCGGTGGTCAAGGCGATCGAGGAGCAGAAGCCGCTGTGGGAGCCGGGGACGGCGTTCGAGTACCACGGGCATGTGTTCGGGTTCGTGCTCGGTGAGGTCGTCCGGCGGATCACCGGGCAGCTGCCCGGGGCGTACTTCCGGACCGTCATCGGCGACCCGCTCGAGCTGCGGGCGTGGATCGGCTTGCCGGCCGCGGAGCTGCCGACGCTGGCGCGACTGGAGGAGGCTCCCGGGCGTCCGCCTGCGCTCGATCCTGAGCACCTGCTGATGCGGATCGTCACGATGAACGGGGCGCTCGAGTTCCCCGGTCTCGACGTACCGCATGGCTGGAACGATCCCGACCTGCTGGGGATGGAACTGCCCGGGGCGGGTGCGGTCGCGTCCGCGAGCGGTCTGGCCGGCGTGTACGCCGCGGCCGTCACCGGCATCGACGGCTCCGCGCGGCTGCTGTCCCCCGAGACCGTCGGCGACGCGGTGCGTGAGCTCTCCTCCGGTGCCGGATTCCTCGGCTTCGACGCCGGCGCGCGCTGGGGCTCGGGTTTCCTGCTCGACTCCCCCTTCCGCCCGACCCTCGGCCCCCGCAGCTTCGGCAACGACGGCGCCGGCGGCCAGTTCGCCTTCGGCGACGACGACCACGGCATCGCCTTCGCCTACACAGCCAACCGCATGCTCGGCCACGGCGACCCCCGAGCCACCCGCCTGATCGACGCCCTCCGCACCTGCCTTTCTTAGCAGTCGTGGAGCGGGTGCCACGTGAAGGTCGAACCGTCGCGCTGAACGTGACCCAAGCCTGGGAACGGGAGCCAGCGGCACCGCTCAAAACCTGCAGGTCGACAGGATGTATCAGCAATTCGGGTAGTGCACCTGAGCGTGAATCCGATTGCGTGTACGCCGTCTCGCGGGTGCACTACCTGTCGAGCTTGCCGGCAACGCTCCCCCTAGCGCTTGTCGAGGGTGATTGTGGTGAGCCAGGTCCAGCCGAGGATCACCGCGAGGTCGAAGGCGATGATGGTGGGGCGGCTGCCGGCGCCGGCGTTGAGGCCTGCGAAGGCGGCGAAGAAGAGGATGCCGGTGACGGTGGAGAAGCGGGCGAAGGTGCGGCGGCCGAGGGCGCGGTAGTGGGCGGCGAACACCAGGCAGGCGGCGATCAGGCCGGAGAAGCCGATCGTGCCGGCGACGAAGTGGCCCATGCCGCGGGTGCTGATCTCGGCGTAGTCGGCCGGGGTACCGGCCGGGAAGCCGGCGCCCGGATCGGCCGGGAACGCGGCGGCCAGCAGCAGCCCGACCCCGTACGTCGCCACCAGCCGCGGACCCCACACGCGCCCGGGGGACGCGGGAGGCATCGCGCGACGGAGGCCCACCGCCGCGGCGATCGTGAGCAGACCGCTGACGATGAAGTTCGTCGTCTGGATCCACCCCGGACCGCCGTTCGCGAGCAGGCTGGCCGGGTGCCGGGTGATGTCGAAGGCTTCCCGGGTGAACGCCTGGATCAGCCAGGTCGCGACGTACAGCGGACCGGCGATGGCACCGCCGGTGAGCAGGGCGCGGGTGGAGATCCGGGTGGCCGGGAGCGTCGCAGTACTCATGTCGAAAGTCCCTTCACAGTTGACTGTTACCTCTGCGTCGACCGGACCGCCCGGGAATCGACAGCGCAGACGAAATAGGGCCGGGTTCTGTGATGTCTGGTTGGTCACGTCACATCCGGGCCCCGGCGGGCGTCAGGTGTTTGTTCGATGAGGGCAAACACGAAGGAACGTCATGAGCGCTGTAGTCGAAGGATTCGCTGGAGAGATTGTCGGACCGCAGGACGAGGGGTACGACGCCGCGAGCCGGACCGTGCTGGTCGGGGGCACCCCGGCGTACGTCCTCAGGCCCGCGAACGTCGAGGATGTCCGGAAGGCCGTCAGGTACGCCGCGGACAGCGGCCTGCCGCTCGCGGTGCGCGGCGGTGGACACGCGTTCCCAGGATTCGGGACGAACGACGGCGGGGTGGTGATCGACCTCGGCCTGCTGGCCGGCGTCGAGCTCGTCGACAAGGAGCGGCACGTCGTCCGGATCGGCGGCGGCGCCACCTGGGGCCAGGTCGCAGCCGCGCTGGCGCCGCACGGGCTGGCGATCTCGTCGGGTGACACCAAGAGCGTCGGTGTCGGCGGGCTGACGCTGAGCGGCGGCATCGGGTGGAAGGTCCGCAAGTACGGGCTCGCCCTGGACTCGCTCGTCGCGGTGGAGATCGTGACCGCGGGGGGCGACGTCGTCCGGGCGTCCGCGGACGAGAACCCCGAGCTGTTCTGGGCGGTTCGCGGCGGCGGCGGAAACCTCGGGATCGTGACCGCGTTCGACTTCGCGGCGCACCCGACGACGGACATCTTCTTCGGCAAGGTGAGTTTCCCGGCCGCCGAGATCGCGGATGTGCTGCCCCGCTGGGCCGAGTACCTGCGCACCGCGCCCGCGGAGCTGACCTCGATCGCGTCGTTCGCGAACCCGTTCCTCGGCGGCCCCGAAGCGCCGCTGGAGATCCAGGTCGCGTACGACGGTGATGACGCGGACCTCGCCGCGCAGGCGATCGACCCGATCCGCGCGCTCGGTACCGTGATCGCCGACGAGGTCGCGCTGACGCCGTACGCCGAGGTGCTCGTGGACGGCATGGTGCCGCCGCCCGGGATCCGGCTCGTCACGCGGAATGCCTTTGTCGACAAGGATTCCGTGCCGGACGTGCTGCGGATCCTCGCCGAGGCCGGCACGGCACAGGGTGCGCCGGTCATCGCCGTCCGCAGCATGGGCGGCGCGGTGGCGCAGGTCGCCGACGACGCGACGGCGTACGCGCACCGCCGGGCCGACCTGATGTTCATCACCACCACGATCGGGCCGCCGCCGGTGATCGAGGCGACGCGCCCGGCCCGGCAGCAGCTGTGGGATCGCCTGAGCCCGCACGTCAACGGTGCCTACGCGAACTTCCTGTCCGACGCCGGGGACGCCGACGTCGCCGCGGTCTATCCGGCCGCGACGTACGAACGGCTGGCGGCGGTGAAGCGTGAGTACGATCCGGAAAACGTGTTCGCCGGCAACCACAACGTCCGGCCTAGCTAGGTTCGCGATGCAGCCCGACCGCGGCGACGACGATCGCGACCGCCACGAGTTCGGCGGCCTGCGGGATCTGTCGCAGGACGACGGCACCGATCACCGTCGCCGTGGCGGGCAGCAACGCCAGCATCAGCGCGAACGTCGACCGCTTCAGCCGCGCCATCGCCAACTGGTCCGCGACGTACGGGATCACCGACGAGCACACCCCGACGCCGACGGCAGCGGCCAGCAACCTGACGTCGGTGAACGCCGGGACCGCCGCCCAGACGCCGGCAGGTAGCGCGAGCACCGTCGCCGTACCCATCGCCAGCGCGAGCCCGTCGATCCTTCGCAGGCCGTCCGTCCTCGACACGCGATGCCCGAGGACGACGTACGCCGCGAACAGCAGCGCGTTCGACGCCGTGAAGACCAGCCCGATCCAGTCGCCGGACAGGCGGATGTCGGTCAGCAGACAGACGCCGGCCACGGCAAGCAACACTGCGAGCACGTTCCGAAAGCTGCGCACCGCGATGGCCGCGAGCACAATCACCGGCGCGAACTCGGCCGCGGCGACCGTACCGAGCGGGATGCGTTCGATCGCCAAGTAGAAGCAGGAGTTCATCAGCGCAAGGACGAAGCCCCACCCGACGACCAGCCGCCGGGCTGGGCCGGACAGCACTCGCCACGCCCGCCACGGACGACGCCAGAGAGCGAAGATCAGTCCGGCCGAGGCAATCCGCAGCCACGCGACGCCGAGCGGTTCGATGCGGACGAACAGCAGCACCGCCAGCGCGGGGCCGAGGTAGTGGAACACGGCGCTGACGACGAAGTAGGTCTGCGGCGGAACGGTTCTGCGCACCGAACTCACGCTAGGAAGCGGCCCGCCGGACGACCATGCCGTTCCGGTAAGCCGGAGGGCGCTGAGCTTCCACACCGGAAATGACCCCGATGCCCGGAAAAACTCTGCGTCATGCGTCGATCGGGGATGTTTGCCGCGCTGGCCGGATGCCTACTTCTAGTCGTGTCACCGTTGACGGCGCACGCGAAGGTGGAGGCTACGACCGTGAAGACCTTGACGTTCAACATCCACCACGGCGCCGGCGTCGACGGCAAGCTCGATCTGGAGCGGGTCGCGAAGACGATCGAGGCGTCGGGGGCCGCGGTCGTCGGTCTGCAGGAGGTCGACAAGTTCTTCGACGCGCGCAGCAACTGGGTGGACCAGCCGGCCTGGCTGGCGGCGCGGTTGCAGATGAACTACGTTTTCGCCGCCAACCTGGACTGGGACCCCGCCGAACCGGGCAAGCCGCGGCGTCAGTACGGGACGCTCGTGCTGTCGAAGTACCCGATCGTCGACTC
Source organism: Kribbella sp. NPDC051936 (assembly GCF_040680955.1). NCBI lineage: Bacteria > Bacillati > Actinomycetota > Actinomycetes > Propionibacteriales > Kribbellaceae > Kribbella > Kribbella sp. NPDC051936. The sequence goes on along the minus strand of NZ_JBFAXS010000003.1, from coordinate 370,477 downwards.
CCGCAACACCCTGCTGCCGCTGCATGCGGGCAGTGAGCAGCGCGGTCTGCTCGAGGCCATGATCGACGTGAACGGTACGCCGCTGCGCTTCGCCGACACGCACCTGACGACGATCAACGACGGCGAGCGCCTGGAGCAGGTGAACGCGATCGTCGCGCTGCTGAAGGACGCCCCGGAGGCGACGCTGCTGGTCGGGGACCTCAACGCCGTACCGACGTCGACCGAGGTCCGGACGCTGACGACGCACTGGACCGACACCTGGCCGGAGAAGGGCTTCGGGCTCGGACTCACCAGCCCCGCGCCGTTGCCGACCAAGCGGATCGACTACCAGCTGCACAATGCGCAGCTGGTGACGACCGCCGTGTCGGTCCCGGTGAGCTTCGCTTCCGACCACCTTCCGGTCGCGGCGACCTATTCGCTCAGCTGACGCTCGTACGCCTCCGGGCTCCAGCCGGCCACGGTTTTCGTGACCAGCTTGGCGCCGAGGCGTTCGTAGAAGCGGTATCCGGCGGTGTTCTCCAGACGCAGCCCCCAACTGATCGGCAGCCGGTCCGGCAACGCGAACCGGGCCAGCGCCAGCATGAGCTGCCGTCCCACACCGGCGTCGCGGAACTGCTCGCGGACGTAGAGATCGTCCAACGCCAACTGATCACCACCGACCCACAGGTACGGCCGGCGCAGCGCGGAAACGTACCCTGCCATGTCGCCGTCGACCTCCGCGATCAGCACGACCACCTCCTCACGCCCGAGGAATCCTTGCCAGTCCGCGACACTCGCGGTCATGTACGCGCCCTGGTCCTGGTAGTCGGCCAGCTCCCCCAGCATCGTGTGCACTGCTGCCGCATCCGCGACGACAGCACGGCGGATCTCAATGGACATGAACCCCTCCGGTCGAAGGCTTGAACGCCGGTACGACGACCAGCGCGAGGACTGCCGCGACCGCGGCGGTGACAGCGGCGAACGTGAACCCACGGGTGAAACCGGTCGACACCGTCCCGGCGAGACTCGCCGCCGCGACACTCGACACGACGGCGACGCCGAGCGACGCGCCGAACTCGTGGAACGTACTGAGGATCCCGGACGCCAGCCCGGCCTCGCGGTGGTCGATCTGCGCGAAGGTCGTGGTCGACGCCGCCACGAACGCGGCGCCGAGCCCGACCGTCCCGACGGTCATCCCGATCACGATCACGGCCGTACCCTCCCAGATCGCGGGGACAGCCACGCCCGCCGCGGTGATCAGGAACCCGGCGATCGCGATCGGCCGCGCACCGGTCCGGCCGACAAGGTGCCCGGCCACCTGAGCGCCGACGATCGCGGCGACCGCCACCGGGAGGAACAGCAGGCCGGTGCGCAGGGCGCCGTACCCCTGGAAGTGCTGCAGGTAGAACGAGCCGAGGAAGAACATCGAGATCATCAGCGCCGTCGCGACCAGGATCATGAATGTACCGGCGGTGACGGGACGGCGGCTGAAGATCCGCAGGTCCATCAGCGGTGACCGCACGGTGCGCTGGACCCAGGCGAACACGCCGTACAGCCCAAGGGCTCCGGCAAGTGTGCCGAGCGTCGCGGCCGACAGCCAGCCGTGGTCGCCGGCGTTGATCAGCGCATAGATCGCCGTACCGGTGCCGGCGGTGACCAGCAGCGCACCCGGTACGTCGAGACGTCCCGGCTGCTCGCTCGGATGGTCGGTCGGCAGCATCCGGACCAGCAAGGCGAACACGACCAGGCCGATCGGCAGGTTGATGTAGAACACCCATTGCCAGCCGGGGCCTGCGGTGAGCAGACCACCGAGCAGTACGCCGATCGCGGCGCCGCCACCGCCCATCGCCGACCAGATGCCGAGCGCCTTGTTGCGCTCCTCAGCGTCGAACGTCTTCGTGACGACGGCCAGCGCCGCCGGGGAGAGCATCGCGGCGCCGATTCCCTGCGCGACCCGGCCGCCCAGCAGGACCTCCGGCCCGTTGGCCAGTCCCGTGACGAGCGACGCGAGCGTGAACACCAGCAGGCCGGTCAGAACGACACGGCGGGAGCCGAACAGGTCGGCGGCGCGACCGCCGAGAAGCATCAGACCGCCGAACATCAGCGTGTACGCGCTGACCACCCAGGTCAGGGTCTCGCGCTGGAGATGGAGGTCGGTCTCGATGTTCGGCAGCGCGATCGCCACCACGGTGACGTCGAGGATCAGCATGAACTGCGCGATGGCGAGCAGCCCCAGCAGTCGCCACCGCCGGGGGTCGGGTTGAGTCATGGTCTCGTCCTTAAGTCGAACAGATGTGTACGGGTTATGTTCGTACGGTAACTCGTACACTGGTGTTCGACAAGAGGAATTCGTACAGTGGTGTTCAAGATCAGGGAGGTCCCGGATGGCTGTCACCACCAGGCGCGCGGACGCGCAGCGCAACATCACGGCGATCCTGACCGCCGCGGCCGAGTGTCTGAGTCGTGATCCGGCGGTGAGTACGTCGGAGATCGCGAAGGCGGCCGGCGTCGGCCGCGTGACCCTGTACGGGCACTTCCCGTCCCGGGCCGAACTGGTCGACGCGGTGTTCGTGCAGGCGATCGCGACCGGCGAGGAGACGCTGGGGCAGGTCGATCTGACCGGAGACCCGCGGGAAGCGCTGACCCGGTTGATCGCGTCGAGCTGGCACCTGGTCGACCAGTACCGGGCGCTGCTGATCGCGGCTCAGGACGCATTGCCGCCCGGCCGTGTGCGCGACTTGCACGCCGATCCGATGGCGCGCGTGGAGCAGCTGCTCGAACGCGGCCGCAGCGAAGGAGTGTTTCGGACCGACCTGCCGACATCGTGGCTGGTCAGCGTGATGCACAACGTGATGCACGGCGCCGCGACCGAGATCCAGGCCGGCCGGATCACCTCCGACGAGGCAGCGCCGTACATCACCGCGACCCTGCTGGCCGCGTTCACTCCGCCTGAGTAGCTACTCCAGCCAGGTGGTCTCGAAGGTCGGGTTGGCGTGGATGTGCACCGCTTCGTAGCCGCCGGGGCCGGTCCGGAACTTGTGCGGGGTCTCGGCCGGGACCACCAGGATCTGGCCGGCCTTGCCGATGATCTCCTCGCCGTCGACGGTGAATGTCGCCGAACCGCGCCGGATGATGAACGTCTCGGCGTACGGGTGCAGGTGCAGCCGCGGGCCGACGCCCTCCTGCGTGGTCGACTCGAGAATCAGCGAGACTCCGGCACCACCCGGAAGTTCGGTGTAGTTCTCGGTCCACTCCTCACCGTCGTCCCGCCCGTCGGCCCGGCTGATCACCGCGGCCCCCGATTTCGCGATCTCCGTCATGCCACCCTCCTCGATCGATCCTGTCACCGTAGCCTCGTCCCGGGCTCTTTCACATCCCTTTCACCGTTGGGCGAAGCCGCCAGCCCTCCCGCCACTGGGGCGAGTGCGGCGACGACCACCGCCAGTACGGCGACGCTCGCCAGGGCAGCCGGCAGTGACCAGGCGGACGAGAGCGCACCGACGGCGGCCGGGCCGACCAGGAAACCGAGATACGCGATCGTGGTCACCACCGCGATCGCTCCCGCGCGACGCTCCGGCCCGGCCCAGGCCCCGGCCATGCCGATGATCGTCGGCGCGCACACCGACGTACCGAGACCGGCGATTCCGATACCGGCGAGCGCCGTCCACGGGTTGCCCGCCGCGGCCGCGACGAGCGTTCCGATCGCGGCCACCAGACCGCCCGCGACCAGGAGGGGCACCGGTTGGATGCGCTTCAGCAACGCGTTGCCGGCGAAGCGGCCGGTCGCGGCCGCCGCGGCGAAGACCGCCGGAGCGATCGACGCCAGACCAGCCGGGGCGTCCAGCGAGGTGTCGAGGTGGACAGCGCTCCAGCTCTGCCAGGCGTTCTCGACCAGGTACGCGAGCGCGCACAGTGCGCCGAGCACGAGCAGTACGGGCTGGAGCCGGGCGCGTTTTTCGGTGGGCGTCGTCCGAACCGTGCGGGTTGCTCCGGGAGCGAGGGCGACGACCGCCGTGACCACGATCAGCGCCGCCGCACCGCCCAGCACCGGCAGCGCGCCGACACCCGCGGCGCGGAGCCCCGCCGTCCCGAGGCTCGCCACCACGACCGCGACCGAGAACATGCCGTGGGCAAGGTTCATCACCGGGCGTCCCGTGTCTGCCTCGGCATGCGATCCGGCCGCGTTGATCGCCACGTCCGTCGCGCCAGAAGTTGCTCCGAGCAACAACAGTGCGGCGCTCAGCGAGACGACGGAACCAGCGAGCGCCGGCAGTACGCCGCAGAGCGCGAACAGCACCATGACGACGGGCAGCACCATGCCGCCGTACCGGTCGATGAGGTATCCGGTCAGCCGCATCGACAGCAGCGCCCCGAGGCCGATCATCAGCAGCGCCACACCGAGCTCGCCGTCGTTCACTCCGGCCCCGGCGCGGATCGCGGGCAGGATCGCACCCCACGCACCCCAGAACAGACCGAACGCTGCGAACCCGGCGACTGGTTTGAGCATCCGCTCACCCTAGTTGGAGGCTAGGCTCGCGGTCATGGAGCTGACCCGGACGTTCACGGACGAGCTGCGGGACTCGTTGAACACCGAGGACGGTCAGGATCAGTACCTGCTGGCCGGTCTCGCGTTTGGTGCCGCGGACCAAGGCGTCGTACCGGGTCCTGATCAGGTCTACTCGTTCGCGCATCCGCCACAGCTCGGCGGCGAGATCGCGCTCGACAACGTCGAGGTGATGGACTTCGTGGTGTCGCTCAACATCCTCGGGCAGATCCACAGCCAGATCCGCGACCTGCCGCCCGGTACGCCGATTTCCGGGATCACGATCACTGACTAGGGTGTGGCGCATGCCGCTGTACTCGTTCGAAGGTAAGCGCCCGACCGTGCACCCCGACGCGTGGATCGCGCCGACCGCGACCCTCGTCGGCGACGTGGTTGTCGAGGCCGGGGTGTCGATCTGGTACGGCGCGGTGCTCCGGGCCGACCTCGGCACCATCACGATCCGCGCCGGGGCCAACATCCAGGACAACACCGTCATCCACGTCGGCCACAACGGCTGCGAGATCGGCCCGAACGCGACCGTCGGACACCAGTGCCTCGTCCACGACTGCACCATCGGCGAACAAGCCCTGGTCGGCAACGGCGCCATCGTCCTCGACGGAGCCGTCGTCGGCCCCCGCTCCCTCATCGCCGCGGGCTCAACAGTCACCCCCGGCGCCGTCATCCCACCCGAGTCAGTCGCCATGGGCAGCCCCGCCAAGAAAATCGTCCCGCTCGACGGCACCGCCAAACTCTTCGTAGACCACAACGCCACCGTCTACCACGCCCTGGCCGAACGCCACGCCGCCACGGTCGAACTGGTCGAGGACTAAGCCCCAACCCAAGCCGAAAGCCCTTCCTCGTCGCTCCGCTCCTCGACCTCCCCACTCTCCTGAGCTCCGGGGCTCAGCGCGGCACACTTGTCCCGGCCGACGTGGGAGATCCCGCGCCAGCTGTCGCCAGCTGCCGCCCACAGCTGCGAGCTGACGCTCGCCTCCAACCAGCAGGCCGGCGCCCCGCACACACCCCACTAAGCGCCGGACGGTTGCTCCCGGCCGACGCCCGAGCTGCCAATTGCCGCCCGGCGCAGCCAGCCGCCCCAACAAGCTGCGAACCAGCACCCGCCCCCAACCACCAGACCAGCTACCCACCCCACTCAGGGCCACGCTCCCTTCGGGCCAACACCCCAGGTACCAGCTACCACCCCGCGCAGCCAGCCGGCCCCAACAAGCTGCGAACCGGCACCCGCCCCCAACCACCAGACCAGCTACCCACCCCACTCAGGGCCACGCTCCCTTCGGGCCAACACCCCAGGTACCAGCTACCACCCCGCGCAGCCAGCCGGCCCCAACAAGCTGCGAACCGGCACCCGCCCCCAACCACCAGACCAGCTACCCACCCCACTCAGGGCCACGCTCGCTTCCGGCCAACGCCCCAGATGCCAGCTACCACCCGGCCCAGTCGGCCGCCCCAACAAGCTGCGAACTGGCACCCGTCACCGACCAGCAGGCCGGCGACCCGCACCCGGCCTCGCCGGGTGTAGCCAGCTGCCGGGCGCCCACAGGAACTGCCCCGGCAGGCCGCCTGCGCCGCCGGGCTGAACGCGACCGGCGTGAGGAGCGCCGGACTGATCACGGCGCCCTGGTGTAGAGATCGCCGCGTGCAGCGCGGGTGGACGAGCGAATGCCGACCGGCGCGACCCCGCGTCGGGTGAGTATGGGCGGTGTGATCGACGACTTCGCGAAGACCTATCTGCACGATGCTCTCCGTTGGGTACGTGAAGGGCTCGTGGCGAAGGTCGACGGGTTGTCCGAGTACGACGTACGCCGGCCGCTCACCCACACCGGTACGAATCTGCTCGGCCTGATCAAGCACCTGACGATCGCCGAGGCGCGCTATCTCGGCGAGATCTTCGATCGGCCGTACGCCGACCCGCTCCCCAGCTTCACCGATCCCGGATACGCGAACCACGACCATCTCTGGGTCAGAGAACACGAAACCCGCGCGCAGATCCTCACCAACTACCGCCGCGCCTGCGAGCACGCCGACGCCACCATCACCGCACTCCCGATCGACGCCCGCGCCACCGTCCCCTGGTGGCCGCGCCCCGACGTCATGCTCTTCAACGTGATGGTCCACGTCCTCACCGAATCGAACCGCCACGCCGGCCAGGCCGACATCCTCCGCGAACAACTCGACAACGCCACTAACACCGACCCCGACGTCGACTGGACCGCCCACCGCAGCCAAATAGAACAAGCCGCCCGAGCCGCAGACCCGTCCCACTGAACCGCTACGGCCGGATCCGGATCGGCGCGTTTGCGAGGCCAATGCGGTCCGCGCGGTGGGCCGCCGACACCACGGGTAAACGCTGATTCGCGAGGCATGAAGCACCGGGGGGCGGGTTGGCGAGCGCCCAGGTCCGGAATCTGGTGGGTGCGGACCTGTCTTCGGGCGATAATCAGGGCGTTCCCGTACGCCGCCCGGCATCGTCTCTGCGAGCTGTCGGCGACATTCTCGGCTCGCCGGCTCCGAGGGCGATGTTGCAGCGCCGCTCCCCTCCCGACCACTCCGTACGGCAGGTACGGGCTACCGAGCCGGTTGGTGTGCTCATGGGCCCGGGCGCGGCCCGGGTTTGCGGTTGCGGGTTTGTCGTGGTGGGAGTTGGTGGGTGCCATTGTGGTCGACGAGGAAGCGGAAGCCGTGAGGGCTGGTCCATTCAATGGCGCCGGTAGGCAGGCGTCGGTTCCTCCAGCCGCCGAAGGTTTTGGCGCGGTGGTGGAGTCGGCTCTGGGGCATGAGGTTGTCGACGCTGGTTTGCCCCGGCGGCCCGGTGCGTTCCGGCGGGCGTGTGCGGCCAGGCGGGCGTGTCTGACCGGGCGGACCGGTGCGATCCGCTGAGCTGGTTCGGCTGCGCGGAAAGGCACGATCCGCTGAGGCGGCTCGGCCTGGCGGGGCGGTACGGTCCGGCGCGCTCGATCGCCCCGGCGGCTTGGCCGGTGCTGACGGCTTGGCCGGTGCTGACGGCTTGGCCGGTGCTGAATGCTGCGCTGGTCGCGCGGCGTGGCTGTACGGCCTGATGTGGTCTTGGTCCATCCGGGTGGTGGCCTCTCCGCCGCCGTACGGGAACATGTCGACCGGGTGACGCAGACGAACGCGTTCGCGGATTCGATCCGGGATCTCGTAGCTGTGGACGCTGACCTGGTCGTGCAGGTCGATCACTGGCTTGACGACCACCTGGTCGTGGCCAAGCAGTTCGGTCAGTTGGCTGGCGAAGAGCGGACCGAGCTCCTCAACCCGCAGCACCCCGGCGCCGGTCGCCAGGGTCTTGTCGGTGAGGTGCACGTACAGGATGTGGCGGTTACGCCGCCCGGAGACCGCGCCGAGGCCAGTGCTGTAGGCGTCGCGCTTGATCGCGGCGAACCGGGCCGCCAGCGTGCCGGCCAGCGCTTGGCGAGTGAACCCGTCCGCACCCTCGGCCTCGCCACCGGCCACCGTGCTGTAAGCCACCGAGTCGGTCATGATGCCGTCGGTCACCTGAGCACCAGTCGGCTCACCGGCCACCGCACCAGCAGCCTTGCTCGCCATGTGGTCGACGTCGGCGGGCTCATCGACCGGCGGGGATTGCTCGAAGTCGCTGAGGTCCGAGGTCACCGGACAACCGTCACCACCGGTCGTGTCGCCGGTGGTCTCGTCGGTGCGAGCGGTCCAGGTGTTGGTGGGTTGCATGCGGGCGAGGTGGCGAGCTACTTCGATGAGGTGGTGGGCGGATTCGGGATCGGAGATCCAGCCGACAGCCTTGGCGCGGCGTTGGTCGAGGGTGTCCGTGTCGCCGAGGGCTTTGAGGGCTTGCGCAAGGTCGTCGATCTTGGCGTCGAAGCGGATCACGTCGCCGGCCGCTGCACGCACCCAGATCCTCTTGGTGCCGTGGTCGTCGGATTGGGAGACGAACACGCCCCGGGTCTTGGCGGCGGCTTCGGCGTTGGCCTGGGCTTGCTCTGGGTCGGCTTCCCAGATCGCGGCGGTGGTGATGGCGGCCAGTTTTCTGGGTGTGACGGTGTTGATGATGGCGGCGACGCGGCGGTCGACGATCGCGGCGGCTTCTTGGGACAGGGTCAGGCAGGCGTGGGCGATTTTGCGGGCGCGCCAGGCGATCGCGGTGCCGGACAGGACGGCGGCCCAGACGGTGGGGAGGCGGTGGCGCAGGGCGAGGGCCTCGCCGATGAGGGAGCTGGCGGCGCCGCTGGAGATGCCGAGGACGGCGCCGAACTCGATCGGGGCGAATTCGGCGACGCCGGGGCAGCCGTCGCCGCCGTAGACGAGGACGCGTTCGTAGCCGGGGAGGGGTTCGTAGCCTTCGGCGACGGCGTTGCGGTCGGCGTAGGCGAGCGCGGTTTCCAGGATGCGGGTGGCGGCGCGGTTCTCGATCTGGGCGCACTCGGCGGCCGCGGCGAGCAGGTCCGCGGTGTCGAGATCATCCAGATCGGTATCGAACATGTGTTCTATTGTAGATCACGATCCGGTTACAGCCAAATCCGCAAGACTCCGGAATCCCTTGCAGGCAAGGGAATCGCCGGTGTCGTGGCCGGGGAATCGGCACGTCTTGGGAGAGCGCCTTGCAGCAAGATCGTGCTGGGGTGCGTGGGGTTCTGTCCGGTGGCGGCGAGTCGAGGGCCGCGGTGCAAGATGCGTCGAAACGGGCCCTTGGTCGGGCGGCTGATGATGGCGCGCACGGCCCGCCGAGCGCAGTCGGTCCAGACCAGGGCAGTCTCCGGCGCTGTCGCTCCGCGGGCGGCAACCCGCAGCTTCCGCCGCCGTACCCCGGGCCGGCGTTGAGCATGCCGCGGCCGTGGGCACCACCCGGGCCAGCATCGCCCGGGTCCCGGTAGCCGCAACCAATGCACCGAGCTAAGCGGGGTGAGGTGTGCCAAGGGCGTTGGACAGGTGCTCTGGAGCGAGCCGGGAAGCGTCCGCGGTTCAGTGCGCAGTTTCGGGCTGAGGCTGTGCAGATGGTGGTGCGGTCGAGTCGGCCGATCACCGAGGTGGCGGGTGATCTCGGTGTGAAGCGGAAGACGCTGAACAAGTGGGTGAGTGAGTTTGCAGGCCGGTGTGCAGGAGTCTGTGGAGCCGGTGGATCAGGTTCGGGTGCAGGAGATGGAGGCCGAGATCCGCCGGTTGCGGATGGAGAACGAGTTCTTGAAAAGCCGCTGCCTGGCGCCACCGAGCCGAGGCTGCGGCCGGTGTCAGGCGGCGGGTTTTGGGGACGCGGATCCGGCAGGTGTTCGACCGGTCCCGGCAGACCTACGGGTGCCGGCAGGTCGGCGTGCCCGCTGAACCGCGAGGGGTGTGCCTGCAGCGTGGGACTGGTCGCGGTTTGATGCGTGAGCTTGGCTTGCGGGCCGTGCAGTCACGCGGCTACCGGCGGACCACTGCCCGGTGACCGCCCAGTCGACTCACCCGACCTGCTGGAGCGTGCCTTCGCCCCGGACAACTGCGCGCCGGGCGAGAGGCTGGTCGGTGACATCACCTACCTGCGCATCGGTCAGGGCTGGCTGTATCTGGCCACCGTGATCGACCTGGCCACCCGGATGGTCGTCGGCTGGCAACTGGCCGACCACACCCGCACCAGTCTTGTCGTCGACCCGCTCCAGATGGCGCTGGACAGCTGCGGGCGCGATCTTCTACTCCGACCGCGGTCGCCAGTACACCTCGAGTCAGTACGTCCGGTACTGCCGCGCCTCAACCACCGCCACCCTGGCCCACCCACACCGCCGCCAGAACCGCCGTCGCCGGTACATCGAAGCGACTAGGTGAGCGCCTGAGGAGCACGTGTGGGCTGGAAGTTCTAGGTTCGCCAGGTGTAGCGGCGTTCGGGGCGGCCGGTGGTGCCGTAGCGGAGGGTAACTTCGGTTCGGCCTTGGGCGGCGTAGAACTCGAGGTAGCGGCGGGCGCTGACGCGGGAGATGCCGATCTTCTCGGCGCATTCGGCGGCGGAGAGGCTGTCGGGGGTGGCTCGCAGAGCGGCGGCGACGAGGTCGGCGGTTTCCTGGCTGAGGCCTTTCGGGAGCCGGTTGACGAGTTGGCGGGTGGGGGCGAGGACGCGGTCGACGTCGGCCTGGGAGGTGACCTGGTCGGGGACGCTGGCGCGGCGGCGGGCGTACTCCTGGAGCCGGGTCCGCAGATCCTCGAAACCGAAGGGTTTCAGCAGGTAGTTCACGACCCCTTGCCGTACGGCGCCGCGCACGGCGTCGGCCTCGCGGGCGGCGGTGATGACGAGGATGTCGACGTCGGGCCGGACGGCGCGCAGCCGGGCGATCAGGTCGAGGCCGAACACGTCGGGGAGGTACAGGTCGAGCAGGATCAGGTCGGGAGCGAGGTCGGCGAGCGCGGCCACCGCCTGGTCGCCCGAGTTCGCGGTGCCGACGACCTCGAAGCCGTCGACGCGGTCGACGAACCCACGGTGGATGCGGGCGACCATGAAGTCGTCGTCGACGACCAGGACGGTGATCATCGGGCTCCTTCCGGGGTTCGCTGGGTGGACATCCGCGCCACGAACGCGGCGCCGCCCTCGGACAGGTTGGTGACCGCGACCTCGCCGCCGCGGCGCCGGCAGATCAGGCGCGTCATTGCCAGGCCGATCCCCCGCTCACCCTCGGCCGCGGCCTTGGTGGTGAAGCCGTGCGCGAACACCTCCTGCGCCAGCTCGGGCGCGACGCCGGGTCCGGAGTCGCGGACCACGATCTCGACGCTGGTCGCGTCCTGCCGCAGCTCGACCTCGACCCACGCGGGCGACAGCGGCGTGCCGGACTGCGCCGCGGCGTCGACGGCGTTGTCGACCAGATTCCCGAGGACGGTCGCGATGTCGGCGGACAGCGCCGGATCGAGGCGCAGCAGGGTGGTCCGCTCGGACACCCGAAGCTCGACGCGGCGCTCGGCCGCGAGCGACGACTTCGCCATCAGCAGGGCCGCGACCGTGGTGTCGTGGACCCGCCGTGTCACGGTCAGATCGAGCGATTCACGGTACCGATTGAGCGCACCGACGTACGTGACCACCTCGTCGTACTCCCCGATCTGGATCAGCCCCGAGATCGTGTGCAGCTGGTTCGCGAACTCGTGCGTCTGCGCCCGCAGCAGCTCGGCGGACGAGCGGAACGAGCCCAGCTCGCGCTCGAGCTGCGCGAGCTCGGTCCGATCGCGCAGCGTGGTCACGGATCCGAGCGACCGCCCGTCCTTGAGCACCTCCATCCGGTTCATCACGAGCACCCGCCCCCGCCGTACGACGACCGCGTCGCGCGCCTCGTCGTCGCCGGCGAGCACCTCGCGCAGCCGCCCTTCAATCCCCAGGTCCCGCAGCGATTTCCCGACCGCGTCGGCGGGCAGGTCCAGCAGCCGCCGGCCGACGTCGTTCACCAGCGTCACGCGCAGCTGGGGGTCCAGGGCAACGACTCCTTCGGCCAGCCCGTACAGCATGGCTTCGCGGTGCTCGGCCAGACCGGCGATCTCCCGCGGTTCGAGCCCGAGCGTCTGCCGCTTGATCCGGCGCGCGAGCAGCCACGACCCGAGCAGCCCGAGCACGCAGGCGATCCCGAGATAGATCGCCAGGTACGACGACGCGCCGCGCAACCGCTGCAGTACCGAAGGAGAGCGCTCGCCGACCATCACGGTGCCGATGTGGTCACCGAGCGTCCCGTCCGGATTGCCGAGCTTGTCCTTGCCCTCGCTGAGCACCGGGACCTGCGCGACCAGCTCCATTCCGTCGTCGCCCCGCAGCTGCCCGGACCAGCCCTTCCGGACATCCGGATCACCCAGCGTGAGCTGGGTGTCGATCAGCGTCACGTTGGTTGCCGCGATCACCTTTCCCTTGGCGTCGGCGACCGTGATCGAGGTGACGCCGGACTGGGCGATGCTGGTCTGCAGGGTCGGCGCGAGCATCTCGGCGGGGGCCGGGTTGCGGATGCTGAAGCGCAGCGCGGGACTCGCCGACAGCTGCTCCGCGAGCAGGGTCACCCGGCGGCCCTCCACCCGGTTGAAAGTGGCGGCAGACTGGGCAAGCGAGACCGCGGCCACGGCGACGAGCACGACCACCACGATCGCCAGCTGCAGCACGAGCAGCTGCCCAGCCAGCGTCGGGCGCCGTCCCAACCTCGCCATGCTCCACCTCCTCGCCCTTTCCGAACCGCATGATCACCGGTCCGGAGCCCGAGTGCCACACTTCACCCAGGTTCCGCCTGTGACCACAATGAACTCAACCACCGCTGCGGCCACAACGCAGACGCCCGTACCACCGGAGGTCCACGATCGTCGCCACCTGATCCCCTCTAGGAAAGGACTCAGCCGATGAGGTCTAGGCCGATGCTCTGGGTCACCACGGCGCTGCTCGCCCTGGTCAGCGCGACCGCGTGCGGTGCGACCGCGAACAAGTCCGGCGACGCGAACGACGACAGCGGGAAGCCGGCCACCGGACTGCGTCTGATGGTGCCGAACACCGCCGGCGGCGGGTACGACACCACCGCGCGGACCGCCGCGAAGGTGATGGAGGACGCGAAGATCGCGACCGGCACGCAGGTGTTCAACCTGCCGGGCGCCGGCGGCACGGTCGGCCTGCAGCGGATCGTGAACGAGAAGGGCAACGGCAAGCTCGCCATGCAGATGGGGCTCGGCGTGGTCGGCGCGACGTACACGTCGAAGTCGAAGGCGACGCTCACCCAGACCACCCCGATCGCGAAGATGATCGAGGAGGCCGGCGCCATCGTGGTGCCGAAGAACTCGCCGTACAAGACCATCCAGGACCTGGTCACCGCGTGGAAGGCGAACCCGAAGGGGCTGGCGGTCGGCGGCGGCTCGTCGCCGGGCGGCCCGGACCACCTGCTGCCGATGCAGCTCGCGCAGGCGGTCGGGATCAACCCGAAGGACGTCAACTTCGTCTCGTACGACGGCGGCGGCGAGCTGCTGCCCGCGCTGCTCGGCAGCAAGATCGCCTTCGGCGCCAGCGGTTTCGGCGAGTTCCTCGACCAGGTGGAGAGCGGCCAGGTCCGTGTGCTCGCGGTGACCAGCGAGAAGCCGATCGACGCGCTCAAGGACGTGCCGACGCTGAAGGACTCCGGGATCGACCTGGTGTTCACGAACTGGCGCGGCATCGTGGCGCCGCCGGAGATCAGCGACGCGGACAAGAAGGTCTGGATCGACGCGCTGACCAAGATGCACGACTCGGCGGAGTGGAAGGCCGAGCTGACCAAGCACGGCTGGACCGACGCGTTCGTGACCGGCGACGCGTTCGGGAAGTTTCTCACCGACCAGGACAAGGCGGTCGCCGACATCCTGACCAAGCTGGGTCTGGCAGCATGAGCGAGCGCAGCGAGGTCATCATCAAGCACAGTGCGATTCGTGCCTCATCCGCGCCCGGAGCGAAGCGAGGACGCGGATGAGCTTGGCCGCGACCCGGCGGCCGGATCGTGCGCAGTACGGAGTGTGCGGGTTCCTGGCGGTCGTCGGCGCCCTGGTGATCGTCGACGCCGCCCGGCTCCAGCACATTGCCAACAGCAACGATCCGATCGGCCCGAAGCCGGTCCCGATCGTGCTCGGCGTCCTGCTCCTGGTGGTCGCCGCGCTGTACGCCGTCGATGTCGCCCGCGGCGGCACCGGCGCGGCCGAGGAGGGCGAGGACGTCGACGTCACGTCGCCCGTCGACTGGCGCACCGTGCTGCTGCTGATCGCCGCGTTCGTGGTGAACCTGGTGCTGATCGAGCCGCTGGGCTGGGTGATCAGCGGGACCGTGCTGTTCTGGGGCTCGGCGTTCGCGCTCGGCAGCCGGCACCACATCCGCAACCTGGTGATCGCCGTCGCGCTGGCGCTGATCACGTTCTACGCGTTCGCGATCGGGCTCGGCGTCAACCTGCCGGCCGGCGTACTGCAAGGGATTCTGTGATGGACAACCTGATGAACCTGCTGAACGGGTTCGGCGACGTGCTGACGCCGCTGAACCTGCTGCTGGCGCTGCTCGGAGTCACCGTCGGTACGGCGGTCGGCGTGCTGCCCGGGATCGGGCCGGCGATGACGGTCGCGCTGCTGCTGCCGATCACGTACGGACTCGAGCCGGTGCAGGCCTTCATCATGTTCGCCGGCATCTTCTACGGCGGCATGTACGGCGGCTCGACGACGTCGATCCTGCTCAACACACCGGGCGAGTCGTCATCGGTGGTGACGGCGATCGAGGGCAACAAGATGGCCCGCGCCGGGCGGGCCGCGCAGGCGCTCGCGACGGCCGCGATCGGGTCGTTCGTGGCCGGGACGATCGGCACGCTGCTGCTGGTGCTGGTCGCGCCGCAGGTGGTGAAGTTCGCGATCAGCCTGGGCGCGCCGGACTACCTGGCGATCATGCTGCTCGCGTTCGCGGGCGCCACCTCGGTGCTCGGGTCGTCGCGGATCCGCGGGTTCGCGGCGCTGCTGCTCGGCCTGGTGATCGGGCTGGTCGGGATCGACAAGGTGACCGGCCAGCAGCGGCTGACCCTCGGGATCCCGCAGCTCGCCGACGGTATCGACGTCGTGGTGGTTGCCGTCGGCATCTTCGCGGTCGGCGAGGCGCTCTGGGTCGCGGCGCACCTGCGGCGGAACCCGGGCACGGTGATCCCGGTCGGCCGGCCGTGGATGGGCAAGTCCGACTGGCGCCGCTCGTGGAAGCCGTGGCTGCGCGGGACGGCGTACGGTTTCCCGATCGGAGCGCTGCCGGCCGGCGGCGCGGAAATCCCGACCTTCCTGTCGTACGCGACCGAGAAGAAGCTGTCCAAGCACCCGGAGGAGTTCGGGCACGGCGCGATCGAGGGCGTGGCCGGACCGGAGGCCGCGAACAACGCGTCGGCCGCCGGGACGCTGGTGCCGATGCTCGCCCTCGGCCTGCCCACGAACGCGACCGCGGCCGTGATGCTGGCCGCGTTCACGTCGTACGGCATCCAGCCGGGACCGTTGCTGTTCCAGCGCGAGCCGAAGCTGGTGTGGGCGCTGATCGCGAGCCTGTTCATCGGCAACCTGTTCCTGCTGCTGCTCAACCTGCCGCTCGCGCCGGCCTGGGCGAAGCTGCTGCAGATCCCCCGCCCGTACCTGTACGCCGGGATCATCTTCTTCGCCTCGATGGGCGCGTACGCCGTGAACGCGCAGCCGCTCGACCTGCTGCTGCTCCTGCTGCTCGGCCTGCTCGGGTTCGGGATGCGCCGGTTCGGGCTGCCGGTGCTGCCGCTCATCATCGGCGTGATCCTCGGCCCGATCGCGGAGCGCCAGGCCCGGATGGCGCTGCAACTGTCGAACGGCGACGTCTCGGGGCTGGTGGGCGGTCCCGTCGCGTACGTCATCTACGCCGTCATCGTGGTGCTGATCGCCGCGCCGCTGCTCGACAAGCTCCGCCGCCGAATTATGACGAAAGATGTCGCATATTCGGCCTCACAGTAGGTGCATGAACGATCTGAACAGGGCCTGGCTGGGTGTGGTCTCCGCGGACCACACCCGGCGGGCCGTCGACGGCGGTTTCATCCAGCTCAACCACGGCAAGCGGTACGGCGTCGCCCGGCTCCGCAAGGGCGACGGTTTCGCGATCTACTCCCCGACCGAGCGGTACGGCGAGAAGACTCCGCTGCGCGCGTTCACCGCGCTCGGAGTGGTCGCCGACGACGCGCCGTACCAGGCCGAACCGATGAGTATGGGCGCGCGCGGGACGATCGAGCCGTGGCGGCGGCGGATCGAGTTCTTGCCGGTACGCCGGGCCGCGCTGCGCGACCTCGACCTGAAGCTCACCGGCGAGGCGAGCTGGGGTTACCAGCTCCGCCGCGGTCTCGTCCCGCTCGATCCGGACGATTTCGCGGTCCTTCGGGAGGCCATGTCAATTCCGTGACGTCGCGTTCGACGTAGGAGTATGAACACGACATTCCGGCGGTTGCTGATCAACACGTTGGTCGCGAACGTGACGACCACGTTCCTGAGCTTCGGCTTCGCGTTCTGGGTGTATCTGGTCACGCACTCGGTGCTCGCGGCGTCGCTCGTCTCCGGCGTCTCGATGCTCGTCGGGGCCGCCTCCGGCACGATCTTCGGGGCGGTCGTCGACGCGCACCGCAAGAAGACCGCGATGGCATTGTCGTCCTCGATCACCGGCGTCGCCTTCGCACTCGCCGGCGTCCTGTACGCCGTGGCCGGCCGCCGCATCACCGACTGGCACGGGGCGTGGTTCTGGGTGTTCACACTGCTCGTCCTGGTCGGCAGCACGGCCGGTCAGCTCCGCAGCATCGCGCTGTCCACCGCCGTGACCCTGCTCGTCCCGGCCGACCGCCGGGACAAGGCGAACGGCCTGGTCGGCACGGTCAACGGCGTCGCGCACTTGATCACCAGCGTCCTGAGCGGCCTGTCCGTCGGGTTCGTCGGGATGGGCGGTACGGTCGCGATCGCCGTCGTGTTCACCGTCGCCGTCCTCGTGCACCTGCTGCTCGCGATCCACCTCGACGAACCGCGGCCGGAGCAGCACGAGCGCGCCAGGGTCGACGTCCGGAGCGCGTGGCGGACGATGCGCGCCGTTCCAGGGCTGCTTCCGCTGGTGCTGTTCAGCACGTTCAACAACCTGATCATGGGTGTGTTCATGGCGCTGATGGACCCGTACGGGCTGAACCTGTTCTCGGTCCAGTCGTGGGGCGTGGTCCTCGGTCTCACCAGCGTCGGCTTCATCGCCGGCGGTGCGCTGGTGGCCCGCTTCGGGCTCGGCCGCTCGCCGCTGCGGTTGCTGCTGCTGGCGAACGTCGGCATCGCGGTCGTCGGCATGGGCACGGCGGTGCGCGAGTGGCAGTCGCTGCTGGTGCTCGGGATGTTCGGGTTCCTGCTGCTGATCCCGATCGCCGAGGCGGCCGAGCAGACGATCCTGCAGCGGATGGTGCCGTTCGAGAAGCAGGGCAGGGTGTTCGGGTTCGCGCAGAGCATCGAGACCGCGTCGACCCCGATCGCGGCGTTCGCGGTCGGCCCGGCGGCGCAGTTCCTGCTCATCCCGTACATGGACTCGGCGTCCGGCCGCAGTACCTTCGGCTGGTTGCTCGGCGCCGGGCAGGCGCGCGGCATCGCCCTCGCGTTCGTCGCCGCGAGCCTGTTGATGCTGATCGTCGTCCTGCTGGCCTTCCTGAGCGCGGCCTACCGCCGGCTGGACCTCAGCTACCAGGCGGAGCCGCTGCCCGCATAGCGAGCAGCCTCTCGGCGATTGCGCCCTCGATCGCCGCGCGGTCGCCCATCCAGCGGGCTGCGTCGGCCTGCCCGAGCCATACCTGGATCAGGTCCCCCAGCACCTGGAGGTGGTTTCTGGTCACGCTGAGGAAGAGGTCCGGTCCGGTCCAGCCGAGTTCGCCACCGGCAGCGGTGTACGCGGTCAGGATCCTTCTGATCCGCTGGGGATCTCCTGCTCCGAAGATATAGGCGGCCCGACCTGCTTCGAGGGCTGCGCTGTCGGTGCGGACGGCGTCCCAGTCCACCAGGACAGGCCCGGAGGGAGAGTTGACGATGTTGTGGGGCTTGAAGTCGCCATGGGTTGTCACGAGATCCGGTACGTCGTCGCAGAGCTCCGCGATGCGTGCGCCGGCTGTGCGGATGCGCGGAAGAGTCTCCGCGAAACTGTCGACCCACGGCGCCTGCCGCTGCTGTGCGTCGGCCAACCAGCCCTCCCACGTCGCGGGCAAATGAACCGCTTGCCGCCACCACTGAGGCAAGCCGCTCGAGCCGAGGGGCTGCAGCTGATGGACCTGCGCCATCGTGCGGCCGAACCAGCTGGAGACGTCCAGCGCAGGGTCGCGGTGCTCGACCCATCGGTAGACGCGGAAGAGCCGCTCATCGATCCGGGTCACCCAGCCCAGCAATGGATCGGCAGGCGCGACCGGCTCCGGCATGTCCACCCCGGCCTCGAGCGCCAGCCGCTCGAATTCCATCGCCACCGCCAGCTGACCGGTCAGGTCCTCGAAGTACCCCTTCACGAAGTAGCTTCCGGTGCTGGTGTCGAGCCGCCAGGCCTCCGCGTCACCGCGCCTGACCAGGACGAGACCGCCGACCGGCACACCCAGCTCGAACGCGCGCGCAACGTCCTCCGGACGTGACGACGTCTGGCCGGAGATCATCGGGGGTTCACCTCTCAAAGTGTCCGTTCACCCCCTGCACACCGTGGGCGAAGGGGCGAGTTGGCAGGTGAACCTCTCAAATGCGGTCTGCCGACGGGATGCTGGGCGTTCCGGTCCCGCGGTGCTGCGCCCGCCGTCGGCGCGCCGGGGGTCGGCTTAACCTCGGTGCTGCCCTTGGGATTGCCGGCGCTGCACGCGTTTCTCTCGGCACGTGGTGCGGGGCATCTGACGGCCGCCGCGCGGCGGTCAGCCGGAGGTACTCCGGTGACTTTCCGATCGTGATGGACTGCATGAGCCAAGTGTTGCGCTATAGGTTCGGTTCATGGTGGCCGTTGGTGATGACGTCTCGGTGGAGAGCGCGCGGCGGATTGCCCTGCGGGCGCAGGGGTTCGGCGATGCGCGGAGGCGGGTGGACGTACGACGGGTGCGGAAAGCGATCCGGCAGGCGGGCGTACTGCAGCTGGACTCGGTGAACGTGGTGTGCCGGTCGCACTACCTGCCGGCGTTCGCGCGGGTGGGGAACTACTCGCGGGCGAGCCTGGACCGGATGAGCTGGGGCGCGGACCGGGAGCTGTTCGAGTACTTCTGGGGCCACAAGGCGGCACTGCTCCCGTTGGACGTCTTCCCGTTGATGCGGTGGCGGATGCTGGCCGCCGAGCGGCAGGTGTGGGACGACGAGCTGAGCCCGGACGTGACCGCGCCGTGGTCGGTCGTCGCGGGGATGCGCCGGCTGACGGCGGAGCGGCCCGGGTACGTCGACCAGGTCCTCCGGCTCGTGACGGAACAGGGGCCGGTGACCGCGGGCGAGGCGAGCCCGGACGGCGTACGCCGCAGGCGCACCGATCCGCACCCGGATCCGTCCACCGGCACGATGTGGAACTGGCAGGACGCGAAGATCGCGATCGAGTACCTGTTCTGCACGGGCCAGGTGACGATCGCGGGCCGTCGGCATTTCGAGCGGATCTACGACCTGACCGAGCGCGTGCTACCCGCCGGCGTCCTCGACGCCCCGGTGCCGACCGCCGACGAGGCGCGGCGTGAGCTGGTCCGGATCGCGGCGCGTGGTCTGGGGATCGCGACGCTGAAAGAGCTCTGCGGCGGCAGCGGTCAGGCGCATTTTCCGTTGCCGGCCGCAACCGGTCGCGAGGTGATCGCCGATCTGGTCGACGCCGGCGACCTGGTGCCCGTGCGGGTCGAGGGCGTCAAGCAGCAGTCGTACCGGTGGCACGAAGCGGAGGACCGGCCGGTCGAGGCGCAGGCGCTGCTGTCGCCGTTCGATCCGCTGATCTGGAACCGCGACCGCACGCACCACCTGTTCGACTTCTTCTACCGGATCAGCATCTACACGCCCGCACCGCAGCGCGTCCACGGGTACTACGTGCTTCCGTTCCTCCTCGGCGACCGGCTGGTCGCCCGCGTCGACCTCAAGGCCGACCGCCAGAACTCGACTCTGGTCGTGCCGACCCTCACCGCCGAGCCGGGCGCCCCCGATTTCGTCGAGCAGTTGGCGGCCGAGCTCCACCTGATGGCGAACTGGCTCGACCTCGAGCACATCGCCGTCCCCGCCGATGGGCGTACGGCGGCTCAGCTGACCGAGCGGATCCGGGTCACGAGTACGCCGGCCAGAAGCGTGACCGCGGACGCCGAGAAGTAGAGCACCGGGTAGCCGCCCAGGTGTTTGACGATCGGCGCGGCGATGACCGGCGCCAGCACCTGCGGGAACGAGTTCGCGATGTTGATGACGCCGAGATCCTTGCCGCGGTCGCGTGCGCTCGGCAGGACCTCGGTCAGCAGCGCGAAGTCCACCGACAGGTACACGCCGAAGCCGGCACCGAGGATGATCGCCCCGAGAATCGCGCCCGGCCAGCTCGGCCACACCGCGAGGTCGACCCCGGCCGCCGCCATCACCCAGCCGGACGCGGTGACGAACACCTTCCGCCTGCCCGACCGGTCCGACCACCGCCCGAAGCCGATCGCGGTCACCAGCACGCACACGCTGTAGATGGCCGTCAAGATCAGGACGCCGGTGTCCGGGTCGTCGACGCCGACCTCGTCCTGCAGGTAGTAGAAGAGGTACAGCGTGCCCAACGCGTTGCCCACGTTGAACAGGAACCGCGTCAGCCACGCCCAGCCGAAGTCCGGGTAGCGGCGCGGGCTGATCCAGAAGCCCTTCAGGAACTCGCCGAGCACGAACGGCGGGCGCTCCGTCAGCGGGACGTCGTCGCTGCGGAACAGGTACGGAACGACCGACAACAGCAGGAACGCGGCGCAGGCGAGGTACCCGAGCGTGAAGCTCTCGAACGCGGCCGCGAGTGCCGTCCCGACCAGGGCGCCGAGAACCTGGGAGATGGCGACCCAGCCGCCGACCACTCCACGTTGGGCGACCGGAACCCGGTCCGGTACGACGGCTGTGGCCGCGGCGAGCAGTGCGTTGCCGAACAGCTGCATCAGGCACCAGCCGATGAGCATCAGCGCGATCACGTGTGCGCCGGACAGGATCCCGAGACCGATGGCGCCGCCAACGGCACCGGCGACCACCCACGGAACGCGGCGGCCGTGGCTGGACGTGGTCCGGTCCGAGAGCGCGCCGAAGGCCGGATTCGCCACCACGGACACCGCCGCACCGACACCGGTGACGAGTCCGAAAACGTATTCCTTGTTGCCCGGCGCAACAGCCTCCGACTGCTTCGCCAGCAGCACCTGGATCGGCCCGAGCCAGGCGGCGAACACCCCGACATTCGCGAGCACGACCGCCGCCGTCCACCCGCCCCGCACCCGGACGGTCGGCTCTGCCAAGGCGGACGGCACCACGCCGGGCTCGGGAATCATCGCCGGTTCTGGGCGATCAGGGCCTGGAGCCAGAAGTACGACGCCTTCGGCGTGCGCTCGAGGGTCTCGAAGTCGACGTGCACCAGACCGAACCGCTGCGAATACCCGGCTGCCCACTCGAAGTTGTCGAGCAGCGACCACTGGAAGTACCCGCGGACATCGATCCCGGCGTCGATCGCGCCCTTCAACGACCGCAGGTAGCCGTCCAGGTAGTCGATCCGGCGCTGATCGGTCACCACTCCGTCGACAGGACCGTCGTTGATCGCGCACCCGTTCTCGGTGATGTAGATCGGCGGCAGCTTGTCGCCGTACCGCTCCTTGAAGATCCGCAGGATCTCGCCGAACGCCTCCGGCACGACCGGCCACCCGAAGTCCGTGGTCGGGTATCCCTCGAGCCGGCGGGGTTCGAACGGCAAGCCGGGCGGCAGCTGAACGCCGTCGGTCGCCGCGGTGTCCGGCTGACCGGTGGCGACGCCGACGGAGACCGGCGCGTAGTGGTTGATGCCGAAGAAGTCGAGCGGGGTCGAGATCACCGCGAGGTCGTCCGCGACCGGCCCCGGCATCGCGTCGCCCATCCCCGCCGGATACTCGCCGAGCAGGATCGGATCGGCGAACAACCAGTTGACCAGGTTGTCGTAGAGCGCCGCCGCCTCCTTGTCCTCCGCGCTGTCGGTCGCGGGCCAGGTCGGCGCGTGGTTCGACGCGATGCCGATCGTCCGGGCGCCGGCGGCCCGCAGTGCCTGCACCGCGCGGCCGTGGGCGAGCAGCTGGTGGTGCGCGACCGGGAGCGCGTCGAACAGCAACTCCTTGCCGGGCGCGTGCGCGCCGAGCGAGTACCCCATCAACGTCAGCACCACCGGCTCGTTGATCGTGATCCACAGCGGCACCCGGTCCGCGAAGCGCGCGCCCAGGATCGCGGCGTACTCCGCGAACCGGTCGGTGATGTCGCGGGACAGCCAGCCCCCGGCGTCCTCGAGCGGTTGCGGGGTGTCCCAGTGGTACAGCGTCGGCGCCGGCTGGATCCCGGCGCCGAGCAGCGTGTCGATCAGCCGGTCGTAGAAGTCCAGGCCGGCCGCGTTCCCCGGACCGCTCCCCGACGGCTGGATCCGCGGCCAGGCGAACGAGAACCGGTAGGTGTCCACGCCGAGCTCACGCATCAGCGCGATGTCCTCGGCGTACCGGTGGTAGTGGTCGCACGCCACCGCGCCGGTGTCGCCGTTCAGGATCCGGCCGGGCTCGGCGCAGAACGTGTCCCAGGTGGAGGGACCGCGGCCGTCCTCGGCCACGGCACCCTCGATCTGGTACGCCGACGTCGAGACCCCCCACCGGAAACCGGGCGGCAGTATCAGTTCCTCGCTCGCTGCGCTCGACGTGGTGAGATCAGCTGTCATTCGCATCGTCCTCGTCGGGTGTCGTGTCCTGGGCGCGCGGCGGCTCGATCTTCCGGACGACCACCGCCGTGCCGTAGGCGGCCACCTCGCTCATGGTCTGCGCGATCTCGTTGCAGTCGAACCGCATCGCGAGGATCGCGTTCGCGCCCATCTGCTGCGCCATCTGGCACATCCGCATCACGGCGACGTGCCGCGACTCGGCCAGCATCTGGGTGTACTCCGGCACCTCGCCACCGCCGAGCGACCGGAAGCTCGCGGTGAAGTTCGACCCGATGTTGCGGCTGCGCACCGTCAGCCCGAAGACCTCCCCGAACACCTGCTCCGCGGTGTAGCCGGGCAGGTCGTTCATGGTCGAGACGAGCACCGGGTACGGCGACCCCTGAGGAGCGACGTGCGGCGCTGTGGGCTGAGCGGGCTGGGCCGGCTGGCTGTAGCTCTGCTGCTGATACCCCTGCTGCTGATACCCCTGCTGCGGAGGACCCTGCTGGTACCCCTGCTGCGCCGGACCTTGGTACCCGGGCGGCGGGCCCTGCTGGTAACCGGGCTGCTGCGGCGGATACGGCTGGTTCGGGGGAAAGTTCTGGTTCATGCGCCCATGGTGACAGGCGCCGGGGTATCACCACCTGAAGACTTGCAGCTCGTAGAGTGAATACCCGTACGACGTCGCGCGCTGGGTCCCCGTCACCCGCACGAACCGGGCCGGTACGGCACCGAAGCGGACCACGTCCTGGCCACCGTCACCGGCTGTCGTCGCGTACACCTGCTGCCAGGTGGATCCGTCGCGGGACACCTCGACCTTGTACGCCCGCGCATACGCGGCCTCCCAGTGCAGCACCACCCGGCTGACCGGCTGCTCGTTGCCGAGGTCAACCTTCAGCCACTGCGGATCGGACCAGTCGCTGGCCCACCGCGTGTTCAGCTTCCCGTCCACTGCCTGGGCCGGCGGCGAGTTGTACCAGCCCTTCTCGTAGCTGCTCGCGGTCGCCGTCCTCCCGGCCGCCAGGTTGCTGACGTCGTCGCCGCGCTTCGCCGGGAACTCGACCACCTGCTGGTACGTCGGCCGGTTGACCCACGCGATCCTGTCCTGGGTGATGCCGCCCATCGGGTTGTGCGCGATCTGGTCGGCGCAGAACTGGTCGCCGGCCGCGCAGTCCGCGGTCGCCGCGTAGATCGTCGACGGCGGGACCTTGGTCGCGGCCAGCAGTGTCTCGGTGAGGGTGGTGCGGCAGGCGGCCAGTGACCCGCTGCCGCAGAAGGTGACTGGCTGGTCCGCCTGTACCGGGTCGCCGAGGACCTTTCGGAGGTCGCGCTGGACGAAGCCCCACCAACCGCTCTGGAAGGCGGATCCCTGGGCGCTCGGGCGCTCGTCGATCTTGAGGTTGGCGGTCAGTGCGCCGTAGAGGTCGGGCCCCAGGGCCTTGAACTGTGCGGGGACGAGCAGGGGCCACCATGCGTCGAGCAGACGGACGGCGTCGGCGTTGTCGTACGTGCGGGACACTGCACTGGGGGTCTTGCGATGCGCGCCGGCCTGTTGCCAGGCGGTCAGTTTCGCGACCGCGTCGGCGACCGCGGGGTCCGTGATCGGTGCGGACCTGAGGACTCTCAGGAGGTAGGGCAGGACCTGGTCGCCGCGGAGGTCGACCGTGGCCGCGTCCTCCATTGCCTCGACCAGCTTGCCGCGGGTGAACTTCTGGCCGCTGCCGATGACCGCCTTGATCCGGTCGTCGAGCGGCTGGCTGCGGTAGACCGCGTTGTAGCCCCACTGACCGTCCGACGCGGAGTACCCGGGCGCCTGCTTGTTGTTCCAGCTGGTCAGGTAGTCCTGGTTCACCACCTGCGGGTGCTGCGCCGCCGGCGTGTACGTCGCGCGGTTCGTGGCCGGGTTCCAGCCCTGCCACTCGTACGAGCTCCAGGTCGGCAGGTTCGGGTCGGCGCCGGCCGCGCGGACCGGGTTGTCACCGGAGTTGAAGTACGCGATCGAGTCCTTGTCGGTGTAGAACCAGTTGAAGGTGTACCCGATGTTCGCGGCCGCCTTCTGGAAGTCGGCGGCGGACTTGACCTTGTCCGGGTCGTTGAACTGCATGAACCCGAGCGCCGACCCCGCCTCGTTGCCGTACGTCGAGCGGTTCTTGGTGAACAGCACCGGCGTTCCGCCGACGGTGCCGCGATGCGTGACGATGCCGTACTTGGTGCGCAGGGCAACCAGCGTGTACGACCCGGCGGGCTCCGACGAGCCGAGGCTGGAGTACCACGCGTTGTGCCGCTCGAGCCGCTCGATCGGCACGCACTGGCCGCGGAAAACGTAGTACTGCGACGTTTTCGTCGGCGTTCCGCCGTTCGGCTCGCACAGCGGCACGGCGAACGTGTCGCTGATGTCCTGGCCCGCGGACGTGGCACTCCACGAGTAGTCGGGGCCGCGGCCGATCAGCGTGTAGAAGTTCAGGCCGGCGAACGCGATACCACGCGAGCTGACGCCGGGCCCCTGGAGCTCCTGACGGAGCAGCAGCTGCGGGGCGAAGTACCCGGTCTGCGGGCCGTACACCGCGACCGGGCGGCCGGACTGGGTGTGCGCGCCGGAAACCAGGAGGGCGTTCGACAGGCCCTTCTTTCCGAAACCTTCCGGAAAGAGTCCGCCGTCGAAGATTCCGCGCAGGCTTTCCGCGTTGTCCGGAGCCGGTACGGCGGCGGCCGTCTTGCCGGCCGTCTGGTCGATCACCTCGGGCTCCGGAGTGACCGAGCCGCGATCCGGCAGCGCGCGGCCGGCCGGATTCGGCCCGGTCGTCCCGTAAGGAAAGGTCGCGCCGTTGTGTACCGTCGTACTGGCTTCCGGGTCGTTCTGGGAGCGGAACGACTCCCACACCTTGGTGCCCTGGTCGACGCCGTATTTCGCCTGTGCCTCGAGCAACGCCAGCGCCGACGTCACCTCGGACCCGCCGCCGGTGCCGAAGATGCCCGCGACCACGGCCGCGGTGGCGACCACATCGGTCACCTTCCAGTGCGGTGTCGGCCACTGCAGGCCGAGGGCGACGTACTCGCCGGGGTACGCGATGCCGACCGTGTCGATGTAGTGGTTGACGCCGTCCACCCAGGCTTGGATGTCCTGCTGCATCTTCACGCCGTCGGCACCGTACAACTCGTCCGCGTCGTCGAACTGCCGCTGCAGATCGGCCTCGGTGTACGGCGCGGTCCGCCAGAACTCCTGCTCGAACTCCCGGTTCGCCGCCGCGCCGCCCGCGAACGGCGTCAGCTGGCCGCGGCCGAGGTGCCGGAACACGTCCATCACGAACAGCCGGTCCTGCGCGCCGGCGTACCCCGCTCCGAACATCGTGCCCAGCCGCGTGGTCCCGGTGATGTGCGGGATGCCGCGCGACTTGTCGCGGACGATCGTCACGTCGCTGCGCGGCTGGACGGTGCTTGCCACGTCGTCCGGTTTCACCCCGAACGACGCGTCGTCGAAGTACGGCGCGAGACCCGCGTCTGTGATGCCCTGCGAGTTCCAGACCAGGTCCTGGTACGGCTTCACCGTGTCGCTGAAGTGCGCCGGACGGACTCCCAACGCCTTGAAAGCAAGGAGATCCGTGAAGGTTGCGTTGCCGTTCTGCCCGGGCGGCAAGATGTCACGGCACTGCTCCAGGCAATAGTCGGTGGGGCTCACGGCAACGGCTTGCGAAGCGATCTGCGAGGCCGCTTGGGTCGGCGCGGGCAGAGCCGCGAGGACAGCGGTGACAGCGGCCGCGGCGGCAGCCGTACGAAGGCGGGTTCGGAGTGCGGGGCGGGGCACGGTCCCTCCTCAGGTCGGTAAAAGTGAGAATGACTCACGAGTAGCTTCGGGTCAAGATCTTGATTGCTCTCGGACTCTCGCCAATTGCTGTCCGTGACCACTACGCTCGGCAACACCATGAGCATCCACGATCGTTATCGGTTGAGTGTGGTGATCAACGCCAAGGGGACGTACACCCCGCTGGGGGTGTCGAGGAGCTCCGACGGGGTGGCGGCGGCGGTCGCACAGGCGTTGCCCGAGTTCTTCGACATGGACGAGCTCGGCGACCGGGCCAGTGAGGCCATCGCGCAGGTGACCGGCGCCCAGGCCGGCGCCGTCGTGCACTGCACCGCGGCCGGTGTCACGCTCGCCGCCGCGGCCACGATGACCGGCGGCGACCCCCGGCGGACGGCGGCGTTGCCGGACGCAACGGACATGCACAACCGCGTCGTGCTGCCGGCCTGCCACGTCATCGACTACGGGCACTCCAACCTGCAGGGAATCAGGCTGGCCGGCGCGCAGGTCGACCTGGCCGGCGACGAGGACGGCTGCACGATCGACGATCTGGAGGCCGAGCTCGACGGCCCGGACGTCGCCTGCCTGATGCTGGTGTCGTCGCGGTTGACGCGCGGCGAGCCGATCGACCTGGTCGCCGCGATCCGGGCCGCGCACCGCCGCGGCGTACCGGCGATCATCGACGGCGCCGCGCAGTTCCCGCGGATCGCGGACCTGCTCGCGACGGGCGCGGACCTGGTGCTGGTGAGCGGGCAGAAGTACCTCGGCTCGCCGACCGCCGGACTGGCGGCCGGGAGCTGGAGCCTGGTGCAGGCGCTGCGGGCCCAGGAGAAGGGCATCGGGCGGCTGATGAAGCCGACGAAGGAAGCGATCGTCGGCGTTCTCGCGGCCCTCGAGGAGTGGCAGGCGTTCGACCGGGTGAAGTGGGAGGCCGACGAGCTCGCCAAGGTGGACGCGTTGGTCGACGCGGCCTCGCGGATCCCCGGCATCACTGCCGTGGCGGTGCAGGATCCCACCGGCCTGCAGGTGTCCCGGGTCCGGCTGACGGTCCCGGACGCGAAACGCGTCGCCACCGAGCTGGAGGCCGGCACACCACCGATCTACGTGATGACCGACCGCGTGGCCGAGGACGAACTCATGCTGGAGCTCGTCCCCCTCGACGCGGACGAGATCGCCGCGGTCCTCGCCCGCCTCTGGGCCGTCCTGACCTGACCGCCTCCCGACACGTTTGAGGGGTTAACCCCCGACCGTGCCCCTTCACAGCGTGCATGCAAGGTGTGAAGGGGCAGCTTGCGTGGTTAACCCCTCAAATGGCGACTGGGGCTCAACGCCGGCGGCTCAGTGCTGGTACGACTTCCCGTCGGTACGGCGGGGGCCGTTGCCGCTGCGGCGGGGGCCGTTGCCGCCGCGGCTGTAGTGGCCGCCTCCCGGGCGGGTGCTGCCGAAGCGACGACCGCCCTTGTTGCCGCGCGGCTTCGGGGCCGGCAGCTTCACCGGGTACCCGGACGGCTTGTTGCCGCCGGTCAGCTCCGTCACGAGCTCGTCGCCCGGACGCGCCCGGACCGGCTCGGCCTTCACGCCGGCCGACTCGGCCATCCGCATCATCCCGCGCCGCTGGTGCGGCAGAACGAGCGTGACGACGGCGCCCTTGCCGCCCGCACGCGCCGTACGGCCGGCGCGGTGCAGGTAGTCCTTGTGCTCGGCCGGCGGGTCGGCCTGGACGACCAGCCCGACGTCGTCGACGTGGATACCCCGGGCCGCGACATCCGTTGCCACGAGCACCGGAACGGAGCCGTCCTTGAACTGCTCCAGCGTCCGGTTCCGTGCGCCCTGGGCCAGGCCGCCGTGCAGGGCCGCGGCCATCACGCCGCGGTCGCGCAGCTGGGTCGCGATCCGGTCGGCGCCCAGCTTGGTACGGACGAAGACGATGGTCCGGCCGTCACGACTGGCCAGCTCCGCGGTCAAGGACTGCTTGTGCGCCGGCTCGATCACCAGCAGGTGATGCTCCATCGTGCTGACCGTCGCCTGCCCGGACTCGGTCGAGTGCTGCACCGGGTCCTTCAGGTAGGTCCGCACGATCTTGTCGACGTCATTGTCGAGAGTCGCGGAGAACAGCAGCCGCTGGCCCTCGGCGGGCGTCATGTCGAGCAGCGTGGTGACGGCCGGCATGAAGCCCATGTCGCACATGTGGTCGGCCTCGTCGAGGACCGAGATCTCCACCGCGCCCAGATCCGCCGCGCCCTGCTCGCACAGGTCGATCAGGCGGCCCGGGGTGGCGATCAGCAGGTCGACGCCACGGCGCAGCGACTCGATCTGCTTCGGGTAGGGCAGGCCGCCGGCGATCAGCTTCAGCGACACGTTCATCACGTGCGCGAGCGGCTCGAGGGCGTCGTGCACCTGCATCGCGAGCTCACGGGTCGGCACCAGGATCATGCCGCGCGGACGGCGCGACTCGGTCCGGCCGCCGGCCAGCCGCATCAGCGTCGGGAGACCGAAGCCGAGCGTCTTGCCGGATCCGGTCTGGCCGCGGCCGAGCACGTCCTTGCCGGCCAGCGCGTCCGGGATGGTCGCCGCCTGGATCGGGAACGGCGTGGTGATTCCGTCCCGGGCCAGCCGCTGCACGAGCCGCGGCGCGAGGCCGAGCGCGGCAAACTGGTTGTCCTCAGCAACAGTACCGAGGTCCACCGGCTGCTCCGTACGCTCGTTCCGCCGGTCGTCCCGCTGCACTCGCTCGTCCCTCCGATAGCTCTTGTCGTCCCGCTCGAAACGGGGCCGGTCCTCCCGGCTGTACTGCGACCGGTTGTCCCGGTTGTACTGCGGACGGTCGTCGCGGTTGAAGCGCGGACGCTCATCCCGGTTGAACCGCGGCCGGTCGGTCCGCTCACCCTGCGAACGGTCGTCCCGCCGGTACGACGAACGCTCGTCGCGGTTGTACTGCGGACGGTCGTCGCGGTTGAAGCGCGGCCGCTCATCGCGGTTGTACTGCGAACGGTCGTCGCGGTTGAAGCGCGGCCGCTCATCGCGGTTGTACTGCGGACGCTCGTCACGGTTGAAGCGCGGCCGCTCGTCACGGTTGTACTGCGGACGGTCATCGCGGTTGAAGCGCGGACGCTCGTCACGGCTGAACGACGAACGGTCGTCGCGGTTGTCGGACGAACGGTCGTCGCGGTTGAAGCGCGGACGGTCATCGCGGTTGTACTGCGGGCGGTCGTCGCGGTTGTACGGACGGTCGTCGCGGTTGCGCTGGCCGCGGTCGGGGCGGGGCTGCTCGGAGCGGTAGCCCTTCACCGGCGCACGGTCCGCGCGCGGTGCGTCGTACGTCGCGTCCGCGGCCATCCGCTCGCCGTACGACTGGTTCTGGTGCTTCTTGTGCCGGGGCTTCTTGGTCCGCCCGTCGGCGGACTCGGGGTCGTGCTGGTGGTGCTGGGTCACGCAAACTCTCTCTCGGATTCACGGACGATTGGCGCCGGATCGCAGCCGCACGTGAGCGCCGGTCACGAAACATGACCGGACAAGCTACGTACTTCAGCAGGAGACGGGCATCGACCTGCGGGTGCTATCGCGTTGCACCCATGTCGCCGGGATCTTCAGCCGGATGCTGAAACCGACGGGTCGGAGCGCCTGGGAACATCTCTGGTGACGCGACGCGCGCACCGACACCAGAAAAGTATAACCGATCGTGACGACCGCCCCGACCACCCGCCGCGGACCAGACCACCCGCCCAACTGGTGCTCTCGGCACCCGTCGCCACACAGTTCAAGCGTTGTTGAGTTTTTGGAATGCCGTCCTAGGGTGGCGGTATGGGAGAGGAGAACGTCCCCAGCAAAGAGCATTGGCTCTCGATCGGGGAGATCGCGCAGCGGTCCGGGGTGGCGGCGTCGGCGTTACGGTTCTACGAGGATCAGGGACTGATCGCGTCCCGGCGGACGGCCGGCAACCAGCGGCAGTACCAGCGCAGCACGCTGCGGCGGATCGCGTTCGTGCAGGCGGCGCAGCGGGTCGGTCTCGCGCTCGCCGAGATCAAACAGGCGCTGGACTCGCTCCCCGAGGACCGCACGCCGACCCGCGCCGACTGGAGCAAGCTCTCGAAGTCCTGGCGCAGCCGCCTGGACGAGCGGATCTCCGAGCTCGAACGGCTCCGTGACGACCTCGACTCCTGCATCGGGTGCGGCTGCCTCAGCCTCCAGCGCTGCAACCTCTACAACAAGGAGGACCGCCTCTCCACCCGCGGTCCCGGCGCCCGCCTTCTCAACGTCGGCATCCCCGGCGAGGCCTAACTCAGGAACCCACGCTCGACCACGTCGACCAGCAGCTCGGCGGCGGCCGCCGCGTCGTACGCCGGATCGGCGAGCGACTCGGCCACGATCGCGTCGATTCCGCCGCCGATCAGCAGCGCGGCGGACCGCAGATCCACCGGCTCCGTCAACCCGCGGGCAGCACGGGCCGCGGCCAGCAGGTCCGCGACCGCGGACCAGCGCGCCTTCGAGTCGGTCAACGGCGCCACCGACGTCATCGCCTCGATGAGCATCCGCACATGCCGCGGCCGCTCCCGCAGATGTCCGACCATCGACCGGACGTACGCCGACACGCCGTCCGCCGGACCCGCGGCCTCGACAGCCGCGCCGACGGTCGCCACCACCGCCGCCAGCACGTGCTGATAGGCGGCCTCGACGAGGGCCTGTCTGGACGGGAAGTGGTACAGCACGCCGGCCTTCGTGATCCCGGCGCTCTCCGCGATCCGCCCGAGCGACGCCGCGGCGTACCCGCGATCCGCGACGAGCTCGATCGTGACGTCGACCAGCTGCGCGCGGCGGGCTTCCTCGGTGAACGTCAGGTTCCGGCCGCGCGCTGAAGGCATGGACTCAACTTACCGTAGGGTGGGATTACCTACCAAGTGGTTAGGAGACCTCCGATGCCCAAGAATCCGGTCGGTCACTGGAACAGCGCTTCCGGGTACGACGACTACCGCTCGAAGTACGACGCGGCGATGCGCGACGTCCCGGCGCCGGCGACGGTGCACGACATTCGCACCGAGTTCGGCCTGGTCCGCGTGTACCGGTTCACCGGCGCCCAGGGAAACCGCCATCCGCTGGTCCTGCTGCCGGGCACCTCGTCGGGCACGCCGGTGTGGGCCGACAACCTGAAGTCGCTGCTCGCGATCACCGACGGCTACGCGATCGACCTGCTCGGCGAGCCCGGGATGAGCATCCAGAGCAAGCCGATCACCTCCGACGCCGACAAGGCCGCCTGGCTCGACCAGACGCTGGCGGCTCTGCCGGAGAAGCGGTTCAACCTCCTCGGGCTGTCCATCGGCGGCTGGACCGCGATGAACCTCGCCGTCCGGCTCCCCGACCGGATCGCGACGGTCACCACCCTGGACGCGGTCTACGTGTACGACGGGTTGCCGCTCGAGGTCGTGATCCGCTCGCTGCCGGCCACGGTGAAGTGGCTGCCGCGGTCGTGGCGGGACAACTTCAACTCCTACACCGCCGGCGGCAAGCCGGTCGAGCACGTGCCGGTGGCCGACATGATCGAGTCCGGCATGAAGAACTACACGATGCGTCAGCCGCAGCCGCACCGGATCACCGAGGAGCAGTTGGCGGACCTGCCGATGCCGGTGCTCGCGATCATCGCCGGGCGTTCGGTGATGCATGACCCCGCGAAGGCCCGCAGTACCGCCGAGCGCGCATTGCGTACGAAGACCGTCGCGTTCTACCCAGACGCGTCGCACGCGGTCAACGGCGAGTACCCGGACCGGATCGCGAGCGACCTGCGCGGCTTCCTGGACACGCACGACACCCCATAACCACAAAGCTATGGGCGGCATAGAACGATCGGCCCGGTTCGCGGGTTAACCCGAGGGTTTTCCGCGATCCGATGCGAAATCCGGTGAGTCTTGGCAGCATCCGTTGGTAGCGATCGGTGATCCGCCCGTCGCTATCCGCCACCGATTCGGAGTGAGGCCCTCCATGTCGCATCGCCGTATCCTGACCAGCTTCGCGGGGCTCGCCGCCGCCGCGCTGGCCGTGCCCGCGTTGGCAGCGTCCCCCTCGACTGCCGCGCCGGCCACCGACCACACCGTCGCCACCGTCTCCACCGCTGCCACCCGGGCGGCGTACGTCGGCTCGCCGCAGGACGAAGCCGCCACCAAGGCGTTCTACGACGCCGTCATGAAGTCCGCGCGGGCCAAGATGGCGCAGCAGGCGAAGTCGGGCCGCAAACCCACCGCGGTGACCGTCACGTACGCCGTCGACGCGCCGACGTTCGCGTCGCAGATCTCCTCCAGCACCCAGATCTGGAACTCGTCGGTGAGCAACGTGAAGCTCGTCGAGGGCAGCAACTACGACTTCTACTACACCGAGGGCAACGACCCCCGCGGTTCGTACGCGTCCACCGACGGCCATGGCGGCGGATACATCTTCATCGACTACGCGCAGTCCCAGCAGTACGACAAGACCCGGATCGTCGCCCACGAGACCGGCCACGTGCTCGGCCTGCCGGACCACTACTCCGGCCCGTGCTCCGAGCTGATGTCGGGCGGCGGCCCCGGCCCGTCCTGCACCAACCCCTACCCGGACTCGACCGAGCGCTCGAAGGTGAACCAACTCTGGGCCAACGGCTTCGCCGCCGCCGGCACCTCGGCCTTCCACACCTCCAAGTAGTTCCCCGAATCCTCCGGCCCGGAGCCGCCCGGCAGGGGACGGCACCGGGCCGGAGCTTTCCTGCAGGACATAGGACGTACTACGACACGCCGGGAACCCGTCGATTCGCGCCGGTTCTCGCGAAGACTGGTGCGCATGAGATTCCGCCGAGCGGTGCTTGCGCTTCTCGTGATGGTTACGGCCTGTCTGACGTCTCCGGCGTACGGCGCAGGTCTGGAGGGAAAGGCGATCCTGTCGCCCGGAACCGCGGGGTACAGCTGTTTCCGGATCCCGGCTCTGGTGCGCGGGAACGACGGCACGCTCGTGCTGTTCGCCGAGGGCCGGAAACCGACCTGTGGTGACCTCGGCACGCACGACGTCGTGATGGTGCGGTCGACGGACGGTGGTGCGACCTGGACACAGCCGCAGGCCGTGCATGCGGGCGTGAACTCGACCGCGCACAACCCGGCGCCGATCGTCGACGCCGACACCGGTCGGATCACGTTGCTCACCACGCGCGACTACAACACGGTGTGGGCGCAGTACAGCGACGACAACTGGGCAACCTGGAGCGCACCGCGCGAGATCACCAGCAGCGTGAAGCTGCCGGAATGGAGTAGCTACGCGACCGGCCCGTCGCACGGCATCCAACTGCGACGCGGACCGCACACCGGCCGGTTGGTCGTCGGCACGCACTACTCCACCACTGACGGCGACCACAAAGGCGGCGCCCTCGTCTACAGCGACGACAGCGGTACGACGTGGCACCTCGGAGCCCATGACAACTCCGCGGATCCGGCCCTCCGCGTCCAGGAGTTGTCCGTCTTCGAGCGCCCGGACGGCTCCCTGTTCGCCTTCGCCCGCGACGAAGGCGGCACCAACCCGTCCACGGTCGCGTCGGCCGTCTCGAGCGACGCCGGCCAGACCTTCTCCACAGGCTTCCACGCCGACGCCGCCGAGCAGAGCCTCGCCGTACCGACCGTGCAGGCGTCGACGCTCGAGCTCAGGGCGACCGATCGCGGCGACCGCTACAACCGCGTGCTGCTCGCCACGGAGACCCGCCAAGGGACGACCCGGGAGAACCTCACGATCCGCTCCACCTTCAAGGGCGGCACGGAGTGGGTCGACCCCGGCGGCGGCACGGTCGTCTACAGCGGCATGGCGGCGTACACCGACATGACCCGGATCAACGACAGCACCGTCGGTCTCGTCTACGAACGCGCCGCCAACTGGTCGCACGGGTACATCTGGTTCACGACCTTCACCGAGTCCGACCTCGGTCTGCCCGACGGCAACACCGCCGGCGTACCCACCACACCCGATGCCTCCGGCAACAACCTCGACGGCTACCTGCGCGGACCGGTGCCGGTGGCCGGCAAGTTCGGTACGGCGGTGTCGCTCGACGGCGCCGACGACTACGTGCAACTCCCGTTCGCCGAGCAGCTCGCGGTGAGCAGCGGCGACTTTACCTGGACCGGCTGGTTCAAGTACGGCGCCAGCACCGCCGACCAGCCGCTGCTCTGGGCCTACAACCAGGGCGACGTCTACTCCCAGCTCTGGCTCCGCGCAGAACCGTCCAAGAACCGGCTGCGAATTCTCGCCCAGAGTGGCGAGACCGCAATCACCCTGCAAACCAGCAAGCCCTACAACGACCAGGCCTGGCATCACTTCGCACTGAGCCGCCAAGGCAGCGCCTTCACCCTGTATGTCGACGGCGTGGCAGCCGCCAGCGCTACGGGCAGCATCGGATCGGTCAGCCCCAAGCGTCCGTTCCAGATCCACCTGGGGCAGCGCTTGGACGGCCTACAGAACCTCAAGGGCGCGCTCGACGACTTCAGGCTCTACACACGCGCGTTGACGCCGGCAGAGATCTCCGGGATCTACACCAGCAACGCGACGACGGCCCCCGGCTTACGGCTCAGATACCCGTTCTGACCGGGCCGGTCGAACCACGGACGACGAGTTCCGGGCGGAACAGGAACTCGGTATGGGGTGTGGTGTGGCCGCGGACCTCTTCCAGCAGGGACTGGACCGCGGCCAGGCCCATCGCGTGCACAGGCTGGCGGATCGTGGTCATCGGCGGGTCGGTGAACTCCATCATCGGCGCGTCGTCGTACCCGACCACCGAGACGTCCCCGGGCACGGTCAGACCGCGCTGCCGGGCGGCGCGGATGACGCCGAGCGCCATCATGTCCGAGCCGCACACGACCGCGGTCACCCCGGCGTCCAGCAACTGCCGGCCGGCCGCCTCGCCGCCCTCGACACCGAACATGCTCAGCGCGACCATCGGGTCCAGGTCCTCGTCCGGCAAACCCAACTGGGCCTTCATCGACGTCCGGTACCCGGCCAGCTTCCGCTGCACGACGATGAACCGCTCCGGACCGGACGCGAACCCGATCCGCCGGTGCCCGAGGGCAACCAGGTGCGAGACCGCCAGCTCCATCGCGGCGTACTCGTCCGAGGACACGAAGGGCGCCTCGACCGACGGCAGCCAGCCGTTCACGAACACCACCGGCAAGTGGCGCTCGACCAGCAACTGGTACCGCTCGTGGTCCGCGCCGGTGTCCGCGTGCAGGCCGGACACGAAGATGATCCCGGAGACGCCGCGCTCGAGCAGCATCTCGACGTACTCCTCCTCGGTGGCCCCGGACGGGGACTGCGTGCACAGCACCGGGGTGTACCCGCGCTGCGACAACGCCGACTCGATGACCTGAGCGAACGCCGGGAAGATCGGGTTGATCAGCTCCGGCATCACCAGCCCGATCAGCCCCGCCGACCGGCGCCGCAACCGCGACGGCCGCTCGAACCCGAGGACGTCGAGCGCGGTCAGGACCGACTGCTTGGTGTCGTCGGCCACCCCCGGCTTCCCGTTCAGCACTCGCGAGACCGTCGCCTCACTGACCCCCGCCTTGGCCGCGATGTCCGCCAGCCGTGCTCTGCTGCTCACGCCCGGCACTGTACCCAGCCACCTGTGACTTTTCAGCAAGATCCTGCAAGAACTTGCAAGCTGCACACGAGTGTCCACAAGGTGAACAGAACGGACACGTCACACGCCGTACACCTTGTCAGGACGAGCCGGGCCGGGCGAGGATAGGCGGACTCCCCCGCCCCGGGGGAACCTTTACTCGGATCGTCCGGCACGTTCCTGCCGGTGAAGGGAAAGAACAGTCATGGCTACTGTGTCGTTCAAGGCGGCAACCCGGATCTACCCCGGTGGTGACACCCCCGCCGTCGACAAGCTCAACCTCGAGATCGAGGACGGCGAGTTCATGGTGCTCGTCGGCCCGTCGGGTTGCGGCAAGTCCACCTCGCTCCGGATGCTCGCCGGCCTCGAAGAGGTCAACGAGGGTTCCATCTACATCGGCGACCGCGACGTCACGCACCGTCCGCCGAAGGAGCGGGACATCGCGATGGTGTTCCAGAACTACGCGCTCTACCCGCACATGTCGGTCGCGGACAACATGGGCTTCGCGCTGAAGATGCAGGGTGTCTCCAAGGAGGACCGGGCGAAGCGGGTCGGCGAGGCCGCCAAGCTGCTCGGCCTGGAGGAGTACCTCGACCGCAAGCCGAAGGCGCTGTCCGGTGGTCAGCGCCAGCGGGTCGCCATGGGTCGCGCGATCGTCCGTAACCCGCAGGTCTTCCTGATGGACGAGCCGCTGTCGAACCTCGACGCCAAGCTGCGTGTCCAGACCCGTACCCAGATCGCCGAGCTGCAGCAGCGCCTCGGCGTCACCACTGTCTACGTCACCCACGACCAGGTCGAGGCCATGACGATGGGCGACCGGGTCGCGGTGCTCAAGGACGGCCTGCTCCAGCAGGTCGACACCCCGCTGAACCTGTACGACAACCCGAAGAACAAGTTCGTCGCGGGCTTCATCGGTTCGCCGGCGATGAACCTGATCACCGCCGACATCGCCGACGGTGGCGCCAAGGTCGGGGACTACATCATCCCGATCGGCCGCGACATCCTGGCCAAGGCCGGCAGCGACAAGACCCTGACCGTCGGCGTTCGCCCGGAGGCCTTCAAGGTCGCCGACGAGGGCCTGCCGGTGAAGGTCGCCGTCGTCGAGGAGCTCGGCGCCGACGCGTACCTGTACGGCACCGCGGAGCACAACAACGAGCACCAGCAGATCGTGGCGCGGATCGACGCCCGGATGCCGGTCGAGAAGGGCTCGACGGTCCGCCTGGCGGCGGTGCCGGACAAGCTGCACCTGTTCTCGACCTCCACCGAGGAGCGGCTCACCGCCTGATCCTCGGCAGTAGCTGTCCTACCGGCCCTGGGTGGTTCGTCCGCCCGGGGCCGGTGGTTTGTTGAGCCGGTCGGCCGGGTCCACGTTGGTCTGCTTGAGCAGGTAGTGCGGGCGCTTCTTGGTCTCGTAGTAGATCCGGCCGATGTACTCGCCGATCACGCCGAGCATCACCATCTGCAGGCCGCCGAGTCCGACGATCGCGGCGATCAGCGTGACGTAGCCGGGCATGTCCACGCCGCGCACGATCGCGGCCACGAGCACCCACACGGCGTACCCGGCGGCGACTGCGGTCAGCAGCAGGCCGACGTAGATCGCCATCCGCAGCGGCTTGCTGTTGAACGACAGCAGCCCATCGAATCCGTACTCCAGCAGGCGCCGGAACGTCCACCGGCTCTTGCGGTCCGGCGGCGCCTTCACGTTGTCGTACTCGAACAGGATCGACTCGAACCCGATCCAGGCGAACAGCCCCTTCGAGAACCGGTTGTACTCGTTCAGCTCGAGCAGTCCGTCGACCGCGCGCCGGGACAGCAGCCGGAAGTCGCCGACGCCGTCCACCAGCTCGACGTCGGCCCATTTGTTGATCAGCCAGTAGTACGCCCGCGCGAACAGCGTCCGGCTCGCCGGGTCGCCGGTCCGGTTGCGGCGCGCGATCACCTGGTCGAAGCCGCGCTCGTACTCCTCCAGCATCCGGCCGATCAGCTCCGGCGGGTGCTGCAGGTCGGCGTCCATGATCACCACGGCGTCGCCGGTCGCGTACCGCAGACCGGCCAGCATCGCGGCCTCCTTGCCGAAGTTCCGGCTGAACGACAGGTACCGCACCGATTCGTCGCTCGCTGCCAACCCGACGAGTGCGTCGAGCGTCCCATCAGAACTACCGTCGTCGACATACACGATCTCGTACGGCCGCCCGGTCCCCGCGAGCTCGTGGCTGAGCGCCTGATGGAACCGCGAGATCACCTCGACCTCGTTGTAACACGGCACCACCAGACTCAACCGCATCGTTGTCTCCATCCGCCCCGCACGCCGACCGTGATGCGATTCTTGTCCATACCGGAACTACCCGCTAGCTTTGGCGACCGAACGAGCGGAACGAAGGGGCGGCCAATGGTTTCCGAGGACAGTGCTGAGGGAGGGACTGTCCGGCGGCGATCGGCGTTGCTGCCGGCCGCCGTCGCAGCTGTCGTGGTGGCGGCGGTGTTCGCCGCCTCCGGAATCATCCGCGGTACCTTTCCCTTCGGTTCGCTGTCCCGCAGTACCAACGATCTTGGCACGCAGTACATCCCTTTCTTCGCCCATCTCTGGGACGTCCTGCACGGCCGGGCCCAGGGCGATCTGCTGTTCAACTGGCAGAGCGCCTTCGGCGTCGGCTTCCTCGCGGACGTCGGAGTCGATCTCGGCAGCCCATTGTCACTGCTCGTGGGTCTGTTCCCCCGGGACCAGATCGATCTCGCCGTCTACGTCGTCACCACCCTCAAGCTGAGTCTCGCCGCGGCCGCGATGGCCGCTGTACTTCTCTCGATGCGCCC
This sequence comes from Kribbella sp. NPDC051936, assembly GCF_040680955.1. Lineage (NCBI taxonomy): Bacteria > Bacillati > Actinomycetota > Actinomycetes > Propionibacteriales > Kribbellaceae > Kribbella > Kribbella sp. NPDC051936. The sequence continues at coordinate 331,422 of NZ_JBFAXS010000003.1, read as the reverse complement.
GGGACCCCGCTGGGTTGCGGCGATCCTGGGTGTTTCGTACGGCGCCTGCGGCTGGGCACTCGACGACGGATCCTACGTGCCGATGTGGCTCGACGGCCTGATCGCCCTGCCGATGTTCTTCCTGGTCGCCGAGTGGTCACTGCGCCGTACCAACCGGCTGCTGAGTGTGCTGGTGGTGGCCGTCTTCTGGCTGTCCAACTTCTACACCGCCTACATGGCAACGATCGCGGGTGGGATCTACCTGCTCGCCCGGCTGCTCAGCAGCGACCTCAGCTGGTCGCTGCGCCTCCGGTCGGTCGTGCGGCACGGCGTCTCGTTCGCGCTCGGCATGGCGCTGGTGGCGCCCGTCCTGCTCCCGATCGTCACCACGAACCGGGCCGCAACGCCGTCCCCGTCCGGGATCTTCCACGCGTCGGCGATCGACCTGTTCCTGTCCCGGCTGCTGCCGCTGTCCGAGGGCGTCGGCCGGACCGCCAGCCTGTACGTCGGCACGATCGCGCTGCTGCTCGCGCTGACGATGCCGTTCAACAAGTTCGTCCCGTGGCGGGAGAAGGCGGTCTGGGTCGTCACGATCGTCGCTGTCGGCTGGTCGTTCCGCTGGGCGCCGACGCAGGAGTTCTGGCACGCGTTCGACACACCGAACGGCAGCCAGTACCGCGAGGCGTTCGTGCTCTGCGGCCTGCTCGTCGCGGTCGCCTGGATCTCGGTCGCGCACAAGCTGCCCGGGCCGATCGCCCTGCTGGGCGGGGCGGCGCTGCTGGCGCTGATCGCCGTCCTGTCCGAGGGAAGCCCGCTGCTGACCGAGCACTGGCTGATCGTGCTGATCGCCTCCGGAGCGCTGACCGTGGTTGCGTTCGGCATCATCTGGACGTTGCGCCGGATCCCGGGAACCCGCCGTACCAAGTGGCCCGTCGCGGCAGCGTTCGGCGTACTGCTGGCGGTCGTCGCGGTGGAGACCACCTGGACCGCGGTGATCACCGACGTGCAGCGATCGAAGGTGCTCAGCACGTCGGCCGCGCCGTGGGACGACAAGCAGACCGCGCGGTACGACGCGCTGCGCGACGCCGGCGGGTGGCCGGCGTACCGGACCGAGCCGGGGACGTCGATCACGCCGAACGATCCGATCCTGCTCGGCGGGCAGGGCGCCGGGCAGTACAGCAGCCTGCTGCCGCACTCGGTCAACCAGATGATGACCGAGCTCGGCTTCGGCTGGTCCGGGTACGGCCGCGCGGCCCACACGCTCGACAACCCGGCGACGGACGCGATCTTCTCGGTCGGCGCGCGGATGCGGCTGATCGGCGACGGCGCCCCGGAGATCGGCCGGGCGACGGTGCCGCCGCTGGTCACCGTACGGCGCCGGCTCGACGCCGCGGTGCCGCTCGACACCAACGCCCCGAACGCGTACGCCGCGCAGGAGCGGCTGCTCGGCAGCAAGGTGTACGAGGTCCCGGAGTACAAGGGCACGCGGTTCGCCGGCGGTGACGTCAAGCTGGTCGCGAAATGCGCGCCGGGCAGCTCGGCGTACCTGTTCATGCCGCGGGTCGGCGGCCGCGCCCGGCTCGCCGAGGGCCGCTGGTGGGAGCTGAGCTCGACGCGCCGGCCAGGCATCAACACCAGCAGCGCGATGGTCGGGCTCGGCACCGTGCCGGCCAACGGCATCGTGCTCATCGAGGTCAACTTCGGCGACGCCCCGCAGGGCATCCCGCCGCGCAACGCGATCGGTTGCCTCAGCCCGGCGGCGCTCCGCAAGGCAGTGAAGTCGTTGCGGGCGACCGGGGCGACCGACGTGAAGGCGAGCGGCCACTCGCTGCACGCGACCTTGCCCGCGGACAGCAAGGGCTGGGCCGTCATCGGCGTACCGAAGATCAGCGGCTGGACCTGCCGGGTCGCCGGCGGCAAGCCACAGACCCCGCGGAACTTCGGCGGTCTGATGGCCGTTCCGTTGACCGGTGCGGCGGACCGGGTCGACTGCACGTTCGTGCCGCCGGGGCTGCGCCGCGGGCTCGCGATCGGCGCGGCCGCCGCCGTGGCCACGCTCGGGATCGTGCTGATCGGCGCGGTACGACGGCGGCGGCGGACGGCTAGTTGACGTCGCGGCGGTTGAAGACCCAGGCGCCGAGCAGGACCACGACCGCGGTGAGGGCCGCGAGGTACCACGCGCCATGCTCGAAGGACAGCGTTTTCTGCACGTAGTCGCAGGCGTAGCTGCCGTCGCCGCCGGCCTTGCATTCCGTCACGTAGTACTGCGTGTCATGCCGCACGAAGGCGTCGAAGTTGAGCTTCACCAGCCACGGCTGGGCCTTCTCCAGGAACGCGGCGAACACGCCCTCGGCGAGCACCAGGTAGGCCATCACGACACCGATCGCGGCGGCGGTGTGCCGGAGCAGCAGGCCGACCACACAGCCGAGCGCAGCCGCCAGCGCGGTGGTCACCACGGCACGACCCCCGATCGCGGCCAGGTCACCCCAGACCTTCCCCGTCGTACCGCCGGTGTCGCCCAGCTTGTCGACGATCAGGAAGGTTCCGAACAGCACGACGCCCAGAACGACCGCGGCCACCGGGACGAACCCGGTCGCGGTGGCGAGCAGCTTGCTGCCGTACACCCGCAGCCGGCGCGGCTCGAACGTCAACCAGTTGCCGATGGCACCGGAGCTGAACTCCGCGCCGAGGAAACTGGCCCCGATCAGGAACGCCGCGAAGGCCAGGAAGTACGACGAGCCCTGCAGCAGCTCCGGCGTGATCTGGCTGAACACGGTCTTCGGCTTGCCGAAATCCTCCAGCCTGGGCTCCGGGTACGCGCACATGTCCTCGAGCTTCGGCTTCGGGTCCGGCTGCGTCTTCCAGTCCGCCTCGCACTGCTTGCGCGTCTCGTCGGCGTGCTCGACCCACTCGTGGTGCGCGATCTCGAACTGCTGCTGGGCCCGCTGCTGCTCCGCGGCCGACAACGGCCGCGCGTCGAACCAGGTGGCCACCAGCAGCAGGATCGTGATCAGGAACAGGCCGGCGAGACCGATCACCGTCAACCGCCGCGCGGTCAGCCGCCGGAGCTCGACCTTGGTCAGGCGGATCATCGCAGCCCCTCACCTTCGGTCAGCTCCAGGTAGACCGACTCGAGATCGGCGCGGACCGGGACCAGCTCGGACACGTACAACTCCTGATGGGCCAGGCGCCGCGTCACGTCGGCCGGGTCGGGCGCGCCCTCGACGAGCAGGTACCTGCCGTCGGCGCGCACCGTCATACCGGACGCGGTCAGGATCCGGGTCGCGGCCTCGTGGTTGTCCACAGCAACCTTCACGGCTGCTGCCGTACCGCCGCCGATCACGTCGGTGACCGTGCCGGACGCGAGCAGCCGGCCGTGGCCGATGATCGACACCGTGTCGGCGACCTGCTCCACCTCGGCCAGAATGTGGCTGCTGACCAGCACCGTCTTCCCCTGCTCGCCGAGACCGCGCATGGTCTCGCGGATCTCCCGGATACCGGCCGGATCCAGACCGTTCGTCGGCTCGTCGAAGATCAGCAGGTCCGGCTCCTTGAGCAACGTGGCCGCGATCGCCAGGCGCTGCTTCATCCCCAGCGAGTACGACCGGAAGCGATCCCCGCCCCGTTCACCGAGCGACGTCTGCTCGAGCACCTCACCGACCTTCGTGCGCGGCGCACCGATCGCCTCCGCGAGCAACTCCAGGTTCTTCTCCCCCGTGAACGCCGGAAAGAACTTCGGCGACTCGACAATCGCCCCCACCCGCCCGACCACCTCCGGCAACCGCGCCGGCACCGGCTCGCCGAACACCGTCATCGTCCCCGCATCGGCCCGCACCAGCCCCAGCAACATCCGGATCGAGGTCGTCTTCCCCGACCCGTTGGGCCCGAGAAACCCGTGCACACCCCCAGCCGGCACCTCGAGATCCAGCCCCTGCACCGCCACCACCTTGCGCCCCCGCCGGGTCCGATACGTCTTACGCAACCCACGCGTACTGACGGCCACGTCGGACATCCACACCCCTCTCGTCGTTCAGCAGACGCACAGCGTCCCAGGTTTGTTCAGCAGAGGTGGTTGGGGGGTGGGGAGCTGGAGGCGGTGAAGGCGGGGGTGGTGAAGGCGGAGATGAATAGTCAGTCCCACGCGTGCGCTCCCACCCACCGGCTACCGCCGGCAGCGCGCGCCTGCCGCCGGGGTGGCGAGCTGGCGCTCGCGACGACTACTGGCTGGACGTACTGCCTGGCGCTCGCACCGACTACTAGGTGGAAGTGCTACTGGCGCTGGACGTGGTGGGTGGCGCTCGGCTTGATGGGTGGTGCTGGACGTGGTGCGCGGCGCTGGACGTGGTGCGCGGCGCTCGGCTTGATGGGCGGCCCTCGGCTTGATGGGGCGGCGCTCGGCATGGGCGATGGCGCTCGGCGATTACCCCAGCCGCGCGACGCGATCCTTCCCGGGCTCTAGTGCTCGTGCTCAATGGGGCCGCGGTCTGGCCGACCATCAAGCGCGACAGGTTGGAGGCCTGGGCAATCATCTGCCGCGCCGGCCGACGCTCGTGTCGATGTCCGAAGTCACCTGCGCAGACTCCACCTTCGAGCCAAGGCCTATGTCTGGCAGCAAAGCGCCTCCGCCGTCATACAGAAGTCGCAGTTGCTGCGGCGCTTCGAAGTGGGTCACAGCCGCAGGCCAGCCCGGCCCACGACGCCACACCGGCCGGTCGGCCTGGCCGGCTCGGCGGGTTACGCCGCGGTGCGAATACAGGGCACCCGGCTGACCGCGGCAGGAGGCAACCATCTGTGCTCCAGACTGTCTGGGACTTGTCCCGGATCTAAGGCCGTTCGCGGTCGGAGGCTGCTCTGCTGGTCGTTGGACCGTGGCGCAAGCGAGCGGTGGTCTGGCCGATCGCCGCGATCTGCCCGGCCAGTCGTGGATGGTTCTCCTGGAGATGCGGCTCGGCCTGTGCCAGTGGACCGAGCAGGGTGGTGGTGTCCGCGTCACCGAGTGCGGTGTGGATCTCGTCGGCGCGTTCCTGACCGGCGGCGTCGAGTCCCTCGAGCGCGCTGACCTGTGAGGCCAGCCGTCGCAGGTCGGCGGCATTGGCGTGCGCCCATTGGGTCACCGCTCGTTGGCCGGCGCGCCGGTCGCGGGCGGCCTGGATCCGCTGTTCTCCGGTCATTCCGGCGGGGTCGGCGCTGTGCGGGTTGACGCGTAGATAGCGGCGTTCGGCTGCCTGGCGACTGCCCACCCCGAGAGCGGGGGCGATCGCGGCCCAACTCGCGCCCTGGACGCGGGCCGCGCCGATGAGCAGCGGCTCCCAGGCGGCGAGCTGTTCCTGCAGGGCACGAAGCTTGCTCAGCGCGGCCAGGATGTCCGTGGCGCCGACGGACCCCCTGGGCCGGGTCTCAGACGCGTCGCGGGTGAGCTGCTGCACGACCTCTTCCACGGTGGCGACAGCGGCCGCCGCGGACTGCGCGCCGCCTGCGCTCTCCGCACTCTCCGCACTCTCTGCGCGCTCTCTGTTCCCCGTCGTCCGGACTTCCTTCACATGACCACCTCCTTCACCAAGTATGTCATCGGTCAGATGACATTTTCTTCTTGTCATCCTTCCGTTGACATGCTAAAAGAGAAGTGCGTGTTGACACCACCGTTGAATCGACGTTTCAGGAGGTGCAGGACGATGTTGATGCGCACAGACCCCTTCCGGGAGCTGGACCGGTTCGCCCAGCAGTTCTTCGGCAGTCAGACGCCGGGCACGTGGTCGCGCCCGACACCGATGCCCATGGACGCCTACCGCCAAGGCGACCAGTACGTGGTGTCCTTCGATCTGCCGGGAATCACCCCGGACGCGATCGATCTGGACGTGGAGCGCAACGTGCTGACGGTGAAGGCCGAGCGTCGCCCGCTCGAACTCGGTGAGGGCGTGGAGATGCAGGTTTCCGAGCGGCCGCTCGGGGTGTTCTCCCGGCAGCTGTTCCTCGGCGACACCTTGGACGCCGACCGCATCGAGGCGAGCTACGAGGCGGGCGTACTGACGCTGAGGATTCCGGTCGCCGAGCAGGCCAAGCCGCGCAAGATCGCGATCGCGAACACCGACAGCGGCCAGAAGCAGATCGACGCCTGACCACCGACCTGGCAGGCACTTCGCAGCCGCGTGACGGCGATCCGACGCCGCCGTCACCGGCGGGCATTCGTCGATGAGGTGAGATCGATGAGGGCGACCGGCACACAGCCGACAGTCGACGAGGCCGAGGTCTTCGTGGACCTCGTGCTCAGCGACGACGAGCTGGTGCGTGCGGAGTTCGACGCTCTGGTCGCCGCCTGCTGGGAAGCGCCGTGCGAACCACCCACCCGGCGGCCCTGTCCATCCGTCGGAGCGTGGGCCGAGCGGCCATCACGCCGATGGTCGCGCCGGGTGGGCCTGCCACACGGCCACGTCCCCCGGCGGCGGCCACACGGCCGCCAGCGCGGCCCTCCGCCGCACCGAAGCACCTGCCTGAATCCCCGCATGCACAGAGGAGGTGAGCAGACCGAAAGTCGACAGCGCCATTGAAGCCCGGTGATGCGGCCGCCCGACCAGTCACATCTCGACCCAAGCGGCGGTGACCGACGATCCGCCATCTGTCCTTCCAAGGACGTAATCTCCGGCGGGCCGCCGCATCACCTCGGCCCGATCCGACCCGGTACTCGAGGTTCACCACAAGCAGGGGGTGAGCGTGATGATCGACCGCGTGGCCCGTCGGCAAGATGCGGTGCGGTGGCTGCCGACGGAGCCGTTCGCGCACCTCGACGACATCCACCGCCGGATGAACCAGGTCATGCACAGACTCTCCATGTCGTCCTCACCGGGGACCGGGTGGACACCCGCGGTCGACATCGAGGAAACCGACGACGAATGCGTGATCGACATCGACCTGCCCGGCGCGACCGCCGGCGACGTGGTCCTGGAGTGGGCAAACGACCGCTCCCTTACCGTCCGCGGCCGGATCCCTGATCGTGAACATCACGGCGTGCTGCACCGGCGCACCCGGCCCACCGGGTCGGTGCATCACGTCATCGACCTTCCCTGCCCCGTACTCGGCGATCGGACCACGGCGACCCTGACCCACGGCGTTCTGACCGTCCACGCCACCAAGGCGCACCCCGGTCCCGCCCATCGCATCCACATCGTCGACCTCGACGACCCGGTCGATCCCGGCGAGCCGGGGCGCGCTGGCGGAGTGCAGCCATGACGACGGCACCGATTCCCGACCTGTACGCCGTCCTCGGCGTGCGCCCCGACGCCACCGGCGACGACCTCGACCACGCTTTCCGCAGCCTCGTCCGCCAACTCCATCCCGACACCCGGACGCCGTCCGATCCGGACAACGCGGCCGACGAGCGCCTGCAGGACATCCTCGCCGCCTATGCCGGCCTGCGCGACCCTGTCAGCCGCGCCGCCTACGACCGCACCCGATCGGCAATGGCAAGCAACCCTCCCAGGCCTCAGCCACATGTCCGGGGCGAGCCTGCGACATCCGCGCGGATACGGGTCACACCCGACATCCGGGTCGGGCCGGTGCACTGGCAACCGCCGCCCGGAGGAGGCGCCCATTGACGACCGCGCAACCTGGCGCGAAGCGGTCAACTCGCGAGCAGGTCGAGGAGTGATCCGGCGATGAACAAGTACGCGGCGGCCCAGCGCAGCGGATGTGCAGGCTCCGCTCGATCCATGAGGTGGGTGATGAACCGCGCCGGGAGGACCGGGAGATGCTGGATGAGGGCCCACAGCCACATCAGCGCGACCACGGCGGAGCGTCGTTGACCGGGCTCGGAGGTCAGCAGCGCGAAGACCGAACCTGACCAGAAGAGCAGAAGCGCCGGCACCACTGCGAGCGGAAACGGCATGACCGGCATCAGAAACTTGAGGATGAGCATGGCTCCGCCGACTCCGACGAGCAGACCGAGGCAGGAACCTCCGAACGCCCACCGCTGCACTCCGCCTCCGCCGGAATAGCGCCAGGCCACCTTCTCCTTCCTGGTCAGGTCGTCGACTACGGCTGCTTCGACGTACGCACTGAGGATCGTCCGCCCGTGCCGGCAATCCCACTTGAGTGGACGCTCACCAGGAAGCGGGACGATCTGCACCCAACCCGTTTTGGTCACGACTCACGTGGTTCTCGAGCCACTGGATCTTGTCGACCACCCGTGCCGCGTCGCGTGTGTAGGTGATGCGCCGGCGCGCCGTCTCCAGCCGCCGACGACCACGCCTGCCGTAAGCCCGTAGCGCGTCGGGACCGATCAGATCGAGCCGTACCACCAACTCGTCCACAGCTGTCCCCACCGGTCGCGGAACAACACCGCGAACCAGATCAGCGCCACACCGATCAGTAGACGCCACGCGCGCCTGCGCCTCCCCGATCGTCCGCCCATGCGGCCAACCTCTATCAGATCTGGGTGGCACCCTCGCCAGATTCCTCGCTCTGGACCCGCATCCGAAACATACCCCCAACCGGTATTGCCGAAAGGCTTGCATTCGATACCCGGAGGGGGTAACTTTCTGGCTGTGGAGATACCCCGGAGGGGTAGCTGAGGGCCAGGAAGAGGGTTGCGAGATGAGCACCGAGCAGACGCATGTGCACGGATACACCGCCGAGAAGAGCAGTCATCTGAAGCGGCTGCGGCGGATCGAGGGGCAGGTTCGTGGTCTGCAGCGGATGGTCGAGGAGGACAAGTACTGCATCGACATCCTGACCCAGGTGTCGGCGGCCACGAAGGCGTTGCAGTCCTTCTCGCTGGAGTTGCTCGACGAGCACCTGTCGCACTGCGTGGTCGAGGCCGCGCAGCGGGGCGGCCCGGAGGCCGACGAGAAGGTCCGGGAAGCCTCCGACGCGATCGCCCGCCTGGTCCGCAGCTGACGATCTCCCACCACACCCCGTTTCGAGCAAGGAGCATCGATATGAGCACCACGACGACCTACTCCGTCACCGGCATGACCTGCGGCCACTGCACTTCGGCCGTCACCGAGGAGATCAGCAAGCTCGTCGGTGTCCAGGACGTGAAGATCGACCTCGTCGCGGGCGGCACCTCCGCGGTGCACGTGACGAGTGAGTCCGCTCTCGACGAGGCCGCCGTGCGCGACGCCGTCGACGAGGCGGGCTACGAACTGGCGGCGTCGTGAGCCGGGCCGCCGCGCTCCGGCTCGGCGCGTTCGCCGGTGCGGTGGCGCTCGCCTTCGGGGCGGCGTTCGGCATCGGTTCCGCGATCGACCCGATCGCGGCGGCCGACGACAACTCCGCGGCACCGGCCCACGGAGAGGAGATGGGTGGTATGGAGCAGACCTCGGGACACGGTGGACACGACGGCGGCGGGCAGTTGCCCGGGCTGGCGGTGTCCGACGCCGGCTACACGTTCGCGCCGGCGAAGACGTCCTTCACGTCCGGCGAGAAGACCGAGTTGCGCTTCACGATCCAAGGACCGGACGGCAAACCGGTCACGCAGTACACCAAGACGCATGAGAAGGACCTGCACCTGATCGTGGTGCGGCGGGACCTGTCCGGGTTCCACCACGTGCACCCGACGATGGCGGCGGACGGGACGTGGAGCATCCCGTTCACGTTCACCGCCGGCGGCACCTGGCGGCTGTACGCCGACTTCCAGCCGGCCGGCCACGACAGCACGATCACCCTCGGCACGGACGTGAACGTCGTCGGCATGTATGTCCCGGTCCCGGTCGCCGAACCGGCGAGCAGCTACAGCTTCGACGGGTACGACGTGACGCTGCAGGGCACCCCGGTCGCCGGCAAGGAGTCGGAGCTGACGTTCACGGTGAGCCGTGGCGGAAAGCCCGTCACCGACCTGCAGCCGTACCTGGGTGCCTTCGGGCACCTGGTCTCGCTGCGCGGCGGCGACCTGGCCTACCTGCACAACCACCCGGCGGAGCACGCCGAGCCGGGTATGAAGGGCGGACCGTCGATCACCTTCGGTACGACGTTCCCGACCGCGGCGACGTACAGCCTGTTCCTGGACTTCCAGCACGGGGGCAAGGTGCACACCGCGGAGTTCACGGTGAAGGTGGGCGCCACCGGTACGACGATCGTCCCGCCGAAGGCAGTACCCAGCGCAGCATCCAAGACCCCGGCGCACGCCGAGACGCCGCACGGCCACTGAGAGGAGGCACTTCATCATGACCAGCACCGAGCCCGGTCAGTCCGTCGAACTCATCATCGGTGGCATGACGTGCGCCTCGTGCGCCGCCCGGGTGGAGAAGAAACTGAACCGGTTGGAGGGCGTCACCGCGACCGTCAACTACGCCACCGAGAAGGCGAAGGTGACGTACGCGGACGGCATCTCGACCGACGACCTGGTCGCCACCGTCGAGAAGACCGGCTACACCGCGAGCCTCCCGACACCGGCGGCCGAGCCGACGGACGACGAGCCGGACGAGCTGAAGCCCCTGCGGGAGCGGCTGATCGCGAGCATCGTGCTCGCCGTCCCGGTGATCGCGTTCGGGATGATCCCGGCGCTGCAGTTCGACTCGTGGCAGTGGGCGTCGCTGACGCTGGCGTTCCCGGTGGTGACGTGGGCGGCCTGGCCGTTCCACAAGGCCGCCTGGACCAACCTGCGGCACGGCGCCGCCACGATGGACACGCTGATCTCGCTGGGCGTGGTGAGCGCGTTCCTCTGGTCGCTGTACGCGTTGTTCTTCGGCTCCGCCGGCGAGCCCGGTATGAAGATGCCGTTCACGCTGATCCCCTCGCGGGGCGGCGGCGCCGAAGAGATCTACCTCGAGGTCGCGGCCGGGGTGACCACCTTCATCCTGGCCGGCCGGTACTTCGAGGCGCGGGCCAAGCGCCGCTCGGGCGCCGCGCTGCGGGCTCTGCTCGAGCTCGGCGCGAAGGACGTCGCCGTCCTGCGGAACGGGACCGAGACCCGGATCCCGGCCGACCAGCTCGTCGTGGGTGACGAGTTCGTCGTCCGGCCGGGCGAGAAGATCGCGACCGACGGTGTGGTCGTGACCGGCAGCAGCGCGGTCGACGCGTCGATGCTGACCGGTGAGTCCGTACCGGTCGAGGTCGGCGAAGGCGACGCGGTCGTCGGCGCGACCGTGAACGCCGGCGGCCGGCTGGTGGTGCGGGCGACCCGGGTCGGCGCGGACACGCAACTGGCGCAGATAGCCCGGCTGGTCGAGGACGCGCAGAACGGGAAGGCCGCGGTGCAGCGGCTGGCCGACAAGGTGTCCGGGATCTTCGTCCCGATCGTGATCGGGCTGGCGCTCGCGACGCTCGGCTTCTGGCTCGGCAACGGTTCGCCGCTGGAGGTCGCGTTCACCGCCGCGGTCGCCGTACTGATCATCGCCTGCCCGTGTGCGCTGGGCCTGGCCACACCGACCGCGTTGATGGTCGGGACCGGCCGGGGTGCGCAGCTGGGCATCCTGATCAAGGGGCCGGAGGTCCTGGAGTCCACGCGGCGGGTCGACACCGTCGTACTGGACAAGACGGGCACCGTCACCACGGGCCGCATGGAGCTGGTCGACGTACTGCTGGCTCCTGGTCAGGACCGCGCCGAGGTACTGCGGTTGGCGGGGGCGCTCGAGCACTCGAGTGAGCACCCGATCGCGCAGGCCGTCGCCCGGGCCGCGGCCGCCGAGGGCAAGCTCCCGGACGTCGAGGACTTCGGCAACGTCGAGGGCCTCGGTGTGCAGGGCATCGTCGACGGGCACGCCGTACTCGTCGGGCGGACGCGACTGTTGGAAGAGTGGAGCCAGTACCTGCCGGAGGAGCTCGCGCACGCGAAGGAGCACGCCGAGGCCGAAGGCAGTACGGCGGTGGCGGTCGGCTGGGACGGGCAGGCACGAGCTGTGCTGGTCGTCGCGGACACCGTGAAGCCCACGTCCGTCCAGGCGATCCGGGACCTGAAGGCGCTCGGGCTGCGTCCGGTGTTGCTGACCGGTGACAACGAAGCGGTGGCGACGAAGGTGGCGGGCGAGGTCGGCATCGACGAGGTGATCGCCGAAGTGCTGCCGGCCGGCAAGGTCGACGCAGTGAAGAACCTGCAGGACGAGGGTCGTGTGGTCGCGATGGTCGGCGACGGCGTCAACGACGCGGCCGCCCTCGCCCAGGCCGACCTCGGCCTGAGCATGGGGACCGGTACGGACGTGGCGATCGAGGCGAGCGACCTGACGCTGGTGCGGGGCGACCTGCGCGCGGCAGCTGACGCCATCCGGCTGTCCCGCAGCACACTGCGCACGATCAAGGGCAACCTGTTCTGGGCCTTCGCCTACAACGTAGCCGCCCTCCCCCTGGCCGCGGCCGGCCTCCTCAACCCGATGCTGGCCGGCGCCGCGATGGCCTTCAGCTCGGTCTTCGTGGTCTCGAACAGCCTGCGGCTTCGGCGGTTCCGTCCGCTGGCCTGAACAAGCGCCGGGTCAGTGGACAAGCAATACCTTGTTCCCTGACCCCGGCAGGTGTTCAGCGAACCCAGGCGGTGGCGTCGGACGGGAGGCGGCCGGCGTCCAGCGGGACACTGGAGATCAGCAACTCGTCGTACGGCGGCAGGTCGATCGAGTCGGCGCTCAGGTTGACGATGCAGGTCAGGTTCTCCCGGCGGAACGTGAGTACGTCGGCGGGCGAGTCCAACCACGTCAGCGCCCCGTCGCCGAGCAGTGCGCGGCGGAGCTTCAAACCGCTGCGGTACAGAGAAAGCATCGAGTTCTGGTCGTGGAGCTGGGATTCGACCGTCAGGTTCTTCCAGTCCGCCGGCTGCGGCAACCACGGCGTACCGCTGCCGAAGCCGAACGGCGGCTCCTTGCCCGACCACGGCAGGGGCACCCGGCAACCGTCACGGCCGCGGTCCGTACCCCCCGACCGCGCGAAGATCGGGTCCTGCAGTACGTCGTCGGGCAGGTCCTCGACCTCCGGCAACCCCAGCTCCTCGCCTTGGTAGACGTACAGTCCACCCGGCAGCGCCATCGCGAGCAGGGCGGCCGCGCGGGCGCGACGTTCGCCCAGGACCAGGTCGGTGCGCATCCCGTGCTTGCGGTCCTGATGCGAGAACGACGTGTCGGGACGGCCGTACTTCGTCACCGGGCGGGTCACGTCGTGGTTCGACAGCACCCAGGTGGGCGGCGCGCCGATCGGCACGTGCGTCGACAGCGTCAGGTCGATCGACGCGCGGAGCTCGCCGGCCTCCCACGGGCGGGACAGGAAGTCGAAGTTGAACGCGGTCTGCATCTCGTCCGGCCGCAGGTACAGCGCGAACCGCTCCTGGTCGGGCATCCACATCTCGCCGACGAAGAACCGGTCGGCGTAGGCGTCGGAGATCCGCCGCCAGCCGCGGTACACCTCGTGCACCTCGTCGTGGTCGGTGTACGACTCCTCGACGTTGTCCAGGTCCTTGAACAGGACGGCGGCGCTGTCGATCCGGATGCCGTCGACGCCGCGGTCCAGCCAGAACCGGAGGATGTCGTGGAACTCCTCGACGACCTCGGGATTGCGCCAGTTGAAGTCGGGCTGCTCGGGCGCGAACAGGTGCAGGTACCACTCGCCGTCCTCGACCTGGGTCCAGGCGGGCCCGTTGAAGATCGACTGCCAGTCGTTGGGCGGTCCGTCGCCGCGGCCCGGGCGGAACAGGAAGCGTTCGCGTTCGGGTGAGCCCGGGCCGGCCCGGAGCGCCTGGACGAACCAGTCCTGCTGGTCCGAGCCGTGGTTCGGGACGATGTCGATGATCGTGCGGATGTTCAGCGCGTGCGCCTCGGCGATGTACGCCTCCGCCTCCGCGAGGGTGCCGAACGCCGGGTCGATCGCGCGGTAGTCGGCGACGTCGTACCCGCCGTCGGCCATCGGCGACGGGTACCACGGGTTCAGCCAGATCGCGTCGATCCCGAGCTCGGCCAGGTACGGCAGCTTCTGCCGCAGCCCGGCGAGATCGCCGATCCCGTCGTCGTTGCCGTCCGCGAAACTCCGCAGGTAGACCTGGTAGATCGCAGCGCCGCGCCACCATTCGTCGGCCATCGAATCTCCTAACCTTTCAGGCTTCCGGCCGTCAGACCGGCCGCTCTCCATCCCCGTCCGAGCGCAGCGAGGGCGGGTGCATTTCATCCCTTGAGACTTCCAGCCGTCAGGCCGGCCATGATGCTTCTTTGGAAAATGAAGAACACGAGGATGGTCGGCAGGCTGGCGATGACCAGGGAGGCGATCAGGACGTTTTGCGGCAGCTGCGCCGACAACGACGCGATGCCGACGCTGACCGACATCTTGTCCGTCTCCGGCAGCACCAGCAGCGGCCAGACGAAGTCCTTCCACACCGTCACCACGGACAGGATCGACACCACGCCGATGATCGGCCGCGACACCGGCAGCACGATCGACCAGAGGATCCTGCCGGGCGACGCCCCGTCGATTTCCGCGGCCTCCAGGAGCTCGCGAGGGATCGAGTCGAAGAACCGCTTGAGCAGGAACACGAAGAACCCGTTCGCCGCCGCCGGCAGCCAGATCGCCCACGGTGTGTTCAGCAGGTCCAGGTGCAGGACCGGCAGATCCTTCGCCACCAGGTACGTCGGCAGCAGCAGGACCATCGGCGGGATCATCAACGTCGCCAGCATCGCGCCGAGCACGAGCTTCCCGAGCACCGGCCGCAGCTTCGACAACGCGTACGCCGCGGTGACGTCGACCGCCAGCGTGAACAGCCAGGCGCCACCGGCGTACAGCGCGGTGTTCTTGAGGAAGACGCCCAGCTGAAGCTGGTCCCAGGCCTCTTTGTAGACGCTGAAATCGGCCGACGTCGGGAAGAAGCTGGGTGGGATCTGCGCCAGCTCGTCGGGCGACTTAAGAGCGCCGCTGACCATCCAGTAGAACGGGAACACGAACGCCCCGGTGAAGCCGAGGACCGTGACGGTGAGGACCGTCCAGTAGATGATCCGGCCGTGCGGCGTCCGCAGCGCCAAAGGTGACACGAGAGTTCTCATCGCTCCGCCTCCTCACGCGACACCCGCAGATAGATCGTGGAGAACACCAGCAGGACGACCATCAACATCAGGCCGAGCGCGGAGCCGCCGCCGAAGTCGCCGAAGTTGAAGGCGTACTGGTACATCAGGTACGCGACGGTGACAGTCGCGTTCTCCGGGCCGCCGCCGGTGAGCAGGTACGGCTCGATGAAGACCTGCATGGTCGCGACGATCTGCAGCAGCAGCATCACCAGCAGGATCAGCTTGGTCTGCGGGATCGTC
Organism: Kribbella sp. NPDC051936; assembly: GCF_040680955.1. Lineage (NCBI taxonomy): Bacteria > Bacillati > Actinomycetota > Actinomycetes > Propionibacteriales > Kribbellaceae > Kribbella > Kribbella sp. NPDC051936. The sequence goes on along the minus strand of NZ_JBFAXS010000003.1, from coordinate 316,246 downwards.
ACGTGCCACACCCGCTTCAGGAGGCCCGCACCGTCCAGCTCCGCCGATTCGTACAGGTCACCCGGGATGCTCTGCAGCGCGGCAAGGTAGATCAGCGTGCCGGTGCCGAGATTCATCCAGGTCGACACGATCACCAGGCTGATGAGCGCCGTACTCGTGGAGTCCAGCCAGCCGAGCGGCGGGAGGTGCACCGCGTCGAGCGCCTGGTTGAAGAGACCGGATCCGGGGTCGTAGAACCACTTGAACAGCAGGACCGCGACGGCCGGCGGGAGCATCACCGGCAGGTAGACCACGAAACGCAGGTACGCCTTCGCGTGCTTCAGCTCGTTCAGCACGACGGCCAGCACGAACGGTACGGCGTACCCGATCACCAGGGCGAGACCGCTGAACGCCGCGGTGTTCAGCCACGCGGACCGGAACGCCGGGTCCGCCACCACGGTCCGGAAGTTGTCGAACCCGACCCACTCCCCCGGATCGACGAAGTTGTTCTGCTGGAAGCTCAGCACGATCTCCCGGATCATCGGATACCAGGAGAACAACGCGAAACAGATCAGGGCGGCGCACAAGAACCCGTACGCCGTGAGGTTCCGCCCCACCGCCCGCCGCAGGGCGCCGTGGTCGTCGGGTGATCGCGGGTCCGCCGCCCCCAGCGCCTGGGGACGACGGACACGCTCTTGTGTCACGGTCATTACGTGTTCTTCGCGAGGATCTTGTTGGCCTTGCCCTCGGCGTCACTCAGCAGCTTGTCGATGTCGGCGTCCTTGCGGGTCAGGACGGCGGACATCGCGACGTCGAGCACGGCGTACAGCTCCTGCGCCTTCGGCGGCTCGAGCTTGTTGGTGATGTTGCCCTGGGCATTGACGTACGGCGTGAAGTTGTCGACCGGGACGGTCGCGTACTGCTTCCGCAGCGTGTTGATCTCGTTGCCCGGGGCACTGTTCCCGTACAGGTCGGGGATCGGCAGCCCGACCGGACGGCCCTGCTCCTTCGACCGCGCGTAGTTGAACTGGCCCTGGCCCGGCGTCAGCTCGTGGAACTCCAGCCACAGCAGGCCGGCCTTGATCTTCTCCGGCGACGCCTTCGGGTTGAACATGTACCCGTCGCCGCCGCTGAGCGAGAACTTCCCGTCGGACTCCGGCACGGCCGTGACGCCGTAGTCCTCGAACTTGCCCTTGAAGTCGTTGTTCACCGACTGCACGACGTCCGGCGCGCCGATCATCATGCCGAGCTTGCCGCCGCCCATCATGCGCATCAGGTCCTCCCACTGCAGCAGCTGCTTGCTGCCCATGGAGCTGTCGTCCCAGCGCATCCTCTTCAGGTTCTCCAGGACCGCCTTGCCCTCGGCGCTGTTGAACGCCGCGGTCTTGCCGTCGTCGCTGACCATCGACCCGCCGCGGGCATACAGCGACGCGGCGAAGTGCCAGCCGCCGGTGTTGCCGGCCGAGTACTCACCGAACCCGACGTACCCCGGACCGAGTGCGGCGATCTTCTTCGCGGCCTCCCGGACCTCGTCCCACGTCTTCGGCGGGTTGGCCGGGTCGAGACCGGCCTGGGTGAAGAGCTTGCGGTTGTAGACCAGGCCCATGTTGTAATTGTTGCGGGGCAGGCCGTACGTCTTGTCGCCATCCTTGAAGACGCTCATCACGTCCTGGCGCAGGTCCTTGAGCTTGCCGACACTGCCGACGTACTGGCTGATGTCGGCGGCCTGCTTCTTGTCGATGATCTTCCGGACGTCGGTGTAGTAGACGTAGAAGAGGTCCTCCTGGGTCCCGCCGGCCAGCTTCGCCTGGAACGTGTCGGGGTTGATGCAGGGGAACGCGTCCTTGCCCTCGACCGTGATGTTCGGGTGCGCCTTCTGGAACGCGGCGACGTCCTCCTCCCAGGCCGCACGCTCCTTCGGGTTGCTCTTCGGCGGCTCACAGCCGACCGTGATCGTGACCGGGCCGTCGGCGGCCGGCGTCTTGTCTTCCCCCGAGCCGCAGGACGCGGCCACCAGCCCGAGTCCCGCAACCAGCAGCAGGCTGAGCCCGCGGCGCGTTGTCGTCATGTCCACCCTCTCCCTCGGATCGTGGGGCAACCGTAGGGAACTGGACGCATGAGCGCAATACTTCGATTTGAGATTGCAAAAAAATGACTGCTTGTGGGAGATTGCCTGGCGCAGGGCAAACGACAGCAGCCGCCGACCCGATGAGTCAGCGGCTGCCTGGTGGTGTGCGGGGCTAGATCCGAGCCCGGGCGGTGGAGGCGCGGACGACGAGCTCGGGTTCGAACAGGAGCTCGTCGGCAGGTACGGTGGCGCGCTCGATCAGCGCGACCAGCATGTCCACGGCGGCGCGGCCCATCGCGTCGATCGGCTGCCGGACGGTGGTCAGCGGCGGGTCGGTGCAGTTCATCATCGCGGAGTCGTCGTACCCGATCACCGAGACCTCGTCGGGGACACTCAGGCCGGCCCGGCGGACGGCGCGGATGGCTCCGAGCGCGAGGATGTCGCTGGCGCAGACGATGCCGGTGACGCCGTTGGTGACCAGTTTGGTCGCTGCCGCGTGACCGCCCTCGAGCGAGAACATGGTGTGCTCGACCAGGTCCGGATCCGTCTCCTCCGCAGCCAGGAACGCCTCCAGCTTGCGCCGCGACGGGATGTGGTCACGCGGGCCGAGGACCATCCCGATCCGGCGGTGCCCGAGCGCGCGCAGGTGCCCGATCGCCATCTCGGCGGCGACGTAGTCGTCCGACGAGACCTGCGGGAACCCGAGGTGGTCGACGGCCGCGTTGACCAGCACGGTCGGCAGCTTGCGCTCCTGGATCAGCTCGTAGTGCTGGTGCGGCGCGTCGGCCTGCGCGTAGAACCCGCCGGCGAAGACGACCCCGGACACCTGCTGCTGAAGGAGAAGGTCCACGTAGTCGGCCTCGGACACGCCGCCGACCGTCCGGGTGCAGAGCAGGGACGTGAAGCCCTGCTGCGCCAGCGCCCCGCCGACGACCTCGGCGAACGCGGGAAAGATCGGGTTCTGCAGCTCCGGCAGCACGAGACCGACCAGCCGGGCCCGATCGCCTCTGAGCTGCGTCGGCCGCTCGTACCCGAGCACGTCCAGTGCGGTGAGCACGGCTTCGCGGGTCGCCTCGGACACGCCGGGCTTCCCGTTCAGCACGCGGCTGACGGTGGCTTCACTGACGCCGACCTTCTTGGCCACCTCTGCAAGTCGTCGTGTCATGACGCAAACTCTACGCCTCATCACGCAAGAATTTGCAACCACTTGCGTACGTCGCTGAACACTCAGACACTCTCCCGGGATTCCTGACACACTGGTGGCCGTGCCTCGATTCGTCGCCACCCGTCCGGACACCGGTCTGCTGTCGCTCCCGTGGGACGTCCCGCTGGAGGACTGGCCCGAGGACCAACTGGTCGCGCTGCCGCGCGGTATCTCGCGGCACGTGGTCCGCTTCGTCCGGGTCAACGGCAGCGTGTACGCGATCAAGGAGGTTCTCGAGCACCTGGCGATGCACGAGTACCGCCTGCTCCGCGACCTCGAGCGCCTGGAGGCGCCGTCGGTCGAGCCGGTCGGCGTCATCACCGACCGCGTGGACCGCAACGGCGAGCCGATCGACTCGATCCTGATCACCCGCCACCTGCAGTTCTCCCTGCCGTACCGGGCCCTGTTCTCCAGCACGCTGCGCCCCGACACGGTCAACCGCCTGATCGACGCCTTGGTGGCGTTGATCGTCCGGCTGCACCTGCTCGGCTTCTTCTGGGGCGACTGCTCGCTGTCCAACACCCTGTTCCGCCGGGACGCCGGAGCGTTCGCGGCGTACCTGGTGGATGCCGAGACCGGTGAGCTGCACCAGGACATCTCCGACGGGCAGCGCGCGCACGACCTCTACACCGCGGAGATCAACCTGTTCGGCGAGTTCCTCGACCTGCAGGAGGGCGGTCTGCTCGACGAGTCGATCGACCCGCAGGAGACCGTCGAGTCGATCCAGAAGCGGTACGAGGCGCTCTGGGCCGAGCTGACCGCGCCGGAGGAGTTCGCCACCGACGAGATGCACCGGCTCGACTCGCGGATCCGGCGGCTGAACGAACTCGGCTTCGACGTCGCCGAGATCGACATCATCACCGACTGGGACGGCAGCCAGGTCCGGATCCAGCCGAAGGTCGTGGACGCCGGCCACCACTCCCGGCGACTGCTCCGGCTCACCGGTCTGGACGTCGAGGAGAACCAGGCCCGGCGGCTGCTCAACGACCTCGACTCGTTCGCGGCCGCCACCGACCAGCAGAACGAGGACGAGGAGATCGTCGCCCATCAGTGGCTGACCGACGTGTTCGAGCCGGTCGTGCAGTCGGTCCCTCGCAATTTGCGCCGCAAGCTCGAGCCGGCCGAGGTCTTCCACGAGGTGCTCGAGCACCGCTGGTTCCTGTCCGAGCAGGCCGGCCACGAGGTCGACACGATGGAAGCGGCCCGCTCGTACGTGAACGACGTACTGGCCGCCAAGCCGGACGAGAAACTGTCGCTCCCGACACCGGCGCTGCCCGAATCCGACTGATCACCGCGACGAATACACCCGGACGTAGTCGACGTCGAACGAGTTGGGGAACGGCGTTGTCGCGTCCGGCGGGCCGCCGCGGTCGGCGTTGGCCCAGGTGCCGCTGTTCAGGACGACGTACATCGGTTTGTCGGGCACCTGGTCGCCGGTGATTGTTGAAGTGGGTACGCCGTCGACCGTGAACGTGATGCGGTCGGCGGTCCACACGACGCCGTACCGGTGCCAGCCTGTGGTCGGTGCGAGGCCGGTCGCCCAGTGGCTGTCCCAGCGGACGTCCGGCCAGGTGCCCGACGCCAGTCCGCTGTGCATGCTCTCGATGCTGCCGAACCACTCGGCGACGTCGATCTCCGGCGGCCAGCTGCGATCCTGCGGGATCAGCCAGAACGCCGGCCACAGGCCTTTGCCGGCCGGGAACTTCGCGCAGATCTCCCAGTAACCGTAGGTCTGGGAGAACTTGTCGTGCGAGGAGATGAAGCCTTCGGTGTACTGGTACGTCCCGGCTGGGTCCGTGCCGACCACGGGTTTGTTGTCGGTCACCAGCCGCAACGTTCCGCCGGCCAGCACGACGTTCTCGTCGACGGCATAGCTGCCGTACGACGTGTTGTGGTAGTGCCCGCCCGCGCGGCCGGGGAAGTCCATCACCGTGTTCCACCGGCTGCGGTCGAGGGCGCGCCCGGCGAACTCGTCGGACCAGCTGAGCCGCATCCCCGACGGCGGCGCACCGCCGGTGCAGGTCCGCTCAGTTGCCTGAGGCAAGTTTGCCGCCTGGGCGGTGCTGGTGAGGGATGCGGCGAGCAGGGCCAGCCCGGCCGCACCCAGCGCCAGTGCGCGGCGTCGTACAGTCATCCGAGACCTCCTTCACTTGATTCCTGAGGTGGAGAAGCCGCTGACGAAGCGGCGTTGCATGAACAGGAAGAGGACCAGGACGGGCAACACGTACATGACGGCGCCCGCGGCGACCAGGTTGTTCATCGGCAAGCCCTTGTCGTTCACGTAGCCGGTGGCCATCGCGACGGCGAGTGTCGTGCTGTCCTGGCTGAGGAACATCGCGGGCCCGACGAAGTCGCCCCAAGCGTGCGTGAACGACAGGATCACGCTGGCCGCGATCACCGGCCAGGACTGCGGCAGGAAGATCCGCCAGAAGATCCCGACGTACCCGCAGCCGTCGATGATCGCGGCCTCCTCCATCTCCCGCGGGATCCCGGCGAAGAACTGCCGGAACAGGAAGATCAGGAACGCGCTGCCGCCGAGCCCCCACGCCACCCACGGCCAGTACGTGTTGACCATGTGCACCTTCGCGAAGATCAGGTACGTCGGAACCAGCGTCACGATCCCGGGCAGCATCATCGTCGCGAGCAGCACGACGAACAGCTGTTTCTTGCCCGGCGCCGTCAACCGGGCGAACCCGAAGCCGACCCAGGCCGAGCTCAGCGTCGTCAGCGTGGTGCTGATGAACGCGATGGTCAGCGAGTTCTGCGTCGCGCCGACGAAGTTCACCTGGCGGATCGCATCGGTGTAGTTCGCGAACCGCGGCGCCGACGGCCACCAGCTCGGCGGGAACGACGCCATCTCGGCCGGCGACTTCAGCGACGTCGACACCAGCCAGAGGATCGGACTCAGCATCACCAGGACGACGGCCAGCAGCACGATGGACAGCGCCCACTTGGAGGTCCGGGTCATTTCTGGCCTCCCGGCTCGACGGTGTAGAACACGGTCCGGGCGCTGACCTTGATGATCACCAGCGTCACCAGGAGGATCACCGCGAACAGCATCCACAACATCGCCGACGCATACCCGAAGCGCGAGGCGCTGAAGTACTGCGCGAACACGTGGATCATGTAGAGGTAGTTGCCCTGCGGCACTGTGCCTGCTCCGCTCAGCGAGCCCGACGAGAGCAGCAGCGGCGCGAACGACTGCAGCGACCCGATCACCCCAGTGATGACCTGGAACAGGATCACCGGCGACAACAGCGGCACGGTGATCCGCGTGAACGACTGCCAGTACGACGCGCCGTCGACCTGCGCCGCCTCGAGCAGCTCACGAGGAATGTCCTGCAACCCGGCCAGCGAGATGATCATCGACCCGCCACAGCCCCACAGCACCAACGCATACAGCACGTAGCGCACGTTCGGATCGACCAGCCAGGTGATCGGATTCGCCCCGAGACCACTCAGGACGCCGTTCGCGGCGCCGGCGTCGCGGTCGAAGATCAGCCGGAACGTGAGCGCGGCCCCCACCGGCGGGACGACCGCCGGCAGATAGATCAGGCCGCGGAGCAGACCACGTCCCTTGATCGGCTGATTGAGCATCACCGCCAGCAGGAGGCCGGCGAGGATCGACAGCGGGACGGTGACGAGGGCGAACAGCCCGGTCTTGCCGAGTGAGCTCAGCGTCAGCGGGTCCTTGAAGATCTCCACGTAGTTGTCGAAGCCGACGAAGTGTGTCCGCGGCGACAGCCCGTCGGAGTCGGTCAGGCTCAGCCAGAACGCGTACCCCAGGGGGAACACGGTCAGCGCGACGAAGCCGATGATCCACGGCGCCACGAACAGGTAGAACGTGCGCGCCTTGCGCAGGCTCGGCGGCTTCTTCCTCCGGTCCGCGGCCGGCGCCTCGGCGGGCGCCGCGCGACGGCGTACCTCGGTCAGCGCCGATGTCACCGCAACCGCTTCTTTCCGTCGGCGAGTTGCGCGTTGATCTGGGTGTTCAGCGTGTCGGCGAACTGGCCGACCGAGGTGCTGCCCTTGATCGCCTTCGGCAGCTCACGGGTGATCACCGCGTTGATCGCGTCCTGCCGCACGTACGGGGTGTAGGAGGTGACCGAGAAGTGCTCCTTCTCCGCCATCTGCACGTCGTAGGCCTGCTTCTGGTACGGCAGCTTTTGCGGCATCAGCTTCTGCAGCGACTTCAGCGGCGGGATACCCCAGCCGCCGCTCGCCCGTGCCTTGGCAGGATCGCCGGCCAGATACCACTCCATCACCGCCCAGGCCGCGTCCTTGTTCTTCCCGGCCTTGGGCATCCACAAGCCGGTGGCGCCGAAGCACGGGCTGACCCGGCGGCCGGTGTCGAACTGGGGTGCGGGCGCGAAGCCGGCGACCTTCGCCGACTTGGGATCACCGGCGAACAACCCGCCCAGCCAGTAGCCGCTCAGCGTGGTCGCCATCCGGCCGGCCTGGAACGTCGGACCGTCCCAGCCGTTCGGATCCGGATTCAGGACCGTCGGGCCGATGCCGGCCTTCGCATACTCCAGGTACCAGGTGAGCGCCCGCTGCGCCTCCGGGGTGCTGAAGTCGACCGAGGCGAGATCGTCGGCGGTCAGCTTCCCGCCCGCCAGGTCGGTCATCCAGGTCAGCTGCCCGAACAGGCCGAGCCCGTTCGGGTTGAGGCCGTAGACGCTGACCTTCGCGCCCTGCCGCTTCACCAGGCGCCTGCCCTCGTCGAGCAGCTCGTCCAGCAGCAGGGGCGTCGTCGCGCTCGGCCTGGTCACCTTCGCCGCATCGAAGAGCGCACCGTTGTACCAGATGGTGCAGTCCTGCGAGTAGTCCTTCGCGAACCCGTAGCGCGGCCCGCTGCCCTGCTTCTCACCGTCGTACCGCCAGACGTCGTTGACCGGGTCGATGTCGTCGGCCTTGATCAGCGTGCTCTTCGCGAAGTACGGATCGAGGTTCTCCGCGACCTGCCGGGCGACCAGGTACGGCGTCTCGGTCGCGCCCATGCCGCGGACCACGTCCGGCGGGTTGCCGCTGGCAAGCATCGCGGTCAGCTTGGTGAGGTCGTACTCGACCGTCTTCACGGTCAGGCCGAGGGCCTGTGACGCGGCCTTGGCCTCCTTCGGACCGGACTCGCCGGACTGCGACATCACCGTCACCACGCCCTTGGCGGACGATCCGGTGCCGGCGGCGGCCGGAGTGTTCGTGGACGAGGCGGGCGAGCAGCCCACCGCGAGCGCTCCGCTCGCCGCACTGCCGGCGACGGCACCGCCGAGCGCGAGGAACCTGCGGCGGGAGAACCCCGGGTTCGTTGTGGTCATGGCCAACCTCTCATTCGGATGTCTCTGGGTCGAAGAGCCGGCAGACCGGGCCGGAGGAGGGCCCGGCCCGGTCCGCGAGGGCTTCGCTGTCGTCTTCGGGGCGGTAGCCCAGCTCGTGCCGGGCGGAGGTGATGTCCCAGTGGTTGCGGGTGTTCGCGGAGACGCCGAAGTGCACGCCGAACCGCTCTCGCGCTCCCAGGGCGGCGAGCGTCAGCCGCCCCGCGTCGTCGTCGGACAGCCACTGCCCGAGGTAGCGGCGCTCTGCGGGTGGCCAACCGGTGAGGCCGAGGCGCAGACAGGTGACCGACGCGCCGGTGCGCTCGGCGTGCATCCGGCCGAGCGCCTCCAGCACGACCTTGCCCAACCCGTACGGACAGCAGGGGCGCGGGTCGAGCCGTGGATCGACAGGCCGGTACTGCGGGCGGTTGTACTCCCCGGCGGCGTGGAGGGAACTGGCCAGCACCACCTTCGGCACGCCGTTGGCCGCGGCGGCCTCGAGGGTGACCTGGGTGGTCCACACGTTGGCGGCATACACGTTGTCCCAGGTCTGCCATGGGCTGCTGTTGCCGGCGAGGTGGAGCACAGCGTCCGCGCCGGCCAGGACCTGGCGGGCCTCGTCGGGATCACCGATGTCGGCCTGCACCAGCCCTTCGACCCGGCGCGCCGCCGCGGCGCTGTCGACCAGCCGGACCCGGAAGTGCTTGCGCAGCCACGGCAGAACCACCGTGGCGACACGCCCCAGTCCGCCGGTCACGACCACCAGCGGTGCCTTGCTCAGCTCAGCGTCCATGTCGGTCATCCGGTCGCCGGGCCCGGGGCGATCCCCGCGACTGTGGCCGAAATTGTTCGAGCACTTCGGCGTTTGTGTCAAGTCTTCGTACACAGATTGTCAGGGAAATTGACTCCGCACCGCTGGTTCGCCGATACTCGTCGTCGTGACTGCGAAGGACACCGGATCCCTGCGAGCGTTGCGACGCACCAACTCCGAGCGCATGCTCTCCGCGCTGATGGAGCACGGCGCGCTGCACCGCGCGGAGCTCGCGCGGATCTGCGGCGTCTCGCGAACGACGGTGTCGACGATCGTGGCCGACCTGATCACCGGCGGGGTCGTCGTCGAGGTCGTCGGCGACCAGGTCGCCCGGGCCGGGATCGACGCGTCCGAGGTCGACGGCCGGGCCCGCGGCTTCCTCAGGGCGAACCCGGCCGCCGGTGCCGCCGCCGGCCTCGACTTCACCCTCGAGCGTGTCTGGTGCCACCTCACCGACCTGTCCGGCGAGACGCTGGCCAGCGACGGGGTTCGCACGGCGCGGGACACGCCATGGCAGGAGCGGCTCACGGCCGGCGTCGCGCTGCTCGACGAGCTCCTCGAGAGCACCGGGCGGCATCGCGACAACCTCGTCGGAGTCGCGATCGGCGTGCCCGGACCGCTCGACCTGCAGACCGGTGTCGTCGGTCCGTCGCTGCCGGGACAGGCCTGGGCCGGGGTGAACGTGGCGGCGGAGTTCGGCCGGCATCTCGCGGTGCCCGTGCTGGTGGAGAACAACACCCGGCTGGAAGCGGTGGCCGAGTTCACCTGGGGCGCGGGCCGGGACGTCCGCGACGTGCTCTACCTCGGGCTGTCCACCGGGATCGGCTCCGGACTGCTGGTCGACGGCAACCTTCACCACGGCGGCGCGCGCGGTGGCGGCGGCGAGATCGGCCACCTGTCGGCGGACTCGACCGGTGCGCCGTGCCCCTGCGGGAATCGCGGCTGCCTGGTGCAGTATGCGTCGGTGCAGGCCGTGCTCGCGGCGCTGGCGCCGGTGCTCGGCGAGGATGCCGGCCTCGACGAGCTGCTCGCGTCCGCGGCCGACGGACAGCCGGAAACCTTACGGGTGCTCCGTGAAGCCGGTGAGCTGACCGGCCGGGTGCTCGCGAACATCTGCAACCTGCTCAACCCGGAGCGGATCATCGTCGGCGGTGAGCTCGCCCGCGCGGGCGACCTGATCCTGGACCCGATCCGCGCCACCCTGCGCCGGACGGCGATGACGCTGACCCGCGACGCCGACGTCGTCGCGGCCGAGCTCGACCTCGGCGCCCGTGCCGGTGCCTCCGGCGCCGCCGCCCTGGTGCTCCGCCAGACCGACCAGCTGGTCGCCGCCCTGCTCTCCGCTCCCGACCGGCAACCGAATGAGGCCTCGTGAAGATCGTCGGATACGAAACGTTCCTGGTGGCGCCGCGGTGGCAGTTCCTGCGGATCGACACCGACGAAGGGATCAGCGGCTGGGGTGAGCCCATCGTCGAGGGACGTGCCGAGGCGGTCCAGGGCGCGGTCACGGCCCTGATGGAGTACTTGGTCGGCACCGATCCGCTGCGGATCGAAGAGCACTGGCAGGTGATGGCCAAGGGCGGCTTCTACCGCGGCGGCCCGGTGCTGTCGAGCGCGCTGGCGGGGATCGACCAGGCGTTGTGGGACATCAAGGGGCGCTTCCACGACGTCCCTGTGCACGAGCTGCTCGGCGGGCCGGTCCGGGACCGGGTGCGCGTCTACACCTGGGTCCACGGCCGCGACAACGCACAGCTCGTCGACGAGGCGAAAGCCAAGGTGGAGAAGGGCTTCACGGCCGTCAAGCTCAACCTGTCCGAGGCGCTGCCCCCGATCCCGTCGGCCGCCCAGCTCCGGGCCTCGGTGAGCCGGGTCGAGGCGCTCCGCGACGCGCTCGGCGACGGCGTCGACATCGCGCTCGACTTCCACGGCCGGTTCAGCACGGCCGCCACGCGGCAGATCCTGCCGCTGCTCGAGCCGCTGCTGCCGATGTTCGTCGAGGAGCCGGTGCTGCCCGAGTTCGCCCGCGACCTGCGCCGGATCACCGAGTCGACCAGCATCCCGATCGCCACCGGCGAGCGGTTGTTCTCCCGCTGGGACTTCCGCGACGTGCTGCCCACCGGGATCGCGGTCGCCCAGCCGGACATCTCGCACGCCGGCGGCATCTCCGAGGTGCGCCGGATCGCCGCGATGGCCGAGGCGTACGACGTGAGCGTCGCGCCGCACTGCCCGCTCGGGCCGATCACGCTGGCCGCGAGCCTGCAACTCGACTTCGCCGTCCCGAACTTCCTGATCCAGGAGCAGAGCCTCGGCATCGAGTACGGCGGCGGCAACGCGGTGCTCGACTACCTGGTGGACCCGGGCGTTTTCGCCTTCACCGACGGGCATGTACAACGCCCCGCCGGTCCCGGTCTGGGCATCGAGGTCGACGAGGACGCCGTCCGGGCCGCGGCCGCGGAGCCGCACCGCTGGCGGTCGCCTGTGCTGCGCCACGACGACGGTTCGTTCGCCGAATGGTGAGCGCGCCGACCCCGCCGATGGGGTGGAACAGCTGGGACTGCTTCGGGACGACGGTCACCGAGGCCGAAGTCCTCGCGAACGCACAGGTCATGCACGACCGGTTGCTGCCGTTCGGGTGGGACACAGTCGTCGTCGACATCGCCTGGTACGACCCGACCGCCCGCTCGCACGGCTACAACGAGAATGCGCCGGTCGTCCTGGACGACCACGGCCGCCAGCTGCCGGCGCCGCTGCGGTTCCCCTCAGCCGCGGGCGGCGCCGGCTTCGCGCCGCTGGCCGCGAAGGTGCACGCGCTCGGGCTGAAGTTCGGCCTGCACATCATGCGCGGCATTCCGCGGCGGGCGGTCGAGCTCGACCTCCCGGTGTACGGGACGGAGTGGACGGCGCGGCAGATCGCGGATCCCGATCACGTGTGCCCGTGGAACCCGGACAACCTCGGGCTGAACCACGACCACCCCGGCGCGCAGGCGTACTACGACGCGCAGGTCGCGCAGTTCGCCGCCTGGGGCGTGGACTTCGTGAAGGCGGACGACATGCTCGCGCCGTACCACGATCGGGAGATCGCGGCGTATGCGCGGGCGATCGAGCGGAGCGGGCGGGACATCGTGCTGTCGTTGTCGCCCGGCACCCACCTGTCGACGCACCACGTCGAGCATCTGCGGGCCAACGCGCAGCTGTGGCGGATCTCCGACGACCTGTGGGATCGATGGGAGGATGTGCACGCGCAGTTCGCCCGGCTCGCGCGCTGGGCGCCGTTCCAGCAGGCCGGCGGTTGGGCGGACGCAGACATGCTGCCGCTCGGCCACATCGGCATCCGCGCCGAGCGCGGCGCCGACCGGGACAGCCGCCTCACCGTCGACGAGCAGAAGACGCTACTCACCCTGTGGGTCATGGGCCGCTCACCCCTGATGATGGGCGGCGACCTGCCCACCACGTCGCCGGAAACCCTTGCACTCTTGGCGAATCCGGCGCTCGCGAAGGTCCTCGCTACCTCGTCCGACGGCCGGGAGATCGTCCGCGAGCCGCTCGACGACGGCGAGCTGATCGTCTGGACGGCCCAAGGTGAGGGCTGCTCCTACGCAGCGTTGTTCTGGACCGGCGCCGCGCCGCGCGAGGTCGCGCTCCCTGCCGAACTTCCCGCCCCGGCCGCCGACCTGTGGACCGGCGGCCAAACGACCGAGCGGGCGTACACCGTGCCTCCGCACGGCGTACGCTGGCTCGAGCTCAGCTCAACGCTCTGAGCGCGACCTACTTGTAGACGACCCACAGCTCGTAGTCGTCGCCCGGGAACGCCGAGCCGTTGATGCACTTGTACTTCGTCCACTTGGTGCCGGCCGCACCGGCGGCATGGCAGTCGGACTGCCAGAAGAAGTCGCCGACGTACTCCCAGTTGTCGGCGACAACAGCCTGCGACGACGCCGGGGCCGCGGCCGGCGCGTCGGCCGCCTGGGCGGCCGGTACGGCGAGGCTGCCCGCCGCGATCGCTCCACCGGCCAGGACACCGTAGAAAACCCTGCGAATGTTCATGATCCGTGCCTTTCGTGGTTGGGTCGAGCACTTCGAGAGTGCCGCTCGAACCAGCCACGCGCACCCCGTTTCGGATCACCCCGAAAGGGGCCGAAAGCTACTTGATGAGGGCCGCAAGCAACCACTTCGAGAGTGGCGCATCCCCCAGTTCCTGAACGTCCTTCACCCATCGCGCCTCGGCGATCTCCGGCGGCACGAGCAGGCCCAGTTCCTCGTGCACCTCGCGCGCAGCGGCCTGGGCGGGGGTTTCGCGGGCGGGGTTGTAGCCGCCGCCGGGCAGGGCCCAGCGGCGGGTGTCGGTGTACGAGTGGCGGACGACGAGGAAGCGGCCGTCCGGCCGGCGGAGCAGCGCCTTTACGCCGGAGGTGGTGGGTTTGCGGATTCGCCACCAGAGTTGGAGGAAGGGCGAGCCTGCGCGCAGCAGGACCGCGCGGGCGCGCATCAGCGTGGTGGCATGCGGAGGGCGCCGTCGAGGCGGATGACCTCGCCGTTCAGGAGCTGGTTGTCGAGGATGTGCCGGACCAGCGCGGCGTACTCCGACGGCTTGCCCAGGCGGGACGGGTGCGGGACCTGCCGCTCGAGGACCGTGCGGGTCTCCTCGGGAAGCCCGGCGAGCATCGGCGTCTCCATCGTGCCCGGCGCGATCGTGACGACCCGGATGCCCTTGTCGGCGAGGTCTCGCGCGGCGGTCAGCGTGAGCGCGACGATCCCGCCCTTGCTCGACGCGTACGCCGCCTGCCCGACCTGCCCGTCGTACGCCGCGATCGACGCCGTCATCACCACGACGCCGCGGTCTCCGTCGGCGCCTGGCTCGGAGGCGATCATCCGCTCGGCGGCCAGCCGGAGCACATTGAAGGTGCCGATCAGGTTGATCTCGATCACCTGCCGGAACGTTGCGAGCGGCAACGGGCCCTTGCGGCCGACGACCCGGCCGGGCGTCGCGACGCCGGCGCAGTTCACGACCACGCGCAGCGTGCCGAGCGCCTCGGCCGCGTCGAGCGCCGCGCTCACCGCGGTCTCGTCGGTGACGTCGGTCGGCGCGAACACCACCCGATCACCCAGCTCGTCGGCGACGGCCTTACCCGCGGACGAGGGCAGGTCGACGATCACCACCCCGAGCCCGTCCGCCGCCAGGCGTCGTACCGTCGCCTCTCCGAGCCCGGAACCACCACCGGTGACCAGGGCGACGTCGGACGGGCTGAACTCCATCACATGCTCCTCAACAGGTCGCGGCTGATCACCAGCCGCTGGATCTGGTTCGTACCTTCGAAGATCTGGGTCACCTTGGCCTCGCGCATGTACCGCTCGGCCGGGAACTCCCGGGTGTAACCGTACCCACCGAGCACCTGGACGGCATCGGTCGTGACCTTCATCGCCGCGTCCGTGCAGACCAGCTTGGCGATCGCGGCCTCCCGGGTGAACGTGCGGCCCAGATCGCGGCGCCGCGCGGCGTGCAGGTACGTCGCCCGCCCGGACTCGACCGCCGCGGCCATGTCGGCGAGCAGGAACTGCACACCCTGGAAGTCCGCGATCGACTGCCCGAACTGCTGCCGCTGTTTCGCGTACGACGTGGCGACGTCGAGCGCTGCTTGTGCCAGACCGACCGCGCAGGCCGCGATCCCGAGCCGGCCGGAGTCGAGCGCGGACAGTGCGATCCGCATCCCGTCACCCTCCGCACCGATCAGGTTGCCGGCCGGGACCCGGACGTCGTCGTAGTTGACCAGCGTGGTCGTGGATCCGGTCAGGCCCATCTTGCGCTCCGGGGCCCCGAAGCTGAGGCCGTCGGTGCCGGCCGGCACGTGGAACGCCGAGATGCCGTGCGTCCGGTCGTCGGAGGTCCGCGCGAAGGTGGTGTAGAAGTCCGCGTGCGAGCCGTGACTGATCCACGCCTTGGTCCCGTTCAGGACGTACGAGTCCCCGTCCCGCACGGCCCGCGTCGTCATCGCGGTGATGTCGGAGCCGGCCTGCGGCTCGGACAGCGCGTACGCGCCGAGCAGTTCACCGCCGATCATGTCCGGCAGCAGCCGCTCGCGCTGCTCGTCGGAGCCGAAATGCGCCAGTCCGTAACTGGTCATCGTGTGCACCGAGACGCCGACGCCGACCGACATCCAGGCGGACGCGATCTCCTCGAGCATCTGCAGGTACACCTCGTACGGCTGCTCGGCGCCGCCGTACTGCTCCGGATAGGGCAGGCCGAGCAGGCCCGCCTTCCCCAGCGTCCGGAACACGGAGCGCGGGAAGGTCTCGCTCTCCTCCGCGTGCGCGGCGTGCGGAGCGAGCTCGTGCTCGCACAGGTCTCGCACCAGGGCGAGCAGATCGATGGATTCGTCAGTGGGCAGGAGTCGGTCGACAGCCATCAGAGCCCCCTCTCAACAACTCCCGGAATGATACTCGGAACGATACTGGAGCACATAGTCCAGTATCGTTCTATGCTGTCTCGATATGACAACAGTCGTTCCGGGGCGGCGCACCCGCCGGCAGTCCGAGCTGCTCGACCGGCTCCTGTCCCTGTTCCTCGAGCAGGGGTTCAGCCGGTTCACCCTGGACGACCTGGCCGCCGAGCTGCGCTGCAGCAAGACGACGCTCTACGCGCTGGCGCCGAGCAAGGAGCAGCTGGCCGTCGAGGTGGTGAAGCACTACTTCAAGAACGCCACCGCGCAGGTGGAGTCCGCGGTCGCCCGGCAGACCCGGCACGACCGGCGGATCGCGGCGTACCTGAACGCGGTCGCCGACGCCCTGCGGCCGGCCAGCCGGACCTTCCTGGACGACGTGGCCACCTTCGCGCCGGCCCGCTCGGTGTACGAGCGGAACACCCGGATCGCGGCCGAGCGGGTCCGGCAGCTGATCGAGGACGGCATCAACCACAAGACCTTCCGGCAGGTCGACATCGCGTTCGCGGCCGAGATGATCGCGCACACCATGCAGGCGATCCAGCGCGGCGACATCGCCCGGCGGACCGGGCTGAACGACGCCGAGGCGTACCGCGAGCTGGCCTCGTTCGTGCTGCACTCTCTGCGGCTCGACTGAACCGTCGGCCCCATTAGGGTTGGTCCCCGTCCTCTTGCTGCCATACCGCGCATCAGAGCCGTACGCCCCGGAAGGCTGATGATATGAAAACTCTCCGACGAACAGCGGCCATGGTGGCGGCCGCCGCCCTCGCCCTGACCGCCGCCGTGCCGGCGGGGGCCGACCCGGTGAAACCGCCCAAGCTGTCCGCGAGGGCGATCACCGCGACCTTGAACGACCAGATCCACACCCCCGGTACGGCGTGGATGACGCGGCCGGACGGGACCGTGCTGGTGTCGTACGACCCGACGGTCACGGGCACGAAGCTGAACAAGCTGACCGGCCTGACCAAGCAGCTCGGCGCGAACGTCAAGCTCGAGAAGCTGCCCGGCAAGCTGCAGAAGTACATCAGCGGCGGCATGGCGACGTACGGCGGCGAGTACAAGTGCAGCGTCGGCTTCAACGTGCAGCGGCGCGGTAAGTACTACTTCCTCACGGCCGGTCACTGCGGTGTCGACGCGGCCCGCTGGTACCAGGACCCGGCCCACAAGGTCTTCACCGGCGCGGTCCACCACGCCGCGTACCCGTACCACGACTACTCGCTGGTCGTGTATAGGACAGACATCCCGCTGAAGGTGCCGGGCGGCAGCGTGTACCTCTACAACGGACGCTCACAGGACATCACCCGGGCGATGAACCCTGGCCTCAACCAGTTGGTGTACCGCTCGGGCGCGACCAGCGGTCTGCACAGCGGGCGGGTGACCGGGCTGAACTCGACCGTCAACTACGGCGACGGGCGCGTGGTCGGCCTGATCCGGACGAACGTCTGCGCCGAGCCCGGCGACTCGGGCGGGCCGCTGTTCTACCGGCAGTACGCCTTCGGCCTCACCTCGGGCGGCTCCGGCGACTGCACCTCGGGCGGTGTGACGTACTTCCAGCCGGTCGTCCAGGCGCTGAACGCGTACGGGGTCTACATCTACTGAGCGCAGGTTTCCCCTACTCTCCGAGATTGTCTGAATACTCAGGGAGATAGTGGGTAGGACTCGTCACGGTTGAGTCAAGGACGCCCCGCCCCGAAGGCGTCCTCATCGTGAGGAGGCATCAACCATGAACATGTCCCCCTTCCGCCGTACCCTCGCTGTTCTGGCCGCGGCCGGGCTTGCTGCCACCGGACTTCTGGCGACGCAGGCCTCGGCCGCACCGGTCAACCCGTCCAGCCTGTCGGCCGCCGCGATCACGTCCGCCCTGAGCGAGAACGCGACGATCCCCGGTACGGCGTGGCAGACCAACCCGGACGGTCGCATCATCGTGTCGTACGACGAGACCGTCACCGGCGCGAAGTTCTCGAAGCTGACCGGTGTGACCAAGCAGTTCGGCGACCGGATCAAGCTCGAGAAGATGTCCGGCAAGCTGACGAAGTACATCGCCGGCGGCGACGCCATCTACGGCGGGCAGTACCGCTGCTCGCTCGGCTTCAACGTCCGCAGCGGCAGCACGTACTACTTCCTGACCGCTGGTCACTGCGGCAACATCGCGTCCAGCTGGTACGCCAACTCCAGCAAGACCACCCTGCTCGGCACCACGTACGGGTCGAGCTTCCCGGGCAACGACTACGCGATCGTGAAGTACAGCACGTCGTACACGAACCACCCCGGGACGGTGGACCTCTACAACGGCTCGTCCCAGGACATCACGTCCGCCGGCAACGCCTCGGTGGGGCAGGCGGTCAAGCGCAGTGGTAGCACGACCGGTGTGCACAGCGGCTCGGTCACCGCGACCAACGCCACGGTGAACTACGCCGAAGGCACCGTCACCGGCCTGATCCGCACCACGGTGTGCGCGGAAGGCGGCGACTCCGGCGGCGCGCTGTTCGCCGGCTCGGTGGCCCTCGGCCTCACCTCCGGCGGCTCCGGCAACTGCTCCTCCGGCGGCACCACCTACTTCCAGCCCGTCACTGAAGTACTCTCCCGCTACGGCGTGAGCGTCTACTGATCCACACAGCTGCGCCCCGGACCATCCTGGTCCGGGGCGCAGTCGTGGTCAGCTCGCGCGGCGGCGGGAGATCTCGTAGAGGGTGACGCCGGCCGCGATGCCGGCGTTCAGCGACTCGGTCGCGGACGTCATCGGGATCGAGACGATCAGGTCGCAGTTCTCCCGGACCAGGCGGGCCAGGCCCTTGCCTTCGGAGCCGATGACGAGGACGAGCGGCTCGGTCGCGGCCTCGAAGGACGGGAGGTCGACGGCGCCGTTCATGTCCAGGCCGATGACCAGCAGGCCGGCTTCCTTGTAGGACTTGAGGGCCCGGTTCAGGTTGCCCGCGCGGGCGACCGGGATGCGGGCCGCGGCGCCTGCCGAGGTCTTCCAGGCCGAGGCGGACATCGACGCCGTCCGGCGCTCCGGTACGACGACGCCGTGCGCGCCGAACGCGGCCGCGGAGCGGGTGATCGCCCCGAGGTTGCGCGGGTCCGTGACACCGTCGAGCGCCACGATCAGCGGCACCTCCTGCGCCTCGTACGCCCGGTCCAGCAGGTCGTCGGGATGCGCGTACTCGTACGGCGGGATCTGCAACGCGACGCCCTGGTGGGCGCCGCCCGCGGTGACCCGGTCGAGCTCCGTCCGCGGCACCTCGAGCACCGACACACCGGTCTCGACCGCGACCAGCAGCGCCTCGCGCAGCCGGGCGTCGCGTTCGGTGCCTTCGGCAACGTGCAGCGCCGCGGCCGGTACGCCGGCCCGCAGCGCCTCGACCACCGGGTTCCGCCCGTACACCCACTCGACCGTGGAGTCGCCGTCCTTGCGCGACGGGCGCCGCGAACGCTGCTCCCGCTCCTTGGCCCGCTCGGCCGCCTTCGCCCGCTTGTGGGCCGGATGCTTGACCCGGTCCACCGCCTTCGGCGTCGGCCCCTTGCCCTCGAGTCCGCGGCGGACCCGGCCACCGGAACCGGCCGTCGGGTTGCCCCGCGGCTTCTTCCGGATGGCACCCTTGCGCTGGCTGCTGCCTGGCACGTCAGTTTCCTTCGTCGGTGGTAGTTGTCGCGAGAGACCAACGCGGTCCCTGCGGTGTGTCCTCGACGACGACGCCGAGCGCCTTCAACTGGTCGCGGACGTCGTCCGCGGCGGCGTAGTCCTTGCGTGCCCGGGCCGCCTGCCGCTGCTCGAGCAGAGCCTTCACCAGCCCGTCGACGACCTCGGTGAGGGCGTCGCTGCCGCCGGCGCGCGACACCCACGGCTCGGCCAGCGGGTCCAGGCCGAGCACGCCGAGCATCCCGCGCACCGCCGCCAGCACCTCGCGCAGCGCCTCCGAGTCGCCGTCGGCGACCAGTTTGTTCCCGTCGCGAACGGTGTTGTGCAGCACGGCCATCGCCGCCGGCGTCCCCAGGTCGTCGTCCATCGCGGCCACGAAGTCGCCGGGCAGGTCGGCCGCGGGCTCGGCCCCGCCGGTCACCTCCGCGGCCCGGTGCACGAAGCCCTCGAGTCGCTGGAAGCTCTTCGCCGCCTCGTCGAGCGCCTCGAACGAGAACTCGACGACCGAGCGGTAGTGCGACTGGACCAGGTAGTACCGCAGCTCGATCGGGCGGACCCGCTCGACCACGTTCCGCACGATCGCGCTGTTGCCCATCGACTTCGACATCTTCTCGCCGGCCGTCGTGACGAGCGCGTTGTGCATCCAGAACCGGGCGAACTTCTGCCCGACCGCGGTCGACTGGGCCAACTCGTTCTCGTGGTGCGGGAACCGCAGGTCCAGCCCGCCGCCGTGGATGTCGAACTCGTCGCCGAGGTACTTGCCGGCCATCGCCGAGCACTCCAGGTGCCACCCCGGGCGGCCGCGGCCCCACGGCGTCGGCCACGAGGCGGTCCGCGGCGTCCCCTCGACGTATCCCTTCCAGAGCGCGAAGTCGCGCGGGTCCCGCTTGCCGCGCGGGTCCGCGTCCTCGGCGGCCTCCATGTCGTCGATCCGCTGGTGCGACAGTGCGCCGTACTGCGGCCAGGAGCGGACGTCGAAGTAGACGTCACCCGATCCGTCGGGCGCGACGTACGCGTGCCCGCGGTCGATCAGCTGCTCGATCATCTCGAGCATCTCCGGGATGTGCCCGGTGGCGCGCGGCTCGTACGTCGGCGGGCGGCAGCCGAGCACGTCGTACGCCCAGTGCAGCTCGCGCTCGAACTCGTAGGCGTGCGCCCACCACGGGATGCCGCGCTCGGCGGACTTGGCGAGGATCTTGTCCTCGATGTCGGTGACGTTGGCGATCACGGTCACGTCGTAGCCGGACCGCTCCAGCCAGCGCCGCAGGACGTCGAAGACCACTTCCTTGTAGATGTGCCCGACATGCGGGGCACCCTGCACCGTCAGCCCACAGTGGTAGATCCCGACCTTGCCCGGGTGGACCGGCTCGAAATCTCGCACTGCTGCTGTTGCGGTGTCGTACAAGCGAAGTGTCACCGGTCAAGGGTAACGGGAGGTGACGCCGGTAAATAATCACCGAACAACCGGCCTCCAGGGTTGGTTGTTACCGAATGCGGGTAAGACCATCGCCGAGCGCTCTGTCCGCCCCTCATCGCTCTGGAGGAAACCGTGAAGTCCGCCCTTTTCACGGGTGCCGCCGTCGCTCTTGGCCTGATCCTGGCCTCGACCGGCTCCGCCCAAGCCAGCACAGCAAGCCCCACCCCGCAGCCCACCGCTCAGGCCCGCCAGCACGGCATCAGCAAGGCCGGCGACGCCTACATGGGCTGGACGCAGAACACCACCACCACCAGCAGCAGTGCCGCCGCGCCCGCCGACATGGGCACCGCGGCCACCGTCGAAGGCATCGACGTGTCCAGTCACCAGGGCAACGTCGATTGGGCCTACTGGTGGGGTCAAGGCAAGCGGTTCGCATACGTGAAGGCGACCGAAGGTACGTCGTACAAGAACCCGTACTTCGCCCAGCAGTACAACGGGTCCTACAACGTCGGCATGATCCGCGGCGCGTACCACTTCGCCCTGCCGAACAGCTCCAGCGGCGCGACGCAGGCCAACTACTTCGCCAGCAGCGGCGGCGGCTGGTCCCGTGACGGCAAGACGCTGCCGGGTGCGCTCGACATCGAGTACAACCCGTACGGCGCGACCTGCTACGGGCTGAGCGCGTCCGCGATGGTCAGCTGGATCCGCGACTTCCTCAACACCTACAAGTCCCGTACCGGACGCGACGCGGTGATCTACACCAACTACGACTGGTGGAGCCGGTGCACCGGTAACACCACCGCGTTCAACTCGACGAACCCGCTGTGGGTGGCGCGCTACTCCTCCACGGTGGGGACGCTGCCGGGCGGCTGGCCGTTCTACACGTTCTGGCAGTTCACCTCGTCGCCGATCGACCAGAGCCACTTCAACGGCGCGTACGACCGGCTGCAGGCACTCGCCAACGGCTAAACGGGTTGCGGTGGTCGCATAGTCTCGATCGGTGAGCTACTCGCTGCCGATCGAGACTGACCGCCTGACCCTTCGACGCTACGTCGAGAACGACTACGACGACCTGCTGAAGCTGCAGTCCAACCCCGACGTCACCCGTTATCTGCTGTACGACGTACGGACGCCGGAGCAGGTCAAGGAGGCCCTCACGGGCCGGTTGGCCGATGTCCCGATGGACACCGACGGTCAAGCGCTCACCGTCGCGGTCGTCCTGCGGGACACCGGCCGGCACCTGGGTGAGGTCACGCTGTTCATGAACAACGTCGAGCAGCGCACCGGCGAGATCGGGTACGTCTTCCACCCGGAGTCGCACGGCCACGGGTACGCCGCGGAGGCGTCGGCCGAGCTGCTGCGGCTCGGCTTCGAGGAGCTCGGCCTGCACCGGATCATCGCCCGTCTGGACGCGCGCAACACGGGGTCGGTCAAGCTGCTCGAGCGGCTCGGCCTGCGGCAGGAGGCGCATTTCGTGCAGAACGAGTACCTCAAGGGCGAGTGGACCGACGAACTGGTGTTCGCGATGCTCTACAGCGAGTGGGACAAGCGTTCGTAAGTTTTTGCCCGCGGCGCGCCGTCTTGATGACAGCAACTGCCGCCGCAGCTACCGTCGGAACATGACTGTGCTGATGCCACGCCTCCGGCGCGGCGGGTCATGGGGCTGTAACTCCCGGCCTTCCCTCGTCGCTCCGGTCGCTGCGCTCCCTCCGCTCCTCAGTCCAGGCCGGGAGGCCCCATGACCAGCGCCCGTTCCGTCACCGCCCTGATGCTCGGGGTGGTCGTGCTCAGCGCCGGCACCTTGCCGAGCGAAGCCGTCAAGGTCGCACCGGCCCGGCAGGTCGCCTATCGGACCTGGACCTCGAGCGCCGACTTCCAGTCCGGCCAGCAGTTCGGCACCACGGTCGCCGACGGGGCCCTCGCCTTCGGTACGTCGACCGGCACCACGTCGTACGTCGACCCGTTCGGCGACGGCACCGCCAAGTCCTACGACCGGACCAGCTGGGTCTCGCCGCAGGTCAGCACCGGCTTCGGGTTGACCGAGCTGGTCGCCTCCTGGAACGCGACCACGCCGCCCGGGACCTGGGTCGAGGTCTCGTTGGCAGGGACGACAAATCTCGGCACCACCACGAAGTGGTACGTGCTCGGCCGCTGGTCCGGCGGCGACGACACCGCGGCCGGCGACATCCACCGGACGTCCGTGCCGAGCCAGGGCGACGCCGACGGTTCCGTTGCCGTCGACACCTTCCAGGCCGCGACCGGCAAGTGGCTGGACCGCTGGCAGCTGAAGGTCACCCTCTACCGGCTGAGCGGTACGACGCAGTCCCCAGTGGTCCGCTCCGTCGGGGCGATGGCATCCCGGCTGCCGTCGGACAAGAAAGTTGCCGTCAGCCCCCTCGGCGGCGCGGAGGGCATCGTTCTCGACGTACCGACGTACTCGCAGGAGACGCACATCGGCCACTACCCGCAGTGGGACGGCGGTGGCGAGGCCTGGTGCTCGGCGACCTCGACGGCGATGGTCCTCGACTACTGGGGCGCCGGTCCGACCGCGGCCGAAACGGCATGGGTCGATCCAACCGATCCCGATCCACAGGTGGACCACTCGGCGCGGTCCGTCTTCGACTACGCGTACGACGGTGCGGGCAACTGGCCGTTCAACACGGCGTACGCCGGCTCGCGCGGCGTGGACGCCTTCGTCACCCGGCTGCGTTCGCTGACCGAGGCGGAGCAGTTCATCAAGGCGGGGATCCCGCTGATCGCGTCGCTGTCGTTCAAGAAGGGCGACCTGCCCGGCGCGGGCTACGGGACCAACGGGCACCTGATGGTCATCGTCGGCTTCGACCAGGCAGGCAACGTGGTCGTCAACGACCCGGCGTCGCATCTGATCGCCAGCAACGACCAGGTGCGGACGACGTACGACCGGGAGGCGTTCGAGAACGCCTGGGTGCCGCACTCGGGCGGACTGGTCTACGTGCTCCACCCCGAGAGCACACCGTTGCCGGCGCCAACAGATCCGCAGCACAACTGGTAGGGCCACCAGAAACGACAGTGCCCGCCACGCCGGGGCGGCGTGGCGGGCACTGTTCTTGTGGACCTCAGCGGGCGAAGAGTGCGCCCGTCAGGTTCGTGGTGAGGTTGCGCAGCGAGTCCGGCAGGTAGTGCAGGTGCCAGCCGCTCGGACCGCGGTACCAGGTGAAGCCCTCGTCCGCCTCGTCCGGCGTGGTGTCGGTCGCGACGAGTGCGTCGATCCAGCGCTCCGAGCCGCCGAGCACAACGGCGTACGGCAGGGCGCGTGAGCAGAGCTCGGCGTGCTGGTCGGTCGGCAGTTCGCTGACGTCCATCTCCAGCAGCTCGCCGCGGATCGCCGCGACCTGGCCGAGGACGCGACCGGCGGCCGGGGCCTTGGCCGGCATGTAGCGGCCGACCACGAGCAGGCCGACACCGACCAGCGTGATGGCCAGGCCGAGCAGGCCCCAGGTCGTCAGGAGGGCCAGCAGGACAGTGGCGACGACACCGACGACCGTCGTCGCGATACCGATCGTTGCCCACAGCGACCGAGTGCGGTCCGGGCGCTCGGTGAACCAGCCGCGCTTGACCACACCGTCGTACAGGGCGTCCTGGACCTGCGCCAGGTTCGCGCGGACCTGCTTGCCCAGCTCCGACACGAGCACCGAGTCGGCGTCGCCGAAGATCGCGCGGATCAGGACGTTCTCGTACCGCTGCAGCTCCTCGGCGGGCGCGCTCGAGACCCGGCGCAGCTCCCAGTCCGGCCGCGCGAACTCGGTGCTGTGCTCGAGCTCGGTGATCGTCAGGTGACCGCGGACGGCCAGGTCGATGATCGTCGCGGTCACGTCGACCGGGTCGATCCGCTCGTCGATCAGCGTGCCGACCTCACCGGGCCGCAGGTCGGACGGCGGCGTGAAGTCGATCCGCGCGTCGGTGCCGAGGCTGAACAGCGACGCCGGGACGACGCGCCGCGGGTCGATCTGGTCCCGGCCGCGCAGCCGGTACAGCGCGAACAGCGCGATCGCGCCGAGCAGCAGCACCGCCAGCGCGGTGATCAGCTGGGCTGTGTCGGTGGAGAAGGCGCGCTTGAAGGTGTGCCGGTACTCGATGATCGAGTTGTCGGCGATCTGGCCCTTCGGGAAGCCGACGGCCATCCGGACCGTGTTGCCCGGCGGCAGGGCGGTCTGCTGGAAGGTCGGGCCGGAGGTCTCGCCGATCTGCGCCAGCGAGCACGGGATGTTGCTGTCGATCGGGCCCGCGAAGCAGGAGACGTGCGAGACCTCGGGGACGCTGAAGACCACGTTCGCGGTCTGGATCGGGAGGCTGATCCCGGTCAGCGGCGCGAACCGCACCTCGGTGCCGTCCAGGGTCTTCGCCACCGCGCCCTTCACGGTGTACGTGAAGTCGAGTTGCGTCGTACCGCTGCTGACGTCCGGGACGGCGATCGACGTGACGTCGCCCTCGGTCTTCAGCTCGGCCTTCTTGTCCTGGCCGCCGGCCTTGACCGTCAGATCGCCGATCTCCTGGACGTGGTCGATGTCGTCGGGCAGGTGGTCCCGCGTGACGATGAACCGGGTGAAGGTCCCGTTCACATTGCTGAGCTTCCAGGTCTCGGCGACCCGGAGCAGGCCGTCGCGCTCGACCCGGACCTGGCTGTCGTAGTTGGTCACCACCGGATCGGCGGCGGCGCTGGTTGCGTCCGCGGCTGCGGCGCTGCTCGCACCGGCTGGGACAGTGGACAGGCCGAGCAGGCCGAGGGCACACAGGGATAGCCCGAGGAGACGTAGACGCATCGCCCAATCACACCGTAGAGAGAGGGTCAGGTTGACACCGGGCACGATAGCGTCTGGGGAGTGTCAGGCAACCAATGGGGACCGGGACCCGGCCAATTCGGCCCGCCGCCGCAGCAGGGCTACCAGGGTGGTCCTCCGCCGCAGTACTCCGTGCCCCCGCAGTACTACGCGCCTCCGCCGCCGCCCGGCCCGCAGTACGGATGGGGACCGTTGCCACCGCAGCCGCCCCGGAAGAAGTCCGGGGGTACGGCGCTGCTCGTCGTCGCACTCCTCGCGGTGGTCGCGGCCGGCGGCGTGTTCCTGGTTGTGAAACTCACACAGGGCGGCGACGGACCGGCCGCGACCGCGCCGGTTGCCAGGGAGTCCGTAACGCCTGAGCCGACAACACCATCTGTCCCGGCCACCACCGTGCCGTCGAAGACCGTTGCACCGCCGCCACGGGCAACGACCACCACGACGACGAAGGTCACCCCGCCGAAGCCGGTGCAGACCGTCAGCACGGCGACGTTCAACGCGACGCACCGGCTGTACAAGACCGGTGCGATGCGAACGGTGAACTGCAAGCAGGCCCGGACCGGGCTCGGCAACGGCTCACAGTCGTTGGCCTACTTCAAAGCGATCAAGACCTGCCTCGACCGCGCCTGGCCCAAGCAGGTCGCCGCGTCCGGCGGCCGCTACCGGTCACCCGGACTGATCGTCTGGGGCGGCTCTGTTACTACACCGTGCGGCAGTGGCGTCGGCCGCTCGTTCTACTGCCCGACGACGCACACCATTTATATGGAGTCGCCGTCGATCGTCACCTTCTACAAGCAGAACCCGACGTTCGGCCGGATGGTCGGCACCTTCACCATGGCGCACGAGTACGCGCACGCGGTGCAGTGGATGACCGGGCTCGGCGTGGCCTACGAGAAGCTCCGGTACGACGCGTCCGCCGCCGGAGCGTTGCAACTGAGCCGACGGCTCGAACTGCAGGCCTCCTGTCTCGGCAACGTGTTCCTCGGCGCCAACCGCGGCAGCTACGGGATCACCGGGTACGCGTACCAGATGTGGCTGTACGACGTGAACAACAGCGGCGACCGGCCGCCGTACCCGCGGGACCACGGCAGCACGACCAACCACGGAGCCTGGAGCCGAGCGGCCTTCCAGAGCCGTAACCCGGCCGGCTGCAACACCTGGTCCGCGTCGCCTGCCCGAGTAAGTTGAGCCCTGGCTCCGGTAGCGTCCCGGGTGTGTCAGGCAACCAATGGGGACCACCGCCCGGGCAGCAGTACCCGCCGCAGCAGCCGCCTCCGCCCTGGCAGCAAGGGCCGGGGTACGGCGGCACACCGCCTCCTGGTCGCCCGCCTGGCCCACCACAAGGACCACCCCAGGGCCCGCCGTACCAGGGGCCGCCGCAAGGGCCGCCCTACCAGGGGGCGCCGTTTCCCGGGCAGCCGTTCCACGGACAGTCGTTCCAGGGGCAGTCGTTCCAGGGACAGCCGCTCCCGGGGCCCGGGCAGCCGCAGTTCGGCTGGGGCGCGCCGCCTGGCGGAGCGAAGCCGCCGAAGAAGGGGCGCGGCGGGCTGATCGCCGTGTTCGTGCTGCTCGGTGTGCTCGTAGTCGGTGTGATCGGGCTCAGAATCGTGTCGTCGGTGCTCAAGCACAACGGCGACCCGTCGTACGCCGAACCGACCACCACGACGTCGTACAGCCCGACGAACGAGCCGACGCAGAAGCCGTCCGCCAGCCCGACCAGCGCCGAGCCGACCACCACCCGGCCGACCACACAGGCGCCGCGGCCGACCACGTCGCGGTCGACCACGACCGCGACCAGCAAGCCGACGACGAACCCGGGTCCGACAGACAGCGACCTGGTGCTGCGGAACAGGCTGTACAAGGCCGGCGCGATGACCTCGGTCGGCTGCAAGGAGTCCAGGGCACGGCAGAGCACGGTCGCCGGTGCGCGGGCCAACTACAAGAACCTGGTGGGCTGTCTGAACAAGGCATGGGCGCCGCTGGTGACCAAGGCCGGCGGGCGGTTCCGGGCGCCGGCCGTGCAGATCTTCAGCGGTACGATCACGACGCCGTGCGGAACCCACAGCGACTCCGGGCCGCCGTTCTTCTGCGGCACCACCGACACCATCTACATGAACCTCACCGAGGACATCGGCAACTACAACCGCTACCCGCAGAGCTACCAGAAGGTGTGGGCGCGGATGTGGATGCTGCACCAGTTCGCCCACGAGTACGGGCACCACATCCAGAACAACATGGGGATCCTGCAGGCGTACGCGCGGATCCGGTACGAGCGGCCGACGTACGCGATGGAACTGCAGGACAGCCGGCGGCTCGAACTCCAGGCGTCCTGCTTCTCCGACATCTTCATCGGCGCGAACCGGCGCAGCTACCCGATCACCGGGCAGTCGCTGTTCCAGTGGCGCTGGCTGATCGGGCACGTGACCGACGACGCGAACGACCACGGCGACGCCAACAACCACCAGTACTGGGCGACCCGCGGATGGAACGCCCGCAACCCGAGCGCCTGCAACACCTTCGTCGCACCTGCCGCCAAGGTGCAGTGAGGGGCGAGAGCGGTCCAGTTCGGGGCGACCGGCCGAGATAGCTAGCCTGGTGGATCCGGATCGCGCAAAGTATGTCCGGGGGGAGGCGGCTTCGGCGCCCCACCAACCAGCTGTAGGAAGCAAGGTCGTGAGGAGCATCGATGTCGGACAACAGGAACCAGCCCCCGGGGAGCGACCCGGCTGACGATCAGCCGGACCGCCCGCAGGAGCCCGTTCCCGGTCAGGACCAAGGTCGTGGGTGGTTCGGCTCCCGGGACAACGAGGGCGGACCTCGTGGGGACGTTCCCGGTGAGCAGGGCCGTGGGGAAGGTCAGCCGGCCACCTGGTGGACCGGCGACACCGACGCCAAGCGGGAGTTCGGCAACCCGGGCCAGTCCGAACAACCCGCCAACAACTGGTTCGACGGCGGCTGGGACCCCACCCGCCGAGAACACCCGGACCAGCCCGCCCCAGGCAGGTCCGCCCCTCCGCAGTCCGGTTCCCCGTGGGCCGGCCCATCCCAACCCGGCCCATCCCAACCCGGCCCATCCCAACCCGGCCCGGCGCACGGCGGTCCGAGGCAGGGCGGTCCGGGCCAGTCCGGCTCAGGTCAATCGGGTCCGGGTCAGCCCGGCCCTTCGTGGGGCAGCCAGTCGCAGTCCGGCGCGGGTCAGTCGGGCCCGTCGTGGGGTGGTCCGCCTCAGAGCGGTCCCGGGCAGTCTGGGCAGGCCGGTTCGGCGCAGGGTGGCTCTGGTGGGTCGGGGTCTGGGCGGCAGGGGGTATCGCAGCCTGGTCCTGGGCAGTCTGGTTCTTGGCAGTCCGGGTCTAACCCATCGGGGCCGCCCGCAACCAGCCCGTGGCAGTCGAGCCCGCAACAGTCGGCTCCCCAGTCCGGTCCCTCGCAGTCCGGTCTCCCCCAGCCGAACCAGGGCCGGCCCGGCCAGCCCGAACCGAACCAGGCCTCGCAGGCCGCGGGAGCTTCCTGGGGAACCCAGTCCTGGACGCTGCAGACTGGCAGCACCCAAGGCGACTCGCAGACCAACTCGCCACAATCTGGCGGGCCGGGTGGGCCGGGGTGGTCGGCTACGGGGCAGTCGGAGTCAAGTGCTTGGCAGGCTTCGCCTTCGCAGCAGCAGGCTCGGCCGGAGCAGAGCGGGCCGCACTCGGAAGGCTCTTACCTCTGGGGACCGCAAGGTGGA
Source organism: Kribbella sp. NPDC051936 (assembly GCF_040680955.1). NCBI lineage: Bacteria > Bacillati > Actinomycetota > Actinomycetes > Propionibacteriales > Kribbellaceae > Kribbella > Kribbella sp. NPDC051936. The sequence goes on along the minus strand of NZ_JBFAXS010000003.1, from coordinate 286,843 downwards.
CAGAGCCAGCAGCCGGCCTCCCCGTGGAGCAACGCCCTCCCACCGCAGCAGCAGTCCGGCCCCCGCCACGCCGCCCCTCAGGGAGGCAACCAGATCGGCCCGATGGGCCAGCCGGTCCAGCAGTCCCCGACCTGGCAGTACCCGCCCATCCCGATCCCGCAGCCACCGGGCGGCCGGCGGCGGCGTAAGAAGAAGATGTCCCGCGTGCTGCTGATCGGCCTGGTCGTGCTCGCGGTCCTGGTCGTCGGCGGCGGCGTCACGCTCGTCGTCCGCGGGCTCAGCGGCGGCGAACCCGAGGCGAAGCAGACCCCGACCACGGCTCCGTCGTCGGAGACCCCGTCCCAGACGCCCTCGGAGAGCCCGTCCCCGTCGACGCCGCGCGGCCCGACGGTCGACGAGGTCGTCAAGGGCAGCCGGCTGTACTCGATCGGCCCGGTCGCCGCGTCGAAGTGCGCGGAGCCGCCGTTCGCCCCGGTCACCGTCGCGGCGGCACAGCAGTACTACAACCGCCTGCTGCCCTGCCTGAACCGCACCTGGTGGCTCGCGATGAAGAAGGCGAACCTCCCGTTCCGCAACCCCAAGGCCGTCGTGTACGTCGGCAAGGTCCCCTCGCCGTGCGGCATCCAGCGCAGCGCGCGGGCGGCGTACTGCACCGCGAACGAGACGATCTACCTGCCGTTCAGCCGCGACAACGCGTACTACAAGAGCAACCCGGTCTACACCCGGGCGATCATGCTGAACAACTTCGTCCACGAGTACGGCCATCACGTCCAGAAGCTGAGCGGGATCCTCGCCGCGTCGATGTCGCGGCAGCAGAGCATGACGCCGAACCAGAAGCTGACCGAGAGCCGCCGGCGCGAGCTGCAGGCGACCTGTCTCGGCGCGGTCTACCTCGGCGCGAACGCGGCGTACGTCCCGATGAACGGCGTGCTGCTGAACAACTGGAAGTTCCTGATCTCGCACTCGGGTGACGACTACGCCCGGCCGCGGGTGCACGACCACGGCAACCGGGTCAGCAACTACCAGTGGTCGATCGCCGGCTACAACAGCAAGAAGCCGGACTCCTGCAACACCTTCACCGCGGCCGACGTCCGGGTGAACTAGACCGCGGTACGGCGACCGCCGCCCGTCAGCCGAACAGCCGGCGGGCGGTGGTCAGCGAACCGCCGAACGACGTCACGAAGTTGCTGAGCGACTCCCCGATGTCGGACAGGTGCCAGTTCTCCGGACCGGAGTACCAGCCGATGCCCGCGTCGGGGTCGTCGTCGTCATCGGTCGCGGCAATCTCCAGCGCCCACTTCTCGGTCAGCCCGAGCACCGCGGCGTACGGCAGGCAGCGGGACGCGAACTCGAGCCGGTGGCTGTCCGGGAGGTCGGCCGACGACTCGTTGGCCAGGTAGTGCTGCAGACCGGCCACCCGGCCCAGTACGGCGGCACCACGCGCGGTGCGGGCCGGCGCGGCCTGTCCGACGAGCGCGAGCACCAGACCGGCCGCCATGACCGCAAGGCCGACCAACGCGAACTTGCTGACGATCGCGAGCACGATCGTCAGCACGACGCCCGCACCGAGCAGCACCACGCCGGCGGTGGTCCACCGGTTCCGGACCGCGTCCGGACGGTTGTTGAACCAGCCCTGCGTGACGACATCGGCGTACAGCTGCTCGCGGACCAGGTTGAGGCGCGGCCGCAGCGACGGGCCGAGTGCGGAGACGAGCACCGTGTCGCCGTCGGCGAACACCGCGTCCAGCAGGGCCTTCTCGTACGCCAGCAGCTCGGGGCCGCCCGGGTGCAGCCGCTGCAGCTCCCAGTCCAGCTTGCCGAAGTGCGACTCGCGCGGCTGCTCGACGATGGTCAAGTAGTTGCGCACAGCAAGGTCCAGCAGGGTCGCGGTGATGTCGACGACGTCGGCGGTCTCGTCCACCACGGTGCCGACCTGGCCCGGCCGGATGCCGTCCGGCGCGGCGAACTGGGGGCCGTCGGCGCCGTCGAGCACCGGACGCTCCGGCGCGCCGTCACCGACCTTCGCTGCGTCCCGGCCGCGGAAGAACCACAGGCCGACCGCACCGAGGAGCCCGAGCCCGAACACGAGCACCGCCAGGCCGCCGGTGGTCGTGTCCACGGTGAACGCCCGCCCGAGCGACCAGCGGGTGGAGTACTGCGCGTTGGGCTGCACGCTCGCCTGGTCGCTCAGCCCGGTCAGGAACGTCACCCGGCCACCGGCTGGTACGCCGTTCTGCTCGATCTCCAGCGCGGCCGACTCGCCCAGCTGCGACGACGTACACGGCATGCTCGACCCGGCGCGGCCGGCGAAACAGGTCACCCAGGTCGCGAACGGGACGCCGACGCTCAGCTCGGCGTTCGGGATCGAGGTACCGAAGCCCTGCACGATCGGCCAGCTCACCTGGCGGCCGTCGATCGAGTCGGCGACCACGTTGCCGACGGTGTAGCTGTAGACGATCTTCGACTCGCCGGACACGTTCAGCGTCAGCTTGCGGCCGTCGTCGGTGCTCTCGTTCTGGAAGCCCTGGGCGGGCTGCCCGTTCACGGTCGCGGAGACGTCCTTCAGCTCGTACGTCCGGTCGCGCTCGGCGTCGGACCGGACCCGGTCGGCCAGCGTGCGGCTGAACGTCGTACCGCCGGCGGTCAGGTCGACGGTCTCCTTGACCTGCAGCTCACCGTCCTTGGTCAGCGTCGCCTCCGCGGAGTACGCCGTGATCTGGTCGTCGGCCAGGATCCCGGCCTGGGCAGGCAGCATGCCGAGAGCAACGACCAGTGGGGCGGTCAGAGGCATCAGCAGGGCAGCCGTGAGGAGGCGGCGCTTCGGTGACATGGGTCGAGAGTAGTCTCGTGCCGGTTCGCGCAGCGAACTCGACCGACCGACCATATGGAGGCCAGAGCGTGAGCAGCCCGTACGGCTACGGCGGACCGCCGCAGGGCGCACCGCAAGGCAGGCCGGTCGGCCCGCCGCCCGGTGTCCTGCCCCCACCGCAGTCCGCACCGTGGCCGCCGCAGCAGGGCCAGTACGCACCTGGGCCGATGCAGGGCTCTCCGCAAGGTATGCCGTACCCGGGCCAGCAGTACCCGGCCCAGTGGCAGCCGTACCACGGGGGCCCGGGTCAGTTCAACGGGTTCCAGCCGCCGCGGAAGCGGGGCGGACCGCTGCGCCTGGTTCTGCTCAGCTTCGTGCTCCTCACCTTCATCGGCGTGTCCGTGGCGGTGCTGGCCGCACTGCTGGGCTCCAGCGGCACCGACACGACGGCGGAGCCCACGGTGAGCGGCGGTCCGTCGATCGTGCCGACGCCCACGACGACCCCGGAGAAGGGCACCGCCGAGGACTTCTTGCTGAACGCCGACGTCTACCGCACCGGTCCGCTGCTGGAGCAGAACTGCCCCGCGGCCAACCTCGGCAGCGCCGGCCTGGCGGCGCAGAAGGTCTACTACCAGCGCCTCTTCAAGTGCCTGAACGACGCGTGGCGCCCGGCCTTCCACGAACTCGGCCAGGACAAGCCGGACCCGGGCCTGGTCGTCTTCGACCAGCCGGTGACGACCGCGTGCGGTAACTTCCAGCCGCTGTCCGGACGGGTGCTGGCGTTCTACTGCTACGGCAACCAGGTGATGTACGTCGACGTGAAGCAGATGAACAAGGCGTTCGGGCCGCAGCAGGACCTGGCCTATCTGATGACGATCGCGCACGAGTACGGTCACCACGTCCAAGGCGTCACCGGGCTGTTCTACGCCCGTATGGCCTATCTGCAGGACCACCCGGACGAGAAGCTGGAGAGCTCGCGGCGCAACGAGTTGCAGGCGTCGTGCTTCGGCGGCGTGTTCAGCAAGGCGGTCGCGAAGTCGTACCCGCTGACGGACCGGCTGGACGAGTTCAAGGAACAGTCCAGCAACAGCTTCGGCGAGTCCCCGAGCACACCCGAGGACGAGCGGACGCACGGTTTGGCGACCAGCCAGGGCTTCTGGATCCAGAACGGTTTCAACATCGGCGAGAACAAGGCGTGTGACACGTTCGCGGTACCGGCCGACCTGGTGAAGTAACCGATCCGCTCCACCGCGTCGTGAACAAGCGGTTGATGGACGCACCCACTGTTCGCTTCGGGTTATCGGGGTGGTAACCGAGCGGCGTAATATTCGGCCGTGACGTTGCGACGCGGGAGGCTGGCAGCGGCGGCGCGGACGTTGGTCGAGGTGCTCGAGGAGACGGCCGGCCAATACCCCGACGAGCCGGCGCTGGACGACGGCAGCGTCAGCCTCAGCTATCGCGAACTGCTGGCCCAGACCACCAAGTTCGCCGCCCGGCTGACCGCGGCGGGGATCGGACCGGGAGACCGGGTCGGCATCCGGATCTCGTCCGGGCACAACGACCTGTACGTCGCGATTCTCGGCACCCTGCAGGCCGGCGCCGCGTACGTCCCGGTCGACGCGGACGACCCGGACGAGCGCGCCGAGCTGGTCTTCGGGGAGGCAGCCGTCGCGGCCACTGTCGGTGACGAGCTCGAGCTCACCCTCACGCGCCCGTACCAGCCGCCGCTCGCCGACAACGACGCGGCCAACGGCGCCTTCGACTACCCGTACTCCGCCCGCATGGACGCCACGAGCACGACCGACGCTCCGCGCGGTACAGCCGGTCCCGAGCCGGCCGACGACGCCTGGATCATCTTCACCTCCGGCTCGACCGGCGTACCGAAAGGTGTGGCGGTCACGCACCGCTCGGCGGCCGCGTTCGTCGACGCCGAGGCTCGGCTGTTCCTGCAGAGCGAGCCGATCGGGCCCGACGACCGGGTCCTGGCCGGCCTGTCCGTCGCGTTCGACGCGTCCTGCGAGGAGATGTGGCTGGCCTGGCGGCACGGCGCCTGCCTGGTGCCCGCACCCCGCTCACTGGTCCGTACCGGTATGGACCTCGGCCCCTGGTTGGTTGCCCAAGGCATCACCATCGTCTCGACTGTGCCGACCCTCGCCGCGCTCTGGCCGCCGGACGCCCTCGACCAGGTCCGGCTGCTGATCTTCGGCGGCGAGGCGTGCCCGCCGGAGCTGGCCGAGCGGCTGGCCGTCGACGGCCGCGAGGTCTGGAACACCTACGGCCCGACCGAGGCCACCGTCGTCGCGTGCGCGGCCCAGCTCACCGGCGAAGGACCCGTCCGGATCGGCCTGCCGCTGGACGGCTGGGATCTGGCCGTAGTAGATGCTGCAGGCAACGAAGTCGCGGACGGTGAGATCGGCGAGCTGATCATCGGCGGCGTCGGCCTGGCCCGGTACCTGGACCCGGTCAAGGACGCCGAGAAGTTCGCCCCGATGCCGACGCTCGGCTGGGAGCGGGCGTATCGCAGCGGCGACCTGGTGCGGTCCGACCCACTGGGCCTGCTGTTCCAGGGCCGGGCCGACGAGCAGGTCAAGCTCGGCGGCCGGCGGATCGAGCTCGGCGAGGTCGACGCGGCCCTGCAGTCGCTCCCGGGTGTCTCCGGCGCGGCAGCCGCCGTACGCAACAGCGCCGCCGGCAATCAGCTCCTCGTCGGGTACGTCGTACCGGACGAGCCGGACGCGTTCGAGACCGCCAAGGCCACCGAGCGGCTGCGCGAGGCGCTGCCTGCCGCGCTCGTACCGTTGCTGGCCGTCGTCGACACGCTGCCGACCAGGACCTCCGGCAAGGTCGACCGCAACGCGCTGCCCTGGCCGCTGGCCGGGATGGACAGCGAAGGCCCGGCCGCGGACCTCGACGGTACGGCGGGCTGGCTGGCCGAGCGCTGGACGAAGGTCCTCGGCGCCAAGGTCACCGGCGCCGACAACGACTTCTTCCTGCACGGCGGCGGCAGCCTCGCCGCGGCGCAGCTCGTGTCCGCCCTGCGTGAGCGGTACCCGGAAGTCACCGTCGGCGATATCTACGAGTACCCGCGCCTCGGCGCCCTGGCCGAACGGCTCGACGACGTCCAGCCGGTCGCGCTCGAGCCGGTCGAAATCCGCGAGATCCGGCCGACCCCGAAGGGCACGCAGGTCCTGCAGACCGGGCTGACACTGATCCTGCAGACCGTCGTCGGCCTCCGCTGGCTGGTCTACCTGTTCACGCTGAACAACCTCCTCGCCGCACTGATCGACCCGCTCCCGTGGGCGCGGACCGTGTCCTGGTGGTGGATCCTGGCCGGCTGGCTGATCCTGATCAGCCCCGCGGGCCGGATGGGTATCGCGGTCGTCGGCGCCCGGATCCTGCTGCGAGGAGTGAAACCCGGGACGTACCCGCGCGGCGGCACCGTCCACGTCCGGCTCTGGGCCGCGGAGAACCTCGCCGACGCGGCCGGCGCCGCCAATCTCGCGGGCGCTCCCTGGATCGCGTACTACGCCCGCGCGCTCGGCGCGAAGATCGGCCGCGGCGTCGACCTGCACACGCTGCCGCCGGTGACCGGCATGCTCACCATGGGGCGCGGCGCCTCGATCGAGCCCGAGGTCGACCTGGCCGGCTACTGGATCGACGGCGACCAGCTGCACATCGGCCCGGTCACCGTCGGCGCGGAGGCGGTCGTCGGCTCCCGCAGCACGCTGCTCCCGGGCGCGGAGATCGGCCGCAACGCCGAGATCATGGCCGGCTCGGCCGTGTCCGGAAAGGTCCCCGAGAACGAACGCTGGTCCGGCTCCCCCGCGGCGCGGATCGGCCGCGCACGGCACCCGTGGCCCGATCACCGTCCCGCCCGCGCTCCATGGTGGGTGGCGGCGTACGGCGCCCAGTCGGCCGCGATGTCGTTGATCCCGGTCGCGGGTGCGGCCGCGGCGTTCGCGGTCCTGGGAAACGCGGTGCGCGGCACGCAGGACCTGCAGGATGCGGCGCTGCACGCCCTCGGCGCGGTGCCGCTGATGACGCTGGTCGGTTTCGCCACCATCGCGGTCCTCACGCTGGCCGGCGTCCGGCTGCTCGGTATCGGGATCAAGCCCGGTCACTACCCGGTCCGCAGCCGGATCGGGTGGCAGGTCTGGGCGACCGAGCGCCTGCTCGACTCGGCGCGGACGCTGCTCTTCCCGCTGTACGCGAGCCTGCTGACGCCGTGGTGGCTGCGGACGCTGGGCGCGAAGATCGGCCGCGACGTCGAGGCGTCGACGGTCCTGCTGCTGCCGAAGATGACCACCGTCGGCGAGGGCGCGTTCCTCGCCGACGACACGATGATCGCGTCGTACGAGCTCGGCGGCGGCTGGCTGCACGTGGCCGGTGCGAAGGTCGGCAAGCGCGCCTTCCTGGGGAACTCCGGGATGACCGCGCCCGGCCGCAGCGTGCCGAAGAACGGCCTGGTCGCGGTGCTGTCCGCGGCGCCGAAGAAGTCCAAGGCCGGTACGTCGTGGCTCGGCTCGCCGCCCGTGAAGCTGCGCCGCCAGGCCGTCGCGGGTGACCAGAGCCGGACCTTCAACCCGCCGTACAAGCTCAAGGTCGCGCGCGCCCTGGTCGAGCTGTGCCGGTTCGTCCCGATGATGTGCACGGTGCTGATCGCGCTCGGCGTGCTGTTCGCGCTGCAGGCGCTGGACCTCTGGCTCGGGCCGTGGTGGACGATGCTGCTGTCCGGCGCGGTGATCCTCACCGCCGGCGCCGTCGCGGGCGGGATGGCGACGGTCGCCAAGTGGCTGATCGTGGGCCGGACGAGAGCCGTCGAGTATCCGCTGTGGAGCTCGTTCGTCTGGCGCAACGAGGTGGTCGACAGCTTCGTCGAGCTCGTCTCCGCGCCCTGGTTCGCGAACGCCGCCGCCGGTACCCCGGTGCTCAACCTCTGGCTGCGGTCACTCGGAGCAAAAATCGGCAAGGGCGTCTGGTGCGAGACGTACTGGTTGCCGGAGGCGGATCTGGTCACCCTGGGCGACGGCGCCACGGTGAATCGCGGTTGCGTGCTGCAGACGCACCTTTTTCATGATCGAGTTCTCTCCATGAACACAGTCACCTTCGGCCCCGGGGCGACCCTCGGCCCGCACGGCATCGTCCTCCCGGCCGCCGCGGTAGGAGCAGGCGCTACCATCGGCCCGGTGTCGCTCGTGATGCGTGGTGAAGGTGTGCCGGCGGGTACGCGCTGGGCCGGGAACCCCATTGCGCCATGGCAGCACAGCGCTCCCTGGCAGGGCTGATGGTTGACCGCTATGTGCCGAGCCATGGAAGTACCGACTACAAGGTGGAGTCGTACGAGCTCGAGCTCGACTACCGAGTCAACAGCAACCGCCTGACCGGCAAGGCGACGATCACCGCCTACGCCACCCAGTCGCTGTCCCGCTTCAGCCTCGACCTGTCCGGTCTCCGCGTCTCGAAGGTGTCGGTGAACGGCCGCCGGCCGCAGCGGTACGCCCATCGCGGCGGCAAGCTGCACATCACCCCGGCGACGCCGATCCCGGACGGCGCCGAGTTCTCGGTCGACATCCAGTACGGCGGCAACCCGAGGCCCGAGGACAGCCCGTGGGGCGAGCTCGGCTGGGAGGAGCTCACCGAGGGCGTGATCGTCGCCAGCCAGCCGAGCGGCGCGGCCACCTGGTTCCCGTGCAACGACCACCCCGGCGACAAGGCGCACTACCGCATCTCGATCACCACCGACTCGCCGTACCAGGTGGTCGCGAACGGGCGGCTGGTGTCCCGCCGGGTGAAGGCGAGCCGTACGACGTGGGTGTTCGACCAGGCCGCGCCGATGGCGACGTACCTCGCGACCGTGCAGATCGGCCGGTACGACGAGGTGGACCTGGCGGCGTCGCCGGTGACGATCCGCGGCGTGCTGCCGGCCGGCCGGATCCGCGAGTTCCGGCACGACTTCGGGCGGCAGCAGGACATGATGAAGCTGTTCTGCCGGCAGTTCGGGCCGTACCCGTTCGGCGGGTACACGGTCGTGGTGACCGACGACCCGCTGGAGATCCCGCTCGAGGCGCAGAGCATCTCGGTGTTCGGCAGCAACCACGTCGACGGGCGGAACGGCTCGGAGCGGCTGGTCGCGCACGAGTTGGCACACCAGTGGTTCGGCAACAGCCTGACGCCGGCGAACTGGCAGCACATCTGGCTGAACGAGGGCTTCGCCTGCTACGCCGAGTGGCTGTGGTCGGAGGAGTCGCGCGGGCTGACCGCGGATCAGCAGGTGGCCAAGGCGTACTCGCGTTTGAAGGGTCTGCCGCAGGACCTGATGCTGTCGGATCCGGGGCCGGACCTGATGTTCGACGACCGCCTGTACAAGCGCGGCGCGATCACGCTGCACGTGCTGCGCAACCACCTCGGTGACGACCCGTTCTTCGAGCTGCTCCGCACCTGGACCAAGACGCACCGGCACGGGTCGGTCACCACGGCGGAGTTCATCGCGCTCGCCACGACGTTCAGCCCGGACGAGGAGGCGCTGCGACACCTCTTCGCCGCCTGGCTGGACTCGTACGAGCTGCCGCCGTTGCCGCGTCGGCGCTAGGTCTCGTCTGGGCTAGGTCCGTGCGACCTCGGCGGCGGCTTTCACGAAGCGTTCCGTCAGCGGGGTCCTGGTTGCCCAGGCGGCGCCTGTCCACCAGGTCGCGGCACGGCCGGGAAGTGGGACCAGGCGGATCTCGGGCGGGGCGATCCGCTCCGCGGTCTGCGGTACGACGGCAGGCCCGACGCCGGCCGCGGTCAGAGCGAGGACGGTCTGCAGGTCACCGGCCTCCTGAAGTATTTGCGGGTGGCAACCAAGCTCGGCGTACAGCGTGTTGATCTGCGCCGTCAGCCCCGGCCCGCGGCCCGGTGTCAGGCGGACGAGCGGCCGCGCGTCGATCCAGCCGACGAGATCGCGCGGCAACTCCTGATCGGCGGGTACGGCGAGGGCGAGCCGGTCCCGTCGTAACCGAAGGTGCTCGAGCCCCGCGGGCACCGGCAGCCGGACGAACCCGATGTGCAGGCTGCCCGCGAGCAGCCGCTCGCACTGCCTCGCCGACGACATGTCCTCGAGCGAGATCGTCACTCCCGGCCACCGGCTCCGGAACAGTGCCACCGCCCGCGGGGCGAGCTCGATCCCGGACAGCCCGAACCCGATCGCCAACGATCCCTCGGCCCCGGAGGCCACCTGCGCGGCCCGTCGTTCGAAGGCTTCCGAGCGGTCCAGCAACTCCAGAGCGTCAGCAAGCAGCAGTTCACCCGCCGGGGTCAGCCGGGCGCCGTGACGGCCGCGGTCGAACAGCACCGCGCCGACCCGGCGCTCCAGCACCTGGATCTGCTTGGTCAGCGCCGGCTGGCTGGTCGACAGTTCCACGGCCGCGGCGCCGAAGTTCCGCAGCCTGGCCACCGTGACGAACGCCCGGAGCAGACGAAGATCCATAACCTCAGGATATGGAATCGGTCCGAACGACTATTGGACGTCATAGATGCCTGCGCGTTTCGATAGGGACATGACGTCCTTCCGCGCAGCCGTTGTCCAGTTCGAGCCGACGCCTGACGACCCCGCCGCCAATCTCGCCACCGTCGAGCGGCTGGCCCGCGAGGCGGTCGGCGACGGCGCCCGGCTGGTCGTGTTCCCGGAGATGTGTCTGCTCGGCTACTGGCATCTCCGGCGCCATTCGCCGTCACGGCTACGGGAGCTCGCCGAGCCCGTCGACGGGCCGCTGGTCGGCCGGGTGCTTGCTCTGGCCAAGGAACTCGGGGCCGGGATCGGCGTCGGGTTCCTGGAAGATGCCGACGGCACGTTGTTCAACGCGTACGCCGTGTGCCTGCCGGACGGGCGGGTCGAGGTGCATCGCAAGCTGCACGCGTTCGAGCACGAGGAGATTGCGAGCGGGTCGACGTACACGGTGTTCGACACGCCGTGGGGGTTCCGGGCCGGCGTGCTGATCTGCTGGGACAACAACCTGGTCGAGAATGTCCGGATCACCGCGTTGCTCGGCGCAACCGTGCTGCTCGCGCCGCATCAGACCGGCGGGACCAACTCCCGCAGTCCGTACGGCATGAAGCCGATCCCGTTGCCGGTCTGGGAAAACCGCGCGGCGGATCCTACCGCGGTGGAGGCGGCGTTCAACGGGCCGAGCGGGCGCGGGTGGCTGATGCGGTGGCTGCCGGCGCGGGCCCACGACAACGGCTTGTTCGTGCTGTTCAGCAACGGGGTCGGCCGGGACGACGACGAGGTCCGCACCGGCAACAGCATGATCCTCGACCCGTACGGCCGGATCGTCGCGGAGACCCCGGTCCCCGACGAGGCCGTCGTCACCGCCGACCTCGACCTCGATCTGGTGCCGCTGGCAACCGGCCGCCGCTGGCTCCGCGGCCGCCGCCCCGAGCTCTACACGCCACTCACCCAGCCGATCGGCAACGAACTCGACCCCCGCGCCGCCCGCTTCTCCCCCGACCCCGTCGACCTGCCGTCCTTGGGTCCGCACCAACCATGAACCGGACCGAGAAATGGTTGATGCGCGCCCAAAGACGCGCCCGCGGTGAGGTGGAGGCGAGGGTCAGTAGATGAGGGCGGTGGCGAGGGCGGCGATGCCTTCGCCTCGGCCGGTGAGGCCCAGGCCGTCGGTGGTTGTCGCGCTGACCGACACCTCGGCGTCGCAGGCGGCGCTCAGGGCCTTCTCGGCCTCCTCGCGGCGGGCGGCGAAGCGGGGGCGGTTGGCGATCACCTGGACCGTGACGTTGCCGATCTCGAAGCCGGCCGCGCGGACCCGCCGGGCCGCCTCCGCCAGCAGCGCCGCGCCGGACGCTCCGGCCCACTCGGGCTCGGCGGTCCCGAAGTTGGAGCCGAGATCGCCCAGCCGTGCCGCGCTGAGCAGCGCGTCGCAGATCGCGTGCGCCGCGACGTCGCCGTCGGAATGACCCGACGGGCCGGACGTCTCCTCCGGCCAGTGCAGGCCGGCCAGCCACATCGGGCGGCCTTCCTCCAACGGGTGGACGTCGATCCCGTTGCCGACCCGCGGGAGTTTCACCCGAGCCGCCTCTCCGCCAGCAGCGCCTCGGCCAGCAGCAGGTCCTGCGGCCGGGTCACCTTGAACGCATCCGGCGAGCCCTCGACCGTCCGCACCGTCACCCCGAGCCTCTCGCACATCATCGCGTCGTCGGTCCCGCCCGCGTCCGCGCCGGCGGCATGCGCACGTCGCAGTACGTCGGGTGCGAAGCCCTGCGGCGTCTGCACCGCGACCAGGCTCGACCTGTCGGGCGTGTCGACCACCTCACCCGCCGGACCGACCCGCTTGATCGTGTCGGTCACCGGCACCACCGGTACGACGGCCTCGGCGCCGCCTCGCACCGCCGCGACCACCCGCTCGATCGCCTCGACCGGTACGAACGCCCGCGCCGCGTCGTGGACCAGGATGCAGTCGATCCCGTCGACCGGCACCACGTCCAGCGCCGCCCGCACAGAGTCGGCCCGTTCACCGCCGCCGGCCACCACGAGCAGCTGGGCGTCCCCGACGTACGGCGTGAGCTCCTTGGCGACCGTCTCCTCGGAGCCGGCCGGCACCGCGACCACGAAACAGACGAGGTCGGCGGCGGCCGCTGCCTTCAGCCCACGCACCGCGTGGACCAGCAGCGAGTCGCCACCGACCTCTCGAAACGCTTTCGGGGTCTCACCACCGAGTCGCAGCCCCAGCCCGGCCGCGGGAATCACGACCGCGCTACTCATACAAAGCTGCTTCGGACTGCGTTCGGCTGTTAGGAGGCGAGGACCTCGTCGAGGATGGCCTCGGCCTTGTCCTCGTTGGTGTGCTCGGCCAGGGCCAGCTCGGAGACCAGGATCTGGCGAGCCTTCGCCAGCATCCGCTTCTCACCGGCGGACAGGCCGCGGTCACGCTCACGGCGCCACAGGTCGCGGACGACCTCTGCCACCTTCAGCACGTCACCGGAGTGCAGCTTCTCCAGGTTCGCCTTGTAACGTCGCGACCAGTTGGTCGGCTCCTCCGTGTGCGGTGCGCGCAGCACGTCGAAGACGCGCTCCAGCCCGGCCTGATCCACGACGTCACGCACGCCGACGAGATCGAGGTTGCACGCGGGGACCCGGACGACCAGGTCGTTCTGAGCGACGATCCTCAAGACCAGATAGGTCTTGTCCTCACCTTTGATCTGACGGGTCTCGATGTCCTCGATGACGGCCGCTCCGTGATTGGGGTAAACAACCGTCTCGCCGACTGTGAAAGTCATGTGTGAAGTGCCCCTTTCCGAGATCTATCCTACCACGCGGTCGGTGGTCCGGTTGGGGCGTTTGCGCTGGTCAGGGCCCACATCTCGCCTTGACAAACGATCGGTCGCATGCCTCGTGCGCGCGCGCAGAGCTGCTCGGGACACCGCCGCGGACCCCCTCCGGAGGCATCCCGGCGTCCGGCTCGCCGACCCCGAGGGCTACGCTGTGGTGCGCCGGAGGCCGCTGCCTGACGGCATCCACAGACGGTCCGCAGTCGCCGCACACCGTGCCGCGACAGACCCGAAACAGCTTGCACGAGAGGGATTCCAGTGCCGATCACGTTGTCCTCGCGGTTCGCCCGGCGTACCGCGCTGGCGGGTGCCGCCGCCACTCTCAGTATCGCGCTGGCGGCGTGCAGCGCGAGCTTCTCCGCGCCGACCCTGCAGCCGTACCAGGCCGCCGAGGGCACCAACGTCGACTCCGGCCAGCTGAAGATCCGCAACATGCTGGTGCTGGCCGATGCCGAGGGCAAGGGCGAGTTGCACAGCGTGATCGTCAACGACGGCGACACCGCGGACACCCTGGTCAGCATCAAGCAGGCCCCGCCCGGGACCTCCGACGGCCAGGCCGGCGGCGACCAGCCGACCGAGGTCACGTTCGAGGGCATCAAGGAGCCGGTCGACCTCGCGCCGCACTCCGCGCTGCTGCTGCCGGGCACCGGCGCCGAGACCCCGAGCGCGACCCCGTCCGCCACTCCGACGGACACCCCGACCGAGACCCCGTCGGCCCCGACCCCGGGTGCCGAGGACGGCGGGCCGACGGTCGTCGTGACCGGCGCGAAGCCCGGCCAGATGGTCAACGTGACCATCACCTTCGGCACCGCGGCGCCGATCTCCACCTACATCCCGGTCCTCACCGACGACCACTACTCGCCGTCCGCGTCCCCGGCCGAGTAACTCCCCACCCAGGCCCCCGCCCACCCAGGCCCCCGCCCACCCAGGCCAGCCGCCCCTGCCCCGGCGCCGGTCCATTTCGGTGGTTAACCGCCGAAATGGACCCTTCCTGCACCGCATGCAGCATGCGAAGGGGCCGTTTCAGTGGTTAACCACCGAAACGGTCCCGTCGGCTCGGGTCTCAGTTCTTGCCGGCGGAGGCTGCCTTTGAGAGGCCCGGCAGGACCTTGTCGAGGACCCACGGGACGCTCAGCACGCTGACCGCGCTCATCCCGGAGATCACCTGCTGGTCCTGCAGCGGGTACGCGCCACCGGTCTTGACCGCGTCGAGCGACGAGTAGACCGGGTCGGCGAGGAACTTCTGGGTCCCGATCCCGTCGACGTACGCGATCAGCACGTCCGCGTCGACGTCGGCGACCTTCTCCTTGCTGACCGTCAGCGAGAACTCCTTCTTCGTGTTGGTCTTCTCCAGCGCCTCGACGCCCGGCGCGTTCTTGAAGCCCATCTCGTTCAGGATCTGCACGCGCGGGTCGCCCGGCATGTAGATGTAGTTCTCGGGGCCGAACGAGCCGACCGTGATGGTCTTGTCCTTGAACTCGGGGTGCTCGGCCGCGACCTGCTTGATCTTGTCCTGGATCCCGGTGATCAGCTTCTCCGCGTCGGCCTTCCGGCCGAGCGCCTCACCGACGAGCAGCGTCTGGTCCTGCCAGGTGGTCTGCCACGGCGCCCCCGGGTACGCGACGGTCGGCGCGATCCCGCTCAGGGTCTTGTACGTCGCCTCGTCGAAGCCCTCGTACGGGGCCAGGATGACGTCCGGCTTCAGCGCCGCGATCTGCTCGAACGGGTACTTGTCGCCGGTGTCCAGCAGCGTCGTCTTCGACTTGTCGAACTTGCCGGCGTCCCAGGCGGTGACACCCTCGGGGGTCGGGCCGTAGGTGACCTTCGGCATCCCGACCGGGGTCTCGCCGAGCGCGTAGACCACGTCCTGGGCGTTCCAGCCGAGCGTGACGATCCGCTCCGGCTTCGTGGTGATGGTCGTCTCGCCGAACGTGTTCTTCAGCGTGACCGGGAACCCCGACTGTGCCGCGCCGGCCGACGACTCGGCCTGCTTGTCGCCGTCGTTGCCGCAGGCGGCCAGCGTGGTCGTGGCGAGCAGTACGGCACTGACCGCACTGACGACCTTGCTACGGGACCAGGACATGGATGACTCTCCTTAGCTTGCCTCAACTAAGGAGAGCCTAAGCTAACCCAACGGGCCGTCGCGACCCGCGGGCGTGTGACTCAGGACTCGAACTTGTAGCCCAGACCACGCACCGTGACCAGGTGCTGCGGGTTCGACGGGTCCTTCTCGAGCTTCGAACGCAGCCGCTTGACGTGCACGTCGAGGGTCTTGGTGTCGCCCACGTAGTCGGCGCCCCAGATCCGGTCGATCAGCTGCCCCCGGGTGAGCACGCGCCCGGTGTTCCGCAGCAGCATCTCGAGCAGCTCGAACTCCTTCAGCGGGAGCCGGATCTCGGTCCCGGACACCGTCACCACGTGCCGCTCGACATCCATCCGGACCGGGCCCGCCTCGAGCGTGTCCGGCAGCAGTTCGACGTCCTGCCCACGCCGCAGTACGGCGCGGACGCGGGCCAGCAGCTCGCGCGGGCTGTACGGCTTGGTCACGTAGTCGTCCGCGCCCAGCTCGAGCCCGACGACCTTGTCGACCTCGGTGTCCTTGGCGCTGACGATGATCACCGGGACGTTGCCCCGGCTGCGGAGCGCCCGGCAGACCTCCGTGCCGGACAGACCCGGCAGCATCAGGTCGAGCAGGACGATGTCCGCACCGGCGCGGTCGTACTCGTCCAGCGCGTCCGGTCCGGTCTCCGCGACGGCGACCTCGAACCCTTCCTTGCGCAGCACGTACGACAGCGCGTCGCTGTAGCTCTCTTCGTCTTCGACGACCAGCACTCGGGTCACGAAGCTGTCTCCTTTGCGATCTGACCTGACGGGGTAGGCGTCAGGTGTGTTGCCGCCTCCTCCTGGCTGGCGGAGTCGGCTTGTCCCGAAGCGGGGTCGAGCCGCAACGGAAGTCTCACGGTGAAAGTGGAGCCCTGGCCCTCGACACTCCAGACCCGCACGTCACCGCCGTGGATCGACGCGATGTGCTTGACGATCGAGAGGCCCAGCCCGGTGCCGCCGGTCTCCCGGCTGCGGGCTCGGTCGACGCGGTAGAACCGCTCGAAGATCCGCTCCAGGTCGCCGCTCGGGATGCCCACGCCTTGGTCGGACACGGTCACCTCGACCAGGTCGCCGATCGGGTGCGCGGTGACCGCGACCCGGGTGCCGTCCGGGCTGTAGTTGACGGCGTTCTCGACCAGGTTGCCGATCGCCATCGCCAGCTGGTCCTCGCTGCCCAGCACCTCGAGCTCCGGCTCGGTCTTCACCACGATCTTGATGTCGCGGTCCTCGGCGTCGATCCGGCAGCGGTCCACCGCCGCCTCGATGACCGCGTTGACGTCGACCGGACCGGGATTCTCCAGCGGGTCGTCGCCCTGCAGCCGGGACAGCTCGATGATCTCCTTGACCAGCCGGCTCAGCCGGGACGCCTCGACCCGCATCCGGTCCGAGAACCGCTGCACCGCCTCCGGGTCGTCCGAGGCCTCCGAGACCGCGTCGGCCAGCAGGATCAGCGCGCCGACCGGGGTCTTCAGCTCATGGCTGACGTTGACGGTGAAGTCCCGCCGGATCGCATCCAGGCGGCGCTCCCGGGTGCGGTCCTCGACCAGCACCAGCACCAGCTGGCTACCCAGCGGCGCCACCCGGGCGCTGACGTACTGCGTGGCGCCGAGTCGGCCCCGGACGATCTCCAGGTCCTGCTGGCGGATCTCGCCGTCGCGGCGGACCTGGCGGACCATCGTCAGGATGTCGTCGACCACGAGCCGCTCGCCACGGACGATGCCGAGCACGTGGGCCGGGGCGCTGGCCTGGAGCACCTGGTCCTCGGGCCCCATCACGACCGCCGAGGACCGCAGCACCGACAGCACCGTGGCGACACCCGAGGGCACCGCCGGCTCCGGGGACTCCGGGATCTTGCGCTGCGCGCGTTCCGACAGCATCATCGCGCCGAGCGAAAGCAGAGCCAGGGCCGCGCCGATGACGCCGCCCAGCACCGCAGCCAGCGTGGGGTCCACGGCAACGATGCTACGCGGGCGACCAGCAGGGAAAGACCGAATGAGCACCGGATGACCGGGACACGACTCAACTGTTCATCAGGCGTTCACCACTCGTCGCCGTCCGGCAACCTCGACGCCGTACGGTCACCGTTGGGCGGGGCACCGTACCCGGTTCCCGCCGCGGCACCGGACACCACAGATCGGATTCGAACACCATGCGTGACACGTACCACGAGCAGCTCGACGACAT
Source organism: Kribbella sp. NPDC051936 (assembly GCF_040680955.1). NCBI lineage: Bacteria > Bacillati > Actinomycetota > Actinomycetes > Propionibacteriales > Kribbellaceae > Kribbella > Kribbella sp. NPDC051936. Next base: position 269,427 of record NZ_JBFAXS010000003.1, on the reverse strand, counting down.
CCTCGCCGAGCTGGAGCGGATGACGCGGACAGTGTCCACCGCCGTCCGCCGGTCGACGGCGGCCCTGCTCGAGGCGGACATCCGCAAGGCCGAGGAAGTCATCGCGGCCGACATCCAGCTCGACGCCGCCGGTGAAGGCGTCGAGGAGAAGGTCTTCGAGCTGATGGCCCGCCAGTCCCCGGTCGCCAACGAGCTGCGGATGCTCGTCGCCGCGCTGCGGATGGTCGCCGATCTCGAGCGGATGGGCGACCTGGCCGCGCACGTGTCCAAGATCGCCCGGCTGCGCTACCCGGCGCCCGCGATCCCGGCCGAGCTGCACGACGTGATCGAGTCGATGGGCTCGGTCGCCGGCAAAATGGTCGACGCCGCCGGCGACGTGATCGCCTCCCGCGACGTCGAGGCCGCCGGCCGGCTCGAGGCCAGCGACGACGAGATGGACAAGCTCCGCTCCAACCAGTTCCGGCTGATGATGGACGACCACTGGCCGCACGGCGTCGAGGTCGCCGTCGACATGGCCCTGCTCAGCCGCTACTACGAGCGCATCTCCGACCACGCGGTCGCGATGGCCCGCCGCGTCGTCTACCTAGTCACCGGCGAACTCCCCGTCGCCGTCGGCGGCACCGCCGCCGGCTCCGGCGCCGGCGCCTCCACCCCCAACCCCAACGGCAACTGACCCAACCCCCAACAGGCGCCCCCGGCAGCAAGTTGCCGGGGGCGTCTTTGCGTCCGGGTCACACTGTGCACTCTCGACAGGACGTGTCAGCAGCTGAGCAGTGCGGCTGAGCGTGATCAGGTCCGCGCGTACACCGTCTCGCCAGTGCACTACCTGTCCAGCGTGCACACAGCACTCCCCAATCGCGCCGTGGTATGTCCGTGCGTTCCGGTAGCTTCCTTGCCGTGGACGAATCTGTGACCGACCGGCTGATCAACGTCGACATCTCCGGCATGAGCGGGCCTGAGCTGCTCGCGCACCTCGACGCGGTGGAGCAGCACATGAGAAGGCTGCGCCGAACCGAACTTGCTCTCCTGGAGCGCAGTCCCGAGATCGTCGCGCAGCGACCCGAGCTACAGGCGCAGCTCGACCATCTCCGCAGCCTGGATCTCGAAGACCTGCCCCTCGACGACCCGCCGTCCCCGACCTGACGGCTCCCCCGGTCAGCGGCCCTGGTTTTTGACGGCTTCGATGGCGGCTTGGGCTGCGGCCGGGTCCAGGTATTCGCCGCCGGGGGTGACGGGCTTGAAGTTGTCGTCGAGTTCGTAGTAGAGCGGGATTCCGGTCGGGATGTTCAGGCCGACCACGGTTTTCTCGTCGAGGTTGTCGAGGTGTTTGACCAGGGCGCGGAGTGAGTTGCCGTGGGCGGTGACCAGGACGGTCTTGCCGGCGTTCAGGTCGGGCACGATCGCGTCGTACCAGTACGGGAGCATCCGCTCGACGACGTCCTTCAGGCATTCGGTCGCGGGCAGGATCTCCGGCGGGAGTCCGGCGTACCGCGGGTCGCCGGCCTGGTCGAACTCGGAGCCGCGCTCGATCGCCGGCGGCGGGGTGTCGTACGACCGGCGGAACAGCATGAACTGCTCCTCGCCGAGCTCCTCCAGCGTCTGCTTCTTGTCCTTGCCCTGCAGGCCGCCGTAGTGCCGCTCGTTCAGCCGCCAGGACCGCCGTACGTCGATCCACTGGCGCCCGGCCTCTTCGAGCGCGATGTTCGCGGTCCGGATGGCGCGCCGGAGCACGGACGTGTGCAGCACGTCGGGCAGCAGCCCGCGCTCGAGCAGCAGCTGACCGCCGCGGTGCGCCTCCTCGACGCCCTGCGCGTTCAGGTCGACGTCGACCCAGCCGGTGAACAGGTTCTTGGCGTTCCAGTCGCTGTGGCCGTGGCGGAGCAGGATCAGGCGATAGGTCATACCCGCATGTTATCGAGGCTCCAGCCAGCCCTTGAACGCGTCCAGGTTTCGAGTCGACTCGCCGCGCGCCACCCGCCACTCGTACTCGCGCCGGATCGACGACGCGAACCCCATCTCGAGGATCGTGTTGAACGACGAGTCGGCGTACTCGAGCACCGCGCCGAGCAGCCGGTCCACCTCGGTCGGGGTGATCGCGTGCAGCGGGACCCGGCCGTCGAGGTGGATGTCGCCCATATGGTCGACGGCGAACGCGACGCCGTACATCTTCAGGTTCCGCTCCAGCAGCCAGCGGTACACGGCCGCGTGGTTCTCGTCCGGGTGCCGCGCGACGAACGCGTGCACCTGGACGGCCTGCGGGCCGACGGTCAGCGAGACCGTGGTCTTCAGCTTCCGCTCCCCCGGCAGGTCCACGACGAACGCGCCCGGTTCACTCTCGGTGAAGTCGAGCTCGTTCTCGGTCAGCACCTGGCGGATCACGTCCGCCGCAGAAACTCTCACCCAGCTACCTCCGCCGCGATCTCCGCCGCCATCGTCTGCGTGGCGGTCCGGTACGCCGCCAGCGTCTTGCGGGCGGTCAGCTCCCAGCCGAATCCCCGGGCGTGCTCGACCGCCGCGTGGCTCATGCTCTCGCGGGTCGCCGGATCCGTCGCGATCCGCGACAGCGCGTCGGCGAAGTCGTCCACACCGTGCCCGCGGACGAGGAACCCGGTCCGCCCGTGCAGCACCGCCGTACTCAGGCCGCCGACGGCCGCCGCGACCACCGGCGTACCGCAGGCCTGCGCCTCCAGCGCGACCAGCCCGAACGACTCCGAGTACGACGGGACGCACACGACCGACGCCGCGCGGTACCACGAGGCCAGCCGCGCCCGCTCCATCGGCTTCACGAAGCGCGTGACGTCGGAGATCCCCAGCGCCCTGGCCAGCTCGGCGTGCGACTCGGGGTGCTCCATCCCGTTGCCCGACGGCCCGCCGATGATCGCGACCACCAGCCGGGACCGCAGCGACGGGTCCCGCTCGAGCATCCGCGCCGCGGCCCGGATCAGCAGGTCGGGCGCCTTCAACGGCTGGATCCGGCCGACGAACGCGAGGACGACGGCATCGGCCGGCAAGCCGACTTCCTGCCGCGCGGCCTCCTGCGAGCCCGGACTGAACAGCTCCAGGTCCACGCCGGGATTGACCACGCCGACCTTCGCCGGCGCGGCGCCGTACAGGTCGATCAGCTCGCGGGCCTCGTCGTCGGTGTTGGCGAGCAGCCGGTCCGCGGCCTCGACGACCTGCTCCTCACCGAGCAGTCGCGCGGGCGGTTCGGGTACGTCGTCGTCCGCCAGGCTGGCGTTCTTCACCTTGGCCATCGTGTGCATGGTGTGGACCAGTGGGACCGCCCAACGATCGCGGGCGAGCAGGCCGACCTGTCCGGACAGCCAGTAGTGCGAGTGGATGACGTCGTACCAGCCGGGCTCGTGGATCGCCTCGGCGCGCAGGACGGCGCGGGCGAACGTGCACAGCTGCGCCGGCAGCTCGTTCTTCGTCAGGCCCTCGTACGGGCCGGCGGCAACGTTGCGGACCACCACGCCGGGCAGCAGCTCGACGCGGGCCGGCAGCGCGGACGCGGTCGCCCGGGTGAACACGTCGACCTCGATGCCCAGTCCGGCCAGCTGTTTGGACAGCTCGACGACGTACACGTTCATGCCGCCGGCGTCCCCGGTTCCGGGCTGGTCGAGCGGTGACGTGTGGAGGCTGATCATCGCGACCCGCCGGAGTGGACGGTCGGCGGAGAAGTCGGTCACCTGGTCAGGGTAACTCCGGGGTCTCGGCGGGGTATCGGGACTTCTCCCTATCCGCGGCGGTCCAGCTCGCGAGCAGCCGGAGGTTCTGCTCGGAGGTGGAGCCCGGCTCGACGGTGTACGTCACCAGCAGCTGGTCCGGTTCTCCCGGCGGCTGGAGCGTCTCGTACTGGACGGTGATGTCGCCGACCAGCGCGTGGTGCTGCGTCTTCGTGCCGAACGTCTTGTCCTTCACGTCGTGCCGGGCCCAGTGTTCCCGGAACTCCGGGCTGCGGATCGAGAGCTCGCCGACCAGTTCGGTCAGCTCCGGATCGTCCGGGTAGCGGCCCGCGTACATCCGCAGGTAGCCGACGGTCTCCTCCGCGACCGCGTCCCAGGCAGGGTAGAAGTCGCGCGACGCCGGATCGAGGAAGACCAGCCGCGGAATGTTGCGGTCCTTGCGGTCCAGGCTGCCGAAGTCGGCGATCAGCGCCGCGGCCAGCCGGTTCCAGCCCAGGACGTCCATCCGGCGGCCGAGGACGAACGCGGGCACGTCCGGCATCGAGTCGAGCAGCCGCTGCATTCCCGCGCGCAGGCGCTGCTGCGGGCGGCGCCGCGGAGGGCGGCGAACCGGTTTCGCGAGCAGTGCGAGGTGCTTGCGCTCGTCCTCGGTCAGCTTCAGGACGTCGGCGACCGCGTCCAGGATCTCCTGCGAGACATTGTCGGTGCGGCCCTGTTCGAGGCGGACGTAGTAGTCGGCGCTGACTCCGGCGGCCTGGGCGAGTTCCTCGCGGCGCAGACCGGGTACGCGGCGCCGCCCGCCGTACACCTTGATGCCGAGCTCCTCCGGTTGCACGCGTGCCCGGCGCGACTTCAGGAATTCGGTCAGCTCCGCACGGCGATCCATGCCTTCCAGTATCCAGATCACCCGGGCCCCCAACCTGGTCCTGCCAGAACCAGGCTCAGCAGACACCTGGGTAAGCCTCGGCGGCCGCCCCAGGATCGGTGACATGACCAACCTGAGCATTCGCAACGCTGTAGTGACCGGAGCCGCCAGCGGAATCGGCGCCGCGATCGCCACCCAACTGGCCGATGCCGGCGCCTCGGTCGCGCTCGTCGCGCGGCGGCAGGACCGCCTCGACGATCTGGCCGGCAAGCTCGGACCGCGGACGTTCGGCGTCGGGCTGGACGTCACGTCGCAGGAGTCCGTGGACGCGGGGGTAGCCCGGATCCACGAGCGGCTGGAGACCGTCGACCTGGTGGTGAACGCGGCCGGCGTGATGCTGGCCGCGCCGGTCGCCGACGGGCGGGTCGACGACTGGACCCGGATGATCGACACCAACCTGACCGGCGTACTGCGGCTGGTGCGGGCATTCACGCCGGACCTGATCGCGGCAGCCGGCGCGGGCCGGACCGCGGACCTGGTGAACATCTCGTCGATCGGGGCGCACGTGGTGTTCCCGGGGTACGCCGTGTACGGCGCGACCAAGGCGGCGCTGACCCATCTGTCCGCTTCGCTGCGCGCCGACCTCGCGCCGTACGACGTCCGTGTGACGAACATCGAGCCCGGGCTGACCGACACCGAACTGGCGACGCACCTCGACGCCCCGGGCCAGGACCTGATCGCGTCGATGAACGAGCAGATCGGCCCGCTGCACGCCGACGACATCGCCGACGTGGTGACGTTCGCGGTGGGCCGGCGCCGGGAGCTGAACCTCCGTCAGGTCGTCGCCCTGCCGACCCGCCAGGCGTGACGTCCGCCCGGGGTGGGTCTATCACCACCCCGGAAGGCGGATTCGCACCACTGCTTCGCGCGCTGCTCCCGGACAGCATGAATCACATGCGTACAGTCCTCGAAGAAGTCAGGTCCTGGCATCGTCCGTTGGTGCTGATGGTGCTCGTCATGTCCGGTCTCGTCGCGGTGTCCGGGATCGGTCTGCTGGTCGACGGCCGCGAGATCCTCAACGAGTCCGTGTGGCTGAAGCCGTTCAAGTTCGGCCTGTCGTTCGTGCTGTACGGCGGGACGCTCGCCTGGCTGCTTTCCAAGCTGCGCAAGGCGAAACGCTTCGGCTGGTGGACCGGGACGGTGTTCGCGGTCACCGGGATCGTCGACGTCGGGTTCATCGCCGTCCAGGCCGCGCGCGGCACGTTCAGCCACTTCAACGACAACTCCGACACGTTCAACCAGGTCGGCCAGAAGGTCTTCATGTCCGGTGTCCTGGGTCTGTTCGGCGCGAGCCTCGTGGTCGCGATCATGCTGCTGTTCCAGCGGATCGGTGACCGGCCACTGAACCGGGCGATCCGGATCGGCCTGGGGCTGGCTGTGGCCGGGATGGCGCTCGCGTTCTACCTGGTCGGTTCGCAGGGTCAGCGGCAGGAGGTCACGGACGCGTACGGGCACCCGGTCACGCTGGCCGGCAGCCACGGCATCGGCGTCGAGGCGGGCGGTCCGGGGATGCCGTTGACGAATTGGAGCACGGTCGGCGGCGACCTGCGGATCCCGCACTTCGTCGGACTGCACGCGATCCACTTCCTGCTGCTCGCGGTCCTGGCGCTGAGCCTGCTCGCCGCCCGCATCGAGTGGCTGCGGCCGGAGCGGGTCCGCAACCGGCTCATCGGTGTCGCGGCCTTCGGCTACGCGGGCGTGATGCTCACCGTGACCGTCCAGGCCTTCCGGGGGCAGGCGCTCATCCACCCGGACGGGCAGACGCTGGCCATGCTGGGCGGATTCCTGGCCGTCAGTTCCGTGGCACTCGCGGGTGTCATCGCATCGGCCCGCCGGCGTCCCGCCGTACCCGCGCACGCGGCGTCGCGGCAGCCCGTCGGAGCCGGCCGGTCCTGAGACACCCGGCTTCCGCGGCCAGAGGATTTGAGAGACTCGGGCTATGACTTCCGAGCGTCCTCTGGCCGTGGTGACCGGTGCTAGCAGTGGGATCGGGGCCGCGTCGGCGCGCTACCTCGCCCGCGAGGGTTTCGAGGTGATCTGCGCCGCGCGGCGGCTGGACCGGATCGAGGCGCTGGCCAAGGAGATCGACGGCCGTGCGGTGCAGTGCGACGTGACGTCGGCCGACGACGTCGCCGCGCTGACCGCGGCCGTCGGTGACGAGCTGCAGGTGCTGGTGAACAACGCCGGAGGCGCGTTCGGCTTCGAGCCGGTGGCCGAGGCCGACCTGGATGCCTGGCGGCGGATGTACGAGGTGAACGTGATCGCGGTCGCGGCCGTCACCAAGTCGTTGCTCCCGGCACTGATCGCCGGGCGCGGCACGATCATCGTGATGGGCTCGACGGCCGGCCAGGTCGCCTACGAGGGCGGCGGCGGGTACGTGGCCGCCAAGCACGGCGCGAAGGCCGTCGTCGACACGCTCCGCCTCGAGCTGTACGACCAGCCGGTCCGGGTCTGCGAGATCGCGCCCGGCATGGTCCGCAGCGAGGGCTTCGCACTGACCCGCTTCGACGGCGACCAGTCCAAGGCCGACGCCGTGTACGCCGGTGTCCGCGAGCCGCTGACGTCGGACGACGTCGCCGACATCGTCGCCTGGATCGCCACCCGCCCGGCGCACGTGAACATCGACCGCATCACGGTCCGCCCGCGCGCCCAGGCCGCCCAGCACAAGGTCTTCCGGGAGCAGTAACAAGCAGTAAACGGTTCACGTGAGCCGCCTCACGGGCAGGGTGCTTGCAATTGCAAGCACCCTGCTAGCACACTGGGGACATGGCCAAGTTGAGTGATCGGGCGGCTGGGGCGGTGGGCTCCCTCGGGGAGTACCTCGCCGAGCAGCGGCGGCACGCGCAGTTGTCGCTGCGGCAGTTGTCCGACCTGGCCGGAGTGTCGAACCCGTACCTCAGCCAGATCGAGCGCGGCCTGCGGAAACCGTCGGCCGACGTGCTGCAGCAGCTCGCGAAGGCGCTGCGGATCTCCGCGGAGACCCTGTACGTGCGGGCCGGCATCCTCGATCCGGACGAGAGCCAGGAGGGCAAGCAGTCCTCCGGTGTGGTCGACGCCGTCCTGCTCGACCCGGCGTTGAACGAACGGCAGAAGCGTGTGCTGCTGGACGTCTACACGTCGTTCGTCCGCGAGAACACCTCTGCCGAGTGACCCCGTACCTGCTGATATCCCGAGGAGAAGCCTGATGGCTACCCGTACGCCTGTTACCCCGTTCTACGCGATCGCCGGCGCCGGCGACCTCGCGGTCGAGAAGGTCCGCGCCGTCGGCGAGGACGTGACCGCCCGGTTCGCCAAGCTGGACCAGAAGACCCTGCAGGCCGAGCTCACCAAGGAGCTGACCAAGGCGCAGGGCGAGCTGACCAAGCGGTTCGAGGCGATCGTCGCCGACGCGCGCACCGCCCCGGCCAAGCTGCGCGAGCTGCCGAAGACCGCGCAGGCCGGTTTCACCGTCGTCCTCGGCCAGGCCGAGGAGACCTACGAGGACCTGGCCGGCCGCGGCAAGGACCTGGTCGAGCGGATCCGCCACCAGAAGGCGACCGAGGACCTGGTCACCTCTGCCAAGACCACCGCGAGCAAGGCCAAGGCCACCCGGACCACCACCCGGAAGACCGCTCAGTCCGCGACCCGGACCGTGAAGGCGACCGCGACCAGCGCCCGCAAGACCGCGAAGGCCGCCACCAAGGCCGCCCAGTCCGCGGCCGAGAAGGTCGGCGACTGAAAGTCTCACCTCACCACAGACAGTGACGATTTGCCCACTTCGCGGTGAATCCTGGGACCGGGCGGTCCACAGCTGCGCCTGAGCAGCGGTGGGCCGCCCGGTCTGTCGGTTAGGCTCGTAGCATGATCACCTTCCAGAGCCTGATCCCCGGGTTCGACGATCCGCTGTCGGTCATCTGGTGGGTGCTGCTTGCGATCAAGCTGGTCGCGCTCGCCGACGCCGTCTTCCGGCCCCGGGCGGTCTTCATCGCCGCCGACAAACTCACCAAGCCCGGTTGGGTGCTGATCCTGACCGTGTTCACCCTCAGCCAGGTGTTCCAGGGCTGGCTGAGCTTCTTCGGCCTGATCGGCATCGTCGCCTCGGCTGTCTACCTCGTCGACGCCCGCCCCGCCCTCCGCGCCGCCACCGGCCGAGGACGCGGCGGCTGGGGCGCCCTGCGCCGCCGCCGGGGCCCTCGTCCGCTCTGACCTACGAGCGGTAGACGATGACCTTGTCGCCGACGTGGACCTCGTCGAAGAGGACCTTGATCTTGGCGAGGTCGCGGACGTTGACGCAGCCGTGCGACGCGCCGTTGTAGCCGCGGGCGGCGAAGTCTGACGAGTAGTGCACGGCCTGGCCGCCGCTGAAGAACATCGCGTACGGCATCTTCGAGTCGTACAGCTTCGAGACGTGGTTGCGGCTCTTCCAGCCGACCGTGAAGCTGCCTTCGCGGGTCGCGGTCTTCACGGCGCCGAACCGGACGTCCAGCTGCATCTTGACCACGCCGTCCACGACGTACCGCAGCTTGCGGCTGGTCTTGTCGATGCAGAGCGCCACACCGGTCGCGCAGCGCGCGTCGAGCTTCTTGCCGTTCACCACCGGCACCGGCGGGTACAGCTCGGTCTGCGTCGGCTCGTGCGTGAGCTTGACGAGCTGGTCCCACGTGTTCTGGTCGACGTACCCGAGCGCCGGGATCCCGTGCGCCTTCTGGAACTTCTTCACCGCGGACCGGGTCATGGTGCCGAACTCGTTGTCCAGGTAGCGCTTCTCGAGCACCTTGAGCTGCACCAGCCGCGCCTCGACCTTGCGCACGTTCACGCCGGAGGAGCCGTTCTTCCACAGCGCCTTCGGGTAGATCGGCAGCTCGCCGCTGACCTCGAACGGCACCGTCTTCAGGTCCTGCGGGGCCGCGGTCGCGCTGGTTCCGGAACTCAGGAGTGCAGCAATCGTGCCCGCGACGACCAGCCCGCCCAGCACCTTGCGAATCATGAGCCCACGCATCGGACAAACCCCCTCCGGTAGCCCCGTTCCTACACTTGTAGGACGTCCTCACAGCCAATTCGGTTGGCCCAGCGTACCTGGAGGATGAACGCATGGAGACCGTTGTCGACACTGTGAACCTGGGCACGCCGATCGCCTACCGCTCGGCCGGCAGCGGGCGTCCGGTGGTGTTCCTGCACGGCAACCCGACGTCGTCGTACCTGTGGCGGGACGTTCTCGGGCCGGTCTCCGCGATCGCCCGCTGTATCGCGCCGGACCTGGTGGGGATGGGCGGATCAGGCCCGTCGGACGCCGACGCGAGCCTGCGATACCGGTTCGTCGACCATCGGCGGTACGTCGACGCGTTCTTCGAGGCACTCGGGCTGACCGACGAGGTGATCGTGGTCGGCCACGACTGGGGCGGCGTGCTCGCGGTCGATTGGGCCCGGCGTCACCCGGACGCCGTTCGCGGGATCGCCTACCTCGAGATGCTCGTCGCACCGGTCACCTGGGACAGCCCGAACGCTCCCGCTCCGGAGCTGTTCCGCAGACTCCGGAGCCCGGAGGGTGAGCAGCTCGTGCTCACGGACAACGTCTTCGTCGAGGCAGTGTTGCCGAGCGGCACGCTGCGCGAGCTGACCGGCGACGAGCTGGCGCAGTACCGAGCGCCGTACGTCGAGCCCGGGGAGAGCCGACGTCCGATGCTGACCTGGTCCCGGGAGATTCCGATCGACGGCGTCCCGGGCGACGTCCACGACATCGTCGCGGCGAACGCCGAGTGGATGGCCACGTCGCGGGTACCGAAGCTGTTCGTGAACGCCGATCCGGGTGCCCTGCTGAACGGACCGCTGCGCGAGCAGTGCCGCCGTTGGCCGAACCAACGGGAGGTGACGGTCGCCGGACTGCACTTCCTGCCCGAGGACTCGGCGACGGAGATCTCCGCCGCGCTCCTCGACTGGATCCCCACCGTCTGAAGGATGGAGCTGCCCGTGGAGATCGTGCTGAGCACCGCCGACATCACCACGGTGCCGGCGGACGCGATCGTGAACGCCGCTCACCACGCCCTGCGCGGCGGCGGTGGCGTCGACGGCGCGATCCACCGGGCCGGCGGTCGCCAGATCCTCGACGAGCTCATCGAGCGGTACCCGAACGGCACGCCGACCGGTACGGCGGTCTGGACCACAGCCGGTGCACTGGCGGCGTCGTACGTGATCCACGTCGTCGGACCGAACTACACCGCCGGCCAGCGGGATCCCGCGCTGCTCGAGTCCTGCTACCGCAACGCACTGCGGATCGCGGACGAGCTCGGGGTGAGGACGATGGCGCTGCCTGCGGTCTCGGCCGGGATCTACGGCTGGCCGGCACAGTCGGCGGCCGACATCGCCGTACAGACGGTGCGCCGGACGCCGAGCAGCGTCGTCAAGGCCACCTTCTGCCTGGTGGAACCGCGGCTCTACAAGGCCTTCCAGAACGCGACAGCGGCCGGGGAGTAGCTCCCCGGCCGCTGTCAGTACGCCGATCTCACTTGCTGTAGACGACCACCCGGTCGCCGACCTTCACCCGGGCGAAGATCCAGGCGATCTTCTTCTTGTCACGGACGTTCGCACAGCCGTGCGAGGCGCCGTTGTAGCCGCGGGCCTTGAAGTCCGACGAGTAGTGCACCGCCTGGCCGCCGCTGAAGAACATCGCATACGGCATCTTGGTGTGGTACAGCGACGAGACGTGGTTCTTCGACTTGCGGTAGACGCGGAACACGCCGTTCCGCGTCGGGGTCTTGCTGGAGCCGAACCGCACGTCCAGCACCTGCACCGGCTTGCCGTTCACCATGTAGACCAGCTTGCGGGTCTTCTTGTTGATGCACAGCACCCGCCCCTTGGTGATGCAGCGGCTGTCGATGCGGTACTTCGCGATGAGCTTGCTGGTCGAGGTCGCCTTCGCCGTCGCGGCCGCGGCCCTCGGCGGCAGACCGACCGGAGCCGGAGCCGTCGTCGATTTCTGCGCCGACGTCGCGACCTGCGGCGCGGCCTCAGCCGTAGTGGTCGCCGACAGTGCGCCGACGCCCACGAACGCGGCGGCCGTCAGGGTTGCGCCGAACTTACGCAGAATGCCCATGTTTCCCTTGTCCTTCCCCCAAAGAGTGCTTCCACAAGACAGACGTCGCTACTTCACGTCTGGTTGGTAACGAATCAAAACTTTCTTCCCCGCCACTGACCGAGAAATGAGTATCACACCGACGGAGCCGTGTGCGCGCTCCGTCGGCGACCGTTTCCAGTTCGTGTTCTAGGAGGCCAGCGCCCGCAGCCGGCGCAGGACCTCCGGGGCGCCCAGCGCCTGCGCGGTCGCGTGCAGGTCGGGGCTTCGGGTGGCGCCGGTGATCGCGACCCGGACGAGCTGCGAGGCCTCCCTGATCGAGCCGACGTACGCGTCCGGATCCTTCTTGTATTCCTTGGCGTTCGGCGCGAACCGGTGCTTGCCGGCGAGGGTACGGATCTGGTCGAACCACTCCTGCGGGTCGTCCAGATGCTCGTAGTTGTCCACCAGGTCCGTGGCGAACGCGGTCACCACGTCCGCGGCCACCCCGAGCGGAACCAGCCGCTCGTCGGACGGCCCGTCGACCGGGACGAACAGCTCGGGAAAGAAGAAGCCGTACGCCGGGCGGAAGTCCGACCACTTGCGCAGGTCCTTGCGCGGGTTGTCGACTCCGTCCCGCTCGACCGCCAGCGCCCGCAACGCCAGCTCCTTCTCGTTGTCCAGCACGGGAACGAGCTCCGCGTCGTACTCCACGGCCCAGGCACGGACGGCGTCGAGGATCTGCGGCCCGCTCAGCGTCGCGATGTGGTCGGCGCTGATGTCCTCCAGCTTCACCAGGTCCACGAGCGGACCGGCGACACCGCACTGGCGCAGATCGATCGGCGTCGACAGCGCCTCGGCCAGCGGCATCTCCGCGAGCCGGCCGTTCGCCAGGCCGCGCAGGTAGTACAGCACCGCGTCGGCCGGGTAGCCCGCGCCGATGTAGAAGTCCACCCCGGCCTCGGGGTCCTTACGCTTCGACAGCTTCCGCTTGCCGCCCGGGATCTGCTTCATCAGCGGCGCGATGTGCGCATACGTGATCGGGTCGAACTCGAGCGCCGCGAACAGCTGCTGGTGCAACGGCACCGAGGAGATCCACTCGTCGCCGCGGATCACCAGATTCACCCGCATCAGGTGGTCGTCGACCGCGTGCGCGAAGTGGTACGTCGGCAGCCGCGGCGACTGGTCCGAGGCCTTCAGGATCACCGCGTCGTTGCGGTTCGCCTCGTGCTCGAGTCGGCCGCGGATCGCGTCCACGAAGCTGGTCCGCGGCTCGCCTTCAGGTGTCCGGAAGCGCACGACGTACGGCGCACCTTCGGCGAGCTTGGTCGCGACGTCGGACGGGTCGGCGTCGCGCCAGATCGCCCATTTGCCGTAGTACCCGGTCGGGACCTTCGAGGCCTGCTGGCGGGCGGTGATGTCGGCCAGCTCGTCCTTGGTGGCGAAGCACAGGTACGCCTTGCCCTGGCGGAGCAGGTGCCGCACGTACGTCAGGTAGATCTGCTCGCGCTGCGACTGCAGGTACGGCCCGTACGAGCCGTGGTCGTGGTCCTCGTCGGAGCTGATGCCGAAGTACTCGAAGGCGCGCGCGAACTGCTCGAGCGCACCCTCGACCTCACGGGACTGGTCGGTGTCCTCGACCCGGACCAGGTACACCCCGCCGGTGTTCGACGAGATGTCCCGGTCGATCATGCCGACGTACACGCCGCCGATGTGGATGAACCCGGTCGGCGAGGGGCCGAGGCGGGTGACCTTGGCCCCCTCCGGCAGCTGCCGAAGGGGATACCGGTCCTCCCAGTGCTGCGGCTCCGGAAGGTCGGTCGGGAACAGCCCGTCGATCACAGCACGATCCAGCATCTCTCAGCTCTTCGTCTTGCGACCGAGCTTCGCGCGCTCGATCTGGGTGAGGGCGACCTTGCGCATCCGGATCGCGTCCGGCGTGACCTCGACGCACTCGTCCTCGCGGCAGAACTCCAGCGACTGCTCGAGCGACAGCTTGCGCGCCGGGACCAGCTTCTCGAACTCGTCGGCGGTGGAGGACCGGACGTTGGTCATCTTCTTTTCCTTGGTGATGTTCACGTCCATGTCGTCGGAGCGCGAGTTCTCGCCGACGATCATGCCCTCGTACACCTCGGTGGTCGGCTCGACGAACAGCGTGCCGCGCTCCTGCAGGTTGATCATCGCGTACGACGTCGCGGCGCCGGCCCGGTCCGCGACCAGCGAACCGCTCGGCCGCGTCCGCAGCTCGCCGAACCACGGCTCGTACCCCTCGAACACGTGGTGCGCGATACCGGTACCGCGGGTGTCGGTGAGGAATTCGGTCCGGAAGCCGATCAGGCCGCGGGCCGGCACCAGGAACTCCATCCGGACCCAGCCGGTGCCGTGGTTGGTCATCTGCTCCATCCGGCCCTTGCGGACCGCGAGCAGCTGCGTGACCGTGCCGAGGTACTCCTCCGGGCAGTCGATCGTCAGCCGCTCGACCGGCTCGTGCCGCTTGCCGTCGATCTCGCGGGTGACCACCTGCGGCTTGCCGACGGTCAGCTCGTAGCCCTCGCGGCGCATCTGCTCGACCAGGATGGCCAGCGCCAGCTCACCACGGCCCTGCACCTCCCAGGCGTCCGGCCGCTCGGTCGGGAGCACCCGGATCGACACGTTGCCGACCAGCTCCTTGTCGAGGCGGTCCTTGACCAGGCGGGCGGTGACCTTGGTGCCCTTCTGGCGGCCGGCCAGCGGAGACGTGTTGGTGCCGATCGTCATCGAGATGGCCGGCTCGTCGACGGTGATCAGCGGCAGCGGCTTCGGGTTCTCCGCGTCGGCGAGGGTGTCGCCGATCATGATCTCCGGGATACCCGCGATCGCGACGATGTCACCCGGGCCGGCGGAGTCGCCGGGCACCCGCTCGAGGGCCTCGGTGACGAGCAGCTCGGTGATCTTCACCCGCTCGATCGTCCCGTCGTGCTTGCACCAGGCGACCTGCGCGCCCTTCTTCAGCGTGCCCTCGTGCACCCGCACCAGGGCGAGCCGGCCGAGGAACGGCGAGGCGTCCAGGTTCGTCACATGGGCCTGCAGCGGGGCGTCCTCGACGTACTCCGGGGCGGGCACGTTGGCGAGGATCGTCTCGAACAGCGGCTCGAGGTCCTCGGAGTCCGGCAGGCCGCCGTCCTCCGGCTGGGTCATCGAGGCCCGGCCGGCGCGCGCCGACGCGTACACGACCGGGAAGTCGAGGGCGCTCTGGTCGGCGTCGTGGTCGAGCAGGTCGAGGAACAGCTCGTAGGTCTCGTCGACGACCTCGGAGATCCGGGCGTCGGTGCGGTCCACCTTGTTCACCACCAGGATCACCGGCATCTTGCGCGCCAGCGCCTTGCGGAGCACGAAGCGGGTCTGCGGCAGCGGGCCCTCGGAGGCGTCCACGAGCAGCACGATGGCGTCCACCATCGACAGCCCGCGCTCGACCTCGCCGCCGAAGTCGGCGTGGCCGGGGGTGTCGATGATGTTGATGGTCACCTGCTCGCCGTTGGCCATCTTGTGCCGGACGGCGGTGTTCTTGGCGAGGATCGTGATGCCCTTCTCACGCTCCAGGTCGCCGGAGTCCATCGCCCGCTCGTCCACGTGCTGGTGGGCTCCGAAGGCGCCGGACTGCCACAGCATCGCGTCGACGAGGGTGGTCTTCCCGTGGTCGACGTGGGCCACGATCGCGACGTTGCGCAGGTCGTTACGGACAGGCATGAAGGAGCGCTCCAAGTCATCGATGGGGTTAGGCGGTGGCTACGGCTGGTTTCACGTGCCACTCGACACAGGGCGCAGCCCTCACATCCTACCCGTCACGAATCGTGTCCCACGAATCGGGCAAGCCCTTTACATTCGTTGACTGGACGTCCAGTCTATAAGCGGCGCCTGGGGAGGGGCCGCAACAACGGGGGGTCGGCCCGGGGCGCCGGGCACGTGAATGAGGGGTTGCCCGGCGCTTCAGGCTTCGACCTTCGGAAGAGGAATTCGTGCCGCGATCGGCCACCGTCAATCAGGAACTGCGGGAACGCTCCCGCGAACGGATCCTGGCCGCGGCCCTGGAAACTTTCGCCGCGAAGGGCTACGAGGCCGCGTCGATCTCCGACGTCACCGCCGCCGCCGGCGTCTCCCGCGGCCTGGTGTCGTACTACTTCGCCACCAAGGAACAACTGGCCGCCGAGTTGCTGGACCGCTGGCTGGACGGCATCGCCGGCCTGTTGTCCATCCAGGGAACTCCTGATGAACGTCTGGCCGGCATCATCGACGGCGCGCTGATGGCGGCCGCGACCACGCTGCCGATCCAGCGGCTGGCGATCACCCTGATGATGCAGCCCAGCACCCACGACGTCTTCGCCCGCGTCGAGCAGGCCAAGTCCGATCGGCTGTCCCTGGTCGAGGACGCCATCCGCGACGTCTTCGCGGCCCGCGGCGCCGCCGACCCGGCGATCGAGGAGATGTTGCTCAGAGCAACCTTGGAGGGCGTGACCGTCAAGCTCGCGATCTACCGCGAGACCTTTCCGCTCGAGGACATCCGCCGCCGCCTGTACGCCGGGTACGACCTGCCCGCCCCCGCCGTACCGCTGCCGATCACGTCACCCCCGGTCGACCGCCTGCGCGCCAAATAGCCCCAGCGGGTCAGGCGAAGGTCGGGGCGTGCGGCCGGACCGCGCCGACCACGGCGTCGCCGCCGGTGAGGTCGAAGTGCAGGTGGTTCTCGATCGTCTCGTTGGTGATGCCGAGACGCCGGAGGGTCGCCGCCATCACGACCTTGCGGGCGCGCGGCGTACCGTCCTCGAGCTTCAGCGCGATCCCGGTGCCGTCCGCGAGACCGACGGCGTACACGCCCTCCGCACCGGCCTTGCAGAACAGTCCGTTGACGGCCCGCATCAGCTCGGCCTCGTCACGCGTACTCCCGCTGGCGTACTCCGGGTACGCCCGGAACGCGTCGGCGATCCGGCCTTCGGGCGTGTCCGCGGCCGCGCCGGCGAACCGCCCGAAGGACCGCGCCAGGCCGGCCAGCGTCAGCGCGAAGATCGGCGCACCGCAACCGTCCACCGCGACGTGCGAGACCTGCTCGCCCGCGGTGTCCTCGATCGCGGTCCGGATCTCCTTCTGCAGGGGGTGGTCCGGCGAGCGGTAGTCCTCGAGCGACCAGCCGTTGAGCTTGCTGGTCAGCAGCATCGCGGCGTGCTTGCCGGAGCAGTTCATCACGATCCGCTCCTTGCCGTGACCGCCGCGCACCCAGGCGTCCCGGGTGTCGTCGTCCAGCGGGTACGCGACCGGCGTCCGCAACGCCGACTCCTCGAGCCCGGCCTCCGCGAGGATCTTCCGGACACCGTCCAGGTGGAACTGCTCACCGGAGTGCGACGCGCCCGCGAGCGCGAGCAGCTCGTCGGTCAGCGGCAGACCGCGGCGGAGCATGCCGAGGGCCTGCATCGGCTTGTTGGACGAGCGCGGGAACATCGGCTGGTCCACGACGCCGACGGCCCAGTCGACGGTGCCGTCGGGGTTGGTCACCACGACGGAGCCGCGGTGGTGGCCTTCGACGAAGTCGCTGCGGACGACGTCGGCCAGGAGCACAGGTTCGGTCACGGCTGAACTGTACAGGTGCAAAATGCCGTGTTGCGAATGATTCCCCTCACAAACGCGAGCGGACGTGCAGGCCGGCCTCGGGGTCGACCAGGAGCTCCTGGGTTGCGGTCACCGTGGGCTGGTCCTCGGCGACGATCTCCAGCACGGCCTCGGGGTCCACGTTGCGCTTGACCAGGGCGAGGGCGATCGGGCCGAGCTCGTGGTGACGGGCGGCGGAGCCGATGAAACCGACCTGCTTGTCGCCGGCCTTGACGGCATACCCATGCGCCGGGAGGTGGTCGACCGAACCGTCCAGGTGCAGCAGCACGAGGCGGCGCGGCGGGCGGCCGAGGTTGTGCACCCGGGCCACCGTCTCCTGGCCGCGGTAGCAGCCCTTGTTGAGGTGTACGCCGACGCCGAGCCAACCCAGCTCGTTCGGGATCGCGCGCTCGTCGGTGTCCAGGCCGAAGCGCGGGTGGCCCGCCTCGATCCGCAACGCCTCGTAGGCCCACACCCCGGCCGCCGGGCGCTCCAGACCGGACAGCTCGGCCCGCGGCAGGAACACCTCGTGGCCACCGAGCGAGTCCTCGCCGCTGCGGGTCAGGTGGTCGCCTTGAGCAGGGCCTGACTTCCAGATGATCGCGTAGTCGTCCGTCACATCGGTGATCTCGACGCGCGACATGAACACCATCTTCTGCAGCCACTCCACCAGCGCAGCCGCCGCGCCCGGCTCCGTGTGCAACCAGAACGTCTCGCCGTCGTCCACGCCGTACATGACGTGCTCCACGTGTCCCGTCGGCGACAGCAGCAGCGCCGTCGTCGACGTCCCCGGCTTGAGACCCTCGAAGTACTGCGTGGTCAGCGCGTGCAGCCAGGTGAGCCGGTCCGGGCCGGTGATCGTGACCACGTCGCGGTGCGACAGGTCGACGAACGCCTCACCGGCGACCAGGGCCCGCTGCTCGCGCAGGTCGGAGCCGTAGTGCGCCGCGACACCGGCGTCGAGTCCGTCGGCCTCGACCGCGCCGGGCCGGTCCAGCAGGGGGCTGCGCTTGCGTGACATGTCACCAGAGTACGTCGAGCGGCGTACGGCGAACGCCTCCCGTCGTGGGATGTGGACAGACCCCCTGCCCGGAGACGCTGTGAGTACGACAGGCGAAGGGAGCAGGGTGATGAACGACAAGCAGTTCCGGTTCGGTGTGGTCGGCAGTCCGACGACCGGTTCGGAGTGGATCAAGACGGTTCGGCAGGCCGCGGACCTCGGGTACTCGACCGTGCTGATGCCCGACGGGCTGCAATTGCCGTCGCCGTTCCCGTCGCTGGCGATGGCCGCCGCGGTCGCGGACATCCGGGTCGGCACGTTCGTCGCGGCCGCTCCGTTGCGTACGCCGCGAGCCGCCGCGTGGGAGGCGCACACGCTGACCGTGCTCACCGACGGCCGGTTCGAGTTCGGCATCGGCACCGGCCGGCCGGTCGCCGAGCAGCAGACGGCCGAGCTCGGCCTGCCGTGGGGATCGGCCAAGGAGCGCCGCGATCAGGTGCGCCAGACGCTCGACCACCTGCAGCAGCTCGACGGCGACCGCCGTACGCCGATCATGCTGGCCGCCGGTGGCCCGCGAGCGCTCGCCCTGGCGGCCGCCCGCGCCGACATCGTCTCGCTGGCGAAGGACGCGATGACGCCGCGCGCGGAGGTCGCTCAGCTGGTCCGGGACCTGCGGGAGCTGGCCGGTTCGCGGGCGGACGACATCGAGCTGGCGATGAACCTGTTCGCCGCCGGGACCCGCCAGCTGCCGCCGTGGACCAAGCGTGCGGCCGGCGTGGAGCCCGAGGTGCTGGAGGCGAGCGACTCACTGATGATGCTGCGCGGTACGCCGCAGGAGATGGCCGACGAACTGCAGCGCCGCCGGGACGAGTTCGGCACGTCGTACATCAGCGTCAACGCGACCTACCTCGAGGACCTCGCCCCGGTCGTCCAGCTGCTGAACGGCAAGTAGGCCTGCAGCGCGCTGCCCGCCGGTCTGTGGCCCGGCGGGCAGCGCTTGGAGGGGTGGGAAGGTGGCTAGTGAGCGGCCGGCGTGTCGCCGACCGGGGCGGTGACCGGGACGTCGCCGGCGTGGGTGTCGCCGGCGGCGAACGCGACCTCGTCGAACGGGTCCTCACCGGCGAACACCTGGCGGGCCTGTTCCTTGTCGAACTCGCCGACCCAGTGGCCGACCAGCACGGTCGCGACGGCGTTGCCGGCGAAGTTCGTCAGCGCCCGGGCCTCGGACATGAACCGGTCGATACCGACGATCAGGCCGACGCCGTCGACCAGGTCCGGGCGGTGCGACTGCAGACCGCCGGCCAGCGTGGCCAGACCGGCTCCAGTGACGCCGGCAGCGCCCTTCGAGGCGACGACCATGAACAACAGCAGGGAAATCTGCTGACCGATCGAGAACGGCTGATCCATCGCCTCCGCGATGAACAGCGACGCCATCGTCAGGTAGATCGCCGTACCGTCGAGGTTGAACGAGTAGCCGGTCGGGACGGTGATACCGACCACGGACCGGTCGACGCCGAGGTGTTCCATCTTCCCGATCAGCCGGGGCAGGGCGGTCTCCGACGACGAGCTCGACACGATCAGCAGGAACTCCCGGCCGAGGTAGCGCAGCAGCTGGAAGATCGACACCCCGGTGACCATCCGGAGAATGGTGCCCAGGACAACGACCACGAACAGCAGACAGGTGATGTAGAAGGCCAGCATGATCTTGCCGAGACTCACCAGGGCGTCCCAGCCGGTCGCGCCGACCACCGCGGCGATCGCGCCGAACGCGCCGATCGGCGCGGTCCACATGATCATCGACAGGATCTTGAACACCAGCCGCTGGATGTGACCGATGCCGGTCAGGATCGGCTGGCCCTTGGCGCCCATCGCCTGCAGCGCGAAGCCGACGAGCAGCGCGACCAGGACGGTCTGCAGGACCTCGCCCTCGGTCAGCGACGAGAGCAGCGACTTCGGGATGATCCCGAGGATGAATTCCGTCGTGGTCTCGTGCGCCCCGGCGGCCTGCTTCTGGCCGGCCTCGCGGAGCTTGTCGGTCAGGTTCAGTCCGGAGCCCGGCTGCACGAGGTTGCCGACCAGCAGGCCGATCGCGAGCGCGACCGTCGACATCACCAGGAAGTAGACGAGGGCGAGCCCGCCGACCTTGCCGACACTGGCGGCCTGGCGGACCGAGCCGATGCCGAGCACCAGCGTGCAGAAGATGATCGGGCTGATCAGCATCTTGATCAGGTTCACGAACCCGGTGCCGAGTGGTTTCAGCTCGACCGCGAAGTCCGGGAACAGGAACCCGACACCGATGCCGAGCAGGACGGCGACGATGACGGCGATGTAGAGGAAATGGGTCCGGTCGTTGCGCACCGGAGTCGGGCGGGGTTCGGTCGGGCTCGACATGGTCGGGACTCCCTGTATCGGCCTGGCGGAGGGGTGTTCGAGTAACTGTGACGTGACGCACAGGAGAACCGCACATTTCGTTCATATCGTTCGCGCATATCGTTCGCCGCGTCGTTCGCCGCGTGAAGTCGGGGCAGACTGTTCGCCATGAAACGTCGGCCGTGGGAGTTGCGCCGCCAGGTCCTCTGGCTGCAGACCGTCACGGTCACCGTACTGATCGCGATGGTGTGGATCGTGATGGTCAGCCGCTCCCGCGCCCAGGCGCTGCGGGACCACGCGGCGAGCGGGATCCCCGTCCCGGGCTGGTGGGAGCTGGCCCGACTCGACCTCCGTTCGATGCTCGGTATCGCCAGTCTGATGCTCGGGGTCGCGATCGCCGGCAACGCGCTCGTCACCTGGCGGGTCCGGCGGGCCACCCGCGGCGTGGGTACGCAGTCGCTGGCGCGGATGCTCGACTTCTACGAAGGCGTGCTGCACGCGGCGCGCGAAGGGCTGATCCTGCTGGATCTCCACGGCCGGGTCCAGCTCGCGAACGACGAGGCGCTGACGCTGCTCGGGCTGCGCGCCGTCGATCCCGGTACGCCGTTGGAGGAGCTCAACCTCGGCGCCCCGCTGGCCGAGCTGCTCGCGACCGGGCGGACGGCGTACGACGAGCTGCACCTGGGCACGCGGGGCGTCGTGGTCGTGAACCAGCAGCCGTCCGGGCGCGGGCGGATCGTCACGCTGCGGGACCACACCCAGCTGCAGCGGTTGCTCGGCGAGCTGGACGCGGTACGCAGCCTGGCGGAATCCCTGCAGGCACAGAACCACGAGGCGTCCAACCGGCTGCACACGGTCGTCAGCCTGATCGAGATCGGGAAGCCGGAGCGGGCCCGGGAGTTCGCGGTGTCGGAGCTGCAGTTCGCCCAGGCGATGACGGACCGCGTCGTCGGCACGGTCGGAGACCCGGTCCTCGCGTCGCTGCTGCTGGCGAAGCTGGCGCAGGCCCAGGAGCGCGGTGTCGTGCTGACCCTCGATCTCGGGCAGGAGGCGCTGAACACCCGGCTGCCGGCGCAGGACGTCGTGACCGTCGTCGGAAACCTGCTGGACAACGCGATCGAGGCCGCGCGCGGCGGTCCGGCGCCGCGGAAGGTCGAGTTCCGGGCCGCGACCACCGCGGACGCCGTCGACCTCATCGTGACGAACACCGGCGCCGAGCTGGGATCGGTGGAGCTGGCGCACATGTTCGAGCGCGGCTGGACGACGAAGGCCGAGCCGGGCCACGGGCTGGGGCTCGTGCTGGTGCGCAGCACGGTCGAGCGGTGGCAAGGTTCACTCATGGTGGATCCGGATTCCGAGCTGGACGACGTACCGGCGCTGACCGTGCGGGTGCGGCTGCCGCGGGCGGTGGGCGCCAGTGCCTGACCTGCGGGTACTCGTCGTCGAGGACGACCCGGTCGCCGCGGAGGCCCATCGCACGTACGTCGAACGGCTGACCGGGTTCACCTGCGTCGGAATCGCCGGTACGGCGGGGCGTGCGCTGCAGGTGCTCGCGCGCGGCGACGTCGACGTCGTCCTGCTCGACATGCACCTCCCGGACGGGCACGGGCTGGACATCGTCCGCCGGATGCGGGCCCTCGGCAACCAAACGGACGTGGTCGCGGTGACCTCGGCGCGCGAGGTCGCGGCGGTGCAGGCGGCGGCGCGGATCGGCGTCGTGCAGTACGTGCTGAAGCCGTTCGCGTTCGAGACGTTGCGGGACCGGTTGACGGCCTACGCGAGGCAGCGGCGGGCCGCCGCGCTCGGCGAGGTCGTCGCGGATCAGGAGGAGGTCGACCGGTTGTTGCACCCGGCAACCGTCTCGTCGGTGCCGAAGGGCCTGGCCGGCGGCGTACTCGACCGCGTCGTCCAGCTGCTCGCGAACCGTGAAGGGTGGACTGCCGAAGAGGTCGCGACGTCGCTCGGCACTTCACGCATCACCGCGCGGCGCTACCTCGAGCACCTGGCCGACCAGGGGCAGGCGCTGCGGACCCAGCGCTACGACGGGCGCAGCGGACGGCCGAAGGTCGAGTACTCCTGGGTGGCCGAGAGTTAGGAGCGGACGAGCGTCGCCCACAGGTGCGGCTGCAGCGCCTGACCTTCGGCGGCCATGTCGTACGCCCAGAGGAGCTCGCCGTTGACGAGACCGTAGAGCCGATGCCCGGCGGTGACTTCCTTCGCGGTCACGGTGCGGGCCACGACATCGGTCTGCAGCTCGATCTTCGCGCCGTCGATGTCGCCGTACCAGATCTCGGCGATACCGGTGGGGTGCGCCAGGATGACCTCGACCTTGTTGTCCGGCTGCGGCCGCCAGAACCCGGTCTCGACGGCGAGCGGACGCTCCTTGGTGCCGTCCTCGCCGACCACGAACGTCTGGCTCACATAATGCAGGTACGGCTTGCCGTTGTGGGTGAAGTCGATCTGCTGCCCGAACTCGAACTTCTCGATCGTCGGGTAGTCACCGTGCCCGCGGCCCTCCCAGCGGCCGAGCAGCCACGCGAGCGGCATCAGGTCCGGGTGCAGGTCCTGCGGGATCTCGAACGGCATGCGATCACTCAGTTCGCACTGCGGCCGCGGTACAGCCGGTAGACGACGAACGCCGAGAACCAGCCCATGAACACACAGACCAGGACCAGCAACGTGGTGAAGACGACATGCAGCACGCTGGTCAGTCTAGAGGATGCGTACGGCGGTCCTCGCCCGCCTCCACCGTGACATCCCGCACGCCCGTGTCGGCTACCGTGGCGTGATGCCACGCACGCTGGTGATCAAACTGACCGCAGGCGCCGAGGAACCCGAACGCGCCAACCAGGCCTTCACCGTCGCCGCCACCGCCGTCGCGTCCGGCGCCACAGTCTCCCTGTGGCTGACCGGCGAGGCCGTCTGGTTCGCCGTCCCAGGCCGCGCCGAAACCGTCGAACTCCCCCACGCCGCGCCCCTCACCGACCTCCTGGCCGCAGTCCTGGAAGGCGGCCAACTCACGGTCTGCACCCAATGCGCCAAACGCCGCTCCCTCACCGAAGCCGACCTACACCCCGGCACCCGAATCGCCGGCGCCCCCGCCTTCACCGAAGAAATCCTGACGGACAACACCCAGGCAATCGTCTACTAGCCTCACCACGCCTAGGTGAGGGCGTGGGCGGGATAGGCGTGCAGCCCGACACACAGGCAGCCGGCTCGGGTCGGCGTACCCACGTGGCGCCCGGCGGCCGGGCGGTGGTCAGGGCGCGTGAGGCAAACGTCCAGCACCCGACGCGCCCACGGGCGACCAGCATCCCCACACACGCAGCCGGCTCAGGTCGGCGTACGCACGTGGCGCCCAGCACCCGGCTCGGGTCCCGGTGTACGCCCATGACGCGCAGGCACACCCACGGCGGCACATACGTCGCGGCCACCAACCACCCGGCGCGGTGGCCACGGATGGTACGGGCCAGTTGGCCGGTGACGGCGTACACCCGCAGCAGCACAGCACACAGCACCCGCCACGGTCACCCGACGTACGGCGAACGGCAGGCGGCGGACGTCGGAGGCCGGCGGCGTACGGCGGCGGCAGGTGACTCGCGGCGGCGCTCGCCTGGCGCACAACGGAGTCGCTCAACTGGCGGACGGCGCGGCCGCCTGCCACCACCCGGCGCAAGTGGCCGACGGGTGGTACGGGTCGGTCAGCCGAGGATGACGTACACCCGCGGCACACAGCACTGGTCATAGGCGCCCGGCGTACGGCGGCACCCGGCGCGGGTGGCGCGCAGGTGCCGGCGTACGCCGAGTGGCCGCGTCGGTGCCGGGCGTGGGCGGGCAGTAGGCGCGGGGCGATGGCCGAAGCGGCGGCTGGCGTTCGTAGGAACTCGGCCGGTGGGCCCGGCGCGCCTGGGGTGGGGCGCCGGGCGGGGTGGGTTAGCGGCTGCGGCCGCCGTCGTCGCCTCGGCCTCGGTCGGAGCGGGTGCGGTCTTGGTCGCGTTGGGCGGCGGGGGTGCCGGGGCGCTCGGTGGTGGCTACGTTGCCGCCTTCGACCCTGACGGCGCTGAGGGGCTTCTGGTCCTGCCTGATGTGGTCGAGCTGGGCGCGCTCGTCGGGCGGGAGTTGCTGACCTGGGCCGCTTTTCGGCTGGTTCGCCTGGCGGGCCTCGGCGATCGCCGGGTCCTCCGGCGGGCGCCACTGTGAGCCCTGCACCTCGCTTGTCTGACGGCCATCGGTCTGACCACCCGGGCTCTGGCCGTTCTGCCCGTCCTGGCCGAGGCCAGCGGTCTCGTCAACCGCGGACTGGGAGGCGTTCGCGAGCTGCTGCGTGTCGGGGCCCTTCGCCTGTGGGACCTGGTCGGCTCCCTGCTCACGGCCCTGCACCTGCTGCGTCTGTGTGTCAGCCTGCGGCGCCTCGACCTCCCCAGCCTCCACCTGCTGCCCGTTCAGCTGCTGGCCGTTCAGCTGCTGCCCGTCCACCTGCGGCCCGTCCACCTGCGGAGCCTCAACCTGCTGGCCGTTCAACTGCTGGCCGTTGAGCTGCTGACCGTCCTGCCCGAGGTCGGTCCCGTTCTGGTCGAGGTCGGTGCCGTCTTGCTCGAGGTCGGTCCCGTCCTGGTTCAGGTCGGTGCCCTCACGGCCGGTTTCCTCGGCGACGTACGGGTTGACGCCGTCCTGCTCCGCGCTGACGTCCGTGTCCGGACCGGTATCCGCGTCGAGGGTCGCGTCTTGCTGCTGATCGTCCTGGGCGAGGTCGGTCTCCTGCGCGCGGTCGGTCGCGTCGAGCCCGCCTTCCTCCGCGACGTACGGGCTGACGCCGTCCTGCTCCGCGCTGACGTCCGTGTCCGGACCGGTATCCGCGTCGAGGGCGGCGTCTTGCTGCTGATCGTCCTGCGCGAGGTCGGTCTCCTGCGCGCGGTCGGTCGCGTCGAGGGCGCCTTCCTCCGCGACGTACGGGTTGACGCCGTCCTGCTCCGCGCTGACGTCCGTGTCCGGACCGGTATCCGCGTCGAGGGTCGCGTCTTGCTGCTGATCGTCCTGGGCGAGGTCGGTCTCCTGCGTGCGGTCGGTCGGGTCGAGGGCGCCTTCCTCCGCGACGTACGGGTTGACGCCTTCCTGCTCGGCAGCCGTGTCGGTCTGGCGGGCGTTGTCCGCCTCGGTCGACGGGTCGTCCAGTGCGTTGTCGGCTTCCGCGTCGAGGTCCTCGGCGCGGTCTTCCGCGCGGTCTTCGTCCAGGTGGTCGCCGATCTCGTCGGCTGCGATCGTGGCGCCGGCTGCCGCGCCGGCCGTGGTGGCGGGGTCGATGCCGTCCTCGCGGTCGCGCTGCTGACCGTCCTGCTCCTCGCGCCTGCGGCGGTCCTCGTCGGCCTGCTCCCGCTCGTCCTCGCGGCGCTCGACGGCGTCGTCGACGCCATCTCCGTCGCGGTCGTTGGCGTCGTCGTTGTCCCGGTCGATCTCGTCGCGGCGCTCGGTCGCGTCGTCGCGGTGGTCCCGGTCGAGGTCGGTACGGTTCTCGACCCGGTCGTCGATCCCGTCCCGGTCGCGGTCGTTGTTGAGATCCGTGTCCTGCTGCTGGCGCTCTCGATCGAGCTCGCCCTCCAGCTCGCGGTTCTGCCGCTCGAGATCGTCGACCTGCTGCTCCGCCCGCTCGGCTTCGCGCTCGAGCTCGGCGGTCCGGTCCCGGGCGTCGTCGCGCTCGCGGTCGGGGCCCCAGCGGTCCTGGTTGAGCCCACGCTCGATCGCGGAGCGACGCCGCTGCCCCTTGGTCAGCAACCGCCAGATCTGCTGCCCGCGGATCCGAGCGGTCCGGACGAACTTCCGGAGCTCGGTGACCATGATCCGGAGCAGGTCATCGGCGTCGACTTCCTCAGCCATCAGGCCACCTCGTTGGCATAGACGGAGTACCCGAACCCGGCGGCGGTGTCGTCCGGTCCCGGCTGGGATGCGTACAGGTGGAACTCGGCGCCCGGCCGGAGCCAGACCGCCAGGTGCCGGCGGCGGCCGCGCCACTCCGGCGGGATACGCAGGTCGTCACCCGGCCCGACATACACCGGTGGCCCCCAGTACCGGCGGGCCAGCTCGAGCTGGGTCGGCCAGTGCGCGTCGAGACCTTCCTCGGCGAGCTCCAGCTCCGACGCACCGATCTCGTACGCCGACCAGCCGCTCCGCGGGCTCTCCGGCAGGACCGCGTCGGGCAGCACGAGCATCACCGTCTCGCGCTGGGTGACCAGCCCCCAGGTGTACCGATCCGGGTCGATGTTGCCCGGCGCCCACGGACGCCAGCCGGTGGCGGTGGTGACGCGGTTGACCAGGGCACGGATCGCGTCCATCCCCGTGGCCGGCGGTCCCCAGATCGGTCGCCAGTCGACGACCTCGGCCAGATCCGCCATCGCCCGCTCGTCATCGTCGGACGACCGCTCCTGCGTCTTCACGCCGCCACTCTCCTTCCGTCAAGTTTGCCCAGAGTATGCCCCGATCGGTGCCACCGGCCGACGTACAGACGCAGACCTGTGGATAACTGGTTCCGGCGTTGCCGTTCGCGAGCAGTAACCGATGAACGCCGCCCGCACGGCTCCGGCTGCGTTGTAGTGGACTCATGAAGCTTCCGGCACCACCGACGGAGAAGTCGTTCGCGTCGCCGCTGCACCATCCGCGGGTGGCGACCGTCATCGGCCGCTGGCTCGGGACCGCGGTGGCGGTCTGCTTCCTGACCGGGCTCTACAGCCACTTCCTGCAGGACACTCCGAGCTGGCTGCCGATCCCCAGCCGTCCCGCGAACCTGTACCGCGTGACGCAGGGCCTGCACGTACTCAGCGGCATCGTCGCCGTCCCGCTGCTACTGGCCAAGCTGTGGACGGTCTATCCGAAGCTGTTCGCGAAGTTCGACCCGAAGGCAATCCGCCCGGCGCTCGAGCGGCTGTCGATCCTGGTGCTGGTCTCCTCGATGGCACTTGAACTCTTCATCGGGTTCGTCAACACGCTGCAGTGGTACCCCTGGCCGTTCCCGTTCCGGCAGACGCACTACGCGCTCGCGTGGCTCATCGTCGGCGCGCTCCTCGTCCATCTGGCCGTGAAGCTCCCGCTGATCGGCGCGAACTGGCGCCGTACGCCGGAATCCGCGCCCGAGTCACTGCCCGCCGAGACCACCGGCCTGACCCGCCGCGGCCTGTTCCGTACGGTCGCCGGCGCGGCCACGCTCGTCGGCATCACCTCGGTCGGCCAGTCCGCACCGGCGTTCGGCCCCGTCGCCGTCCTCGCGCCGCGCAAGCCGAACGTCGGTCCGCAGGGTCTGCCGGTGAACCGTACGGCGGAAGCGGCCGGAGTGACCGGGATCGACGCGAACTGGCGGTTCACGATCATGGGCCCGAGGCAACTGTCCTACACGCTCGAGGAACTGCGCGCGCTGCCGCAGAGCCGCTCGGACCTGCCGATCGCGTGCGTCGAGGGCTGGAGTCAGGGCGCGCGATGGGAGGGCATACGGATGCGCGACCTGCTCGCGGCCGCCGGTGCCGCGCCGAACTCGAGAGTGCGAGTCGTGTCGATGGAGAAGGGCGGCTTCTACGCGACCAGTGAACTGCCGGAGGAGTTCGCCGCTGACCCGCTGACTTTGCTGGCGTTACGGCTCAACGGTGCGGAGCTCGCGCTTGACCACGGGTTTCCGGCGCGGATCATCGCGCCGAATCGGCCCGGGGTGTTGCAGACCAAGTGGGTGCATTCACTGGAGGTCATGACATGAGGTTGCGCATCGGATTGCTGGCTGCCGGCGCGGTGACGGCCCTGTGGGGTGTTTGGGAGTTGATCAGGGCCGTGGACCTTCCAGCTCTGGTGCGGTTGCCGCTCTGGCTGGGCGGAGCCGTGGTGGCAGACGACTTCGTGATCGTGCCACTGACAGTCGGAATCGGCTGGCTGGTGACTCGCTGGTCCGCGGGGCCTGGGCGGCACCGTACGGTCGGCGTGGTGCGGACGACTTTGTTGTACGTCGGAATCACCAGCCTGATCGCCCTGCCGTTACTGTTACGGCAGGGCACGGGCGCGAATCCGACCGTCCTCCCCCGCGACTATCTGCGCGACTGGATATTGCTGGAAGCAACGATCGTCGCGGTCGGCTACCTCTGCTTGATGTTCAGGAGGTCGCGGGCCTCGTCCGGTGACATCGGCGGCCGCTGAGCCAGGGTCGCCAGCGCGGCCGCGCGCTCGACCAGCTCGGCGTTGTGCGTGACCGGGTGCCCCTTCGCCAGCGTCAGCGTGTCCTCCATGCCGACACGGAGGTTGCCGCCCTTCGCCAGTGCGGCCAGCGCGACCGTCAGCGACGTACGGCCGATGCCGGTGGCGGACCACGACGTGACCGCACCCGGCAACGCGTTGACGGCCGCCACGAGCGCGTCCGCCGTACCGGGCATGCCGCCGGGGACACCCATCACCAGGTCGCAGTGCACGCGGCCGCCGTACGGGAGGCCGTACTTGTCCAGCAGCCGGTGCAGCGCGGCGACGTGGCCGAGGTCGAACAGCTCGAACTCCGGGACGACCTCCCGCTCCTGGGTGAGCTGGAAGAGCTGCGTGACGAACGGCCACGGGTTCATGAACACGTCGTCGCCGAAGTTGACCGTGCCCATCGTGAGCGAGCACGAGTCCGGGGCGGCGTCGAGCACCCGGAGACGGTCCTCGTACGGATCGGTGACCGCGCCGCCGGTGGACAGCTGGACGATCAGCGCGGTGTTCTCACGGACGGCGGCGACCGTGTCGGTCAGCCGGCCGAGATCGAGCGTCGGCCGGTGCTCGCCGTCCCGGATGTGGATGTGGATCATCGCCGCTCCCGCGGCCTCGCAGCGCTTCGCGGTCTCGACCAGCTCGTCGAGCGTGGTCGGCAACGCCGGGCAGTCCGCCTTCGCGGTCTCGGCACCGGTGGGAGCAACAGTGATCAGAGTCGACGCCATGGACGAATCCTGCCAGATCGGGTCTCGAAACGGATATTTGCCGGTCGAAGGGTCCGATGACCGGACGATCTCCGGCAGGGGAAGATGTCGCCATGAGAGCCGTAGTACAGCGAGTCAGCCGGGCGTCGGTCACCGTGGACGGCGAGGTGGTCGGGGCGATCGAGGGGCCCGGGCTGGTGGTCCTGCTCGGCGTCACCCATGACGACACCCCCGAGAAGGCCGCCGCGCTGGCCGCCAAGATCTGGACCCTTCGGATCCTCCACGACGAACGCTCCGCGGCCGATGAGCAGGCCCCGATCCTGGCCGTCAGCCAGTTCACCCTGTACGCCGACACACGCAAGGGCCGCCGCCCCTCCTGGAGCGCTGCCGCCCCCGGCCCGGTCTCCGAGCCGCTCTACGGCTCCTTCTGCGCCGCGCTGGAAGCCCTCGGCGCCAAGGTGGAGCGCGGCGTCTTCGGCGCAGACATGCAGGTTGCCCTGACCAACGACGGCCCGGTCACGCTCATCTTGGACGCATGACACGAACCGGCCCCCGGATCCGTGCGGGATCCGGGGGCCGGTTGTTCTGCGTCGGTGAGGTTCGACTCAGAAGGTGTCTGCTGAGATCAGCTGACGACACCGGCGGCCGAGTGGCCGACGACGACCTTGGTGTTCAGGCCGGGAACCTCGACGACCAGCGCGTTCACCGAGATGTAGCGCTTCTGCCGCATGACCTGGTTGAAGGTCAGCTTGGCGACACCCGGGATCTCCAGCGTCTGGTTCTCGCCGGTCTTGACCGGGTAGGTCTTGTTGCCGACCTTGATCGAGGCGATGCTCGAGGACGAGCTGACGCCGGCCTTGCCGTCCTTCGTCTTCCACGCCGACGCGGAGGACTCGACGGCGCCGATGGACAGCGTGCCGACCTTCACGCCCGCGACGTGCGAGGTGAAGTTGATGTACGACTTCTCCTCGCCGATGGCGCCGTTCTTGGTGGTGTAGACACCGCCGACATAGGCGACCTTCGGGATGTTCAGCTCGCCGACCGCGACCCGGACCGTCTTGCCCTCAGTACCCTGGCAGGTGGTCTGGAGCGACGTCGGGCCGGACACGACCAGCTTGTCCGCCGTGGCCTTGGTGCCGTACGCGTCGCCGATGACCAGCGCGGTGGCCGGCTTCGAGATCTCCGCGCGGGTCTTCAGAACCGCGACGTCGACGCCCTGCGGGACGTACTGGTTCTTGACCGTCGCGTGGATCACGACCGCCTGCGCGTACGAGTAGATGCCGGTGGCCGTCTTCACGCCGCCGACACGGTTCAGCACGATGTAGCCGAGGCCCGGAACGGCAACCTTGGTGTTCGGCTTGGGGTTGAGCAGCGACGGCACCGAGATCGCGCCGATCTTCACACCGACGAAGCTGGTGCTGCCGGTGTAGGACAGCTGGCCCTTCGCGTACTTCGACGTGGTGGTGGTCTTCACGCCGGTCAGCGTGAGCAGCGTGCCCAGCCGGATGTCGGCAGCCGTCGCGGTGCTGGTGACACCGGTGCCGCTCTTGTCGTTGAACGCGTGCGTGTCGGTCTTCACCGAGCGCGCGATCGCCTGCTCGTTCACGTTCGCCGTGGCGAGGTCGTTCTTGTCAGCCTTGGTGGCGTCCGTGGTGCAGCCGAACTTGCTGACCACCTGCGGGCCGCTGTTCGCCAGACCGGATTCGACGTCGGTGCCGTACGAGTAACCGCTGTATCCGAAAACCGGCGAGGCGGATGCCGAACCCGAGGTCAGCGCGATCGTAGAAGCCACGCCGACAACCGCCGCAACTCCGACGGCAGCGAGCTTCTTGTATCCGATGCGGGGTCGCATTGACCCCTCCTCCCTGAGTGATGACGTGACCCGCAGCGCGGGTCAGGACACAGACACAACTCAGCCGATTGCGGTAGGTGACGAGCCGACCCCGCTCCGAGACCAAACCGTTACCTTGCCGCTCGCTCCACGAGATTTCCCGGCCACACCCGTAACTCGGCTGCGATGACCGAAACCCCTTGTCGGATGAGCGATTCCGGACATGCCGAAGGGCCCGGACGCGCAAGGTCCGGGCCCCTCGGTGCTTACTTCAGGGTGGGCCACCTCGGGTGGTGGTGGCACCTTCAGTAACGAACGACTGCTCAGACGGTGACGGCCACTTCCGCAACCTCGCCGTACTGCGCGACGACCTGACGGTCGACCGGGTCGGCCTTCGGGGCCAGCGTGCGCAGCGTCCAGCTGCCCGGCGCCGCGAAGAACCGGAAGTGCCCGGTCGCCGAGGTCGGCACCTCGGCGGTGAACTCACCTCCTGCGTCCAGCAGCCGTACGTACGCGCCGCCGACCGGCTCCTCGCCGCGCAGCACCTGACCCTGGATCACGGCTTCCTTGTCGACGTCCACGCCCTTGAGGTCGAGGCCGCCCTGCTTAGCTCCGCACATGTGTCACGCCTTTCCGGGCTCGTCGCCGAGGGCAACGGGTACGCCGACCAGCGAACCCCACTCGGTCCAGGATCCGTCGTAGTTCTTCACGTTCGCCTGGCCGAGGATCTCGTGCAGCACGAACCAGGTGTGCGCCGAGCGCTCGCCGATCCGGCAGTACGCGATGGTGTCCTTGCCGAAGTCCACGCCGGCGTCGGTGTACAGCTGCTTCAGCTCGTCGTCGGCGCGGAACGTGCCGTCGTCGTTGGCCGCCTTGCTCCACGGGATGCTGGCCGCGGTCGGGATGTGGCCCGCACGCTGCGCCTGCTCCTGCGGCAGGTGGGCCGGGGCGAGCAGCCGGCCGGCGTACTCGTCGGGGCTGCGCACGTCGACCAGGTTCTTCACGCCGATGGCGTCCTTGACCTCGTCGCGGAAGGCGCGGATCTCCAGGTTCTGCGGCTGCGCGGTGTACTGGGTGGCCTCGCGCTTGACGACCTCGTCGGTCAGCTCTCGGCTGTCGAGCTCCCAGCGCTTGCGGCCACCGTCGAGCAGGCGGACGTCACCGTGGCCGTAGAGCTTGAAGTACCAGTACGCGTACGCCGCGAACCAGTTGTTGTTGCCGCCGTACAGCACGACCGTGTCCTCGTTCTTGACACCACGGTCGGACAACAGCGCCTCGAACTGCTCCTTGCTGACGAAGTCGCGCCGGACCGGGTCCTGCAGGTCGTCCTGCCAGTCGATCTTGATCGCGCCGGCGATGTGGCCGGCGTCGTACGCCGAGACGTCTTCGTCGACCTCGATCAGGACAACGCCGTCGTCGAACTTGTGCTCCTCGACCCAGTCGGCCGAGACGAGCGCGGATTCCCTGCTCATGTGTGCTGCCTCTTCTCAGTTGGTAGCGGTGGTTGGCGTACGAATGCGATGGATCAGCAGATAGGCCTCGCAACCGAGGCAGAGCCCGACGGCCGCGTTCACGAACGCGGCGACCAGGGCGAATCCGGTGGCGACCACGCCCAGAACGGTGGCGCCGGTCAGGAAACCGGCCAGGCCGACGACCGCGAAGACGAGGCCGACCAACTGGGCGAACCGCGGCGGCGCCGCGTCCTCCAGCTCCTTCGGCGGCCCCAGCCGAGGCCGGACCAGCCGCTTGAACAGCAGCCCGTACGGCGACGCGCCGACGCCGAAGGCGACCGACACCGCGAACACGACGGCCTGCACGGCGAGCGGCCAGGGGTTGTTCAGGACGAGCGTCAGCGCCAGGACGACGGTGGTCACACCCGCGGCGAACCGGAGCCCGCGCGGATCCACCTTGGCTGTCTTTTCGGACATGACGACTCCCGGAGGAGAGGGATGTCGAGCCGGAACCCGCCCGGGTATGCGGGAGGCGACGTACGCGGAACCGTGCTCAGCGACCGGTTCCGCAGCGCTCTGGACGCCGCCTGGTCAGCGGCGTCGACACAGCGACGAGCGCACGCGGCAGTTGTCCACCGCGCGCCGCTTCGTCAGCCAAGTCGTGTAAACCACGCATCGAGAGTACGGAACCCGGGCGGACCCACCACCCGTGGTCCCATCACATGAGACAACTGATCAAATCGTGGACTGGCCGTGCGTCAGACCCGGACCACGTTCGTACCGGCGACCTTGTCGTGCAGCGCCTGCTTCTTG
Organism: Kribbella sp. NPDC051936; assembly: GCF_040680955.1. Classification (NCBI taxonomy): domain Bacteria; kingdom Bacillati; phylum Actinomycetota; class Actinomycetes; order Propionibacteriales; family Kribbellaceae; genus Kribbella; species Kribbella sp. NPDC051936. The sequence continues at coordinate 235,799 of NZ_JBFAXS010000003.1, read as the reverse complement.
TCGTCCCAGAGCGGCCAGAGGTAGTTGAGCAGGATGGCCAGCGAGGCGAAGATGCCGAAGACCGGGATCGACCCGGCGAGGTACAGGACCAGGTCGAAACCGCAGCGCTTCGCCGCGGCGCCGCGCGGCGGCGGGCCCGGGACGTCCCGCAGCCGGACCGCGATGCCGGTCGCCATCTTGCCCGGCGTGCGGCCCTTCGTGACGAGGAACAGGTACTCGTACACGAAGAAGACCAGATACCCGATCACCGAGGCCGGGATGGCGTACTTGAACACCTCGGGCGGCATCGCGACCGGAGTCGTACTGCCTGCCCGCGCGGCGTCCATCACGTCCTCCAGCCAAGAGCTCATCACCTGGCTGGACTGGTAGTAGAAGTATCCGGTCAGCGGCAAGGCGATGAACCAGGCGATGATCGAGTCGAGGATGAGCGCGAAGACACGCCGCCACCAGCCCGACAGCAGCTGGCCGTCCGGCGTGGTGCCGGAGCGCTGTCCCTGGTACCCGAAGCCCGAGTCGGCCTGGGGGTACGCCGGGTAGCCCTGCTGCGGGACTCGCTGGCCGTACTGCGGAGCCGGCTCGGCCTGCTGGCCGTACACCTGGCCGTGCTCCGCGCGCTGACCGTACTGCGGGGCGTCGGCGGTCCTCGACTGACCGAACTGGCCCTGGTACGGCGCTGGGCCCTCCTGCGGCCGGCGCTGATCCGTCCAGGCGCTGCCGTCCCAGTATCGCTCCTGGTTCGGGTCCTCGGGGTCGTTGTACCAGCCTGCTGATTGAGAGCTCACCGGGAGAGTCTTGCCTACCTGCAGGTCCATTGGCCATCCGGTAGCGACTACCGGACGCGGTCAGCTGGGCTGGCGGTCGATCGCGACGGCCAGCGCGGCGATCACGTCAGGCTTCCGGGGAGCCCCGCTGGCGCGCTTCACCACCGCTCCGGTGCTGTCCAGCACCAGCGTGGTCGGCGTACGCAGGATGTCCAGACGGCGCACCAATTCGAGGTGCGCCTCGGCGTCCAGCTCGACGTGACGCACGCCGTCGACCATGCCTTCCACCTCGGCCAGTGTCCGCCGGGTGACCCGGCACGGCGCGCAGAACGCCGACGAGAACTGCAGCAGCGTCGCCCGCTCGCCCAGCTCCGCGCCCAGCTCCGCAGCCGTCACCCGCTCCACGTCGACCTCGTCCTTCCCGCGAAACCGCCCGTCGACCCAGGCCTTGAGCACGCTCAGCACCACGCCGGCTACGACCGCCGCGACGAGTACCCACAGGCCCAGGCTCACAGTTACCCACGGTACGACGCGCCGTTCACGATTCAACTGCCCGTTTCACGTGCTGAGAAGCACCTGCGGGTCCACAGCGAGACGGTGGCTCGACCGGCCGGTCGGCCAGGGCAGGCAGTCGTCGCCGTCACCCGGGTACCGCGGGACCACGTGCAGGTGCAGGTGGTCGACGCTGCGGCCGGACCCGGGTCCGCTGGCGTTCAGCAGGCAGACCCCGGTTGCTCCGAGCCTGTCCACCATCCGCTGCGCGATGCGCTGTGCCAGGTCCATCACCTGGGTCAGGTCATCCGGCTTGGCGTCCAGCAGCCCCGCGCCGGTGTGACGGCGGGGCACGACCAACGTGTGCCCCGGAGCGATCTCCTCACTCGGCAACGGGAGGAACGCGACGGCCACGTCCTCCTTGGCGATCCAGCGGGCCGAGTCGGCGGAGATCAGACCGCAGAAGACGCAGGCATCCATCTGTCGATTCTCCTCCGGTCGGGCATGACCCGCGATCCCATGCCGTCCCGAGTGCCGCGCAGTAGGCGTGGGGTCGCGGGTCATGCCCTAATAGGTCCTGTGGAGAGCGGAGTGACGGTGCGGTCGGGGTTGGTGATTCCCGAGGCCGAGCTGGCGTGGCGGTTCTCCCGGTCGAGCGGACCGGGCGGGCAGTCGGTGAACACCACGGACAGCCGGGTCGAGCTCAGCTTCGACGTCGCGGGGACGTCGGCGTTGAGCGACGTACTGAAGGCCCGGGCGCTCGAGCGGCTGGGGTCGCGGCTGGTCGACGGTGTGCTCACGATCGCCGCGTCGGAGTACAAGTCGCAGTGGCGCAACCGGGAGGCGGCGCGGGAACGGCTGGCCGTCGTGGTCCGCGAGGCGATCGCTCCGCCGCCGCGGAAACGGCGTCCGACGAAGCCGAGCAAGGCGTCCGTACGGCGCCGGCTGGACGACAAGAAGCGCCGCGGCGAGACCAAGCGCCTGCGCGGCCGCCCGAACGACTAGGCCGGCCCTTTCGCTGGATAGGCTTCCGCCGTGCAGGAAACGGGGAGCGGGGGATCTGAGCAGCATGAGCCGGAGGAGCTTCCGGAGTTCCAGGACCTCAAGGTGCGCGGGCGTTCGCTGCGGACCTGGGGGCTCAGCGCCGGCGCCGTCCTGCTGGCGATCTCGGCGGCCTTCGGCGGACTGAAGAAAGCCGGCGACGAGACTCCGCAGGTGGACGCCGGGACCGCGATCGACGCCGGCCAGTTCGAGGTCACGATCCAGCGGGTGGTCACCGTGAAGGACCTGAAGCCGCTGTTCACCCCGGACGACGGCGGCGCCCTGATCGGGGTCGTGACCAAGCTGAAGGTGACCGACGACACCGGCACCACGCCTCCGCCGGACCTGATCCGCCTGATCGGCGTCCCCGGAGTGAAGGACACCGATCCGCCGCTCGGCACCACCAACCTCCGCGACGCCACGATGAACCCGGTGCTCACACCGGACGCCGCCGAGGACGTCGCGTACGTCTGGAAGCTGCCGAACGCGAACCAGCTCCCGACCGAGGTCAAGCTGACCGTGCAGGGCTACCAGCACGAGGACGAGTCGATCCTGGACCACCACGAGAAGTGGCTGCCGGATGCGATCGTCGCGGACAGCACCGTCAAGGTGAAGGACAACACCAAGTGAGCCGGCGGAAACTCTTGAACGCCGGTCTCACCCTCGCCGTCCTGGTCGCGATCGTGGGTCTGTACCGGCTCACCCCGACGCAGAAGGACATCCAGGACCCGACCGCGGTGAAAGGCATCCCCGGGCGGGTCGTGCACACGCCGCGGTTCGACCTGACCGTCGACGACGTCCGGGCCGGCAGGAAACTCCGGATCCCGCGCTCGACGCCGGACCGCGACTCGCTGACCGCCTTCGTGGTCGTCGACGCCACCGTCACGGCCAACCGGGAGCCGATGCACATCTTCGACGTCCGGATCCGCTCCGCTGACGGCGTCACGTACCTCGGCGCCAACCGCAGCGGCCTGGACCAGCTCGACCTGACCGGGACCGAGTTCGCGCCGGACATCCCGGTGCGCGGCTCGTTCGTGATCGAGATGCCGGCCGACAAGGTGCCCGGGGCAACGTTGCTGGTGATGGAGAAGTCGATGCTGAACGACCTCGAGCCGCAGGTCACCGTGCCGCTCGGCGACGACGCCCCCGCGGTGCAGGACGTCGTGTCCCTGACCGCTGCGAGCGACACGTGACCGGCGCCCGGCGGGCCCGGCGCGGGTGGTTCCGCAAGAACACCGTCGCGCTCGCGACCCTGGTGGTGGCGATCCCGCTGGCCGGGTGGTGGACGACGCGCAGCGACTACAAGTCCTGGTACGACGACGAGCCCCGCGACGCCGTCGCCGTGGCGGCCGGCGGTACGTCGTACAACGGCGCGACCTGGTACGCCGCGAGCGTCGAGGAGAACCCGCGACCGTCGCGCGCCGGTTCCGATCAGGACGAGCTGCCCGACGGGACGACGCTGATCCGGGTGTACTTCCGGCTGCAGGTCGACAACCTGTCCGCGCTCGACGGGCTCGGCGGATGCCGTATGCACCTCCGCGCGCCCGACGGCCGGATCTGGGACGAGACCCAGATCGCGGACGACTACCAGGACCGTCCGACCGGCTGCACGGGCGGCAGCGACGACCAGCCGTCAAGCTGGCGTGGCGCCGCGGCGCCGTACTACCTGAAGCCGGTGGCCGGGAAGCCGTTCGAGACGGTGGCGGTGTTCGTCGTACCGTCGTCGGTCGCCGGCAGCGTGCAGCCGACGATCACCTGGGCTACGAAGCTCCCTCAGTACCTGGCATTCCCGAGGTAGCCGCGCTGAGGTCGGTGACGCCGTGGTCACCGGCCGGCTGCTCATGGACCGCCCGGGTCCGCGGGGTCAGGTAGCCGGCCAGTCCGCCGATCATCCGGTCGTACGCCGCGGCGAGCAGGCTGACCTGCAGCATGATCTTCAGGCCGTCGGTGACCAGGTTCAGCGGCTCGTCGATGACCTGCCAGAACTGGAGCGTGTGCGGCCCGAGGACCCACACCTTCAGGGCGATCCACACGGCACTCGCGGCGAACGTGACGACCGCCCAGGCCAGGAAGTACCCGAGCATCGGCCGCAGACCGGAGCGGACCACCAGCCGGAACGCCTCCACGACAGGCGTCCAACGGTCCTTCCAGTCCGACACCACCGAGTTCCCGGCGACGCGGACGATCCGCGGCGTCTGCTGCCAGCGATGGGTGATGCGGTCGAACCGCCAGCGTGGCTTGTCGAGCTTCTGCACGACACGGCCGTAGATCACCGCGGTCATCGTGATCCACATCAGCGGGAGCACGGCCGCGTCCCAGAGGTCGGCGATGCCGGCGGCAACGAACCCGGTGACGGTGTCCCACACCTCACGGACCTGGTCGACGCCCAGCACGTGGTCGAGCACCCACGCGTACCCGTCGTGCAGCCATTGCCAGACCTGGCGTTCCTTCAGCCAGGTCTTCGGCGACGGGATGTAGGAGGACGCCTGGTAGATGACCACGAAGATCCACAGCGCCTCCAGGTAGGTCACGAACAGCTTGCGGACAGGGCCTTCCTCTTCCTTCTTCCACTTCTTGAAGACGAACCGGAGCAGGTACGCTGTGACGCCGAGGCCGATGAACAGCCAGGTGGACAGCGACTGCAGGCCCGTGGACTGCGGCGCCACCGTGCCACCGGTCAGCACCGTCGCGGCCGTCTCGTTCACCTTGTGGACGGCCAGTTGGTACTCGTAGTCGAGCGCCTCGGTCTGCAGGAACTTGTACGCCGCGTAGAACGCCAGGAACGGCAGCAGCGCCGCCGCGATCGCGTCGAGCAGTTGGTTCTCACGGCCTGGTTCCACGCCATCCGGGGCGAGCACACCCTCGGCGACCGCGCGGCGGTGGAACGGCAACTCGCCGCGCAGGACCAGGAACATCGTCACGTACATCGCGAGCGAGACCACGACAAGCAGCGCCAGCACGGCGATGCCGGCTGCCTGCGCCTTGGCACCCGCCTCGACCGCTACCCATTGCAGGCCCCGGTGCGCCAACTGCGCCACCAAGAACACCGCCAGCAGGCGCGGCCAAGCCTTCCCGAACAGAACCCCCGCCCGCCCCACCGTAGTGAGCAACGTCCCCGACTCCATCGCCACGGCGAAGAATCTACCTCCCAACAAGTCCTCACCAGCCCGCCGCCGGCCTACCGGTCAGCCGCCAGCCGACGGCGGGTCAACCGCCGGCCAGGCGCGGGTCGGGCGCCGGGTCAGCCGTCGGTCTGCCGGCCTGCCGCCCGTCGGCGACGGGTCAACCGCGAGTCGATCGCGGTCCGGCGCGGTCGGGTCTGCCGCCAGTCGGCGCGGGTCGGCCGTGGGTCAGGCGCCGGGCGGGCGCGGGTCGGCCGGGGGTCGGCCGGGGGTCGGCCGGGGGTCGGCCGGGGGTCAGCCGCCGGCGAAGGGGGGTAGTGCGTCGACGAGGGCGCCGTCGGTGAGCGGCGTGCTCGGGTCGGCGCGCTCGCCGTCGAGGAGGAACGTGCAGATCGACAGCACCCGCGCCAGCTCCGGACGGTCGGTCGACACGGTCGTCACCAGGTCCCGGATCGAGCCCGCGTCGGCGGTCGCCGTCGACTCCCCGGCCGCCGAACGCGCGGCAGCGAAGTACCTGATGGTCACTTCCGGCATCTGGTCCGCGCCTCACTAATCGGTTAAGTCTCGGCTATTATGTCAGCTTGCTGTTAGACCCAGTGTGTCTCAGGCCCCCGGCAACGACGCCGTCGGGGCCTGACGTGCACGAGGACCGGATCGCTGGTTCTGGATCCGACGATCAGCACAAGGAGACGGCGTGAGCACGTTGCTTCTGCTGACGAACGCCCTGCAGGCCTCCACCGAGGTACTGCCGTCGCTCGCCCTGCTCCCCCACCAGATCCGCATCCTGCCCGCCGAGGTCGCCGCGCTGGTCGACGCACCGGACGCCGACGCCGTGCTGCTCGACGCCCGCCGCGACCTGGTCGCGGTCCGCAGCGCCTCCCGGCTGATCCGCACCACCGGTATCGACGTCCCACTGATCCTCGTCGTCACCGAGGGCGGCCTGACCGCGGTCAACGCCGACTGGGGCGCGGACGACGTGCTGCTCGACACCGCCGGCCCCGCCGAGATCGAGGCCCGGCTGCGACTCGTCATCGGCCGTCTCGCCGCGACCCGCAACGACGAGCCCGAGTCCACGCTGATCCGCAGCGGCGACGTCGTGATCGACGAGGCGTCGTACACCGCGAAGCTCAACGGCCGCGCGCTCGACCTCACGTACAAGGAGTTCGAGCTGTTCAAGTTCCTCGCGCAGCACCCAGGCCGGGTCTTTACGCGGGAACAACTGCTCCAAGAGGTCTGGGGCTACGACTACTTCGGCGGCACGCGCACCGTCGACGTACACGTACGGCGTCTGCGCGCCAAGCTCGGCCCCGAGCACGAGGCGCTGATCGGCACCGTCCGGAACGTCGGCTACCGCTTCGTCGTCCCGCCGGCCCCCACCACCCGCGAGCCCGCCGAGGCCAGGTCCTGAAAGGACCTCAGAGGAAGAACCTCAGCAGGGTGAACGCGAGCGCGGCCGCCGTGACGAGCGCCGCCTTCCCGGACCCGATGCCCTGCCGGACCGCGGCCGCGAACACCCCGATCGTGATCGGCACCAGCATCACCAGCAACGTGACCCCGGCCGCGTGAACGCCGACGTGCGACTGTAGCGTCAGAAGCCAGCCAACCACGAACGCGAACGTCAACCCGAGCCAGCTGGTGATCTGCACCGGCCCGTCCGCGCTGCGATGCCCGCGATGCGAAGCCCTGGCGGCCCGCCGGTGCGAGGTCGGAGCAACGTGCGCCATCGCTCACCTTCCGTAAGTGCTTGAGTACGCAAGGTACCAGCAACTCTGACGAGAACGAAAAGCCGGTACGCCGCGGTCGGCGCGACGTACCGGCCCTCGTTTCAGACGCTGGCTGCGATCAGGAACCGACGGAGATGCGGTCGGTCGCGACCGGCGTGTACGGGTCGTGCGCGGTCAAGTAGTTGGCGAACGCGTCGATGTCCAGCCCACCGAAGAACTTGTTCGTCGCCGTGGTGAAGGCCGGGAACCCGTCGCCACCGTCGGAGAGGAAGTTGTTCGTGACGATGCGGTACGTCGTGGCGTCGACCAGCGGCTGCCCGCCGATCTTGATCGAATCGGCCACCACCTTCGAGCCCGCCGGGGCGGCCGGGTTCCAGGTGTAGGTGATGCCCGCGACCTGGAGCACCTTGAACTTCGGCGCGTCCGGACCGTTCACCCCGGAGAACTGCTGCTCCAGCAGAGCCTTGATCTGTGTCCCGGTCATGTCCATCGACACCAGGAAGTTGTTGAACGGCTGGACCGTGAACGCCTTCCCGAAGGTGACCTCACCGTTCGTCGAGATCAGGTCGGCGCGGATGCCGCCCGGGTTCATGAACGCCACGACCGGGGTCTTCCCGCCGGTCACGACGCTCGGGTCGGCGAGCTGCGCGTCGGCGATCAGGTTGCCCAGCGGCGACTCGAGCGAGTCGTCGTTCGTCCGCACCACCGACTCGGTGGTGAGGTGACCGATCACCTTGTTCTCGATCGGGGCGACCAGCGTCTTGTACTTCGCGATCAGGTTCGCGGTCTTCGTGTCCGGCACGACGTCCCGGGTGACGATCTGGTTGTTCGCCATGGTGTTCAGGCGGTCGACGTCACCGGTCGCGTTGTCGATGCTCAGGCGGACCTCGGTGACGAGCCGGCCGAACGACGACGCGCTGGTGACGAGCCGCGGGTTCTTGTCCTTGTCCGGCAGCGAGCAGTTGTAGCCCTGGTGGGTGTGGCCGGAGATGATCGCGTCGATCTCCGGGTCCAGGCCGGCGTTGATGTCGACGATCGGGCCGGAGATCCCGGGGCAGCTGTCGTACGCCTTCAGGTCCGCTGGGAAGCCGCCTTCGTGCAGCAGCACGACGATCGACTCCACGCCCTGCTTCTTCAGCTCCGGGACCAGCGCGTTCGCGGTGTCGACCTCGTCCTTGAAGGTCAGCCCCTCGACGCCGGACTTGGTCACGATGTTCGGCGTGTTCTCCAGCGTCATACCGATGAAGCCGACCTTCTTGCCGTCCTCGAAGGTCTTGATCGTGTACGGCGCGAAGAGGGTCTTGCGGGTGTTCTCGAAGAACACGTTCGCGGACAGGTACTTGTACTTCGCGCCCTCGAACGGGTGCGCCGCGTCGGGGCAGGAGTTCTGGTTGTTCTGCCCGTCGCCGTCGGGCAGGCAGCCGCCGGTCTGCATCCGGAGCAGCTCGTGCCAGCCCTCGTCGAACTCGTGGTTGCCCACCGACGCAGCCGCGAGTCCCATCCCGTTCAGCGCTTCGACCGTCGGCTCGTCGTGGAACGCCGCCGACAACAGCGGCGACGCGCCGATCAGGTCACCGGCCGCGACCGTCACCGAGTCCTGCCCCTTCGCGGCGGCAGCCGCCCGGAGCTGCTTCAGGTGCGTCGCCAAGTACACCGCGCCGCCGGCCGGGGTGCCGTTGATGTTGCCGCTCGAGCCCGACGGGGGCTCCAGGTTGCCGTGGAAGTCGTTGATCGCGAGCAACTGGATCTGACTGTGCGTCGGCTTCGGCTTGGCCTGCGCCTGTGCGTTCTCCTGCGCCGCAGCGTCCTGCGTCGCGGCTCCTGCCTGGCTCACGGATCCCCCCGCAGCCAGGGTGAGCGCCGCGGCCGTCCCAGCGGCGAGCAGCCCCACTGCCCGCCCCCACCGCGCCCTGCCTCGTCCTGTGATGGCCATTTCTTCTCCGTCGTCGTCTCGGTCACCGCTGTTTGCGGCCGCGAAATCCTCCGCGGTGCCGGGAAAGCTACCGGTGACGACGCGCCCTCGCCAGGACCTGGGCATGAACTGAACCGGACCTTTTACGGTATTCAGGTGACTCTCGAAGCCGTGCCCTCACCGTTGCCCTCGGCCACCGCCGCCGCCGTCACGGAACTCGCTCGCGCCGCAGCACACAGCGACGGCGTCAATCCGCTCTCCGAACGCACCCTGCTGCACCTCGACGGCGAACACCCCGACGACGTCCACGTCCTCGCCTACGAAGGCGATCCGGGCACCATCGAGGTCACCGGCCTGCAGAGCGCCCGCAACCTTGTGGGATACGGCGCCTTGTCCCCCGACGGCTCGGCCGAACTCTTCGTCGCCCCACCTTTCCGCCGGCAAGGCTTCGGCGCCGCGCTCCTGCGTATGCTGCTCGACCACGGCGGCAGCCGTACCCGCGTCTGGGCCCACGGCCGGCTGCCCGGCGCCGACGAGCTGGCCCACCGCCTCGACCTCGAGGTAGCGCGGGAGCTGTACTTCCTCCGCCGTACTAGGGCCGACCTCCCGGAAGCCGTCTGGCCCGACGGCATCGACGTACGGACGTTCGTTCCCGGACAGGACGACGCCGCCTGGCTGCGAGTCAACGCGGCAGCCTTCGCCGACCACCCCGAACAGGGCAGCTGGACCGAAGCCGACCTGACCGAGCGCCTCCACCAGCCATGGTTCGACCCGAACGGCTTCTTCCTCGCCGTCGACGCAGCAGGCGACGTAGCCGGCTTCCACTGGACCAAGGTCGAGGAGGGAGTAGGCGAGGTCTATGTAGTGGGTGTCTCCCCCACCCACCAGGGCCTGGGCCTGGGCAAAGCGCTGACCCTCCAGGGCCTCCACTACCTCCAGTCGACCCGCAACCTCGACGAGATCGTCCTCTACGTAGACGGCACCAACACCGCGGCAAGAGCCCTCTACAACTCCCTCGGCTTCACCACCGCCGCCCTGGACGTCCAGTACGCCCCGCGTTCCTTGTGAACGACATCACAAGAGCTTTCCGCGTCATAAACCCAGCCCACCCCCGTCCCACCAGCAACCAGGAGCCGTCCGAGCCTCTTACCCCCCAGCCGGGCGGCTCCTGGCCCCAAACCCAGTTGTCCACAGCCTGCACCTTTTGCCATAGAGCCCTCCGCCCACCGCCCGTTACGATCGTGACGACTACGGAGGGCAGACACCCGTGACACACCGCAACAGGCCACCAACCGCACTCCTGGCCTGCCTAGCCACCGCCACACTTCTCACCGCCTGCACCCAGGAAAGCCCAGAGGCCGGCAGACCTAACACGGCCCCGCCGACCGCGTCGCCATCCGGCAACCCACTCCCCAGCGAATCAACAGCAGCGACACCGACGCCAACTGGTCCGCCGACCCGACCGGCGGACGCCGACGGTCTTTCGCTTGCCGCGGCCGAAGCGTTCGTCCGCCATTACGTGGACTTGATGAACTACGCCTCCCAAACCGGCGACGGCGGCCCGCTCCTGGCCGCCAGCGAGGCCGGTTGCGAGGGCTGCAAGCAATACGCCGACTTCGCCGCGAAGGTGAACGCCGCCAACGGCGGTCTCAGCGGGGACTACTTCGAACGCGTGTCCGAGGTCAGCGGACTGGTTCGAGGCAGCAGCGGCCATCTCCGTGGATCCGCGGCGGTCACGATCGGGTCGTACACGACGAAGGGCTCAGCGTCCGCCGCACCAGTCACAAGCAAGGCCACGAGTTACACGGAACAAGTCGCTCTGTCGCCGAGCAAGGGCAATTGGATCATGTTCGAGATAAAGCTGGAGGAGCGCCGATCATGAGTCTCGGGGCGAAACTCCTCGTTGCCGTGGTCGCCGGACCGGCGCTGTTGACGGCCGGTACGGTGCACGCCGCGGCAATTGCCCCACGTTCGGGAGTGGCAGCCAGCCCATCGCCGCACCCCCGCAAGCCGATTCCCACTACGGCGGCCACCACAGACCGGGAGACGCTCCGGCTCAGGGGCACGCAGCGCGAGCAGAATTCTCGCCTGGGCGACCCTCCGCCTGCTCGCACTCAGCGAAAGAATCCCAAAAAGCCTGCGCCCGGAACGCCTCCTAGAGAAGAACGAGTCAATACGTCGGATGCGAAGCAGGACCTGCGGATTCACGACGCCGGCTGTAAACCGACGCAGATGCAGGGAAAGGTCGACGCCCCGAACATCTGTCCCCCGGATAAGCCCGAGATCGAGAACCCCATCAAGCGGGCCACAGTTCGCCGGATCGTGCGACCGCGACCGGAAGACGTCACCTGGGAGGAGGTTCGATCCGAGACGAAGAGCCTGGTTTTTCCCGGCCTCTCGGTAAAGGTGCAGCCCGACGGACGGACCTTGGTAAATCTCGACACCATCGTCTACACCGACGAGAGCGAGGTGTCGACGTCGACCGTGACGTTGCTCGGCTTCTCGGTAACAGTCCAGGCAACGCCGATCAGTTACACCTGGCATTTCGGGGACGGAAGCCCCGCCCTGACCACGAGCAGTCCGGGCAACCCCTACCCCTCGAAAGAGATCACGCACAAGTACATGAGGCGAGGGGCGGTCGCCCTCACCGTGACGACCAACTACGCCGCCCGCTTCAACGTCGCCAACACAGGTTGGCAGTACGTCGCCGGCACCGTCTCCGCGACCGGGCCCGCCACCCCGCTCCTTGTCCGCGAGGCCGTGCCGGTCCTCGTGGACCCTGGGCGCTGACTCTCACGCGGTTCGGGTGGTGCGGTTGACGGGTCAGTCTCGGAGCGGCGTGTGGCTTGGGCGAGTGTGGGGGTTGACTGTCGGGGTGGCGTGGCGGGTGCCTTGGCCGAGTTGGGGGCGGTGGGTGATGGCACCGGTGGGTGAGGGCTGGGAGGCCAGGAAGCGGAGGCCGTCGAGGGTGTCTTGGCGGGCGGCGGATGATGCCGGCCGGCGCTCAGAAGCGGGAGACGGCCCGCCTACCTGGCGCGGGACTGTCAGGCGGTAGTGGCGACGGAGTTCGTCGACCTTTGCGTCCAGGTCGGAGCGGATCTCGCGGGCGACCATCTGGCCCGTTGCCGCGGACGCACCCGGAAGCGTCGGCCAGTAGTTGTGCAGCATCGGCTCTATGAGCTGAGCCCGGACGGCCTGTTGGGTTGGTCGGTCACGGTGCGTCAGTTCATTCAATTGGTTGGCAACGACGGCGTGAGCAAACTGGTCGAAGTGCATGACGCCGGGTCCCTGGCAGACCTTGTCGATCAAGGTGTTCTGTGGGCAGGACGGCCCGGTGATGTGAGCCATCAGGTCGCGGGCTGCGGCATATGCTCCGGGGTACTGCGGATCGCCGAGCGTCAACCCGCCGTACCCGGCACGTCTCACGAATAGCTCGAAGTCCGCGAAAGCACGAACCTCTGCGAACCCTTCGGTCAGGCCGTACGAGTGCATTGTCCGGACCGCGTTCGGCTCGGTCGGTGCGTCGAGCAGCATCGCGCCGTGGGTGGCCTCGTGCAACACGGTTGCCAGCGCCTGCGCCTGTCGGCGCCTCTCGGTCGGGGATACCGCTCCGGTCAGGTACGGCAATACCCGGTCGGCGGACAGCTTGAAAACACCAGTCTTCGGGTGGAGGCCACCCCAAGTGTCCGCCCGCGTCGCGTACAACTCGCCGGTCCAGCGGTCGATCGCCGTCGGCCGCAGCGACTGTGCGATCCGGTACAGGCGTACTACCTCGCCGTAGACGAACGAATCCGGTGGGACGCGTTGGTCGAGGCTCATCGTCAGTCCTTCGGCCAGTCCTGCCGCAGCATTGTCTCGATGTGCTCGAGGGCCCTCGTCATGGCCCGGATGTCGGCTTCCTCGTCGTGGGGGGCACGGTCGGCGATTGCCCAGATCTTGTGTCGAGCCTCCGCCAGGACGTCTGCCCACTCCTCGTCTGAGCCTTTGAACGCGAACGCCTCCGCATGGATCGCGCCCGCCTCGTGGTAGAGCGGGCCGTACTCCCGGGGCGGGGGCGGTGGCTCGGCGAGGTCCTCGATCATTCCGAGGGCGAAGGTGCGGTCTTCGCCGTCCGGCTCGTCTGCGATCAGTGCACGCAGCTTTCGCTGGGCCGCCGCTAGGTCAAAGGTCGGATCGGTCTTCTGCTCGTGGCGCGCCTGCGCGAACTCGGAGTTGAATCGCGCAATGTCGAAAGCCATTCCGGCCCCTTCACAGCTCGTCGTCTACTGCTCGCCACGATATCGACGCGCGCCGTGATCTCGCGGAAGTTATCCACAGGGCTACTGGAGGGCGGCGCGGAGGTGGTTGGTGAGGTGGGTGTGGGCTTCGCGGGTGGTGCCGGGGACTGTGAGGAGGCTGGCGTAGCCGTGGGCCAGGGTGGGGTGGTGGGCGTGGGTGAGGGTGTTGCCGGCTGATGCGAGGGCCTTGGCGTATTCGATGCCTTCGTCGCGGAGGGGGTCGAAGCCGGCGGTGGTGAGGTAGGTGGGTGGGAGGCCGGTGAGGTCTTCGGCGCGGAGGGGGGAGACGATCGGGTCGGGACGGACGGTGGGGTCGGGGGTGTAGAGGTCGCGGTACCAGATGATGTCGTCCTCGGTGAGGATGAAGCCCTCGGCGAAGAGGTCCCGGCTGGGGCGGCGGGCGACGAGGTCGAGTGCCGGGTACAGCAGGACCTGGAGGGCCGGCTGCGGGAGGCCGCGGCGGACGGTCTGCTGGGCGACGACGGCGGCCAGGTTGCCGCCGGCGCTGTCGCCTCCGACGGCGATCAGCGCGGGGTCGACGTTGAGGTCCTCGGCGTGGTCGACGGCCCAGGTGAACGCGGCGATGGCGTCCTCGGCGGCGGTCGGGGCGGGCGCCTCGGGGGCGCGGCGGTAGTCGACGGACAGGACGCGGATCCCGGCGTCGGCGGCGATCGCCCGGCAGAGCGCGTCGTGCGTGTCGAGGTCGCCGACCACCCAGCCGCCGCCGTGGAAGAACACCAACAGACCGCGGGAGTCCCCGGCCAACGGCACGTACAGCCGGGCCCCGAGCTGCCCGTCGGCTCCACGCACGGTCAGCTCGGTGACGCGCTGTACATCCACGGGCGTGCCGGGGATCAGCTTCAACAGGTTCTTGAACCGGACGCGCGCGGCCGCGGCGTCGGTCTTGGTTGTATGTGGCAACAAGTTGTCGACCCGGACGAGCAGCTGCAGGTCCGGGTCCAGGGTGTTCCCGTCGATCTGGATCGGTGCCCCGGCCAGCCGTCGGCGTACGGCGGCGGGCAGCGCGTAAAGCGGGGCCAGAGCGTTCGCTTGAATGGCGGTCACCGTGTCACGCACTACGGAATCCGGTCGTAGGTTCACAAGGTGTGACGCTAGCAACTAACGCGCTGACCGCTACCCGTTGTTCACCAAAGGGTGGGATCCTGGTCAGCGTGGCAGGAGATTTGCTGGCATCCCACAACCGGGAGTACGACGTCGAGCCGCCGTACGATATCAGTGCGGCCGGGGATCTCCCCGTGGACCGGTTCTCCGACCGGGAGCTGAGCTGGCTGGCGTTCAACCAGCGGGTCCTGGAGCTCGCCGAGAACGACCGGATCCCGCTGCTCGAGCGGGCCAAGTTCCTCGCCATCTTCGCCAGCAACCTGGACGAGTTCTACATGGTCCGGGTGGCGGGTCTGAAGCGCCGCATCGCGGCCGGGGTCGCGGTGAAGGCGGCCAGCGGCCTGCTCCCCCGCGAGGTCCTCGACCGCAGCCTGGCGCGCAGCCGGGAGCTGATGGACCGGCACGCGGAGACCTGGCGGAAGTCGGTGCAGCCGGCGCTGACCGAGCAGGGCATCGACATCCTGCGCTGGGACGAGCTGGAGCAGGACGAGCGCGAGGACATGACCCGGTTCTTCCGGGAGCGCGTGTTCCCGGTGCTGACCCCGCTGGCGGTCGACCCGTCGCACCCGTTCCCGTACATCTCCGGCCTGAGCCTGAATCTCGCCGTCGTGGTCCGGAACCCCGACACCGGCGGCGAGCATTTCGCCCGGGTGAAGGTGCCGCCGCTGCTGCCGCGGTTCGTGAATGTCGCCGAGGGCCGCTTCGTGCCGCTCGAGGACGTGATCGCCACCCACCTCGGCCAGCTGTTCCCGGGCATGGAGGTGATCCAGCACCACACCTTCCGGGTGACCCGCAACGAGGACCTCGAGGTCGAGGAGGACGACGCGGAGAATCTGCTGGCCGCGCTCGAGAAGGAGCTGCTGCGCCGCCGGTTCGGCCCGCCGGTCCGGCTCGAGGTCGAGGAGTCGATCGACCCGCAGGTGAAGGCGCTGCTGCTGACCGAGCTGGGCGTCACCGAGGCGGAGGTGTTCGAGCTCCCGGGCCCGCTGGACCTGCGGGGCCTGTTCACGATCGCCGGCCTGGACCGGGCCGAGCTGAAGTACCCGGCGTTCGTGCCGTCGACGCATCCGCACCTGGCCGAGGTGGAGACCTCCAACCCGGCGGACATGTTCCACGCGCTCAAGCAGCGCGACGTGCTCGTCCACCACCCGTACGACTCGTTCTCCACGTCGGTGCAGCGCTTCATCGAGCAGGCCGCCGCGGACCCGCACGTGCTGGCCATCAAGCAGACGCTGTACCGGACCAGTGGTGACTCCCCGATCGTCGACGCGCTCATCGACGCCGCCGAGGCCGGCAAGCAGGTGCTGGTCCTGGTGGAGATCCAGGCGCGTTTCGACGAGCAGGCGAACATCAAGTGGGCCCGTCAGCTGGAGCACGCGGGCTGCCATGTGGTGTACGGCGTGATCGGCCTGAAGACGCACTGCAAGCTGTCGATGGTCGTCCGTGACGAGCCGGACGGCCTGCGCCGCTACGCGCACATCGGCACCGGCAACTACCACCCGAAGACGGCCAGGCTCTACGAGGACCTGGGCCTGCTGACCAGCGACAAGGTGGTCACCGAGGACGTCGCGCTGCTCTTCAACCACCTGTCCGGCTTCGGCCGCAGCGCCGGCTACCGGCGGATCCTGGTCGCTCCCCAGTCGGTACGCCGGGGGCTGGTCGAGCGGATCGACCGCGAGGTGCAGCACCACCTGGCCGGGCGCCCGGCGCGGATCCGGATCAAGGTGAACAGCCTGGTCGACGAGGCCCTGTGCGACGCGCTGTACCGGGCGTCGCAGGCGGGTGTGCCGGTGGACCTGTGGATCCGGGGCATCTGCACGCTGCGTCCCGGCGTACCGGGCCTGTCGGAGAACATCCAGGTCCGCAGCATCCTGGGCCGCTTCCTCGAGCACAGCCGCGTGTTCCTGTTCGAGAACGGCGGCGAGCCGGAGGTCTGGATAGGCTCGGCCGACCTGATGCACCGCAACCTGGACCGCCGCGTCGAGGTGCTCGTACAGCTGAAGCAGCAGGATCACGTGACCGAGCTGGGCGACCTGTTCGACCAGGCCCTGGACGACGGCACCGGCTCCTGGTGGCTACAGGCCGACGACACCTGGCAGCCCCGGCTGAGCGGGCCGGACGGTGAGCCGCTGCGGGACCTGCAGGAGCGGCTGATCGCGACCCGTGGCCGGCGCCGGACCTCCGACGGAATCAGTTAGTCGCGTCCTAGAGTGAAGACATGAGCAACCCGGCGACGGTTATCGCCGCGGGTGGTGTCGTGTGGCGGGAGCGCCGCGGCACCCGGCAGGTGCTGCTGGTGCACCGTCCCCGGTACGACGACTGGTCCCTCCCCAAAGGCAAGCTGAACGCCCATGAGCACGTACTGCTCGGTGCGCGGCGGGAGATCGAGGAGGAGACCGGGCTGCAGGTCGTCCTGGGCCCTCCGCTCGGCGTCCAGCGGTACCAGATCCGCAAGAACGGCGGGACCGCGCAGAAGCTCGTGCACTACTGGTCCGCCGAGCCGGTCAGTGACAGTGACTTCGAGCCGAACGACGAGGTGGACCAGATCAGCTGGCTGCCCGTGGACAAGGCCCGCGCGAAGCTGAGCTACCCGCGCGACGTGGACATCCTGGACGTGCTGGACCGGGTGGTGCCCGTCGTTGCCACGGTGATCGTGGTGCGGCACGCGGAGGCGCTGAAGCGGAAGGACTGGGACTACAAGGACTCGCTCCGCCCACTCTCCACCTCAGGTACGGCGGTTGCGCAGCGGCTGACCGGCGTACTGGCAGCGCTCGGCGTGAACCGGATCATCAGCAGCGACGCGGAGCGGTGCGTCGCGACGGTCACGCCGTACGGCGCTCTCATCGACCGGCACATCCACCTGTGGCCGCAGATCTCCGAGCGCGGGTACAACACCGACCCGGACGGGATGCGCGGTCTGTCCGAGCGGGTGTGGAAACCGGGCAAGGTGACGGCCATCTGCTCGCACCGGCCGGTTTTGCCCGCACTCGCGCGGGAACTGGGCCTGAAAGTGGGCAAGTTCTCCACCGGTGCGTTCCTGGCCGCGCACCGGCTGGCGGACGGCACTGTGATCCACGAACGCTTCAGCGCGCCGTAGGAGTAGGGCGCGACACGGCTCGGTGACGATCCAGGCACAGCCGAAGGGGCGATCGGGTGACACTGGAGGTGACGGGTATGTTCCTACCCGAGGAACCGGATCCCCACCGGGCGCCGGTCTGAGGAGAGGTTCGGGGCGCACCATGACGATGATGCGAGAACTGACACTGATCGGGATCCGGATGGAATCGCCCAACCGGGCCCCGGTGATGATGCTGCGTGAGACCGAGGGCTACCGCTACCTGCCGATCTCGATCGGCTCGGTCGAAGCGACCGCGATCGCGTACGAGGAGCAGGGCCTGCGTCCGTCGCGTCCGCTCACCCACGACCTGATGCGCGACCTGATCGAGGCCTTCGGCGTCCAGATCGACGCGGTCGAGATCGTCGAGCTGCGCGATGCCGTGTTCTACGCCGAGCTCGTGCTCGCCAACGGCGCCCGGGTCTCGGCCCGCCCGAGTGACTCGGTGGCGCTCGCGGTCCGGCTGGGGACCCCGATCCGCTGCACCGAGGAGGTGCTGCGCGAGGCCGGCGTCGCCACTCCCGAGGAGGAGCAGGCCGAGCTGGAGCGTTTCCGCCAGTTCCTCGACGGCGTCGCGCCGGAGGACTTCTCCAGCTGACAGTCCGGACCACGGGCAGTCGATCGTTCACCTTCACGGTGCGCTGAGAGTTACCGGAATGTGAGCCGTACGCCGTTGATCTCCACGGAGAGTGACGGCTCTTAACTCAGTTCACCTGATGGCCGCCTGGCGGCACGCCAACTGTCGCACACGCTACCGGAACCGTTCACCGCTCGTTCACCAGCGACGGACCGGTCGGTCACCTGGTCTCCCTACCGTCTGTGGAAGTTCAGAAGTCTGATTCCCGCAGAAGGGCAACACTCTCGTGTCCGTCAATCGCCTGTTCCGCGTCGGCTCCGTCGCCGTGGCGTCCCTCGGCGTCCTCGCACTGAGCGCCTGTGGCAGCGACCCCGAGCCGTCGGGTTCGTCGACCCCCGATTCCGCGTCGTCCTCGGCCGGTGCCGAATGCCCGAAGGGCACGCTGAACGCTGAGGGCTCCTCGGCGCAGAAGAACGCCATCGAGGAAGTCATCAGCAAGTACAACGAGAAGTGCGCCGACGTCACGGTGAACTACAACCCGACCGGTTCCGGCGCGGGTATCAAGCAGTTCAACGCGAGCCAGGTCGACTTCGCGGGTTCGGACTCGGCCCTCAAGACCGAGGGCAAGGACGGCGCCGAGTCGGAGGCCGCGCAGGCCGCGAAGCGGTGCCAGGGCAGCCCGGCGGTGAACCTGCCGATGGTGATCGGCCCGATCGCGATCGCCTACAACGTCGACGGCCTGTCCAAGCTGGTCCTCGACGGCCCGACCGCCGCGAAGATCTTCCAGGGCTCGATCAAGACCTGGAACGACCCGGCGATCGCCAAGCTGAACGCGGGCGTCTCGTTGCCGTCGGCACCGATCTCGGTGTTCTTCCGCTCCGACGAGTCCGGCACCACGGAGAACTTCACCAAGTACCTGAAGGCGGCCGGTGGCGGCGCCTGGACCGGTGAGCCCGCCAAGAAGTGGACCGGCACCGGCGCCGGCAAGGAGAAGTCGGCCGGTGTCGCCGAGGGCGTGAAGAGCACGAAGAACTCGATCACCTACGTCGAGTGGTCGTACGCGGTCGACAACAAGCTGGGCGTCGCCTCGATCGACAACGGTTCCGGCACCCCGGTGGAGCTCTCCGCCGAGTCCGCCGGCAAGGCGCTGGCCGCCGCGAAGCCGGCCGGCACCGGGTCGGACCTGGCCCTGAAGCTGGACTACGCGACCAAGGCCCCGGGTGCGTACCCGATCATCCTGGTCACCTACGAGATCGCCTGCACCAAGGGTCTCCCGGCCGAGAAGACCGCGCTGGTGAAGAGCTTCCTGAGCTACTTCGTCAGCAAGGACGGCCAGTCGTCGCTGACCGAGCTGAACTACGCGCCGCTGCCGGCCGAGATCCAGACCAAGGTCGACGCCGCGATCCAGGCGATCAGCTGATCGCGGAGCGGTCCTGATGCGAGCCCCGGCCGGTCCGAGTCATCGGAGGACGGCCGGGGCTCGTACCCATGCAGGCCTCGTTTCGAACCAGACGTGACACATCACGACTCAGGCGCTTGGAGCACCAACGATGAGTAGTCCAGACGGCACGGCACCGCCCGACCGGCCGGACGGCACGGCCGATCAAGAAGCACCCCGGATCGAGGATCTGGTCCAGGAGGACGCCGGCCCGGCCCCGCAGTTCGGCGGTCTGGCGTCCGAACACGCCGACCACGAGGCGGCGCAGGAGCCCGCCGAGGTGATGACCGAGTCCGGCGTCGAGCGCGCCGGGGCGGCGACCGCCCCGGACCCTGACGGCAAACTCGAACTCGGTGCGGTCGGGCACCTCGGCGACCGGCTGTTCGGCGGGCTCGCCCGCGGGTCCGGCGGCCTGGTGGTCCTGATCGTCGCGTTCGTCGGCATCTTCCTGCTGGCGCTGGCGATTCCGGCGCTGGCCGATGACAAGAGCAACTTCCTGTTCTCGCGGATCTGGGAGCCGGGCGGCGACGACCCGCGGTTCGGCATCGCCGCGCTCTTCTACACCACCGTGGTCAGCTCTATCATCGCGATGATCATCGCGGTCCCGATCGCGATCGGCGTCGCGCTGTTCGTCACCTACTACGCCCCGAAGCGGCTGGCCGCCCCGGTGGCGCACGCGGTCGACCTGCTGGCCGCCGTACCGTCGATCGTCTACGGCCTGTGGGGCATCCTGTTCTTCGCCCCGATCCTGCGGCCGGTGATCGACGGCCTCTCGACGGCGCTCGGCTGGATCCCGCTGTTCGACAAGCCGCCGGGCGACAACGTCGGCGTGGTCTTCACCGCGTCCGTCGTGCTGGCGATCATGATCCTGCCGGTGGTCACCGCGATCAGCCGGGAGATCTTCGCGCAGACGCCGATCTCGCACCGCGAGGGCGCGCTGGCGCTCGGCGCGACGCGCTGGGAGATGATCCGGCTGTCGGTCCTGCCGTACGGGCGCTCCGGTGTGGTCAGCGCCTCGATGCTCGGTCTCGGGCGGGCGCTCGGTGAAACCGTCGCGGTCCTGATCATCTTGTCGGTGCCCAACGGCAACGACCCGTGGAACTCGTCGATCTTCGCCGGCGGCGAGACGTTCGCGTCGAAGATCGCCAACAACGCCGCCGAGTTCGACTCGCCGGAGAAGACCGGGGCGTACATCGCGGCCGGCCTGGTCCTGTTCGTGGTCACGTTCCTGGTCAACTCCGCGGCCCGGATCATCGTCGACCGCAGCGCCCCGGGCGCCAAGCGTCCCCGCCGCAACCGCCGCGCGGGAGCGGCCGAAGGAGCGTCCGCATGACCGCGATCGCCGAGAACAGGCCCGCCTACGACGGGAAGGTCCTGGACCTGACCGGGAAATCGGGCGCCCGCGCATTCAAGAACACGCTGGCCACCGTGCTGATCGTGCTCGCCTTCGCGATCGCGATGGTTCCGCTGCTGTGGATCCTCATCACCGTGATCAGCAAGGGCTACCACCTGTTGCTGAGCGCCGACTGGTGGAGCCAGTCGCAGCGCGGCATCACCGTACGCCGGGAGGGCGGCGGCGCGTACCACGCGATCATGGGCACGCTGATCATGGCCCTGATCACCGCGGTGATCGCGGTCCCGATCGCGATCCTCGGCGCCGTCTACCTGGTCGAGTACGGCAAGGGCACCCGGGCCGCGAAGGTCGTCAGCTTCATGATCGACATCCTCACCGGTGTCCCGTCGATCGTCGCCGCGCTGTTCGTCTACGCGGTCTGGATCACCGTGTTCGGCTTCAACCGCGTCGGTTTCGCGGTGTCGCTGTCGCTGGTGCTGCTGATGCTGCCGGTCGTCCTGCGGTCCACCGAGGAGATGCTGAAGCTCGTCCCGGACGAGTTGCGCGAGGCGTCGTACGCGCTCGGCGTACCGAAGTGGAAGACGATCCTGAAGGTGGTCGTGCCGACCGCGTTCGGCGGCATCGTCACCGGCGTGATGCTCGGCCTGGCCCGCGTGATGGGCGAGACCGCGCCGCTGCTGATCCTGGTCGGCTACTCGAAGAACATCAACCTGAACCCGTTCGACGGGTTCATGGGCGCGCTGCCGACGATGATCAACCAGGACCGCACCGAGCTCGCCCTGCAGCCGGCCGCGGACCGGGTCTGGGCGGCGGCCCTGACGCTCATCCTGCTGGTCCTGGTCCTCAACCTGCTGGCCCGGCTGGTCGCCCGGTTCAGCACCATCAAGTCGAAATAGTCACGAGAGGTTCTGAGTCGATATGGCGAAGCGCATCGAGGTCAGCGGCCTCAACGTCTACTACGGCGACTTCAAGGCCGTGGAGGACGTGTCGATGACGGTCGAGCCCCGCTCGGTCACCGCGTTCATCGGCCCGTCCGGCTGCGGCAAGTCCACGTTCCTGCGCACCTTGAACCGGATGCACGAGGTGATCCCCGGCGCCCGCGTCGAGGGCAAGGTGATGCTGGACCAGCAGGACCTGTACGGGTCCGGTGTCGACCCGGTCGCGGTCCGGCGGGTGGTCGGCATGGTGTTCCAGCGGCCGAACCCGTTCCCGACGATGTCGATCTTCGACAACGTCGCGTCCGGCCTGAAGCTCAACGGCATCAAGGACAAGAAGAAGCTCACCGAGGTCGTCGAGCAGTCCTTGCAGGGCGCCAACCTGTGGAACGAGGTGAAGGACCGCCTCGACAAGCCCGGCGCGGGCCTGTCTGGTGGCCAGCAGCAACGACTCTGCATCGCCCGGGCGATCGCGGTCGAGCCCGAGGTGATCCTGATGGACGAGCCGTGCTCGGCCCTGGACCCGATCTCCACGCTGGCGATCGAGGACCTGATCGAGAAGCTCAAGGATCGTTTCACCGTCGTCATCGTGACGCACAACATGCAGCAGGCGGCCCGGGTCTCGGACCAGACGGCGTTCTTCAATCTGGCCGCGACCGGAAAACCCGGCCGGCTGATCGAGATGGCGCCGACCAAGCAGATCTTCTCCAACCCGGCCGAGAAGGCAACCGAAGACTACATCACCGGCCGCTTCGGCTAGGCCGTCAGGCAAGTTATCCACAGCTGCGGGCCGGCGATTCGCCGGTCCGCAGCTGTGTTTGGTGTCAATTGGTGCAACTGTCCACAGATCGGGCGTTTCGCGCTTGCCGTGCCCACCAGAGTGGCCCTTCGACCGCTAGCCTTTGCCCAGTAAACACGGGTGAACTGTGACGAAAGGACCATCGTGAGCGACCAGAACGTACCCCCGGGCACCGGACCGGAGGACGGCCGGGGCCAGGGACCGGGCGCGCCCGGTGGGCAGCCGTCCTATGGACAGGGCGCCCAAGGCCCAGGGCAGAACCCGTACGGCAACCCCGGTGCGACGCCTCCGGGCCAGCCGGGTCAGCCTGGTTACGGTGCTCCGGGGCAGTACGGCCAGCAGCCGGGTCAGGGCGGTCAGCAGCCCGGTTACGGCCAGCCGCAGTATGCCCAGCAGCCGGGACAAGGCGGCTACGGTCAGCCCCAGTACGGTCAGCAGCCCGGGTACGGTCAGCCCGGCGGCTATGGACAGGGCCCCGACTACGGCCAGGTTGCCCAGGCCCAGAGCGGTCTCGTTCAGATCCCGGGCCTCGGAACGGTGAAGGTAGCAACAATCGGATCGCGTGCGCTTGCACGCATCATCGACAGCGTCATCCTGTATGCGATCGTCGGCATCCTGTACGCCATCTTCTTCGCCAGCGCGACTGCTGCGACCAGCGATGGTGAGTTCTCCGACAGCGAAGGTGCGGGCTTCCTCGGCGCGTTCTTCGCCGTCATCGGCCTCTCGGTGCTCATCACAGTTCTGTACGAACTGCTGCTCACCGCGTTCAAAGGCCAGACCGTAGGCAAGATGATCATGGGGATCAAGGTCGTCCGCTCGTCGGACGGTCAGGTACCTGGCTTCGGCCCGGCGTTCATGCGCTGGCTGCTGCCGATGATCGGCTCCTTCCTCTGCTACGTCGGCGCCCTTCTCGTCTACCTATCGCCGCTGTTCGACAGCTCCGGACGAGTGCAGGGATGGCACGACAAGGCTGCGAACACGCTGGTAATCGGCACTCGGTAGTCAGCTGAGGATAGGGAGGGGCTGTGCTGAATCCATTTGAGCAGGACTGGTGGGATGCGTGGAACTTGTGGAGCGCATTGGGCCAGGGAGTTCAGCTACAGCCCCTTCCGCCGCCGGTGCAACTGAACCAGGGGGAGCACGCTTTCGCGGTAGAGCCTTGCGAAGTGCAACGCTACGATGGCTTCCGCCTCGCCTACGGGAATGCCGACCGCCACGCGGCCGCAGCTCAGTGGCGCACCATCGACAACGGCACAGCGGTTCTGACGCCGCATCGTGTGCACCTTCTTACGAGGCCGATGCCCCAGGACTTCGGTCTCGCAATGGTTTCACGTATGTGGACCGAGCACGACGGGACCGTGCTTGCCTACGGGGACACGCAGTACAAGCTGCGGGTGCCGCGGCCGGTCTGGTTCGACGTGATGCTGAACCACGTCGCCTTCAACCGGCGGATCGACCTCGTCGTACCGCCCTTCGTGCAGGCCGGCTGGCATCGCGCCGGCCTGATCTGAGCTGCGTTCAGAAGTTCAGACGTTCCGCAGGACGCCGAAGAGCAGCAAGGCGCCCAGGGCAACCTTCGTCAGGACCGAGACTGCCCGCGGGCTGAGGCGCGGTCTCGGCAGGCTGAGCCAGCCGGCGCGGGCCAGCGACCACGCCAGGACTTCGTAGCCGATGGCAACACCGATGAGTGGGCCGAGCACGAGGACGGCGGCGTTGAAGTGCCAGGCGGCGTTCAGGTCGCCTTCGAGGAGTGCCGCGGCCATTCTGGTCGCGCCGCAGAACGGGCAGTCGAGGCCCGTCAACGTGTGCAGCGGGCACGGAACGCCGAGGCCTGTCAGCCGGTAGATCCCGGCCAGTGCGAAGCCTCCGATCCCCACCCCGGCCAGACCCCAGACACGACGGTCGACAGGCTTCACCGGCCCGGGTCGGCGGAGCGTCGCGGCGAAAGTCACCCACCAACGGTAACCCCAGCCAAAGCGGGCAGGTCGGGAAGGTGCCCCGCGATACTGTGTCCCCCGATCGACCGAGGGACGGAATCCGATGAGCACACCGACGCCGCCCGACGACAACCGGCCGCAGGACCAGCCGTACGGGACCCCGCCGCCGGGCTACGGGCAGCAGCCGGCCTACCCATACCCCCAGCATCACCCTCAGCAGCAGCCGTACGGGCAGTCGCCGTACGCGCCGGGCTTCGGCCAGCCGCCGTACGGTGCCTACGGCTACGGGTACGGCGCTGGTGGGCGATCATCCTGTTCTTCCTCGGCTTCGTCGCGAGCATCGCGCTGAGCCTGTGGAACCGCGTCTTCCGGCAGGGCCGGACCGGTCAGAGCGTGGGCAAGACGGCCCTGAGCATCCAGCTGATCGACGCCGCGACCAGCGAGCCGATCGGCGCCGGCCGGTCCTTCCTCCGCGACTTCCTCGCCGGTCTGTTCAACAATGCCTGCTTCCTGAACCTGCTCTGGCCGCTGTGGGACGACCAACGGCAGACCTGGCACGACAAGGTCATCAACACCTACGTGATCAAGACGTCAGTGTGACCGCAGCAGACCTGCACAGGTCACTGCCCACAGGACGCTGGAGAACGTGCCGATGATGAACCGTTCCGCGACGGCTTGCGGGGTCACGGACGCGGGCTGATCGGGGCTGCGCAGCTCCGGGTACCTGGCCAGTCCCTTGATCGCCAGCACGATGGCGATGCCTTCCGGCCAGCCGGACACCAGCGCCGCGTAGATGGCCGTTCGCTCGAGTGCACCGATCAACGCGCCGCCCCGCAGTACCTCACCGGCTTTCTGCGTCGACTGGGCGCGGGTGTTGCCTCGGTCGGCCAGCGCCATGACAGAGGTCGTCAGCGGCCCACCACCTGTCACTGCCAGCGCTCCGGCCAGTAGGAGCAGCACGTTCCACCAGCGCTCGGCCCAGCCGGCCACACCGTCCCCGGCGAGCAGCAGTACGCCGACAGCGACCAGACAGGCCAGCATGACTGCACTCAGGGCGATCTCGAGATTGGAGCCGGACTTGGGGACCCATGCCAGGACGGCGAGCACCAGTGCGGCAGCGGTCAACGACAGGACCAGAGCCGTCACGCAGCGACCCCGCCGGCCAGCAGGTCCGCAGCCAGCACCCGGCCGCGCTGTTCCTCGGCGAATCCCGCAGCCTGGGCGCGTTGGGTCACCGCCGACTGGCTGATTCCGAGTTTCACGCCGATCTCCCGCCTTGTCAGTCCCTCGCCCAACAGGTCCGCCACTGCCCAGCCGCGGTCGCTCCGGCGCCGCAGGACGGACGCCATCAACCACAGCACCGTCTCCACGTGCTCGGCCAGGTGCGGGTCCGCACCGACCACGTTCACGTGGTGCGGACTGGACTTCGCCCGCGTCACCGCCTCGCGCGCGAACACGTACGCCTCGCCGCTGCCGGCGCGGGTGCTGCGCGGCAGCGGCTCGGTGACTCCGCCGATGCCGAGGCCGACGTACCAACTGTCCGCCCGGAGCAGGTCGACGATCACGTCGATGGTCGCTCGGGCATCGGACAGCACGCCCTGCACCTCGTCGCCGGCGGTCCGCTCGAACTTGCGCAGCAGCCCGGTCCGCCGCGGCCGGCGGTTCAGGGAGTTCAGTAGCTCGGGTACGAGATCGCTCGTGCTTCGGCTGCCACGCTGATCTACCGTGAGAACGAAGACCATCGCCCTGCACCTCCTTCCGAACGGGTTAAGGCTACAGTCTTATTCACGTAGAGTGAAGGGCAAAACCTGAATCGCTTCAGCCCGTCACTCACCGTATCCGGCCCGGAGTGCGGCGCACGCCGGGCCGGACGGCGCACCGACTCAGTCCGTGATCGGCAGGTAGAGCTTCTGGTCGGCGGACTTGAAGGTCTCGGACATCTCTGCGAAGCCGGCCTCGATCGCCTCGGTGGAGGTCAGGCCGCGTTCCTCGGCGTACGCGCGGATGTCGGCGGTGATCCGCATCGAGCAGAACTTCGGCCCGCACATCGAGCAGAAGTGCGCGGTCTTCGCGGGCTCGGCCGGCAACGTCTCGTCATGGAACGACCGGGCCGTGTCCGGATCCAGCGAGAGGTTGAACTGGTCCTCCCAGCGGAACTCGAACCTTGCCTTGGACAACGTGTCGTCCCAGGCCTGCGCGCCGGGATGCCCCTTGGCCAGGTCGGCCGCGTGGGCGGCGATCTTGTACGTGATCACGCCGGTCTTGACGTCGTCGCGATCCGGCAGCCCCAGGTGCTCCTTGGGCGTGACATAGCAGAGCATCGCGGTTCCCAGCCAGCCGATCTGCGCCGCGCCGATCGCCGACGTGATGTGGTCGTACGCCGGCGCCACATCCGTTGCCAGCGGCCCCAGGGTGTAGAACGGGGCTTCTCCGCACAGCTCCTCCTCGAGCCGGACGTTCTCGGCGATCTTGTGCATCGGAACATGCCCCGGGCCCTCGATCATGACCTGGACGTCGTGCTCCCAGGCGACCTTCGTCAGCTCGCCCAGCGTGCGGAGCTCCGCGAACTGCGCCTCGTCGTTGGCATCCGCGATCGATCCCGGCCGCAACCCGTCGCCGAGCGAGAACGTCACGTCGTACTCGCGGAGGATCTCGCAGAGCTCCTCGAAATGCGTGTACAGGAAGGACTCCTGGTGGTGGGCCAGGCACCACGCGGCCATGATCGACCCGCCGCGCGACACGATCCCGGTGATCCGCCGCGCGGTCAGCGGGACGTACCGCAGCAGGACGCCGGCATGCACGGTCATGTAGTCCACGCCCTGCTCGCACTGCTCGATCACCGTGTCGCGGTACACCTCCCACGACAGCGCGGCCGGATCGCCCTTGACCTTCTCCAAGGCCTGGTACAGCGGCACCGTACCGATCGGGACGGGCGAGTTCCGCAGGATCCACTCCCGCGTCTCGTGGATGTTCTTGCCGGTCGACAGGTCCATCACCGTGTCGGCGCCCCACCGGGTCGCCCAGACCAGCTTCTCGACCTCTTCCTCGATCGAGCTGCTCACGGCGGAGTTGCCGATGTTCGCGTTCACCTTCACCAGGAACTTCTTCCCGATGATCATCGGCTCGCTCTCCGGGTGCCGCCGGTTCGCCGGGATCACCGCCCGGCCGCGCGCCACCTCCGCCCGGACGAACTCCGGGTCGAGTCCTTCCCGCAGTGCGACGTACCTCATCTCCTCGGTGATCACCCCGGCCCGCGCGTGCCCGAGCTGGGTCCGCGGCTCCCGCCCGGCGCTCCACTCGCGCCGCAGCGCGGGCAGACCGGCCTGGACGTCGATCTCGGCGGACGCGTCGGTGTACGGACCGGACGTGTCGTAGAGGTCGAAGTGCTCGCCGTTCGTCAGATGCACGCGGCGCGCCGGTACCCCGAGCTCGCCGCGATAGATCTTCTCCGAGCCCGAGATCGGGCCCGTGGTGACGGCCGGACGGATCGTGCTGACATTCACCATGCTGCTGCTCCCTACGCCGGAATTACCCGGACAGGTTCGGCGGTCGGCGGCGCCGGCGAATCAAGCCAGCCGCCCTCTCAGCCCACTACGGTGCGAGCTCCCGCGGTATCGAGTTGTCACGGACACCCTAGACGAACCATGTAACGTCGAGGGATGCGCGACCTCGTCTATCCGCCTGTCATCGCCTTCGCGAAGACCGCGTTCACGGTGCTGGACCTCAAGATCCGCCGCACCGGGACCGAGCACGTCCCGCGCACCGGCGGAGCCCTGATCGCGATGAACCACATCAGCTACGTCGACTTCATCCTCGGCGGGTACGGCGCGCTGCCGGCCAGGCGGCTGGTGCGCTTCATGGCCAAGGAGGTGCTGTTCCGCAACCGGTACTCCGGCTCGCTGATGCGCGGCATGCACCACATCCCGGTGGACCGCGAGGCCGGCGCCGCGTCGTACGAGCAGGCGATCCGCTACCTGAACGCCGGTGAGCTGGTCGGCGTGTTCCCGGAGGCGACGATCAGCCGGTCGTTCGAGCTCAAGGAGTTCAAGTCCGGCACGGTCCGGATGGCCGCGGAGGCCGGCGTACCGGTGCTGCCGATGATCCTGTGGGGCACGCAGCGGATGTTCACCAAGGACCACCCGCGGGACTTCAGCCGGCACCGGCCGATCTCGATCAGCATCGGCGCGCCGATCACGGTGACCCGCGACGACGATCCGACCGAGGCGACCGCCCAGCTGCGCTCCACGATGGCCGGAATGCTCGACGAGACGATCCGGACGTACCCGGAGCAGCCACCCGGCGCCTGGTGGCTACCCGCCGCGTACGGCGGCAGCGCACCAACCCCCGCCGAGGCCGCCCGCCTGGACCAGGAAGAACTCGCCCGCCGCGCCCTGAAGAAGAAGTAGACCTCAGCCACTCCGGTCGAAGAGGGTGCAGGGCACCAGGCGCAGGAACGGCTGTGGGCTGGGCGTGCCGCGGGTGAAAGCGTCGGCCGGAGGGTCCTGCCAGCTCGAGGCCAGGGTCAGGAGTGCGTCGGTTCGGAGGTTCACGGCCTTTCGCTGGGTGCCGTTGATCGAGTACGACGGCAGTACTGCGGTGCCGGGTGTGCCGGCGAGGTCGGCGTACGGCAGGGCGTCCGGCGACGGTTCGTCGTACCCGTGCCGGAAACCGGCCAGCCAGGTCTCGAGGCCGGCCGTGGCGGTGCGGAACCTGATCCAGCGGTGGTTGTCCCAGCCGTTGCCGAGGACGAAGCGGGTGACGAGTTTCTTCGCGCCCGCCTCACCACGCTCGACCAGGTCGGTCACCACCGTGTCCTTCATCGTCAGGTTCAGGCCGCCTTCGTCGTGGTCGTGGTAGATCGTGACGATCCGGTCGCGGTAGCCGGGCATCACCAGCTGCGCCTCGTCCACCCAGCCGCGCGCAGTGTCCAGGATCGACCGGCCGAACAGCGCGACCAGGCCGAGCCCACGTCCGTCCCACCGGGTCCAGCGCCGGTTCAGCCCTCCCTGGTTGACGACCGGCAGTCGGGTGTTCTCGGCCTGGTCCTTCAGGTCCTTCGGCACGCCCGGCGGGAACAGGGCCAGGTCGACCGCGAAGGTCGGCCGGGCCGGCAGCGGCGAGTCGAAGAAGTGCACCGGCAGGTTGCTCGCGATGCCGCCGTCGGAGAACCAGTTCACCTCGAAGTCCGGCGCGGGTACGGCGGGCAGCGCCTGCTCCGGCCCGGCCTGCGGGTTCGCGTCCCGCCAGTCCGACACCGCGGCACTGACCTTGCTGTACGCCGGGTGCGTGAAGTCGATCGCATACAGCGGCACGGCCGAGATCAGGAACGGGAAACTGAGGCTCATCCGGGTCGCGACGATCACCGGCAGATCGGCGGCAAGCGGGAACGGCCGCTTCGGTGCGGCCTGTAACCGGCGCAACTCGCCGGCCCACCGCTTGGCCGGTTGCGGGGACAACGGCGGCGGGTGCTCGCACATCCAGTCCACGACCCTGGCCGGGAACAGCTCCTTGAACTCGCCTGGGTCGAAGAAGTACTCGCGTTCCGGCCAGGGCATCCGCATCGGCTGGTGCCGGGTCAGGTTGGTGGTCATCATCCGCAGCTCGACACCAGCCGCGGTCAGGTGCCCGAAGGTGACCGGATCCGCGTCCCCGGCCCGGCCGGCGAAGTCCTGCAGCTTGCCGTGCAGCCAACGGGTCAGCGGCTCCGCGCCGCCCTCGGACCTGCCCGCCATCCCGTTGCACAGCCCGAAGTTGTTGTCCGGCACGTTCTTCGCGAGGCTACGGAGCACGCCGGCCGTGACGGCCACGACGACACCGACGACTGCTAGCAGCGCACCGGCGATCACCGCGGCCCAGGCCGCCACGCCCTGACCGAGGATCCCGAGGACGAGCAAGACGACGCCGGGCACGGCGCCGGCCAACGCCCACAGGGCGAAGGCGGACAGCGCGGCACGAACGACGCGCGCCACCCGGCCGGTGCCGGAGGTGCCGAGTCCGGCCGTGAAGACCTTGTACAAGGGCGCCGTACCGCGCTGTGGCTGGAACAGGCGGAACAGCAGCGAGGCGCCTCCCGGGCGGTGGGCCATCAGATCGTCGGGCAGTCGTTCGAGTTTTCCGAACCCCCCGGCCTCGCGGCCCAGTTCTGCCGCCGCCGCGGCCGCCGCGGCGATGGCGCCCGCCGACGATCCCCCGACGGACGCCAGCTTGTAGTGCCGGGCCAGTTCGCAGACCGCGCTCGGATAGATCACCCCGCTGGTGATGCCGCCTTTCATCAGTACGTCGCAGCTCCGCGGCGGCGCGGGTACGTAGGTCGCCATGTCAGCCCCCGAACAGTCGTGCAAAGTAGGCCTTGATCACCTGGTGCGTCATCGCGACGTACTCGTCGTCGTCGGTGAACGTCTCCCGGACCGCGACCACGGCGTCCTCGAACGCCTTGCGCGCGTCGGGATCGCCGGGCGCCTTCGCCGCCTCGGCCTTGCGCTGCGCCACGACTTCGAGGAACGCGATGAGCTTGATGAGATGCCGCCGGCGGTTGGCCACCAGTCCCAGCCGCTGGAGTGCGCAGACCTCGATCGTGGTGCGGCCGCGGACACTCTCCCGGCCGCGGATCTGGCGGGGCCTGATCTGGCCGTCGTCGACGGTGCCAGTGCCCCAGACGAACTCCAGGTGCTCCTCGGGGTCGTCGAAGTACGGATGCAGCAGCAGCGGGCGCTCGTTCCTCTCCTCGCCGTCGCGGTGGGCACGGCGCTTCTCGGTCGGCAGCGGGAACGCGTTCGCCTTGCCGGCGGTCGCGGGCAGACCGGCCGGGAAGTCCTGCTTGCGCGGGCTGTTGCAGTCGGTGCAGGACGGCAGGAGGTTCTCCCACTTGCTGGCCAGCCACCAGTAGCCGGGCGGGGTCCGCTGTCCGGCGATCGTCACTTCGCCCTTCGGCCGGAAGTGCTCGACGGCCGTCGGCTGCGTCGCGTCGTAGAACGTCTCGCAGTACGCGCACCGGCCGCCGAAGGCAGCCTTCAGCGCCTGCCGCACCTGCTCGTGCCGGTACGCGTTGAACGTGCCCGGATACCGCGCGGACTCGTTCGCCGGATCGGCGTAGAACGTGGCGAGCCTGGTGCGTTCGCGCTGCGCGGCGGCACTCGACAGGCTGGCCGGCGGCTGCGGGATCGGCATCCGGCGCATACGATCACCTCCCGGAGTCCGAGGTCGGAAGGTGTGCGGCCCACACCGCGGCGAGGTCCGCATCGAGCGCCGCCGACCGCTCGTCGCGTTCCGCGGCCGGCACCGGATCGCCTTCGGCCCGGCGACGAGCGATGAACTTGTCCGCCGAGTCGAGCAGCAGGCGTTCGCGCTCGCTGCGGCCGAGCTGGTCGAGTTCGTCCAGCCGGCTGCGTACGTCGGCCAGCCGGGCACGCGCGCGACCGTTCGGTTTCCGCAGCTCGATCAACTGGTAGTACTCGGTCCAGAGGTCCGCGACCACCGGGTCGTCGGTGCTGCCCAGGCCGAAGTGCTCGGAGGTGAGCAGCTGATCCACCCGCATCCCCTGCACCGGCGGAAGATCGCTGATCGCGACGATCCTGTTCTGCGGATTGCGGCGGATCACCGTCACCTCGCCGTCGAGCACTCCGCGCAGGCACAGCGGATCGTGGGTGGTGACCACGAACTGGACCCGTGGCAGCAACTGCCGCAGTGCCGCGACGATGCGCATCCGCCACCGCGGATGCAGATGGGCGCCGAGCTCGTCGATCAGCACGATGCCCTCGGCCAGGGACACGTGCTCCCACAGGCCCAGCACGGTACTCATCACGTCGCACGCCAGCACGAGCATCGACTGGTAGCCGTCGCTGAGGTCATCCAGCGAGCTGCGCTGCCTACCCTCGCGGACCTGGACCACGTGCTGGTTCCGGTCGGCGACCAGCCGGGCGCCGGACGGCAGATCGAGCAGCCGGGTCAGTCCGTCGGCCACGACGGCGTACGTCGGTTCAGGCAGCGAGAGCAGCCATTCGGTGGGGTCCGCCATCGCGAGGAAGGGATTGAACAGGTTGTCCACGCGGCTCATGCCGGTCCGCGGCGGCATCACGACCGCTTGCGGGCGGGGGAGCAGCCGGGTGGCGCCGTACCCGAGCAGCAGCACCCGCGCGGCTTCCGGTCCCCTGAACTCGGTCGACGTGCGGTCGAAGGTGACCTGCAGCGGGACCGGGTCCCCGGTCAGGGAGACCTCGATGCTGCCTTGGCGGCTGCCGTACCGCAGGAGCCGTTGCGGCGCGATGCCGAGCTCACGCCGGTACCCGCCGCCGATCAGGGCCAAGGCGATCGCCTGCAGGATCGAGCTCTTGCCGGAACCGTTCTCGCCGAGCAGCACGCGCCACGGGCCGGTCTCGCTGACGGAGCGGGAGAAGTCCAGATCGAGGTCCTCGATCGGGCGGAAGTTGCGGATCCGGACGCGCTCGATCCAGCGCACGGTACTGAAGTAGTTGGACTTCTCGACCTCGCCGAGCGGCCCGAAGGACTCCAGGTTGTAGTAGTCACGGGCCAGCGGGGTGGCCGTCGGCTGAGCCCGCTTCGGCAAGGCGGACAGCTGCCGTCGCAACGCCTGGAACTCGTCCAGTGGACTCGGCTTGCCGCGCTCCTCCGCGGCCGAGCGCCGGGCCGACACCAGTGAGGTGCGGTTCAGCGCGAGCACCTCGACGGTGGTGGCGCCGCGCTGGGTGGCACCGACGACCGTGCCGTCCGGCTGGAAGATCAGATGCGGGTCCGGATCGTCGACGCTCGGGTCCAGCAGGTACGGGAGTTCGCGGTCCAGTCGCTCGCGCCGCGACGCGCGATCCGGCCGCTCGATCGGGAACCTGTTGCCCTTGGCCCGGATACAGTCCGCACAAGCCGGCAGCAGGTTCTCCCAGGTGTAGGCGAGCCACCAGTAGTGGTCCATGCTCACCGCGCCGGCCTGGTCCACCGCACCCCACGGAGGGCGGTAGTGGGTCACGGACGCGCCCAGGCTGCGGCTGGCGTAGCCGTCGACGGCGATCCTCCGCTCGCAGAACGCGCAGCGCCCACCCGTCATCGCGATCAGCGCGTCGAAGACCTCGGCGCCGTAGAGGAACTGGTCCAGCTCGGGCGGCGTGGCGGCTCGTGTCCGCCGCCGGTTCCACAGACCGAGTCGTGCTCCGGTCGACCGGAGGACCTCCGGCACAGTAGGTCGTTCGAGTCTGATCACGACACATCACCCCCAGGGCCCGCGGGCCCACCCCACCTCTCATCATGCACCCGCCGGGCACCGACAGCACAGGCGTCAAACGTTTACGTGAGCACGGCACCGGCTACCGGACGAGAGCTTGACCCTCGGGCCGGAACGAGGGTACGAAGGGCTGTCGTTTGACAGAGCAGGAACCTGGGGGGTCCCTGTGCAACGGGTCCGCGTCGGTGGGTCCGTGGACACGAGCGGGCGGGGAAGGTTTTGTTCGATACACCCGAAGAGCTGCATCTGTTCGATCCGGGAGCGCTGACGCCGGCGCCGCACGTGGCCGAGCACATCCCGGACGCCGGGGCGTTCTTCGTCGACTGGGCGGTGCGAGGGCTGTCCGCCGACCGCGCCCGGGAGATCGAGTCCGCAGTGAACGGCCGGCGCAGCCAGAACGGCTGGTTCCCACTCGAGACACTGGACAACATCGGCCGCAAGGGCTTCTGGCGGGGCCCGCTGACCTATCTGGCCCGGATGACGGGCGACGACTCGCGGATCCTGCAGCAGTGGGCCACGGACCACCTCGACAGCGACCAGGCGACACGGATCGAGGCGACCGTCGACCACCTGCTCCACCAGCAGGGCCACGCGGCCGCGGCCACCTGGGCCGTCGCCGTACGGCCGCGCACGTTCCTGGACGCCGAAGTGCTCGGCGACCGCCTCTTGGCCGCATGGGAGTACAACCTCGGCTCCATCCGCTCCAAGGACGTGGCCAAGGCCGTACGCCGCTGGAACCGCTAGGCGCGCGGCGGTCCGGGACCTTACTCGAGGATCAGGTGGGCCAGACCGTAGACGGCGGCCGCGACGATGCCGGCGGCCGGGATGGTCAGGACCCAGGCGGTGACGATGCCCTTGGCGACGCCCCAGCGGACGGCGGACAGGCGCTTGGTGGCGCCGGCGCCCATCACCGCGGAGGTGATCGTGTGGGTGGTGGAGACCGGCGCGTGCAGTCCGATCGCCATCACGTACAGAACGCCCGCGGCGATGGATTCGGAGGCGAACCCGCGGGCCGGGTCCAGGTGGATGATCCGGCGGCCGAGGGTTCGCATGATCCGCCAGCCGCCGGAGTACGTGCCGAGCGAGATGGCCGTCGCGGCCGAGATCTTCACCCACAGCGGGATGCCGTCGCCCTGCTGCACGTGCCCCGTGGTGAGCAGCGCCAGGAAGATCACGCCCATCGTCTTCTGCGCGTCCTGCAGGCCGTGCCCGAGCGCCATCGCGGCGGCGGACAGCGACTGCGACATCCGGAAGCCGCGAGTGGTCTTGCCCGGGTTGCGGTGCCGGAACAGCCAGAGGATCGCGAGCATCAGCAGGAAGGCGCCGGTGAAGCCGATGGCCGGCGACAGCACCATCGGGATCACGACCTTGTCGAGGATGCCGGACCACAGCACCGTGCTGGCCGAGGCCAGGCCGGCCCCGACCAGACCGCCGATCAGCGCATGCGACGAGGAGCTCGGCAGACCGAAGTACCAGGTGATCAGGTTCCAGGTGATGGCGCCGACCAGGGCTGCGATCACGACCACCAGGCCGTGTGTCCCGGACGGTGCGGTGATGATGCCCTTGCCGACCGTCTCGGCCACCTCGGTGCCGGCCAGCGCGCCCAGGAAGTTGCACGCGGCAGCCATCAGTAGCGCCACCCGCGGCGTCAGCGCCCGGGTGGACACCGAGGTCGCGATCGCGTTGGCGGCGTCGTGGAAGCCGTTGGTGTAGTCGAAGGCCAGCGCGATGGCGACGACGGCGACGACGAGCGCGAGCTCCACGCTCAGCTCTCCTTGACCGCGATCTGCTCGACCGTGTTGGCGACGTGCTCGAACGCGTCGATCGCGGCCTCCAGCAGGTCGACCACGGTCTTCAGCT
The DNA here is from genome assembly GCF_040680955.1 of Kribbella sp. NPDC051936. Classification (NCBI taxonomy): domain Bacteria; kingdom Bacillati; phylum Actinomycetota; class Actinomycetes; order Propionibacteriales; family Kribbellaceae; genus Kribbella; species Kribbella sp. NPDC051936. The sequence continues at coordinate 200,104 of NZ_JBFAXS010000003.1, read as the reverse complement.
TCATCACCGTCAGCGCCTCGTACTCACCGCTGAACAGCTTGGCGATCAGCCGCCGGTGGACCGCGTCGCCGGTGTTCTCCAGCCGGTTGATCTCGATCCAGTACTCGGCCAGGTCCTTCATGGTCCGCAGCCGCGGCATGGTCTCGGCGGTCAGCTGCGCGGCCCGCTGGAGCACCTCGATCTGCTCGGCGATCTCCTCCGGCAGCTTCTCCAGGTTGAACAGGTGGATGGTGTCGACCGCCTCCTCCATGAAGTCCATGACGTCGTCGAGGTCGGAGGCCAGCCGGTAGATGTCCTCCCGGTCGAACGGCGTGACGAAGGTCGAGTTCACCCGGCGGATGATCGAGTGGGTGGTCTCGTCGGCCGCGTGTTCGGCGTCCTTCATCTGGGCGGCGATCTGATGACTCGCGGAGAGCCCGGTCCCCGCCGTACTGCCGAGCAGCTCCGCCAGGATCCTGGATCCTTCGACCAGGTGGTTGGCAGACTCGGTGAAAAGGTCGTAGAACGTCGGGTCGTTCGGACGCAGACGTAACGGCACTTCAAGCTCCGGATGAACGAGGGACAAACCGTGAACATGCTAGGGGGAACGGACCGCTGACGTGGCATCCGCCATGTCAACGTACCGCGTCGGTATGAACTCGCCGCCGGGCGATATACGCCGGGTAACTGGTCAGTTTCACCGTGTGACCACTGCGTACAGGTCGAAAAGCCCGACGACGAGGACCAGGCCGGCCGCGATCCGCAGGATGTTCTGATGGCCGAGAGCGTGCACGGCGCCCCCCTCGGAGCGGCGGTAGACGGCGCTCACCGCGGCCCAGCAGCCCAGCGCCAGCACGAGAACGACGATTCCGAGGCCCGTCCGGACCTCCGACGAACCGTGGCCGGAGGCAAGCAGCAGGACGCCGTTGGCGATCAGTCCGAGCGCCGTACGCCGCCACGCGAGCAGCGTCCGCTCCGGCTGCCGACCGGGATCGGGTGTGCTCATCGCCACACTGAGAACAACAGGCCGATCAGTCCGACCACGGCGATCGTTGCTCCGAGCATCAGCGGCAGCCTGGTCACAGGGAGTGCGCCGCCGCGACGCATCGCGGTCAGGTTGAGCTGCCAGCGCCGGAAGGCACCCGCGGTCGTGACGATTCCGGCGAGGACCAGAACGATGCCGATGATCCGGGCCGGCCAGCGGTCCGGACCGAGGTCGAGGAACTGGACGGCGGACAACCCGCCCGCGTAGCAGGCGAGGGAGGTCCGCAGGTACGCCAGGTACGTGCGCTCGTTCGCCAGCGTGAAGCGGTAGTCAGGCTCTTCTTCGGTCATCCGCAGGTCACCAGACCGTGGTCCTGTTTGAGGATCAGCACACGACGCACGCTACTTGTCAGCTGCGCGGCGAAGGACTCGTCCTCCTCCGCCTTGTCGACCAGGGCCGTCACCATCGTCGCGGTCAGCCCGGCCTTGGCGTTGATGACGATGTCGCCGCCGGCCGCGACGAACCGGGTCGCGCGCTCCCCCGCCGGGACCGACGCGACCTCCGCGGCGGCGCCGACGTCGTCGGTGATCACGACACCGCGCCAGCCGAGATCGCCGCGCACCATGCCCTGGATGACGGTCGGCGAGAACACCGCGCGGTTCTTCGGATCGATCTTGGTGTACGTCACGGTCGAGATCATCACCATCGACGTACCGGCCTTGATCCCTTCCGCGAACGGCCGCAGGTCGGCGTCGCCGCGGACCGTGACGTCGTCGACGACACCGGCCGAGAAGTCGGTGTTGCCGCGGACGCGTCCGAGCCCGGGGAAGTGCTTGACCGAGGTCGCGACACCGGCGTTCCGCATGCCCTGGACGAATGCCCGCACGCCCCTGCTCGCTTCCGCCGGCGTGTTGCCGTACTCACGGTCCAGCTGGCCGATCGGTGCGTTGCTGGACTTGAGCAAGCTCGGTACGACGTCGGCCACCGGCGCGAGGTCGACGGTGACGCCGGCCTGCTTGAGCTGGCTGCCCCACTCCTGGGCCTGCGCGGTCAGCTTGGAACTCGACCAAGTGCCCTGCACCGTCGCGGCCGGGATGCGATCGAAGCCGGGGCCCTTCAGGCGCTGGATCTGGCCGCCCTCCTGGTCCGCGGCGATCAGCGGGCGGATGCCCTTCACCGTCGCGGCCGAGGTCACCGCGGCCATCGCCGTGCGGGTGTGCGAAAGGCTGCCGCTGCTGCCGATCAGGAAGACGCTGCCGGACTTCTGCTGCTGTACGACGGCCTGCTGGGCGTCCGACATACCGTCGGCGTTGATGCCGGTCATGATGAGCTGCGCCGCCTGCTCGCGCAGCGTCAGGGCCTTGAGCTTCTGGTCGACGCAGTTCGCGGTCGTCGGCTTCGACGACGGGGGCGGCGCGGACGTCGATGCTGTGGGCGACTCCGTGGCGGTGGTGGGCGGCACGCTCGGTTCGGCGGTCGTCGGGATCGACGAGGACGGCACGGTGCTCGGCCCCGCGGTCGGGGTTCCACTGTCACCGCAGCCGGTCACAGCGAGGGCAGTCAGCGCGATCAGCGCGACCGGACGCCTCATCTCAGGTCCGCTCCCACGCTGCACGGTCGACGGTGTCGCCGGAATGCCGGGCCAGTGTCGCGCAGACGTCGTACAGGTGCTCGACCTGCTCGGGGGTGAGCGCGTCGAAGATCGCCTTGCGCACCTCCTCGACATGGCCGGGCGCCGTGTCCACCAGCTTCTGCCGGCCGAGCTCGGTGAGGATCGCGACCTGGCCGCGGCGGTCGGACTCGATGCCCTCGCGCTTCACCCAGCCGTTCTGCTCGAGCCGGTTGACCGCGTGCGACAGCCGGCTGCGGGAGCCGAGCGTGGCGACCGCGAGTTCACTCATCCGCAACCGATTGCCCGGCGCCTCGGACAGCCGGACGAGAATCTCGTAGTACGTGTGCGGGATTCCGGCGTCGCGTTGCAGCTGCTGCTCGATCCGGCTGCTCACCACGCGCTGCGCCGCGATGTACGCACGCCAGGCGTGACTCTCCTGCTGATCCAGCCACCGGGGTTCCACCATCCCCGCAGCGTACTTGCTGCCCGAGCCGGATCAGCAGTACGGCGGCAGCACACACCAGCATGCCGACGACGGCGAGTCCGCCGATCGTCTCGTGGAACAGCAGGAACGCGAACACCATCGTGGTCGGCGGCACCAGGTACAGCAGCGAACTGATGCGCGTTGCGCCCGACAGCTTGAGGTTGACCAGATACAAACCCCAACCACCACCAGTTGCCAGCAGCACCAGCCAGAACACCGCACCGTAGAAGCCAGGAGCAGCGGGCACGCTCATCCGGCCCGTCGACGCGGCCAGGGCGGCGAAGAGGACCGCTGACGCGAGACTCTGGACCGCCAGCGCATCGAGCGACGTCGTGGCCGGCTTGCGGAGCCGATCGAGACACGTGCCTGCGACCAGACCGAGCAGACCGCCGATCGGCAGCAGGAAGAGCAGCGCCGAGCCGTGCCCGGCGTGGAGGTCTTCGGCCACCACCAGAGCGACGCCGGCCAGACCGAGGAGCAGCCCGAGCCACTGACGCCGGCTGACGCGCTCGCCGAGGAGCGGTCCGGCGACGGTCGCGATCAGGAGCGGCTGGAGCGAGCCGATGAGCGCGGTGACACCGGCCGTGATGCCGTGGTCGATACCGGTGAAGATCAGCCCCAAGTACACGAACTGGGTGAGGAACGCCATCCAGGCCTGGGTCACGAGGTCGCGGCGGGAGATGCGCGGCCGCCGGATCGCCAGCACCGCCGCGGCGATCGCGCCCGCGACGAGGAACCGCCAGGCGAGCAGGTCGAACGCGTTCGTGTACTGCGTCCCCCAGCGGGCGCCGATGAAGCCGCAGCTCCAGAACACGACGAACCCGGTGCCGGCTGCCAGCGTGAGCGCCTTCTGCGTGGTCATGCAAGGACGGTAACCACACCGGTCGGTATACTGTCAGTATGCTCGACCAGCAGGTGAGACTGATCGTGGACCGGGAGATTCCCGCCGCGCCCCGGCTGACGCCGGCCGGCGAGCGCATCTTGGCGGCCGCGTCGACGATGTTCTACGAGCAGGGGATCCGAACCGTCGGGGTCGACGCGATCGCCGCGGCGGCAGACGTGACGAAGAAGACGCTGTACGACCGGTTCGGATCGAAGGACCGGCTGATCGCGGCGTACCTCGAGCGGCGGGACCGCGCCTGGCACGAGTTCCTCGACGAACAGCTGACCGCGCGGAACCCGACCACGCCGGAGGCGGTGATCCTGGCGTTGTTCGCCGCGCTGACGGACTGGCTGGCCGGCTCGCGCAACGGGTGCGGATTCATCAACGCGAGTGTGGAGCTGGCCGCGCCGGACCATCCGGCGATGCCGGTGATCGTCGGTCAGAAGCGCTGGATGCGGTCCGAGTTCGAGGCGCAGGCGCGCGCGGCGGGATTCGCCGACACCGGCGAGCTGGCCGACCGGCTGCTGCTCCTCCATGAAGGCGCCCTGGTCAGCTACCGGGTCGCCGCGATGACGTCGGCGCCGGAGGTCGCGGCCCGGGCGGCGGCCGATCTGCTGGCGGGGTGGCCCCGGAGCTAGGTGTTGCTTCGCTTGGTGATCGTGAGGCCGACGAGACGGGACACGACCATCGCGACGTACCCGAGCCCGGCGAGCTGCTCGAGCATGACGACCGAGCGGCTCCAGGACGTGATCGGGACGATGTCGCTCAGACCGGTGCTGGACAGCGTGGTGAAGCTCAGGAAGAGCAGCTCCATCCAGGTGCGGCCGTTGGCGGGATCAACGGCCGCCGTGAAGCTGCCTGGTACGAGGACCTGGACGAACACGTACAGATAGGCGAAGCCCCAGGCCACCAGGGTGAAGGTGGCGCCGGTCGCGAAGAGTTCGTCGACGCTGACGTCGTGGTCGGAGAGCATGTAGCGGAGCAGGCTGTAGGCCGCGTAGAAGTAGAAGGCCGCGTGCAGCGCGCCGGAGATCGCGACCACCGGCTCGGTCGGGTTGAACGCGTCGAGCAGCGACAGCGCCACCGCCGGGATGCCCAGGCAGACGCTGACCCAGGTGAGCCCCGGGGTCGCGCGGACCGAGAAGACCGCGAGCACGAGGACGACGATGCCGAGGATCTCGAACGCGACGCGGCCGGGGCGCGATCCCTCCATCGCCGGGTAGACGAGTACGCCGAGCAACTGCACCACGAGCAGCACGGCGGACGGGTTCCGCCGGGCGTGCGCGAGAACGCTCATCGGGATTCCTCGCGGGAGGCGATGATCGCGGCGCGGCGCGCCAGCCGGTGGCTGCGGCGGATCTCGGCCTCACGCAACCGCCGCCGGTCCTCGTCGGTCTCCGGCACCACCTGCGGCACCTCGCGGGGCTTCCCCTCCTCGTCCACGGCCACGAACACCAGGTACGCCGACGCGACGTGCACCTGCGGGCCGACCGCGTCCCAGCGGTCGGCGGTGATCCGGACGCCGACCTCCATCGAGCTCCGGCCGGTCCAGTTCACCTGCCCGCTGAAGTGCACGACATCACCGACGCGCACGGGGACCAGGAACACCATCTCGTCCATGGACGCGGTGACCGCGGCACCACCGGAGTGACGGGCGGCGACCACGCCGGCGACCGAGTCGACCAGCGTCATGATCACGCCGCCGTGCACGGTGCCGAGCAGGTTCGTCTCGTTCTGCGCGGTGAGGTGCGACAGCGACAGCCGCGTCTCCGAGGTCGGCCGCGACGACGGGCTGCTGGACATGCGCACTCCTTGGTTGCTGGACCTGGGTCTGCCGCACAGTATCCCGACGGCTTGTCCACAGGCATGGATTCGCATGCTCCGGCACGCCCCGATCCTCGTACCTTCTCTGCCGACTTCTCTGCCGACAAGGAGGTCCGCCGATGCCCACCGACACCACTGAACATGCCCAGAGCAACGACTTTCCCGAGACCAGCTCTCCTGACCCGGTGCTGCCGCCGTTGTCCCGGCGACAGGCCGATCGGCTCGTGCACCTCGCCCTGCGCACGGCCGCCGACCTCGGCGTCGCCGTTCGCTACGAGGGCGGCGCCGCGCTCGTGCCCGCCGACCACTCGGCCGACACCCCCGTGCTCGGGCTGAGCAACCTCGCGCGGATCCTGTCCCGCTTCGACGAGCACAGCTGGCCGGCGCTGATCGAGGAACATTTCCGCCAGATCCTGGAGCAACTCCGCGAAGGCCCACCGACGCCACCGGCCGACCCCGAGCGCGAGCTGATCCAGCGGCTGGTCCCGCGCGACGCGTTACCGCCCGACTGGACCGCGGATCGACCCGACTTCCTGCCCGGTCTGATCTCCGTGCCGTCCACGCAGACCGACGGCATCGTGACGATGTACCTCGAGCCCGCCGACCTGGATCTCACCTGGTCCGACGCCGAGCGCTTCGGCCTCGCCAACCTCCGCCGCATCCAGGACGAGGTCGAGTATGTCGAGCACGACGACCTCCGCCTGGCCGTCGTCACCGGGACAGCCTTCGCCGCCTCCCGCGCACTCGTCCTCGACACCGTCCTCCGCGAGTCGTTGCACCTGCAGCACGCGCCCCACGGACTCCTGGCCGCCGTCCCGGCCCGGGACACGCTGCTGCTGCACGTGATCGAGGACCTCACGGTCATCCCCGCCCTCGGCGTACTGCTCAACGTCGCCGCCCGCTGCCACTCCCGCGACCCCGGCCCGCTGTCCCCGGACGTCTACCTCGTGAGCCCCGACTTCACCTGGCACCCCGCCACCACCGCACTCCCCGACCACACCCCGCTCCGCCTGTCCCCGGAGCTCGAGTCCTTGACGAAGCTTCTCGCCACTCGGGAGCCGCCACCGGCGCGTGGCCGGTCATGAGGAAGTTGCTGATGGCAAGCTCTGGCGGTGTCTTCGTCAGCCTGCGGGGCTGTCTCCATCCGGTTTCTCGAAGTGGCCGGGCCAGTCGGAGTAGCGGATCCGGGTGATGGAGCGGACTTCGCCGAGGGTTGTCCACTCGTCCTTGCCCAGGCGGGCGAGGGGGCGGAGGCGATGGATGTCGGGGTGGTTGCCGTCCAGCATCGTCTCGTCGATCGCGAGATGGCGGACCTGGCCGATGACCAGCGTGCAGTCGCCGAGCTCGAGGGTGGTGTGCAGGGTGCACTCGAGCGCCACCGGCGATTCCGCGACGCGGGGCACGGCGACCGTCCGGGACGGCTCGGCGGTCACCCCGATCGCCTCGAACTCGGAGACCTCCGGCGGGAAGTTCGTGCCGGACGCGTTCACCTGCTCGTAGAGGTGCTCGGCGGCGAAGTTCACGACGAACTCACGGGTCGCCTCGACGTTGTTCAGGCTGTCCTTCCGGCCGACCGAGGTGAACTGCACCATCGGCGGCTGCACGGACGAGACGGTGAAGAACGAATGCGGCGCGAGGTTCAGCACGCCGCCGGCGGACAGGCTCGATACCCACGCTATCGGCCGCGGGACGACCACCGAGTTCAGCAGCGCATAGAACTCCCGCCGTCCGACGGCCTCCGGATTCACATCGACACGCACACCCGCAGTACATCAAACTCGGTGAATGCCGCCGGCGGCCGCATGGGGTCCGGCCGGAGGATCGCGCCCGACGACGGAGCTGTGGATTGGCTGAACAACTCGACTTCCTGACCGGTGTAGCCGCCGTGGCCCGGCGCCACGGCGTCGACCCTGCCGAAGTGAAAGAGGTCGCCGGTGGGGTGGCCAACCGGGGGTTTGTCCTCGGCGAGAACCTGTTCCTCCGAGTGTGCCGCCCCGGCTTCGAGCCTGACCTCCTGAAGGAAACCCACGTCGTACCCGCCGCCCGCGCCGCCGGCGTCCTGACCCCCGCGATGGTCGAGTACGACGCCACCCACCACCTGATCGACGCGCCGTACGCGGTCATGGAACGCATCCACGGCACCGAGCCCACCACCCTCCCCGCCGCCCTAGCCGAACAACTGGCCCACCTACACCAACTCCACCGCGCCCCACACCTAGGTGGGTTGGGCTTGGTGGGGTTGGGTGAGGAGGGGTGGGGGGATCCGTGGAGGACTGTTGAGGAGCTTGGTGAGCGGGGGTATGTGGATGTGGGGACGGCTGGTTGGTTGAGCGGGTGGTTCACGCGGCTCGCGGAGCGGATCGACAGGAGTCGGCCCAAGGTGCTGATTCACGGAGATGTTGCCGCGCACAACCTTCTCGCCGGGCCGGACGGAGACCTTCGAGCGCTCATCGACTGGGGTGACGCGGCGTGGGCGCCGCGGGCCATGGAGTTCGCCAAGCTCCCCCTCGCGCAGGTCGCCGTGCTGCTTCCGGACTACCTCCGGCGGGCCCAGCCGCCCGAGTCCGAGGAGGAACTCGCCGCCGGCGTCGTCTGGTTCCACCTGTCCTGGGCCATCGCCAAACTCTCCGCGGCCCCCTGGCCCGGCCAACGCCACTGGACCGCCCCAACCGCCAGCCGCCTGCTCAGCATCCTCCACTTCTTCACCACCACCCCACCGGCCCCCTGGTCCGGACTCACCTAGCCCGCGAGCCGCCTCCCCCACCCGAACAGGCACCACCCCACCCACGCCTGGCGCGCTGCCTCTCGAGCCCGTTCGCACGGGCGTCGTCACCGCAGGTGCCAAGCCTCTTGTGGCCGGCTGTCCGGGTGGGGTTGGTCAGGGAGGTGTATCAACGGCCGGCTGTGTCGGGCTCTCGAAGGGAGGTGATGGTGATCTGAGACGAAGGCGGCGCGGATGTCAGAACACAACTCTGTGGAAGTCGAACTGCTTGCGATCGGTGCGGGGCCGTCGAATCTCGGGCTGGCGGTGGCGCTCGAGGAGCTGGCGCCTGATCTGGCGGCGGACACGCTGCTGATCGACCGCAACCCGGCGATCGAGTGGCAGTCCGGCATGCTGATGCCGTGGGCGACCAGCCAGGTGTCGTTCCTCAAGGACCTGGTGACCCAGCGGGATCCGAGCAGCAGGTTCTCGTTCCTGAACCATCTGTTCGAGACCGGCCGGCTCGACGAGTTCGTGAACATGAGCACCTTCACGCCGTACCGGGTCGAGTTCACCGAGTACCTGCGCTGGGTGGCGGAATCACTCACCGGGGTCCAGATCCGGCTGGGGTGCGAGTGCCGCGGGGTGCGCGCGCGGCGCGACGACACCGGCGCGGTGACCGGGTGGGTCACCAGCCTCGCCGACGGTACGACGATCACCAGCAGATACCTGGTGTACGGCGGCAGCCGTGAACCGAACATCCCGCCGGAGCTCGCCGGCCTGCCCCCGGAGCGCGTCATCCACAGCACGCAGTACCGCCACCGGGTGGCGGAGCTGTCCGGCGACCTGCCGTACCGGGTGGCGGTGCTGGGCAGTTCGCAGAGCGCCGCCGAGATGTTCCGGGCGCTGCGTGACGATCTGCCCGACAGCGACATCGCGTGGCTGATGCGGTCCATCGGGCTCAGTTCGGACCAGTCCAGCAAGTTCACCAACGAGATGTACTACCCGTCGTTCGTCGACGAGTTCTTCGACGCCCCGCCGCACGCGCGGGAGCAGATCCTCCGTGAGCTGTACCGGACCAACTACTCCGTCGTCACTCCTCCGATGCTCGAGCACCTGTACGCCGACCTGTACCTGGACCACTTCCAGCAGCGCACCGATCGGCGCCTGATCACGATGGTCGACATCACCGCCGCCCACGAAGCCGAGGACGAGCTGGTGCTGGAGCTCACCGACCGGCGGACCGGAGCCGTCACCGAGCTGCGCCGCGACGTGATCTTCCTCGGCACCGGTTTCGACACCCGGATGCCCCGGCTGGTGCGGGATCTGGCCGACGATCTCGGCCTGGACCGCGTCGACGTCACCCGGCAGTACCGCCTGGACCTCAACGGCGCCGGCGGCGAAGGCAGCAGCGCGGCCTGCTACCTGCAGGGCGTCAACGAGGAGACCCACGGCATCTCCGACTCGCTGCTCAGTGTGCTGGCGCAGCGGTCCGAGGAGATCTGCCGGGACATCGTCGCGCACCGGGAGCGGATCCCGGCGGCGGCTGTATCAGCCAACGGGCCGGCCGGGCTCTAACGGATGGGAATAGCCCCAGCCCGCGAGGAGAACCGGATGACAACACTCGAACTGGACCGTCCGCCCGGCCTGGCACAGGCCCGGGACCGGACGTTCACAGGTCTGCGTGCAGCCATGCCGCCCGGCGTCATGGACGAAGCGTTGCGGTGCAGCGGCCAGCTCCTGGCGGAGCTGCCGCATCAACCCGAGCTGGAGCGCAACCTGGTGCTGGTGGCGTTCGGCGGCGGCAAGGACAGCTCGTACACGCTGGCGTTCGTCCGGGCGATGCAGCTGATCCTGGACCGGGTCCACGGCCGTACGTTCCGGATGCGGGTGGCGACCAACCGGCACGCGGGTATGCCGCGTGCGGTGATGGAGAACATCGACCGCGAGTACCGCGCGCTGGAACTCTTCGACGACCCGGACTGCGAGCTGCTGCTGGTGGACGGCGACGAGATCAGCGAGTTCTACGTCGACTCCCCGCAGCGCGAACACGTCGTACGGCGCAACCGGCTGGACATTCTGATGACCGGTCACCGCACGTTCGCCGACGGCCGGCCGACGTTCTGCAACTCGTGCAACCTGAGCGTCTTCAACGCGTTCGGGCTGGCCGCCGCCTACGGTGACGGCGCCGACGTGCTGATCACCGGCGACTCGCCGCAGGAGCAGCATCAGTACAGCTTCTGGGTCGGGCGGCTGGCGCGCCGGTTGCGCACCGGCCCGGCCGTACGGCCGCGGGCGCGCGGGAACGGGTTCGGCCGGATCCTCGGCCAGCTCGACGACATCTCGCAGGCGTACTTCGCGGACATCCACGGAGCGGACGCCGACGACGCTATCAGCGAGCGCCGGGTCAGCACCGACGTCCCGGACCGGCTGAAGTTCTTCACCGTCTACGGCGAGACCGCGTACCGGGCCGGCGACCACTTCGACATGCTGACCGGTTTCCTCGGCTTCCAGTTCGACGACCTCGCGTTCAGCTTCACCGAGTCCGACTGTGCGAACCCGGCCCTGATGGCGCACCTGCGCGGGATCAAGGCCGAGCGCGTGTTCGAGCGGTCGTACGACGAGGGCCTGGCCGAGTACGTCGAGTTCGCGCTCGGCCTGATGCGCAAGAAGGACATCCCCGACCAACTCGTGGAGATGATGCGCGCCCGGTACGACAGCCCGGACGCCCCGGCCCGGATGCGGAAGGCCGCCGAGGAGTACGCGCTGCAGACCTTCGGGCTCACCGGCGATCACCTGGTCTGCATGACGTACTCACCCTTCGCCGGGCACGGCGCCGGACTGGAGCGGTTCCTGGAGCGCGAGCACCCGCACCTGTCCGACCGCCTCGACGAGATCCACAGCCTGCTGGCCGGCGCGGGCGACGACCTCGCGCTGGACGCCGAGCTCGAGCGGATCAGCGGACTCACACCGAGCCAGTTGCGCGTGCTCTACAGCCGCTCGGTGCAGAGCGCCGCCGGCGGGACGCCGGTGATCGACCTGATCCTGGCCGGCGATCCGCACAAGGCAGTCATCGAGACCCGGCACTCCAAGGACGGTCCGGACACCTACGAACAGATTTCGGGACGGTAGCCATGGTCGTACACATCTCCCGGCTGGATCGCGACAACCTGCTGCACGAGTACGGCGTGGACACCCAGCGCCTGCAGCCGTGGCCGGTGCTGAACGCGCCCTTCGAGCTCAGCTACGCGGTCTGCCGGGCGGGAACGGTCTCCAAGCTGCACACCCACCACGAGCAGGAGATCTTCGTCGCCGTCTCCGGTGAGTGCGTCGTCGAGTGCGGCGGCGAACGGCAGCCGTTCCGCGCGGGCGACGTCTCGTACTTCACGCCCGGCCAGCTGCACCGGGTGCACAACACCGGCGACGAGGACTTCGTCTTCTGCAGCATCTGGTGGGACCCGGAGATGTCCCACAAGTTCCTCGCCGAGTACGCCGGCTCGGACACCGAGCGGTTCGCCGTCGAGGCGGCCGCGAAGGTCGACGAGAACGGCCGGGCCGCCGAGGCCATCGAGTCCGCCGAGCGAGTAGGAGCCAGCCAATGACCCGACCCCTGCCGTCCGACGACGACCGCCCGGTTCTCGTCCTCGGCCCGAACCCGACGCCGAACGGCGGGATGCACCTCGGGCACATCGCCGGTCCGTACCTGGCCGGCGACGTCTACGCCAGGTACCAGCGGGCCCGCGGCCGCACGGTGATCTTCACGTCCGAGACCGACGACAGCCAGACCTACGTGGTGGCGTCGGCGGGCCGGGAAGGCATCACGCCGGAGGAGCTGTGCAAGCGCTCGACCGCGAAGATCCAGGAGGCGCTGAGCGCGATCGGTATCTCGATCGACGGGTTCGGCCCGTTCGACCAGACCTACAAGGCCACCGTGCTGCAGTACTTCAGTGCACTGCACGCGGCCGGGGTGTTCCGGCTGAAGACCGTCCGCCTGCCGTATCTGGAGCGGACCGGCGAGTTCATGGTCGAGGGCCTGATCGAGGGCGACTGCCCGGTCTGCCTGACGACCAGCCGCGGCGGGCTCTGCGAGACCTGCTGCCACCCGAACAACTTCGACCAGCTGATCAACCCGCACTCGACGATCAATCCCGAGGACAAGCTCACCTACCGCGAGGCCACCATCATGGTGCTGCCTCTGGAGGAGTTCCGGGAGCAGCTGACGACGTACCACGAGAACCTCAAAGAGCACCGCCGCCCGCACGTTCGGCAGATGATCGCCGAGCTGCTGTCCCGGCCGCTGCAGGACGTGCCGATCACCTTCCCGCTGAACTGGGGTATCGACCCGCAGTTCCCGGAGGTCCCCGGGCAGGTGCTGAACGCCTGGCTCGAGCTGATCCCGGCCGGCATGTTCACCACGTCGTACGCCGCCGCGAAGCTCGGCCGGGACACCGTGCCGGGCGAGCTGTGGCGCAAGGCTGCGGATCCCACGACGAACCTGCGGATCGTGCACTTCCTCGGCTTCGACAACGCGTACTACTTCTGCCTGCCGCACATCGCGATGCTGATGGCGCACGGCGACAAGTACGTCTGGCCGGAGTCGATCATCAACAACGAGTTCTACGAGCTGGAGAGCTCGAAGTTCTCGACCAGCAAAGGACATGTGCTGACGCCCGAGGAACTGCTCGAGGAGGTGCCGCGCGACGTCGCCCGGCTCTACCTGGCGCTCACCGCCCCGGAGTACCAGCGGTCGACGTTCAGCCGGGCGGGCCTCGACAAGATGGCCGAGGACCGGTTGGTCGGCCCGTGGAACCAGCTGGCCGGCGTTCTCGCCAAGGCGGTTGCGAACGCGGGCGGCGACAGCGTGCGGCTGCCGGTCTCGGCCGCCGCACGGCAGCGCGTCGCGCTCATGCGCGACCGGTTCGACCTCGGGTACGAGATGCCGACGTTCAACCTGAACCGTTCGGCGGACACGGTGCTGGTCCATATCGACCGGTTACGGCGGCATGCGCTGACGCTCGACGGCACCGGTCTGGACGAGCAGCCGGAGGCCTGGGGAGACCTGTTCTGCGAGGTGAAGGCCCTGCTCGCGGTGGCGTCGCCGCTGCTCATCGATCTCGCCGCCGCGGCCGGTGAGGCCGGGGCGTTCGACGAACTGCCGGACGCCGGGGTGCTGGTCACCGGATCCTTCGAGCTCGCCGAGGTCACGCCGTTCGTGCCGCCGTTGCTGGCGGCCGGTACGGCGGACGCCGAGCTCGCCGGAGGTCGGTGATCCCGATGCGGATCACCGTGGTCGGCGGCGGCGTGATCGGACTGCTGACCGCGATCGACTGCAGTCGCGCGGCCGGCGTCGAGCAGGTGGACCTGTTCGACGCCGGCCCGATCCCTTCGCCCCTGGCGACCTCGAACGATCGGCTCCGGGTGGTGCGCGCGCTGCATCGCGGCGAACCAGCGCTGACGCTCGCGGCCGCCCAGGCCCACGAGGCCTGGATGGAGGTCGAGGGACTGGTCGGCGCGCGGTTCTACCACCCGGCCGGGGCGCTGACCGCGATGCCGGAGCCGGAGGCGGCGGCATCGCTCGCGCTGCTGACCGCCGCCGGCGCGCGGGCGTGGGGCCTCGCGCCGGACGAGCTGGCCCGCCGGTATCCGCAGGTGCGCTTCCCGGCCGGTTCCGGCGCCGTACTGGAGGCCACCGCGGGCGCCGTACTCGCCGACCGGGCCCTGATCGCGCTGGCACGTTGGCTGGGCGACCGGCCGAATGTCCGGTTGCATCCGCACCGACGGGTCGTCGAGGTGTCCGGGAGCGGCCGCGGCGGCGTGATCCGGTTCGCCGACGGCGACTCCGCGACCGCCGACCGGGTCGTGATCGCGGCCGGTCCCTGGTCGCGTGAGCTCGTGCCGGGCGTCATCGCCTCGACGCTCACGCTGTATCGGCAGACCGTGCTCTCGTACCGGCAACCGGAGTGGGTGGGACTGCCCGCGGTGCTCGGCCTCGGGCCGGATCGCGACGCCTGGTTGATGCCGACGGTGCCGCACGCGGACGCACCGCTGCGGTTGAGCGCCGCGAGCGCCTGCCGGCCGACCCGCGAGATGACCGACCGGACCACTCCCGACCGCTGGCGGGAACACCTGATGACCGTGTTCGCCGACGTGCTCCCGGGTTTCGATCCGGCAGCGGTGACCGACGCCACCGACGGCTACTACCTCGCCGAGCGTGCGCGCGGCGGACCGCTGCTGTCGTCGTACGGCGGCGGCAGCGTCTGGACGTACGCGGCGTGCGGCGGGATGTCCTTCAAGTTCGCGCCCCAGATCGCACGGACGATCGCTGATCGCGCGGTGGGCGCGCCGCCCCGGCCGGTCGGCCTGGACCCGATCGACAGGCCGCGGCAGCTCGCCGCGGTCGGTGAGGAGTAGGTGCCATGAAACTGCTCGCCCTGGAGGCCGTGCAGAACGCCGGCTACTACCAGTCCCGCTACCGCCAGATCGAGGAGTTCGGCGGCACCTTGTTCGTGCTGAACGGACTCGGTGAGCCGGACTACTGGCCGGCCGACCGCTACCGGATCGCCGGCTCGCGGCACATCGACGACATCATCGCGGCGGCTCGCGAGTGGCACGCCACCGAACACTTCCACGGCGTCCTGACGTTCTCCGAGTCCGGCGTCCTCACGGTGGCCGCGGTGGCGGAGGCGCTCGGACTGCCCGGTGTCGGTCTCGACGCGGCCAGGATCAGCCGCAACAAACTCCTGATGCGGGAGGCCCAGGAGCTCGGCGGTGCGCCGGTGCCCAAGTTCCGCCTGGCGGCCGACCTCGACGCTGCGCTCGCCACCGCGGAAGAGTTCGGCTACCCGGTCATCTTGAAGCCGACGTTGGGTGCCGCGAGCAACTTCGTGTTCAAGATCGACACCCCGGACGAGATGCGGACCCGGTTCCCGCAGGCGCTCGAGGGCATGGCCGGGATGTCGTGGTTCCGGATGGAGGCCGAAGGCCTCGACGTCGGGCCGTACGGGCTGCTGGTCGAGTCGTTCCTCGACGGCCGCGAGATGCAGATCGAGGCGCTCGCCTGGGACGACGAGGTGTACCTGGGCTCGATCGTCGACCGGATCACGATCGAGGGCAACACCTTCGACGACGACGCGCACCGCGCGCCGACCACCCTCGACGAGGACCAGCTGGCCGCCGTGCACGAGGTGGTGGCAACGGCCGCGCACGCGCAGGGGCTGCGGCGCAGCGTGATGCACGCCGAGGTCCGCTTCCACCGCGGCAAGCCGCACCTGCTGGAGATCGCGGTGCGGCCCGGCGGTGGCGGGCTGGACTACTTCGCCCGGCTCAGCACCGGCTACTGCCCGATCCGCGCGACGATGGCCGTCGCCGCCGGCCGGAAGCCCGAGGTCCAGCACTACCGCCCGACCGGCGTACACCTGGCCGGCACCTGCCTGATCGGTGCGGCGGGTGTGATCGAGCAGATCACCGTGCCGGCCGAGGTCGCCGAATCCGACCGGGTGTTCTTCCTCAAGATCACGGCGCAGCCGGGCGACGTCATCCGGCGGCCGCCCGACGGCAACAACATCCTCGGCTTCCTCTGCACCAGCGGAGCGACGTTCGACGAAGCGATCGGCACGGCGTACAAGTTCGCCGAGCAGATCGACGTACGCCTGGCCGCGCCGGCAACCCAGCTGACGGCCTGATCCAACTCACGAGAGGTGACCTGGATGTCCACTGTGCTGACCGAGCACCAGTCCGACCAGCCGTCCGAGGACGGCCGGCCGATCAAGGGTGGCACCGTCACCTGGGCCTGCAACCCGGGCTTCCCGCCCGCGGCCATCTTCCCGTTCACGCCGCGGGAGCGGATCGGCATCCGCAACCTGTACGAGTTCCAGGTGCTGATGTTCCGCCCGCTGTACTGGCTCGGCCGGGAGGGCAGGCCGGAGGTGAACCCCGACCTGAGCCTCGCCTACCCGCCGGAGTGGAGCGAGGACGGGCTGAGCGTCACCGTCACGCTGAAGCCCTGGCAGTGGTCCAACGGTGAGCCGATCTGCGCCGACAACGTGATGTTCTGGGTGAACATGATGGCGGTCAAGGGCGACCGGCTCGGCTACTACGTCCCCGGCTACTTCCCCGACAACCTCACGTCGTACGAGAAGATCGCCGAGGACAAGGTCCGCTTCACCTTCGACGAGGTCTACTCCAAGACCTGGGTGGAGATGAACCAGCTGTCGCTGATCACGCCGATGCCGAAGGCCTGGGACCGGACCGAGGACGGACCGGCCCGGGCGTCGTTCGACAAGGCCGACATCCCGGCCGTCTACGACTACCTGGTGAGCCAGAACGGCGACTGGACGATCGAGGCGAACCACTTCCGCGGCGGCTGGGCGGAGAGTCCGGTGTGGAGCGTCGTCAACGGCCCGTGGCGGCTGAAGAGCTACACCCTCGACGGCGTCGTCACCTTCGTCCCGAACGACAAGTACTCCGGCCCGAACAAGCCGCACCTGGACGAGTTCCGCCAGGTGCAGAACGACACCGACGAGCTGATGTACGAGCGCCTGCAGGCCGGACCGGACGCGCCGGACGGGATCCAGATCGGGTACCTGCCGTTCGGGATGGGGCTCACCGACGACGGCGAGGACCCGCTCGCGGACTCGTACCGCCTGGTGGCGCAGGACCTGTTCGTGGTGCGCTACATGCCGTTCAACTTCGACAACGACTCCACCGCCGCGGCGATCTACAAGCACGCCTACGTCCGGCAGGCGCTGCAGATGTGCCTGGACCAGGACCGCGCGATCCGGGAGATCTTCCACGGCAACGCGTACCGGATGGACGGCCCGGTGCCGATCTCCCCGGCCAACCCGCACGTCTCGCCGAAGCAGCGCAACGACCCGATGCCGTTCGACGTCGACGCGGCCCGGCGGCTGCTCGAGGCGCACGGCTGGGACACCAGCACGCTGCCGGCCGGCTGCGTCCAGCCGGGTGAGGTGGCCGGCTGCTCCGGCGAGGGTGTCGAGATCGGCGACCGGCTCTCGTTCACGATCCGGTACGTCGAGGGCAAGGTCGCGCTGACCCGGATGCTGGAGATGTTCAAGGAGGATGCGGCGAAGGCCGGAATCGAGCTCAAGCTGGAGCCGGTGTACGGCTCGGTGATGGTGGCCGAGGACCACAGCCCCGGTCCCGCGAAGCGCCTGTGGGAGATCAACAGCTGGAACGGCGGCTGGTCGTTCTACGGCCACCTGACCGGCGAGATGCTGTTCCGTACCGGCGGCGGCAGCAACTTCGGCGACTACAGCGACCCGAAGGCCGACGAGCTGATCGACCGGACCGTGCACAGCGACGACCCGCAGGCGATGTTCGACTACCAGGACTACATCGCCGAGCAGGTGCCGACGATCTGGTCCCCGGGCTTCCCGAACCGGATGTTCGAGGTCGCGAAGAACCTGCGCGGTCTCGAGCCGGTGAACCCGTACGGCCTGATCACACCCGAGGACTGGTACTACGTCGAGGAGTGAATCGTACCTACAGACAACACTGCCCCAGCCGATCGGCTGGGGCAGTGTCATGTCCGGCGAGGTTCAGGACTTCGGCGGGATGGTCGCCGCCGGCAGGTGGTGCATGCCGCGCAGGAGTGTGCTCGGCTCCCACTCCAGGAAGCTCGGGTCGGCCGTCATCCGCAGGTCCGGGAAGCGCTCCAGCAGCCGGGTCAGCGCGATGTTCGTCTGCATCTTGGCCAGCGGCTGCCCGATGCAGAAGTGCGGGCCGTGACCGAATCCGAGGACGCCCTTCGGCTTGCGGTCCAGGTCGAGCGTGTTGGCGTTCTCGTACTGCTCGTCGTCGCGGTGCGCCGACAGGATCGACAGCGCGAGAATGTTGTTCTTCGGGACCACCACGTCGCCGATCTCGATGTCCTCCGCGGTGAACCGGAAGGTGGCCACGCCGACGCCGCCGTCGTACCGCATCAGCTCGTCGATCGCGTGCCCCATGATCGACGGGTCGGACCGCAGCCGGGCCATCGCCTCGGGGTGCGTGAGCAGGCTGAGGATCGCGTTCGACAGCGTGTGCTGCGAGGTGATGTGACCGGCCACCGTGTAGAGGAAGATCATCGCGACGAGCTCGTCGTCGGTCAGCCGGTCGCCTTCCGGCGAACCCTCGATCATCGCGCTGACCATGTCCTCGGCCGGGTTCTTACGCTTCATCTCGATGATGTGCCGGCCGTACTCGATGACGTTCTTGGAGGCGTTCTCGACGACCTCCGCCGGGTGGCCGGCACCGACCAGCTCGACCGCCCACTGCTGGAACCGCTCACGGTCCTCGAACGGGATGCCGAGCACGTCGCAGATGATCACGATCGGCAGCGGCTGGGCGAACTCGCCGACCAGGTCGACGTCGTCGCGGCCCTCGAGCTTGGTCAGGTAGTCGTCGACGAGCTGCTCGATCCGCTCCCGGAACGCCTCCATCCGGCGCAGCGTGAAGGCCTTGCTGACCAGCGAGCGCAGCCGGGTGTGCCGGGGCGGGTCGCTGTTCAGCATGTGCTGGGACAGCTCGTCGTCGAAGCCGACGTCGGGCTTCTCGTCCTCGACGTAGGTCCCGGTGTGGCGGGCGAACATCTCGTTCATCCGCGTACCGTCCTTGCTCACCCTGGGGTCCTGGAGCAGCGTCCGTACGTCGGCGTACCGGGTGACGAGCCAGACGTCGGCGCCGTGCGGGAAGACCACGTGGTGCACACGGCCGGCCTTGCGGTACGGCTCGAGGATCTCGTACGGCCTCTGCATGAAGTCGTCCGGGATCCGCGGGAGGGCCTCCGTCATTTCGGTTGTCATAGGTCAGATCCTCCTGGGAACAAGGCATGTCGACAGGGGCGCACGTGCGCTCCGCTACGCGTCGCCGTCATTCATCAGAGGCGTCGGCCGGCCCAGCCTGATACGCCTTGTTTTGTTGCTTTTGGGGACTGTCGGTACGGCGCTGCGAGCGGTAGCGTGCAGGACCGAATGCCTTCTGGCACAAGCCCGCCGGGGGCAGCGTGGTCACCGGCACAGAGGGGTGGAGTAACTGATGAGCGAAGAAGTCGACCGCGAACCGAGTTCGACCGGGCAGCCGGGAGAGGGACTCGGCGCCATCGCGACCTGGCGCCAGACGTCGATCACGTCGAAGGCACTGCTGTTCGGCGTCTTCGTCAACCGGCTGGGCGCGTTCCTGCAGATCTTCCTGGTGCTGTTCATGACGCACAAGGGCTTCAGCGCCGGCCAGGCCGGTTTCGCCCTCGGTGTCTACGGCGCCGGCCATGTCCTGGGGTCGTTCGTCGGCGGCTGGCTCACCGACCGGTTGAGTGCGCGGGCGGCGACGTTGATCAGCATGCTCGGCTCCGCCGCGCTGATCGTCTCGATCCTGTACATCAACGTCTACTGGGTGATCCTGCTGGCGATCCTGACGGTGAGCACCGTCAGCATGCTGAACCGGCCGGCCGCGCAGGCGATGCTGGCCGAGCTCACCAAGCCGGGCCAGCTGGTGATGACGATGGCGATGTACCGGCTGGCGATCAACCTGGGCACCGCGGTGACCCCGATCGTCGGCGTCGCGCTGGTGTCGGTCTCGTACAACCTGCTGTTCTGGGCCGAGGCGTTCGCCGCCGTCGTCTACAGTGCGATCGCCTGGAGGTACCTGCCCGGGAAGGCCACACCGGAGGAGGCCGCCGCCACTGCCGCCGCCAAGGCCACGGAACCGAAGCAGGGGTATCGCGCCGTGCTCGCCGACTGGCGGTACGACTTCTACCTGGCCGCCGTGTTCCTCGTGACGATCGTCTACTGCCAGTACATCGCGGTGCTTCCGCTGGCGATCGTCGACGACGGCAGCAGCCTGTGGTGGTACAGCCTGGTGGTCTCGGCCAACGCCATCGTGGTGGCCGTCTGCGAGGTGCCGGCGACCAAGTACGTGCAGACCTGGCCGCTGCGGCTGACCGCGATCGCCGGGTTCGGTCTGGTCGCGGTCGGGTACGGCGTCTACGCGATCGCGCTGGTTCCGGTGCTGCTGATCCTCGGCACGCTGATCTGGACGATGTCGGAGATCATCGGCGCACCGACCACGTTCGCGTACCCGGGCATGGTGGCGCCGCCGCACCTGCGCGGCCGCTACTCGGGCGCCATGCTCAGCGTCTTCGGCCTGGGCAACGCCGTCGGTCCGGCGGTCGGTGTCTGGCTGTGGGCCCACGTCGGACAGACGTTCTGGCTGTGGGCGGCCGGCGTCGCCGTGCTGTCCGCGGTCTGCGCGCGCATCGGCATGCGCCGCCCGGACGAAGAGCCGGCCGCCGCCGAACCCAAGACCGACACGACCGCCCCGGACACCACCACCCCGGAAGCGGCGACCTAAGAACAAAGAAGACGGAAGATGGCGTGGGAGCTGGGTGCCCGGCTTGCTTCGGCGGTCCGCTGACGGCCGGCATTCCACCTCCCACACCACCTTCTGCCTTCGGGCCTGCTCAGAAGTCTCGAACAGGCCTTCAGGCAAGAGACTATGAAGTTGAACTTGGTGGCCGGCTTCGGCGGTAGGCCGGAGGTTTCCCAGCGCGACCTGTACGCCGCCCCATCCCACGGGCAGGCCGGTTCCCTCCTCGCGCTCGGTGAGCACGTCGAGGAGGGGCGCGGATCGCCGGCAAAGGACGACGCGGATCCGCCCGCGAGCGGGCACGTCCCCCACCGGTTCGGTGTGGACGACGAGACGAGCCGCTAGCTGCCGGAGACGGCTGGAACGATTCCGCCGTCTCCTGACCTGCCGCAGCACAACGGCTTCTACCCGCAGGTCCGCGAGCAGGCCGCTGTGTCGCCTGACCTCCGCCGCCTCCTGACCCCGCCGCAGCACAACGCCCTGCCCGCAAGCCTGCGGGTAGGAGGCCGCTGTGTTGCCTGACCTCCGCCATCTCCTGACCCCGCCGCAGCACAACCGCCTCCTGCCCACAGGTCCGCGGGTAGGAGGCCGCCGAGTTACCTGACCTCCGCCATCTCCTGACCCCGCCGCAGCACAACAGCCTCCTGCCCACAGGTCCGCGAGTAGGAGGCCGCTGTGTTGCCTGACCTCCGCCGCCTCCTGACTCGCCGCAGCACAACGGCCTCCTGCCCGCAGGCCTGCGGGTAGGAGGTTGTTGTGTTCTCCGGTCTCAGCCGGTGGCTGCGAAGTCGGCCGCTTGCTGGAGGGTAGCCTCGTCGGCCCGCCATCGGGAGCGGTCGGCGACGGTGTCCACCACGTCGCCCTCGACCGCCCGCAGGCCGACGTCTCCGGGCTCGGTGGGCTCGGTGGGCTGTGTGGGCTCGGACTCGCGCGGGTCCGTGCTGCCGCTGGGTGGTCGGGCGCGCGGGGGTGCGGCGCGTCGGGCTACGGCGGGGGTGGGTGCGGGTTCGGCCCAGCCGGGGCGGGCGACGTGGACGACGCCGTCGAGGATGGTGACGGTCCAGCGGCCCCTGTGCAGGTCGACGTGGTGACGGCGGCACAGCAGAGCCAGATTGTCGACCTTGGTGTCGCCGCCGTCGATCCACGAGACCAGGTGATGGGCGTCGCACATGACCGGCGGCGCCCCACAGACCACGCAGCCGCGGTCGCGGGCGTCCAGGGCGCGGCGCATCGCCCCGGTGACGAGCCGCACGCGGCGCCCGACGTCGAGGGGTTCGGAGTTCGAGCCGAGCACCAGCGGGATGATGTTCGCGTCGCAGGCCAGGCGCCGGATCGTGGCCGCGGACAGCCCGTCGCTGTAGACGGTGTGGCCGATCGCGTCCGCGGTCGCGGCTTTGAGGTCTTCGAGGTCGATCGTGACCGTGATGGTCGCCTTCGCGCCGTACCCGGCCACCCGACGATCCTTCCCCACGCTCCCGGCGCTCCCCGCGCTCCCCTCGCTCCCCTCGCTCCCCGCACTGCCCGCGCTCCCAGCGCCGCCCGCGCTGCACGCGGCGGCCATGGCCACCGCCGTAGATGCGGTGGGCCCGGTGGGCCTGGTGCGTCCGGCGGTGTCCCATGCAGCGGCGGCGATGCCCAGAGCGCCGGACAAGGCGTCGGCCTGGCGCTTGTCACGCGGCCGTGGGTCGTGCTCGCCGTCGACGGTCTTGTGTGGGCGGGCGCCGGCGTGCACGACGGCGCGTAGGAGTTCGGCGTTCTCGTTGGCCAGGAAGCCCTTGAACTTCACCCCGTTGTCCGCAGCCGACAGCGTCAGGGACTCGCGGGCGTAGGCCTTGTGTTCTTCGGGTTCGGGGCCGTCGGAGTCGAGCAGGTCGGCGATCTCCTTGGCGGCGGTGCGCAGTTCGCCGGGCGACAGGTGGCCGGCCAGCCCGACCAGTTGCTCCGCGGCCGCGTCCAGGTGCTGCACCGGAACCCGGGACCGGACCCGGTCGAGTCCGAACACGATCGCGGCCGCTTGCGCCGGCCGCAGCAGCCAGCCATCACCAGCACCGTCGCCGGATCCTCCGTCCCCGGATCCGCTGTCGTCGGGTACGCCGTCCCCGGGTTCGGCGTCTGCGGGTCCGCTGTCGGGTAGGTCGGCGGTCGTGGCGGGGGCGGGCGAGGCGGTGCGGTCGAGGGCGGCGGCGACGGCTGGGTAGTGCGGGGCGGTCTGGGTGAGGCGGAGGGTGCGGCGGGCGGCCGGTGGGTCCAGGCGGTAGCGGAAGCGCAGGAGTTCGGCGGTGTCGCGGGCGCCGAGCTCCTGCGCGTACCCGGTGGACTCGATCGCGGCGACCACGCTCAGCCGGTAGGCCTCCAGGCGGGCGAGCTCGGCTTCGAGCGTGTCGAGGGTGGACAGCAGTTCGCCGCCACTCATCGACCACGCCGGCCGTTCGCCCAGAAGTTCCATGGCATTGACTCTAGACGGCGCCACCGACAGTTTCTGAGCCGGAATCCCCTTGTTTTGTGGGCTGTTCGTGGGCCCACACCAGCAAACACCACTCGCCACGCGACTGCATCCGCGCGGCCCGCGTCGCCTGGCAGGCAAGGCCGGAACCAACTCGCCGACCTCCTCGCGATCCAGCCCCATAGGAACTGAAACCGCGTCACCCACCCGTCAGGCGTGGCCCTCGCGTTCGACCGCGGACCGGGCTTGCACGGGACGGTGGCGGTGGTGCCGAAGTAGGCGGCGTCGGCGTACCAGGTGTGCTGGTCCAGGATGCGTTCCAAGCCGGCACTCTGATGCGCTGACTGTCGCTGGCCCGGCAAACCCAGCCACGCAGGCAACTTCCAAAGGCTTCTGAATAGCGCTCGGAGCACGACGAACCGGCGCGGCGCCCAGTAGGCGCCGCGCCGGTCTGTTCGTGCGTCAGCCTCTGTGGACCGGGAGTGCTGTGCCGGGCTCGACGTCGGAGTCCTCGGGGAGGACGTGCAGGCAGCAACCTGCGGACGCGCCGGCGAACAGCCGGATGACCTCGAGGTCGGACTCGACGGTCGCGGCCCGGGTGAAGACGCCGCCGTACCCGTTGACGACGGTGAAGACGCCCCAGTTGACGATCCACGGCACCGGGTCGCCGTCGGGCATCGGGAACAGCTCCGGGACCGGGCGGATCCGGCGCTGCACGATCCACGGTTCGTCCAGGGCCTCGCGGACCCGCTCCTCCCACAGCTCGGCGCTCGTGTCGTCGCGCCAGCCGAGGAGCACTCCTTCGCCGCTGTGGCGTGAGGTGGGCTTGAGCACCAGGTCCTCCTGGTGGCTCAGCACGTAGTCGAGCAGTTCGACCTGCGAGCCGTCCTCCAGCGTCACCGGGCCGGAGCGCACCATCCGCGTCCACGGCAGGATCCGGTCCAGGCTGACCAGGGTCTCCTGGTCGAAGTACTTGCGGTTCTCCTCGTCGGACAGCATCGCGAGCGCCGCCTTGCTGGCGAACATCTCCGAGTCCATCGGCGTGAAGATCTTGACCTCGCCGCGGGCGGCGGCGTCCAGGATCGGATCCATCAGCGCGTGCGCGTCCGGGTCCTCCAGCAGATCCTGCAGCATGAACAGCCGCTGGATGATGTCGATCTTCAGGTCGCCCAGCCAGACGCCGCCGTCACGGACCTCCAGCTGGCCGATGTGCCCGACGTGGGCGTCGACGCCCATCTCGTGCAGCCGCGTCGCGAAGTGGTGCATGTACGGCTCGAGGGTCTCGTAGCTGCTCGGCCAGTCGATGGTCGCCAGCACCGGCCGCGACCCGTACTCGAAGCCGCACTCGACGAACATGTTGTTCACCTGTTCGCGCATGGTGTCGATGTAGCCGAGGCGGTGCGTCTGGGCGAACTCCGCCAGCACCGGCTGGTCCAGCAGGGCTCGGGCCATGTCGGACTGGTCGATACCGCCGAGCGCGCTGCCCATGTTGAACTCGAGCAGCTTGAAGCCGGACTCGTCCATGTACAGGTCGGCGCGGCTCTGCTTCGTCACCGTCGTACCGCGGCTGCGCAGGACCGCGGAGACCTGCACCTCGGTCAGTCCGACGGCGCGGCCGAACGCGGCCAGGTCGCCGCCGTACAGCTTGTCGGGCAGGCTGATCAGCGCGGCGTGCATGGTCAGGATGTCGTTCGCCAGCTGTTCGCACTCCTCGGCCCCGAGGAAGACCGGCCGGGGCAGGTAGCGCCCGCCGTAGAACGACTGCAGCCCGACGGACTCGGGCTGGGTGCTGACGAGTTCGGCGGCGGAGATCCCGCGTCGCTTGATCTCGTCCAGGTACTGTGCTGTGAGTTCAGCTCGGCTCAAGCCGGTCTGCATGATCGGGACCTCCGGGGGGTCGACGCGGAATCAGAGCGCTCCTGCTCGGTCAGAGGCAGCCACCGGCGGCCGGAAATACACTGATGCGCGGAGGTATCTGATCGCGGCACCCGCGCGCTCTTGTCGGCATGAACCTCATTTCCGACGCCGGCACCGCGACCGCCACCGCCGACCTGCCGCGCAACGCCGTGATCCGGCGAAGCACCCACCGCCGGTACCTGATGTGCCCGCCGACCTACTTCGACGTCACCTACTCGATCAACCCGTGGATGAATCCGGCCAAGCCCACCGACCAGCCGATCGCGATGGCGCAGTGGCAGCGGATCCACGACCAGCTCGTCGGCCTCGGCCACACCGTCGACCTGATCCCCCCGGCGCCGGGGCTGCCGGACATGGTGTTCGCCGCGAACGGCGCCACCGTCTGGGGTGATCGCGCGCTGGTGGCCCGCTTCCGGCACGCCGAGCGGGACGCGGAGTCGGCGTCGTACCTGGAATGGTTCCGCAGCCGTGGTCTGCAGGTCCAGCAGGCCGCGACGGCGAACGAGGGCGAGGGCGACTACCTGACGGCCGGCCGCTGGCTGCTGGCCGGCAGTGGTTTCCGTACGGACCGCCGGGCGCACCTGGAGAGCGAGCAGTACTTCGATCGACCGGTGATCGGCCTGACCCTCGTCGACGACCGGTACTACCATCTGGACACCGCGCTGGCAGTGCTGGACGCGGACACGGTCATGTACTACCCGGGCGCCTTCACGACGGGCAGTCAGGCGATCCTGCGGGAGCTCTTCCCGTCCGCGATCCTCGCGGACGCCGAGGACGCCGCGGTCTTCGGCCTGAACGCCGTCTCCGACGGCCGTCACGTGCTGATGTCCGCCGGCGCGACGAACCTGATCGCGAAGTTGCGCGACGCCGGCTTCGAGCCGATCGGCATGGACGTCTCGGAACTGCTGCGGGCCGGCGGCGGCGTGAAGTGCTGCACCTTGGAGCTCCACGATCCGGCGGGTGGCTGATGATCGACTACAACGGCAGGAAGTTCTCCCCGGCCGGCCATGAGGCCGGGGACGGCGAGGCGACGGTCGCGTCGTACCGCCAGCACGGCGACCTGCTCTGGGCGGACTTCAGCGGCGGCCGGGTACGCCGGGGCGCACTCACCGGCCTGTGCCGCCCGGACGACACGCTGGAGTTCAGCTACACCATGGTGCTGTCCGACGGCGAACTCGTCGTCGGACGGTGCGAGAGCACACCCGAAGTGCTGCCCGACGGCCGGATCCGGTTGCACGAACGCTGGGAGCGGTACGGTCCGCAGGCCGCGACCGGTGTGTCCGAACTGGAAGAGATCGACCCGGGCTGATCGCCGGGATGTATCAGACCGGCGCGGATCGCCGCTCTGTTCGTCATGGATCACGCCGCGGGGAAGGAGCTCAGTGTCGACGGCTTGTCCGTCGTACTGACCAGCGTGTCGTCGGACTCGCACACCTGGAATCTTGTCGTCCTGCAGTTGCTGCTCGAGGAGCTCGGCCATCAGGTCCGCAACCTCGGCGCCTGCGTCCCGGACGACCTGATGGTCTCGGAATGCCTGCGGCTGCGGCCCGACCTGATCGTCGTCAGCACGGTGAACGGGCACGGCTTCCACGACGGGTTGCGGCTGATCGGTCAGGTCCGCAACCACCCGGAGCTGGCCGGCACCCCGATGGTGATCGGCGGGAAGCTGGGGATCTCCGGGCCCGGGAGCGAGCGCAGCCGCTCCCAGCTCAAGGCCGCGGGGTATGGAGCGGTCTTCGAGGACGGCACCGGACTGACCGCCTTCCGGTCGTACGTCGGTCGACTGACCACCGGCCGGGCTTCGTGAGCGGCCCGGGCACCGGCTCGTTCGGTGACTTCGTCGCCCGCGCCCATCGGTCCGGCCGGCTGGTGGTGCAGCCGCGGATGGGGGTCAGCGATCCGGTCGCGATGCGGGCCGGACTGCTGGCCACCAAGAGCGCGGCGGCCACCACGGTCGGGACGATCACCCTCGACAGCTACACCCGGATGGGTGACAACGTGAACGCGCAGTCGGCGCTGGCGAGCGGCATCGAACTCAACGGCTATCCGATCGTCGCGCACGACCCGGCCACCACCCGCAGGGTCCTGGACGGTGTCGTCGAACCCGACTTCCCGGTCCAGGTCCGGCACGGTTCGCCGTGCCCCGAGCCGATCGTGGCCGCGCTGATCCGCGCCGGGCTGCACGCGACCGAGGGCGGGCCGGTCTCGTACTGCCTGCCGTACAGCCGGATGCCGTTGTCGGAGTCGATCCCGAACTGGGCCCGTAGCTGCGACCTGCTGGCCGAGGTCAGGTCCACCGGAGCCGAACCGCACGTCGAGAGCTTCGGCGGCTGCATGATGGGCCAGCTCTGCCCGCCCAGCCTGCTGGTGGCGTTGAGCGTGCTCGAGTGCTTGTTCTTCCGTCAGCACGGGATCCGCAGCGTCTCACTGAGCTACGCCCAGCAGACCAACCCGGACCAGGACGTCGAGGCGCTGCTGGCCCTGCGCCGGCTGGCCGCTCAGTGGCTACCGGACATCGAGTGGCACATCGTCGTCTACACCTACATGGGCGTGTATCCCAGGACGCCGGACGGCGCCTCGCGGCTGCTCGAGGAGGCCGCACGGCTGGCAGTCCGGACGGGCGCGGGCCGGCTGATCGTGAAAACAGTTGCCGAAGGCTACCGAATTCCCACGTTCGCGGAGAACATCGCCGCCCTGGAGACCGCGGCGCTGGCCGCCGAGCACTGCCTCACGATCGCCGGCGAGACCGCCGACACCGGCATCCACGCCGAGGCGACCACCTTGATCGAGGCGGTGCTGGACCTCAGCCCGGACATCGGGACTGCGCTGGCCACCGCGTTCCGGCGCGGCTACCTCGACGTGCCGTACTGCCTGCACCCGGACAACGCCGGCCGGGCCCGCAGCTACCTCGACAGCGCGGGGCGGTTGCAGTGGTCCTCCGTCGGGTCGATGCCGATCCGCGGTGCGGTCGGCCCGACCGACCCGGCGGACCTGACGGCGGCGGGGCTGCTGGCCTCGTTGTCGTACGTCGAACGCACCTACGACAGCGCCAGCCTGGAGCACGAGTACCGCGCCGCACCCGCGGCCACGCACCTTCCGACACCGACCGCACCGCCCCTACCGGGCGCCTCAGCAGGGAGCACAGGAGATGACCGAGACCCGGATCCCGGAGACCGAAGCCCGGCTGCCCGCCAGTCCGCGTGAGCACCTCACCTCGCCGGTCACCCGGTCGGTGCTGAAGATCCAGCACCGGATGCTGACCGCGGCCCGGCAGTACCTCGGCGCCCAGGGGTTCATCGAGTTGCTGCCGCCCGTGATCGGCCCGGTCACCGACCCCGGCGCCCGCGGCGCCAAGCAGGTCGACGTGGACTACTACGGGCACCGCTACAAGCTGATGACGAGCGCGATCCTCTACAAGCAGGCCGTGCTGACCTCGTTCGACAAGATTTTCTTCATCGCGCCCAACATCCGGCTGGAGCCGCTCGAGACCGCGTCGACGAGCAGGCACCTGGCCGAGTTCCACCAGATCGACATCGAGATGGCGAACGCGTCCCGGGACGACGCGATGACAGTCGCGGAAGAACTCGTTCGCCACATCGTGCAGCAGGCGGTGGAGCACCTGGCCAGTGAGTTCGAGGCGCTCGGCCGGGACACCTCCGAGTTCACCGAGCTGCTCACCGAGCCGTTCCGGCGCCGGACGCACGCGGACGCGGTCGCGGACCTGCAAGCCATGGGGCACGACCAGAGCCCGGACGCCGAGCTCGACTGGGAGGGCGAGGCGAAGCTGTCGGCGAAGGCCAGCCGGCCGTTCTTCGTCACCGACTACCCGAAGGGCTCGCGCGGCTTCTACGACCGGGAGAACAAGGACCTGCCCGGGATGCTGCGGAACTTCGACCTGATCGCGGCGGAGGGGTACGGCGAGCTGTGCAGCGGCAGCGAACGCGAGCAGGACTACGCGACGATCATCGCGCGGATGCGGGAGACCGCGGAGAACCCGGCGAAGTACGCGTGGTACCTGCAGATGCTCAAGGACGGCGTCCCGCCGAGCGCGGGCTTCGGCCTCGGCCTCGAGCGGTTCACCCGGTACGTCGCGGGGCTGGATTCGGTCTGGCAGGCGAGCGCGTTCCCGAAGGTGCCGGGGATCGCCTCGCCGTGACCGCCCGGTTGCCGCGAAGATATCGCCCATGACAGAAACCTCGTCGGCGCCGGCGGGCCGGCTCAGTCTCGGACAAGGCACGGCGTTGTACGTCGGCGCCGTGCTGGCGACCGGCGTCATCGCGCTGCCGGCGCTCGCTGCCGACGTGGCGGGCCCGGCCTCGTTGCTGGCCTGGCTGGGACTCGCGGTCGTGTCCGCTCCGCTGGCCGCCACCTTCGCCGCGCTCGGCGCCCGCTACCCGGATGCGGGCGGGATCGCGACGTACGCGCGGCTGGCCTTCGGCGAACGGGCCGCGGCGATCGTCGGCTGGTGCTTCTACCTGTCCGTTCCGGTCGGCGGGCCGGCCGCCGCGTTGTGGGCGGGCGGCTATGTCGAAGGGGCGCTGGGCGGCGGACGGAGCACCGTCGTGGCCACCATGGTGGCGCTGCTGGTGATCGTGCCGGGAGCGAACGCCTTCGGCATCCAGGTGACGGGACGCGTCCAGATCGCCCTGGCCGGACTGCTGACGGTCTTCCTGGGTCTAGCGGTCGCGCTGTCGCTGCCGCATGCCGATCTGGCCAACCTGGAGCCGTTCGCACCGCATGGCTGGCAGGCGATCGGACCGGCGGCCGCTTTGCTGGTCTGGAGTTTCGTCGGCTGGGAAACAGTCACCTACCTGACCGCGGAGTTCCGGCGGCCGGCCCGCGACGTGCCGCGGGCCACCGCCTTCGCGGTGATCATCGTCGGCGTGATCTACCTCAGCGTCGCCTTCGCCACGGTCACCGTTTTGGGCCCGCGGGCCGGCGACACCGCGGCGCCGCTCGGCGATCTCCTGGCCATCGGCCTCGGCGGCAACGCCCGGGTGCTGGCCGCGGTGGCCGCGCTGCTGCTCACCTTCGGCGCGATGAACGCGTACTACGCGGGCGCCGCCAAGCTCGGCGCCGCCCTGGCCCGCGACGGCGCACTGCCCGCCTGGCTGGACCGCGGCAGCTCCGCAGGCGAGGTTCCCCGGCGGAGCCTCGCCGTACTGAGCGCGCTGTCGATGACGACCGCCGCGATCGTGGTGGTGGCACGGCTGGAGCCGCAATCCCTTGTCCTGCTCACCACCGGGCTCTTCGTGACCGTGTACGCCGTGGGCGTCGCGGCAGCGGTGAAGTTGCTGCCGCGACGCAGCGGAGCACGGTTCGCCGCGCTCGTGGCGCAAGGAGCTGTCGTGGTGCTGCTCCTGATGGCCGGGGTCTACTTGATCTGGCCGTTGGTCGTCACCATCGGCGCGTTGCTTTATCTGCGACTCACGCGATCAGCGAGACCCGTAGAGCGCCCGCAGCCCTAGGACGTCGCCGCGGCCGAGGGTGCGCATGTGGCCGGTGCATCGTCGGACGCCTGGGTACATCGTCAGGTTGACGTCCTCGGCCGCGCTGAGGTTGACCAGTCCGTAGACGTGGCCGATCTCGTGGGTCAGCACCGACTCCACGTCGTACCGCCAGCGATCCTGATCGGGCGGCAGCGCCGGCTGGCAGGCGGGGTCGTTGACCGGATCGTAGGTCCACTTGTAATCGGTGTCGTTCATCCTGATGTCCGCCGAGACGGCCATCGTGACGCCGTGCCGCGTCTCGGCCCAGGTGCACGTCCAGGCCAGTGTCGCTTCGAGGAAGCCGCCGGGCAGGTCCCCCGCGTCGATCACGTTGCGGCCGTCGGAGTCGCCGCAGGTGGTCTGCCCGTCGGCGTACACGAAGTTGCCGCGCTCGTTGGTGTGGCCCACGAATGCGCCGGCCGCGTGGATCCCGCCGCGCAGACCGCAGGTGTTGCGGCCTTGCGTCATGTTGGCGGTTGCCCTGCGCGCGGCTGCGTCGAAGGCGGCCTGACTCTGGTTCGCAAGCGCCGTTCCTCTGGTCGTACGGAACAGCCAGGGTTTGTACCACTTGTAAGAACGCAGGCTGTACGTGTCCCGCTCGCAAGCCCCCGGCCCTGGCAGGTCCGGGAACTTGCTCGCCTGGTGGTGTGAGTCGGTCGTCACCACGCCGCGGGCGTCGGTGGCGAGGGTGAAGGTCCGGGCTCCGTCCGGATACAGCATGTCGAGGCTGACGCTGCGCCCCGGCTGCTGAACCGGGAGCGGCACCCCGTTCCCGGCGTCGACGAGCCGGCCGACGGCACCGCACTCGATCGCGGACCGGGAGGCCAGGTCGGCGAGTTTCAGGACGCCTCGCGGCAGGCCACACGGATCGGCTGCGAGGGCTGCTGTTGTGGTCAGGGGCAGTGCCGAGCCGACGCCGAGCGTCGCGCTCACGAGCACCACGATGGCACGCGTGTACTTCATGATGTTCCCCCCTTGGCGCTGCTACGCCGTATATCCGTGAGAGGCTCCGCGCGCGGTGCGGTGATACGGCGTATTTTCGGCGGACCGCCGCCGCCTCTTCCGGTCAGAGACCGATCGAAGGAGGGCATCCTGTACGCCGATGGGTTCCCCGAAGCAGCGATCCGCGAACGCGCCAAGGCCGGCGCCGCCGACGCGTTCCCACCCGCCGACGACTACGGGCAGGCGCTGTTCGGCGCCGGCAGCGGTGCCGCCGAACCGCCGTTGCCCGACGACCCCATCGACCGGCTGCGGCTGGTCCCGCCGGTCTTCGTCCCGCAGCGGCTCGCCCAGCTCGTCGAGCTGGCCCGCGAGCCGGTGTACCGCGACGTGCGGCTCGAGACGACGATCGGCGGCTTCCTGTCGACGGTGCCGGTGTACGTGTCGGCGTTCGGGTCGACCGAAGCGGCGAGCGTAGCCCTCGGGGTGGCCGCCGCGCGGCAGGCCGGCCGGCTCGGCATCCCGATGGTCATCGGCGAGAACGTGATGCCGGTCAACAGCTACGGCCGGCTCGAGGCCGACGCGGAGCGTTCACTGCTCGGCCGGATCCGCGCGTACCAGAAGGAGGCGCTCGACTCCTACGGCGGTGTGGTCGTCCAGCAGAGCACCGAGGACGCCGACGCCGAGGTCTGGAACCTGGTGTACAGCGACCCGAATGTCCTTCCGCTGCTGGAATCCGGGCGGCTCGCGTTCGAGCTCAAGGTCGGCCAGGGCGCCAAACCGGGACTGGGCGGGATGACGCTGGTCGACGCGAACGCCGCCGCGCGCCTGACGAGCGCGTACCTCATCGACCCCGTGTTCGGTGGCGAGCAGGTCCTGCGCAGCAGCAGCCCGGGAACCTTCACCGAGGAGATCCTGCGGCAGCAGATCCGCTTGATGCGCAACAACTACCCGCGGGCCCGGGTCTGGGTGAAGCTACCGCCTGCCCGCGACGTGTCTGCGGCGGCTCGGGTCGCATGGGCAGCGGGCGCGGACGCGGTCTCCGTCGACGGCGCGGAGGCCGGCACCGGCTGGGCGCCGCGCGCGTTTCTTCGCCATGTCGGGCTTCCGCTCGGCGAGTGCCTGCTGCGGATCGGTCAGGACCGGAACGACGCGGATCCCTCGTGCCTGCTGGTCTCCGGACGCATGTGGGAGGGTGCCCGCGTCGCCAAATGCCTGGCCCTCGGTGCGAACGCGGCCGGCCTGGGCCGGGCCGCGCTCATCGCGGTGGACACCGACCCGGAGCAGGGCCTGGTCAACCTCGTCGAGTGCCTGGCGCTCGAGCTGCAGTTCCTCGTCAGCGCGCTCGGCAAGTACCACGTGGAGGCACTCGGCGCCGAGGATCTGTGGAGCCCCGCCGATCGCTGACGTTCCGCCGGGGCTCCACAGATTCAAGCGATTGCTCTAGGCCAAGGTCCTTCGGGACGCGAGGAACCGGCTCTGGTCCAGCCTCGGCAGGTCGGCCACGTTGGTCCGCGGACGGGCCCGGACCTGCCGGCTGCGCACCAGGTTCACCAGGTCCGCCGAGGGTTCGACGCCGAGCTCGGCCGCCAGGCTCCGCTCGAAGAACTCCAGCCGGCGGATCGCCTCGACCACGTTGTCCTCGGCCAGATGGACCTCGATCAGCACCCGGGTCGCGCTCTCCCGCAACGGCTCCAGGCGGACCGCGGCCATGGCTGCCTCGATCGCCTCCGCGTACCGCCCGGAGCAGGTCAGCTGCTGAGCCGTCAACTCGAGCGCGTGCAACTGGAGCTGGCGCAGGCGTTCCCGCCCGAGCAGGACCCAGTCGTCGTACCAGCCGGGCAGCAGCTCTCCCATCGCCGCGAGTGTCGGCAGCAGACCTTGGTCGGCTCCGCATTCGCCGTCGTTGATCACCCGGCGAATGGCGGTGATCAGCGTGTTCACGTCGACGTCCACGGATTCGTCGACGCGGAGCGTCTCGTCGCCGGTGACCAGCGGCTGCACGCTCAGCTGACGGAGCCGCCACAAAGCGGTCCGCAGACAGGCCTGCGCCTTGGAGTCCGACACTTCCGGCCAGAGCGTTCCGGCCACTTCGGCACGGCTGGACCGTCCGCGGAGTGCGACGAACGCGACGACCCGGCGCGCGCTGAGCGGAATGGACAAGGTCTGTTGACCGTCGACGACCCAGAAGCCGTCGAGCATGCGAAGCCGCACGGATGGGTGGGCTTCATCAGGTGGGTTCGCCGGATCCGGACGATCCGCCGGTACGGGCTGCGCGTGCATCTATCGATCTCCCCCACTGGATGCGTATTCCTCACGACCGCCACCGATCGACAATGCTCTCCCCCAGCGAGAACCTTGGGCGGGCAGGCTCCCAGGTGCAGGCATAGACGCCTCCTCTTTGCGTGGCTGCCGAGCTACCTTCCGTGAAGTCTGAGCCGTCAACTACTCGAGTGCAAGCCGTCAGGACGACGGATATCCCCTGCCGACGACGGCACTTGGTGTATCACCAACCACGGGTCAGCCGCTCTCGTTCGTCAGTAACAGCTCCCGGGAGGACGGCGTGACCGACAACACCGAAGGTGTCGTGCTGCAGTTGAGCAGTGGCTTCCAGCCGTACCGCGAGTACCTGATGCGCGGCGCGGCGGCCCGCGGGCCGCTGTGGCTGATCGACGACGAACCGGCCGGCTGGCAGCAGCCGTACATCGCCGGCAGCTCCGTCGTCCTTCCGCTCGAGGGCGCGGGACTCGCGCTCGACATCGATCGTTTGCTTGCGGTCGCCGACTCGATCGCTCGTATTCATGGGGTTCGCGGGGTCTTCACGTACGACGAGCCGTCGGTGGTCGCGACCGCGCTGGTCGCGGACCGGCTCAAACTGCCGGGCCTGACCGCGGAGGGCGCGCAGGGTTGTCGTGACAAGGCGCGGACCCGGCAGGCGCTCACCGACGCCGGTCTGCCGCAGCCGGAGTTCGCGGTCGCCACAACGGCCGACGAGGCCGCGACCGCCGCCGCGACGATCGGCTACCCGGTCGTGGTCAAGCCGCGCGGGATGGCCGCGAGCATCGGCGTCGCGGTGGTGGACGACGCGTCCGGAATCGTTGAAGCGTTCGAAAGAGCGGACAGTTCCAGCCGCAGCGGTCCGGCCGAGTACCACGGCGGGGCGTTGATCGAGGAGCTCGTCGACGGTCCGGAGATCAGCGTCGACGGAGCGGTCGTGGCCGGCGAGTACCAGCCGTTCTTCGTTGCCCACAAGCAACTCGGCGCCCCGCCGTACTTCGAGGAGATCGGCCACATCGTCGACGGCGCGGACCCGCTGCTGACCGATCCCGAGCTGCGCAAGCTGCTGCAGTCCGCCCACGAGGCGATCGGCACGCCGTACGGCATCACGCACACCGAGATCCGGTTCAGCTCCAAGGGACCGGTCGTGATCGAGGTGAACGGACGCCTCGGCGGCGACCTGATCCCGTACCTCGGCAAGCTCGCGACCGGTATCGACCCCGGCGCGATCCTCGTCGACGTGGCGCGCGGCAACCGCCCGTACCTGGAAGCCGATCACCGCACGTGTGTCGGCATCCGGTTCTGCTACCCGCCCGAGGACGCCCGCGTCGTGAAGATCTCCGTCCCGGAGCCGGGAGCCGTGCCCGGCCTGGTGGAGGCGCATCCGATGGTGGCCGAGGGCGCGACGGTCCGGCTGCCGCCGCGGGCGCACATCGGGCGGCACGCGTACGTCATCTGCACCGCGAACGATCCCGCGACCTGTGCCGACCGGCTGACCGCCGCGGCAGAGCTCGTCGAACTGAAGTACGACGCACTGAACGAGTCCGACTACTCGGGCCGGCCCTGGTAAGCCACGACCCTATTTGGAGCCCTCATGACCAACCACGAGGTCGAACTGCTCGCCGTCGGCGCCGGGCCGGCCAACCTCGCCCTCGCCGTCGCACTGGAAGAACTCGGTGTCGACGGCCTGGCCGAGAACTCGCTGTTCATCGAACGCGGTCAAACGGTCGAATGGCAGCGCGGTCTGCTGCTGCCCTGGACGAAGAGCCAGGTGGCCTTCGCCAAGGACCTGGTGACGCTTCGGAACCCGCGCAGCAGGTTCACCTTCCTGAACTACCTGCGCAGCGTCGGCCGGCTCGACGACTTCATCAACATGGGCAGCTTCACGCCGTACCGGGTCGAGGTCTCCGGGTACCTGAGGTGGGTGTCGGAGTCGCTGCGGAAGGTCCGGCTCCAGCTCGGCTGCGACTGCGTCTCGATCGAACCGCAGCGGAACCCGGCCGGCGCCTTGACCGGATGGCTCACCCGGCTCGGCGACGGCAGCACGATCTCCAGCCGCTATCTGGTGATCGGGGCGGGGCGCGACCCGTACGTTCCGGCCGAGTTCGCCAAGTTGCCGGCCGACCGCGTGATCCACAGTACGCAGTACCGCCAGCGGGTCGCGGCACTCGACAAGACCAAGCAGCACCGGGTCGCGGTGGTCGGCGCCGCGCAGAGCGCCGCCGAGATGTTCCGGGCGACGCAGATCGACCTGCCGAACAGCGACGTCAGCTGGGTGATGCGCTCGATCGGGTTGCGCGCCTACGACACGAACAAGTTCACCAACGAGCTCTACTACCCGTCGTACATCGACAAGTTCTTCGAGGCCCGGCCGGAGGGCAGGGACCAGATCCTGCGGGAGATGCACCTGACGAACTACTCCGGCGTCGAGAGCGATCTTCTGCAAGAGTTGTACACGAGCATGTACCTGGACCGGCTGGCCGGTGTCGACCAGCGGCGGCTGGTGCCGATGACCGACATCGTCGGCGCCCGCACCGAGGGGGACGAGGTCGTGCTGGAGCTGAGCGACCGCAAGACCGGTACCGTCAGCGAGCTGCGCCGCGACCTGGTGCTCCTCGGGACCGGGTTCGTCCGGGAGATGCCGCGGCTGGTCCGTGGGCTCAGCGACGCCATCGGGCTCGACCGGATCGAGGTGAACCGGCAGTACCGCCTGCAGCTCGACGAGCCGTCGGACGCCGCCTGCTACCTGCAGGGCGTGAACGAGGCGACGCACGGCATCGCCGATTCGCTGCTCAGCGTGCTCGGCAACCGGGCCGGCGACATCGCGCAGGACATCCTCGCGCACCGCGCCGGACGGCGGACCAACGGCGTGCACCGGCCGGCGGCCGAGCGGCTCACCGCGGTCCCGGTGTCCGCCGACGGCGCCGTCCCGGCCTGACCGGGGAGCAATCCCGATGCAGCGGCGGGGCAGTTCGTTGTTTCCCATGCCCGGCCGCGCCACGGCGGTCGGTGCCCTTCTGGTGGCCGGCGCGGCCGCCCTGGTCGGCATCGGCTACGCCGCCGGCTGGCTGCGCCCGGACCACACATCCGCGGCGGCGTCCGTACCGGGCGCCGCCGGGCCGAGCGCCGCGCAACAGATGTGGCGGCTGCTGCTGGCGGTCGCGGTCATCTGCGCGCTGGCGACCCTCTGCGGCCGGCTGGCCCGGCGGATCGGTCAGCCCGCGGTCGTCGGTGAGATCGTCGCCGGTCTGGTGCTCGGCCCCTCGGTGATCGGCTCGCTGGCGCCCTGGCTTTTCGACGCCATCCTGCCGGCCGAGGTCCGGCCGAACCTGGGTCTGCTGGCGCAGGCCGGGCTGGCCGTCTTCATGTTCACCGTCGGGAGCGATTTCGGCCGGGACCGGATCGGCCGCGACCGCGGTGCGATCGCCGCCGCCAGTCTCGCCATCATGGCGGTCCCGTTCGCCCTCGGACTCCTCGCGGCGCTACCGCTCTACTCGACGCTGGCCGGTCCCAGCGTCCATCGGCTGCCGTTCGTCGTCTTCATCGGTACGGCGCTCAGCATCACTGCGTTCCCCGTCCTGGCCCGGATCGTGCAGGAATGCGGACTGCAGGGCACCCGCCTCGGCTCGCTGGCCATGCTGTGCGCGGCAGCGGCCGACGTGCTCGCCTGGTGCGCGCTCGCCGTCACCATGGCGATGATCCGGTCGGCCGGGCCCGGTGAAGCATTACTCGCACTCGGCCTGACGCTGCTGCTGGGCGCGGCGGTCCTGCTGGTGCTCCGGCCGCTGCTGCAGCGACTCGCGCAGCGGTTCGCCGGGTCCGTGCCCACGCCCATCCTGGTGCTGCTCGTCCTCGGGCTGATCCTCGGCCTGGCCGCGGCGACCGACCAGATCGGCGTCCACGCGATCTTCGGCGGTTTCCTCGCCGGTCTGGTCCTGCCGAAGGACAGCCCGCCGGTGGCGGCCGTGGCCGAGCAGATCGGCGGGCTCAACCGAGCGCTGCTGGTACCGGTCTTCTTCGCCTCGATCGGCCTGCAGACCAACGTCAACGCGGCGATCTCGCAACCGCAGGTGCTGGCCGCCGGCGCTGTCCTGCTGGCCGTCGCGGTCCTCGGCAAGCTGGGCGGCGCCGTGCCGGTGGCCCGGGCCGGCGGGCTGCCGGTGCGGTCCGCGGCCGGCCTGGGAGTCCTGATGAACGCTCGCGGGATCACGGAGATCGTCGTACTGTCTGCCGGGCTCGGCGTCGGCATCATCAACCACAGCGCCTTCACGGTCATGGTGCTGATGGCCCTGATCACCACGATGATGGCGGCGCCGTTGCTGCGCTGGTTGGGCCCGACTTTGCGCGATCAGAGCGTTACCGCGCAGTCGCCGAGCGACACATATGCAAACGGTGACGCGACAAGCACGATTCCGTGACGAATTGACTACGCCTGCGTGACGGCCCCGGTGATCGAATAGGCGCCGAAGGCAGCACTGACGACGACCACGGGGGCATGGTGAGGCAGAGGGCCGTCCGGAGTTTTGCCGCAGCACGGCTTCACCGAAGCCGCTGATGCCATCGGCTTTCGGGCCGGTGCGTTCGCGCACCGGCCCGATCTTCCCCTGCCCACGCGCGCTCCGTCGCCACCTGCGCGGATCAGCGAAAGGAAGTGAAGCGTGTCGACGATCTCGCTACGCAGCACTGCACGGCCGGCCAACGGAACGCGTCACCACACCGATTCCATCCACTCGAGCACGATCGAGGACGTCCTGAACCGCGCACTCGCCTCGGACTGGTCGGCCTGGAAGGAGTTGGAGCGCCGCTACGGCTCGCTGCTGCTGCACACTGCGCGCGGTATCGGCCTGAGTCACAGCGACGCCTTCGACGTCGCTCAGCAGACGTGGCTGCGGTTGTGGCAGCACGGTGGCCAGATCCGTGATCCGCAGTGCCTTCCCGCGTGGCTGGCCGCGACGGCACGGCGGGAGGGGCTGCGGGTGGCGATCAGCCGCAAGCGGTACCTGCTGTACGCCGATCCGACCACCGAACACGGCGACAGCCAGCGGGCGGCCGTGGTCGACGTCTACCCGGCCGACGGTGAGTACGAGCCTTCCACCGAGCGGGCCCTGGCCCGGCTCCCAGGGCGCTACCAGCGACTGATCCGGCTGCTGATGTCGGACAGCTGCCCGTCGTACCTGGAGATCGCCGAGACGCTGAACCTGCCCATCGGAAGCATCGGACCGATGCGGATGCGGGCCCTGCAGATGCTGCGCCGTACCCCCGAGCTGGCCACCGCCGCCCGATGACCGGCGCGGCCGCGAGCTCCGGTGCCCCGGACCGGGGACACCGGGGCTCGTGGCCCAGAAGACGGGGTTCTGGGTTTGAGTGCTGCCGTTTCTGCTTGAAAACAAGGGGTTTCACACTTGTCGTGACATGGGGCAGACTGGGCTTCCGTGACTGATTATGTGGCGGCCGAGAGCCGGTACGACGACCAGATGAGCTACCGGCGGACCGGACGGAGCGGGCTGCAGCTGCCGGCCATCTCGCTCGGCCTGTGGCACAACTTCGGCGACGACAAGCCGTTCGCGACGCAGCGCGACATCCTGCGCCGGGCGTTCGACCTCGGCGTCACGCACTTCGACCTGGCGAACAACTACGGCCCGCCGTACGGCTCGGCCGAGACGAACTTCGGGACCCACTTCGCGCGCGACTTCCGGCCGTACCGCGACGAGCTGATCATCTCGACCAAGGCCGGCTACGACATGTGGCCGGGGCCGTACGGTCAGGGCGGCGGCTCGCGGAAGTACCTGCTCGCCTCGCTCGACCAGTCGCTGAGCCGGATGGGCCTGGACTACGTCGACATCTTCTACTCCCACCGGTTCGACCCCGACACCCCGCTCGAGGAGACGATGGGCGCGCTCGACGCGGCGGTCCGCTCGGGCAAGGCGCTGTACGCCGGCATCTCGTCGTACTCCGCCGACCGGACCCGGGAGGCCGCGCGGATCCTGGCCGAGCTCGGTACGCCGCTGCTCATCCACCAGCCGTCGTACTCGATGCTGAACCGCTGGATCGAGGAGGACCTGCTGGACGCGGTCGGCGACCTCGGCGTCGGCGTGATCGCGTTCTCGCCGCTGGCGCAGGGCGTGCTCACCGACCGGTACCTGGGCGGCATCCCGTCCGACTCCCGCGCGGCGCAGGGCAAGTCGCTCAACCCGGACTCGCTCACCGAGGACACCCTCAAGCACGTCCGTGCGCTGAGCGAGATCGCGCAGCAGCGCGGCCAGTCCGTCGCCCAGCTCGCGCTCGCCTGGACGCTGCGCGACGACCGGGTGACGAGCGCGCTGATCGGCGCCTCCAGCGTCACCCAGCTCGAGGACAACCTGGCCGCCGTCCGCAACCTGAAGTTCAGCCCCGACGAGCTCGAGGCCATCGACGCCGACGCCGTCGAGGCCGGTATCAACCTCTGGAAGAAGAGCTCCGACGCCTGACCCCGCATCCGCTCCGCCACGCCCGCCGCGCCCTCTGCGCCGGCGGGCGTTCGCGTTCCGGAGTACGGCCGGGTTACGGAGCGGGATGAGGCGGTTGCGGTTCGGGTGGGATGGGCACACGCTGGAGGGAGACCCTCTGGAGGTGGTTGTCATGACCGCTTCGACGCTCGAAATGGCCCTGACCTACGAACACGCACGGATCCGGGAGCTGGCCGAGCCGGCTCACCACCCGGACGCCGCGCACCCCGAGCACCGGCACCAGACCGACCGGTTCTACGCGATCGCGGCGCAGCACCTGGCCGCGGCCGAGGACGTGCTCCTCCCGCACGTGCGGCGGCTCCCCGACGGGGACGAGCTGGTCACCCGGTACGTCGGCAACGCGAAGGAACTCGAACGCTCGCTGCGCTTCCTGAAAGGACGGCAGTACGGCGACAGCCGGTTCGTGGATCTGCAGCACGACGACCTGTGGCGGCAGATCGACCGGCTGCTCGACGAGCACGAGACGATGGAGACGACGTACGGCCGCCGGATCTCCGAGCAGCTCGACGGCCCGGACGTGAACCGGCTGACCGAGAACCTGCTGGAGGCCGAGGAGATCGCCCCGACGAGGGCGCACCCGTACTCCCCGCACACCGGGTCGGCCGGCCGGCTGGCGCACCGGATGTGGCGGATGGCCGACGCCGCGTGGGACAGCGCCGAGGGACGGGTCGTACCGACGAAGTACCACGCTCACCCCAAGCGCGACTCCGCGCTCTCGCACTACCTGTACGGCACGCCGATGCCGCACGAGGAGGAACAGCAGTAGAGCCCGGCCCCGGCGGATGCCTCCGCCAGGACCGGGCCAGGTTGCCGACCGTCACTGCGCCTGGTTGTGGGGCCGGCTGGGTCCCGCCCCCGCTGCGCCTGAGGTGCGGAGCCGGGGCCCTGCGTCCTCCCCCGCTGCGCCTGGTGTGCGGGGGAGGACGGTCCGCGAGCCCGGGTACCGCAACAGCTACCGGTACCCAGGACTGGTTATTTGAGTCCGTCGAGCGCCTTCTTCGCCCCCGGGTGCAGCGGCACCGGGTCGGTCTTCGTCGCGTTCTCCAGCGTGATGCCCTTCGCCGCCGCGTTCACCGCGACCAGGGCGTCCATGTTGTCGTACAGCGTCTTCGTCAGCTGCTCGGCCAGCTCGTCCTTCATGTTCTTGCGGACCAGCAGCACATTCGGTACGACGATCGTGGCCACGTCGGCCGGCTGCTTGTACGTCGCCGCCGGGATCGGGGCCTGCGAGTAGACCGCGCCGTACTTGTCCTGCATCTTCGGCAGCAGGTCCGCGATCGGCAGCAGCTTCACGCCCTTGCCCATGCTGGTGGTCAGGTCGGTGATGCCGCCGGTCGGCAACCCGCCGGACCAGACCAGCGCGTCGATCGACCCGGACTTCATCGCGTCCACCGACTCCGGCAGGCCGAGCCGCTGCGCGGTCACGTCACTGGCCGGGTCGAGCCCCGCCGCCTCGAGCAGCCGGCGTGCGATCACCTCGGTGCCGGAGTTCGGCGAACCGGTCGAGACCCGCTTGCCCTTCAGATCCGCGATCGAGTTGATGTTCGCCGAGGCGCGGACGGCGACCTGCGTGTAGTTGTTGTACAGCCGGGTCAGCGCGACCACGTCCTGCTTGGTCTTGAAGCTGTTCTGGCCGTTCACCGCGTCCGCCGCCGAGTCGCCGAGCGAGAACGCGATGTCGTAGTTCCCGCCGACCAGGCCCTGGATGTTCTGCACCGAGGCGCCGGTTTCGCTCGCGGTCGCCCGGTAGCCGGACATCTTCTGCGAGATCACCGAGGCCAGCGCACCGCCGAGCTGGTAGTACACGCCGGTCGTGTTGCCGGTGGCGATCGTCAGCCGGCCGCCGGACTCCGAACCGGATCCGGACGGTTCGCGCTGACCTCCGCAGGCGGCCAGCGACACCACGGTGACAAGTGCCACTGCAACAGATCGGAGTCTCATCAGGCAACGGTTCCTTCCTCGGCAGCGGCCTGGCGTTGCCGCCGGACCAGATTGATGACGACGGCAACAAGTAGCAAACAGATTCCGGCGGTGATGGTTACGGGCGCGAGGTAGAGCAGCAGCGCGGCGGCCGGGACGCAGAACGCCCGCTCGAGCCAGGTCGTCCGCACGAACACCCAGCCGCCGGTGACCACGGCCAGCGCGGCCACCGCCAGCATCGACACCAGCGTGG
This sequence comes from Kribbella sp. NPDC051936, assembly GCF_040680955.1. Taxonomy (NCBI): domain Bacteria; kingdom Bacillati; phylum Actinomycetota; class Actinomycetes; order Propionibacteriales; family Kribbellaceae; genus Kribbella; species Kribbella sp. NPDC051936. The sequence continues at coordinate 157,532 of NZ_JBFAXS010000003.1, read as the reverse complement.
CCCAGACCATGCCGGCGAACGAGCCCTGACCGAGCAGGTGCGCGCCGCTGTCGGTGAGCACGAACGCGAACGGCACCAGGAACGCCGGCAGCGTGTACTTCCAGGCCTGCCACATCGTCGGCATCACCTTGCCGCCGGTGATCGCGGCGGTCGCGACCGCGGCCAGCGCGGTCGGCGGCGACACCTCGGACAGGACCGCGTAGTAGAAGATGAACATGTACGCCTCGGGCTGCGTCACGCCGAGGTTCACCAGGGCCGGTGAGATGATCACCGCGGCGATGATGAACGACGCGGTCACCGGCACCGCCAGACCGAGGATCAGCACGGCGAACGCGGACAGCACCACGGTCAGGATCAGCACCGCGGTGTGGTTGTCGGCCAGCCCGCGGGCCGCGTTGACGATGATCTCCGCGAGGTTCAGCCCCAGGCCGGTCTGGGTCGTGACCGCGACGATCACACCGGCCGTCGCACAGGTCGCCGCCACCGGCAGCACCGAACGGGTGCCCTGGGCAAGCGCCTTGACCAGCGGCCGCCCGGTCAGCCGGTGCTCGCGATCCAGGAACGACAACCCGAACTGCACGATCACCGCGTAGACCACGGCCTTGAACGGCGGGACGTCGACCGCCATGAAGCCGATGATCACGAACAACGACAGGAAGTGGTACCCGAACCGCAGGAACAGCCGCCACGCCGACCCGTCGGACACCTCGGTCGACGTCGTCCCGTGCTTGCGGGCGTCGATCTCGATCGCGAGCAGGATGCCCAGGTAGTACAGGATCGTCGGGATCACGGCGAACCCGAGGACCTTCAGGTACGAGACCTGGAGGAACTCGGCGATGATGAACGCGGCGGCGCCGAGGGTCGGCGGGGACAGGATCGCGCCGATCCCGGACGCGGCGAGCATTCCGGCTGCCGGTTCGGGCGGGTAGCCGGCCCGGCGCAGGATCGGCCACGAGACGGTGCCCAGCGACACCGCGGTCGCCGTCCCCGACCCCGAGACACTGCCGAGCAGGAAGCCCGCCAGCGTGACCGTGCGGCCGGGTGCGGTGCGGCTGCGCCGGAAGGCGGCGAACGACAGGTCGATGAAGAACTTGCCAGCGCCCGAGTAGTCGAGCACCGCGCCGTAGATGGTGAAGAGCACGATGTACGACGCGGCCACGTTCAACGGGGTCCCGTAGAACCCCGCCGTACCCATCGTGAACTGGGCGATGATCGCGTCGAAGTTGAAGCCCTGGTGCGCGAGCGACCAGGTATAAGGAAGGTAGCCGCCGTAGTACGCGTAGGCGATGAAGACCAGGCTGAACACCGGGAGCACCCAGCCGGTCGTCCGACGGCACGCTTCGAGCAGCAGCACCAGCAAGACAGCACCGGCGATCACGTCCATCGCCGACGGGGCCTGCCGGCGCTCGAGGTAGCCGTCGAAGTCGAGGAGCGGATAGACGCACACCGCCAGCGCCACCAGCGCGAGGACCCAGTCGGCCACGCCGGGGTCGTCATGGGCGCGGGCCCGGAACGGATTGATGACCGCCGGCACCGTCCAGCCCCGGTAACACAGCAGCGTGATCGGCAGAACCGCTGCGAGAAAGATCACCAAGTAGAACTGCGTTCCTTGTGGTAAAGGCGCGAACACCTGCACCAGGACGCCGAGGCTGACGATTGTGCACCAGACCGAAATCACCAGGTCCAGGGCAGGCCGGAGCCGCCGCGCGGGGCGTTCCTGCTCGTACTCGGCCAGTTCTTCCTCGGAGGGCACGGTCGCGCCACCCCCGCTGTGAACACCGACAGTCATCTAGCGGTTCCCTCCTGTGTCCGGAAGGCTAATGTTGCCGAACACTGCGTGGAGTCGCGTGATTACGTCTTTACCAAGATCTGACACATCAGGCCGTGACCTGGCCTACGATCACCGCATGAGTGGCGCGGTTCGGATTCTGCTGGTCGAGGACGATCTCGATATCGCCAATGCACTGATACCCGCCTTGCGGCGTTACGGCCTGATGGTCACGCACGTCCGCACGGCCGCCGACGCCCTGGCGGCCGACCCCGGCGACCTGGTCCTGCTGGACCTGGGACTGCCGGACGGGGACGGTATCAACGTGTGCCGGCAGATCCGCACGGTCTCGGACGTGCCGGTGATCGCGGTGACGGCGCGCGGCGAGGCCGCCGACCGGGTCCGCGGCCTGCGCAGCGGCGCCGACGACTATGTGGTGAAACCGTTCGCGATTTCCGAGCTGCTGGCCCGTATCGATGCTGTACTTCGTCGTACCGGCCTCTTGCAGCCCCGCCCTCGGGTGACCGTCGGCGACCTGACCGTGGACATCGAGGCCCGGACGGTTCAGGTGGCCGACAAGCCCATCAGTCTGACCCGCAAGGAGTTCGACGTGCTCGCAGTGCTGGCCGCGCACCACGGCCGGGTGGTCCCCCGTGAACAGGTCGCGCTGTACGCCTGGCAGTCGGTGTTCGAGGCGTCGTCGCGCACCATGGACGTGCACGTCGCCAGCCTGCGCGCCAAGCTCGGCCGGCCCGAACTGGTGCAGACCATCCGCGGCGTCGGTTACCGCCTGGGCTCGGACTGACCCTTGCGCCGTCGACTACTGCAGTCCCTCGTCCCGATGGTCGTCGCCCTGGCGATCGTCGCTGTGATCCCGCTGGCGAACTTCATCGCCACGAGTACGTCGCGCACGCTCTTCCTGTCCCGCAGCAACGATGCCGACTGGTTCGCCGCGATGGCCGAGTCGCCGTTGCAGACCGGCGACATCGCGAACCTGCGTGAGCTCGCGGTCCGGTACCAGGAGCTCTACAACACCCCGGTCTTCGTCGTCGACGTCGACTCCCGCGTCGTGGCCACCTCGGTGTCCGGTGTGGACGTGAAGGAGGAGGACATCTCGGCCGCCCTGCACAGCACGCTGGCGGGCCGGCTGCCGGCCGAGCCGCCGCCGCTGTGGCCGTGGCGCTCCGGCGAGATGATCGTGTCCCGCCCGGTCGTCAACAACGGCAGCGTGCTCGGCGCCGCCGTCCTGCGGGTGCCGACCGACAAGGCCCGCGACCAGGTGCAGAGCGGACTGCTGCTGCTCCTCGGCGGCCTGCTGATCAGCATCGGCGCGATCATCATCGGTATCGTCCGGCCGATCACCCGCTGGGTACTGCGGCCGCTGCAGGACCTCGACAACGCCACCCACCAGATCACCCGCGGCGCGCTCGACACCCGGGTGTCGACCGACGGACGCGCACCGGAGCTCCGCCGGCTGGGCGACAGCTTCAACTCGATGGCGCTGAGCCTGCACCAGGCACGGCAGCGTGAGCGTGAGTTCGTCGCGGACGCGTCGCACCAACTGCGGACGCCGCTCACCTCGGCCCGGATCCACATCGAGGGCCTGTCCCGGCTGTCGCCGACCGCGCGGTTCGCGCTCAGCGACATCGACCGGCTCGGCCGGATCGTCCAGCGGCTGTCCCGGCTGGCCGGCTCGGACCGCCCGTCGGCCGATGCCGAGGGCAACGAAGAGCCGCTGGACCTGGCCCAGGCGGTGAAGGAGCGCCTGGTCGGCTGGAAGGCGGTGTACGCCGCCGACGACCTGGAGCTGATCGTCGGCGAGATGGTGCCGGGCGGGGTCGCCCCGGAGCTCGAGGTCGACGACATCCTCGACGTCCTGCTCGACAATGCCTCGAAGTACGGCGCGCCGCCGGTGGAGGTCTCGGTCACCCGGGACGGCACCGAGGTGGTGATGTCGGTCCGCGACCACGGTCTGGGGCTCGGCTCCCGCGACCTGAAGAAGGTCGGCGAGCGGTTCTGGCGCAGCGCGCACCACCGCGAGATGCCGGGTACCGGCCTCGGTCTGGCGATCGTCCGCTCCGAGGCGGCCCGCGTCGGCGGCCGGGTCGTGGCCCGCCCGCCGATCGGCGGCGGCCTGGTCATCGAGGTCCGCGTCCCGCTGATCGACGACTACGACGCCTGATACGACGCCTGAGAAGTCACCCGGGTCGCCCCGGGTGACTCAGATGTGGTTCTGGCGGTACCAGCGCTCGGCGGCGGGGTGCAGCGGCACCGGCATCGTGGCGATCGCGGAGCGCGGGTCCAGCGCACCGGCTTCGGGGTGACCGCCGGTGCCCGGGCTGGCTCCGGGCGACGGCGTGCCCTTGATCAGGTCGTTCTGCCGGCGGAACAGGGTGTTGACCGTCCACCAGGCCCAGGAGTCCGACAGGTTCGGCTTCGCGATCAGGTAGTTCGGGATCGCCAGGGTCGGCACCGACTGGGCCAGCCCGTACTGCGAGGGCGGGATCGCCGACACCATGAACCCGCCGAACTCCTTGAGGGCGATCGCCTCCGCGACGCCGCCGATGTCCAGCAGCCGGAATCCGATGGTCTTCTGCAGCGCGACGATCGGATCGGTCGGCACACCGCCGCTCCAGACGAACGCGTCGATCGACCCTTTGGCGGCACCGGGCCTGGGCTGCAGCGCGGTGACCATCTCTCCCAGCGTCAGGTTCTTCCGGGTGACGGCGACCGTGGCCGGGTCCAGCGTGGGGTTCTTCTGGATCACGTCGGCGCGGGCCTTGTCCAGGATCAGGTTCGCGACGATCTCGGTCCCGGAGTCCTTGGGGCCGACGCCGACGACCATGCGCCGCGACGGGCTGTCCTTGCTCGGGAACAGGTCGTCCAGGCTCTTCGCCTTCGACGCCATCGGTACGACGACGTGCACGTAGTTGTCGTACACCCGGGCCAGCGCGGTGAAGCGCAGCGCGCCGGTGCTGAACTCGCCGGTGCCCTCGTACGCCGCGAGCGCGGAGTCCGACGTACACAGTCCGAGGTCGGCCTTGCGGCCGGAGACCCGGTACAGGTTGTCCACCGACCCGTCGGTCACGATCGGCTTCAGCTCCATGCCGGTGACCTCGCTCACCAGCCCGCTGAGCGCCGTCCCGAACGTGTTGTAGACGCCGTTCAGGTTGCCGGTCGCGAAGATCCCCGCCTCCGAGGGCGCCGGCTCGTCGGCGCGACCGCGCGAGCAGCCCGGCAGCAGCAGTCCGGAGGCCGCGGCGGCGCCGAAACCGAGGAAACCGCGGCGGGTCAGCCCGGTCGGCCGGGCAGGGGTCAGCAGGCGGGGGCGATCCATGCAGGACAACCTAGACAACAATGAGGCCTTGCGGGTAGCCGCGGCGGCGGCCCGCAACCCAACCGCTACGCAGCGAAATTCCACACAGCGAGAGACAAACTGCGTCTGGACGCGGCCGGGGTCGGTGTGACAGCGTTGTCAGCCGCGGCCTGGTCGGCCGCGTGAGGATCCTTTCCCGGAGGCTGATTTCGTGCACGACGACCGTCAACTCATCGAGGAGCGGCTCAAGCGCGCCCTGCGGGAGCGACTCCGCCCCGCGATCTACGGCGCGGCGGTCCCGCTGGACATCGAGGTGTGGCACGCACCCGGTGAGCCGGTGTCACCCGCCGAGGCGCTCGCCCAGACCTACGAGCCGGCCGCGATCGGCCTGCCGTGGGGCCCGGCCTGGGGCACCGCCTGGTTCAAGTTCAGCGGCCAGGTGCCTGCCGAGTGGGCCGGCCGCGAGATCGAGGCGGTCATCGACCTCGGCTTCAGCGGCGGCCCCGGCTTCTCCGCGGAGGGCCTGGTGCACACCACCTCGGGCCGGCCGCTGAAGGGCCTGCACCCGCGGCAGACCTACGCCCCGCTGTCGATCCTCGGCCCGGACGGTACGGCGGCCTCGCCCGGCGACCGGATCGAGTTCTACGTCGAGGGCGCCGCGAACCCGGAGATCCCGCTCGACAACGCCTACGCGAAGGTCGACATCGGCGCCAAGCTCGGTGAGACGCCGATCTATCAGCTCACCCGCGCCGACCTGGCGGTGTTCAACGCCGAGGTGTGGGACCTGATCCTGGACCTCGAGGCGCTCGACGGTCTGCAGCGCGAGCTGTCCCTGCAGGACCCGCGCCGCCGGGAGATCCTGCGGGCGCTCAGCCGCTCGCTGGACGCGCTGGACTACGAGGACGTGGCCGGCACGGCCGCGGACGCCCGCGCTCAGCTGACCGAGGTCCTGAGCCGGCCGGCTCACGCAAGCGCGCACCAACTGTCGGCGGTCGGCCACGCGCACATCGACTCCGCGTGGCTGTGGCCGCTGCGGGAGACCCGCCGCAAGGTGGCCCGGACGGTGTCCAACGTTGCCACCCTGGCCGAGGAGTACCCGGAGCTGGTCTTCGCGTTCTCGCAGGCCCAGCAGCACGCCTGGGTGAAGGAGAACTACCCGGAGGTCTGGGAGCGGCTGAAGAAGGCCGTCGCCGAGGGGCACATCGTCCCGGTGGGCGGCATGTGGGTCGAGTCCGACACCAACCTGCCCGGCAGCGAGGCGCTGGCCCGGCAGTTCGTGCATGGCAAGAAGTTCTTCCTGGACGAGTACGGGATCGACACCCAGGAGGTCTGGCTGCCAGACTCGTTCGGCTACACCGCGGCGCTGCCGCAGCTGGTGAAGCTGTCCGGCTCGAAGTGGTTCCTGACCCAGAAGATCTCCTGGAACAAGGAGAACAAGTTCCCGCACCACACGTTCTGGTGGGAGGGCCTGGACGGGACGCGGGTGTTCACCCACTTCCCGCCGATCGACACCTACAACTCCGACCTGTCCGGGCGCGAGCTCGCGCACGCGCAGCGCAACTTCCAGGAGAACGGCGCCGCGACCCGCTCGCTGGTCCCGTTCGGGTACGGCGACGGCGGTGGCGGCCCCACCCGCGAGTTCGTCGCGACCGCGCGCCGGGTGGCGAACCTGGAGTCCTCGCCGCAGGTGACGATCGAGTCGCCGACGGAGTTCTTCAGCGCCGCCGAGGACGAGTACCGCGAGCACGCGCCGGTCTGGTCCGGTGAGCTCTACCTGGAGATCCACCGGGCGACGTACACGTCGCAGGCCAAGACCAAGCAGGGCAACCGGCGGACCGAGCACCTGCTCCGCGAGGCCGAACTGTGGAGCGCGGCGGCCGTCGTCGCGGGCAAGCTCGACGCGTACCCGTACGAGGACCTCGACCGGCTGTGGAAGGTCGCGCTGCTGCACCAGTTCCACGACATCCTGCCGGGCTCCTCCATCTCGTGGGTGCACCGCGAGGCCGAGGCGACGTACGCCCGGATCGCCGACGAGCTGAACGCGATCATCGCCACGGCGCAGCAGGCGCTGGCCGGCTCCGGTGACGCGCAGATCGTCTTCAACGCGGCGCCGCACTCGCGCAGCGGCGTTCCCGGCCTGGGCGCGGGCGTCCCGGCCGGCGAGGGCCAGGCCGTCACGGTCGAGAACGGCGTCCTGGACAACGGCCTGATCCGGGTCACGATCGACGAGCGCGGCCTGATCACCTCGCTGTACGACGTGGAGGCTTCGCGTGAGGTGATCGCACCGGGCGCCGTGGGCAACCTCCTGCAGCTGCACGTGGACACCCCGAACCACTGGGACGCGTGGGACGTCGACTCGTTCTACAAGAACAACGTCCGGGACGTGACCGAGGTCGACAGCGTCGACTTCAGCACCGTCGACGGCGTCGCGACCGTGGTCGTGAAGCGGTCCTTCAACCGGTCCACGGTGACCCAGACGCTGCGGGTCCGCCCGGGCGCCAAGCGGGTCGACATCGAGACCGAGATGGACTGGCACGAGGCGGAGAAGTTCCTCAAGGCGGCGTACCCGGTCGACGTGCACGCCGACCGCTCGGCGTCCGAGACGCAGTTCGGGCACATCTTCCGGCCGACCCACCAGAACACCTCGTGGGACGCGGCGAAGTTCGAGATCGCGGCGCACCGCTGGGTGCACGTCGGCGAGCCCGGGTACGGCGTAGCGGTGGTCAACGACTCGACGTACGGCCACGACATCAACCGGACCGCGCGGGAGGACGGCGGCACCACGACCACCATCCGGACCTCGCTGATCCGGGCGCCGCGGTTCCCCGACCCGTTGACCGACCAAGGCGTGCACACCGTGAACCACGCGCTGGTGGTCGGCGCCGGGATCGGTGAAGCGATCGAGGAGGGCTACCGGATCAACCTGCCGGAGCGGGTCGTCACCGGCGCCGAGGGCGTCGCGCCGATCGTTGCTGTCGACAACGACAGCGTGATCGTCGAGGCGCTCAAGCTGGCCGACGACCAGTCCGGCGACGTGATCGTCCGGCTGTACGAGTCGAGCGGCGGCCGCTCGCGGGCGACGGTCACCCCGTCGTTCCAGGCGGCCTCCGTCACCGAGGTCGACCTCCTCGAGCGCCACCTGGCGGACCGGGACCTGCAGGACAACGGAGTCAGCTTCGAACTCCGCCCCTTCCAGATCCTCACCCTCCGCTTCAAGCGTTCCTGACCCGGGCCCCCGGCCTCCACCCCTCCCCCCACCCCGGAGGCCGGCCCCACCCCAGGAGGTTCCACCTCCTACCTCCCGCGCCCGGCGCCGCACAGCGGTGCCGGGCGCGGGTGCCTTGGATCGTCGCAGCACTTGTGGCGTTCGATGCCCGGCGTTCACCCGGCTGACGTAGCGTGAAAAGCATGGCTCCGACACCCTTGCTCGGTTCCCGCACGCTCGACCGTCAGACCGCCCGCACACTGCCGCCCGGCCCGAAGCTGCCGACGCTCGCCCAGACCGTGCTGTTCGCGAGTCACCGCCGCACGTTCTTCCCGCGGATGCGGGCCAAGTACGGCGACGTGTTCACGATCCGCCTGGTGCCGTCGAGCCGCGTCTGCGTCGTGCTGAGCCGCCCGGAGCACATCCGGGAGGTGTTCGGCAGCCCGCCGTCGGTGATGCACGCCGGCGAGGGCAACACCGTGCTCGAACCGATCATGGGTTCACACTCTCTGCTGCTGCTCGACGACGAGGACCACGTGCGGATGCGCAAGCAGCTGATGCCGGCGTTCTCCGGCGCCGCGCTGCGCGGGTACGCCGCGATGGTGCTCGACCTGGCCCGGACCGAGGTGGCGAAATGGCCGGTCGGTGAGCCGTTCAGGATGCACCAGCGGATGCGGAACCTGACGCTGGAGATCATCCTGCAGGTGATCTTCGGCGTCACCGACCTCGACCGGCTGAACACGCTGCGCCCGTTGCTGGACAAGATCGTGTCGGTGTCACCGGTGATCATGCTCGGCGGCTTCTACCCGCAACTGCTCCGCGTCCGGCCGTGGAAGACGTACCTGGACACCCAGCGGCAGGTCGACGAGATCCTGTACGACGAGATCGCCGCGCGCCGGGAGACGTTCGCCGGCCGCACCGACGTCCTCTCGCGGTTGCTTGCTGCCGGCAACTGGTCGGACGTGGAGCTGCGCGACCAGCTGGTGACGTTGCTGCTGGCCGGGCACGAGACGACGGCGACCGCGCTGGCCTGGACGTTCCACGAGCTGGCCCGGCGGCCGGCCGAGCTGGCGTTCGGGCAGCGCGCCGCCGACGCCGGGGCCGACGACGAACTGGAGGCGATCGTCAAGGAGGCGATGCGGCTGCACCCGGTCGTCTACCAGGTCGGCCGGCGGCTGACCGAGACCGCGGACATCGCCGGCTACCGGCTGCCGCGCGGGACGACGATCATGGCCGCGATCGGCCTGGTGCACCGCGACGGCGAGCACTTCCCGATGCCGCAGGACTTCCGCCCGCAACGCTTCCTGTCCGACGATCCGCCCGCGCCCGGCACCTGGATCCCGTTCGGCGGCGGGGCCCGGCGCTGCATCGGCGCGGGCTTCTCGCTGATGGAAGGCACCGAGATCCTCCGCGCCGCCCTGGCCGTCTACGACTTCCACGCGCCGCACCCCAGGCCGGAGCCGCCTCAGGCCAAGAACGTCACCCTCGTCCCGCGCCACGGCGCCGAGGTCGCCGTAACCCCCCGCTGACCCGTCGCCGTCCCCAGCCGGCCGGGCACGGCGGGGCGGCGGGGTGTTGTGCGGTCAGTCCTCCAGGTCGCCGACGTCGCCCAGGTCGACGTCGCGGTAGCTTTCGAGGTCCTGGTCGTCGTCGTCCTCGAGCTCGAAGTCGTCCTCGTCGTCGACGACGTGCACGGCCGCCTCCTCCGCGCCGGCCGCGGCGCCGTCGATGCCGACGTCCTCGGCGTACAGCTCGCTGTCGTCGTCACTGTGCGCGCCCTCGTCGGAGGCGACCAGGCGGCCCGAGCGTTCCGTGCCGACCTGCGGGCCGCCGACGTCCTCGCCGTCCTCGGCGTACGGGTCGACGTCCGGGACCTCCTGCGCGATCCGCTGGTCCAGGGACTCGCCCTGCAGCGCCTCGTCCGCGGTCGTCCCGAAGCCTTCGCCCGCGGACCACTTCTCCGGCGGCGAGTAGCCCTCGTCGAGCAGATCCGCCACGCCCCGGTCGTCGAGCGTGTCCTCCGCCTGCAGCTGATCCTCGTCGTCGACGGAGTAGCTGCCGTAGTCCTCACGGTTGTTCTCGGTCATGGAGCAACACTGAACCGAGACCGGCACGGGAATCAAGCTGGCGCACCCATCGCGCAGAATGGGGCGCGTGGATCCGGTCAGGCTGACGTTGGACCAGTTGCGGGAGCTGCGCGACGACATCGCGCCCCAGGCCGCGCGGCGGTCCCGCGCCTCGATCGACCGCCGGATCGAACGCTGGCGCAGCCGGGTGTTCTTCATCGCCCAGTGCGCGCTCGCGGCCGGCGTCGCGTGGACCCTCGCGCGCTATGTCATGGGTCACAAGCAACCGTTCTTCGCGCCGGTCGCCGCGATGGTCTGCCTCGGTTTCAGCTTCGGTCAGCGGCTGCGCCGGGTCGCCGAGGTGATGGTCGGCGTGGCGGTCGGCGTCGGCGTCGGCGACCTGTTCGTCAAGGTCTTCGGGACCGGCATCCTGCAACTGGTGTTCGTGATCGCGCTGGCGATGAGCGTCGCCGTCCTGCTCGGCGCCGGCAACCTGATGACCACCCAGGCGGGCGTCCAGGCCGCGATCGTCACCACGCTGCTGCCCAACCCCGGCGCCGGCTTCAGCCGCTGGCAGGACGCTGCGCTCGGCGGACTGGTCGCGCTGGCCGCGGCCACGATCGCACCCGCGGCGGCGATCCGGCGCCCGCGGCAACAGGCGTCCGGGGTGCTGAACGAGCTGGCCGAGATTCTGGTCGAGACCGCCGACGGTCTGCGGACCCGCGACGAGGAGGCGGTCACCGACGCGCTCCGCCGCGCGCGGGCCAGCGAGTCACGGCTCGACGACCTGCGCAGCGCCGCCGACGAGGGGGTCGCGGTCGTACGGCTGTCCCCGTTTCGCCGCCGGCACCGCGGGCGGGTCCAGGAGATCGCCGATCTCGTCGTACCGCTGGACCGTGCGATCCGGAACACGCGCGTGCTGGTCCGCCGGTGCGCGGTGTCGGTGTGGCGCGACGAGGCCATGCCCGCGGAATACCCGATGCTGCTCGACCGCCTCGCCGACGGCACCCGCCTGATCGGCGAGTCCCTGTTCGAACCGGCCGCCGACGTGGCCGCGCACCGCGTTCTGGGCGAGCTGGGCCGGCGGACGGCGGACCTGCCGCAGCCGGCCGGACTGTCCGCGGTCGTCGTCCTCGGTCAGCTCCGCTCGACGATCATCGACCTGCTCGAGCTGACCGGTACGTCGTACGACGAGGCTCGCAAGCTCGTCCCGCTGCGCCCGGACGGGCTCGACGAGATGTAGTGACTCAGGTCACAGACCGGATTCCCGTCATACCTTCGGGACCGCGGCGTCTCACCGGCATGACGATCCACCGACTGATGACCACGATGGCCACCGAGCAGGTCCGTGAGCTCGAGGACCTCCTGGCCCGGACCACCGACGACCGGACCGACGCCGCCGCCGAGCACTAAAGGCGCCAGCCGGACGAACGGACCCGGGCGGCGCACCCGGACGGTCTTGCCCACCGAGCCAGACCGCACGGAAGTCGCACACAAACGCAGAGGCGCCCCAGTGCGAAGCGCCCCCGGATCCGTTACCGGTGCACCGCCACAGAGGTGCACCCCACCACCCGCCGACCGTCCTGACGCCGTTTGCGCGAGGCTCAGGCCGGTCGGCGGGTGGTTCTATTTGCCAAACAGAAGTAGATGAGTGAACGCTCCGCGCGGGAGTCGGCGGCGCATAAAGCTCGTCACCCGGTGCGAACCGGACAACCCCAGCGGCGTGCAGCGACAACTGTCAGTCGCGCCCCGGCGACGCGACCGCGAGCGCGTTCCGGCGGCAGGCGTCGGCCAGGCGGTCGTCGTACGTGACCACCAGGTCGGCGTCGATCAGCACCGCGGTCGCGAGATGCAGTGCGTCGAGATTGCGCAGGATCAACGGCTCGATCCGCCGGGCGACGCTGACGACCTCACCCGTCATCGGGCGTTCGTCGATGCCGGACATCGCGCCCTCGATGAGGTCGCCGGCATCGGCAGGCTTCCTGACTCGGGCCAGGACTACGCGAGAGACCTCGACCCAGGCAAGTGAGGACGACGCCAGTACGTCGCCCTGCTCGTACCGGCCGTCCAGGAACTCCACCAGGTCGTCGGACTCGTCCTCGGCGACGACTCGCTTGATCAGCGCGCTGCTGTCGAAGTAGATCCGCATCAGAAGCGGTCATCGCGGTCGAGCAGGTCGAGGCTGGTGGTGCCCTTCGGCAGCCGCAGGCGTGGTGTCACTTTGCGGTACGGCACTCTGGCCGGCTGGACGGCATGCTCGGCCCGGGCACGCTCACGCTCGCCGGCCTGGTCCGCCGTATCGATCAGGTGCAGCCGCCGACCGAGCGCGTCCCGGACGATCTCTTGCTGCGACAGGCCGGTCCGTGCCGACTCCGCCTGAAGCGCGGTCGTCACCTCAGGTGGGAGTCGCAGGTTCATGGCCATGGACGATGGTACCACGCTGGTACCATGCATGGTACCGCTCAGCTGAGGGACCCGACCGCCGAGTGACGCCGGCCCACGAAGCCGCCAGGCACCCAACCAATACTTCTATTTCTTCTTTTCCTGTTTCTTTTGTCTTTTCTTCTTTGATCCGTCAGGCGGCAACTGTGATCTCGGTGGTCACCGAGTTCGCGATGAAACACTCGCGGTGCGCGACTTCGTGGATCCGCTTGATCGTGGCGGCGTCCGGCTCGGGGCCGTTCCAGACGATCTTCGGGTGCAGCGTCACCTGCGTGATCGCCGGCCGCCCGGTGGGTCCGGGCGCCATCACCCCGACCGCGTGGTCGTCGTACGCGTCGACGACCAGTCGCTTCCGGGCCGCGATCGCCAGGAAGGTGAGCATGTGGCAGGACGAGATCGCCGCCACGAACGCCTCCTCCGGGTCGACCGGGCCGGGGTTCCCCAGGTATTTCGGGTTCGCCGAGCCCGGCACCGTGACACCGCCGTCGAAGCGCCACTCGTGGTCGCGGTCGTAGGTGTCGTAGGTGAACTCGTTCGCACCACGGCTCCAGCTGATATCGACCACGTGCTCCGACATGCTCAGGTCACCTTCCCGCGACGTCTCCGTGGCACCAGGTCGGCGCCGTCACCGGATTGCATCGTACGGCGGTACGCCCGGGCAGCTTGGCGACGAAGTCGCTGTCGTACCGCGCGGCCATCCCGGCGACCGGCCAGTCGGTCGTCACCACCTGCGCGCCGCTGGCCAGGGCGATCCCGAGCCGGCTGTAGTCCTTGTCCCGGATCGTCGCCATCGGCTCGTCGGACCGGGTCCGGATCAGGTACCCCTTCGCGACCAGCCGCTGGATCTCGGCCTGGTTCGCGCCCCGCGGGTCGTTCACCTGCGTGATCGCCGCATCCGGCGCACCTTCGGGACCACGGGTGAAGACCGCCCGGCCCTCGAGACTCTGGTGACCGGTCCGGTAGAGGTCGCGGATCGCGCCCGGGCCGCCGTTGTCGAAGTAGAACAGCACCTGGCCGCGGACGTCGTCGAGTTTCGGCCAACCCTTGGTCAGCACCGATTGCTCCAGGGTCAGGCCGGGCTTGCGGACGTCGTCCGGCGTCAGCAGGTCCTTCTCGGAGAACACCGACCGGATCTCGCGGTCGACGCCTTCCAGGTTGGCCGCGTCCCACGGCGGGGACTGCACGCCGCCGGCGGCGACCACCTTCGGGTCGGACTGCTTCAGCTCGAGGTTGATCGTGATCGGCACGTGGTTCGGGTGCTGGTCCGACCACGACTTCACCTGCTGCAGGCACAGCACGAAGGTGTCGCAGGTGGTGTTGTAGTCGAAGTCCGGGATGTGCATGACCTTGATGCCCGGCTGCGCCATCGCCGGGTCGGTGAGCGGCCCCTGCCCGGTCAGTTTCCGGATCAGCGGATACGTGTACAGACCGCCGTCCGGGTCCGGCAGCAGGTCGAGCTCGAGCGTGCGGACGTTCTGGTCCTCGAGCTGCTGGGTGATCGGCGCGTGCGAGTACCAGAGGTCGACCGATCCCGGGTTCTGCGCCTGCTGGACCTTCTGCTCGGCCGGGCCGAGCTCACGGTGGTACGAGTTGTGCGAGCCGATCATCTGCACCTGGTTGAAACGCAGACCGCCGCCGTTCCCGCTCGAGTGATCCCGGCTGAGGGCCGTACCGGCGACCCCGGACGCGGCCAAGGCGACGGATGCAAGGCCCGCAACAGCTGTCTTGTTGATGCGCATACGAGTTACCCCTCCTCATGACCAACTGTCGGCAATCTGTCACAAAGAGGTGGCAACGTTGTCCCCTCGAGCGTGGACAATAAATGAATGGTGACTTCGGGGGCCTATCCGCTGCGCAGGACGCCGACCCAGGACCGGGCCAGCCGGCAGGTCGAGCGGATTCTGGACGCGGCGTGTGCCGAGGTGGTCGAGCGCGGGTACGACGCGGCGTCGACGAGCGGGATCGCGAAGCGGGCCGAGATCGCGGTCGGCAGCGTGTACCGGTACTTCCCGGACAAGCGCAGCCTGATCCAGGCGATCGAGCGGCGGAACCAGGCGCGCTACACCGACGCGGTCGGGGAGCGGCTGGCGGACGTGACGAGCTGGCGCGCGGCGGTCGACGTCACGCTGGAGACGTTCCGGGAGATGCACCGGACCGACCCGGGCTTCAAGGCGGTCGTGCTGAGCGGGCTCGGCGACCCGGAGCTGGAGGCGAAGCCGGGCGAGTTCGACGACCAGCACGCCGGCGAGTTCGCGGAACTGCTGGCGGCGCGGTTCGGCGCCCGCGACTCACGGGACTTCCGGCTGGCGGTGACGCTGAGCATCACGATGGGCGAGGCGCTCGCTCACCTGGCGGACCGGTTGTCCGCGGACGAGGCGGAGTACGTCCTGGATCAGGGCCGGCCGGTGCTGTACAACCTGCTCGCCCCCCACCTTCCTGCTTGAGCCGGAGAGGAGGCTCAAGCAGGTGTTCCGTCAGGCCGCGGACGGCAGGCCCAGGGCCGGCCAGTGGCTGACCCGGCCCGCCAGGCGCGCCCGGCGCGGGTTCCGGACGTCGTACGCGACGATCACCCGGTCACCCTTGGCGTAAGTAATCCTGCTCCCGACCGGGAACTTGCGAGCGACCTCGTACGGCCCCTCACCCCGGCGGGTGTAGTACTCGACGATGACCTCGGTGTAGACCGCCGGGGCACCGCTCTGCAGTTGGCCGCGGACCGGGCCACGCACCCGGATCACTCGTCCCGCGGTCTTCTCTTCCGTGCCGGTGGGGATCTGGGACGGCCGAAGACCGGCCAGAACTTCGGTCACGATGAAGGCCGCGACCACCAGCACCAGGCCGAACCCACCGAGTACAACGATCGTCAACATGGCACTCACCCCCGACGCGCCGCCCGCGAGCGACGCGGTCGTTGTCGAAACTGCCTTGCGCGGCCCTTGCCGCACACCGGTGGGACGCCACCGGACTCCACTTGGTTCCAGGTAAGTACAAAAACTTTTCTACAGGACCATAGTAGAGTCCGGTGGAGTGGTGTTTCTAGAGGTAGAGTTGACCTGAAGTTGTCAGTTTCCGCCCATTCCGAACTGGTACTGCGGCGGTACTGGCCGGTGCGTGCCAAGTGCCTCCTCGGCGGCCAGCCAGTAGTCGGTCAGCGGGTTCGCCCCCTCCCGGACCGTGGCCAACTGGATCCCGGCAGCCAGCAGGTCGTGTGCCGTCGCCGGGTCCCCGGTCTCCAGCGCGTGCCGGACCCGCAGCAGCTGGATCCGCGGGTCGTCGGGCGCCTGCGCCAGCATCCGCTCCGCCCGCGGTACGTCGGTGTCGAGCGCGGCCGCGACGGCCTCCACGACAAGCGGCACCAGGTCGGGCCGGAATGCGACAGCGCGCTCGTAGTACCCCAGCTCGCCCGTGACGAGCCCGAGGTTGCGCAGCGCCCACACGTTCTCCCCTGACTGCCGCCACGCCTCGACCGCACCGTCGACGTCACCGTCGTAGTGCCGCGCCACACCCCGGTGATACCAGACGAGCCAGTTGTCCTCGGCCGCTTCCAGCAGGTCCCGCCACGCCACCAGAGTCCCGTCCGGTACGTCGTCCACGGCAGGCAACTGCCCGTCGAGCAGAGGCAGCCATGCCTGCTCGCGCGACGTCAACGTGTCCTCGCTGAACGGCGTACCGTCCGACACCGTCCAGCCGGTCCGCCGCAGCTCCAGCGCACCCCACCCGGATCCGACGGCAAGCCGCTCCACCGGCGCAGCATCCACCACGCCGAGCCACGCCTCCTCCCGAGCCGGCAGCTGGTCGAGCAACGGCTCCAGCGCCGCGGCCCCGCCGTCCCGCGCTGTCTTCCAGTCCTGGGAGTGCGCACGTGCGGCGTCCATCGACAGCCGTCCGTAAGCCTCCAACCAGTGCCAGGAAGTCTCACCAGGCAACCTCAGATGCTCCATCTGGGTCCGCGCGAGCCCTGCCTGGATCTCGGCGTACCCATCCCCTTCCAGCCCCGGCGACAACCACTCCTGCCACCGTCGCCCGCCGTCTCCTTGGCCCCACACGAAGAGCTTCCGGCCACGCAGCCGCCCGGTCGACGCCTGCACGAGCCCGTCACCGGCCCCGTCGACGGACGCGATCCACGACCGCTCCCCGGCCAGCGGCTCGAAGAAGTAGTCGATGGCGCGCGGATGCCGCATCGGATAGGTCAGGTCCGTCGTCACGTCGACGAGGTCGAGGCGGCTGCCGTAGCCGAACTGCCAGGCCTGGTCGGCCGGCACCAGCACGCGGTGGTCCGGGGACTGCGGGACCGCGATGTTCGACCACCAGTACGCCGGGACGTCGACGTCGGACGGGTTCTGCAGCCGGACCCCGACATACAGGAACTCCGAGTCCTCCGGCAGCCAGAAGTCGAGCTGGGTGACCAGGTTCCGGGTGCGTTCGAGCTCCCACAGCCGCAGGACCGGCGTACCGTCCGGGCCTTCGACGCGGGCGGCGTGCATCGGCGCGCAGGTGCCGGTCCAGTGGCCGGTGCTGCCGACGTTCCACTCGACGCCGCCGGCGAACCAGGCGTTGCGCAGGGCGAGGTTCGCGGGCTGGAAGACCGGGTTGCGGTAGAGCAACTCCTGCCCCTGGTGGACGAGCGAGTAGAGCCGGCCGCCGAGGCTCGGCAGGATCGTCGCGCGCACGTGGTCGTTCTCCAGCACGAGCGCCGGGAGCGCCGTCTCGACCAGGGTGCGGTCGTACCCGTCCTGGTTCAGGCACGGCAGCGGGCTGTGCAGGCGCCCGTACTCGACGTTCGCCCGCAGGTCCGCGGGAAGCTCGGCGATGTTCTCGACGTGGTGCGGCTCGCGCTGAGTGCGGAGCGGCGCCAGCGGGTTCTCCGAACCGAGCGAAGCTGCGGGAAGTACGACGTTTTGAACAGAAAAGATCGTCACTGCCACATCTTCCCAAGTGCGCTATACATGGTCGACATGGACGCTGATGTGATCGTCGTCGGGGCGGGACTGGCCGGCCTGGCCGCGACCGCCGAGCTGGCCGACGCGGGCCGGAAGGTGCTGCTGCTCGACCAGGAACCCGAGGCGTCGCTCGGCGGACAGGCGTTCTGGTCGTTCGGCGGGTTGCTGTTCGTGAACTCCCCGGAGCAGCGCCGGATGGGGATCAAGGACTCCCGTGACCTCGCGCTGCAGGACTGGCTCGGCTCGGCCGGGTTCGACCGGCTGGAGGACGAGGACAAGTGGGCCCGGCAATGGGCCGAGGCGTACGTCGACTGGGCGGCCGGCGAGAAGCGTCCGTGGCTGCACGCGCAGGGCGTGCGGTTCTTCCCGGTCGTCGGCTGGGCCGAGCGCGGCGGGTACAACGCCGACGGCCACGGGAACTCGGTGCCGCGGTTCCACATCACCTGGGGCACCGGGCCGGGGCTGGTCGCGCCGTTCGAGCGCCGGGTCCGGGAGGCACACGCGTTGGGGCTGGTCGAGTTCCGGTTCCGGCACCGGGTGGACGAGCTGACGGTGACCGGCGGCGTCGTCGACGGTGTCGCGGGCAAGGTGCTGGAGCCCAGCGACGTAGCGCGGGGGATGCCGAGCTCGCGCGTCGAGGCCGGCGACTTCCAGCTGACCGCGCAGGCCGTGATCGTCACGTCCGGCGGGATCGGCGGCAACCACGACCTGGTCCGCGAGCAGTGGCCGCAGCGGATGGGCCAGCCGCCGAAGCGGATGATCAGCGGCGTACCGGCGCATGTGGACGGCCGGATGCTCGCGATCACCGAGCGGGCCGGCGGCCGGTACGTGAACCGGGACCGGATGTGGCACTACACCGAAGGCATCCAGAACTGGGACCCGATCTGGCCGATGCACGGCATCCGGATCCTGCCCGGGCCGTCGTCGCTGTGGTTCGACGCGACCGGGAAGCGGCTGCCGGTGCCGCTGTTCCCGGGGTTCGACACGCTGGGCACGCTCGAGCACATCATGCGGACCGGGTACGACTACACGTGGTTCGTGCTGACCCAGAAGATCATCGAGAAGGAGTTCGCGCTCTCCGGCCAGGAGCAGAACCCGGACCTCACCGGCAAGGACATCCGCGGCGTGCTCGGCCGGGCGCGCGGCGGCCCGACGGCGCCGGTGCGGGCGTTCATGGACAAGGGCGCGGACTTCATTGTCCGAGGCAACCTTCCGGATCTGGTCCGGGGGATGAACGACCTGACCGGCGAGGGGCTGATCGACCTCGACGACCTCGAGCGGCAGATCCTCGCGCGGGACCGGGAGCTGACCAACACGTTCACCAAGGACCTGCAGGTGACCGCGCTGCGCGGCGCCCGCAACTACCGCGGCGACAAGCTGATCCGGGTGGCGTCACCGCACCGGATCCTGGACCCGAAGGCCGGTCCGCTGATCGCCGTCCGGCTGAACATCCTGACCCGCAAGTCGCTGGGCGGCCTGCAGACGGACCTGGAGTCCCGCGTCCTGCGGGCCGACGGCAGCCCGCTCCCGGGTGTCTACGCGGCCGGCGAGGTCGCAGGCTTCGGCGGCGGCGGTGTCCACGGCTACCGTTCACTCGAGGGCACCTTCGTCGGCGGCTGCCTCTTCACCGGCCGTACGGCGGGACGCGCAGCGGCCAAGGCAGTGTCCTGACGGACCACCGCGGACACCGTGGTTGTGTGCCGCGATCCGATGTCCGGGCGGAAGGACGGCTTCTAGCGTGACGCCATGCGCCGCCTTCTCGCCTTGTCCTCCGCCGTCCTGTTGCTGGCCGGTGTGACCGTGCCCGCCAGCGCCCATCGACAGCTCCACGTCCCGGGTGCCGAGTATCAGGAACTCGCGCACCTGGACGATCTCACCACCGCCGGTACGGTGGCGTCCGGTCATACGAATCCCGCCGACTACGCGGGCCTCACCCACTCCGGGTTGCCGCAGCAGTCCGGCGTACCTGGCGTGCAGATCGACGGGTATTTCCCGGACACCTCGCACACCAACACCAACCACGGCTGGAACCACGACGCGCAGTTCGTGATCCGGCTGCCGCAACGCTGGAACGGCGGGCTGGTCGTCGCCGGCTCACCCGGCGTGCGAGCGCAGTACGCCAACGACAAGTCGATGTCGGACTACGTGCTGTCGCTGGGCTACGCGTACGCCGCGACCGACAAGGGCAACACCGGCGCCGCGTTCTCCACCGACGGCATCCGCCCTGGCGACGCGATCGTCGAATGGAACGTCCGTACGACGCAACTCGCTCGCGCCGCACGCGCCACCGTCGCGCAGCACTACGGCCGCCCGGCGCGCGAGGTGATCGCGGCGGGCATCTCGAACGGCGGCTACCTGGTCCGCTGGCAACTCGAGAACCACCCCGAGCTCTACACCCGCGGCGTCGACCTGGAAGGCACGCTGTGGACGGTCGACGGACCGAACCTGTTCACGTACTTGCCCCAGGCAATCACAGGCTACGAGCAGCATGACACTGCCAAGATCGTGGCAGCCGGATTCAACCCGAAGTCCAGCTTCCTGTGGGACTACCACTACACGGTCTACTGGAAGCTGACCCAACGCATCTACGCGGCGGAGCTCGACCCCACCTACACCGGCACCGAGGCGGACTACGACTACACGCAGCGCCCCGAAGCTCGCAAGGCCATCGCGCGGATCGCTCTGACCGGAAACATCCACCGGCCGCTGACCACGATCCACGGCACGTACGACAGCCTGCTCCCGATCACCCAGGATTCCGACGTGTACGCCGAGCTGGCGAAGCACACCGGTCTGCACACGTACCAGCGGGTCGAGGCAGGCAACCACGTCGACGGCCTCGTCGACACCTACCCCGACCAGCTGGTACCGCTCGTCCCGTACCTGCAGCGGGCGATCAGAACACCATCGTGAGCAGATCGGCGAACAGTTCCTGTTCGTCGATCTCCAGGCCGCGGTTCGTGAACCAGGTGGCCATGTTGTGGCAGTCGCGCAGCAGGAAGTCCATGCCCTTCGGGTTGCCCACGATGTCGATCACCTGCGGGAGATCGATCATCACGATCCGGTCGTGCTGCGCGAGCACGTTGTACGGCGAGAGGTCGCCGTGCGCCAGGCCCGCGCGGGCCAGCTCGCGCATCCCGTCGCGGAGCTGCTCGAAGTACAGGTCGAGCAGCTCCTTCGACGGCCGGACCTGGGCGAGCCGCGGCGCGGCGCCGCCCTCGCCGTCGTCGATGAACTCCATCAGCAACTCGGTGCCGTCGACCTGGACCGGGTACGGCACCGGGACGCCGGCCTTCCACAGCCGGTTGAGGGCGTCCCATTCGGCGTACGCCCACTGCCCGGCCGCGACGGACCGGCCGTGCGAGGTCTTCTTCGCCATCGCCCGGGTGTCGCGGCTGTTGCGGGTCCGGCGCCCTTCGACGTACGCCGTGCTGCGGTGGAAGGACCGGTGCTCCTCGGTGCGGTACCGCTTCGCGGCCAGCAACGAGGACTTCGCCGGGTTGTCGCCGATGGCTTCGACGGCCCGTTCGAGCAGGAAGACGTCGGCTTCCTTACCGGTTTTGAGGACGCCGAGCTCGGTATCGATCGCGGCCTGTTCCGTCACCACCCAGTCCGGGCGGGGATCAGGCCCGCGAGAGCCGCGCTCGACGTCCAGCCAGGTGGACCACCGCTGATCCGGGCCCAGCTCCTCGTCGACCGTGTGGAACTTGAAGACGAAGGCGTCGGCCGGGTCGGTGTCTGAGTAGTTATCGGTGAGTTCGTACTCGGGAAAAGACAACGGAAATGCTCCTGAACCGTGAAGTGGGACTGATGCGGACATGCCGCAGCACAGTGATGGCCATCCGTCAGCCCTCCTTAGGTCCAGGCAGCGCGCGTCGCCGCTCGGGTCAAACCAGGATGCCGGGCGCTCCCGCCGCCCGCAACGCATTTACCGGAACTGCGATCCCGCGGTCGGCCGCAGCCGCAGCTCCTGGGCCGGTTTCGCCGACCGGCAGACCAGCTCGGGCTGCACCTGCCGCTGCCACACGGGCGACGCGGCCAGCTGCCGCCGGTGCTCGTCGTACGCCGTGTCGTCGGCGAACCGTGCGAACCAGGCGAGCACCACCTCGTCCCGCAACGGCAGCTGCGGGAAGTTGTTCTCGGCAACCAGGCTCTCGAACACCGCGACCGGCTCGGCGCCCGTCGCGGTGAGCACCGGGGCGACGTGGTCGGTGAAGAACTCGACGAACTCGTCGTCCTCGCCGGCGCGGTGGTAGACGGCCCCGGCGATCACCGAACCCGCCGCCTCACCCGTCCTCGGCGTGTCCAGGGCCGGGTAGCCGGCGCCGAGCCGCACGGGCCGCAGCAGCAGGGCGTTGTCGGAGTCGATCATCGTCACGTTGGCCGCCGCCGCGTGCGCGCGCCAGTCCGGCCCGAAGTAGAACGCGTTCAGCGCGTCCGCGCGGGCCGGCAGGTCCCGGAAACCGCGGATCCAGACGAACCGGTCGGGGTCGTCCAGATCACGGAACTGACCGACGATGTGCATCCCGGTCCGCTCCTGGGCGTCGACCAGGTGGGTGTCGAAGACGTCGATCAGATCGTCCCGCTTTCCGGGGTGCAGGGTGTACTGGCGCAGGTCGACCACAGCGCAACACTCGTTCATGAGTGCGAGCAAACCATTGAAACCTGACAGTTACTGTCAGGCTACAAGCGTTTCAAACAGCCGTAACAGGCGGGCACTTGAAAGGTCCGGCCGAGTTTGATCTGGTGGAGACAGGTGGTTCAGCCCCCAAGCCACCCGACCTGCACGACGACACGACGAGGTATCTCCCGTGACGATCGCAGCTGCCGAAGTCTCCAAGCAGAGAATTGCCGATGCCACCCACGAGCTGCTGCTCGAGGCCGACACTGTTCCCGATCCCCGCCACCAGGAGTGCCTCGACGAGGTCATCCTGCTGAACGCGCCGGTGGCCAGATCCATCGCCTCGCGCTACCGCAGCAAGGGCGTCGACGCCGACGACCTCGAACAGGTCGCGTACCTCGGGCTGGTGAAAGCCGCGAACGGGTACCGGCTGGACGCGTCGACAGCCTTCCTGTCGTACGCCGTACCGACGATCCGCGGCGAGCTGAAGCGGTACTTCCGGGATTGCGCCTGGACCATCCGGCCGCCGCGCCGGGTGCAGGAGATGCAGGGCAGCATCGCCGCGGCGGAGCCCGAACTGACCCAGCGGCTCGGTCATGTGCCGACCGACCAGGAGACTGCCGAGGCGCTCGGCACGCACCCGTCCGAGGTCGCCGAGGCCACCTCGGTCCGGGGCTGTTTCAGCACGCTCTCGCTGGACGCGCCCGGGGCCACGGACGGCGGGACGAGCCTGATGGAGACGGTTGCCGACGCCGAGGACGGCTACGACCTGGTCGAGAACGTGCACACCCTCACGCCGGCGGTCGCCAACCTCGGCGACCGGGACAAGCGGATCCTCCAGCTCCGGTTCTGCAACGGCTTCACCCAGGAGGAGATCGGCAACGAACTCGGCGTCAGCCAGATGCAGGTCTCCCGGCTGCTGCGCGGCATCCTGGAGACGCTGCGCACCGAACTGGCTGTGCAGCCACCTCCCACGACCGGCTGATTCGGGTACCGTCGCCTGGTGGACTTCGAGGAGGCGGCGGATGCGGTGTACGCGGCGCCGGCGGCCGACTTCATTGCTACTCGCAACGAGCTGGCCAAGCAGCTGAAGGCCGACGGCGACGCGCTCGCGTCGACCCGGCTGAAGGCGCTGCGCAAGCCGACGGTCGCGGCCTGGATCGCGAATCTGGTGGCCCGCAGGCTGCCCGACGAGCTGGACGACCTGCTCGCGCTCGGCGACGAGTTCCGGGAGGCGACCGCCGACCTGGACGGCGAGCGGCTGCGGGAGCTGACGCCGAAGCGCCACCAACTCCTGGACAAGCTGTCCAAGGAGGCCGCGCGGCTCGCGGACGAGGAGGGCCAGAAGGTGAGCGCGGACGTCGGCCAGAAGCTCCGCGAGACCCTCGACGCCGCGCTGGTCGATCCGGCCGCGGGTGACGCCGTCCGCGAAGGACGACTGAGCAGCGCGCTGCGGCACGTCGGTTTCGGCGTGGTCGACGAGACCGGCGAACCGTCCAACGTCACCCCACTCACCGACGAGCGTCGCCAGGCGGCCCGGGACCGGCGGAAAGCACAACAGGCCGAGACCGACGAAAAGGCAACGGCCGAGCGGAAGCGCGAGGCCGCCCAGCGCGAGCAGGACGAGCGGGAGGCCGCCGAGAAGGCGAAGGCGAAACAGGTTTTCGAGGACGCCGTCGCCGCGGCGCAGCAGGCGGAGGCCGAGGTCGAGGACCTGGACACCCAGCTCGACAACGCCCGCGAGGCGCTCGCCGAGGCCCAGGCCCTGGTACACCGCTTGGGCGGTGAGCTCGACGAGGCACGTCGTACCGCCCGGGAGGCGCAGAAGGAGAGCCGCGAGGCCCGCAAGCGCTACAACCGGCTCTGAACTGGGTACCGGCCGGGGCGGCGAGAGGAGCCGACCATGGCGCGGGCGATCTGGAGCGGGTACATCAACTTCGGGCTGGTCTCGGTACCGGTCGGCCTGTACAGCGCGACCCAGGAACACGAGATCGACTTCCACCAGTTCCAGAAGGGGACGTCGGACCGGATCCGGTACAAGCGGGTGAACGAGCGCACTGGCCGCGAAGTCCCGTACGACAAGATCGTCAAGGGCCACGACGTCGGCGGCGGCGAGTACGTGATCGTCGAGCCGGACGAGCTGGACGACATCGCGCCGGGCAAATCCCGGTCGCTGGAGATCGACACGTTCGTCGACCTCGACGACATCGACCCGATGCACTTCCAGAAGAGCTACTACCTCGGCCCGTCCGACTCCGAGAACGCCTCGTCGTACGCGCTGCTGCGGGACGCGCTGGCGAAGACGAACCGGGCGGGGATCGCGAAATTCGTGATGCGCGGCAAGGAGTACCTGGCGACGATCCGGGCCGTCGACAAGGTGCTCGTGCTGGAGACGATGTTCTTCGCCGACGAGATCCGCGACCCGGACGAGGAGCTCGGCACGCTGCCGCGGAAGTCCGGCGCCGGCAAGCAGCTGTCGATGGCCGTCGACCTGATCGAGGCGATGAGCGGCGAGTGGAAGCCGGCCGCGTACGAGGACACCTACACCGAGCGGGTCAAGGAGCTGGTGAAGTCCAAGCACCAGGGCAAGGAGATCGTGTACTCCGAGGAAGAGCCGCAGGCCACGAACCCGACCGACCTGGTCGCCGCCCTCCGCGCCAGTGTCGAGGAGGCTCGCAAGTCCCGCGGCGCCCGCAAGAAGACCGGACCGGCGAAGAAGACCACTGCGAAAAAGACCACCGCGAAAAAGACTGCAGCCAAGAAGAGCACGGCCAAGAAGTCGGCCCAGGGCAAGAAGAAGGCCGCCTGACAGCACCCGCTAGAGTCGGCGGGCGTGGCTGGGCTTCTGCTGGGTGGCGTCGTACTACTGGGAGCGTCGGTCCAGTGGATGACCGGGATGGGGTTCGCGCTGGTGGCGGTCCCGGCGCTGGTCCTGGTTCTCGGCCCGCACGACGGGGTGTCGCTGGCCAACTGCGGTGCCGGGCTGATCTGCCTGGCGGGACTGGCTGAGGGCTGGCGGCAGGTCCGGCTGCGTTCGATGGTGCCGCTGATCGTCGCGGCGGCCTGCACAGTACCGCTCGGTGCCTGGTTTGCCCGGCGCCTGCCCGAGCCCGTCCTTCTCGTCACCATGGGCGCCCTGGTGACGATCGCCGTACTCCTGCTGCTCCGCGGTTTCCGTCTGCGCGCACTGACCGGTCTCGGCGGCGCGGTCGGCGCCGGCGCGGTCGGCGGTTTCATGAACGCGTCGGCCGGACTCGGCGGACCGCCGATGTCGCTGTACGCCGTCAACGCGGGCTGGACGATCCGCGAATTCGTCCCGAACGCGCTCTTCTACGGCGCCGTGGTCAACGTGTTCTCGGTCGCGACGAGCGGACTCCCCGCCCTCGACGCGGGTCGTTGGGCCACCGCCGGCGCGGGGCTGGTGGCCGGAGCGGTCGTCGGGCGCACGCTCGCCGGACGCGTGTCCGAGCCGCGCGCCCGGCTGCTCGTGCTCATGCTGGCGCTGATCGGCGGCGCGACGACACTCCTCAAAGGGGTGTGGGGCCTTCTCCCGGCGTAGGGAGCAGGTAGCGGCTCGGGTTCGCCGGGGCGCCGGCGTCCAGCCAGCGGTGGAAGCCGTCGGGGTTGCGGCGCTCGAACTCGTCGAGGCAGATCCGGCGCACCTCGGCGACGGCCTGGCGATCGCGCAGCCCGGCGCCGTGCGCGAGCTGCGTCGCGGTCTCGGACCACACCCCGCACAGCTCCTCGATGCTGAGCGGGCACTGCAGCGACGCGATCAGCCGCTCGTCCTCCGCGAGCTGCGTCTCAGACAGACGCTTCAGCTTGCGCTGTCGGCGGGAGGGTCGCGGGCCGCGGTCAGGGACGGCGAGATCGATCAGCACGAACACCGCGGCGAGGATCAGCGCCGCCGTCACCCCGAGGGCGCCCCACGCCAGCAGCCGGACCATGCCCGGCAGGCACAACACCGCGGCCGCCGCCGTCGCGGCGACCAGGACCGCCGAACCGTACGGCGCGTCGTCGGTCACGTGCCGGACCACCGCGGCCAGCGGCCAGACGAGCACGAACACCACGACCAGGAGGAGCGACGCCGCGAGCGGACCCAGCAACAGGACACCGGCCAGCGCGCCGGCTGTCCCGACCCCGAGACCGGCCGCGAATCCCGCCCGCCGGACGACGCCGGGAAGGTGCATCACCACAGCTCACTCACCGTCACCACACCCCACAGAGTCCCCCTCGCTCCCCCAACGAACAAGCCCT
This sequence comes from Kribbella sp. NPDC051936, assembly GCF_040680955.1. Classification (NCBI taxonomy): domain Bacteria; kingdom Bacillati; phylum Actinomycetota; class Actinomycetes; order Propionibacteriales; family Kribbellaceae; genus Kribbella; species Kribbella sp. NPDC051936. The sequence continues at coordinate 130,920 of NZ_JBFAXS010000003.1, read as the reverse complement.
TCGTACCGTTCCCCGGCCGGCGCGGCGGCAACCAGGTGACCTGTTCAACCCGTGGTCGGAGCTGTGCTCGGCCGGGCGATCCCGGATCATGGATGAAATGAGGACCTTCGCCGACCGCGTCCGCGGCCTCGCCCCGGCCCCGTGGGAGCACGACGCGGAGCTGCTCCGCGGCCTGTTCGACGCTCAGCTCGGCAGCCGGCACGCGGACCTCGCGGCCCGCTGGATGCAGTCCCAGGGCACCGGCTTCTACACGATCGGATCCGCCGGGCACGAGGGCAACGCCGCCGTCGCCGCCGCGCTGCAGCCGACCGACCCGGCCCTGCTGCACTACCGCTCCGGCGCCTTCTACCTGACCCGTGCCGCCCAGTGCGGCTCGAAGGAGGGCCTGCGCGACATCCTGCTCGGCGTCGCCGCGGCGACCAGCGAGCCGATCGCGGGCGGCCGGCACAAGGTGTTCGGGCGGCACGAGCTGTCGGTCATCCCGCAGACTTCGACGATCGCCTCGCACCTGCCGCGCGCGATGGGCGTCGCGTTCTCGATGAACCGGTCGGCCAAGCTCGGCGTACCGTCCCCGTGGCCGGCCGACGCGATCGTGGTGACCAGTTTCGGCGATGCGTCCGCGAACCACTCGACCGCGACCGGCGCGATCAACGCGGCGCTGCACGCGTCGTACCAGGGGTTGCCGATGCCGTTGCTGCTGGTCTGCGAGGACAACGGCATCGGGATCAGCGTGCGCACCCCGGACGGCTGGATCCGGCAGGCGTACGGCTCCCGCCCCGGTCTGCGGTACTTCGACGCGGACGGCACCGACCTCGACGCGGCGCTGTCGATGGCTCGTGAAGCGGCGACCTTCGTACGGCGGAACCGCCGACCCGCGTTCCTGCGACTGCGTACCGTCCGCCTGCTCGGTCACGCGGGCTCCGACGTCGAGACGGCCTACCGGTCCCCCGCGGAGCTGGCCGCCGACGAGGAACTCGACCCGCTGCTCGGTACGGCGCGCTACCTGCTCGGCGCCGGCTGCACCGCCGACGAGATCATCGAGCTGTACGAGGAGAAGCAGGCCGAGGCGCTCCGGATCGCGGCCGAGGTCGCCGGCCTCCCGCAGCTCACCTCGCCCGAGGCTGTCGCCGCGCCGTTGCGCTTCCCTGAGCCGGCCGCGGTGGCCGACGCGTTGCCGCGTCCGGTCACGACCAAGGAGCCGCTGACGCTCAGCCAGGCCATCAACCGGGCGCTGAGCGACGTGCTGGCGTCGTACCCGGAGGCGATGGTCTTCGGCGAGGACGTCGGCCGCAAGGGCGGCGTGTACGGCGTGACGCGCGGACTGCAGAAGGTCTTCGGACCGGCCCGCGTGTTCGACACGCTGCTCGACGAGCAGTCGATCCTCGGCCTCGCGCTCGGCGCCGGCATCTCGGGTCTGCTGCCGATCCCCGAGATCCAGTACCTCGCCTATCTGCACAACGCCGAGGACCAGTTGCGCGGCGAGGCGGCGTCGCTGAAGTTCTTCTCGCAGGAGCAGTACGCGAACCCGATGGTGCTGCGGATCGCCGGCTACGGCTACCAGAAGGGCTTCGGCGGCCACTTCCACAACGACGACGCGATCGGCGTCCTGCGAGACATCCCGGGCGTCGTGATCGCGTCCCCGTCCCGGCCGGACGACGCGGCGTCGATGCTGCACGCGTGTGCGGCGGCGGCCCGGTCGTCGGGCACCGTCAGCGTGTACCTCGAGCCGATCGCCCTCTACCACCGGCGCGACCTGTACGCCGACGGCGACGAGCAGTGGCTCGCGCCGTACGACGGCGAACCCGTGGAGATCGGGCGCGGCCGGACGTACGGCGACGGCACCTGGCTGACCATCGTCACGTTCGGCAACGGCGTCCCGATGAGCCTGCGGGTGGCGGCGCGGGTGCCGGGGATCCGGGTGCTCGACCTGCGCTGGCTGGCGCCGCTGCCGGTGGAGGATCTGTTGCGCGAGGCAAACGTCACCGGGCGGGTGCTGGTCGCCGACGAGACCCGGCGCTCCGGCGGGGTGTCCGAGGGCGTGCTGGCCACGCTGATCGACCACGGGTACGCCGGGCGGCTGGCCCGGGTGACGAGCTACGACTCCTACGTCCCGCTCGGCGCGGCCGCGCACGAAGTCCTGCTCAGCGAACAGACGATCGAGGACGCCGCCCGCGAACTGCTCAGCTGAACAGGCGCTGCCAGAAGGACTTCTTCGGGGGCGTCGACGCCTCCACGGGTTGCGGAACCGGCGTGCGGGACGGGCGATCCATCCGCCACTGGGCGACGACCGCGTCTTCGTTCACCGGGCCTGTCGGCACGACCGGTCCGGTGGTGTCGCGGATGGCGAGCCGGATCCGCTTGTTCAGGTCGGCGAGGTACTCGCGGACCTCGGACTCGCGCCGCATTCCGCGGACCTTCTCGTGGACCTGCTGCTTCTCCTTGCGGAGTTGCATCGCGGACGGCAGCAACGCCTCGGTCTCGACGTCCTCGCGGCGGAGGAAGTCCTTGACCCACCAGTCGGGGTCGTGCTGCTCGGCGAGCTTCAGCGGTTTGCCGGCGCCGGGGAGGTCGTCGAACTCGCCCTGGTTCTGGGCCAGCTTGATCTGGGACTCGACCCATTCCTGGTTGCTCATGCCCGGCGGTCTGCGCTTCGTCATGGCCACACCTCGTCTGTCGTCGTCGACAGTTGCTCCGAGACCTCACCCTACCGGCTTGTGATTGCATTCACAAGGCATACTCGATACGTGCAGCTGACCGACGAAGAGATCGCGGCGATGACGCCGCAGGAGCGGCGGGCGCTGATCCTGCGGCTCGCACCGCGGCCTGCCGGGCTGCCGTCGCGGCGGACGATCGACCGGATCCGCAAATGGCGGACGGTCCTGATGCTGGTCTGCGCGGCCGCCCTGATCCCGTGGACCGTGTACCTGGCCATCACCCTGCCCAGCCACTACGTCGCGCGGAACTGGGTCGCGACCTGGGTCGGGTTCGACATCTTGCTGCTCACGATGCTGGTGCTGACCGCGCTGGCCGGCTGGAAGCGCAAGCAGTTCGTGTTCCCGACCGCGTTCGCGTCCGGCGTGCTGCTGATCTGCGACGCCTGGTTCGACGTGATGACCAGCCAGCGCGGCGGCGACCTCGACCAAGCGCTGCTCAGCGCGTTCCTGGTCGAGCTCCCGCTGGCCGTCGTCCTGATCGCCGGCCCACTACGCCTGCTCCGGTACGTCGCGATCCGGCACGGCATGATCCACCCCGACTCCCACCTGTGGCGGATGCCGATCCCGATCCCGGACCTCTACCCCGACCAGAAGGTGCCGCCGGCGTCATAAGGTGGTGGCCCAGCGTCGGGAGAGGGGTGGCGGATGTCCGAGGTGCTGTCCGTTGTCGGTGGCGAACGCGTGGCGGAAGCGGTACGGCGTACTCCGTCGACCAACCCCGCGCGGCTGAGTGAGGTCGTCGGGACTGTCGGCAGTGCCGGGCCGGAGGTCTTCGTGCGGGCTGCTTCCGCGGCGCGGGCCGCGCAGCCGGGGTGGGCCGGGACGCCGGCGCCGCAGCGGGGCCAGGTGATCTCGAACGTGGGCCGGTTGATGACTCTGAACAAGGAGCGGCTGGCCGCGCTCGTCACCCGGGAGATCGGGAAACCGCTGGCCGAGGCGCTCGGCGAGGTGCAGGAGATCATCGACACCTGCGACTTCTTCCTCGGGGAGGGCCGCCGGCTCTACGGGCAGACGGTGCCGTCGGAGATGCCGGACAAGCAGCTGTTCACGTTCCGGCGGCCGGTCGGAACGGTTGCCGTGATCACAGCCGGAAACTTTCCGGTCGCCGTTCCGTCCTGGTACATCGTCCCGGCACTGCTCTGCGGAAACACCGTGCTGTGGAAACCGGCGGAATATTCCGCGGTCGTTTCCGACGCGTTCTACGAGATCTTCGCGCACTCCGGGGTACCGGCCGGGGTGTTCAACGTCGTCTACGCGGACGGTCCGGACACGTTTTCCGGTCTCGAGCAGGCGTTGCAGGCAGGGCTGATCAACAAGGTCGGGTTCACCGGGTCGAGCGCGGTCGGCACGCAGATCGGCGAGCTGTGCGGGCGCCACCTGCAGACACCGTGCCTGGAGCTCGGCGGAAAGAACCCAATGGTGATCACCGAGGACGCGGACCTCGACCTGGCCGTCGAGGGCGCGCTGTTCTCCGGTTTCGGCACGGCGGGACAGCGGTGCACGTCCTTGGGGACGGCGATCGTGCACCGGTCCGTGTACGACGAGTTCCTGGACCGCTTCGCCCGGGCGACCGCCGAGGCGGCGATGGGCGATCCGACGCAGGACGTGCTGTTCGGGCCGTTGCTGGACGCGAAGTTCGCCGCCGGGTTCGAGAAGTCGCTGGGCTGGATCGCGGCGCACCATCGGGTGATCGGCCGGGTCGGCCGGGTGACCGCGGAGAACCCGCGGGCCGGGTTCGTCGGCGATCCCGGCGCCGGGTTGTTCTACCACCCGACGATCGTGGCCGGGGTGCGGGCGGACGACGAGCTGTTCCTGAACGAGACGTTCGGCCCGGTGGTCGGCGTCACGCCGTACGGCACGCTCGACGAGGCGATTGCGTTGGGCAACAAGTCCGGGTACGGATTGTCCAGCTCGATCTACACGACCGACCCGAACAAGGCGTTCCGGTTCGCGCAGGGCATCTCGGCGGGCATGGTGAGCGTCAACAACTCGACGTCCGGCGCCGAGGCGCATCTGCCGTTCGGCGGGAACGGGAAGTCGGGCAACGGGTCGCGGCAGAGCGGCGTGTGGGTGCTCGACCAGTTCACCCGCTGGCAGTCGATGAACTGGGACTACTCGGGCAAGCTCCAGAAGGCCCAGATGGACACCGAGACGGTCGAGGCCGACCTCACCTTCCAGCTCCCGTGACCGACCCGGGCCTGCCGGAGTCCGCCGAGGTGGTGATCGTCGGCGGCGGCGTGATGGGCACGAGTATCGCGTTCCACCTGGCCGAGGCCGGCGTGCGGAACGTGCTGTTGCTGGAGAAGGACCAGCTCGGTTCGGGCTCCACCTGCAAGGCGGCCGGCGGCGTCCGGGCGAACTTCTCCGACGAGGTGAACATCGCGCTCGGCGCCCGCAGTCTGGAGGCGTTCGCGCGGTTCGGCGACCGCCCCGGTCAGGAGATCGACCTGCACCGGGTCGGCTACCTCTTCCTCCTGGAAACCGCCGAGCAGGTCGAGCATTTCCGCGAGAGCACCGACCTGCAGAACAGGCTGCAGGAAACCGCTGGATCACCGACCCGAATGGTGTCGGTGGACGAGGCGGTTTCCTTGGCGCCGATCGTCGCGTCGGACGGGCTCGTCGGCGCCTGCTTCTCGCCCACTGCCGGACACTGCACGCCGGAGTCCGTCGTGCTCGGGTACGCCTCGGCCGCCCGGCGGCTGGGCGCACGGCTGGTGACCGGCTGCGAAGTACTGGGAATCGACGCTGTGGGCAACCACATCTCCGTGGTGCGGACGAGCGGCGGCGAGGTCCGGACCGGGACGGTGATCTGCGCCGCGGGCGCCTGGTCGGCGCGGATCGGCGAAATGGCCGGCGTCGGACTGCCGGTGGTCCCGCTGCGGCGGCAGATCGTCGTCACGGAGGCGATCCCGGGCCTGCCGGCCAACTTGCCGATGACGATCGACTTCGGCACGACGTTCTACTTCCACCGCGAAGGCCCCGGTCTGCTGGTCGGGATGTCCGATCCCGACGAGGAGCCCGGATTCCACCTGAACCGGACCGACACCTGGATCCCCCGCCTGACCGAGGCGATGGCCCGGCGGGCGCCTTCGCTGCTGGACGTCGGGTTGAGCGGCGGATGGGCCGGCCTGTACGAGGTGACACCCGATCACAACGCGCTGATCGGCGAGGCCGGCACGGTGTCCCGTTTCCTTTATGCCACAGGCTTTTCCGGCCATGGATTCCTGCAGGGCCCCGCGGTCGGCGAGGTGATCCGGGATCTCTACCTCGGCCGGGAGCCGATCGTCGACGTCGGCCCGCTGGACGCGCGGCGGTTCGAGCAGTCCGGGTCGCGTGCCGAGCGGAACGTCGTCTGATGACGCTGCTGTTCACCCGCTCGGACATCCTGCGATCACTCGAGATCCCTGCCGTTCTCGACGCGTTACGGTCCGGCTTCGGCGCCATCGCGGACATCGACCCGTTGCGCGTCCGAACCGGCCTGCCCGGTCCAGGTACGGCGACCGCGCTCCTGCCCGGACTGATGCCGGGGATCCCGGCGTACACCGTGAAGGTCAACGCCAAGTTCCCGGGCGCCACACCGGCGCTTCGGGGTGTCGTCTGTCTCCACGACCTGACCGACGGCACCCTCCTCGCCCTCCTCGACAGCTCCACCATCACCGCCTGGCGCACCGGCCTGGCAGCCGCTCTCGCCACGGATGTCCTGGCCTCAGCAGGAACGCCCGAGGGCACGGGCGGTGTGGGTCGAGGCGATCGCACGGCCGTACAGGCTGAGCAGCCCGATCAACGCCGTACGCGTGGTGTCGCCGTCGGGGTGGTCGGGGCCGGGGCGCAGGCCGCCATGGTGCTTGCCGGTCTGACCGCCCTCCGGCGGGTCGATCGCCTCGTCGTGCAGGACGTCGCACCAGCGCGGGCGGCAGAATTCCTCGCCGGTCAAGGGATTCCAGGTGTTGTGGTGAATGACCCGAGAGCGGTCGCCGCGGCGGCGGATGTCGTTGTCCTCGCCACCTGGTCGCGCGAGCCACTGCTCACGGCGGCCGACGCTCGGCCCGGCCTTCACCTCACCACGTTGGGCGCCGACGAGCCCGGCAAGGTCGAGCTCGACGCCGGGCTGCTGTCGGCCGCACGCGTGGTGGTCGACGACCGCGCGCTCGCCGTACAGATGGGTGCCCTGGGCAACGTCGGCCTCGGCGCCGACGCTGCCGTGACACTGACGGACGTGCTGACCGGCGCGGTCGCGGGACGGCGATCGGCCGAGGAGATCACCGTCTACGCGCCGGTCGGTCTCCCCTGGCAGGACCTCGCGATCGCCTGGACGGTCTACCAAGCCGCATCCGGCCACGTCCGCACCATCGACTTCCTCAGCTGAGCCTCCAACGCAGGTTCGGGTCCCAACTCGCCCGGCCCAGCGCTCGAGCTGAGCCAGCCATCTGAGGGGTTGACCCCTGAGCTTGCCGGTTGTCCCTGCGGCAGGCGAGCGGTCAACCGGCCAGCTGAGGGGTCAACCCCTCAGTTGTGCAACCCCGATGCCGTGCAGTGCCGGGGTCGCCGCGCCGTCGGCTCGCCGGCTCGTTCTGGTCGCGGTGCGGGGCAGTGGGAGCGGCTCCCCAGTTGACTCGCGCCACGAGCTCGGCGCCGCGTAACAACCTCAACCTCTCTGGCGAGGGCACTAGTTGACGACCGCGCCGGCGGTGATGTTCAGGGCTGTGCCGGTGATGGAGCGGGCGAGGTCGGAGGCGGCGAAGACGGCGGCGGCGCCGACGTCGGACAGGGTGGCGGCGCGGTTCAGCATCGTCTGGGCGGCGGTGTGCTCCGCGACCTCGCGCCGGAAGTCCTCCGGGTAGGTGTCCGGGTTCGACTCCGGGATGCCGTTGGTCTGCAGCGTGAGCACCCGGATGCCGTGCGGGCCGAGCTCGGCGGCCAGCGTCCGCCGCATCGCCTCGACGGCGCCGAATCCGGCCTGGAAGGCACCGAGGTTCGGCGCCGGGTCGCCGTACCCGCCGAAGGTCAGGATCACGCCGGAGCCCTGCTCGACCATCCGCCGGGCGGCCGCGCGGGACGTGAGGTAGTACGTGCGCAGCATGTTCCGGACCGGTTCCTCGACCTCGACGAGGGACAGGTCGATCAGCGGCTTCCCGAAGTACTGCCGGTGGCCGATCAGGTTGAACGAGATGTCGATCCGGTCGAGGGTGGCGACATGTTCGTCGACGGAGGCCTCGTCGAGGGCGTCGACGACCGCGATCTCGGCCTTGCCGTCGTTCACGCGGATCTCGTCGGCGACCCGTTCCAGGCGTTCCGCCGTCCGTCCGGCGAGGTGGACGGTCGCGCCCGCGGCAGCGAACGCCTTCGCGACCGCGCCGCCGATCGGTCCGGCCGCGCCGTACACGACCGCGGACTTGTTCTCGAGCATCATGAGTGGGCCTCCTCGGCCAGTTCGGTGACGAGGGCGTCGAGGTTCCGCATCGAGGCGCGGAGACCGCGCTCCATCCCGCCGTCGACGTACAGGTCCCGGTCCTCGACGGCGAAGAACACGGTGTTCTGCGTCAAGGTGGTGACCCCGTCGGCCTCGTCGAAGGTGATCAGATTCAGGTAGACGGTGCCGGGCGCCTGGTCGAACTCGTACGTCTGCACGATCCGCTCCGGCGTCGGCGACCCGTGGTACAGCCCGTGGAAGGCGTAGCCCTTGCCGTCGCTGTCGTAGTGCGTCCACCGCCAGCGCCCGCCGTGCCGCGGGTCGAGCTGGTTCACGACCAGCTTGAGCCCGGCCGGCCCGAGCCACCGCTTCACCAGCTCGGGCTCGGTGTACGCACGGAACAGCAGGTCCCGCGGCGCGCGGAACTCCCGGACGACGACGACCTGCGGCACGCCCGGCTCGACGACGATCTTCACGACTCCCCCTGCAAGTCGTCGAGCAGGTCGTCCAGACGGTCGAAGCTCTCCGTCCAGTAGCCGCGGTAGTCCATCAACCAGCCGACGGCCGCCCGGAGCGGCTCCGCCTCGAGGTGGCTGAGCCGGGCGGTCGCGCGCTGCGAACGGCTGATCAGACCGACCTGTTCGAGCACCTTCAGGTGCTTCGAGACGGCCGGCTGCGACATGCTGAACGGCGCCGCCAGCTCGGCCACCGTCGCGTCGCCGCGCTTCAGCCGGGTCAGGATCGCCCGGCGGGTCGGGTCGGCGAGCGCCGCGAAGACACCGGTCAACCCGTCTTCATAACCAGTTGGTTTCAGAACCATGTGGTTAAGAATGCGCGGCGACCTCGGCCGGCGTCAAGGGCGCCGGTGCTCCCACTTGGCCGGATCGCACCAGGACGGGTCGATGCCACGGTCGATGCAGTACTGCCGGAGGATCTGCTCCCGGGTCGATGGGCGGCTGGTCGGACGCGACGACGTCACCGGCGTACTGACAGTCGCGCGGGTCGGCGTCGGCGCGCTCCGCTCGGGAGTCATGGTGGTCGACGTCCGGGTCGGGCGCGGAGTCGGCCGCTTGGCCGGCCCGGACGTCGCGGCCTTCTCCGGCACCACGATCGTCCGCGGTGGCGTTTGCTGTACGACGGGAGTCGTCGAACTGGCCGGCGGACCGGCGGACGGCGTTTCCGCCGCGAACGTGACGGCCGCGGGGTCGTCCGATCCGCCGCCGAACAGGCCGATCACGGACACTGCCCAGATGTTCACCGCGATGAAGACGAGCAGCGACGCGGCCCCGGCGTACGCGGCCCGACGGGACGGAGCGCCGTACCGGCCGATCGGGCCGAGCACCGCCTTGCCGTTGCCGTCACGCCAGAAGTGCCATCCCGGCGGCGCCGGCGGCCAGGACGGATCCGGGCGCCAACTCTCCGGCGGGATCCAGTTGCGCCGGGGCGGAATCGGCCAGTTCGGCGGTGCCACGAACCGCTTCAAGAGAACTCCTCCACTCCACCCGACACGACCCTCGCACCATGCCAACGACACAGACCCCACGCGAGCTACTTGCAGCTTCACCACGAGGTGCGTGTCGACTGGCTCTTCCGATCAACCCGCACCGAGCGGAGCGGGATCAGCTTGTCCCCGGTGCCGCACCCGAGCTCCAGGACGCGCCCACCGTGCCGAGCAACCGCGGCCCGGTAGAAGTCGACCGCCGGCCCGCCACCCGGAAACATCAGGTCGTACAACCGCGCGTGAGAGTAGAACTCTCGACTCACCAAACACCTCCTCCTCAGTTGAAGTGAATGACGTTGGTCAGCAGGCGGGTCAGGTCTTCGCCGAAGGGGCGGTCGGTGGTGATCGGCGGGATGACGGCGTCGACCGAGTGCATCAGGTTCTGGAGGCCTGGTGGGATTTGGCGGGTCGACAGGGCGAAGGCTTGGCGTACGGCGAGGAGTTCGCAGGCGAGGGTGGTGCGGGTCAGGCGGATTGCCTCGAGGAGGTTGCCGGCCGCTTCCCAGGAGAAGGTCTGGACGTCCTCCTGGCCGTTGGACGTCTCCGCCGTACTGATTGCCGTCGGCAACGTCAGGCGGCGAAGCTGGTGGGTGGTGGCGACGGCGCGTTTGTGGACGGCGACCAGGCCGGCCTGCGGACCGGGATCGTGGGCGAGCTGCGCGGGCAAGCCCGTGACCGCCGGGTCGAGCAGGCGGTGCAGCCGCGCGGCCGAGACCTCCGCGGCGTGCGCCAATGCGGCGGTCAGGTGATCGCAGGACGCCGCGAGCTCGATCCCGTGGAAACCGGCGGTGCTCACGAACTCGCCGTCGAGGTACGCCGGGGAGTCCGTCACGCCGCTGAACGCACTCTCGATCGCGCCGGCCAACTGCCCCACCGTGCGCCGCACATGCGCCACCACGTGTCCCGCCACCCGGAACGAGACCGGCGCCTGGAGACTCCGCGGCTCCGCTTCGGGACCCGCGAGCTCCCGCAGCCGCGCCAGCTCCGCCGCCAGTACGTCGTCCCCACGTCCTGCGGCCCGGTGGTACGGATCCCGGCTGGCCCCGACCACCGCGATCGCCCCCGCCCCCACGGCCGTGAGCGGATCAGCAAGCTTCCGCGCACGATCCGCGGCAAGAGCCGCGCGCCCGGTCGCCCCGGGAATACCCGCCAGCAAGGCGATCCCTTCCTTCGCCCCGAGCTCGAACCCCGGCAACACCCCGGCCGCGGACCGCACGCCCGAGCCGTCTTGAACCCATCCGAGGCCGACCAAGGGGCCAGCGGCGTGGGCCAGCGGGATGATCTCGCCGGCGGACCCGGCGCCCTCGGCGGGGATCGCCGGAGTGAAGCCGCTGTTGATCAGGGCCGCCAACTGGTGGATCAGGTCGACAGAGACCGCAGCGTCGCCGGTGAGGAAGGTGCGGAGGCGGGCGATCAGGACCGCGCGGGCCTCGTCGGGCGGGAGCCAGGGCGGGCCGCCGACAGCACGGCCGAGCAGCAGGTTGTGTTGGTGGACGCGCTGTTCGGCATCGGTCAGGCGGATCTTGCTGAGGTTCCCCATGCCGGTGTTCACGCCGTACACAGGCTCGCCGGACCGGAGCGTTTCCAGCGCGGCGCCGCGGATCGCGGCCAGGCGGTCGAGGAGGGCCGGCGCCAGCTGGATCGGTTCCGGGCTCGCCGGGTCCAGGTCGGCGGGATCGTCGACGATCATCAGTGGAACCGCAGCATCGTACCGGCGTCGGCGGCTTCGGCGCGGCGCAGGATCAGGTGGGCGATCGCGACGTCCAGCAAGGACAAGCCGCGATGCCAGAAGAGGTTGCGCTCGGCATCGTTCTCGCGACCGGGTCTGCGGCCCGCCACGATCTCCCCGATCTCGGCGTACAGCGTCTCCGGCGACAGCCGCCCGCTGTCCACGTGCCGGCGCAGCGATCCGAACCGCCCGGACCGCGCCTCGCGCCAGTCGTCCACGACGACCTTGTCCATGACGTCGAGCAGGTCGAGCTCGACCGCCGACACGGTCCCGTACGGTACGACGAACGCGCCCGGCCGCACCGCCGCCGTACGCAGCAGCGGCTCGGGCTCGGTCAGCCGCGTCGCCTCGACCAGGACGTCGGCGCCGTCGAAGGCCTCCGCCGCGGTCGCACACACCCGCACCGGCGTGGTCAGCTCCGCGGACAGGTCCGCCGCGAACGTCTCCCGCGACTCCGGCCGCCGCGACGTCACCCGGATCTCGTCGAGATCGAAGAGGTCGTCGAGCATGGTCACGTTCCACCAGGCCGTGCCGCGGGCGCCGGCGTGCGCGAGGATCTTGCTGTCCCGCCGGGCCAGGTGGCGGGCGCCGACGGTCGTCATCGCCCCGGTCCGAGCCGCGGTGATCATGGTCGCGTCGAGAACGGCCAGCGGTACGCCGGTGGCCGGGTCGAACAGGGTCGCCATCGCGAGCTCGCTCGGCAGGCCCCTGCGGTAGTTCGGCACGAAGTCGCCGACCACCTTCACGCCGGAGATCCCGTGCTCGCCGAGGCCGTCGAGGTGCCCGCGGAGGATGTTGAAGTGCCCGATCCCGCCGTTGTCCGGGGTGAGGTGCACGCGCGGCTCGAAACTGGTCCGCCCCTCGCCGTGCTCGCGTACCGCGTCCTCCACGGCGTCGACGATCTCCCGCCGGGTCAGCCCCAGCCCGTCGATGTCCGGACCGCTGAGGAACCGCAGCCAGATCCCGTCCGTCACGTGGCTCCTTCGGTTGCCGTCGGTCGATACTTTAGTTTCACGCCGTCACGTTACGTTCGTGCCATGGGGTCGACGACTGCGGATCGCACGGTGATCGGGCACTCCGCCGCGGACAAGGCGTTGCTGTTCGGCGGGCTGCCGCTGGCCGGACTGGTGCTCGGGTTCTTCCTGCCGCGGATCGCCGACTGGGCGGAGGGGCGCGAGTGGGTGCCGTTCCAGGGCCCGTTGCGGTTGATCGCGGCCTGGGACAGCTGGTGGGTCGCGGTGATCTGCGTGGCCGTCGGGCTCGTGGGCGGCGTACTGCTCGCCGGGATGGCGCTGGACGACACGTTGAAGGTCACGATCACCGGCCAGTCGGTCGAGTTCCTGAAGAACCAGACCACCGTCACCGTGCCGCGGGTGAAGGTCGCGGTCGCGTTCCTGGACGGCAAGGAGATCGTCCTGCAGGACGTGTCGTCGAAGGAACTGGCCCGCGAGAAGCACGACCAGTTCACGTCCGAGAGTCCGAAGATCGCCGCCGCGTTCCGCGCGCACGGCTACCCGTGGTCGGAGGCCGGCGACCCGCACGCGTCCGAGTTCCGCCGCTGGGTCGAGGCCGATCCGGACCTGTCCCCGGCGGCCAACGCGCTGCTCAGGGCCCGTTCCAAGGCGTTCGACCAGGGCGACAAGGGCAAGGCCGACCTGCGAGAGCTCCGCGGAGAGCTCGCGGGCCTCGGCTACAGCGTCAAGGACAAGGACAAGAAGCAGTACTGGCGCGCCACAGGCTAGGCGTCCAGCAGTTGGAGGACCGCTTCGGCGTAGGCCTGCTCAGCGTCGTCCGCGGTGCAGGAACCGCTGGTCAGATTGACCCGGTAGCCGTCGGGCGTGGCTTCGAGGGACCGGAAGTGCGGGCCGAGGAGAGCGCGCAACTGCTCCTCGCGCGGAAGCCAGATGACTTCACGCTGCTCGATGCTGTCCAGGGCCCACTCGGTGGTGCCGTTGAAGCCGATCACCTTGCTGCCCTGGTAGTCGTGCACCTCGACGGTCATGTCGCTCACCACGAACACGTCCTCGTCCATGTCGCGGTCCGGTACGACGAAACGATCCCCGGCCGAGGGCGTCCACAGCACCCCGGCTTTGCGCAGTCGTCCGGCCTGCTCGATCGTGATCACCCCTCCATCCTCCCCACAGCGGGCAAACCGCGCAGGTCCACGCGAGCCGCCACCACCGAGACGCGGCTCGCGCGGAGGACGCGGGTCAGCGCTCGAGGGCGGTGCGGAGCTCCTCGGCACGGTGGGCGATGCGGTCGCGGCACTCAGTGGTGAGCGGCAGGTCGATCAGCGCGGTCGCCTGCAGATGGCTGAGCCCGAACTCGTCACGCAGGCGACGTACGGCGGTCGGGCGGTCGGCGGCGGCCCGCAGCACCGCGGCGACCTCGTCGCGACGCTCGAACGCGGCGAGGATGCCATCGTAGATCTCCAGCTGGGTGTACGCGGAACGATCCGGCTCCGGCATCGTGTGCTCCGTCTTGTCACCGGTCCGGATCACCTGGCGCCACAGGGCGGGTACGGCGAGCCGGGCGCGCGTGTAGCGCCGGGTCAAGGGCTGGGCGTAGGTCATGGTCATCGGAAGATCCCCCTAGTAATCAATCTGCCTTGGCCACCGCGTGCGGTTCGCGCGGCGGGCACTTCGTGCCGGGCGTTGTGAGCGCCTCGAAGTGCCAGGGTTCGTTGTCGTACCGGCGGCACACGCCGTACCGCCAGCCGTTCTTGTTCAGCCAGGTCATGGCGGCCGTCGGACCGATGTCCACGGCCTTGCCCTGCACGTGGGCGGAGTACTTCGGCGGCAGCACCCAGCGCGTCGCCGCCTTGTACGAGCCGTACTTCTTGATCGCCTCGTTCAGCAGCCGCTGCTGCTTCGCCGCGCTGCGCCGGCCGGAGGTGATCCGGATCGTGACGCCGTCGGCCTTCGCGGCCGCGATCGCCTTCGTCAGCCGCTTCTTCAGCGTCGGCGAGAGGCCGTCGATGCTCTCCTCACGGGAGGTCTTCGCCGGCTTCTTGGTGGGCTTCTGTGTCGGCTTCTTGGTCGGAGTCGTCGCGGTACTGGGCGGAGTCGCCGGGGTCGCCGGCGTCCTCGTCGTACGGCGCGACGGCGTCGGAGTGACGAGCGTCGTCGGCGGTTCACCGATCGCGGGTGCGCCGACCGTGGACACCACGGGCGTCTTGTCCGCGCCGAGGCCCAGCACGTCGGTGACCTGCCCGTGCCACAGCAGCAACGATCCGGCGACCGCACCGACCCCGACCACACCGATCACGGACAGCAACCGGGTCCGCGCCGCACTGTCGCGGCGCGGCGGCAGGTCGTCACTCATGGGGTACAGCCTTTCGGATCGGGGCGGCGGGCACATCGGTCCCAGGGACCGTTCTGATGCCCCATCTGTAGCCCCTGAGTATCAGTTCGGACGCCGAGCCTCCTCCAAAAGTTGGAGCGAGCGCCCGTCCGGGCAGATGAAGCTTTGGCGAACACAGGCTGACTACCCTGGGCGACGTGAAGAGTATCTGGCGCCGATTGTCGCAGGGGCAGCAGGATGTGCTGCTCGCTGCGCTCATCGGGCTGGTCTGGTTCGTCACGCTGAACTTCGTCAACGGCACCGGTCTGCGCCCGCACAACCCGGCGGTGTCGGTGGTGACGGGCGTGTTCCTGGTCGCCACGGTCGCGTTCGTCCGCCGGATCCCGCGCACGATGCTCGTCACGGTCTCGTTCCTCTACCCGTTCCTGTACGCCGCGGTCGGGACCGGCCTGGCGGCACAGCTCGGCCTGACGATGTTCGGCCAGCCCGAGATCAGCGACGCGGCGCTGCAGTCCGAGATCCACCTGGTGCCGCTGCTCGTCGTCGGGTACCTGGCGGCGTCGGCGGGCGTCCGGCGGTTCACGTGTCTGTTCTTCACGATGGGCAGCCTGGCCGGGTTGATGATCGGGCTGCCGACCGTGGTCGCGATCGTCCTCAGCCGCGTCAACCGGGCGATCCTGTACGGCGACCGGTACCGGAGCCTCCCGCGGGACGTGTCGAGCCTGTACTCGTACATCGACGTGTCACTGTTCGTGTTCGCCGAGGCACTGATCTGCGGGATGGTGCTGCTGGGTGCGGACGCGCGCCGGCGCCGCAAGTCCGTCGCACTGCTCGAGCAGCGCAACGCCGAGCTGGTCCGGCTGCGCGCGGTCGAGGCGGAGCGGGCCGCGGTGGCCGAGCGAACCCGGATCGCCCGCGACCTGCACGACGTGATCTCGCACCACGTGAGCGCGGTCGTGATCCGGGCGCAGGCCGCGGACCGGGTGGCCGACGAGCGACCCGAGGTACTGCGGGAGGCGATCCGCTGGATCATTGCCAGCGGCAAGGAGGCGCTGACCGCGATGCGTGAGACCGTCCGGGTGCTGAACACGGCCTCGCCGCAGATCGCCGGCGACACCGGATCGGGCGGCGGGACCGCGCCGGTTCCGGACCTGGCCGATGTGGCGCGGATGGGTGAACGGCTGAAGGCGGTCGGCATCGACGTCACGATGGACCTTCCGCCGCGGCAGCGGCAGCTGACGTCGGCCACCGACCTGACCGCGGTGCGGATCATCCAGGAAGCACTGACCAACGTGATGGTGCACGCCAAGGCGACCGCGGCGCGGGTGACCTGGCAGAGTGGTCCGCAGGGCGAGCTGCTGACCATCGACGACAACGGGAACGGCGGGCCGCCGCCGGTGAACGTGCTGGAGACCGCGCGCCGCAAGGAGAGCGGCCGCGGCAACGGACTGATCGGGATGCGGGAACGGGCCACAGCGGTCGGCGGCACGCTCGCCGTCGCGGCCGGCCCCCTGGGTGGATGGAGAGTGCAGGCATGGCTGCCGCCGCAGAAGTGAGCGAGCCGATCCGGATCCTGGTGGCCGACGACCAGGGCGTGATCCGGATGGGTCTGGCGATGATCCTGGACCACGAGCCGGACCTGACCACGGTCGCGCAGGCCGAGAACGGCGAGGAGGCGCTCCGGCTGATCGAGCAGCACGACCCGGACGTCGTCCTGATGGACATCCGGATGCCGGTGATGGACGGCCTGGTCGCCACCGAGCGGATCACCAGCGCCAACCGGGAGACCGGGCGCGCGCGGCCCGCCGTACTGGTGCTGACGACGTTCGACGACGAGGCGTACGTGCTGGCCGCCGTCCGCGCGGGAGCGTCCGGGTTCCTGCTGAAGGACACCGACCCGGATCTGCTGGTGTCTGCCGTCCGGGCGGTGCACCGCGGCGACTCGCTCGTCGATCCGGCCTCGACCCGGGTGCTGCTGGAGCGCTGCATGGAGCTGGAGCGCCAGGTCGACGGCGGTACGGCGGTCAGCGCGCCATCGCGACCGGACGCCCGCTGGGCCGGCCTGTTGTCCCAGCTGAGCGAACGGGAACGCGAGATCCTGGTGTGGATGGCCCGCGGTCTGTCGAACCGCGACCTCGCGACCAAGTTGTTCGTCAGCGAGACCACGGTCAAGACCCACGTGAGCTCGGTGCTGTCGAAGCTCGGCCTGTCCAGCCGGGTCCAGGCCGTCGTCGTCGCCTACGAGGCGGGCGTGGTCCGGCCCGGCGAGGCCGACGTGCGCTGGGACACCTAGGCGAACAACCAGAGGCCTACCGCGGCGGCGGCGAGCAGGATCACGACGGTCACGGCTTGGCTGAGCACCGACGCCTTGCGGCGTTGCGGCAGGAAGTCCCCGGTCACGGGGCCTCCCGTCCTGGACTGAGGAGCGGAGGGAGCGCAGCGACCGGAGCGACGAGGGAAGGACGGGAGTCACAGCCCCGTGACCCGCCGCGCCGGAGGCGTGGCATCAATGCAGTCATGATTCCAGGGTGCGTCGCGAAGACGCCGTACCCATCGGCCGTCAGGATGGTTCCGGACTACTACCAGAGGATGACCGGTCGTTGCCGGGGGCACCCGAAAGAGCAGCCCGGCGGAGACGATCGGACAAGGCGAGGAGCGCGGCCGACAGCTCCGGCGCGTCGAGGACCTCGAAGTCGACGTCCAGCAGCCCCAGATAGAGCGTCAGCATCTGGGGAGTGTCGGAGCCGAGCCGGATCAGGCAACGGTCCGGGCCGAGCTCCTCGATCTCCACGGGCAACGGCAGCTTGGCGCGGATCTCGGCGGCCGGCCCGTGCAGCAGTACGCGGGCGACGTACCGCCAGGTCGCGGTGCCGACGCCGCGCTGCAACCTCGCGGTGACCTCGGCCTCCGGCAGCTCCCGGGGCGTGAACCGCGGACCGCCGGGGATCTTCGGCGTGATCCGGTCGGCGCGGAACGTCCGCCAGTCGTCGCGGTCTGGGTCCCAGGCGATCAGGTACCAACGGCGTCCCATGACGACCAGCCGGTGCGGCTCGACCTCGCGACTGCTCGCGCTCCCGTCGTGGCTGGCGTAGTCGAAGCGCAGCCGGTGCTCGGAGCGGATCGCGGCCGCGATCGCGATCATCACGTCGGCGTCCACCTTCGGCCCGGTCGCCGGTACGGCGAGCGTCGCCGACTGCATCGCACTCACCCGATGGCGCAGACGTGGCGGCAGCACCTGCTCCAGTTTGGCCAAGGCGCGGATCGAGCTCTCGCCGATGCCCTCCACGCCTCCGTTGGCGGCCGTCCGCAGCCCGATCGCGACCGCCACCGCTTCGTCGTCGTCCAGCAGCAGCGGTGGCAGCGCGCCGCCGGCGCCCAGCCGGTAGCCACCGGTGAGACCGGGCGCGGCCTCCACCGGATAGCCGAGCTGCCGCAGCCGGTCGATGTCGGTGCGGATCGTCCTGGTGCTGACGTCCAGCCGCTCGGCCAGCTCGGGACCGGTCCACAGCGCGCGGGTCTGGAGCAGGGACAGCAACCGGAGCAGACGAGCGGACGTGTTCAGCATTTCTCCAGAATGACGCACATTGCGGAAGGAAGTCTTCCGCAGTGGCTTCTACGGTCGAATCATGACGAACACACCGGAGATCCACCCGTTCCTGATCGACATCGACGACGCCGAGCTGGCCGACCTGAAGTTCCGGCTCGAGCACGCCCGCCGGCCGCGGCCCGTCCCGGGCGACAGCGACGACTGGAGCCGCGGTATCCCCGGCGGCTACCTGTACGACCTGGCCGAGTACTGGCGGACGTCGTACGACTGGCGGAAGGCGGAGCAGGAGCTCAACAGCTATCCGCAGTACACGACCGAGATCGACGGTCAGGTGATCCACTTCTTCCACGTCCGCTCCCCCGAGCCGGATGCGACACCGTTGCTGATCACCCACGGCTACCCGGGGTCGGCGGTCGAGTTCCTGCGGCTGCTCGGGCCGCTGTCGGATCCGGTCGCGTACGGCGGCGACGCTGCCGACGCCTTCCACGTGGTCGTGCCGTCGCTGCCGGGGTTCGGGTTCTCGACCCCGTTGTCCGGCGGCGGGTGGGAGCTGGGGCGGACCACGGCGGCGTTCGCCGAGCTGATGACCCGGCTCGGGTACGAGCGGTTCGGCGCGCAGGGAGGTGACATCGGCGCCGGCATCACCGGGCATCTGGGCGCCACCGTGCCCGACCGGGTGATCGGCACGCACGTGAACAGCGACCGGGGGACGCTCAGCCTGGCCGGCGAGTTCGTACCGCTGCCGGACGACCTCGACGAGCAGGACCTGGCGGTCGTCCAGGAGGCCAAGGCGGTCTGGCAGGCGGGACGTGGCTACCTGGATCTGCAGAACCACACGCCGGACACGATCGCGGCCGGGCTGACCGATTCACCCGTCGCGCAACTGGCGTGGATCGCGGAGAAGTTCCAGCTGTGGACGGATCCGGCGAAGTCGCCCGAGGAGTCGGTGGATCGGGACCAGCTGCTGACGCTGGTGAGCATCTACTGGTTCTGCCGTGCGGGTGCGAGCGCTGCCCGGTTCCTCTACGAGGCGGCGCACTCCGATCTCGGCTGGGGTGCGCAGTCGACGGTGCCGTCCGGCTGGGCGGTCTTCAACAGCAGCCCGGTGGTCCGCCGGATCGCCGATCCGGAGCGTCGCGTCGCGCACTGGTCGGACTTCGCCGTCGGCGGGCATTTCCCGGCGATGGAGTGCGGCGACTTGCTCGTCGAGGACGTGCGCGCCTTCTTCCGTACGCTTGCCCGATGAACGCATCGATCCGCGTGCTGAGCCGGCGGGAACTCAACCGCGCGACCCTCGAGCGTCAGCAGCTGCTGCGCCGCGAGAGTGGACCGGTCGCCGAACTGATCGAGCGGCTGGTCGGGATGCAGGCGCAGGCCCCGCTGGCCGCGTACGTCGCGCTGTGGTCGAGGCTCGAGGGCTTCGACCCGGCCGAGCTGTCCACGCTGATGACCTCACGGCAGGCCGTTCGTGCCTCGCTGTTGCGGTCCACGATCCACCTCGTCACCGCCGAGGACTGCCTGATGATGTGGCGCCTCGTGCATCCGGTCGCGGACCGCGGCCTGCGTGGCGCGTTCGGCAAGCAGCTGGCCGGCGCCGACATCGACGCGGTCGTTGCGTTCGGCACGGATCTGATGAGCCGGGAACCGTACAGCCGCAGCCAGCTCCGGG
The DNA here is from genome assembly GCF_040680955.1 of Kribbella sp. NPDC051936. Classification (NCBI taxonomy): domain Bacteria; kingdom Bacillati; phylum Actinomycetota; class Actinomycetes; order Propionibacteriales; family Kribbellaceae; genus Kribbella; species Kribbella sp. NPDC051936. The sequence goes on along the minus strand of NZ_JBFAXS010000003.1, from coordinate 111,047 downwards.
AGGTGCTCGGCGAGCGCTGGCCGGATTGGGACGCGAACGCGATGGCGTACGCCGTCAGCTATCTGGCCGGCACCGTCCAGGTGACGCCCCGCGGTGTCTGGGGTGAGACCGGTCCGGCGGCGCTGCAGACGATCGAGAGCTGGCTCGGCCGGGCACCGGTCACGAATCCGTCGATCGACGATCTGGTGCTGCGGTACCTGGCGGCGTTCGGTCCGGCGAGTGTCGCCGACGTCCAGATGTGGTCGGGGCTGACGAAGTTGCGTGAGGTCGTGGACCGGCTCCGGCCCGGGTTGAAGGTGTACGCCGATGAGGACGGGCGGGAACTGTTCGACGTACCGGACGGGCCGCTGCCGGCGGCGGACACGCCCGCGCCGATCCGGTTCCTGCCGGAGTTCGACAACCTGCTGCTGTCGCACGCGGACCGCCGGCGGGTCAACCCGTTCAAGCGGGCGGTGCCGCTGCCGCCCGGCAACGGCGCCGCGATGGGCACGGTCCTGATCGACGGCGACTACGCGGCCGACTGGCGTCACCACCGCGGCGCCGACGCGAGCCTGCGGGTCACCACGCACGCGCCGGTCACGGCCGCCGTACGACACGCGATCGAGGCCGAGGCGGTCGCGCTGCTCGGTCTGATCGGCAGCAAGGACACGCCGGTGGTGGTGACGTCTTAGCTGCCGAAGAACTCGGCGCGGACCTTCTTGGGCACGCACAGCGCCCAGGCGTCGATGATCAGCTCGCGGAGCTCCTCGCGGTCGAGCGCCGCGAGGCGGACCTGGATCCACTGGTAGCGCTCGTCGGAGGGGCGCGGCGGGAAGAACTTGTCGGGCTCGGCGGCGAGTGCGGCGGCCCGCTCCTCGCGGGGGAAGCCGATGCCGATCGTCTCCTCGTCGCGGGAGACCGCGAGATAGACGATCTGGCCGACGCGGAACTTGATCTGGTCGCGGACCAGCACCTCGTAGCTGCGCGGGAGGTCCGCGGTGATGTCGCGGATATCGGTGAGATCGACCACCTTCCTACGATAGAACCTCATCGCTGACAGCTGTTGTCAGTGTTTCCGTGAGTACCGTGGTCGGATGGTCGTGAGCGCAGTCGAAGGTGCCGAGGTGGTTTTCCGCCTCGGCGACACCGCGCAGGCGTTCACTGGCGTCCGCCTCTGGCAGGAGCTGGGGCTCGCGGCGGAGTTGCTCGAGTTCAAACCCGTCGACTACGGCTGGGAGTTGCGGCTGCCGCGCCCGTCGGTGCACCGGATGGAGTACCTGTTCGACATCGCCGACCTCGGCATGCGGACGGACCCGACCAACCCGCGGGTGGTCGGCGGCGCGTTCGGCGACCACTCGTGGCTGCCGCTGCCCGGGTACGTCGAGCCGGCCTGGATCGCTGTACCGCCGCTTCCGTCGACGCTGACGCCGCTCGCCGTCGACTCGCCAGTCGGCCCGGTCGATGTCCGGGTGTGGGCGCCGGACGGGATCGCGCCGGCGTTCGAGCTGCCGCTGCTGCTGTCCCACGACGGGCCCGAGTTCGCGTCGTACGCCGGCCTGACGCACTACGCCGGCGCGATGGTCGCCTCCGGTGCGCTGCCGCCGTTCCGCCTGGCGTTGCTCCGGCCGACGTCCCGCAACCTCTGGTACGCCGCGAACCCGCAATACGCCGAGGCGCTGACGCAGTACGTCGTACCGGCCGTGCGGGAGCAGTACGAGAGCCGGCGGCCCGTGATGATGGGCGCGAGCCTCGGGGCGCTCGCGGCGCTGCACGCGGAATGGCAGTTTCCGAACACGTTTTCCGCGTTGTTCCTGCAGTCGGGGTCGTTCTTCACGCCGCAGACCGACCCGCAGGAATCCGGGTTCGAGTTCTACGCCGAGGTGACCGGGTTCGTCGAGCAGGTGCTGACGGCAACCACGGCGCCGAGCACCCCCAGGATCGCGATGACCGCGGGGACCACCGAGGAGAACGTGCACAACAACCGGGTGATGGCCGCCCGGCTGGCCGGACTCGGGCTGGACGCGACGCTCGACGAAACTCCCGACATGCACAACTTCACAGCGTGGCGGGATGTGCTGGATCCTGATCTGACGGAGCTACTGCGACAGACCTGGGGTGGGGCTGATGGAACGGGAACAGGTCGAGCTGGAGGCGCCGGGGCTTGACCGCCGCGGCACCCTGATCCGGTACGGCCACTACGGCCGGCCGGTCCTGGTCTTCCCGAGCGAGCAGGGACGCGCCTGGGACTACGAGAACAACGGCATGGTCGACGCGGTCGCCCCGCTGATCGAGGCGGGCCGGGTGAAGCTGTACTGCGTCGACTCCTACGACCACGTGAGCTGGTCGGACCGCAGCATCCAGCTCGAGGACCGGGCCCGCCGGCACGAGCTGTACGAGTCCTGGATCGTCGACCAGGTGGTGCCGACGATCGGATCGGACTCACCGGGCGTCAGCGACATCATCACGACCGGCTGCAGCCTGGGCGCGTTCCACGCCCTGAACTTCGCGTTCAAGCGCGCCGACCTGTTCCCGATCGCGATCTGCCAGTCGGGCAACTACAACGCGGCCAGTTGGCACGCGTGGGGCGAGCGCGGCGACGCGACGTACTTCAACAACCCGGCCGACTACCTGCCCAACCTGTCCGGCGACCACCTGGACTGGCTGCGGAGCCGGCTGTTCATCCTGCTCACCGTCGGCCAGGGCGACTGGGAGACGCACCCGACCGGCTCCCTGCCGTCGGCGCGCGCCACGGCCGCCGTACTGAAGGACAAAGGCATCCCGCATGAGCTGGACCTGTGGGGGTACGACGTAGCACACGACTGGCCCTGGTGGCGGCAGCAGATCGCCCACCATCTGCCCCGATTCTGCTGAGGAGACTCACGTGAGTGATCGTTCGCGTCATCTGATCGGGTTGTTGCTCGGGGCCGAGGAGGACTGGCCGCAGGCGTTCGAGGCGCTGTTGCAGCGGGTCGGGCCGGTGACGATCGACGGGCGCGAGCACGAGTTCGGGTCCCGCCGGCTGACCATCGAGCCATTCGACCTGAACGACCCGGTCCGGGTCGGGCTGGTGATCGACCGGCTCGCGTACTGGTACTACCACCCGCGCGAGTGGCTGAAGAAGGCCGCGCTGATGAACGGCACCTACCTGCTGAACTCGCCGTTCACGTTCCAGTCGATGGAGAAGCACTCGGCGTACTGCGCGATGCTGCGGCTCGGCCTGAAGATCCCGCGGACCGTGCTGGTGCCGTACAAGAACCCGGTCGACAACGTGCGCTGGGCGTACACGTCGGCGACGTACAACCGGCCCTTCGACCTGGACGCGATCGCCGAGGACCTCGGGTACCCGCTGTACATGAAGCCGTTCGACGGCGGCGGCTGGCGCGGCGTGTCCCGGATCAACAACAAGGTCGACCTGCACCAGGCCTACGACCAGTCCGGCGAGATGCTGATGCACCTGCAGGCCACCATCGAGTACGACAAGTTCGCGCGGGCGCTGTCGATCGGCGCCGAGACGATGGTGATGGACTTCCGGCCGGACGAGCCGATGCACAACCGGTACGCCGTCTCGCACGACTTCCTCAGCCCGTCCGCCGGCCACGAGGCGGTCGCGATCAGCCGGATCGTGAACGCGTTCTTCGGCTGGGAGTTCAACTCCTGCGAGATGCTGGTCAAGGGCGACGCCGTGCACCCGATCGACTACGCCAACGCCTGCCCCGACGTCGCGGTCACGTCCCTGCACTACTACTTCCCGTGGGCGCTGAGCGCGCTGGTGAAGTGGTCGGTCTTCTGCCTGGCGACCGGCCGCCGCTCGTCCGTGGACCTGCACACCGAGCGGTACTTCGAGATCGCGGACGACGAGTCGCTCGACTACGAGGCCAAGCTGAACGGGTACCTCGCACTCGCCGACGAGCACTTCGAGACCGCGAAGTACCACGAATGGTGCGCCTCGCACCTGGGCGACTTCGACCTGCGGGTCCGGGACTGGGTGGCCGGCCCCGACTTCGACCGCCTGCTCCGCGAGACCGTCACCGCGACCTACCCGACCCACGAACACGAGAAGTTCTTCGCCCACTTCAAGGGCCTCACCAACCTCTGGCTGGCTGATCAGGCAGGCTAGGGGGCGTGCGAGATGTTGAGGTACCGGCGTGGTGGCGGCGGCTCGGGCTGGACGGGCTGGTGGACGTGCATGTGCACTTCCTGCCGGACCGGGTGCTGAACGCGGTCTGGGCGTACTTCGACCAGGCGTCGTCGCACTACGGGACGGAGTGGCCGATCACCTACCGGACCTCGGTGGAGGAGCGGCTGAAAACGCTGGATTCGCTGGGGGTGCGGGCGTTTCCGGCGCTGGTCTATCCGCACAAGCCCGGGATGGCGGCCTCGTTGAACGCGTGGGCGCGGGACTTCGCGGCCGTGACACCTGGCTGTGTGCCGAGCGGGACGTTCTTCCCTGAGCCCTCCGCGGCCGACTATGTGCGCACGGCTCTGGAGTTGGGGACGCGGATCTTCAAGGTCCACGTCCAGGTCGGCGACTACGACCCGCGCTCCGGCGAACTCGACGACGTGTGGGGCCAGCTGGCCGAGGCCGGAGTACCCGTCGTCGTCCACTGCGGCTCCGGTCCGATCCCGGGCCGGCACACCGGTCCGGGGCCGATGGGCGAGGTCCTGCGGCGACACCCCCGGCTGACCGCGGTCATCGCCCACCTCGGCATGCCGGAGTACGCCGAGCACTTGGCGCTCACGTCGTACCCGAACGTCCACCTGGACACGACGATGGCCCTGACCCCCTTCACCGAAGCGATGATGCCCTTCCCCCGCGACCTGATCCCCCGCCTGGCCGACCTCCAGGACCGCATCGTCCTCGGCTCCGACTTCCCCAACATCCCCTACGAGTACGCCGTCCAACTCACCTCCCTCGAAGCCCTCGACCTCGGCGACCCCTGGCTCCGCGCAGTCTGCCGCGACAACGGCGCCCGCCTCCTCGGTCTGTAGATGGAGATCGAGGAGCGGTCGGCGGATGACGTCGAGCTGGAAGCCCTTCTGGCGGCGGCCTTCGCGGAGCTTGTCGGGCGGTACGGGGCCGAGGGGCGGTCGCAGGTGAAGGGTGGGGCTCGGTACTTCGTGGTGCTTGATGACGCGCGGCGTGCGGTTGGGTGTGGGGCTGTGCAGGTCTTCGGGCCGGGGACCGAGTATCCGGGCGACGGTGAGGTGAAGCGGATGTACGTCGTCCCGGCGGCTCGTGGGCGGGGGTACGCTCGCGCGCTGCTGGCCGGGCTGGAGGATGCGGCTCGGGCGGCCGGGCACCCGAGGCTCCGGCTCACCACCGGACACCTCCAGCCGGAGGCGATCGCGCTCTACGAGTCGAGCGGATACACCCGCACCGAGGCCTGGGGAAAGTACATCAACCAGCCCGGAACCCACTGCTATGCGAAGCGGATGCAGCTCCCGGACCGTTGATCCGGGTCATGGAACTGGCCGTTGCCCGGTCCATTCCAACGTTGTAAAGTGCTGCCGTCCCGCCATCGACCAGCATCACGGGAGAGCACATGTCTCAGCCTCGTGCGGAGTACCCGCGTCCGCAGTTCGTCCGGCCCGAGTGGGTGAATCTGAACGGCGAGTGGCAGTTCGAGATCGACCGGTCGGACTCCGGACTGGAGCGCGGCCTGCGCGAACGCGAACTCCCGCAGCGGATCGTCGTGCCGTTCGCGCCGGAGACCGAGCTGTCCGGGATCGAGGACGTCGACTTCATGGAGGCGGTCTGGTACCGCACGACCGTGACGATCCCGGCGGACTGGGCCGGCAAGGACGCCGTCCTGCACTTCCAGGCCGTCGACCACGACGCCACCGTCTGGGTGAACGGCGAGGAGGTGGTCCGGCACCGCGGCGGGTTCACCCCGTTCAGCGCGAACCTGCGCCACGTCGCCCGGCCCGGCGAGCAGGCGACGATCGTGGTCCGCGCCCGCGACAGCCACCGCGGCCCGCAAGCCCGCGGCAAGCAGAGCCAGCTGTACTTCAACCACAGCTGCCTCTACACCCGCACCACCGGCATCTGGCAGACCGTCTGGCTCGAAGCGGTCCCGACGGCGCACCTGAAGCGGCCGCGGATCACCCCTGACGTCGCCGGCTCCAGCTTCCACCTCGAAGTCCCGGTTTCGGCGAACAAGACCGGGTACCAGATCAAGGCCACCCTGAAGGACGCCGACGGCGAGATCACCACTGCCGAGGTCCGCGCCGACCTCGACCTCGCCCCGCGCCTCACCCTCCAGGTCCCGGCCGACCGCGTCCGCCTCTGGGACACCACGGACCCGCACCTGTACGACGTCCGCCTCGAGCTGATCGATGCCGACGGCAACGTCGTCGACGGCGCCGACTCGTACGCCGGCCTGCGGTCGGTGAGCATCAACGGCAAGGCGATCCTGATCAACGGCAAGCACGTGTTCCAGCGGCTCGTGCTCGACCAGGGGTACTGGCCGGAGAGCCTGATGACGGCCCCGTCGGAGGAAGCCATCGTCCGCGACATCGAGCTCAGCCTGGCGGCCGGGTTCAACGGCGCGCGGCTGCACCAGAAGGTGTTCGAGGAGCGGTTCCTGTACCACGCCGACCGGCTCGGCTATCTGGTCTGGGGCGAGTTCGGCGACTGGGGTTCGGGCGTCGGCCACACCGACACCGACAACCAGCAGCCGACGGCGTCGTACGTCGGGCAGTGGCTCGAGGCGGTCGAGCGCGACTACAGCCACCCGAGCATCGTCGGCTGGTGCCCGCTGAACGAGACGCACCAGCTGCTGCACGACCGGATCACGCAGCTCGACGACGTCACCCGGGCGATGTTCCTGGCCACGAAGGCCGCCGACACCAGCCGCCCGGTGCTGGACGCGTCCGGCTACAGCCACCGCGTGCCGGAGACCGACGTCTGGGACTCGCACAACTACGAGCAGGACCCGGCCGAGTTCGCGAAGCAGATGGCAGACCTGGTGAACGACAAGCCGTACGGCAACACCGGCGGCCCCGAAGGCAAGCCGATCTCGCTGGCCTACGACGGGCAGCCGTACTTCTGCAGCGAGTTCGGCGGCATCTGGTGGAACGCCGAGAAGGCTGCCGCCGGGAAGAGCGGGAACTCGGCGGACTCGTGGGGCTACGGCCAGCGGGTCGCGAACGAGGAGGACTTCTATGTCCGCTTCGCCGGCCTGGTCGACGCGCTCCTCGACAACGAGTTGATGTTCGGCTACTGCTACACGCAGCTGACCGACGTCTTCCAGGAGGAGAACGGCATCTACAACTTCGACCGCAGCAACAAGCTCGACGTGCCGCGCATCAAGGCGGTCCAGGACCGCCAGGCGGCCTACGAGAAGGAGTCAGCTTGACCCGGCCGTTGAAAGGCCGAGCCTGGAGGTAGCGCCCAGCTGGCTGCTGGGTTGGTCCCTCCGTCCGGACCACCTACACGGTGGCTGGGACGCGTGACTCACGCCCCGCGATCCACGCAGCCTCGCCGCGTGCGGCGATGTTGCGTGAAGCGTTCCAGTCAGCGTGGGCAGCGACCCCGCACGACCGGCAGATGAATCGGACCTGGTCGACCCGACCCCAGGGCGATCCCATGTGAGGTGCGTTCAGCCTCGGTCACGATCTTCTTCGCAATGATGTGGTTGACGTTCGCGGTGTGCCGGCGTTCCTTGCTGCGCCGATTCCTCAAGCGACGCTTCGCAGATTTGGTGTTCTTGACCTGCAATTTGCGGCGGAGCTCAACCTGACGCTTCCGGTACCTGTTCAGGCTGCGGCCGGCAGCCCGGAAGCCTGTGGATGTTGTCGCGATGTTGGCGATGCCCAGGTCCACGCCGATGAACCCGTCGGGTTCGTACTGCGTGGCTTCGGTGATCTCACAGACAGCGATCAGGTAGAAGATGCCGTCGCGTTCGATCAGATCGGACTCGCCCTTGCGATGCTTGCGCAGCATCTTGAGCGCACCAGCCGAGCAGATGAAGCGGACCGCCTTCAGTCGGCCCCCTGTGGTCCAGATGCTGATGGTCTGCGCGTCGTACTGCCATGACAGGCACCGATCGTCGAACGGGTGCGCGGCATCGTGCCGGAAGACGATCGGCTTGGATTCCGCGTTCGACCTGCGCCTCGAGCCTGGTTTGCCGAGATTCCCCGCGCGGATGTTTGCCTTCAGAGCCGCGTAGGCGTGGCTGACCTTCTTGATGGTGTGCTGTGCCGCCTGGGCCCCGAGTCCACCAGCTTTGAGCTTGGTGTAGCTGTGCTTGCGAAGCTCATATTCGCGCGGAACGCCCCGCTCGAACGCGACAGACGACACCCAATTCGCCGATTCGTTGACCGTCCGCAGAGTTGCGGCAAGAGCCTGTGCCTGCGCGGCATCCGGCATCAGTTTCACCTGGACGACGATCCTCACGCCAGCGATCGTACCAATACCCTCTGTTACCGCAGTCGGCGGCGCTCGCCTACGGCCCACGTCACAGATGATGTTAGATCCATTGAAATCCAAGGGATCCGACAGCGACCAGGGCCCAGAGAATCGCTCCGAGCAGGAGCGGCCTGGGCCCTGCGTCGCGTAGCTCACGCGGGCGCAGGGACAGGCCGATCGCAGCCAGCGCGGCGGTGATCAGACAGGTCCCGATCACGGTCAGCGTCGGCAGCCAGGACTCCGGTACGGCGCCCGCGGAGCGCAGGCCCGCGGCGGCGACGAAGCCGATCAGGAACAGCGGCACGAGCTTGCGCCACGGCAACGGCTGACGGATCGAGGCCGTGGCGCCCTTGTACGACCCTTCGCCGACGGCGTCGAGGGCCCGCGCCGCGCGGTTCTCGCGGCGGATCTTCAGCGCGGCCAGCGTCAGCACGATCGGAATCAGGGTCAGCGATCGGGTGAGCTTGACGACGATCGCCTGGTCGCCGGCCGCCTGGCTGTACGCGTACCCGGCCGCGACGACGGACGACGTGTCGTTGACCGCCGTACCGGCCCACAGGCCGAAGGCCTCGGAGCTCAGGCCGAGCAGGTGCCCGAGCGGCGGGAACGTCAGCACGGCGACGATGTTGAAGGTGAAGATCGTCGCCAGCGCGTAGGCGACCGACGAGCGCTTGGCGCCGATCGCGGCGGTCGCGGCCGCGATCGCGGAGCCGCCGCAGATCGCCGTACCGACGCCGATCAGCGTCTGGGTGTCACCGCGGACGCCGAGCAGCCGACCGAACACCCACGCACCGCCGAGGGCGAGGGCCAACGTTCCGAGCATGACTGGCAGCGACGAGACGCCCACCCGGGCGACCTGCTGCAGCGACAGCCCGGTCCCGAGGACCACGATCGACAACTGGAGCAGTGTCTTCGAGGCGAAATCGTACCCGGGACGCCAGACGTCGGAGCGCAACGCCGGGATCACACTGCCCGCGATCACGCCGAGCAGGATCCCGAAGACCGGCCCGCCGACGAGCGGAACGAGTCGCCCGAGCGGCACCGCCACGGCGGTCACCAGCAGCACGATCCCGAGGCCGCGCAGGCGCCGTACGACCGGATCCAGGCGGCGGTGGGCGGTAGCGACGGCGGGGTGGCTGCCAGGTGTCCTAACCTCGAACTGCACCACCAGCCGGTCCCCTCCTGCGAGAAATGTACGTACATTGAAGGTAGGAGATGACCGGACATTTTGCAACTCTGGAGGGAACCGCGTGCGCAAGCTCGAACGAGGCGGCGGCGAGCCGCTCTGGAAGCAGTTGCAGGCGGATCTGGTCCGGCGGCTGCGGTCCGGAGAGTTCGACGACGCGTTCCCGGGTGAGCTCGCGCTGGTCGAGGAGTACGCGGTCAGCCGGCACACCGTCCGCCAGGCGCTCGCGCAGCTGCGCACCGACGGCCTGATCCTCGCCGAGCGCGGCCGGCAGCCGCGGGTCGCGACAGCGCCCGAGATCCGGCAGCCGATGGGCGCGCTCTACAGCCTGTTCTCCTCGGTCGAGGAGTCCGGCCTGCCGCAGCACAGCGTCGTCCGGGCGCTCGACGTCCGCGCCGACGGGGTGATCGCGGCCCGTCTCGACCTCGAGGCGTCGATCCCGCTGCTCTACCTCGAGCGCCTCCGGTACGCCGGTGACGAGCCGCTCGCGCTCGACCGCGTCTGGCTGCCCGCCACTCTCGCGGAGCCGCTCCTGGACGCGGACTTCACGCACACCAGCCTCTACAACGAGCTGGCCGAACGGGCCGGCATCACTCTCGACCACGGCCGCGAGGACATCCGCGCCGTCGTCCCCACGACGGCCGAACGCGCGCTCCTGCACTGCCCGCCCGAGGCCGCGGCGTTCTCGATCATCCGTCAGGGCACGTCACAGAACCGCCCCGTCGAGTGGCGCCACACCCTTGTCCGCGGCGACCGGTTCGGCCTGTCCGCCGAGTTCTCGGCCCACACCGGCTACCGCCTGACCCCGTCCACCACCACCGCCCTGACCCAGGCTTGGTGATCAGCGGAACGGGTCGTCGGCCGGCAGCCAGGCGTCCGGGTCGAACTCCACCTTCACGTCCCGCGTCAGCGCCTCGACCGCCGCGAGTACGGCGGGGCGCTCCTCGTCGCGGCGTGCCACCAGAGCCCAGGTCCAGACCGGGACCGGGTCGACGACCTGCCGTCGGGCGAAGTCGCGCGGCAGTGGCGTCGCGTCCCGTTTGGGTGAGCTGACGACCGGACGGCGCAGACGGCGTACGTGCTCGTAGAACCCCGGTCCGGTGATGCCGTGGTCGTCGATCCGCTCCACTGACGCACCGGTGGCGCGGGCGAACTCGATCGCGTAGATGTTCCAGGAGGCCCAGGCCTCGGTGTCCGCGTCCACCAGCACGACGGTGTCGCGCGCTCGCACCGGCGAGTCGTCGCCGACCGAGACCGCGATCAGCCGGTCCGCCCCCAGCAACGAGCCGGACAACTCCTGTTCCGCGAGGTCGGTCGCGCGCACCCAACAGATCGCCAGGTCGATGCTCCCCTCCGCGACCCGGCCTGCCTGCGTGTGCGACGGCATCACCCAGGTGTCGACGAGCAGTTGCGCGACCCCGGACACCCGCTCGGCCAGATCGGGCGGCCGCCAGCTGACGTACCCCAGCCGCACCGGCTCGCTGGCCGCGAACCCCCGGGCCGTACGCCGGAGCGCGTCGGCCTGCTCAAGCAGCGCCCGCGTCTGCGGCAGCAGCGTCTCCCCGAACGCGGTCAGCCGCACAGTCCGGCGATCGCGTTCGAACAGCGGTACGCCGAGGTCCCGCTCGAGCGACTTGATCTGCTGCGACAGCGACGGCCCCGCGATGTGCAGCCGCGCCGCGGCCCGGCCGAAGTTCAGCTCCTCGGCGACCGCCACGAAGTACCGCAACTGGCGCAGCTCCACGCCCCGCAGCCTAGGGCATGTCTGATAATCCAGCGCCGTCGCGAGGAGGTGCTCGGTGCGGTAGCTCGGCGTGCGGGAGCGAAGGTCTCGATGCGGCGCATCGTGGCCTTTGCTCACGTGCGGCGAGATGCCGTGCCGAGTGCCCCGCAGTAGGCGCTGGATTGTCAGACATGCCCTCGTAGGCCGAGCCTCCCAGCTGAGAGCAAACCGGTCGTGGAAAAGCCTCGATGGTTCGACAACTATCGAACTACAGGCAGCACCATTTCCCGAACAGGAGCACCATGAACCACCAGAAAGTCGCCGTGATCACCGGAGCCTCGCAGGGCATCGGCGCCGGGCTCGTCACGGCCTACCGCAAGCTCGGCTACGCCGTGGTCGCGAACTCGCGCACGATCACGCCCTCCGACGACCCCGACGTACTGACCGTTCCCGGCGACCTCGCCGAGCCCGGCACCGGTGCTCGGGTGATCGAGCAGGGTTTGGAGGCGTTCGGCCGGATCGACACCCTGGTCAACAACGCGGGCATCTTCGTCGCGAAGCCGTTCACCGAGTACACCGACGAGGACTACGACGTCGTCACCGGCCTGAACCTGCGCGGCTTCTTCGACGTCACCCGGCGAGCGATCGCCGCGATGCTCGAGAACCCCGACGGCGGCCACGTGGTGAGCATCACCACGACGTTCGCCGACCGCGGCTTCAGCAGTGTCCCGGCAGTCCTGGCCGCGCTGACCAAGGGCGGTATGAACTCCGCCACGAAGTCGCTGGCCACCGAGTACGCCGCGCGCAACATCCGGGTGAACGCGGTCGCTCCGGGCGTCATCCGGACGCCGATGCACCCGGAGGAGACGCACGAGTTCCTCGCGGCGCTGCACCCGGTCGGCCGGCTCGGCGAGATCGAGGAGATCGTCGACGCTGTCACGTACCTGGAGACCGCGAAGTTCGTCACCGGCGAGATCCTGCACGTCGACGGCGGCCAGCAGGCAGGTCAGTGACATGAAGCAGTGGCGCCTGGCGGGACAAGGCGCGGCGGCACTGGCCGGCGGTATGGGCATCGGCCGGTTCGCGTACACGCCGATCCTGCCCTTGATGCACTCGCAGGCCGGCCTTTCGCCGCGTCTCGGAGCAGCGCTCGCGACGGCCAACTACACCGGCTACCTGGCTGGTGCGTTGGCTGCGGTCGTCGTACCGCGGCTGCTGCACTCCCGCTGGGCGCTCCGGCTGTCGCTGCTGATCCTGGCCGCGACCCTCGCACTGATGCCGCTGAGCCCTTCGCTCTGGCTCGTTCTGCGCCTGGTCGCCGGAATCGCGAGCGCGTTGGTGTTCGTGATCGCCGTCAACGCCGTACTCCCCCGGCTGCAGAGCCATCACGTGGGCTGGACGTTCGGCGGCGTCGGCGCGGGCATCGCCGTGTCGGGCATGGTCCTGGTCGGCGGCAGTTGGCGTACGGCGTGGTGGATCACCGCCGTGCTGACGGTCGCCTGCGCGATCCCGGCGTGGCACCTGTCCGGCTCGTCGGCACCTGCCACAGTCGCCGGCGGGACCAGGTCCCGTCACTTCACCGCGCTGCTCACCAGCTACACCCTGGAAGGGATCGGCTACATCATCGCCGGCACGTTCCTCGTTGCCGCGATCAACGAAACCGCCTCCGGCCCGGCCGGCACCAGCGCCTGGATCGTCGTCGGGCTGGCCGCCGTACCGTCGACCGCGCTCTGGGCGCGGCTCGGCCGGCGCTGGTCACGGTCGGCACTGCTGATGGTCGCGTTGCTCGTCCAGGCAGTCGGTATCGCGTTGCCGGCCGTCCTTCCCAGCGTTGCCGCGGCGCTCGTCTCGGCTGCACTCTTCGGCGCTACGTTCCTCGGCGTCGCCAACCTCGCGATCGCGCTCGGCACCGAACTCCGCGTGCCGCACGCCGTCGCGATCCTCACCACCGGCTACAGCCTCGGCCAGATCGTCGGCCCGCTGGCGGTCGGTCCGCTACTGCACAACGGATACCACCAGGCGCTCCTCATCAGCGCCGGCGTCGTCGCTTTGGCGGCGGTCGTCGCCCAACCTCTTAGGAGACTCGCATGAACAACGTCCTCACCACCGTCCTGGACCAGTGGAAGTCGGGTATCGACGACCACGATCCGTCCCGCGTCGCGGCGCTCTTCACGAAGGACGCCGTTTTCCAGGGCTTACACCCGTACGGCGTCGGGCGCGACGCGGTCGCCGAGTACTACGACTCGCAGCCGCTCGGCCTGTCGCCGCGGTACCGGATCCTGGAGACCCGGGAGCTCGCCGACGATCTGATCCTCGGCTACTTGAGGGTCGACTTCACGTTCACCGACCGGCCGACGCTGACCGTCAACCTCGGCGTACTGCTGCGCCGGACCGACGAAGGCTGGCTGATCGCGCACTATCAGGTCTCGCGGTTGTAGATACTGGCCGCATGAGTGCCAAAGAGCTTCGGCTTGTTGTGACGGTTGACGACTACGACGCCGCGGTGGCGTTCTACCGGGACGCGCTCGGGCTGCCCGAGCGCGAGTCCTACACGACGGGCGATGCCGAGGTGATGATCCTCGAGGCCGGACGCGCGACGCTCGAGATCGCGAATCGCGCGCAGGCCGACTACATCGACGAGGTCGAGGTCGGGCGGCGGGTGGCCGGCAAGTTCCGGGTCGCGCTCGAGGTCGACGACTCGGCCGGAACGACGGCCCGGCTGGCCGAGGCCGGCGCCGAGGTGGTCGCCGAACCCACCCGGACGCCGTGGAACTCGCTGAACGCCCGCCTCGAAACCCCCGGCGGCATCCAGCTCACGTTGTTCACGGAGCTTGACCTCAAGTGAGCTGGAAGTGTTGAGGTAGCGGGCATGTGGAACATCGAGACCCTCGACCTGGACGCCTACCTCGCCCGGATCGGGCACGACCGTGTGCCGCCGTCGGCCGACGCACTGCGCAGCCTGCACCAGGCGCACGTGCTGGCGATCCCGTTCGAGAACATCGATGTGATCCTCGGCACCCACCCCGGCATCGGCCTCGACGCGATCCAGTCCAAGCTCGTCGGCCGGCAGCGCGGCGGGTACTGCTACGAGCACGCGCTCCTGTTCGGCGCCGCGCTCGAGCAGCTCGGGTACGACGTCGTACGGCGGGTCGCCCGCGTGCAACCGCACAAGGCCGGGCCGCGGACGCACGCGCTGCTCAAGGTCGGGGTCAACGGGCAGGAATTCCTGGCCGACGTGGGGTTCGGGGCCGGGCAGCTGTACCCCACGCCGCTCAAGGACGGCGCCGTCGTCGACCAGGCCGGCTGGGACCACCGTCTGGAGTTGGACGGCGACGTCTGGACTCTGTCCAAGAAGACCGCCGACGGCTGGATCCCCCAGCACGCCTCCAACGACGAACCGGTGCGGCCGATCGACTACGAGGTCTACCACCACTACGTCTCCACCCACCCCAACTCCCCCTTCACCGGCCGCCCCGTCGTCATGCGCGTCGCCGAAGGCGTCGTACGCCGCCTGGTCGGCGACACGCTGACCGTCGAACACGCCGACGGCCGCAACACCTCCCGCGCTGTGCCCGCCGCAGACCTCCCCGACGTACTGGCGTCCCTCGACGTAGTCCTCACCGACGAAGAAATCGACCGCCTACGCCTCATGTAGGCGGCCGCCATCCCCGAGTCGTGGGAACTGGCTGCGCCGGACGACCACAATCCACGACTCGGCGGAGGGGCCCGGAACCAATCGCCACGACTCGGCGGAGGGGCCCGGAGCCAATCGCCACGACTCGGCTCGCGTCACGCGTGTCTTGGGGTTTCGGTGCGGAAGGATTCGCCCAGCTCGGGGCCCAGACCGTAGTAGTGGCGGAAGTTGTAGACGAGGGGTGACCAGGCGGCGGGGTCGACGTGCGAGGTTCCTGGTACGACGATGTGCTCGGCGGCGTGGACCCGCCGGACTTCGGCCTGGGCGATCAGGAAGTTGCTGCTGGCATCGAGTTGCGCGTGGACGACAGTCGCCTCGAACTGGAGCGGGCATTCGGCGACACGGGGTGGGGTGACGAGTTCGGAGGGGGTCGGGGTGAGGCCGGCTGCTTTGAACTTCTCGCGTTCGTGGTGGAAGCGGGCGCGTTTGTGCTCGGGGACCGGGTGCGCGGCAGTCAAGGGGGCGAGGCGTTCGACGGCTGTCCACTGGTCGGGCGACGGGTAGTTGATCACGACGTCCCGGCGCTCACGCAGGTTGATCGCCGTCTGCCCGGAGACACCGACACCCAGGACCACCACGTCACCGAGCGCCCAGGCGGACGACATCGGGGCGAGGTTGACGGTGCCGTCCTCGTTCTCGGTGCTGAGCAGGGCGACCGGCGTCCCGACGTACAGGATGGATGGTTCGATCGTCAGGTGCGTCACGAAGCTCGACGCTAGGCGCGGTTTTGTTCGGCAGACACCTAACCGTTGCGCCGGCATCAGCCCAAGTCCGGTCGGCCCGACAGCAGCCCATCCGACGAGGCCCGAAAGCGAGCCCAGCGAGCAACACCCCGGCACCACCCGAAACCACAGGCCCCGCAAGCCACACCCCGGCACCAGCCGGCACCGCGAGCCCAGCGAGCAACACCCCGGCGCCAGCCGAAACCGCGAGCCCAGCGAGCAACACCCCGGCGCCAGCCGAAACCGCGAGCCCAGCGAGCAACACCCCGGCGCCAGCCGGAAGTTGATGCTCCGGCGTTAGCCGGGGGTGGGCGGGAGCGCGCGTAGCGGGCGCTGGCGAGGAGCGAAGCGACGAGGTGGCGGCTGCGTAGCACGCGTGGGGCTTTCCCACCCACCCAACCCTCACACCCGCAGCCCACCCCTCCCCGCACCCGAAGCCCAGCCCACACACCCCAAGCCCCACCTCACACCCCAAACACACACGCCAAACCCTCCCCCGCACCCCAAGCCCTCCCCGCACCCCAAGCCCTCCCCGCACCCCAAGCCCGCCCCGCACCCCAAGCCCTCCCCGCACCCCAAGCCCGCCCGACTCCCCACGCCCTCCCCACGTCACACGCCAAACCCACCCCGCACCCCCAACCCACCCCGCACCCCACGCCCACCCCACGTCACACGCCAAACCCACCCCGCACCCCACGCCCACCCCACGTCACACGCCAAACCCACCCCGCACCCCCAACCCACCCCGCACCCCACGCCCACCCCGCACCCCAAACCCACCCCGCACCCCCAACCACCCCACACCCCACGCCCACCCCACGCCCCACGCCACACCGCATGCCCTCCCCAGGCACCCGCACACCCACAGCGCGCCCCATGGACCCGTGCTCGCGGTCGGCGTTTGCCGTTAGGTGGATGGTTCGGTGGGGGGCTAAGTGTGGGGGCGGGATGATGGGGTTATGAGTGCCGAAGGTGAGGAGTTGGCGGGCTGGGCGCGGATGTTGGCTGATGGGACTCGGGCGACGGTTTGTCTGGCGTTGCTGGATGGGCGGGCGTGGACGGCGAGTGAGTTGGCCAAGGTGGCGAAGGTGTCCCGGCCGACGATCAGCGAGCACTTGAATCTGCTGGTCGGCGGCGGGCTGCTGACCGAGGTACGACAGGGCCGGCACCGGTACGTGAAGCTTGCCGGACCGGACACGGCCGAGTTGCTCGAAGGGCTTGCCGCGTTGGCGCCGCGGCGGGCCGAGGTGGTCAACAGTCTGGCGGCCGTCAGCAAACGGGACGCGTTCGCCCGGGCGCGGACGTGCTACGACCATCTGGCGGGCAAGCTCGGCGTCGCTCTCGCCGACGCGATGACGGAGCGGGGTCTGGTCGACTGGTCCGAGGGGATCAGCCTGACGCCGAAAGGCCAAGCCTGGCTGGACGATCTCGGCATCGAGCTCAGCACCCGCCGCGGACGCCCGGCAGTCAGGTCCTGCCTGGACGTGACCGAACGACGACCGCATCTGGCAGGTGCGGTAGGCGCGGCATTGTGTGAGCACGCGTTGCGCCAAGGCTGGGTGACGCACATCCCGGGTGGCCGCGCTCTCAAGGTGAACGGCGCGGTCCAGGCGTTCGGATTCTGAGAACCGGGTGCGGGAACACGCTTTCAAGAGGCGCCGCGGCCGTTTTGCACCTAGCCTTCGGCCATGACTGAGTTCGAGCCCGGCACCGATCTGGTGTCCCGTCTCCCTCTGCCCAGCCATGTCGTCGTACTGGTGGATGACACCTGGCGTCGCGGCTGGCTGATCGGCCGCGATCACGAGGAATCGGGATGGACCGCTCTGGTGCAGTACGAGGGCGACGACGGCAACGAGCGGACGGAACGCCTGCCGGCCGACCGGATCGCTCTGCCCGCGTCGGAAGGCCCGACTGAGCAAGCGTCCTAGGGAGGGTACGCAACGCGAAGGCCCCCGGTGGTGATGAATCACCGGGGGCCTTTGCACGTAACGCTGCCAGGGCGCCTCAGAAGCATCGAGCACCCCGGCCCAGGCCCTTCGGGCGGTTGACCTGGGACGGGGTCCTCAGTGGCGTTACACAGGGTGTATCGCTGGTGACGGCGCGAGTGTTACAGATTCCCCAGAACTTTCTTGCGGCCCGGTCACGACGTACGGCGACCCCGGCGCACGTCCCTGAACACCGGGGTCTGGAACGACGGCCTCTCGAGCGACTGTCGTCCCTTCACCTCTAGGTGCCCCGACAGCGCGTGTGCATTCGTGTTCAGAAACGAACTGCCAGTAACACTCGTCCGGTCTCGGAGCTGCGGATGTCCAGGGCCCGGATCTCGTTGCGCTGCAGCTTGGTAGTCGCCGCCGGTTTCACCGTCGTCCCCGGCGCGGACGTCCAGCTCGCGATCAGCTGCACCTTGCCGGACGTGTCGGTGACGTACAGCTCGTATCCGCGGGCGCGTTCGCTCGGCGTCGCGAGCTCGTCGTACCGGCAGCTGATCTCGATCGTCGTCCCCCACGGCTCGGGCACCAGCCGGGCGTCCGCGGACAGCTTGCTGGACACCGTCTGGGCGAGCACGACGTAGTCGCCCTTCGGCTCGTCGCGGGTCAGTGGCAGCACGACGAGCGCGCCGATCACGGCGGCGGCGACCGCGATGCCGGCGGTCAGCGCACCGAGCCGGATCCGCTGCCGGCGCCGGTCGCGCTGGACGGTGCGGACCAGGCCGGGCAGCAGGTTCGGCGGGTCGGCCGCGACGGTGGCCATCGCCCGCTCAGCCGGCAACGCGGCCAGCACACCGGGTACGCCGGCCAGCGACGCGACCCCGGCCGAGCATTCCGCACAGGTGTGCAGATGCTCCTCGTACACACGCCGGTCCTTCGCCGACAGCGCGCCGAGCAAGTAGGCCGCGTCCCAGTCCCGGTACTGGTCACTCACTGGCTTGTCACCCCCTTCTCCTGCAGCGCGAGCTTCAACGCCCGCAGCCCGTAGTGCAGCCGCGACTTCACGGTGCCTGACGGGATGTCCAGCTCTTCGGCGATGTCGGTGACCGTACGGCGTCCGTAGTACGCGCGAACGATCACCTGCCGGTGTTCCTCCGACAGCTGCGCCAGTGACTCGGCCACCAGCCAGGCGTCGAGTACGGCGTTCGCATGGTCGGCGCTCGGGTTCTCCGGGAGATCGTCGCTGGCGACCTCCCGGCTGACCCGGGCGCTGCGCCGGTCGTCGATGACGAGGTTGCGCGCCACCGTGAACAGCCAGGCCCGGGCCCCGGCCTCGTCCTCGGTCAGGATGTTCGGCCGCCGCCACGCGCGGAGCAGGGTCTCCTGGACGACGTCTTCGGCCAGCCGGTCGTCGCCGGTCAGCCGGACGACGAACCTCCACAGCGCAGGCGCGTGCACGTCGTGCAGCTCACGCAGCAGCATCGCCCGGTCGTCGGCCATCGGCGCTCCTGCTCTGTGAACCGCGGGGGGAAGATCGGGTCGGACACGTCACTTGGTCACTGCGGCTGCCTCCGCTGTCCCCGCCCGCCGCACCCACCAGGCGCCGTTGCCGAGGAATGCGATCAGCAGGAAAGGCGAAACAGAAGAGCGCCGCCTTCTCGCCACCATTCTGCACAGGCAGCAAAGCACCCGCCTGGTGCACGGTGAAGTACGCGTAGGCCATCGAGCCGGAACACAGCAGCGCCGCTCCTCGCGGTGTGGTTGGGGTCGTGTACCTGGTTCGAACGATTGAACGCTCTCCATGGTTCAACGGTGAGTGATTTCTAGATCACACTCCGGATCGGTTGCCTTCCGGGTGGCGAATTGGTACCCGCGCGCGGCGACGGTCAGCCCGGCGCCCCAGACGACGTACGCCGGAACCGCGACCCAGAAGAAGCTGTCCGGCAGACCGACATCGCCGTACACGGGCTCACCCCGGACCGCGTTGACGATCATCTGGATCAGCCCGACCGTGAAGTACGCCGTGATGCCCGCGCCGAGCGTAAAGCCGGGGAGCAGGAGGAGCCATCGCGGGAAGTACCGGCCGATGCGGTGCACGAGCAGGAACGGCAGGAGCGTTCCCGCCAGCACGAAGCCACCTTCGAACAGGAGGACCGACAGGTTGCCGTCGTACGGCATCTGCCCGAAGCCGACGACCGCCTGCGCCGCGAGCCTGGTCAGGCAACCGGCGACAGCCAGGCAGGCGCCGGCGACCGAGACCCAGTGCGGCCACGGCTGGGCCGCGGCCTGATGGGCTTTCGCCAGACGGCCGAGCAGTACGGCGCCCGCGACCGCGACGAGCCGGCTGAGCATCCCGAGCAGGTCGAAGGGAATTCCGAGACCCGGCAGGACCATCGCGACCAGGTCGAGCAGGATGAATCCAGCCGCGGCGAGCCAGCCCGCGGCGAGCACCCAGAGCAAGCGCGGCCGGACACGGATCACGGCCAAGGCCGCGACGAGACAGCCGATCGCCGCGACCCAGTTCGGAATCAACAGGTCACTGCCCGGCAACTTCCACTCGAAGGCGTGGCCGGTCGCGAACCAGACCCGCAGACCGCCGTACGCCACTGCCCACACCACGACCGCTCGCTTCATGCCGCCAGTCTGTTGAGCTCCGAAGGCGATCGGATCACTCGCGCGAGGGAACGGCCTCCACCGTCAGCGTGAGTGCAGCTCCTGCAAGATGCGGAGGAAGGCCTTGCGATCGGCCGGCGTGAGCGCGGTGAGGACCTGCTCCTCCTGCGCCTGGATCTCCTTGCGGACGGTACGGCGGACGCGCCGGCCCTGCGGCGTGATCGCGAGCAGCCGGACGCGACGGTCGGCGGGGTCCGGGGTGCGCTCGATCAGCCCGGCCTGCTGGAGCTCGTCGAGGGTCCCGATGATGCGGGACTTGTCCGCACCGATCGCCTCGGCGAGCGCGGCCTGGGTCCGGACCGGGGTGTCGTCCAGCGCGGTGAGCACCGAGTAGCCCCACATCGATACCTCGTGCGCGGCGAGCACCGGCAGCTCGAGCGCGATCAGCTCCCGCACCAGCGGGTACAGCATCGCGGCCAGGTCGGGACGCTCGGTTGCCATGCCGGGAAAGGTAGCACTGGCGCAATCATATGCTGGCGCATACGATAAGCGCATGCACACTATTGACTACGTTCCCCTCGATGCCGAGGCCGTCCGAGCCGGCATCGAGCTCGTCTCGACCGCGACCCCCGCCGATCTGTCCCGGCCGACGCCGTGCCGGGCCTGGACGCTGTACGGTCTGCTCGCCCACATGGCCACCCAGCACTACGGCTTCGCGGCCGCTTCCCGCGGCGAGTCCGATCCGGCGGTCTGGAAGCTGCGCGACCTCGGCGACGACCCGGTGAAGGCGTACGTCGAGTCCGCCGAGCACGTCCTGGACGCATTCGCGGAGCCCGGCGTCGCGGACCGCACGTTCCCGCTCGTGGAGTTCGGCGCCGACTTCCCCGGCGGGCAGGCGATCAGCTTCCACTTCATCGACTACGTCGTGCACGGCTGGGACGTCGCGAAGTCCCTCGGTACGACGGTCACCTTCGCCCCCGCCACGCTCGAGGCAGCCCAGGCCGTCGCCCAGGTCGTCCCGACCGGCGAGGTCCGCCTCGCCCCCGGGACGCCGTTCGCACCCGACGTCGCGTGGTCCGGAGACGACCTGCTGGACCGCATCGTCGCCCACCTCGGCCGCGACCCGCGCTGGCCCAACTAGCGGTCAGTTCCTTTCCTGATCCGGCCAACCCCGGCCGCCGGCGCCATCGGCGGCCGAGCGTCGTACGCATGAATGACGAACGGTTGACGGTCCCGATCGGGCACCTCGTCGGCGCCGGCCTGGTACGGCGCGGCACCGGCTTGGTCGAGCTGGACAATCGGCAGTACGCCGTCTGGGCACTGGCCCACGGCACGCCGCACGCGGTGGAGGAACAGGTGCCGTGGCAACGCGACTCGATCGTCGAGCTCGCCAGGCACACAGGTATCGCGAACGCGGCGGAGATCGTCGAGGAGCTTGTCGACATCGGGTTACTGGCAGAGTTCGCGCCCGGCGGCGAGGAGGCCCGCGACTTCGCGCGCGGCCATCAGCTGACGCCGTTGATGCTCGGCCTGGGGAACACCGCGACCGAGCCCGGCGGGTTCGCGATCGGCTTCCTCGGGCAGCCGGTGCTACGCGTCGACTTCGCCGTCTACGACTTGTGGCAGTGGTCGGCGATGGACGACTCGCTGTGGGCGGTCTGCGAAAGCGCAGCCGATGTGGCGCGCCGAACTGCCGAGGGCCGGACGAGCGATGTCGATGCCGAGACGCTGCTCACCCGATTCCTCACCGCCTTGCACCCGCTGCTGCTCGTCAACGCGGCGTACGTCGATGTCAGCTTCCGGTTGAGTGGAGTGAACGCATGAGCAGCGCACTGATCTTCCCGGTCGGCCACTACCTCGGCGCGAACCACCCCGGCGAGCAGCACATCGTCCGGATCGGCTGGCAGCAGTACGAGCTCAACGCAGGCGATGAGCTGGCCGTGTGGGCGCTCGCTCACGGCGTACCCGGAGCAGGCGACGCTCCCTGGACCCGGTCATCGGCCGATGCCGTCGCCCGTGCCGGCGGGATTGCGGACGCCGCGGCTGTGATCGACACGCTGCTCAGCCGCGACCTGCTCGTCGAGATCGAGCCAGGAACCGCGGATGCACTGGAGTTCGCGCGCAGCTGCCGGATCCGATCGTTGCTGGTCGGCTCGGGTGAACATCCGAGCGCTCCCGGGCGGTACGGCCTCGGCGCGGTCCCCGCGAACCCGACGGCGCGTGTCGACGGGTTCAGCTACGAGCTGTGGACCTGGGGCCATGCGTGCGACAGCCTCTGGCAGACGTGCGAGTACGTCGCTCGCGCCGGCGCCGGAGCAGGGACCGACGAAGTGAACGCCGAGCCGACGCTCGACCGCGTTCTGCCCGCGGTGCAGCTGCTCCTGGCGAACGGAGCCGCATACCTCGACGAGTCCCGCGACAACTGACCTCACTCCGGTGCGCGGCGGTTCAGGGTGAGCCAGTAGAAGCCGTTGCCGTCGAGCGTGACGGCGTACGGCAGGTCGTCGATCACCCGGAACCGCTGCTGCCCGAGGACGTCGGTCGGCCGCCGACCGGCCCAGGCACTCAAGTCCAGGTCGGTCGCCTGAGTCGTGCCGGCGAGGTTGAAGATCCCGAGCACCACCTCGTCGCCGTCCTGCCGGGCGAACGCGAGCACGTGACCGTTGCTGCCGGCGAGGTCGGTGAAGGTGCCCACGGCAAGCGCAGGATGCTGCTTGTACGCCCCGATCAGGTCGCGGGTCCAGTACAGCAGCGAGGACTCGTCGTACAACTGGTGTTCGACGTTGACCTCACGGAAGCCGTCCGGCGAGCCGGTGACCGGCGGCAGGTAGAGATGCCGCGGGTCGGGATCGCCGTTCGACGGCCGGTACGGCGCGGCGACCGAGAAGCCCGCGTTGCGGTCCGGGCGCCACGGCATCGGGGTGCGCTGGGCGTCCCGGTCCGGCAGCGCCGGGTTGTCGCCCATGCCGAGCTCGTCGCCGTAGTAGATGATCGGCGACCCGCTCAGCGCGAACAGCAGTCCGTTGGCCAGCTTGATCCGCGCGGGGTCGTTGCCGAGCAGCGGCGCCAGCCGTCCGACGAAGCCGTCGTTGGACTTGCGCTGGTGCGTCGGGTCGTACGTCGCGTGCAGGTACTCGCGTTCGGCGTTGCTGACCATCTCGGTGGTGCGCTCGTCGTGGTTGTCCAGGAACGTCATCAGCGCGGCGCTCGCCGGCAGGGCGGGGCGATGCCGGACGAGCTCGCGGATCGGCTCGGCCACCTCGCTCGCGAGTGCCATGTACAGGCGGGGCATCAACGCGAAGTCGAACGCCATCTGGAACCCGTCGCCACCCTTGGCCGGGTCGCCGAAGTACGCCATCAGGTCGTCGAGCGGCTGGTTGGCCTCGCACAGCACCATCGCGTCGTACCGGTCGGCGAGCGCGCGCATCCGCCGGACGAAGGCGTGCGTCTCCGGCAGGTTCTCGCCGTTCGTGCCTTCCCGGACGTACAGGTACGGCACGGCGTCCACCCGGAACCCGTCGACGCCGAGGTCGAGCCAGAACTCCTGCGCGTCGAGGATCGCCTGCTGGACCGCGGGATTCTCGAAGTTCAGGTCCGGCTGATGGCTGAAGAACCGGTGCCAGAAGTACTGCCCGCGCACCGGGTCCCAGGTCCAGTTCGAGGTCTCGGTGTCGGTGAAGATGATCCGCGGACCGATCAACGGTTGGCCGGACGCCGACGTGATGCGCAGCCAGGTCGACTCCGGGTCGATGGCCCGCCGCTCGCCGGTGTCCGGATCGACGATGTACTCGCCGCCGTCCGGATCGGTGTGCAGCGGGGTGTAGAACCGCTCGGGCGTGTCCGACCAGACGTAGAAGTCGCCGTACGGGCCGTCGGGATCGCGGCGGGACTCCTGGAACCACGGGTGCTGGTCGGAGCTGTGATTCGGCACGAAGTCGACGATGATCCGGATGCCCCGCCGGTGTGCCTCGGCGAGCAGTTCCTTGAAGTCGTCGAGGGTGCCCGCGCTCGGGTGGACGTCGGTGTAGTCGCTGACGTCGTACCCGCCGTCCTTGAGCGGCGACGGGTAGATCGGGTTCAGCCACAGGCAGTCGACGCCGAGCAGTTCGATGTAGTCGAGCTGCTCGATCAGGCCGCGGAGGTCGCCGTAGCCGTCACCGTCGCCGTCGCGGTAGGCCCGGACCAGCGCCTGGTAGAACACGGCGCTCTGGTACCAGTGCCCGCCGTCGCCGCTCCCGGGGTAGACCACCTCTCCGATCTCCTCGGGACTGCGCACCTGATGCGCTTCGATACCGCGGTAGACGTCGACGGTCTGCTGCGCGATCACATCCCAGTGGTACATCGGCGACAGCGCCTTCTCCCGGGCGGCTTCGGCCCGCCGCCCGGCGCCGGCCGGATCGTCCAGGACGCCGAGGATCGCCGTGACGAGCTCGTCGACGGCACCGGCCGGATAGGCCAGACCGTTGCTCTGGTCAACGAATCCGATCTGGTCCGAGGCCACCAGCGGCAGCCCGGCGGTGGCCAGCTCGTTCGCAACCACACCGAACGGCTCGTAACGGCTCGGAATCACGCCGACGTCGGCACTGGCCACCAGCTCCGGCAGACCCTCGGCGTGGCCGATCCGGCCGAGGAAGACGACGTCCCCGGCGGCCAGGCGCCCTTCGGTCACCAGCGCGGACACCTGTTGCTTCAGCTCGGCGGCGAACTCGCCCGTGTCGTCCCCGACCACCCGCAGTTTCGCGTCGGGGTAACGCCGTTGGACCGCCGGCAACGCGGCGATCAGGTCCTGGACGCCTTTCTCCTTCGCCAACCGGCCCTGGTAGTAGATCACCGTGTCCTGCGGCCCCGCTTGCAGCCGGGCGCGCGCCGAGTCACGATCCACCGTGGCGCGGTCGATCTTCCACCGGCTCGGGTCGGTGCCGTTGGGAATGATCGTGACGCGGTCCGGTGACAGCTGGAAGGCCGCGACCGCCTCCTCCTTCATCTTGGGCGAGTTGACGATGACGTGGTCGGCGCGGCGTACTGTGCGCCACTCCAGCGCATGGATGCTGCGGCTGGTGTCGGTGTCCAGCCGGCCACCACGCCGGCCGATCTCGGTCGCGTGCACGGTCAGCACCACCGGTACGCCGTACGCATCGGCGAGGTCGAACGCGGACCGGGTCATCCATCCGTCGTGAGCGTGCAGTACGTCGGGCAACTGGTCGGGGTGCGCGGCCAAGTACTCCTGCCAGGCGGCCAGCGTCCGGTCGCTCATCGCATCGGACCAGCCGACCTCGTCGGCCTTGAGGTGGTCCTCGGTCCGGTAGCCGTCGGGCGGCGGGATCAACATCACCTGCAGGCCCCGGCCCTGGCTGATCAACTCGGTCAGTCCGGCCGCGCCGAAGCCGAACAACTGCCTGGTGACGTTGAGCGCGTAGTGCCCCAGGCCGACCTGCGCGGGCAGCAGCGCCTTGACCACCGATCCCAGGCCGCCGACCTGCGCGCCTAGGCCCTGCAGTGCCGACTCCCAGGAGTTGTGCGCGATTCTCAGTGGTCGCGCGGCGTCGGGCGCCAACGACACCGCGGCCACGTCCTGTTCCAGTATGTCGACGCGCGACCCGACGCGATCGATCAGTGGGATCAGTTCGGGCTCCAGAAGAGCGAACCGCTCGGACTCGGTCCCAGGCATCAGGCCGAGGCTGGTGACGGTGTCGAGCAGAGCGAGATCGGCCCGTACACCGGTCTTCGGGTCGGACTCCGGCGCCTGGTCGGCCACCCAACCCAGCACGGCCAACTGGGTCTCCTGTCCGCGTTCGTGCGCGCCGTCGGCCGGGGTCCCGACCAGCAGCTCACCGATCTCGCGCAGTTCATGCCCGACCGCCGGGAACACCTCGACGGCATCTCTCAGCAACCGCGAAACGGTCACGGTGACGCTGTCCTCGTCGGCCTCCCATTTCGCCGGCGCATGGTTCTCCACGTCGCCCACCACGAACGTCAACTGCCGCGAGCGACCGTCCCGCTCCACCCGGACCCGCAGCGGATCGGCCGGATCGACCTCGACGCCGTCGAGCTTCGTCAGCAGCTCCAGCAGCGCCCTCGTCCTCCCGTCGGCGAACAGGCCGGCCGTCATCTGGGCGACCTCGGCCGAGTTGTCGACGGTCTGGCCCTCCGTGGTGAACAGCTGTCCCAGAGCCGCCGCGTTGCCGTGCTGGTCGTCGTCCAGCACCGCCCGCAACGCGCGCTGCTTGGTCTTGCCTTCCGCGATCGCCCCCTCGGCCATCCGGTGATACCCCTGCAGCGCCTGCTTGCCCGCGCGGAACCAGTTCAGCGGGTAGTGGCCGGCGGTGCCGGTGATGCTGGTCAGGACGGCGTTCACCGAGCCGGTCGTCACCTCGTCCTTCGCGGTCTCCCCGGCTCCCGTCACGGCGGCCACTGACGATCCCAAGGTGCTGACCGCGGCGAACTCGCCGATCCCCGGCAGCAAGGCGGTCAGCGGGAAGATCTTCCGCCAGAACGGCGGCATGATCGGCGCCTTTGGTTCGGCGACGACGAGGTCCGCGACGACCTCACCCGGTACGGCGGGCCGAGTGCCGCCGGACTCTGCCAGCGCGGACCAGACCAGGTCGTGGACACCGCCCAGCAACCGGTCGTCGCTCTGGCGACTGCGGACCAGCGACGCGTGCGCGAGCTGGGCGGACGTGAGGTCGGTGTAGTGCGTGTCGAGGTCGCCGTACCCGCTTTCGACCATGGCGTTGATCCAGGTGTTCACGATCGTGTTGCCGGCCTGGACCGCCGCCACCACAGGGCTGACGAACAGACCGATCGCCGTCCCGACCGCGCCTGGCGCGAGGATCGTCGGGTACCGGACATCAAGGACCTGGCCGATGTCCAGGCCGCGGTTCGGACGCCGGTCGAACACCGGTCGACCGAGCTGATCGTCACTGACCCGGCGGGCGAGCAGAGTGGTCGCCGCGGCGGGCGGGGTCTGTCCGGCCTCCCGGATCAGCGCGCTGATACCGAGTTGCAGGTTGCGCGCCCGCAGCGCTTCCTCCTGTCGGCGGGCGTGCATCCGGCGTACGTCGTCGAACTGGCCTTGCCGCAAGCGATTCGCGACGTCATGGCGGGTACGGCGCCGTTCACCGAAAGACGCGCCGACGTACCCGAGACCGGCCGTGACCCCGAAGACGGCAGCCAAGGCCCATTGCCCCGCGCCGGCTCCGACCAGAGCGATGGGCTCGATCGTCGACATCACGCCGTACGGCAGGTTGGACCACAGGTGATAGCGCTGTGAGCGCTGCAAAACCCAGGGCTCGCTGTCGTACGTCGACCAGCGGCGTGCCGTTGGCGTCGGTCGTGCGGGTTCTGCTGCCGGGACCCTGACCACGCTCTCGAGCAGCGGCCGGATCACGTCCCGGACGTCGTCGCGCAGCATCGCGGCCTGGGCCGTCTCTCGCTCGGCTCGCAGCGCCGCGCCCCGGCCACGGACGGCCTGCTCGAGCTTCTCGCCGGCCAGCTGGCCCCGGTACATCAGATAACCCTGTCCGCAGCCCTCCGCCAGCCCGTAGCCGACCGCGAAGGTGGCGCCCAGCCACGACGAGTTGTGGAACATGGCCAGGCCGAGTGCGGCGTTGCCGACGCCGATGAGCAACTTGTCCAGCGCCATCCCACCCAGGAAGATCGCGCGCCGCGGCACCCGGGAGGGCTCGACTTCACCGCGGTCGAGGCGCTCCTCGAGCTGCTCGGCCATCGCCTGGGCCGATCGCGCCCGGCCGCGGCGGGTCAGGACTCGCCGCAGCGACGAAGGGATGAGGTCGTTCAGCTCCGTCAGTGCCTGGTCGTCCAGGCCGAGCTCGGCCAGATGTTCGGTCAGGTCCTTGACCAGCATCCGGAACGTGCGCCAGCCGGCGGCGGACACCAACTGCTGCTCGAAGCGCGCGAGCACCGCCGCGATTCCGGGCGGCAGCGGCATCGTGCTGTCCAGGTGCTCCGCGACAACGGCGTACAGACCCTCGATCGTGAGCCGTTCGCCCCGCAACCGGTCGACACCCGGAGGAGTCCGGAGGTGGTACGTCGATGCCTCGGCGCCGCGCACCACCTGGCCGTGCCGGGCGGCGAGCCCGGCGCCCGGCTCTACGACGACGGTGACGACATCCGGCGAGCCGTCGGTGCGCGGGACGGTGATCGCCACGGTGTTCTCGCCCGAGCGGGTGAAGGACAGGCCCCGGCCGTGCGGGCCCTCCTCGAAACGATTGAGCCAGGAGGCCAGCCGGAGCAGGTCGCTGCCGTCGAACACCGGGATGACCGCCCGGCTCGGCTCGATACCGGCCTCGCCGAGCGGGCGGGTCTCGATCAGCCCGCGGACGCGGGTGACCCGGCGCGCGCCGTTGTGCCTCAGCACGTAGTCCGCGAGCTCCCGGTCCAGGCTCCGCAGCGCGGCGAACTTGCGCTCGTAGTCAGGGCTGCTGGGCAGCAACCCCTTCTGATAAAGGAATTCCCGCAAGGCCCGCGCGTCCCGCCAAGTGGGCTCGGCATGGTGCAGGCTGAAGCTGCGCAGCCAACCGACCGCGGCCTGGTCGTTGAGACTGAGCTCGTGACCGGCCTGGCCGCCCAGCGCCTGCCAGGTCAGCAGATCCGCGGACACCCGGTCGGCCGCCGACCGGTGACTCTCGATCGCCTTCGCCACCCGTCCGGCCAGCTCGTGAACACTCGGATCAGCTTCGCGGTCCGCCTCGAACGGCACCACGACATCCGCGACCGGATCGGCCGACAGCTGGCCCTGCCCGTCCAGGCGAACCGCGAGGGTGAAGGGTTGGTGCCCCTTCACGCTGACCGTGACCACACCGGCCTGCTCCGTCGGCGCCAACGTGGCACCCACCGCCTGCTGGAATCGCGGTCGACGCAGCGTCTCGTCCAGCCAACCAATGTCCACGGTCACCGGCAGTCCCGCGACCAGGCCCGGTCGCGCGCCGTACTCGAGAGCAAGCTCGACGAGTGCGCCGTAGCCGGAGCGGTCGAGCAGCCGGAACCGGTCGAAATGGTTCACAGCGCCGATGTCGAGCCCGGCCGCGGACACTGCCTCGCGCAGTCTGGCGCGGCGCCGGCGGTTCAGTCGCCGCGCGTCGTACCGGCCGAGCTGGTCCGGCGTTCCGGCGTTCAGCCGTCGGTGCCGGACCTGGAGCTTCGTTGCGGTCAGTACGTCGGCCGGCGTCATCCGGTCCGGTACGTCGTACCCGCGGCGCAGCGCTGCGCTTCCCCCGAGCTGCGCGGCTGCCTGGCTCGCGGCGGTTGCGAGCTCGTGCAGCGCTCCGGGGGCCGGTACCTGTGCGTGAGCCGTCCGCAAACGGTCGGCGGCGAGGGCCAGGGTCGCCGGCCGGTACGGATCGTCCAGTCCCGCGCGGATGTCGGTCAGGGCTTCGCGCACCGTTGACCAGTCGACGAGCGAGGCGTCGGCCGGCGGCATCGCGAACGCTTCGTCCGCCGCCTGCAGACTCGCCCTGACCGGCTCCACGATCTCGAGCTGCGCCGCGAGCGCCGCGATGTGCCCGGCCGCGGCCGCCTCGACCCAGTCGGCGTCCAGCTCGGCGTCGATCTGCTGCCCGAAGGTCAGGTCGGCCAGCTCACGATCGATGCCCTCAGCAACAGTAATCACGAACGCGGCCGACTCATGGTCGCCGACGCGTTCGACCGTCACCTCGCCGTGCGTCACCGGCCCACGCCGCACGCCGGCCAGCAGGGTCAGGCCACCCCGGGTGGTGATCCGCAGCCAGCCGGGGCCGACCGGCTCGATCGCGGTCACGTTCTCGATCGCGTCGGGGAGCGCCGGGGCGTCGCCCCAGAACCGTAGGAGGCTGTCGTCCGCGGGAGCACGCATCGGAGAACCGCGGTCGATCCGGGCGAGGACGGCCGCGTGCTGGTCGGCAGGCAGGTGCAGCAGTTCGTCCGGCGAGACAGGAGTCTCGGCGCCGTACTCGTTGTGGGTACCGATCGGCCTGCCGGCGAAGGGCACCGGCGTACCGGCGGGATTCAGTACCAGCGCCTCGACGCTGACGACGTCGGACCGGGCCTCGCGGAGGACGGCGCTGCGCTCGACGTCCTGCTGGTCGCTGTCGACGTACCGCGGCCGGTTGTCCTCGTTGTGCAGCACGAGCCGCCGGCTGGACCCGTCCTCGCGGGTCAGCACAACGAACGCCCGATCATCTTCAGTCACGGTGGTCTCGAGCTGACGGATCGCCGCGAGCACAGCGTCTCGCCCAAGCTGTCGACCGGCCTCGTCGCGGCGAAGCACGAACACGTCAGCGGCCTCGTCGAGTGCCTTCTCCAGCGTGGCATCCGGTAAGGCGCCCTGCTCCAGAGCCAGGTTCCAGGCCGCGATCGCCTGATCGAGCCGCTGCTGGGCGGCCGCCAACTGCCGCTGCACCCGGGCACCCTCCAGCGTCGGATGCGCGACCTCGTTGGTCGGCGCGTCTCGAACGTCGACGACCACCTGCAGCGCACCGCCGCTGCGACGAACGGCCCGGGCGAAGCTGTCGGACTGCTCGTTGCCGAGACTCGCCCTGCTCTGGTGATAGTTGGCCGGATGAATCGCGCGCTGTCTGCCTTGGAGAGCGGTGCGCAGCACGCGGTAGAACGGGGCCAGGTCGTGGTCCCGGCGGGTCCTGGCGTCCCGCAGTGTCTCGGGACTGACCAGCCCGAGGCGGACGCAGATCCGGCCGAACGTCCCGGTGACGACGCCGTCGAGCCAGGTCCGTACCGCCGACGGCACGTCGCCGAACTCCTCGACGATGTGCGCGTACGCTCTCGCGAGCAACTCCTCGTTGATCAGCTGGCGGGACGCCCCGGCGTACAGCTCGGTGATCTCCTGCCGCCACTGCCGGACGAGCGGTGTGCCCGGGATCCGGTCGATGTCGTTCTGCAGCTGGAGTTGTTCCGCCGGGCTCGACGCGGCGAAGACGAGATGCGCAGCTTCATGCAGAACGGTTTCCAGGATCGCGGCGCGCGACGGGTTTGCGTCGAGGGTGATCACCAGCTCGGCGCTACCGTCCCGATTCGGCTGGAAATGGCCCCTGCGCAGTTCCGTGATGCGCTCGACCTGGCGATATCGCTGGTAGAACGCGTCCTGGGTCGGTGGCGTGACCAGTTCGATCCTGTCCAGAACATGCTTCGGCAGCTTCAATCGGCCGAACGCTTCTCTGGCGATCGTTTCCCGCTCCTGGAGGGGCAGGAGGTCCGCGACGACTGCGTCTGTCGCAGCCAGCAGTGACCTGTCGCCCTGCTGCCGTCTCGCGTTGGCGACCGCCGCGTCGAGCAGTTGACGCCGTACGGCGCGGCCGATGAACGACCCGGTCCCGTGACTCTCGATCGCCGTACGACGAGCCGTCGGGTCCGCCGGGAGCGCGGCGACGAACTCGAAGTCGATCGGCCGGAGGTTCCCGTCGCCGTCGACGAAGACCTGCAGATCGGTCCGGACGTAGTAGCCGGCGTCCAGCAGCCGTTGGAGGTACTGGTCGTACTGGCGAACGGTGTCGAAGGTGACAGCGGCACGCCACTGCTCGGTCTCCGCGGGGTCGACAGCACTCGTACCGATGAAGCCGCCCGGGGCCTGAGCCATTGCGACACCGGCGTAGTCCTGCCCGGCGATCGTCGCCCGGACCATGCCGTACGGCGTCGGTCCGTAACCCGTTGCGGCGGCGCCGCGCAGGCCTTCGTACTCCGCGATCGCCCGCGCCCGGTACCGGCTCCCGTCGGGCCAGAGCTTCACGACCCACTCGCTGCCGTCAGCTCGCTCGATCAGATAGACGCCGGAGTGAGGGCCGAGCCGCGCCACGGACCCGGCCTCCCCGGCGCTGCTCATCCGCGGCAACGACGACGGCAGCTCACCGAGATCGGTGGCTTCGGCCCAGTCGACCGGCCGGGTTGTTAGTGCGTCCGGCACCTGCGGCGCCCCGGTCACCTCGGCATCGAACTCGACGCCCTTGCTGAACACGTCCGCATACTCGAGCCCGACCCAACTCTCGACCTCCGCCCTCAAGGCGTCAGGGCCGAGCGCCCGAAACCCCGGACTGGTCAGCACAGGCCTGAGCCCGTCGAGCAGCACCGCGTCGTTCCCGGTGACCGCTTCGACGACCGTCACCATCCGACGCTGCACCTCGAGCGTCAACCGCCGGTACGACGGCACCTGCCCGAACACCTCCGCGACCGCGCCGTCGCCGTGAGGCTCGGCAACGCGACGGGCCCGACCGGAGTCGTTATTGCCGGCCGCGCGCTTCACATTCTCGATCGCAGCCGCCAACAGCTCGTCACCGAGCAGCAGGCCCTCAGGGACCGCCTCAGCGAACTCGACGGGACGGAAGATGCCCCGCTCGTCCACGAAGCCACGCAGATCAGCAGGCGGTTGGTGGCCAAGAGCAACCAACCGACGAACGTAGTCGTGAAGCTGCAGCACAGTATCGAGCGTCACCACCCGCCGCCAACGATCAGCCTCCGCCCGAACACCCGGTCCACCACCCGGCGTGGTGATGGGGCCTCCGTCGACGGCGTCTGTTGCGAGGCCGACGTACTGGGTGCCGTCGAGCTCCGCTGTGACCAGGCCTCGGGGCGGCGGGCCGTAGCCGGTGCGTGCCGCGAGGTGGGCGCGCTCGAGCTCGGCGACGGCACGGTCGCGTGCTTCGGGGGTGTCGGGGTAGAGCTTCACCAGCTTGTCTGCGGTTCGGCGGATGCCGACGCCGTCCGGCGGCGCGGAGAGCTCATCCGGTGTGAGGCGCGTCGCCGTGGTCCAGTCGTACGACGGGGGCTCGAGTTTCTCGTTGAGGGGTGGGGCGCCGCGCACCGCGGCCGGCGGGGTGAAGATCCGTTCGGCACCGAGACCGTCGGCCGCCCACGCGATCCACGCGTCGACGACCTCGAGCGGGTTCGACCCGGCGCGGCTGAAAACGGCGAGGTTCACACCGCCGGGAACAGCCGGCGGAGTCGCGGACGGCAACGGGCGGACGCGGCCGACGTCGTACGCCCAGAACCGACCGTCCGGGTCAATCCCGAACTGGAGGTCGGTGATGACCAGGTTGTTCGCGACGAAGAACGCACGGATCGCGAGCAGGCTGTCGAGAGTCGCCTGCGTCGGACGGAGCACCTGCGGCCCGTGGAAGTCCGGGATGCTCGCCCAGATGTCGCGACTGATGGTCGGGAAGCGGTCGGCGACGAACGCGTCGCGTTCGAAGACGGTGGTGTACCGGAGCGGCGCGACGACATCGGCCGCGCCGGGTTTGGTGAGCAGATCGAGCGTCCGGCGAAGCTGCTTGAAGAATGACACCTCAATCGTCGGGAGCGCGATCAGCACAACCTTGTCGTAGAACGCGAAGGCCGCCTTGGACCCACCGACGCCGAGCAGGCGGCCGAGATGCGGCTCGAGGTCGTCGATCGGTACGCCGTCGGGGATGTCCGGCGTACGCAGGATCAGCGTGTCGTCAGGGCCGAACTCGACCGTGCCCTCTTGGTGCGGCATCGTCCTCGGGCGCAGGCTCTGCCAGCCGTCCGGCGTACGGACGACGATGTCGACGCCCATGATGTCGGCGAGCTGCTGTGCCAGGTCCGCGGCCTGCGGCGTCCGGGTGTCGAGGACGATCGACACGTTCCGGTAGAGGTCGGTCATCACCGCGAGGTGGTGCGGGGTGAGCCGGGCACCTTCGATCACGAAATGCCGCTCGTCCGCGTCGCTGACGAGGAATCGCTTGACCTTGTTGCCCGGCGCGCCCGGAAGCGCTGCGGCGAGCGCACGTTCGTCGAGCGAGCCGTCGAGCAGGTCGTCGTACGACGACTCGACGACACCGCTGGTGAACGCGGGCAGCCCACCGCCGTCGTACCGGTTCTGCTGGGCGGGGCGGATCCGCGAGATGTTCGGCCCGGGGCGGGACGTGCGGGATCGCGGTGTGATCAGGGAATCGTGGACCGGGCGGCCCCGGCGGATGGCCCTGACCAGGGAGCGAAGGATCGTGTGCAGCGGTTCGAGGTGGTGGTCGCGGCGGGCGCGCTCGAGGGTTTCGTTGCTGATGGCACCGATGCGGAGGAAGGCGTCGCCGAGACGGGTGGACAGCAAGTGGTTCCAGGCCTGCCTCAGACGACCGGGTACGCCGTCCTCCGCGAGTGCCGCGAGGAACTCCTCGTCCCGGACCTCCACGGGCTGGTCGGGGTACAACTCGTCGATCTCGGCCGAGAGCTCGGGGTCGAGGCCGCGGAGCTCGTGCACCGCGGCGAGCACTTCACTGCGCGTCTCCGGACTGAACAGCCGCCAGCCGAAGTGACCGACCACCTCATGCCAGACCGACGCCGCCACGTCGTCCGCCGACAGGTGGTCGTAGGCGGACAGGTAGACGACGCCGGTCCCGTCCTCCAGCCGGAAGTACGCGGGCCGCGTACCGGCGGCGGGCTCGATGCCGTACTCCTCCGCCAGTACGCCGTTGTTCGCGCCGACAACGACCTTCACCGGCAGCCCACGCGGCAACCGCATCCGCCGCAGCACGCCGTCCACAACCTCCCGAACCTCCCCAACCCGCATCCCGCCCACCGACCGCGCCCCGTCCTCAGGGCGGGCCTCGTCCTCAGGGCGGGCCCCGTCCTCAGGCCGCACCTCGTCCGGTCGCCTGCGTCGTGCCCGACCTTCGCCCTCCGCCTCCGCCGCCTTCGACCGCCGGATGATCCGCGGCGGCACCTTCTTCGCCGACGACGCCTCTGGGGCGGGCGTGCCGGAGACCGGCGTACCCGAGATCGGCATACCGGGGGCCAGGGTGGCGGGGGCGGTGGGGGTGGTCAGTTGGGAGGCGGCCCAGGTTAGCCAGGTGTTGAGGGTGGTGAGGGCGGGGTCGTCGGGGCCGGTGATCTGGCGGGTGCCGGCTATGTCGTACGCGTGGAACCGGCCGTCGTGGGTGATCGCGAACTGGAGGTCGCCGGGGAGGACGTGGTTCTCGACGGCGAAGGTGTGGAGGGCCTGGAGACTTTCGAGGGTGGCCTGGGTGGGCAGGCCGGGCATCCGGGAGTCGGGGTCCGGGGCTTCTTCGTCGAGGACTTCGTGGCTGGTGGTCGCGTACCGGTCGACGACAATCGCGTCCCGGCCGAAGAGTGTGGTGACCTGGTGGATCGGGGCGATGACGTGCTCGCCGCCGGGGAGACTGCGGAGGTGGTTGGTATGCGCCACCTCGGCGGCGAGGGACACGCCTGGGTGAGCGACCAGGACGACCTTGTCGTAGAACGCGAACGCGGTCTTCGAGCGGCCGGCGCCGAGGCGGGTACCGAGGTTGTCCTCGGTGATCTCGAGCTCGATGCCGTACGCCGAGTTCGCGCGGGGTTTGCGGATGAGCTTGCCGTCCTCGAGGACGACGACACCGTCGGGGCGCAGGGCGGGATCGTCGGCCGGGGTGAGCACCTGCGTGCCGTCGGACGAGCGCACGACGACGTCCTGCCCGGTGATGTCGGCGAGCTTCTGCGCCAGGGCGGTCGCGGCGGGAGTCAGCGCGTCGATGACGATCTCGTGGTTGGCGGTGCGAGCGAGGGACGCGAGCTCGTGCGGGGTCACGCGGCGATCGCCGTACAGGAGGTGGGTGCCGTCAGCGACGGAAACTCGGCTCGATCCGCCGGGGAGGTGCGGATGGGTACCGCCTCGGCGGGTACCCGCGAAGACCTCGCCCGGGCGCGATCGGCGGGGCCGTCCGGCCGGGTCGAGCGTCGGCGCGCCTCGGCGGATGACAGGCGTCGCGGAGACCGTCCCGGCGGGTGAGCCTGCGAGTACTCGCCCGTCCAGGGTCTGGGCGTGCGAGGTCGCGTCGCCTTGCGTGGTCTGGGCGTGCGAGGTCGCGTCGCCTTGCGTGGTCTGACCTTGCGAGGTCGCGTCAGCGTGCCCCGCCTGCGCTTGCGCTGTCGCGTCAGCGTGCCCCGCCTGCGCTTGCGCTGTCGCGTCAGCGTGCCCCGCCTGCGCTTGCGTCGTCGCATCCGCCTGGCCGGCCTGGGCCTGCGCCGTCGCGTCAGTCTGGTCGGCCTGCGCGGTGTGGTCGGCCGGGGTGGTCTCGTTGGAGTCGGGGGCTTGAGCTGTTGGGTCGGGGGTGGTGAGTTGTTCGTCTGTGGTGTCGTTGGGGCCGTTGTCGCTGGGCTGGGTGGCTGGGTTCCGGCGTACGGCGGTCTCTTGGTCCGCGCGGGATTGCTGGCTGGTGGCTGGGGACGACGTACCCGGCTGGGCAGGGCGACCGGCCGTGGTGGTGCTTGTGGTCGTCTGACCGAGGCCTGCGCCGACCGGGGCCAGCGTCTGCTGGGTTGAGCTCTGCGTTGCGTTCTGGGCGGTGTTCTGACTGGCAGCCTGGCCGAGGTCCTGGGCGCCGTTCGCCGGGGTGGTGTGGCCGGCGGGCGGGGACTGGAGTTGGCCGCCGCCGTCAGGGCCACCGCCGCCGGGTGGATGACCGCCGGGGACCGCGGAGATGATCTTGTTGCCGATGTACTCACCGGCCTTCTCGCCGATCGACTCGAGTGGGCCGTGTACATCGCTCGGCGTGGAGTTGCGCACCGCGCCGTGGGCCCCGGCCAGCCAGGCCTCCTGCAGGGTCGGGCTGTGCCAGCCCTCGCCGAATCCCAGGGCGGTCAGCGAGCTCGACAGCGGCGACGTGATCGCGTTGTTGACGAACGTACGGCCGATCTTCCCGAGCCCCGGCACCTTCGCGAGCCCGGCCCCGACCCCGTGCGACAGCGGTACGCCGACCACCGCGCCGACCGTGGTCATCGCCGTACCCCGCCAGTCCCAGTCGTGCGTGGTAACGAAGTTGCCGTCGGCATCTTTCACGGGCCGGCCGTTGCCGTCGACGACCAACCGCCGATCATGGCCGGTCGCCTCGCCCCACCAGCCGGCCAGCGTGTGCGGAATGACCTCGTCGGCCACCTCCGCGCCGACCAGCCCG
Organism: Kribbella sp. NPDC051936; assembly: GCF_040680955.1. Taxonomy (NCBI): domain Bacteria; kingdom Bacillati; phylum Actinomycetota; class Actinomycetes; order Propionibacteriales; family Kribbellaceae; genus Kribbella; species Kribbella sp. NPDC051936. The sequence goes on along the minus strand of NZ_JBFAXS010000003.1, from coordinate 73,885 downwards.
AGCACCTTCGGCACCATCTGCCGGCTGAACACGAACTTGCTGGTCTGCTGCGCCGCGTTCGCCACCATCTCGCCGACCATCCGCGCCTGCAGCTTCTTCGCTTCCCGGTTCACCAGCTTCTTCAGCAACTGGAGCAGCAGCCGTTTGACGCCTTCCTGCCCGAGCTTGCGGATCAGCGTCCCCATCACCGGCCCGAGCCCGGCCAGGATCGTGATCCAGCTGACGATGCCGATGATCAGCAGCTCGCGCTTGGTCCGCAGGATCGTGTCGCCCATCGTCCGGAGGAACTCCGCGACGTGCTTGACGTCGTCCGCCATCGCGACGGGACCGCAAGCATCGGCGTCGGTCGCATACCGACGCAGGTACTCGCTCAGCGCGCTCCCGGCCTCGCCCTGGTACGCCGCACCGAAGCCGTTGCCGGCCGCCTGGATCGCCGCCGACAGCTCACCCGTGAGGTACGCCGCGCACGCGTCGTACTGGTCTGCCAGCGCGTAGAGCTTGTCCTCGTCGGCCTGTGGCTCGTACCCGCCCTCCAGGATCGCCTTCAGCCATCCCGGCAGATGGAAGCCCACGGCGGCTACTCCGCGCTCTGCGGGGCCGGTTCCCAGTGGTCCCCGACGCGCGCCAGCCCGACATCCGTGGCCCGCACCTGCTGGGCCGCGTCCGAGTCGGTCGCTTCGGTCCGGTCGGCGCAGGCGGTCATCTGGTAGCCACGGCCGAGCAGCTCGGCCTCGATCGACTTGGCTCCGTCGGGGAACTGCGCTGCTCCGCTGTTGGTCCAGCCGTCTGTGATCTGCTTGCCGTAGTCGTCGTGACCCGCCGCACTCTCGATCGCCTGTTGCGTCAGCCCGAGCATCAGACCGGTCAGCTTCGCGCGGGCGTCGCCGCCGGCCTGGCGGCACGCCTCCGCCGCGCTGTCCACGCCGTTGAGGTCGACCTGGATCCGGTCAGTCATCGAGGTCCTCCTGGAAGGATTCGTACGCGGCCTGCATCTTGGCGGCCGCCGCGGCGTGTGCCTGGCCGAGGGCCGCGAGGATGGTCGCGGCCAGCGCCTGGGGATTCTCGGTGCGATAGATGCCGCGGTCGAACTCCAGCTCCCGGACGTCGCCGCGCCCGGTCACGGTCACCTTGACCAGCCGGTCGGGCGAGACGGCGGTCGCGACGGTCTCGTCGAAGGCACGATCGAGCGCAGCCGCTGCCGCGGTCAGCCGCTCCAGCCCGCTGTCCAGGCCGAGTGCGGCCAGCTCCTTGTCCAGGTTGAACTTCGACACGTCCATGATCGACACCTCCGAGGCACCAGGGTGAGCGGTCGGCGGCAACGTGGTCAGTCGTTGGCCACAAGGGGTCAGAACCCGTGTCACGATCGGGCCGCGCCGTACGGTCCGGAGCGTGATGACTGTCAGAGCAGCAGCGGCGACCGCCGTCCTGGGAACGCTCGCCGCCACCGCGACACCGGCGTGGGCCGGGCCGCCGGCCGGGCAGTGCCAATCCGCGGAGGCCGGCGGACCGACGATCGCCAAGATGCCGTGGGCAACTACCTGGCTCGCGCCGGAACGTGCCTGGCCGATCAGCACGGGCGACGGTGTGACGGTCGCGGTGATCGACTCCGGCGTGGACGCGGACCACCCGCAGCTCGCCCAGCCGGGCGCAGTGCTGCCGGGCAAGGACGTCCTGACGCCGGGTGACAAGCGCGCGAACTTCGACTGTGTCTCGCACGGCACGGCGGTCGCGAGCATCATCGCCGCGCGACCGGTGGCCGGGATCGGCTTCCGCGGCATCGCGCCCGGTGCGCGGATCCTCCCGATCCGGGTCAGCGAACGCGACGCGAGCGAACAACAGGGCGCGGCCGTCGACGCGACCGTGTTCGCCGGCGCGATCCGGTACGCCGTCGACGCCGGCGCGAGCGTCGTCAACATCTCGCTGTCGCTGTACGTCGACCAGAAGCCGGTCCGCGACGCCGTGCGGTACGCCCAACGGCATGACGCCCTGATCGTGGCCGCGGCCGGTAACGCCCACAACCAGCAAGGACCGGATCCCGTCACGTACCCGGCCGCGTACCCAGGGGTGCTCGGCGTCGGCGCGACGACGATCGACGGCTCGCGGCTGCCCGGTTCGCAGGTCGGGTCGTACGTCGACATCTCGGCGCCCGGCGGCGGCGTCCTGGCGGCAACCCGCGTTCGCGGACACCGTTACTACGACGGCACGAGCTTCGCGACCGGCTTCGTCAGCGGTACGGCGGCCCTGGTCAGAGCAGCAGATCCGCACCTGTCCGCGGCCCAGGTCGCGGGCCGGTTGATCGCCACCGCGACACCGGCGCCCGGCCCGGCCGATCAGTACGGCGCCGGCGTGGTGAACCCGTACCGCGCCGTCCAGGACGTCCTGGGCACCACGCGCCCCGCGGCGCTGCCGCCCGTGAAACCTGTGAAGGTGGATCCTGTGGCGGAGCGGCGTACCGCCGTGCGGCACGCCGCGGGTCAGCAAAGCCGCCGAATCGCTGTGCTGGCAGGGGTTGCCGCGTTGCTGCTGGTCGTCGGGGCGATCGTCGTACCTCTCGGCCGCCGCCGCGGATGGCGAGCCGACTGAGACGACAACAAGAGCCCGGCCCCGAGAAGTATCGGGGCCGGGCTCCGGTGGTTGGGTCAGACGTCGAGCGCGTTCGCGGCCGACCTGTCGGCGCGCGCCATCCGGATCCAGGCGTCCTCGAGGGCGCTGCCCCGGCGGCCGAGGATCAGGTTGATCTCCTCGTTGGCCTGCGTCCACAACTGCTGCACCTGCTGCAGCTGCGGCGAACCGGCCTCACTGCGCCAGGCCGACAGCAGCGCCTGCATGGCGGTCTGGAACTGGCTCTGCAGCTCGGTCACCTTCCGGTTCGCGGTGCCCATGTCGACGGAGCCCTGCATCATCGCGGAGCCCGGGTAGTTGATCATCATGACGGCATCCCTCCTGGAGCCTGTCTAGAGCTTGGTGACGTCGAGGACGGAGCCGCCGGACGCCCCCAACTGGTGGAACGCGGCCTGACTGCCGGTGTCCTCGGACTCGTAGCCGGTCTTCGAGGTGGTGATGCCGTCGGACATCTGGTGCAGCTTCGTGCAGAGTCTGCCGACCGCCTCGAGATGGTTGCTGTGTCCCTGCCAGAAGACGTTCTTGATCTGTCCGTCCATCGGGGTGAGGCCGCCCATCGCGTTGTCGAGCGCTGTCATCACCGCCTTCAGGTTGTCGCCGATCGTGGCGGCCTCGTGGGCCGTCCGTTGCATTCGCTGGAGTTCGGTCTCCACACCGGCCATGGTGTTTCCTCCTCGCTGGTTGCCGGCGCGTGATCACCGGTCGATGTCACGCTAGGTCCCGGTCCCGCGTCCTCCGGACGCGTTCCGGATGCGGCCACGGAATGGCCTCTTGTGCCGTCAGAGCTTCCACAGCTCCTCGTCGAGCACGTCGTCGACGGCGGTACGACGGGGGCGCGCGGAGCTCCTGCGCCGGTGTGGCGGAGGAGCTCCGGCCGGAGTCCGTTGTTCGCCGTTCGTCCGGCCCTGCAGGTCGGACTGCACTCCCTGGCGGCGCAGCCGCTCGGCCGCGGTGGACTCGGTCGGCACGGTGAACCCCGACTTCGCCGCTGCCGCTCCCGGGCGGATCTCTCCGCGAGCTGCGGGGGCGCCGGCGCCCGCGCCGTTCATCGGCGGGTACATCGGCGGGCTACTCGACTGCGCGCCGGTGGCGCCGGTCGTCGCGGTCTTGCCGCTCAGCGTGGGCTCGGCGCCGGCACCTCCAGCAGTGGTTGCCGAGCGCAACGATTGCGTTCCGCGATCCGTCGTACCGCTGGGCAGGCCGGTGTGGCCGCCCCCACCGCCGCCGCCGAGGGGCAGGCCGATCGAACCCAGGCCGCTGTTTCCCAGGCCACCGCTGTGTGGAGTGGACGGCGTGTAGTGGGTGGGGTTGAGGATCGGCTCGGTGCCGGCGCCGCCGGCCAGGGCGGGCTCGTCGGTGGGTAAGCCTTGCGGCACGAGGCTGTCCGGCGTCGAGGTGGAGGGCGTGTCCGCGCCGAGCAGGTCCTTCGCATGCTGGGCGAGCGTCAGCCACTTGTCGAGGTTCTCCGGAACCTTTCCGGTCAGGTCGATGCCCTTGCCGATGACGTCGATGAGCTTGCCGGCTTCCTCCACCGGATCCTTCGCCTCCGGTTCCTTCGTCTCCGGGGTCTGCGGCGATGACGGCTGCTCCGGCGTCCCCGCGTCCGGATCCCCGGGCGCCGCCCCGCCCCCTCCGGAGTCTGCGCCGGGCCCCTGGGCACCTGGAGCTTGCGATCCGTCGTCCGCTCCGGGATTGCTTGGGCCTCCCGGAGCGGCTCGCGGTCCGACCCAGCGACCGGGGCGTTCCGGGTCCTTGTCGGTCAGCGATTCCCTCATCAACTGGGCGACCAGTTGCATCCGGCCGCGGGCGAGGTCGTCGAGACGGTCGATCTCCTGGGTCGCGCGGTTGCGTGCATCGATGTCGTCCGCCGCGGCGTCCCGGATCCTGATCTGCTCGGCGCGCGCGTCGGCGAAACCCCGGATCGCCGGCTGGGCCGCACCCAGCACGCTGGCGACGGCCTGCAGCCGCAGCATCACGATGACGCCGAACTGATTCCAGCGCCGTAGGACGTCGAGGTCGCGGTTGATGCGCTGGTCGAACGCCGCCTGCGCGGCCGAGTCGTTGCTCTGCCGCCAGACCGTGATCTCGCCGCTCGCCGACGAGATCCCGGCCTCGACGTTGTTCGCGAGCACCGCCGTCTTTCCCCAGGCCTTCGCCGCGGCGCCCCAGGCGTCGGGATGCTCGGCCGCGACGATGTCGTTGAGCTCCGCGGCGTTCAGCTTGCTGTAGTCCATGTCGGCTGCCTCTGCTACTTCGGTGCGGGGTCGGGGAGCTTCGGGAACAACGGCGAGACGTCTTGCGCGAGGTACGACTCGACATGGCGGAAGGTCTCGTTGACAGCCCGTTCGCGGGCCGCGTTGTCGCCGTCCACGCCCGTGTAGGTGCCGATGACGTGGTCGGCGAACTGCCGCAGCGCCTCGATCCCCAGCGGGACGTCGGTGCCGAAGGACTCGAGCTCGTGCAGCAACGCCAGATGGATCCGCTGGACGGTCTGGCTCTCCTCCATCCGGCCGGCCAGGTTCGCGCCGTCCTTGATCAGTCCGGCAACCTCGGTGAAGTCCGCCGGCGGCAGCTTGTCCCGGAAGTTGCTGACTTCGTCGGTGTCGAACAGCAGGCTCATACGCTTTCCTCCGTTGCCGGACAGTTCACGAGGTGGATGAGGTCGGGATTGCCGCGGCGGTCGACGTGCACGCCGCGGCCGGGCGGGAGCGACTGCGGTTTCGTGGCGCCGAGCAGCGGGCCCTCGGACTTGTCGCCGCTCAACAGGAGGCCCGGCGTCCCGAGGTCGCGAAGCCGCGCGATCAGCGGCTCGAAGATCGCCCGGCCGGCGCCGCCGGTGCGGCGGGCGACGACCAGGTGCAGGCCGATGTCGCGGCCCTGGGCGAGGTAGTCGACGAGACCGGACAGCGGGTTCGCGATGGTGCCGGCGACGAGGTCGTAGTCGTCCACCAGGACATGGATCTGCGGCCCGGTCCACTCGCCGGACAACCGGCGGTCGAGGACCGGGACCAGGTCCGCGACCATCGCCTCGACACCGCGCGGATCCGTGAAGGTTCCCATCACGTGCTCGGCGTCGACGGTCAGGGAGCGCCGGTAGTCGACCAGGATGATCCGCGCCTCGTCCGGTCGACGGCGCTCGACGATCGATCGCGCGATCCAGCGCAGGAACCCGGTCTTCCCCGTCTCGGTGTCCCCGAACAACAGGAAATGCGGGTCGGCGTCGAGGTCGACGTACGCCGGTCCGAGGTCGCGCTCGGACAACCCGATGGGCAATCCGGTCGCCGGCCCCTGATGTCGGCTGACCACGACGCCCAGCTGCTCGGCGGACAACTGCAGCGGGAGCAGCCGGACGCGGGGTGCACCCGAGACCGGCCAAGCGGCGGTGAGTTGGGGTCCCAGGTCTGCGTCCGGGGTGGCCACGACGAAGTGGTGCGCCTTGTCGGCGAGGCCGCGGCCGGGGCTGTCGGTCGGTACGCTCATCGCGGCCCGTCGGTCCACGATCGAGTCGGACGGGTCGCCGAGCCGGAGCTCGACGCGGGTGCCGAACAGGTCTCGGATCGTGCCGCGCAGGTCGAACCAGCGCGAGCAGCTCGCGATCACGTGCACGCCGTACGCGAGGCCGCGGCCGGCGATCTCCGCGATCGTCGTCTCCAGTTCCTCGAAGTCCGACCGTAGGACCGGCCAGCCGTCCACGACGAGGAAGACATCGCCCCAGGGGTCGTCCGGGAACTCACCGGCCGCGCGCCGTTCGCGGTACGACGCCATGCTTTCCACGCCGTTGTCCGCGAAGTAGCGCTCCCGGGCCGCCAGCACCTGGTGTACCTCGGCGACCGTCCGGCGTACGGCGCCCGCGTCCAGGCGGGCCGCCACGCCGCCGACGTGCGGGAACTCGCGCAGCGCGGCTAGTGATCCGCCGCCGAAGTCGAGGCAGTAGAACTGCACCTCGCGAGGCGTATGGGTCAGCGCCAGCGCCGAGACCACCGTGCGGATCGCGGTGCTCTTGCCGCTCCGGGGACCGCCGACCACCACGGCGTGCCCGGCGCCGGCCGAGAGGTCGACGACGAACGGATCGCGCCGCTGCTCGAGCGGTTTGTCGATCAGGCCGATCGGTATGCGCAGGGCTCCGCGCGCTCTGGCGGCGGCGACCGTGAGGCCACGCTCGGGGTCGACGGTCAGCGCCGGCATCAGGCTGGTCAGGGCCGGCGGGTCGTCCAGTGGTGGCAACCAGATCTGGTGGGCCGGTTTGCCCTTGTTCTGCAGGCGATCGACGAGAATGTCGAGCAGCTTGTCGCCGACACCGTCCTCTTCGGGCTGCTCGTCCGGGTCGATCGTCGCGGCCGGAATCGACACGTACGCACTGGTGTACTCGGACACGTCGTCAGCCACATCGTTTCCGGCGGCCGAGCTCACAGCAGCGCGGTGCACACCGGACACGTACGCGGAGCGGAACCGGACCAGCGTCTCGGTGCCGATCTGCAAGAACCCGTGCCCTGGCGCCCTGGGCAGCTCGTACGCGTCCGGGATGCCGAGCACCACCCGGCTGTCCATCGCGGAAAACGTCCGCAGACCGATCCGGTACGACAGGTGCGCGTCCAGCCCACGCAGCCGGCCCTCCTCGAGCTTCTGGCTGGCCAGCAGCAGATGGACGCCGAGCGCCCGGCCGAGCCGACCGATCTGGTTGAACATGTCGATGAAGTCGGGCTTGGCGGACAGGAGCTCGGAGAACTCGTCGCAGATCACCAGCAGCGTCGGTACCTCGGGCAGGTCGGCGCCGGCGGCCCTGGCGAGCTCGTACTCGCGGACGGACTCGTAGTTGCCGGCCCGCCGGAGCAGCTCCTGGCGGCGGATGAGCTCACCGCCGATCGCGTCGGACATCCGGTCGACGAGCGCGAGTTCCTCACTCAGGTTCGTGATCACGGCGCTGGTGTGCGGCAGCCGGTCCAGCTTGGTGAAGGTGGCACCGCCCTTGAAGTCGACGAGCGCGAAGTTCAGGCTGTCGGACGGGTGCGTCGCGGCGAGCGCGAGCACCAGCGTCCGGAGCAGTTCGCTCTTGCCGGAGCCGGTCGCACCGATCAGCAGTCCGTGCGGCCCCATGCCATCCTGGGCCGACTCCTTGAGGTCGAGCTCGACCGGTGTGCCGTCCGCGGTGACTCCGAAGCGCACGCGGAGCCGGTCTCGGTTCGGTCTGGGTCCCCAGTGCCGCGCCGGGTCGAAGGTGTAAGGGTCGCCCAGTCCGAGCAGGTCCGTCAGGCCGAAGGCGGACGCGAAGCTCTCGTCGCCGTCGGTTCCCGCCGACAGCCGTAGCGGTGCCAGACGGCGGGCGAGGGCTTCCGCGTCCTGGACAGTGAAGCGGTCCGCCGTACCGACCTCGGACTCGCCGTCCGTGGTGACGCTCGTCAACACGCCGTCGTCGGCGACATCCAGCAGCACACTGGAGCGATCGAGCAGCCTGGGCGGCTGAGTGGTCAGGTCGATGACACTGACGCCTTCCACACCGCTGCCCGTCATCAGGTGGTCGGAGCCGGCAACGTCGCCGCCATCGATCAGCACGACGACATGCGGACCGTCGACGCGGCCGGTCGCTGCCGGGTCGAAGCGTGGTCGCTGTGCGAGCAGGTCGTCGAGCACCGACTCCAGATCCGGAACGCTCTTGCTGATCAGCCGGATCGGCCCGAGCGCATCAGCTTTCTCGGGATGGTGGGCGTGCGGCAGCCACTTCAGCCACTCCCACTCCGCTCTGGTGTCCGGACCGACCACAGCTGTGATCAGTAGGTCGTCCGGCGAGTGGAAGGTCGCCAGCTGCGCCAGCAGTGCCCGGGCCAGGCCAGGGACACGACCCGGCTCACCCTCGACGTACACACGTGCGAAGCCGCGCAACGCCATTGCCACGGGCAGTGCCGGGACCGACGAGTACGTCGTGATGAAACGGCGCAGGGCCCCGGCGGACAACGGCTCCAGCTCTTCCAGTGGGGCTGTGTCGGGCGGGGAAACCGGAGTGGCGAGCGGTTGCGCACCGGTGCCGACACGGACTATCGCGAAGTCGGCGTCGTTGCGGCGGCGCTCCCAGAGCCGGTAGCTCTCGACGAGCGTCCACAGCTGGGTGGGATCGGGATGCAGGTACGACAACGCCGTGCGTTGCTGGGCGACGGACCGCCTGGCGCGGATGCGCTGCTGGGACAGGTGCCGCAGGTAGCCACGACGCGCCCTGGCCATCTCGCGGCGCGGTGCGCCCTGTCCGGCGAAGGCGACCGCTGCCATGCCCAGTGCGGACAGTCCGAACAGGCCGCCGACGATGTAGCTCATCTTGCCGCCACCGCCGAGCGTCGAGTACATCAACGCCATCGCCGCACCGCCCGCGAGCATCGGCACCATCATCACGTACTGCGACAGCTGCCGGCCCGCGGGCACCGGCAACGCCGGCGGCGGGTCCAAGGTGACGTCGCCGCTCGGCAACGCCGGTCCGTCGCGCCGCGGCGGCCTGCTGACGATGACTGTCGACATGCTCCAGGACGTTAGGTCGCCGCAACGCCGTACAGCCGGCTGCGGCCACTAGCTGACTGGCCGCAAGCTGCAAGCACACGGCCGGCGCCGGTTGCCGCGTGTCACGGTGACGGACGTGAGCATTCGTGGACTGGTCAAGGTCACCATCGACGCACCCGAACGCCGCATCGACCTGGCACTTCCCGAGCGGTCGACGGTGGCCGAGGTGCTGCCCGGCATCCTGCGGCACGCGGGTGACGACCTCGCCGACCTCGGCGCACTGCAGGGCGGCTGGATCCTGCGTCGCCCGGACGGTGAGGCGCTGCAGACACACCGGGACCTCGCCGCGCAGGAGGTCCGGGACGGCGAGGTCCTGCATCTCGCACCCGCACACCAGCACTGGCCGGAGCTGGAGTACGACGACCTGGTGGACGCGATCGCCACCGACGCACGAGCCGGCGGCCGGGCATGGACTGCGGGCGCGACCCGCTGGTGCGGGCTGATCGCCGGAGCGGTCGCACTACTCACCACGCTCGTCATCCAGTTGCGTGGCGGCCGATCGTCGGACGACGTCGCGTTCTTCGCTCTGGTTGTCGCAGGAGTGTTGATGGCGGTCGGTGTCGTCCTGTCACGGGCTGTTGGCGATGCGGCCGCCGCTGCGTTGGCCGGCGCGATGTCGTTGGTGTTCGCGTTCACCGGTGGAGCATTGTTGCCTGGCGCAACTTTGGTCGGCGCACCACAGCTGACCGCGGGCGGTGCTGTGCTGCTGTTGTTCGGCTTGCTCGGGTACGTCGGGATCGCCCGGCACACCGCCGTCTTCGTCGCCTCGGTGACTGCCGGAGTGCTGGCGGTGGCAGCCGGCTGGTTGGGTGGCGGGCTGGACGGGACCCGCTCCGCTGCCGTCGTCGGCGCCGTGGCGGTCGCGGTGATCCCGATGGCTTCTCCGTTCGCGATGCGGCTCGGCCGGCTGCCCAAGCCCGTTTTGCCCACCAGCGCGGCGGATCTGCTCGCCGATGCTCCCCAACCGCCACGTCGGCTGGTGTATGCCGCCGTACTGCGGTCGGCGGCGATCTACACAGGCATGCTCGCCGGACTGGCCGCCGGGCTGGCCGGATGCCTGTCGATTCTCGCCCGTTCGCCATCTACGCCTGCACGCATCCTGGTGATGCTCGCCGTCGGCGTCTGCTTGTTGCGGGCGCGGCTGCTGCCGGTGGTGGCGCATCGGCTCAGCCTCATCGGCGCCGGTCTCTTCGGCCTCGGCTGGTTGCTGGTGTTGACGCCGTACTCGTTGCTGGTCTTCGCAGCAGTCTCCGCGTTCCTCGGGCTTTGGTACGCGCGGCACAAACCAGGGGCTTACCTGGGCCGGTACGCCGAGCTGACAGAGCTGGTCCTGGTGCTGTTGATCGTGCCGGTCGTGCTGTGGGTGCTCGGACTGTACGCGTACGTGCGCGGGCTGGGCGGGTGACCGATGGCGTCTAAGCGGGATCAACTGCAGTCACACCAGTTCGTACAGCAGCGCATGACACATGCCTTGCTGCTGCGGGAGACCGATCCCGAGTTCCCGCCGTTCCGTCGCGGGATCGTCGCGATGCTGGTCGGTATCGGGCTGGCGGTTCTCGTACTGGCGGGGGTGGGTGTCTACGGCCAACTGTCGCCCGGTGGGAAGACCTCGTGGCAGAGCGGTGACCGAGTCATCGTCGAGAAGGAGACCGGGACCCGGTACGTGTACCGCGACGGCGTGCTCTACCCCGCAGCCAACTACGTGTCGGCGTTGCTGCTGGCCAACAAGTACAGCGCGCCGCTCATGGTCTCCGCGAAGTCGCTGCTCGGCGTGCCGCGCGGCCAACGGGTGGGCATCCCGGACGCACCGGATTCCTTGCCGTCCAAGAGCCGGCTGCTCGGGAGCGGCTGGTCGTTGTGTGGCCGGCCAGAGGTCGACTCGTCGGGCAGTCCGATCGTACGGTCGGTGCTGCTCGTAGGCACCGAGCAGTCCGGCGCAGCGGCAGAGTCCTTGCTGGTCGTCGGGCCGGATGGCCGGCGGTACCTGATCTGGCGCGGCTACCGGCACCTGATCCAGCAGCAGGCGACAGTCGCCGCAGCGCTTGCTCTGAACACCGAGGCATGGCTGCAAGTCCCGTCCGTCTGGCTGGACCTGGTCCCGTCCGGTCCACCGCTCGGACCGATCTCCGTCCCTGGTGCGGGCACGCCGTCGGCGCTGTTGCGTCCAGGGCGGATCGGCACGCTGTACGTCGTACAGACCTCTACCGGGCAAGGACAGTACTACCTGCTGCAGCGGGACCGGTTGATGGCGATCAGCTCGTTGCAGTACGACGTACAGCGCGCTGCGCCGGTGACTCGTAAGGCCTACCCGGGGTCCGTGCCGGAGGCTGTTGCGCTGGATCCGACCGTGGTGGCACAGGTCGCGGGTGGGATGGATACGCCGACGACGGACTCGGCGCTGCCGGCGACGCGGCCGACGTTCGCGCGCCCGGCGTCCTCTGGGGACTCGGTGTGTGCGGTGTTCGGAGGTGGTGAGTTCCGCCCACGCTTCACGCTGGCTGGATCGCTGCCCGCGGCCGGCGAGGCTGGAGTGACCACGGGGCGCGGGCCCGGTGGTCTGCCGTTGGCCGACGTGGTCGTCGTACCACCTGGGCAGGGCGCGGTCGTGGAGTCCATGGCGTCGTCCGGTCAGCCGGCCGGATCCGGGGCGCTGTCGTTCATCAGCGATCTCGGACGGCGCTACCAGCTCGCGAGTCGCGACGTACTGGGCATTCTCGGCTACGACGGGCCGCCGGTGGTCCGGCTGCCCGCGGAGCTGGTCAGCCGGCTGCCTGCCGGTCACGCGCTGGATCCCGAGGCGGCGACCTCCCCGATCGGCCCCTAGCTGACGTCCGGTGACCTGATGCGGTCGGGCCGCCGGGCCGACCCCGGATCCCTGATGTGGTGCACACGACGAACCCGAGGAGGAAGTATGGACATCGGCACGCTGACCGTGATGCCTGACGAGCTGCGCCAGTTCGCGGCGCTCGCGCCCCTGTCGACCGTCACTCCGGTCTCCGGAACGGTCCAGGCGACACCGCCGCTCGCCGGCCCGATGCCGGAGAGCGCGACGGTCGAGGCGCACGTGCGTTTCTGCGTCGAGAACACCGGCCAGGTCACGCTGCAGGCGACGAGCGGGATCGCGTCGCTGATCGACAGCGCGCTGTCGATCGCCGGGCTGTTCGAGTCGACCGACCTCGCGAGCGCGGCCGCGCACGGAGCGCTCGCCGGCGAGTTGCCGACGGCAACGGACTGACGGGAGCCGACGATGGGCGCGTACTTCGGGATGGAACTGAACGCGATGGCGACGATGCTCTACGGGCAGCGCGCCGAACCGTGGCACGCCGGCGCCGACATGTGGGGCTCGGCCTGCGGGCAGCTGCTCGCGACCCACGGCGACCTCGGCGCCGCCAACAGCGTCATCGGCACCTGGCCGCAGAGCATCGGCTCGCTGTCGCAGGTGGCGTTCGACGGGCAGGTCGTGGGCAGTCTCGCGTCGCTCGGCGAGTGGGCCGCGTACACCGGCGCGATGTCCGCCGCGCTGCGGCTCGGCGGGACGGCGCTGAACGCCGCGCAGGCGGTGATGCCGGCGCTGCAGAGCGGGTACGACACCGCCGTCGCGCTGAGCGGCGTACCGATCATCGGGCCGTTCGCGGCGCAGGTCGCGGTCGGCCTGCAGCAGGTCGGCGCCGGGATGATGGAAGCGGTCGGTGTCGTCATGCAGGCGCCCACCGCCGTACCGCAGCCGACCCAGGGCTGGCAGGGACCGGGGGGCGGCGCACCGATGCCGTCGTCGCCGGTGACCGCTGCGTCCGTGACGGACGTGCTGGATGCGACGGACAAGTTGTTCGACGTGATGACGAAGGGCGCCAGTCTGGTCCAGACGATCTCCGGTCTGGCGCAGTCGGGGAGTCTTGGGAGCGGACAGGATGCGCTGGACAAGCTGCCCGGGTACGAGAACTTGCCCGGCACGCTGATCCACCCGGACCTGCCGACGCTGGCCGGCGGGACGGCAACGGTGCCGGCGTCGGTTCCCGACCCGTCGATCGGTGTCCCGCTGACACCGGGCGGGTCGCCCGGCGGGATCCCGGCCGCGGTCCTCGCCGGAACATTCGGTGCGGGCTCCCTACGGACCACACCGGCCGCCGCCTCCGCGGTGGCGGGTGCGCGGATCGCGGCCGGGAGCGAGCCTGCGTTGGCCGGCAGCACTGCCCGTGCCGCGGCGGCGGCCAAGTCGACGCCGGCGATCGCACCGCCGATGGCCGGCGCCTCGGGCGGCGGCTCGAACGAGATCCGCAACGGCGCACGCAAACGCTCCCGGCAGGACCTAGGTCGCACCGGAGTCCAGCCCGACCTCCAAGGCCGCGCCGCCCAGGACTCCCCCGCACAGTTCACCCTCCCCACCCCCCGCCGCCGACCAACAGGCCCACACCTCGACAACGAACTCTTCAGCCCACTCCCATGACCCCACCACCAACCATCCCGGCCGCCGGCATCCCCAGCCTCCCAGCTTCACCGCAGTCCGCTGGGGGTCCTGTCCTCGCCACAGTCGCCCCACCGCGTACCGCCACCACCTCGCCCGGCACCTCCGCCTTGCCTGGCGCAGCCGTCTCGTTGCGTGTGGCTGCCCAGTTGCACCGGCCGGCCCCGGCGGCCGCCGGATCGGCCGGTGCGCCGGTGTCGGGCGCTACGGCCCAACCGCATGCTCTGCCGGCAAGTGCGCCACAGGAGGCGCCGCCTGCTTCAAGTGCGCGTCTGCGGGTTGGGCTGGTGCAGCTGGTCTGCTGGGAGGTCGCGCTCGGGGCGGCGGCAGGCTTGGCGGGGCGAGGCCCGGCGACGGATGTGGTCGCGGGGCTGGTCGTGGTCGGGGTCTTCGGTGTGACGGCTACCGGGTGGCGTGGGTTGTGGTGCTTCCAGTGGATCCGGCTAGCTCTCGGCTACCTGCTGCGGGGACCGCGCTTCGTGGCGGTCGAGGCGTACCGCGGGCGGCTCGAACTCGGCGACGTCGACGCCGGCACGGTCATCCGGCCCGACGGCGTCACGGTGCTGCTGGAGACCGACGTACCGCCGGACGCAGCGCCGGCCGATCTGGTGGAGGACCGCACCGACCTGCGCATCAAGCTGATCCGCCGCCCTGGCCGAGCCTGGATCGCGATCACCGCAGTCCGCTCCGTCGACCGCCGCGAAAACACCGAACTGGATCTTCTCATGTCCAACACAGTCCGACGGCTGACCAAGCGCCTCCACCGCCGGGGCCTCCGCGCCGAGCCGCTAGGCCCGAGCGACCTCACCAACCTGCTCGCCTCGCTGACCCCGAAGCAAATCTCCGAAGAGTGGGACGCACTCGACCTCGGCACCGGCCGCTACCGGATGTACGCCGTACCTCCGCACCTCGCTCTCCAGCAGGCAGGCGCGGTCACCGTCACCACGTCGAGCGACCTCGACCACGCCCTGGTCGTGGCCCACGCCGACGCCCCGCAAGGCCCGGACGCGGTCCACCAGACCGGTCGGCAACGGGCCGCGTTCCTGGCTGCGCTCCCTTGATCGAGCGTGGCTGGAGCCCCGCTGGACAGCCGCTGTATCGGGTGTACCAGGCGTGGACATCCGCAAGATCCCCGCTGGACGGGGCCCCGCGATGGTTCTGGTGTTCCGACCGAGTCCTGGCGACTCACCGAATCGAGCGAGGTGTCCCGTGTACCAGTCAGAGCCCTCCGAAGGCGCTTCGTACCCCCGTGCGGCTCGTTACCCGCGAGCCGTGAAATCCGCACCGCACGTCCGCACCACCGGCCTGCGACTCGCCCACCTGGGCGTCGACGCGACCGCCGAGCGCACCTATCTGGTGATCCTCGAGCGGCCCTCGTGGACCCCGGCCGAGCTCGGCGACCGGCTCGGGCTGGACGAGGCCGCGACGCGCGAAGTGATCCAGCACCTGAGCGGCCTCGGCCTGCTCGCCCGGGACAGCGCGGGCGACGTCGTACGGCCACTCAACCCCCGGCTCAGCCTCACCGCCCTGCTCGCCGAACGCGAGGCCGACCTGGCGCGCGTCACCCGTGACCTGGAACGCAGCCGGGTCGCTGCGGCCGAGATCGCCGGCGAGTTCGCCCGCCGCCACCCGGCACCGCTCGGAGACGGCAACAGTGCGCTGGACTGGGCCGGCAGCCCGGCCGCCGCACAGCGCACGCTCGAGGGGCTGCTCAAGTCGGCCGCGGGTGAGGTGCTGGTCAGTACACCGGCCACCGCCGCGCTGTCCGACCCGATCGCCGGTCTCCGCGAGCTGGGTACCGCTGTGCTGGCGCCCCACGTCCGTTACCGCATTCTTGTTCCGGACGCCGCCCGCACGGATCCCATGCTGTCGAGACGGCTGCAGCAGTTGAGCCGCAACGGAGCCCAGGTCCGTACGGCGCCCACGGTCCCCCTCTGCGCCATGATCGTCGACGCGGCGACCGTAGCCCTACCGGCCGACCGGACCGGTCGCGGATCGGTCAGCATCCTCCGGCTGGCCGCGGCTGTCGGGGCCATGACCGAACTGTTCGAGCGTGTCTGGCACACCGCCACCCCGTTGCGTCAGCCGACCGGTTTGGGCGACGCGTCCGGCCTGACGGTCCGCGAACGCGAAGTGCTCTCACTACTCGGTGACGGCGGCACCGACGCGTCAGCGGCCGCGCAGTTGGGTGTCTCGGTCCGTACGGTCCGCCGGATGGTCTCCGAGATGATGGCGCGTCTCGGCGCCCAGAGCAGGTTCCAGGCCGGAGTCAAGGCGGCCGACCGCGGCTGGGTGGGTACGCGATGAGCCGCACGCTCCTGGTGGCACCGGACCGCCCAAGCGCCTACCCGAGTATCGGTGCCGCTGTACTCGACGCTCCGGACGGCGCCGTCGTCTCGATCGCTCCCGGCGTCTACCGGGAAACCATCGATCTCGCCGACCGTTCGGTGACCCTGACCGCCGACGCGGGCGAGGTGGTCATCGACGCCAGCTCCGCACAGAGCCCCGTACTGCGCTCCTCGGGCGGACGGCTCGTACTGCGTGAGCTGACCATCCGCGGCGGCGATGCGCCTGCCGTAGACCTGAACGGCGGGACCCTGCGCGCCGAACGGTGCACGCTGACAACCACCTTCGGCGCTGTCGCACTCGTCGCCGGTCCGGCCGAGGTGTCGCTGTCGCACTGCCAGATCGACGGCGGCGAGCACGGCCTGGTCCTTGAGGACTGCACAGCGCAGATCGAGCACACCAAGGTGTCCGGTGCCTCCGCGGACGGTGTCATCGTCCGTCTCGGCGCAGCCGTCGTACTGCGCGACTGCCAGATCACCGACTGCGGGCGGCGCGGCATTTACGCGTACCAGCACGGCCGGCCCACCATCGAGAGCTGCGAGGTCACCGGCACCGCAGAAGCCGGCGTACTGATCGCCTACGAGTCCACGGCGGTACTGCGGCACACGCTGGTCCGCGACACCGCCGGACCGGCTGTGGTGTTCGGACGCCGCTGCCGGGGCGAAGTGCTGTCCTGTCGTTGGGAGAACACCGCCGAGCCGGCTCTCGACGTCGCTGAGCCTGAACTGGTCACCGTGACCGCCGCTGTCCAGACAGAGGCAAGGGCAACCACCGAAGAGCCTGCCGCGGCCGATGTGGAGTCGCTGCTCGCGGAGCTGGACGCCATGGTCGGTCTGGCCGGTGTGAAGGACGAAGTGCGGAGTCTGATCGACGAGATCCAGGTCAACGAATGGCGACGGAAGGCCGGACTGCCGGTCGGGAGCTTGAGTCATCACCTGGTGTTCGCGGGCGCACCTGGCACCGGCAAGACCACAGTGGCTCGCATCTACGGCAAGCTGCTCGCGGCACTCGGCGTACTGCCGAAGGGGCAGTTCAACGAAGTCGCACGGCGCGATCTTGTCGGCCAGTACCTCGGGCACACCGCGGAGAAGACCACGGTCGTGTTCCAGGAAGCGAACGGCGGCGTGCTGTTCATCGACGAGGCGTACGCGCTGTCCCGCGCCGGCGCCGAGAACGACAGCTTCGGCCAGGAGGCGATCGACACCCTGGTCAAGCTGATGGAGGACCACCGCGACGAGGCCGCGGTCATCGTCGCCGGGTACAGCGCCGAGATGCTCCGCTTCCTGGATGCCAACCCCGGACTCGCCTCCAGGTTCTCGAAGACGATCGACTTCGAGAACTACTCCGCCGACGACCTGACGCTCATCGTGCAGCGGATGGTCGCCGCGCACGAGTACGACCTGGACGACGGCACCACACCGATCCTGCAGCGGCATTTCGCCGTCGCCTCACAGGCCGCGAACTTCGGCAACGCCCGGGACGCCCGTCGGCTGTTCGACCGGGTCCGGAAGGCGCAGTCGCAGCGTCTGCGCCGGCTGGGCGGGATGCCGAGCATCAGCGACCTGCGCACGTTGCAGGTCGAGGACGTGACCGCAGCCGTGTCATGAGGCCGTGTCGAGTACGACGACGAACCGCGAGAGCAGTGCGGACACCCCGTCGAGTACGGCGCAGAGCTGGGCGGCCGGTTCGCCCGGCTCTTCCCCGACCTGCTCGCCGATGGTCGCCAGCACTTCGCAGTGCGCCCACAGCGACGGTGCGACCCAGCCCCACTGCCACAGCTCGTAAGTCATCGGGCCCACCGTCGCCAGCGGCTCCAGCCCCGGTACGCCGATCGCGAAGTGCCCCGGATCGTCTGGACGGTTGCCCAGGCCCACAAACAAGGGCCGCAACCGGTAACGATGCGCGAACGCGACCGCATCGTCGACCGGAGCCAGCACGCCGCGGCGCAGCAAGGCGTCCGCGTGCTGCTCCGCGTTGTCGACACGGGCGGCTTCGCACTCGGCGAACAGGTTCGTCACCTCGGCCGACCGGTGCGCGAGTTCCCAGACACGGAACTCGGGTTCACTCAGGAGCTCCGCCGTGCGGCCGATGCGAACGGCGTGCCGCATCGGGTCCCCGGCGAAGTACGGCCCGGCGCCGTGGCCGATCGGAAACACCGGCGCGCTCACGACCCGCCCTCCGGTACGGCGATGTCGAGACACGCCGCACCGGACGCGAGCAGCGGGTGCAGCGCGGTCAGTACGGCGCCCACGTCGGCGTGGCGTTCTTGGCACGCGATCAGGAGACTGGGAGACAGATGGCACCACAACCACAGGTCGTAGAGGGTTCGGGTCATCCCGACGAGCGATTGGGCAGTCGTCCCCGTCGTGAACACCGTGGTGACCTCAAGGGAGTTCCCGTGGCCGATGTGCAGCGGGAGCAACCTGTGACGCGCCGCGAAGTCCGCCGGGGCGTCCAGGTCGACCTCAGCGAGCAGGGTCCTGCTCAGCAAGCTCTCGATCAGCAGTGCGGCGTCCTGGATCTTTCTGCCTGCCAGGAGCGCAGTCATGCGCGCCCGGTCCCAAGGGTCGCGGTTCTCGGCCAGACCGTGAGCCAGTGCCCAGACCGCGAATTCCTCGTCGCCCAACTCGACGATCTCCCATCCGAGGCGTACCTGCTGGACATGAACGTCCTCGGCGTCCGCGTAGTACGTCCCGAGGCACTGGCCGATCGGGAACATCAGCGTGCTCATACTGCTCACGCTCGCAGCCGCTCCGGGGTCCGCCGCACCGCTTGCAGCATGTGGCCAGTGTGTGGCCGCAGGCGCCGCAGAGGCATGGACGACCTGTTCGCACGGGAAGATGGGACACGTGACAAACATGGCAGGACCTGACTCCGTCCCGGCGCTCCCGGGGTGCACGGACGTGGTCCTGGTCCGCGCCGGGATCCCGAGCGTGTACCGATGCCTGCGGCAAGGAACAGCGATCAATGCGCTGGTCTACTCGGTCCGCGTCGATGCGAGTACCGCGGCGACGTTCAGCAAGCAGGCCAATGCGTTGCAGGGCGTGGACCATCCGCACGTGGCGCCGGTTCTCGAGTCCGGCGTCGTCGACGGCTTCCCGTACCTGATCAGCGTCGCCGACACCGGGACGCTCGCGGAGCAGGTGCGTAGCCAGCTGCGCTCGCCTGCTGAGCTCGCTGTCCTCGGCCGGCAGCTCGCTGAGGGCCTGGCCACGCTGCACGGCGCCGGGCTGATCCACGGGGGTCTAACGCCCGGCGCGGTGGTTCTGCAGCCGGATGGGCGTCCGCTGCTGTCCGCACTCACACTTGGACTCGGCCAGCACACCGGTCACGCCGCCCTGAACTCACCGAGCCAGTTGTACGTCGCCCCGGAGACGCTGCGGGACGGGACGCTCACTGCGTCGTCAGACCTGTACGCGTTGGGTGCCGTGCTGCACGCAGCGATCAGCGGGAAGCCGCCGCTGGCCGCACGGATGGGTGAAACGGCCGGGGAGCACATCCTGCGCGTGCTGAACGAGCCGCCGGAGCGTCTCGACGTACTGCCGGACGCGTTCGCGGAGGTGATCGCACGTCTGCTGGAGAAGGACCCGGCGAAGCGCCTGGTGTCCGCGGAGGTCGTCGCCGCGGCCCTGGCAGCGTTGGCGACGCCGACGACCCCGCCGATGCCTCCAGTACGACCGGTCACCGCCACACCGGCTCCCCCGGCACCAAGAGCGCGCGCTCCGCGCCCGGCAACACCGTTGCCCCGCCCTGCTGTCATGTCTCGAGCTCTCCTCCGCTCGTCGCCGGCCGCGCCGCCTCCCGCGGCAGCAACTCCAGCCGCACCGCCTCCTGCTACGCCAGCTCAGGCGGTCGCCCCACCTCCGCAAGCGCCGAGCGCACCGCCACAGCCGGTCGCCCCGACCCCACAACCGACCCCACAACCGACCGCAGCGTCGGCGGCGGTCAGCAGCAAGCGACGTAGCTGGCTGCTGGTGGCGGCAAGTGTTGTCGTCGCAGCCGCCGTCATCACGACCCTTGCCGTGGTCAACCGCAAAGGCCAGACCGACCCCCCTCCGCTCAGCGCCCCGACACCGACGACTGCCTCCACACCGGCGCTCGTGGTCAAGCTCAACCCGCCGGCCGACCACAGCACCTACGTCGAGCTCAGTTGGAGCGGACCGCCCGACGTCAACTACGTGGTCGTCGTCGCTCAGGCCGGCAAGCGCGCCGACACCAAGCTCGTCTACAAGCACACCAAGTACCGCGTGGCGGTCGTGCCCGGCATCCAGTACTGCTTCGCGGTGCAGGCCACCGACGGCATCAACCAGATCGAGACCGACCCGCGCCCGATCCGCGACGCCCAGTGCGAGCGCTGATCAGCCGATCAGGCTGCGCACGCTGAACGTCGTACGGACCCGCTCCGACAACCCTCCCGCGGCCAGCCCGCGCTGGGCCTTCCGTACGGCGGACCAGGCGAACTCCCGGTCCGGGTCGGAGTCCTGCCCCGACCACAACGCCCGGTCCAGACACCCCGCCAGCAACGTCATCGCCTGCGACACCGGACCGTCCGAGTCGCGCGCCAGATCGCGTGCCGTGGCGGCCGGTGTCACGCGCATGCCGTGGTCCCGCAGCAGATCACGGGCCTCTGCCCATGCTCCGAGCGTCCCGTGCCGCCGGCGCCGTCTCCGCCGTACCGCCTTCGCCGCGGGAACACCGACGATCCACAACACCAGCAGCGCTCCGGCCGCGGCAGCAACCACGCTCAGCACACCCCAGCCCGGCCAGTGGTACGTCGTCTTCGCGTCCGGCACGGGCAGCGTCGGCTCGGACTGGTGTTCGCGCTCGATCTCCTTCGTCGACGGCAACTGCTTCCGTACCGACTCCGCGGCGCCGGCCAGTCCACCGCCCGCCTTGGACACCGCCGTCCCGGTGGGGTCGAGCGCGACCCAGCCGACACCGGTCACCGCGACCTCGGGCCAGGCCAGGACGTCACGGTTCCGGATCACGTACGTCCCGTCCGGGCTCGGTGTGTCGGGATGCTTGAAGCCCACCACCAGCCTTGCCGGTAGTCCGAGCAGCCGGGCCATCACGACGTACGCCGCGGCGAACTGCTCCGACGTACCGCGCTTGCTCCGCAGCAGGAAGTGGTTGAGCTGCGGATACCCGTGACCGGTGGGGAGGTTCTCGCCGGTGGCCAGCTTGTAGTTCGTCCGCAGGTACTTCTCGAGCACCAGCGCCAGCTGGAACGACGGGCGTACGTCGCCGGCGATGCTGCGTGCCAGCTCGTCGATACCTGCCGGCACCTCACCGAGATCGGCGCTGCTGCCCGCGTCCGCGTCGATGCCCGACGACGCGAGCTGCTCCGCATCGACCGTCGGCTCGGCCCAGCTGACCCGGTACTGCGACGGCCGCTTCTCCTCGGCCAGCAGCGCACCGGACGCCGGATCGACCAGCAGCGGCTGGTCGTCCACGACGGACAGCGTGCGCGTCTGGCTCGGCAGCCAAGGCAGTGACCAGTCCGCGAGCGCGACGTCCGCGGACTGGCGCCGTACCGGCACCTTCACCCGCGAGTCGAGCGGCAGCTCGCGACCCAGACGCTGAAACTTCGGCGCGGCCGTCCAGGTGACACCATCAAAGTTGTCCAGGGCAATGACCGGCCAGCGGTCCACTGGGCCGTCCGCGCGCGCGGTGAACACCACCGTGTCCGGCTCGCGCAGCCGCGCGGCCACCTCGGTCAGTGGGTTGCTGAGAACAGTCGGCGAGTCAGGCGGGCTCGGCTTCGCGAGGTGAACCGACGTCGACGCTGGCAAGGCAAGTCCGAGTGTGGTGGCACCGACCGCCATAGCAGCGAGCGCAGCGACCAGGCGGACCCAAGCAGCACGCTCACCCGGCCACTGCAGCAGAACCAACGCGAAACAACCAGCAAGCGCCAGTCCAACCAGTACTGCATCCAGTCCGGTCACTGTCACATACGCCTGCGACAGACCAGCCACCACAACCGCGGGTAGCAGCGCCAACAGCCGAGAGCGTTGCAGAACACGCGCACCGACAAGGCACGCCAGCAAAACAAGCACTGGGACGAACGCGACCAAGTCCGGCGACGGGCTGGCCGGCCACGTCGACTCGAGCGTACGACGCCAGCCGGACGTCACGGCCTCCCAAAGCGATACCGGCCGGCCGGCGGCACCAGGTATGACCACCAGCAGCGCCACGACACCACCGACCAGCGTCAGCGGGACTCGCGCACGGGCAAGTTGCGGTCGACGCAGAATCGCTTCCTCAACCAGAAACGCAACAAAAGCGACCGCCAACATCGGCCACAGCACAGCCGACGTACCGAACAGCGGCGCGAACAGCAGCCCCGCCACCACACCGGCAGCAAGCACTCCGAGGACTGGTAGACGTCGACTCATGCTGGGACTGCGTTCCAGGCGTCGACGGCGGTCTGTGCTGCACCGGCGTGGATGACGTGGACACTTGCGCCGGTGTGCAACGACGGCTCGTCGCGTGTCAGGTCGATGTACACGACAGGGCGGTAGCTCGAGCTGACGCTCGGCATCGCGGCCAGCCCGGCAGTGTCGCCGGTCAGCACGACCAGCGCGCCACCGTCATGGGCAACAGGCAGGGACTCGAGCAGGTTGGTCGTGGACGCCGCCTGCTCCACTCTGGCGAGTTCGTCGAGCAGGTCGCTCACGGACTGTACGTCGTGGTCCATGCCGCACGGCGTGGTGAGTCGAAGGCGCTGACCTGACTGTGCGGCGACCACCAGGATCGATGCCGCAACCGAAACAGCGGTGTCGAACTGGTCCGCGGTGAGCGCGGCCGTCCTCGTGTCCAGCAGGAGCTGCAGCCGCGGCTGATCCGGGTCGACGTACTCACGCACCATCAACCGGCCTGCGCGCGCGGACGCCTTCCAGTGCACGTGGCGGACCTCGTCACCGGGGACGTACTCACGCAAGCGGCGCAGATCGATCGAGCCACGCAGCGGTCCGGCCGACACAGGCCCTTCGAAGTGATGGCGTTGCCGGATACCGGCCGCCGTCCGAGCGGCGTACCGCTTCGGGTGTACGAGAAGCGTTGCCACGCTGCCGATCGACACTTGGCAGGAGACGAGCCCGAACGGGTCGGACCGGCGCAGCAGCAACGGCCCGACAGGCAGCGGTCCTCGACGGGCGGTCGGGAGCTCGTAGTGGTACGTCGCGACGCCGTTCGGCGCCAGCGCTGCGACCGCTACCTCGGGCTGGTGCGCGCCGGCGTTGTCCGCAGCGACGAAGGCCGGCTGCCGACGTGTGGACTCGTTACGCACCACCAGCCGCGCCAACGCCGGCTGACCGCACTCGACGCGGTCCGGGTACAGCACACGCTCCACAGCGACCTTCGGCCGACGCACGACGGTCAGCACGCTGACGAGTACCGCGGCCAGACCAGCACCGGCCAGCACTCGCAGCATCGGGTAGCCGAGCAGCTGACCTGCCACCAGCAAGGCGACGGAGCCGGCCAGCACTCCCCAGGCTCGTAGCGTGAGCCTGGTTCTCATGGCACGACGCCAAGAGCCCGCTTGAGGTCACGCCGTACCGGGTTGCCAGGTGCCGGGGTGTCTTCGAGTACGTCGTCCACGACGCTCTCCGCCGTACGACGAGCCAGCGTGGCCTCCGCGGTCAGGACCAGGCGATGCGCGAGCACCGGATGCGCGATGCCCTTCACGTCGTCCGGTGTCACGAACGACCGCCCGTCCGTCGCCGCAATCGCCCGGGCCGCGCGGATCAGAGCGATGCTGCCACGCGGGCTTGCGCCGTACCGGACCGCGCTGTGCAGCCGGGTCGCGGCGGCGAGACGCACGGCGTACGCCATCACCGCCTCGTCGACGTACACCGACCGGACCGCGGCGATGACAGCGCTCAGCGTCTCCGGGTCGATCACCGGCTCCAGGTCGTCCGGTGTCGGTCCGGCGCCGTCCAACGCCACGATCTCCACCTCGGCGTCCAGGTCCGGGTAGCCCATCTCGATCCGGAGCAGAAAACGGTCCAGCTGCGCCTCCGGCAACCGGTACGTGCCCTCCATCTCGATCGGGTTCTGCGTGGCCAGCACCATGAACGGGTCCGGCACGCGGTGCGTGTCCGCGTCGACGGTGACCTGCCGCTCGGCCATCACCTCGAGCAGCGCGGACTGCGTCTTCGGCGTACCGCGGTTGACCTCGTCGGCGAGGACGACGTTCGCGAACACACCACCGGGGTGGAACACGAACCGGCCCTGCCCCTGGTCGTACACGACCACACCGGTGATGTCGCCGGGCAGCAGGTCAGGTGTGAACTGGATCCGGCTCCAGCGGCCGCCGATGCTGCGCGCCAGACTGCGGGCCAAGCTGGTCTTGCCCAGCCCCGGCAGGTCCTCGATCAGCAGATGCCCGCCGGCGAACAGCGTCACGACCGCCAGCCGGACGACCTGCGGCTTGCCGCGGATCACCCGCTGGACGTTCGTGGCGATCAGCTCGTACGCCTGCTGCGGCTCCATGCCACGCTCCGGGTCCCGCATCACCACTGCGCATCCTTCCGTGCATTCTTCCGCGCATGCTTCCGTGCATGCTTCCGTTGACGCGACGTACGTCGTACCCGTGCGGTCGGCGTACTTGCCGGAGGCAACGCCGGGGCTCCGGCGGTCGGAGCCGCCGTCGTGGAACCGGCTGCACCCGTAGCGGTCGCACTGCTGCTGTTGTTGCGCTCTCGCGTGATCGCCTTGACCGTGAACGTCAACTGCAGAGCAGTGAGCCCGGTGTAGCGGGTGCTGGTCGTTGTCACGGTCCTGTCCGCCTGGCCGGTGGCCGAGACGACGTAGTGCACCAACTGACCGCCATTGAGGTTCGGCGCGGTCCAAGTGAGCGACACCGAGCCCCTGCCCGGAGTGGCGGTGACCTTCGGGGCTGCAGCCGGGGCGTACGGGTAGACCGTGCGCGTGGCCGCGGAGCGCGGTGAGGTGCCCGCACTGTTCTTGGCGGTCACTCGGTAGCTCACGCCCTTGCCCAGCGCGGGCTTCAGCGTCGTCGAGGTCATGTACGTCGGCACTTGCGTCGTCGACCCGTCCGAGCCGAGCACTGTGTACCCGGACAGCGTGTAGTCGGAAGTACTGGGCGAGGTCCAGGAGACAGTGACGGAGCCATCGGCCTTGGTTGCCGCACTGACCTTCGTCGGAGCGTCCGGCGGCGCGGCGGTCCCGCCGATCGACGTCACCTTGGTGTCAACAGCCGGGCCGGTCCCGACGCGGTTGGTCGCGGCCACGGTGAAGATGTAGCCGCCGCCGTTCAGCAACTGGCTGAAGCTGTGGCTGCGGGTGCTGCCGCCGACAGTGACCGAGCCTGACGCCGGCAGGCCGACCACGAACGTGCCGGGCGCGACCCGGAAGCTCACCTTGTAGCCGGTGATCACAGCGCCGTTCGCACGGGCAGCCGTCCAGCTGACCGTCGCCTTTCCCTGGCCTGACTTGGCGGAGACCGATCCCGGCGCTCCCGGCGCGGCCGGCGGCGGCACGGTCGGCTTCGTCGGCTTGGCGGTCGGCTTCGCCGTCGGCTTGACCGTCGGCGGTGTGGTCGGCTCGGTGGTCTCGGTCGGAGTCGGCTTGCGCTCCGTCGTCCTGGGCTCGACCGTCTCGGTCCGGCGGGGTTTGTCCGGTCCGACGGTGACGTGGATCGGCGGCAGGATCGGTCGCCGGGTCGGCGGCGGTGTTGACGGCGGCGTCGAGGTCGGCGTACTGCTGGGCGTCGGGGTGCTCGGGCTCGGCGTCGGCTTCTCGGTCGCGGACGGCGACACCGGTTTGTTGCCGCCGTCGACGTCGACCTCCTTCACGGTCCCGTCGCCGTCGACGACGGTCACGACCTCACCGGTCTCGTCGTCGATGTAGATGCGGCCGTCCTGCCCGGGAGTCACTCGCGGCCCGTGCTTGTGATCGCCCTTCTTCTTGGCGAGCTCATGCGTGTGCAGCGGCTTGCCGTCGGGTCCGAACGTCCGGACGACGCGCTTCTCGGCGTCGAGAACCGCCACAGCGGCACCGGTCGCGGCGACAGCGTCGTACCGGCCTGGCGGCAGACTGATGCTCTCAGCAGCCTTGGTGCCGGCAGCGTCGACCAGCAACAACCGCTGCCCGGCCAGGATCGGGATGCGGCCCTTGACGTCGGACTGGGCTACTACGGCGTTGGCCGGAAGTGAGCCGCTGACGTCCATCGGCACGGCGCGCCCTGCCGTGTCACCGGTCAGCGGCGTCAGCGTCCGCTTCGACAGGTTGGCGAACGCAGGCTTACCGGCCACGCTCAGCAGCGCACCGGCATCGCCGGTCTGCCCCGGCAGCTCACAGGCCAGCGTGGTGGACGCCGGCGCCAGCCGGCAGAAGTGGTCGGCGTTCCGCAGCCAGAGCGCGCCGTCGGCGGTGGCGATCGCGCTGGACACCACACTGCCCACGGTGACCGTCTGCTGCTGGTCGCCGAGCCGGACGATCTGCCCGTGCTGCCGGTACACCAGGTACGGCCCGCTCTGCGCCTCGATACCGATCGGTTCCTCCGGGATCCCGATCCGGACCGTGCTCTTCACGGTCAAGTCGGACTTGCCGAACACGATCACCCCGTCCGCGCGGACGACGTACCCGTTGGTGGCGCCCTGGACGACCTGGCTGCCCGCCTCGGCCTGCACACCACGGACCTCGGCGTCGACACTCTTGCCGCCGCCGTCGACCCGGAAGACCGCGCCGACGGTCGCGTTGTAGACCCAGTGACCGGCCTGCTGGAAGGCGACCGCCGGTGCGCCGCGACCGAGCGCGGACAGGCCGACGAACGTCCCGAGGATCAACGCCGCGACCGTCCACCAGGCGACCGGCCGACGGATGGCACGGGCAATACGAGTCATGCGGCTACGGTGCCTTTCATCGGTCCAGTTGCGGTACAGCGGCGATACATCCGGCCATGAGTCGTCCGGAAGCGGTCGTCACGAGGCCACCGGGGACCGCGCCGGGTTCTCGGGTTCGCCCAGCTCGGCGAGGGCCGCGCGAGCCTCGACGGCGGTCGGCGACTCCGGCAGCAGCCGCAGCGCGCGACGCAGGTACTCCGCGGCCTGTTGCCGCGCACCGGTGCTCGCCTCGGCCAGAGCCAGGTTGACCAGCACAGTGCCCTCGGCGTCCCGGTCGTCGTGCACAGAGGCGACGCCGAGAGCCGCAGTGAACTCGACGCGTGCGTCGTGGACCCGACCGGCACGTGTCAGCGCGATGCCGAGGATATTGCGGGTGATGAGCTCGCCGTACCAGTCCTTACCTGACCGGGTCGCAGCTGCGACCTGAGCGACGAGCGGAGCCCACCCCGGCACGTTTCCACCGGTCTCGATGAACTGGTGCACCGCACTGGTCAGCAGCCACGCGTTCGAGACGTCGTCGGCCGCCAGCAGTTGGCTGATTGCAGTGGTGAACTCGGCGTGCCGGGTGGTGAACCAGTGGCGTGCCGCGGCCGCGTGCTGTCCGTTCAGTGCATCTGCGGCCTCGAGCACGGTCCGCACGTACGCATCAGGTCCGGGTGGCTCCGGCTTGGGCTCTTCCGGTACGTCGGTCAGCAGTTGCTGCTGCAGCGCGCGCAGCTCCGGCCCCGGCTCGGTGCCCAACTCGTCCACCAGCGCAGTCCGCGCTTTCTGGTACGCCGCGAGCGCGTCAGCCCGCCGTCCCGCGTCCCGGTAGGCAACGAGCAGCCGCACCCAGTTCGTCTCCCGCAACGGGTCCTCGGTCGTCAGGCCTCTGCAGAGTGCGACCGCGTCGGCGAACCGCGACGTACCGATCAACGCATCGGCGAGCCGCTCCCGGACAGACCAGTGCAACTCGGTCAACCGCGCTACTTCAGGCTGATGCCCATCGGTGACCAGCCCTTCGTACGGCGTACCTCGCCAGAGCGACTGTGCGGACTCCAGGTGCTTCACGGCCGCTGCCGCGTTGCCGGCGTCCAGGGCCTCGTCCCCCGCGGCCAGCAACGCCTGCAACCGATCGGAGTCCAGCTCACCGGCCTCCACGCGAATCCGGTACGCCTTGGACCTGCTCTCGATCCGCTGACCCTCCACACCGACCGGCGGGAGCGCTCTCCGCAGCTGCCAGATGTACGTCCCGATGTTGCGCTCAGCCGACACCGGCGGCGTCTTGCCGACCCAGACGGTGTCGATGATCTCGCCCACACCCACCCAGGTGTTGGCCTTCACCAACAGCAGCGCCAGCAGCGCCCGGGGCTTGTCGGCACGGATATAGCTGACCGCATCGGTGCCATCGATCTCCACCGGCCCCAGCACCCGGAACAACACCGCCGCACCACCTCCACCTGCGCTGGACTCACACCGAACCCCTCCGACGCAACAACCCACAACCCGGTTCCACACCCACCGCCCACGTCCCGCTACAGAAGGTAACCACCCACCCCCACCCCACGCCACCCCATGAAACCGGAACCGAAGGGTCAGCCGTACGCCCTCGCGGCGATGTCAGCGACCAGGTCGCCAAGTCCGGCCAGGTCACCGCGACCGGCACAATGACCTCCGACCAGCCGGCAACCCTCGCACCGTAGACCTCAGTGCCTTCGCTAAGGCACCGAACTCGATCACCGTTTCGGGGATGGGGCGGCGACCGTGAGGTTCGCGCTCAACGTCTGCGAATAGCGTCTGCCGCCTTGTTCATAGATGAACTCGACCCCCTTGGACATCAGCGGACGTCTCGTCGTGGAGATCCGAACATGCAGGTAGACGATCTTCTCGTCCGGCAAGGTCTGCCCCGGCAGCAGCGCGTACCCACGCACTTCGGTCGACGGCTTCCTGGACGGATCGTCACCAGCCGACCCACCACTGCTGTCCCACGACATCGGTACACCAGTGACAAACGCATCCTTGTCGAACAACCGAGCGCCGACAAACACGATGCCATCAGGCAACGTCCCAGGCCGAACATCCTCCAACGTCAACTTCTCCGACGACCGATTGGTGATCCCCGGCGCGAAGTACCAAACATCGTCGTTGACCTGAGCAGTCGGAATGCCAATCTCATACGAGCCTTCGTCGACACCGAAGGCATCCCCCTCACGGATCCTGCCCGGATCGCCAGAACCCCGCACCACCAATCCAACACCCACGCCGACGGCCACGAAGACCGCGGCCACAACGACAACGACTCTCCTCCGCACCCTCAAGCCCCTGTCTTGATACCTGCAGAAAGCTCCACGCAGTGTGGCAACATGCGGAAATGCCAGAGTTCCGCGTTCACGACGACCGTCACTATGCCATCCAGTTCCACTACGCCCTGCCGGACGACGCATGGTGCGTGGAACTGAGCGAAGCCACCCCGGCACCCGATACATGGGCCGACAATCCCGATGCACCGACCCACATCCCTGGACCGGCGTTCCTGGTCGCCGTCGTACCAGACGAGGACCCTGATCAGGAACCCACCGTCCACATCCGCAGCCACGACGAACACATCATCCCGTACGAGATCATGCGCTGGTTCATGCAAAAGGCAGCCGAGGAGGTCGAACGCCGCCGACTCACACTCGAGCAACAACCCCCTGAGCCAGACCACTGAATCCGCGTCCCGAGCAAGCGGTCCACTCTGAGCCCTCCTCCGTCGACAGTCAACGGGACCTCAACGCCCGGCTGAGCCGAAGTTCAAGCGAAAGCAAGAGCGCTGCACTGGATCACGCACCGACGAGCGGTACGCGGGGCCGGTAGTCATCCGGCACACGACCAACAGGCGGCTGATCACCCAGTCGCTCCGGAGCCGCCTCAGCCAATTTGGCTGAGTAATAGCCGACCTTCGCCCTGCCGGCGGAGCCGGCGGGCGCCCAACCTGGAGATTCGTAGAACCCCGCCCAACTCGAACCCACAACCCGCGGAGTCGTATATGAATTCGCTCATCGTTTGTCATCAATTACCAAATCTACCCGTGACCTGCGGATTCACACCACCAAGCTGCGCATCAGTGACCGTGCACAGCCATCACCTTCCGTCGATTCTGCTGAATAAACGCGGAGCGCTCGCGACTGCACAAATCGATGGTCCGTCGGGAGTCAGAGGAGGCCGTCGAGAAGGCACGCCTGCCAACCCGAGCGTCCGTGCATGTCCATGGCCGCACGCATCTCGGACCCGTAGGCCCCGAACCAGCAGGAAGGCGATCACGGCAGCCACAAGGCCAGTGATGACCGGGTCAGCATCACCGACGACTACGTCACATCACCGATCGCATCAAACGACATCGTGTTAGCGCCGTTCCGCGGCCTCACCGCTCATGGTGACCCGTCGTCGCGTAAGCGCGGCGAGGACGCGAGCCGGCGCGCCACGTTCAGGACGAGCATCACGACGAGTGATGCTTGGAGCTTTCCGATGAAGAGTGCAAGCGAGCCAGCGAGCGCGGCCGCGGCACCGAAGGCAACGGTCAGGAAGAGGACCGAATCGAGAAGTGAAGAGACCACATTGCTCATCGCCGCCGCCATGAACCGTCCGGCCGCCCGTAGCCGTTGATAGACGAGTGCATCTGACGACTCAGCGACGAGCATCGTGAAGCCGGAGGCGACCACGAGTGTGGGCGGGGCGACGATGGCGCTGACTGCGCTGGCTGTTGCGATGAGTAGAAGTGTCCCCCTGAGGCCGATTCGCTCGTGCAGCGAGTCACGGACCGCGAACATGAGCCCGATCAGTACGACGCCAGAGGGAGCCTGCAGCCCCCAGCCGATCGGGACAGTGTGAGGCGAGTCGAGTCCGTTGTTACGCCCAATGTTGTTGATCGCCCAGTTAGAGGCAGCAGCTGAGGTAAGGAACAGCACCGCGAGCAAGGCTGTCATACCCACGGCGGCCTTCGTGCGCGGCATTTGCCTCGGCCTCAGCGCAGTCGTTCGGCAGCAGTAAGCGTCGCGACTCTTTTGCGGCAGCCCGGGCAATCTCCGCAAGGGATGTTGTCACGGTGGCAGGAGTGAGTCCATGCCAACGTCGCATCGTCGATCTGGGAGCGCAGGAGCAGTTCTTCGGTCTGCAGGTCTTGTGCCGGTGCACTGACAGTCAGCCGCCCCTCCTGCACCCTGAGCAGCGCGGCCATCGACTCGAGAAAAGCGGGCGTTCCGTCGGCGTGGCGTTCACCATCGCCCGCCACAGTCCCGAGCATCACCTCATGCGTCCCACGACCGATTCCCCAAGCTGCAGCAAGCGTAATCAGCAGCTGGTTTCGATAAGGCCACCATTCCGTGGGGCGGCCGGCTGTTTCCTGATCGCTGACCAACAGCCCGCTGCCCACAGCGGAGGCGTCGACCGTGACGTGCGCGATCGGAATCCGCAGTTGCCGCGCGACCGCATCCGCCGCGCGACGTTCAGCGGTTGCTGGACGCTGTCCGTAGTTGATGCTGAGGCACAACTCGGGCCTCAACCACGCAGCGATGCAGGCGCTATCGAGACCGCCCGAGAGCAACAGCAGTCGGCTCATGACTGCTCCCTACGGTAGACCTCGCCGATCGCCGCCCAGCCTGCTTGGTAAACAGCAGTCGGGAGATCATCGGTGACTGTCGAGCCTGTGCCACGAAGCATCGTCCACTCATGCGCCGGCGGATGTCCGCAGAAGCCGATGACTGGGATCGATGCCTTCGTGGCCCAACCGACCTCAAAGACCGTCCCAGGGTCGGCTCCGTCAAGTAGCGCTAGGACAGCGTGACACGCTTGAAGGCCATCGAGGTCAGCCAGTGCGACCTCGTCGCCTCCTAGGCCGACGTCGTGGAATGGCGAGAAGACAGCGATGCCTGAGTCGCTGAGGCCACCGCGGACGACCTCGAGGAGCAGGCGCTCTGGCAGCGTGAAGAACGGCGCGGCAACATAAACTCGCGGAGTCTCGCCAATTGGAGTGAGCGGACTTGCAAGCGTGGCGAGTAGCTCGGGACTGACCTGCGGTATGCCGATGAGAGAGTGCGCGGCGGCAACCTGAGCACCGAACCGAGCTGCTTCGGTCGGCGCCGATGGGTCGAGCGCCCAGGCGTGCGTGAATCCCGCGGTGAATGCGTCGCCAGATCCGATCGGCCGAACGCGGTCGGTCGGAATGGCGCCGTACGCCTCAACACCGGCATCAGAGAAGACCAGACCGCCGAGCGCGCCGCGCTTGATCACCACCACATCAATGCCGCGACCCCGGATCTGATGGCCAGCTTCTATACAACCGAGACCGGTTTGGCGTTCCGCTTCGTTTGCGTTGAGGACAACAGCGAGCGACGTCGCGCTCGTCGAGTCCAGCATCGGTTCCAGGTCACCATGTTGAGGGTCGATGACCACACGTTCGCCAGTCACAGACCACGCCGTCTCAATCATGCCAAAGGCGACAACCACATCCGCGGCAACCTCAACCGGCCCCGCGACGAGAGACGAGCTCCACGTGGCTGGGGAGACTGGAGTCGCGTAGCGAAACGACAAGGGCTGCGGTCGGCCCGTGATCACCACAGCGGCGACTCCCAGACAACCCAGCACGGACTCTGCCTCGCGACGTGATGCGCGATCGACGCAGGTATGAAACTCGACCTGATGCCCCAAGCTCGTCAAGATTCCAGCTGCACGCACACCGGACCCATAGAGCGCGTCGCCGACTGGTTCGGCGCATTGCTCACGGTACGTCCCACCGACCACCGTGACCGGTGGAACAGCAGCAACCCCACTCATCGGGCCGGACGAACCTGAACACGGACATACGGCATCACCTGAAGTATCTCAGCTTCGAAGGTGGCCCCCCGGCCTATACAAGACACGAGAGCGTGCCATTGTTCGGTGATCGCGCCGAGCACCTCACCGGCGGGTCTGGTGAGCACCGCGATTCGAGTGGGGGTGGACAACAGCGCCACGTCGCAGATATCGCCGACCGCCAGAGTAGCCACTACTGCGGGGTTGGGCGATGCGATCGATGCCTCGAAAATCAACCGGCTGCAATCGGTCTCCGGTGTACCGCTTCCGCCGTGGCCCCCGCTCGCGCCGGTGCCGCCTCCACCGCCCCCGCCACTTCCGACCATGTCGTCTCCCCCTTGCCTCGACACGTGCCCTTTAGGCTCCGCAAGCTACACCACCGTGCCGCCTGGATCAGTCCAGATCGGCGAGTCGCTCGACACCGAACAGCGTTCGAGCAGCGTTGCCGAGACCGGCGAGGGACGACCAAATGCACGCATCCATGTCTGCAGTCGGAACGTCTCCATGACGAGCCCACGCGCAGAAGGCTTCCTCAAACAGCTCGTAGTCCCGCGGCAGCCTCCAATGCGGATCGAACACGCCTGCGAATACGCCTGCCCGCCGGATGTGGATATCGATGACCGCTACATCGTCGCTGCGTCTGAGGTTCCGCACAATCCACGACGCAGTCTTCAGCCCGACGCCGGGAAGTTGCGTTAGCCACGACCTCAGCTCTCGGGCCGACCAACAGTCCGAAGGCTCGCTCTGCCCAATGCAGGCCACGGCCCCGGCCAGTCGCCGAGCGCGCTGTGCCGGGAAGCGATAGCGCACAGGTGCTCGTCTGCCCGGCACATCAAGCGGTATCTGAAGTACCGCCTCAATGGCTGCCACTGTTGGCGTTTGAATCTCGCTCAACAGTCCAGCGTCGCGCACAGCGTTGAACGCTGCGGCGGCCATCGGCTCAGATACTCCGTAGCCACCGAGGAGGCAGAGCGCGGTCTCTTCGATCAAGGTTCGTCCGACCTGATAGGTGTCGGGCCGCGGGCGGATCCGCGTCTGCTCCACCCAAAACGCGGCCGAGCCGAGCCATGCCGGCTGTCCCCAATCGAAGGTCCGAGCCCATCCCGATCCGACCAAAGTGACGTCGTCCGTCCCCGGGTCGGCTCGTCCAGCTTGGAATTTCCGGTCTGGCGACGGACAGATAGTGGCGCTGAGCCCGGTGACCGTTGCGCTCATGTCCTCGCTCCCGCACGTTGTCTGGCCGCACCTGCCAACTCGTCCAATGTCGCCTCAAGTGCTCGAGCAATGTCCACCACCAGGAAGAACCCGGGGGTTGGGGTGCCGCCCTGCTCAAGCTTCCGCAACGTATCGAGACGTACGCCAGCAGCTTCTGCGAGCGACGCGGCGCTCCGGTCAGCGCGGCGTTCCTGAATCTCGTGTCCAAGCGCCGCGCCGAGGTCCCTCTGTTCTTGGCTCAGTTCCGGTCTCGGCATGAGAATAACTATACGCGGATAGTTATCGAATCGAAGGGCACAGCGGAAGTTGCCCCTGCTGGACGACTCGCCGGGTTGCGTCGCCAGGCCTGGCGAATTCATTTACGGTCTAAGCCGCATCGTTCGATCAGGGGGAGGCTGCGATGGACTTCGGCGAGCTGGCTCAGACCGGCGCGGCAACACTCGTTACTGCTATGACGACCGGGGCATGGGAGCAGATCAAGGAGCGCGTCGTACGGCTATTCGGTCGTGGCAAGGACCAGGACCAAGAGGACGTGGCGGCGGAACTCGAACGAACGTTGAGCCTTGTGCGCGGGCCAGGTTCAGATGAGCGTGGTGCGCTCGTTGCGGAGGCCGAGCTGCGTGGACAGTTGCGCCATCGCCTGCGAACCGATCCCGACTTCGCCGCGGCATTCCAGGTTCTGCTCGAGGAGATCCAGGAGCAGCTCCCACAACCGGACCAGCCGTCCGTCCAGCAGCAGGGATTCGCCACGCACGGAGGCACGGTCATCCAAGCAGGTCGCGACGTCAACCGCGTCTCGCCTCGACGGTCCTAGACGACAACGCCTCAGTCGTACGCAACTCACCAGCCGTCCCGAGAGAGAGCCATGGACGACGACATCTTCCGCCCCTTGCCCGAGGACACCACCGGCCTTGCGGTCCCAGGTCACACGTATTCCGCGCCGAACCTGAGCGATGGCCACAATCGGCATGGAGAGCCTGCGCCACGTTGGCCTGCGGCACCACTCCCGATCCAGCAGAACGCGAATGCGACTGACGGCGGAACAGTTCTGCAGGCCGGCGACACCATCAACTGGATTACGCAGCAGCTGCGTTGGCTCCCACAGGTCACCCTCGACGAGGAGGTCGAGCGAGCGCGCGCCGGCTTCGCCCCTCCACCCCAGTACGACGACGCCCTGGCGCGTCTGACTCG
The DNA here is from genome assembly GCF_040680955.1 of Kribbella sp. NPDC051936. Lineage (NCBI taxonomy): Bacteria > Bacillati > Actinomycetota > Actinomycetes > Propionibacteriales > Kribbellaceae > Kribbella > Kribbella sp. NPDC051936. The sequence continues at coordinate 38,833 of NZ_JBFAXS010000003.1, read as the reverse complement.
TGCAGACCTCCCCATCGTGGCGCTGTGCGGGCCACGAAACTCCGGTCGACGGACCTGCGCCCTCAACTTGCTCGCAGACGAACAGGTCAGCGAATGCTTGACGGACTGGGAATCGAACCCTCGGGTCGACCTGCTTCCCCGCGAACCCGCCGGGCGTTACCTTCTCGACCTCACCGACGAGCCTGCGGACATTCCCGAGCAGTTCGGTCGCACGCTGGTGGGCCATGGTGCTGACTTGGCGCGCCTTGGAGCAAGGATGGTCATCCTCGTCACCGAGCGGCTCTGGCGAGCTTGCAGACCGCACGCCCAGGGCCTCACGGTTGACCTCGGCATGCCAGCTTCTGACGAGGTGCTGACAGCACATCTCCTTGCGTCCCGAGATCACCTCGCCTGGATCGCAGCGGATGAGAGGTTGCAGGCGACAGTTGCCGAGCTCGTGGCTAACGATCCACGGCCTGGACGGGCGGCCGAACTAGCGGCGATCGTTCGTCGACAGACCACACACGACGAGACCGCCGTGAAGGCGATTCGCGACGAGTTTCACCACTGGGGCGACTACCTGGCCGCGCAGCTGTCCGAACACGAGTCCAGTAAGGCAGGCGAGGGTGTGCAGGCGAGGACCGCGAAGGTCGGCGCCGCCCGTTCACGTGCGCTGCTCATCTCCGTCGCCGTACTTGATGGCGCGCCGACGGAGACCGTGCTGGATGCGTCTGAGGAGCTCCTGAGGCTGCTTCGAGCCACACCCGAGCCCAGTGAAATTCTGGTCGGACCCGAGCTGAGCGACCTGATCCAGGGGATCGAGGCGGAGCGAAGAGGCGACACGCTTACGATCACCGGGCGCCATCCCGGTCTGGACCTGGCCGTTCTGAGCAGGATCTGGCGTGAGCGGCCGCGACTGCGTGCACCGATTCGGACATGGCTCGCAGGGATAACCGCCGAAAAAGGCCCCGCTGCGAACGAGCTGCGGCGGGTCGCTGACGTACTGGCAAACCTCGCAACGCAGCTTGGATCTCTCGAGGTTCTCGACATTCTGCAACGCTGGATGATCGGATCATCTCGGCACCGGCAACTGGGGATCACAGTGCTGGAACAACTCGCTGTGAGTCCAGAAGTCGGTGCTGTGGTACGACGGCGACTGTACGACTGGGCACGGGGAAAGGCCGACGTTCAACTGTTGACCGGCGTGGCGGAGGTCTGCGCGGGCAAGCTCGGGCGGCAGAGTCCCGCAGCCGCCCTTTCAAGGCTGAGATGGCTGTTCAGCAATGAGCAGCCTGTCGTCCGCGATGCCGCGTCTCAGGCTCTGCGAGCGCTGGCCACCGACGACAAAGTCAGGCCACATGTGATGGCCGCCGTCGCGGATTGGTTCACCGGGCAGGACCCGGCAGCGGGCCAGCTCGGCCTGCTCGCGCTCATCGATCCCGGCGATGACCTTGTTCCGGTTCCAGTGCTCGGCATGCTCGCCGCCGAGCCTGAACTCCGAACGACGGTGCACCGGGCCTGGTCCACGATGATCGCGCACAGCGACACACGCGCCTCGGCGATGGTCGTCGTGAGACGCTGGCTGGCGTGCGCGGACGAGGACAAACTCGACGCGGGCTTCGCCATCGAGCTGCTCGCTCCCATACTTAGACAGGCTTTGCCCGGGGACGACTTCAAGCAGTTCATCACCCATGGCGAAGGCTCACGGACGCATGCTGACCTCGTCATGGCACTGGTCTTGAATCGATTCTCTGACTCCAGACCTCCGGCTGGCTCATGAGCGGAAGGTTCAGGTTCTGGGGAGGAAGACGTCGCATCAGACACCGCTTCGTCACCTCGTTGCCCTCCGACCTTCCAGGCGCGTTGTTCACGGCAACCATCGAAACCAGCTGGGAACACGGCGAAGGAACACGAACCAGCATCGAACCGCTGATCCGCACCACACTTCGCGACAAGGCTGCCGAGATCACCCGCAGGTACTCCGTTGACCGCAGCGATGCGGCGAATGACGAGGTGCAGCTAACGATTGCAACCACCAACTGCAAGACCTCGTCGGGCCGCCTCGTCGAGGTAACGGCATTCCTCCAACTGTCTGTCGATGCGCGTAGCCGAGAGCTGCAGGACCAACGCGTCGCTGCCGATCGCGAGCGGCGACTTCTGCACGAGGCCGAAGCCGGACTGCTCACTTCCTTGCAAGAAGGCTGTCTGCAGAACGCTGCATCGGCGCGGCTCTGGGCGCTCATCCGGTATCCAGAGTTGATCACCGTGACTCAAGGCGCAGTGGTCGAACAGATCATCCAAGATGCCAGCATGGCTACAAATCACAAGCTCGACAAACCGCAGGACCGGGCGGCCGGCGACCTGGTCGCCTGGCTCACAGGCACCGACGAAAGCAGGCTCACTGGGCTCAAGGTCCTGTACAACTGCCTGCACCTCATCGGCGAACACGACCTCCGTGATCAACTGCACCATCTCGGCCCCATACCCGATGTCGAGGCCGAAGCACCACCCGAACCACGCCATGGCCCACAAACAGCACCCTAGCCAGAGCTGGCGGCCCGCCAACCGCAGAGCTGTGGGGGTAGAGATGGTCTGTGCGGTCGACGCATACTCGGGGTGCCGCGCGGCGATGCCGTGTCCTGTGGGATGACACCACAGGTCGCGATAGCCTGCGGCCAACGATTATGAGCCTATGCCTCCGCCCGGCTGGGAAGGCAAGCAAGTTAGAGGAGATGGCTGCAGGTGACAACCGCAAACTCCGTGGAGGCTCCCATCCTCAGCGCGAGTGAGCTCGGTGTTGACCCGGAAGAGCTCTGGCAAGCAGCGGACAAGCTGCGAGGCTCGCTCGATGCTGCGGAGTATAAACACGTCGTCTTAGGATTAATCTTCCTCAAATACATCTCTGACGCCTTCGAGGCCCGACGCGAAGCGTTGCGGGAAGAACTCAAAGCCGATGGAATCGAGGGACAGGGAGCAATCACTCTCCTCGAGAGCCGAGACGAGTATACCGCCGAAAATGTTTTTTGGGTGCCACCTGAAGCACGGTGGGCCAAGCTCCAAGGTCAAGGCAAGCAGCCACAGATCGGGAAACTCATCGATGATGCGATGTTCGCGATTGAGCGCGACAACCCGAAGCTGAAGGGCAAGTTGTCGCGCGATTTCGCACGCCGGGGAATTCCCGCGGAAAGACTTGGGGCACTAATCGACCAGATCGCTTCAATTGCGATCGGCAGTGATGAGGCGCGCGCGAAGGACGTTCTCGGTCGCGTATACGAATACTTCCTTGGCAAGTTTGCCGCCGCAGAAGGGAAACTTGGCGGCGAATTCTTTACCCCGCGGTCCGTTGTGCGACTTCTAGTGGAGATGATCGAACCCTACGACGGCCGCGTCTATGATCCTTGCTGTGGCTCAGGCGGAATGTTTGTTCAGTCAGAAAGCTTCGCGGAGGCCCACGGGGGCAGCAGGAATAACATCTCTATCTTTGGTCAAGAGTCGAATCCAACGACCTGGCGGCTTGCGCACATGAACCTGGCGATCCGGGGGATTGAAGCGAATCTGGGAGAACAGCCTGCCGACAGTTTCGCTCACGACCTGCATCCAGACCTCAAGGCTGATTACATACTGGCCAATCCGCCCTTCAATGTTTCCGACTGGTCCGGACACTTGCTGCGCAGAGATGTCCGGTGGAAATTCGGCGTGCCTCCATTAGGTAATGCCAACTACGCCTGGATTCAGCATTTCATCCACCACCTGGCTCCAGCCGGACCGCACGGGGGTGGGGTCGCGGGGTTCGTCATGGCGAACGGCTCGCTCTCGTCACATACCGGCGGAGAAGGGGAAATTCGGCAGAAAATCATTGAGGCTGATCTGGTGGACTGCATCGTTGCGATGCCGCCGCAACTCTTTCTCACAACAGGGATCCCCGTTTGCCTCTGGTTCCTCAATCGAGACAAGAAGGGTAAGAATGTTCGGGGAGGAGGCCGAGATCGTCGCAGCGAAACGCTTTTCGTTGACGCTCGTCATCTCGGGCACATGCAGACGCGAACCCTGCGCGTGTTTTCTGGCGTCAATGGGTATCCAGCCAGCCCTGAGTCAGATATCGGCCGGATCGTCGGGGCATACCGCTCTTGGAGAGGCGAGTCCGGAGCACCGGCATACGCCGATATTCCTGGCTTCTGCAAGTCAGTCGACATCGCGGAGATCGAAGCTCACGGGTTTGTCTTGACGCCCAGCCGATACGTGGATGCGCTCGCTGCACCAGATGATGAAGACACGTTCCAGGAGAAGATGAAGAGCCTTGCCGGCGAGCTTCAGGAGCGCATGCATGAGACAGATCGGCTATCCAAGATAATCAGCCACAACCTGCGGGATCTCGGTTATGGCTCCTAACTGGATCGAAACGACGCTCGGAGACGTCCTAACACTTAAGCGTGGTTATGACCTTCCCGCACGAGAGCGGCAGGATGGCACATATCCCGTGATCTCCTCGTCAGGGTTGACTGGCCGTCACTCGGCGCCGAAGGTGAAGGGGCCGGGCGTGGTAACTGGGCGATATGGAACGTTGGGGGAGGTGCACTACATCGACGAGGACTATTGGCCACTGAACACAACGCTCTATGTTCAGGATTTTAAGGGCAATGATCCCCGTTTTGTGTCCTATTTCCTCAAGACGATCGATTTTCACGCCTATTCAGATAAGAGCAGTGTTCCAGGAGTTAATCGGAATCATCTACACACCGCCCGCGTCCGGTTCCCGACCGATGTGTCTGAGCAGCGCGCCATCGGAGAGCTGCTGGGCAGTCTTGATGCTGGCATTGCATCGAGGCGCGCGATGAACGTGACGCTGCAGGCTACGGCTCGAGCACTGTATAAGTCTTGGTTCGTGGACTTCGATCCCGTGAAAGCCAAGGCCGCCGGCGCCTCCGGCTGCCCCGGCATGCCTTCGGAGCTATTCGCGTCCTTCCCGTCGCGTCTCGTCGATACAGACCTAGGGCTCGCTCCTGAGGGCTGGAACCATGAACCAATCGGCGACTTGGTCCATGTGGTGGGGGGCGGCACCCCGAGCACGAAGAATCCCTTGTATTGGGAAGCGGGAGAGTTCTCCTTCTGCACGCCGAAGGACATGTCAAGGCTGATCGCGCCGGTGCTGATTGAGACCGAACGCAAGTTGACTCAGGCAGGGGTCGATAAGATCAGCTCTGGGGTCTTGCCCGTCGGCACAGTACTTCTGTCGTCGCGGGCACCCATCGGCTACTTAGCCATCGCCGAAACGCCGGTGTCGGTGAATCAAGGTATCATCGCGATGAGGGCCCGCGTCTTGCCGACGACATATATCCTGCTGTGGACTGAAGCCAACTTGAACCGGATCAAGTCGAGGGCCGGCGGAAGTACCTTCGCTGAGATCAGCAGGCGCAACTTCAATCCGATCCTTGCGCTACGTCCAGACCCACAGGTGCTTAAGACATTCGAGAACATGGTTGCTCCTATGTTCCAACTCATCGCATCCAATGAGCTGGCGTGCTTATCTCTAGCGGCAGTTCGGGATGCCCTGCTTCCTAAGCTCGTAACAGGCCAACTTCAAATTCCCAGCTTCATAAATGGGGCAACGAAGTGACCGCAGAAATCGAACCTCAGGTCTTTCGCCTCGTGGCGTGCCGGGAGCTTCTGGAAAGCCATCCACAGTCTCTGCGCATCCGCGAGCAAGTCGAGGCTTTAGAAGAGGCGATGCCAGCTCGTCCAGGCGTCGTTGTCTCCTTCTGCAGGACAATCATTGAGACAACCTGCAAGACGATACTGACCGACCGCGGCGCCGCGGTCGACGGAGCATGGGAAGGCCAGAAGTTGGTCTCCGAGTGTATGAAGTATCTCAAGCTCGGCAGCAACGAGGACGGCCAAGACGACGCGCGATTGCGCACAGGCACGGAGTCGCTGGTGCGAGGCCTAAACCAGATCGTGCAAGGCATTGTACAGATCCGGAACGTTCACGGATCTGCCGCGCACGGGGCCGACGCCTATTCCCCGCTATTGAACTCGGGTTACGCGGAGATCCTCGCCCGCGCAACCGACGCCGTAGTCGGTCTACTTTTCAAGAGCCACCTAGCACTTGCCGAGGCTGAACCACTGAGCAGGTTCGAATACAGAACGCACGGTGACTTTGACGAGTTCATCGATGCTGGGTACGGGCCGTTTGAGATCCTTGACGTTTGGCTGTCTGCGAGTGAGGCCCTATACGCTACGGATTTTGAGGCCTATCGCGCTGCATTGATTCAGTTCAGGCAGGAAGCGGAGCACGGTGAGCAGCCGGTAGCCGAAGGAGAGGGCGATGAGTGAAGCTGCCGTCGAGCAGGCTGCACTCGGGTGGTTTGAGAGCGCAGGCTTTTCTACGTTTCGAGGACCTGAGATTTCGCCTGGCGGCGACGATCCCCTGCGTGGAAGCTATGAGCAGACTGTGCTCGAGACTCGGCTCGAAGCGGCTCTCGTCGCCATTAACAGCCATCTTCCAGATGAAGCGATACACGACGCCATGCGAGTCGTGACACGCCCGCCTGAGCCGACTTTAATACGCAACAACCGGTGGTTCCACCGTCTCCTGGCGGACGGAGTTGACGTCGAGTATCGAACACCGAACGGAGACGTTCGTGGCGACAAGGCTTGGCTGGTCGACTTCGACGAACCCGCCCGCAATGATTTCGTAACAGTTCAGCAGTTTACAGTAAAGGCGGGGAACCAGTCGCGCCGAGTCGACCTGGTCGCTTTCTTGAATGGGCTTCCAATCGCATGTGTTGAGCTGAAGGACCCGACCGACGAGCGAGCCGACCTTTGGACGGCGTTTGCCCAGCTGGAGGATTACAAGGCCACTATCCCGCAGCTATTTCTCTACAACGAACTGATGGTCATAAGCGACGGTCTTCTGACCCGCCTGGGGTCGGTGACATCTGGTCGAGACCGTTATGCGCCTTGGCGTTCATTGCTAGAGGCCAACACTGAAAGCGGCTCGGCCCTCGAGGTATTGATCACAGAACTTTTCGACCCGCCCGCGCTGCTCGATTATCTCAGGCATTGTGTCGTTTTTGAGGAAGACCAGCAAAGTGGCTCCATCACTAAGAAGGTGGCTGGTTATCATCAATTCAGAGCTGTGCGGAAAGCAAGGAGATCGGTCACTGAGGCCCTGCGGCCGGCGGGTGATGGTCGGGGTGGCGTCGTATGGCACACGCAGGGGTCCGGCAAGAGTCTGACGATGCTCATGTTGGCTGGCACGCTTGTTACGGATCCGGCACTCGAAAACCCAACCATCGTCGTCGTTACAGATCGCAACGATCTCGACGACCAGTTGTTTGGCACTTTTGCGAGTGGTCGAGCGCTATTGCGGCAGACGCCGGAACAGGCAATTGACCGGGATGATCTGGCCGCGAAGCTGAACAGAGCTTCCGGCGGTGTTGTCTTCACAACCATCCAGAAGTTTGAAAGTCGCCCGACTCCGGCGAGCGAGCGAACGAACATCGTTGTTCTGGCGGACGAGGCTCACCGAAGCCAGTATGGCTTTCTACAGGGCGGCGCTCGCTGGATGCGTGAGGCGCTGCCGAATGCGACCTACGTTGGCTTCACAGGCACACCGCTCGAGCGAGACGATCGCAGTACGAGGGCGGTATTTGGCTCGGATGTCGACGTATATGACATTCGGCGTGCGGTCGACGACCACGCAACGGTGCCGATCTACTACGAGATGCGGCTAATTCGGCTGGCGCCCAATGAAGCTGGAATGGCCGCGGCGGATAGGCAACTCACGGCGATCGCGGAAGCGAACAGAGAAGGGAAGTCGCCACCTGCCGACGTCACAGTGCCCTTGGAGTTGTTGGTCGGCTCGCAGATGCGGCTCAAAACAGTGGCTGCGGAGATTGTCGAACACTTCGAGGAGCGTCGTACAGCAATTGAAGGCAAAGCCTTAGCTGTAACCATGAGTCGTCAAATTGCAATGGACCTGTACGATGAGCTAGTTGAACTTCGCCCTGATTGGCATTCTGACGAGGATTCAGAGGGCTTTGTCAAGGTCGTCATGACTGGATCGTCGAGTGAAGGTGAACGGGTTGCAGCGCACGCGCGCACAAAGGCCCGGCGCGAGAGGTTGGCGTCCCGCTTCAAGGATCCAGAAGACGATCTACGTCTCGTCCTCGTCTGCGACATGTGGCTCACAGGTTTCGATTGCCCGCCTCTGCACACGATGTATCTCGACAAACCCTTGGCCGGTCACAACCTCATGCAGGCCATTGCGCGCGTCAATCGTGTGTTCGGCGACAAACCAGGTGGAGTGGTTGTCGACTTCCTCGGCGTGGCGGATGAGTTGCGCGATGCCGTGCAGACTTACACCCAGGCCGGTGGACAGGGAACCCCTGTAGCACGAATACAGGAAGATGCAGTTCCTTTGATGCTTCGAGATTTCGAATCCCTGCGAGATTTCTTTGACGGCGTCGATCATGCCGATTTTGTGAGCGCGACCTCCGAAGAACAGTTGACCGCAGTTGCTTCAGGAGCAGATCATGTTTTCGCGCAACCCGAAGGCCAACGGCGCTTCTTGAAGCTCGTAGCAAGCTTGTCGAAAGCCTTCGCCTTGTGCGTTCCACATCCGGAGGCCGAGGCCATCCGAGATGATCTGGTGTACTTTCAATCAGTGAGGGCCGCGATCCGCAAGCGGCTGTCTGACACGGTCGACCGTGGCGTGCCAGATGCAAGAGCTGCCGTGCGGCAAGTCATCTCTGACGCAATAGCCGCTGAAGGAGTTATCGATCTATTTGAGGCCGCTGGACTCGACGCTCAAAATGTTGCCGTCCTGTCGGAAGACTTCTTGCATCAACTTGCGATGATGCCTCAAAGAAATCTCGCGCTGGAAACGTTGCGTAAGCTATTGAATGACCAGATCCGCATCCGCGAACGAGTTAATCTCGTCCAAGCCAAAGGTTTCCGAGAGTCGTTGGAATCGGTACTCACTCAATATACCAATCGAGCGATATCAACGGCGCAGATTATCGAAGAACTGATTGCCTTAGCGCGCTTTGTTCGAGAAACTATAGAGAGCGGCAAAGAGTCGGGACTAAATGAAGAAGAGTTGGCTTTCTATGACGCTCTAGCCGATAACGAGTCTGCACGGCAGGTGATCGAAGACGACACACTTAGGCTGATAGCGCGCGAGTTGACTGAGCGCATACGGGCTAAGTCTTCTCTGGACTGGACAGAGCGCGAGACGGTCAGAGCCGACATGAGACGTACGGTTCGTCGCCTGCTCGCGAAGCATGGGTACCCACCCGATGCCCAGGAGTCGGCGACGCGACTAGTGATAAGCCAGGCGGAGCTCGTAGCCAGGCATCTCGCCATGTGAGCGCTCAGTCGACTGCCAACTCCCAGGCCACGCGACATCTACCGCCCGCGCCTCCTTCACTGTGATCGCGCTGCCTTTGCCCATGGTCGTCGGCACGCCGCCATAGTCGAAGGTAGCCTCCTGCGGCTCGTTAAGAGTGCCAGCTGAGCGGTACTTTGCGGAGCCATCGACGTCGTCGTAGAACGTCAAGGAACTGAAGGCGCCCCGAGCCCAATGTTCATCGTGGCGAGCTCGTCCGCACTGACCAGTTCGATCCAGGTCGGCCGGGGCAGACTTGCGACTCGGTCAAGCAGCCCGTCGAGCGCGGCCTGGCTGCCGATGCGCTGCTGTGCCGCGTCATCGTCGTAGTAGGCCGTCAAGAAGTCGTTCATGCGAGTCCTCTCCCATCACCGATGTAGACCATGCCGCATCGGCGGCAGTGGCCCCGCGACGCGCAGTCAGCATGGCGCCAGTCGTGCTGGAGGCAGGTCTCAGTCATCTCTCGAACAGCGAGCGACCCCTTGAGTCCCGGGACCACGCGAGATTCGAGCCGCGGATCTTCCGCTTGTGGCTCCACGTCTCGGATTGCACCGACATGGCCTTGTCCGCCACGTCCAAACCAGGTGTACAGGACGTCGAGCCCACGTTCGTGCGTCAGGGTCGTTGCCAGCACCCCCTTGTTGCAGGCCTACCGTCTTCGTGGGCAGCAGGGGCCAGACAGATGCAACGGGGTCAGCTATCGCGTTCGATCCGTTCAAAGATATCCGCGTCAGTTTCTCGCTGCCAGGCTGGCAGGTCGTCCCAGTCGGCTACGGAGCTGGGTTTGGGGTCGGGGATGTGACGGTAGATCTGCGCGATCCAGCACAGCGCCACGAACCGGCCCTTCTGCTCCCGGCTGAGCTTGCTCGTGTTTCCTTCAGAGACCTCGACGAACGCCCGCACCTGCTCGTAGACCGCTGCCGCGCTCTCCCGCTCCCAGTCGGGTGTCTCTTCCCACGGTGTGACGTACCCGGGCTTTGGTTCGCCGGGGTAGTGCTTCGTCACGCCTGCAATCCACGCCTCGCGGAAGATGCGGCCCTGTTCGTTCGACAACAGCGTTGCTCCTTAGGACGGGAGGTTCCTACAGCGGCGAGCGCTCGACGGACGGCAGAGTCGAGATGTCCGCGCTCAAGCCCAACAGTCTGGGATCGTGGCGGTAGCCGGCGACCGCGGCAGCCACACTGGAGCCTGCCTCCTGTCCGGCATCGCCCAGTCGTAGAACATCCAGTTGAGGCGTTGGAAGGGGTCAGCCAGACTGCCCTCGTCATTGCGTCTCTGGTGTCGGTGGCTCTGCTGACTGGGCCGCTCGCTGAGCGCGTAGTGCGGCTGCTTGCGCAAGGGACTCCTCGGCCTTGATCCGATAGTCCTCGTCCAGGGCGTCCAAGGTGGCCGGATCGATCGGAAGAGGGGGTTGGGACAGCCGGTCAGCAATGTTGCGATACGGCACGGAGCCTAGGTAGAACTCGATCGAGCCGTGGCCCGGCCAGATATCACCACCGCGTTCAAACAGCTGGATCATCGGCTCGTACGGGTCGTCGAACTCCGGGAACCGTTCCTTTGGACGATCGCCCAGAGCAGCCCAGCGGAACGCATCAGCAACGACTTGCCTGGACCTCGTCCACAGCTTGTGTCCGCTGTCAGCCTCCAGACGCTCCATCCACACCGGATCGTTCTCGACCGAGGGATCGAACACCACAGCCAGATCGAAGAATGGCCATTGCCCGGGAACACCCAGCGCATCGGCCCAGACCGCCATCCGCCGCAGGTACTCAACCGCCAACCACCCCCGCGACGATGCGTGGCGATCCTCAGCCTCGTCAGCGTCCCAGTTGGCCGCCGCCAGCCGCGCCAGAAGTCGCTCACACGCGACCAAGTCGGTCAAAGCGCCGATCCCTCCTCTTTCGCCGATACCACCCGCCGACCTCCGCACGGGTGACTGCGCGGCCGGACCACACGCACATGTCGATCACGAGTCACGGTTGCTCGGCCTGGCCGGCTTGCTATATCGGCTCTTGCTCCGCACGTTTGGCCGCTCGGCGTGCGCGTGACTCCTCGACCCTGACCCGTTCCTTCTCGTCCACCTCGTCCAAGGTTGCGGCGTCGATCGGGAAGGGCGGCTGAGCGAGCCGTTCGGTGATGCTGAGATACGGAATCGAGGCTGCGAGGAGCTCGATCGATCCGTGGCCGGGGTAGATCTCGCCGCCGCGCTCGAACACCTGCACCATCGGCTCGTACGGATCGTCGAAATCAGGAAACCGTTCCTTCGGGCGATCGCCCAAAGAAGCCCACCGGAACATGTCGGTGAGCACCTGTTCCGTCAGAGTCCCGAGCTCGCGCCCAACCTTGGCCTCCAGGCGCCGGAGCCAGCCTGCGTCAGTCTCGACCGATGGATCGGACACCACCGCCAACTCGAAGAACGGCCATCGCCTCGGCACACCAAGCGCCTCGGCCCAGATCGCCATCCGACGCAAGTACTCCTGCGCAAGCAGTCCTCGCGATCTGGAGTGCCGCTCCTCGGCCTCATGGTTGTCCCAGCTCGCCGCCGCGAGACGCGCCAAGAGCCGCTCGCACGCTCCGATATCCATCACAATCCCAGCCCTTCCTTCGCCACGCGTACCACCTCGTCAAGATTCGACAGGTCCTCCGCGACCCGAAGGTCGCCCCTCGGTATGTCCAACGACGAGTCCCAGAGAATCAGTAGATCCATCCTCGATGAGCGCGTACTCAATGGTGCCGTGTTGTGCGCCGACGGGTAATCAGAGGTGGCCAGTGGCGTCCCCGATTGGTCCCAAGCTTCAGGATCTGGCGACCGATACGGCAGTCCGGCAGCCATAAGTCTTGACTCGACGTACTCGTGCGCCAACAGCGACCAGAACTCCACTCGGTTCTTGTCAGTCAACTCCGCACCGGACGCAACTCGCTCCCAAAGATCGCCGTACAACGCGTCCGGGGTGAAGTAGCCGTGCCTGACGTCGTCCGGGCCTACTGCCACGTCGTGTTCGCGCTGGAAGAGGTGTTGTTTTGCCTCCTCAATGACCTCACGCGGCATCCCGCTGTGATCCGCGAGCGCGTCGACGTCGTCAGCTTCCCGGATTCGGCGGTACTGGTCCATCTCCTCCGGGGAGGCATCGCCGACGAACTCGTGCTCCAGCTCGGCGACCTCGTCGATGCCGGCAGCAAATCCTGGTTCGGAATCGATGCCAGCAGCGACGTCATCGGTTTCGAGCAAGTCGCTGCGACCAGCCGGAACGCTATCGACGGCGAGCTTCTGATTCGCTGCGGCGGCCTCGAGGTCGACGGGGAGTTGGTCAGGCCGAGGCGAGCTGGCAGCGGGCTCATCGCCGGTTTCGTTGGCTAGACGTGACGTCGACGCGGTGCTGTCGTCCGCCGTCAACCCGACGCGCGCTACGTCGTCACGGAATTCTGCCTCTGACGTTCGCTCGTCAGCACCAGGCGACTCAACCAGACTGGAAGGATCTGCGTGGGAGGTGGACTCGGCTTCTTCAGCGGGCGGGCTGATGTACCGGAGGCGGGCCAAGGTATCGTCGTGACGCATGTGGGCCCGAAGCTCTGGTGAGTAGGAGGCGAACGGGTCCTTCGGTTTGGGTCGATCATCGACTGGCGTCGTCGCCGGGGCGGAGGGAGGATCGACCGTTCGTCGCTCGGTCGACTCGTCATCGCTCCGCTGGGCTGACGACCACTTGGAGTACCCCGGCCAGTACATCTCATCGAGACGTTGCTCGAGCTTTTCGCGAGCAGTCAGTGGCTGTGGGGATCGACGGTCCGCGGTCTCGTCATCGTCAATTGAGTCGGCCTCGGATGCCTGCACTTCCCTCAGCCGAGGGCCCGCGGACGCCCGCGAATCCTCCTGCCTGATTTCCGGCGCGCGGGGCACAACAGCGCCGGAGTTCCGGTCGGTTGAGTCACCACGTTGCTCAACCGATACCCCGCGAGCGTTGGCCGGCCAGGAGACCTCATCAACACGCTGCTCGGACTTCTCGGGAGCAGCCAACGGACGCGGCTTCTCATGATGTGTGGCGTCGCGGCGTTCCGGCGTCGGAGCATCTCTATGGCTTGCCTGCTGATCACGTGCGCCGCCATCGGATTGCCGAGACGCCTCGTTCTCAGAACGCCCAATTCGCCAGCATGATCGCCTGGCGTGTTGCCCGTGCTCGGGTCGTCGCCGCCACGACGACCTCTCAGCTCGGGCACAGCCATCTCCTATCCACACCAACGCAAACCCGAAGTAGCAGATCCATCACGAACAGTTTCCGCCGCGAGGCCCACACGGGTCTGTGATCGCCGGTGCGGATCGACAAGCCAGCGGTTGAGAGGTCAGGCACGAGCGTCGAACTCTCCCGCCTTCATGCCTTCTGTGAATGCCGCCCACTCGCCGGCGGTGAAGCGCAGGATCTGGCCGCGGCCCCGTTCCTTGCTGTCGCGGACGGCTGCTCCGCCATCCGGCATCAGCGCGACCTCGACGCAGTTGTTGCTGTTGTTGCTGCGGGTGGCCTTCCGCCAGGCAGCAGTGGTGAGGTCGGTCATCTACTTTCCTTTCGCTCGGGGTCGGCAGGCATTGGAACGGCTGGCTCCCGCAGGCCGTATTCACGACGGGAGCCAGCCGGGTTCAACGTGGAGGCCTCGGTCCCCGCTTGGGCACAGGGGCGTGCTGGGATCCCGGGACCGAGGAACTCCGGACAGTGGCGAGGCCGAGGCCTACCCGCGGTCGTGAGGTCGGCCGCAGGGCGGAGGGATTGAGGAGCCTCGGTCTCGCCTGCTCAAGGCGAGTCGCGCGCGATGAGGAGTCGGACTCCGGCGTCCTCGAGTTCACGGCGATACTGGGCTGCGATTGAATCGGCGGCAGTGACTGCGACCGCCGAGACCTCTGCTCGGCGCGCTGCTTCGATCAAGGCCTCGATCGCCGCTGGCTGCGAGTCGAGCGTCTCTATGTAAATCGCCGTCATCTGTGACCCCGCGCGGTCTGCGAACCCGAGCAGCAGGTTGCGAACTCGGTCCTGCTCGGTCGGCGTCATCAGGAAGGTCTCGACGAAATAGCCGAGCATGGCCGGTCGGGCGGCGCCGGTCACCTCACTGCCCGCCTTCGATCCGGATCGGCCCGGACACGAGGTCGACTGTCACCGGCAGACCGAATCGCCTGGAGGATGCCGCGGCGTACCGCTCGGCCAAGTCGGGCCCGACCAGATAGTCGGCGATCACGTGATCGCCGAACCAAACCCGCACACGACGTCGCGGCATGGGATCGGCCAAAGGCTCAGTGACTGTCATCACCCGCGGACCTCCTGCGCGATGTCGCGGAGCATTACGGCGTACACAGCCACTGCGATGCCGATGATGCCGTACAGGGCCGTCGTGTGCGCGTGCGTTAGGAGCCAACAGCCGATCATGAACATCCCCGTTCTCAGTCGAATGGGTCTCTGGCGAGGGCAGTGAGGCTGAAGCCCAGCCCATGTAGGCGAGTCGTTGCCTGCATCACCGAGTTTCGACTGGCACACGCGGAGTTGTTCAGCCCAGCGTGGGGGTCCACGATGTACCCCCATCGCTCCGCCGCCCTACTGGTAGCGGTGCCAAGTAGTGGTATCGCCTGCGATCAGGCTGCGTAGCCGATGAGCCAGCTCTTCAGCGACGTCGGGCCGGCCGGGCAGGCCGCCGATCACGCTGGTGACAATCTGAAGCTCGCGGATCGACCGCAGGGTCGGCCACGTGGGCGAGGAGAGCAGATCGAAGCCGTACGCTGCACGGAATTCGTCGTACTGCTCACAGGGATCCCCGAACCGCTCCACGCCGTGGGCAGCCGGGACGAGGTCCCATTCAGGCGGGCCGATGCTCACCGAGTCCAGGTCGCAAAGCACAGCTTGGCCGCGAGCGTCGGTGAGCAGGTTGCCGACGTGGGCATCACCGTGGATAACGGACGTGGGTAGCCGCCATTCGGTGGACGCCACGGCGGTCCGGACCGAGCTGACGCGATCTCTCAGCCAGCCGACGAGGTCGCTCAGCTCGAGTCCGACTTGGTCGGCCGCCCATGTCTTCAGGTAGTCGAGTTCCCCGTCCTGAACTGCCACGGCGGCCTCGAGGCGAGACTGCGCGCGGTCGACGGGGTCCCACTGCGGGAGCGGGAATCCGAGATCGTTGAGCGAATGGAACGCCAGCAGCGGACGGGCAAGTTCGGCTTGCCGGTGACGTTGCCCGGAGGTCTCCGGGAGGTATGTCCAGGCGGTGGCGGCCCAGCCTGAGGTCTCGATCGGCTCTTGCAGTCCGGGCGCCAGCCGGACGGTAGGCAGGTCGAGCTCGGCCAGCCGAAGAGCGATCCTGGTGACGCGGTGGACGGTGAGGCGATTGGCCACCGGGGCGATGCGAAGCACCAGATTGACAGCGGGGAGTTTGTATACGGCGTTCATCGTGTAGCGGAGCAGTACGGCGCCTGCGGGGTCGATCCCTGCCGCGCTGGCGACGTCGCGCAGTGCAGTGTCCAGACGGTCCCGTTCACCGCTGCTGAGAGTTGTCACGCCGTAGAAGCTAGCTGCTGATCAATGCACCAACACGCTCGAGGACCCCGCTGACCCCGTCGTGGGTTGTGTACGGACGAGCCAAGGACACCATCGCCTGCAACCGATCGGCGGCGCGAACCGAGTCAGTGGCCATGGTCATGTCGACCGCCCGATGCCCGGCAGCCGCCGCACGGTCTGGCTGTGCATCGAGGACGTAGCCAGTGGCGATGCTGATCGCGTCAAACGTGCGGCTCCGCTCCTCCCCCGCGCCCCTGGTCGCGTACGAGCGCTCTGCATGTTCGATCGCGCGCGGCGCAAACCGGGTCCGATGCTCTGCGTGGGAGGCCAGGCAGGCGTAGATAACCCCCGAGATGCCGTCCAGGTCTGCAGGTGCAAGGAAGAATCGAGCCCACGACGGGACCGTGTCTTCGTCAATTCGCCCGAGTTCGTCTTGAGCACGCGCAAGTGAGTCCGAAACCCTGTCCGCTGCGCCGAGCATGGCGTAGGCCCAGGCTTCGTTCGCGTGCAGGACAGCGACTGCCGTGAGATTTCCGCTGTCTTGGGCCACGATCTGCCCGAGCTGCCATAGCCGCAGCGCCTCCTGGGCCCGGCCTTGGTGGATCGAGACGCGACCGAGGCGGTAGAAACCACCAGCGATCAGAGCGAGTTCGTTGATCTCCCGCGCAAGGACAAGCCCAGCAGTTAGGTAGTGACGGGCTGCTCCGTGGTCCCCAAGGTCGTGACTTGCCCATCCGGCAACCTGGTACATGTCGGACAGTGCGGCCTTGAAGTCTGTCTCGGTTCGTTCCGTGTCGAACCGGCTGGCCAGCATGCCGTTCGCCCATGCGAGGTAGCTGACCGCGGAGTCCCGGCAAGACCCGCCGCCATGGGCGGCATCGATCTGTCGGTGCTCGTCCCGAACCACGCGGACCAGATCGACGTGGGCAGCAGTCACCCGCGATGGAACGCTGGTCGCGATGGATTGCCTGGAATCGACGTACCCATTCAGCTCGGCCGGGACTGGGCCAACGGCCAAGGCCGCCAGGGATCCGACGAACCCTGGTGCTGCGCCCGGGTCGCGCAATCTGTCATCGCTCTTGGCTTCACCGCTCCGCACATGAGACCCCACACCCAGCAGACCGCGATCGATACCAAACCCATCCGCGATACGCACCAGTACGTCGTACGACGTCACCACCTGCTTGCCCTGGGAAATACTCCGGACCCGGGTTTCCGCGAGACCGGACGCAGCAGCGAGCGCGCTCCTGCTGTAGCCGTGATCGCGCAGGAACAAGAACAGCGTCCGAATGTCCTGCTCGGCCAAGCAGTCACGGAGCAGCCGGCCCGCGTGCACGCCCGAGGTCCACCATTGCGGATCTGGTCGTACGACGTGCCGCGCGACGTGCTCTAGCTGCACTCTCGGGCCCTCCTGCTGCTTCTGTGCGGATACGATGAGCGAATCACTAGCTACCGTGGGTGGGACACCGGTTCTGGGGCCGAGAGTGGTGAAAGTGGTGAACGAGCGAACGGGAACGTCGAGCGCCGGACCGCGGCGCAACTCCAAGCTCGCCGCGGTGATCGCGGAGGCAGGCTGGTCGCATGCCCAACTCGCACGGGCGATAGGCCGGGTTGCTGCCGAATCCGGCAACGACCGCCTGGTCTCGGTGGGCAGGTCCCACGTCTCCCACTGGGTCGCGGGGTCGACGCCGTCAGGTGACGCGCCGGCGATCCTGGCGGAAGCACTTTCGCGCCGCCTCGGCAGGGTCGTCACCCTCGACCAGATCGGCCTGTCCGGTCCGCGGGCACCCGCGGCACCGGATTGGTCCGCCGATACGCTGACAACGCTCGCCGATCTGGGAAGAGGCAACGTGGACATCGAGCGCAGGTCAGTCCTGCGAGCCGCCGGCTACTCCGTGGCCGCACTGGCGGTTCCGTCACAGGCTTGGTGGGAAACCATGGCGCGCCGCGGGGCCGAGCGCTCTGCGCGCAGCGGCCGGTTGATCGGTGCCGGTGACCTGGAAGCGATCCGGGAGATGGCGCAGATGTTCAGCCGCATCGACCAGCGCCGCGGCGGCGGGCATGCACGTACGGCCGTCGTTCAGTACCTGACATCCGATGTCGCCAGTGCGCTGGGATCCGCCCACTCGAGCGCCGAGATTCGCCGCGGTCTGTTCTCCACCGCGGGCGAACTCGCATACCTCAGCGGCTGGATGGCGTTCGACAACGCCGAGCACGCGACTGCGCAGAAGTACTTCATCGTCGCCGTCCAACTCGCCGCCGAAGCCGACGATCCACCCCTGGCCGGCCACGTCCTGCGCGCGATGGCCCACCAAGCCGTGGACCTCGGACACCCACGACAAGCAGTGCAATTGGCCAAGGCGTCGCTATCGGGGCCACGATCGAAGTTGGCCAGTGCTAGGGAACGCGCTCTGCTCGAGGTCGTCCATGCCAGGGCTCTCGCGGCCGACGGCCGAGGCAGTGCGGCTGCGAAGGCGCTCCTGCGCGCCGAAGACAACCTGACCTCAGCTGGCGCTGGCGACGACGAGCCTGGCCGGGTCTTCTTCTTCGGCGAGGCAAGCCTTGCCCACGAAACTGCGTGTACCTTGCGCGACCTCGGCGATCTGGCGGCGGCAACCACCCAGTTCAGACACAGCGTCCGTACGCGCAAGGCCGCAACGTTTGCCCGCACGCACGCCGTGACTCTGGGATATCTCGGCGCAGTGCAGGCGCGTCAGGGTGCGATCGACGAGGCCTGCTCAACCTGGTCGACGGCTCTCGACGCCATGGATGGCGTCCACTCCGGTCGCACGCGTCAGACTGTCGTCGACATGCGATCGGCGCTGTCCCCCTTCCGGGCCCGCGGCATCCCGGCCGCCGCGGCGCTCGATCATCGTGCCGCGCGCTACCTCGCCTCCGCGCCGAGGTGACCAGCCCTGTTTACCACTCACCGATCAAGGACCTCCCTATGACGCAGAGTCCTCTCACGGTTGAACCCGTCGCCCAGGTCATCGGTGGCCGTAGCGAACCTACCGACGACTACTGGGGCGGTACGCGCTCAATCCTGCGCATCAACAACGAGCGGTTCGACGAACGATCCACCGCCGGCCTCGACGCGTTCTCTCATCTCGAGGTCGTGTTCTTCTTCCACCTCTCCGACCAGACCGATCTGAACCTCGGCGCCCGCCGCCCCAGAGACAATCCGGCCTGGCCCGAGGTTGGTGCGTTCGGACACCGCAACATGCGCAGGATCAACTGGCTCGGCATCTCGCGCTGCCTACTCGTCAAGGTCGATGGGCTCGACCTGCACGTCGAGGATCTCGACGCCGTCGACGGCACACCTGTCATCGACATCAAGCCCTGGTTCGACGAGTTCGGCCCGCGGGGCGAGACCCACCAGCCGGCCTGGACGACGGACATGCTCACGAACTACTTCGCGCCCACCGACCAACGCTGACCCAGCTTGGGTCAGGCGTTCGGTTGGAGTTGGCTGAGTCTGTGCTTGAGGAATTCGGCCGACTTCGCGTCGTCGAGGGCGGCTTGCCACAGATTTGCCCAGGCCTTCTGAAGCAGTCCGACTTCGTCGGGCTTGTCCGACCAGAAGAAGCCCAGGAAGCCGTCCACGTAGGCACCGGACCACTCGACCAGCGGACCGCGGGACGGGAAGCCCAGCAGGGCGAACGGCCCGGTCGTCATGCCGGCGTGTTCCTCAACGTCGAACGGCATGACCCTGATCGCTACATCTGGGCGCTGAGCCAGATCCAGCAGGTGGGTCAATTGCCCGGCCATCGTCTCGGCACCACCGACACGCCGGCTAACCACTGCTTCGCTCAGTACGACGGCGAGTGTGGGCGCGCCCGACTCCCGGTCCAGGATCTGTTGCCGGTTGAGCCGGATCTCCAACCGACGTTCGAGCACATCGGGGTCGATGTCCGAGCGGGTGAAGCGCTCATCGCCCATGATGCTTTTCGCGTAGTCACGAGTCTGTAGCAGGCCGGGAATGAGGTCTGTCTCGTAGAGGGCCAGGGACGACGTGGATGCCTCCAAGCCGGTGAAGAGGACGAAGTTGTCCGACACCAGGTCTGCGTACGAGTTCAGCCAGTTCTTCGCCTTGGTCGCCCTGGTCTCCTTCGCCAGATCCATCAAGGCGCGCACCAATTCGGCGTCGGCTACGCCGTACACCTTGCATGCCTGCTCGACGTCCAGGCTCCGCACCGGAGACTCGCCGTTCTCCAGTCGCGAGACCGTGGATGCCGACATCTCCAGCTCTGACCCGGCCTGACGGAGAGACAGACCTGCCGCCTCACGAAGCTCTCGCAGGTGCCGACCGAGCAGGTACCGCGGGACCACCGAACCGGTGGCTGACTCCAGCGTCATCTGACCTCGTTTCTCAGCGACCAGAACCCTACAACGGACCCCGTTGACCGATCGCCATCCGCGCCGACCTGAAGACAGAGTACGACGAAACGCGCCGTTGTGAAACGTTGCATGATGGAACGTTCACTGGTTCACTGGTGACTCGACACCACGAGTGATGGAGCGGTGAAACCAATGACGGCACTGATACGTCCCTCACAACCGGCTGATCCGGGCGACGCTCGACAGGCAGCGCACCTGTTGATACGAGCCGGCCTCATCGACCGTCGGGCCTCGCGGTGCGGTCTGCAGCGCCGACTTGAGCGGTGCCTGGAGCGACTCAACAGCAGGTTCCGCCGCTGGCGCGACGAAGACCTCTAGCTGTCGGTACGACAGGCGATCAGCGTTGGGCGCTGAACGCCCACGGTTCGATCCTGGCGCGTCCGCACGCCTCGGTTGAGCCCGTCTTCAATCTGGAGTCCTTTGGGCGATCTGCTCTCCCCTGTGGGGCAGATCGAATCCAACACCGGCCCGAAGCCGGGATTCCAAGAAGGCCGGTGAGCGACTACTGGTTCTGCCACGTCGCTCACCGGCACAAATCCTGTCAAGCATCCTCGGAGCGAAAGGAGCCCGGGCCGACGATGATGGACTGCGAACCGATCTCGCACGACAGCTTCGTGGCGCAGCTCCTCAGCAACGCGAGCGACGCCAGGTTCTGGAACCTGGCGCAGGGCGGCAAGGACCACTTCGCGGTCGATCGCATGCTCATGCACGGTGTCAAGGAGATCGCCCCGAACTTCGGCGACCTAGCAGTCGCCAGCGAGGGTTTCCGGCTCCGCGCCTGCCAGTACCTCACAGGCACCACCGGCATCGCCCAGTTCATCGACTGTGGTCCAGGACTGCCGATAGGCCGTCGCGTCCACGAAGTCGTTCAGGCGATCAACCCCGCCACGAAAGTGCTTTACGTCGACAACGACCCAGAGGTGCTGGCGCACGCCCACTCATTCGTTACCGCAAACAAGCAGGTGCGCGTTGTGGACGGCGACATCTTTACGCCCGACGACCTGCTGGAGTCCAAAGAGGTCAGTACCTTCATCGACTGGTCTGAGCCGGTCGCGATCATCCAGACCGCGACCCTCCACCATCGCTCGGGCTCAGCCAGCGACGTCGCTCGCATCATGCAGACGTACGTCGACATCGCGGCACCCGGCTCATGCACGGTGGTCTCCCATTTCCTCGACCCAGGGGATGTCGCGAGCGGCACGTTGCGCCGCATCGAGAAGCATCTGCTTGACAGCTCGTTCGGAACTGGCTGGTTCCGTACCCTCGATGAGATCCGAACCATGTTTCCCGGGCAACGCCTCCTGAACCCTGGAGTGGTCCCTTGCCACCAATGGCCCAACACCGAGACAGAGGCGACTAGCTGGGTGCAGGGCTGCGTAGTCGGCGGCATCGGACAGAAACTGACCTGCACCCCCTGACTACCAAGAGCCAAGCGTCGACAGCCCTGTACTCCGGCCTTCTCGCGGATCTCGATCCATGTCGACGGCGCAGGCAAGTCACCTTGGCTGCCCATCGACGGCCCACGCCTCGCACCACCGTCAACAGCGTGGTGCAGCTCTCCCCTCATCCATTGGATCCAGACCGGAACCTACGAGCTTGATCAAACCAGTGCGTGCGAGTACGACAGAGCGCTACGACAACGCACCGCCGACCAGCTCGAAGCAGCGCCGGACGACAGGCCCGCTCGCAGTCGCACCGTAGAGTTGAACAATCTCCGGTGCGCTGTGCTGCTGGCCGACCGACGATCGAAACGGAGCAATCGTGACCGATGACGTTACCGACCGGGACGCAGCAGGAGTCGCTGCCTTCGCCTACGAGATGGGCGTACTCAAGCGGCTCCGGCGGGCCGGATGGTGGCATGTCGGCGTCCGCGACCCCGAATCCGTCGCAGAGCACAGCCTGCGCGTTGCGCAGCTTGCGGCGCTGATTGCCAGCGAGGAGGGCGGCGATCCGGCACGGGCGGCGTACCTCGGCATGTGGCACGACTCGCAGGAGACCCGCATCGGCGACATTCCGCACAGTGCCAAGCCGTACATGGATGTCGCAAGCAACGAACGCATCACCGAGGACCAGGTAGCCGTCCTTCCGGAGGCGGCCGCCAAGAGCATCAGGGAAGCCGTCACCGAGTACGAGGCCGTCGAGACGATCGAGGCTCGTTGCGCGAAAGACGCCGATCGTCTCGAATGCCTCATGCAGGCCGTCGAGTACGGCGAAGCCGGCTACAAGCGCGTCACCGGCTGGATCGAGTCGTCCCGCGCCCGAATCCAAACCGACTTCGGTCGCCGCCTTGCCGAAGCAGCTCTTCAAACCTCACCACTCGCCTGGCGCGACCGCTGACAGTCCTCATTCATGGGCAGCTGACCGCGAACTGACTGCGAGCCTGAGGACGGTTGGAACAACTATCTCGTCGGCTCACCAGTCGCGATCGGCACGAATCCGCAGAGGCCGGCGACTTGCGCGATCAAATCGAGGTCTTCAACTCCGAGGCGGGTCTCGCGGCAGGTGCTACCGAGCGCTTGGCGACTGAGCGTCATCCCAAGCGTCGAGGAGTTCGGCCTCCCGCTCGGGACGCATCCCAAGCTGGCCTTGCCGTGGGTGGTCGATGAGCCCGTCGCGGTCAGCGCCTCCTTGAAGTCGTGCAGCGTGTCGCGGAGTGGTCTGCAGACGAATCCCTCCTCGGCGGCGCGTCGGCCGTCCACTTGCCAGGTGCCTCGAGGTACCCGCCATAGCGGGATCTCCGTCCACTGCCGGACGGCCTGCTCATCCAGCCATCTGGGATCTACCCAAACCGGATGAGCACGGTGTCCGGTCAGTGCCAGGCAGACGTCGATCATGGAGCCGTACGTCGAGTGGCCGATCGGGGCGACGAGGTTGAAGACACCGTCCTGCTTCGCCTCGACCGAGTCGAGGAGGAACGTTGACACGTCGCGTACGTCGACTGGCTGAATGGGCTGCTCAGGAGGCGCAGGGAGCAGCCATCGACCACCGCGCGAAGCTCGTGCCAGCAGCTTGAGTCCGCGGCCGACGTACTCACCCGGCCCCAGGATGACTCCCGGGCGCACAATCAAGCTGCGCATGCCCCCTTCCATCGCCGCTGCCTCGCAGCCCGCCTTCAGCGTGCCGTACTGGCCGCCGATCGTGAGACCGGCCAGCTCGGGAGAATCTTCGGTATAGGTCGGCGACGATGGCCAGAGCGCCGAATCCTCGCTGACAGAAACAGCCGGCCAATCGAGATAGGCACTCACGGTCGAGATGAGCACGTACTGCTCGACGTGCTGTCCGAGCACTGCCGTCACCCGAGTGACGTCGACGGTTCATAGGCACTGGTGTCGATGAGCGCGTCCCACGGGCCAGACTCGGCCAAGCGCTGGAGGTCCGCTTCGTTCCGACGATCGCCGAGAACGTGTGTCGCGCCAGCCGGCGGCAGACCATTCTTGCCACGGGAGAAAGCCGTGACTTCCCATCCCCGAGCCAAGGCGTCCACGATCAGCGTTCGCCCCAGGAACCAACTGCCGCCAAGGATAAGAAGTCGCATGAGCCAATCCTGCCCTCCGACGGCCCGCCGGGCTGGCGCCACGAAGTTGCACCGCCCCCATCAAGTTATCCGCCATGCAAGATACGGCTGGCCGTAATGAGGCGACGCTGACCGAGCAACACATGCTGACCCGCATAGCAACCACCACCGTCAGGCACGGATCAAGGACATCCAGGACGCCAACAGCCCCACGGACATCGCCGCTCGTCCTCTCCGAGCCGCGATGATTCGTCAGATCTTTAGGGAATGAGTGAAGGCGCTGACTCGAAGCGCCAAACGTTGCCGTGGGCGACGAGCGTCGCTGGCCATGAAACGACAGCCTCGATCCGAGCACACCTCTTGCATGCTCGGCCCGACCCTCCGAGAGCCGTCACGATCAAGCCTGTGAGCGCTCAGCCGTTGAGCTTGCATGAGCGATCTGACGAACCCACGCAGCAGCCTAGTTCCAGGCGGGCGACTGTGCTGAGTATCCACCGGATGAATGCCGGAGAAGGTTATCTGTATCTGCTTCGGCATGTCGCGGCTGGTGATGTTGATCGGCGGATGGCGACGCCGTTGACGGCGTACTACACCGCGTCGGGATACCCACCTGGCCGCTGGATGGGCCACGGCCTCAGCGGCTTGGGCGACGGCGAGTTGGTGCCCGGCAGCGAGGTGACCGAGGCACAGATGGCTGCGCTGTTCGGACGCGCAGAAGATCCGCTGACCGGCCGGACGCTCGGCGAGCCGTACCGCGTTTTCAAGAGTCCGGAGCACCGCATCCGTGACCGGATCCGCGAACTCGACCCGGCGCTGCCGGACCCCGAATGTGAGCACGCCGTGGCGCAAATCCGGCGGGAAGAGATGCGGAAGAAGTCGCGGCAGGCGGTCGCTGGGTTCGACCTCACGTTCTCTCCGGTGAAGTCGGTTTCGGCCCTCTGGGCGACGGCCGATGTGGGCACCCAGGAGCAGATCGTTGCGGCCCATCACGCGGCTGTCGCCGACGTGGTGTCACTGATCGAGCAGCATGCGGCGTTCACCAGGAGCGGGGATGGCGGCATCGCGCAGCTGGATACTCGCGGCGTGATCGCGGCAGCGTTCGATCACTGGGACAGCCGCAGCGGCGATCCGCAACTGCACACTCACGTCGTGGTCGCCAACCGTGTCCAGGGCCCGGACGCCGCCTGGCGGACCCTGGACGGGCGTGTGCTGTACCGAGCCGCGGTGGCAATGTCGGAGATCCACAACGTGCTTCTGGCCGACCATCTCACCCGCCGTCTCGGGGTGAGTTGGGAGCTACGCGAACGCGGTTCCCGGCGGAATCCGGCGTTCGAAATCGACGCGATTCCCGACGAACTGATCCGCGAGTTCTCCGCCAGAACGGCACAGATCGAGGCCAACCTCAGCGCACTTCTCGACGACCACGGCGACCAGATCCGGCCACCCGACCGCCGCGAAATGTACGCCCTGCGGCAGCAAGCAACCCTCATGAACCGCCCCTCCAAGCACCACGCCCAACCCCCTCGCCGTGCTCATGGCGCAGTGGCGAAAACGCGCCGATCAAGCGATCGGACACGACGCCGTCGCCGCCATCCAACGATCCCTCAACGCGGCCGGCGAGCGTCCCCTCGCAGCCGCAGACCTGAAACCGGAAACACTCGACGCGTACGGCGCCGCGACCGTCCTGACACTGCAAACCAAACGCGCGACCTGGACCCGCTGGAACCTCCTCGCCGAAGCCGCACGTCAAACCCGGCTCCTCCGTTTCGTCACCACCAACGACCGGATCGCCGCGCTGCAGGCGATCGTCGGACGCGCCGAACAGCACTCGATCACCCTCACCGCACCCGACGTAGTCACCACCCCTGTCACCCGCGCCAGCGGCGAAGGCGTGTTCACCATCCACAACGGCCAGATCTACACCTCACCTGTGATCCTCGGCGCCGAAGCAGTTCTGCTCGACCTCGCCCGCGACACCACCGGGCCCACCATCGCCCCAGCCACCATCAGCACCGCCGGCCTCAGCCCCGACAAAGCCGCTGCGCTCGCCCGAATCGCGGCCAGCGGACAGAAGCTCGAAGCCCTGATCGGACCCGCCGGCACCGGCAAAACCAGCCTTCTCTCCGCACTCACCGCCAGCTGGGAAGCCAGGTACGGCGACGGGTCGATCATCGCCCTCGCGCCATCATCAGCCGCCTCCACCATCTTGTCCGACGCGATCGGCACCCCCACCGAGAACATCGCGAAGTGGATCTACGAGTCCGCCGGCCTCGGCGCCGAACAACGCCGGGAGCAGATCCAGCAGACGTCGTACGCCGTACGCCTGGCAGACCGGTCGCGCCGTCGCCGCCGTCAGCAACGGCTTGCTGCACAGCTTGCCGCGCTACACGCCGAACAGGACCGATGGAGCTTCCAAAAGAACCAGCTCGTCATCGTCGACGAAGCCTCCATGGCCAGCACCATGGAACTCGCCACAATCGCCCGCGCCGCCAACACCGCTGGCGCCAAACTTCTCCTCGTTGGCGACGACGCCCAACTCTCCGCAGCCGACACCGGCGGCGCGTTCCGGCTCATCGCGCGCGACACGGAGGCGGCCGAACTCACCGACGTCTGGCGCTTCACCAACCCCTGGGAACGCGACGCCAGCCTCGCCCTCCGCCGCGGCGGACTCGACGCCATCGACGCATACGACAACCACCATCTGCTGACCGCGGGCTCATCAGAGGCGATGGAAGACGCCGCCTACAAGGCCTGGCTCACCGACACCCACCACGGCAAAACCAGCCTGCTGATAGCCGCCGACAACACCACCGTCGCCCGCCTCAACGCCCGCGCCCGCCTCGACCGCATCACCACCGGCGAAGTCGAACCCGACGGCATCGAACTCCACAACGGCAACCACGTCGGCCTCGGCGACCACATCGTCACCCGCCTCAACAACCGCCGCCTCCCCTACGGAACCAGCACCGGCAGCCGCCAGTTCGTGAAGAACGGCGACCACTGGACCGTCATCCACCGCTGGCCCGACGGCTCCGTCACCGTCCAAAACCACGACCGCGACACCGTCACCCTCCCGAGCTCCTACGTCCAGGAATCCGTCGAACTCGCCTACGCCACGACCGCCCACCGGGCCCAGGGCGCCACCGTCGACACGGCCCATCTACTCGTGACGGAGCGGCTCACCCGGGCCCTGATGTACGTCGGCATGACCCGCGGCCGCGACGCCAACAACGCCTACGTAGCCACCCACCAAACCGCTACGGATCTCCATGAACCCCACGCTGAACAGACCATGCAGGACGTTCTCGAAGCCGTCCTCCAAGACCCAGGCGTCGAACAATCCGCCCACGAAGTCATGCGCCAAGAACTCGACAACGCCACCCGCCTCGACCGGCTGATCCCCATCCACGAACACCTCTGCCAACTCGACGCCAAGAACCGCTACCGGCCCGCCATCACCACCTCCGGCCTCGACCCAGCCGACCAAGCAGCACTCCAGGCCTCCCCCGCCTACGGCCCACTCATCGCCGAACTCCGCCGCGCCGAAAACGCCGGCCTCGACGCCACAGACGTACTCCACCGCGCCGTCGGCCTATCACAGCTCACAACTGCCAACGACCTGGCCGCCGTCATCCACCACAGAGTCCGCCGCCTGACCGCCCGATCACTACACAAGACCGGCCACCACCCTGCACAGATCCTCGGCCTCATCACCCCAGCGACCCACGTCAGCGACCCCACGCTGATAGCACCACTGCGCGAGCTCGAGTCCCAGATCATCGAACGAGCCAACTGGCTCGCCAACGAGCTACTTACCAGCCCGCCCGACTGGTACCGGGAACTGCGTCGCACCGCTCGCACGGCATCAGACCAGGAACACGAAGAAGTCGCCCGCAAGGTCGCCGCCTACAGAGAGCGTTACCAGATCCACGGCCACTCCATCCTCGGCGACGCCCCTCCGGCCAACGCAGTCGAACGACGCCGCGAACACTCCCAACTCATGAAGACGCTCAACGACTTCTCGCCACGAGGTGCCGAACGATCGACAGATAGAACAGGCTTCTCCGAAGGGCCAACACTGTCAGTTGCACCATCGCAGCCAGACTGAGTTTCGCCAAGCGAGGTGATCTGCGAGACCCACCCACCGCGGTCGGTATGGTCTGAGGAATGGCGGTCACTCACGCGTACCCATCAAGATGCCGCCACTCCGACGACTGGTGATCTGAATGGCTCTCCCCGAACTGGACGTGGCACGAGTACGGCGATGGTGCGCCGGGCGGGTTCCTGAGCACGCTCGAGATCAACTGCGCATCGAGTGCGAACCTGCTCCGCGACACCTAACCATCGTTGAACGGCGCCCACCATGGAACGAGGATCTCGGCGCAGTGTGGAGCAGCTCTGCAATCGCCCGCCTGCGCTACACGGCCACTGACAAGTGCTGGAGGTTGTACTGGAGCGACCGGCACCAGCGCTTCCACGTCTACGCTGACCTGGCGCCGTCGCGGACCATCGACGACCTCCTGGCCGAGATCGACCGCGACCCCAGCAGCATCTTCTGGGGCTGACCGCAGACCGTCTGCAGACTGGTCCTCCTTCGACGCGACACGTGCGTGCGGCGAAGCTGCCATCATCAGTCTGTGCTGCTGCCGTACGTGTACAAGGTGACGAAGTACGACCCGACCGACTGGAACGAAGACGGCCGATACGTCGGTCTTGAGGTCGAAACGAGCGATCACGGCCCGAAGGAGGCCGCGTACCTCGCCGCGGTGCTGGCGTTCGCGGAAGAGAGCGAGGTCGCCGAAGTCAGCATCCGCGAGCCTGAACTCGCCGGCCCGGTGAACTTCGGGCTAGAGGCACCGATCGACGGGTACGGACTGGACGGGCTCCTGTCGCCGGATCTGAGTGATTACTACGACGGGGCCGTCGTGCCGGTCAGCGTCGCCATCGAGCTCGTCCGGACGATGTTGCGGGACAACGGCGCATGGTGTCGGCTCGAGGTCGAGGAGAAATTCCTCGTTCACGTCGGCTTCGACCAGTACATGTACATCGGAAGTCATATCCCGTGCGAACGCGCACTCGCCGCTGCCGTCGACCTCGGGTTGTTCCCGGTCCGGCAGGAACGGTCGCCGTACGAGGACAGCGACGAAACACCTGGGCCCGCTGCCGATGCCGGGTTCTGGGCGAACCTCGCCGACCTCACGAGACGACACGGCACGATCCTGCTACGCGAGTCCCCGGTTCGGAATATGTCTCGATGGCATCGACTCACGCCAGGAACAGTTGACGGCGTCCAGCTCGCGCCGCGCGCCATGCTGAGCGTCTGGCCGGACCTCGCTCCGGACGTGGAAGCCGTCCAGGCGACAGCTGGCAGCGTCTGCGAGTACGTCTGGGAGGACCAGGCCGGCGACATTCAGAGCGTGATCCTTTTCGACCCCAACGCCGAAGACCTTCCGGACGGGGCCGTTGCAGCAGCCGCAATCTCCCTCATCGAGGAGGAGTACAACCCGCTGCTTGAGGGAGTCCTGCCCGATCCCGACGGCGTACTGCGAGCCCGCTGGTCAGCCAGCTGACGAAGCTACTCAGTGTCCTACAAGCTGTCCGATGTCCTTGGCCAATGGCCAAAGCGCAGTCGCGAGCGACAAGACGGCCGCCACTGCTGGTATCCAACGCCTCGGGCGCGTGTTACTCCAGGCATCGTCGTCGGAAATGCTTGCAACGGTGGCGCGCGACGGTTCGAGCACAGTCAGATCCTGTTTCGCGATCAGGCGGATCGCCCGCTCCACGGCTCGGTCCTTCTTAATGTCTCCCTCAGCCGCCTCAAGCGCGCTGTACGCGGAGATCACGGGATCCATTGCCGCCAAGTACGCCTGTCGATTGGCAGGCTGAACTTCATCACGGATCCGCAGACACGCTGTCCGCAATGAGTGAGTGGTAGAGCGTACGATCTCCTGCGCCGTCGAACTGGATCTCCTCCGCGCCCTGAGCGTGCCCTCCGATGGAAGCCAGGAGCACTCCCACCACCACTTTCTGATGTTCGGAACGGCCTGGTACTACGGCCAGAATCGTGCAACGCCGCGCAGGAAGATCAGCTTTGCGTAGTGTCTTGCATGCAAGTCGAAGGCGCGGTAGGCGATGAACATACCGCCGCCTGCCGACGCTACGAATACCGGAACAGCGTGTTCCGGTCCTACGTTCGCCGCAGATGCCATTCCCACCAAGGCGCCCAGGAATGGCGTCAGGAACGACGCCTCGAGCACCAGCTCCGAGTACACCTGCCGGCGCGCAAAACACATCACCTCCTCGGCGCCGACTCCATACCGCTTCAGCCAGGTCAATTCGCGATACGCCGGTGCAATCGCCCGCCAAGACCGCCACGTGATCCGGCCCAGTGCCACGCCGCTGGCAATGACGAGCATGGCCGCACCGGTTGGGGTCGCCCGAGAGACCGGTGAGACGAATGACGCGACCGCCAGCACCTGGACCGCCACGGAGCTCGCGATGAACGCCATCCCGAGGATGCGCGGAGTCAGCTGGCGCCCGGCCGACATGAGCAGCTGTGAACGAACGTTGAGGATGGCTGTCGCGTGAAATGCGATGGACGTGAAATACAACAAGGCCATCAGCGGAATCGCGAGCAGCTGCCATGCCAGCGCAACGAGAATTGAACTCACGCGCCAACTATCGGTGATCCCACCGACAAGTCAGGCCGTGCACACCTGGGAACACGTGCGAGGAACGAGGCCCGTAGATTGCGGGTTGCCCGAGTGAAGAGCGCCTGGACTGGAGTGGCTCCGGCATGGCTGGGGTGCCTCTTGCAGGTGGGTGAGCGGTTCCTAGACTGCGCGTCGCAGGCTCAGCGCGCCTCTTCATGAGTTGACGGGCGAGGACAATGCGTTGGCTGTGGTTCAGGCCTTCGCAGATCCGGCTTGGTCATTCGCACGGCTGGCCCGGTTTAGCCTGTTACCGACGTTACGCGACAGGATCCAAGGCAACCGCGAGCTAGGTGACAGCCCAATCAACGCAGCGGCCTCGATCGCCCCGCTGATCTCCTCGGTCAGGTAGCTGTCAGCGCGACACCACCAGGCCGCCGCAACCGGTCGGACTGTGGGACCAGCCTCCGGGAGTCTCAGTCGGGGTACTGGAGGAAGGCTGGCTGGACACGCAGCAGGTGGGTGTCGGGGTGCGTGGCTTCATACCGCTCCATGACCTCGTCGTAGCGCTTTGCCTCAAACAGCTTCACGGCCTGCTCGTCTTCGTCGAGGCCGCACGCCATCGCCAAAGCGGCTCCCTCGCGCAGCGCGATCGCCTTGGTCGGATAGACCCACACATCCAGCCTGCCGCATCCGCTGTAGCCGCGATGAGCCAGCGTCCACACGGCCGGGTCCTTCGTCGTGTCCACGCTGCCGTCCGGGTGATAAGTCGTCGACGACGTCACCTGCCGGATGAACGTGGGACGGCTCACCTGTCAACAGTAGCGGACCGAGCTCAGCCTGAGCTCAGCCTCGGCCCGCGGCGATGGTGGCTCCGCGGTGTGAGCACTGGTGCGGGACGGGGTGGCCTGCCGTCTGGCAGCAGACGTGGTTCCGCGTGCCGTGGTGCCAGCCATTGACAGCACGGAGTCGGTTCGCCGGTCGTACCCGGCGAGGTGCTGGTCTGGCTGGCCTGGGCTACTCATCGCTGGTCAGCTCGCCAGTCCGGTCCGCAAACGCCAGCGTGGCTTCCCCATGTCCGTTGGGCCGGTGGCCGTAACGGACCGCCCCCATATCACGGCTTCACCAACTCGATGCCGATGGCGACGACACCCAGAGCTTCGCGCTCGGGAGGGTAGATCTGGCGGATGTTGGCGAGCTGCTCCTCCCGCGTGGCGAGGGGGTTGACGGCGGCGACTGATTCGGAGTCGAACATTGCGTCGAAGTCGGTGTAACGGGCGACCCTCGTTACCCGGGTCAGCACTTCGTCACCTTGGCAGCGGAACCGGATCAGGGAGCCGGGTTTGATGTTCTTGCGGCTGGAGTCGTTGACCCGGATCTCGGTAGTTTTGCGGCCGGCGACAATGAGGGCGAAGTAGCGCTTGTAGATGCCCATCTCGTGGGCACGGATCAGTGGTTCGGTGGGGCGTTCGGTCATCAGTCGGCGTAGCTCCTTGACGGTGAGCGATCGGAAGAAATGCTTGGGGTCCGTAAGCAACTGCGACACCAACCAGACCAAGGCGTCGACGTTGTTGTCGACCGTTCCAGTGAGGCAGTGGTGTCGAACGTCCATCGTTCGACACCGGCGGGAAGGGCACCGCGGCCGTGCTCGCGGCAGCGACTTGGACAGCTTCGCGCCCATCGGGGCCAGGACCTGGGGGTAAAGATCCGGATCGGCTCTCCCGGACGGCTCAAGCGCCAGGCCACCAACAACGCGGCCGGCTCGTGGCTGCCTCAAATTCGGCGACAGCGGGAACGAAGCTCAGCGATGATCTCTTTCTCACGCGCGGTGATGTCGCCGTCCACTGTGGCCACTCGGTCGGCGACCTCGAGGAGTTCGGTCAGGTCCCCGGACTCGGCGGCGAGACGCTTCCACACATCGTTGGGGTCGATGTTGACGAGGTTGGCAAGCTCCTCATCGACTACTTGATGCTGATCGCGGACGACCCTCACCAGGTGCTTCATCAGCAGCGTCTCGTCGTCACTGATCTTGTTATCCGCCGTGATGACGAGCCACGCAACCCACAGCATCAGCTGCGGGTATTGGCACGGGCTGCTCAGCCGCTCGGCCAACTCGATCACCCGCGCCTCGTTACGGAAGATGGCTCTCGCATGCCGGCCCGCGACCAACGTCGTGTAGCGGTTCAGCACGACGGCGAGGGGGATGCCGACCAGGGGGATACCAACCTTGATGGCATTGCGTTGCAACAGATACTTCCCGATGACGGGGAGCGTCTTTGCGGTGGCCAGGACGTTCTTGGAGTAGAACTGCTTGACCAACGGGCGTACCATGAACGGTACCGACTTGGTGACGCCCTCCCGCGCCAGTTCCCCAGTCTTGATCGTGAACGCCACGCGAACGAGCTTCCACAGGTCGTCCGGGTCATCCAGATCCAGCGGGATCCGATAGAGCACGGAGATGTCGTAGGCCAGGCGCAGCTGAAGCTGTGTGATGTAGGCGAGGTCGACGAGGAACGTCACCGCGGCAGCCGGGGCAGTCAGCGGTGAGGCACTGCCCAGACTGCCGATGGTCGTCACAACGGCCGCTGAGTACGCCCCCGCGGAGAGCCCGCCTTCGAGCGCGGCGTACCGCGATGCCATCCTGATCCGCTGCTCGACGATGCCGTCCGCCGGCACGCCGTCGTACTTCTCCTTGAAGTACTGCCAATCGACCTTCCTGGTGTACGAGTTCAGCGCATGCGCGACGAGCTTCGAGAACCAGCCGCCCGACTTGACGTCATCCGCGTCCAGCCCCTTGATGAACTCCCGCAGCTCGGCCCGGTCTCGCTCGACGTCCGCCCGCGCAGCATCGTCCTCGGATTCGTCGACGTCAATTGGAGTTTCGGTCATTGCTAGCCCCCAGCGGTTCAGCGGGCAGCCAGCTCGAACGGGCGCCGCTTGCGTCTCGATACGGTGAAGCATCAGTCAGAACATCGGTCGACGAATGCCGACTTGAGCCCGCCATGTTAGGCCGGTTCGTGTGACCCGCTCCACTTCATCCGTCTAAGACGGCTCACGTCACTCCTGCCGGACATCAACACGAGCGGGGCTCACCAGAGGTCGAGATCCGCGAACTCCTGGTCCAGGGCGGTTGCTGCGGAGGGGTTGTGGATTCGGCGGCCCATGTAGACGTCTTGGGTTATGGAGACTTGCGCTTGGCCTAGGTGGTCGGCGATCTGGCGGGCGGATTGGCCTCGGCGGTCCAGGGCGGTGGCGGTGGTTTTGCGGAATGTGTGGGAGCGGATCCAGGTGAGGGCGTCTGAGGGTGAGGGTTGGGCTGCTTGGTCGACTTGGGCGCTGAGGGTGGGGGATGTGTCGAGGTTTATGCGGTAGGTCTTGACGAGGGTGGCTACGAGTTCGCGGTCGAGCTTGATGCGGCCACTCTCAATCAGCTCGAGTCTGGTCTTTGGCCAGCCGAGCTTCGTGGCGACCTGTTTGCGAGTCAGGCCAGCCTGAAGTCGCGCGGATCGCAGTACTTGGCCGAGGTCTCGGCGCGCGGTGCTGGCTACGGGGGACAGCGCGCGGCGGAGGGCTCGGCGGACGTTGGAGGGGTCTCGGAAGCTTCCGAGGGAGTCGGCGAAGATGGGTTCGTCGAGGCAGATGCCGGCTGCGTGGCGTCTGCGGAGCATGGCGACGGCCCAGTCCGGGAGGGGTAGGGCACGTTCGCCGGCCTTCGACTTCGGGGCCTTGCGGATCAAGCCTTGGCCTGGGACGCGCACCATGGTGTGAGTGATCTCGACTGCGCCGGACTCGAGGTTGACCTGTGACCAGAGGACTGCGAGTGACTCGCCGATTCGGACGCCTGTGCCGAGCATGAAGAGGACCAAGTCCGGCAGGTCGGCTCGTACGGCGGTCTTGTCGGTGGTCAGGAGTTGGCGTAGGCCAGCGATCTCTTCGTTGGTGAGTGCTCGGGGCGGGTCCTTCGGGCGGGCTTCGATCGCTTCGACCTCGCGGACCGGGTTGACGGTCAGGGCGCCGTACCGGACGGCGAGTTGCATCATGCCGGAGATGACCGCGCGGCAGGTCTTCGCAGTGGACCGGCCGGCGTTGCGCTTGATGGTTCCGATGACTCTGTCGATGCGTGGTGTGGTTGCCTCGCCGATCAGGAGTTCGCCAAGGGCGGGCCGCACGTGGTTCTTGATGGCTGTGCGGTACGTCGTCAGCGTCGTCGGTGATCGACGGCCGTCTTCGATGCGTTCCTCGAACTTCTCGATCCAGAGGTCGATGAGGTGGTTGATCTTGTCCGTTGGGCTCAGCTCGCCGGACTGTGTGAGCTTTGCGCGGTCTCGGAGCTTCGTGAGTAGGCGGTGCACGGCTGCGGTCTTGGTCCTGGCGGATGCGGTGACCTCACGGGTATGCCCGTCGTGGTCACGGAAGTATGCGGCGGCGCGCCAGGCCACCACCTTGCCGTTGTCGTCCTTCCTCTCGGCTCGGGATCGGACGTTGCCCCACGTTCCGATCGGAAGGTGCGGTCTGCTCATCTCAGCCCTCCACAGTCCAGCTGCACGTGGCAGCTCAACGGCTGGGCGGGCCGGAGATCGGACGAAACGAGAGCAGTGCGAGAGGATGCGAAACGTCGCTCAACAACGAGTGGGACTGCCTGCGCCGAAGCTGCAAAGTGGAGATGCTGGCTTGCAGTGCATCAGAGGAATCGCGCAAGCTCACCAGGGTTCGTTACATGTGCGACTGGGCACTGAGAATCAACCGTCGCGGCCCCACAGCAGCTGATCGAGGACGAGCAGGCTGACGCCAAGCTCGGCCGCCGCCGCCCGTGCCACAACCAGGATGGAATGTTCATCGCCCGGCACGTCGAACCCTAGCTTGCGGAGTGCACCGGCGACCCGTAGATCCGGCTTCAACGCGTCGGATCCACATCGCATACGCATGTATGCGAACAGTGCCGGGCCGATCCCCGACACCCCACCAACGATCGGGTCCAACTTCGGAGCGTGCTCGAGACCCTGAACCCCGTCGGCCCATGCTCGACAGCCTTCATCCTCCGAAACCGCTTGGTCACGACAGAAGGCGAGGAGGTTAGCCGCCACCGTCTGAAGCGTTACCGGCTCGGTCCGCTGCAGCCCGAACTGCTCGGCCTGCACCTCGCTCTGCGCCAGCCTCGCCAAGGAGGGGTCACCTGCAGCGGCCCACTTCTCGACGCGTGGCAAGACCGCACTGTGATACTTCCGCTGCCGGGAGACCACCACATCGAAGACCATCGCCCCGCGGCGTCCGCGATACACCTCGCCGTACTCTTCAGCGGCCCTATGGGGCCCGTCCCCGCGCGAACCGGCGAGGTTCCGAAGGCGCTCGACGGCTTGGGACCATTGTTGCCGCTTCCGCATGACCGCCAAGACACCTGCAGTGGTAGACGCGGTGCGATCTGTCGACTCTTGGTTCAAAATGAGGCCCCCTTTTGCCGCTAACTGGCACGCGCCAAATGTCTACAAGACGCGACTGACTGTAGCCCGGATCCTCAGCCATTCCGGGTTCAATACACACCGCGTTCGTTGGGAAGGTGGCATTCGTGCCGAGCAAGGACGACGAGCAGACCCGGGGCCACGGCGGTTCGTCTGGTCATCGATCATGTTGACGACGTGACCGATCTCGTCTGGCTGCGAACTGGCCAACGGGATGGACTTCAGAGCAGGTATAACGCCAGAGCTGACGCGACCCCGCTAGCATCATCGCGTACCGGTCCCGGTGATCCTGCACTGAGCAGTGCAGTTCCGGGTCGTCCCACAGGGCGCGGTGACGTCAACCGTTTGCCGAGCAACTCACCCGAGCGCTTTCGGCCGGCTGACGTGCGTCGCACTTGCCCGGAGTGGGCCGATCGCACATATGGTGTCTTCCTGCCCAAGCACCGCCGGGGCAATCCGAGGGCCTACACGGAGTACTTCGTTCGTCATCCCGATGGCTCCTACAGCCTCATCGGGTAACGGCCAAGTAGGGGGCTGATAACTCCAATCCTCGCCACCGCTTTACAAGTTGCCTGGTCAGTACCGCCAAGTCGGTCACCTAGCCGGTGCGGATGTCGGAAGTCCCCACTAACCTTCCTGTGCACGAAGAGGAGAGATGAATGGCGAAGTACTCGGTAACGCAGTCAGCGGTCACGCAGCTGCTGGCTCACGTCAAGAGCGACCACATCGCCATCCCCGAGCTCCAGCGCCCGTTCGTCTGGGACAGCATCAAAGTCCGCGACCTCATGGACTCGCTCTACAAGGGCTACCCCGTGGGCTACCTCATCACGTGGCAGTCGGTCGGAGCCAAGCTCAAGGGCGGCCAGGTCGCAGCCCACCAGCAGATCCTCATCGACGGGCAACAGCGGATCACCGCCCTCCGCGCCGCCGTCGCCGGACTCAAGGTGATCAACAAGAAGTACAAGGCCGTTCGGATCACCATCGCGTTCAACCCAATCACCGAGGAGTTCGCGACCCTGACCCCGGTCATCGGCAAGAACCCACAGTGGATCTCCGATATCAGCGAGTACTTTAACGCCGACTCGCCGTTGTCCTTCGCGCGTGAGTACCTCGAGCGCAACCCCGACGTCGACGCCAAGACGTTCGAGACGAATCTGGCCCGGCTCGAAGGCATCAAGAACGCCCAGATCGGCATCATCGGGCTCGCCGACGACCTCGACGTCGAAACCGTCTCCGAGATCTTTATCCGGATCAACTCCAAGGGCGTCCCCCTCAGCAGCGCCGACTTCGCCATGAGCAAGATCGCGACCTACGGCGATCGCGGCCGAAACCTGCGCAAGCTCATCGACTACTTCTGCCACCTCGCTGTCGCACCCCACGCCTACGCCGACATCAACGAGAACGACCACGAATTCGCGGGCACTCCATACCTCAAGGCCATCAGTTGGCTGAAGGACGAGGCCGAGGACCTCTATGACCCCGAGTACAGCGACATCATTCGAGTCACCGGCCTCGTCGGCTTCAGCCGCGGCAAGGCGTCAAGCATCGTCAGCGAGCTGTCAGGGCGCGATCCGGAGACCCGGAGGGTTGACGAGGAGCGGATCCCTGTCGCGTACGACAAGCTCGAACGCGCGCTGCTGCAGATCGTGAACAACTACCACTTCGACAACTTCTTGATGCTCATCAAGTCCGCGGGCTTCATCACGCCGGGCATGGTGAACTCGAAGAATGCCCTCAACTTCGCCTACGCCCTCTACCTGCGCCTGCGCGAGGACAAGGGCATGAGTGAAGGCGAGCGGAAGCGGATCGTGAAGCGCTGGTTCGTGATGTCGATGCTCACCGGCCGCCACTCCGGCAGCTTCGAGTCGACCTGGGAGCAAGACATCCGCCGGATCGGCGAACAAGGACCCGCGAACTACCTCAAGCAGGTCGAGGAATCCGAACTGTCAGATGCCTTCTGGGCAGTCGCTCTCCCTGCTGCCCTCGAGACGACGAGCACGGTCAGCCCGTTCTTCCAGACGTTCCTGGCCGCACAGGTGGCGAACAACTCTCGCGGATTTCTGTCGAAGGGCATCACCGTCGCGGCCATGCAACAACAATCGGGCGACATTCACCACATCGTGCCCAAGGACTACCTGCAGAAGAACGGCTACCCGGACCGCGGCGACTACAACCAGGTCGCGAACTTCGCGCTCACCGAGACGGCGATCAACATCAGCATCAGCAACAAGCCGCCGATGCAGTACATGGCCGAGATCGCCACCCAGACCGAGTCCGCCCAGCTAATCCTCGGAGAGATCACAGACCCTGATGACTTGGCTGCGAACCTCGCCGAGAACGCCGTCCCGGCCAAGCTGGCCCAGGTCACAGCCGGGAGTTACAAAGAGTTCTTGGTCGAGCGTCGGAAGCTGATGGCGGCGACCATCCACGACTACTACCAGGCCCTGTGACTACGGCGGGCGACCCTCTGCTCTCGCGGGGGGCCGCCGGTCCGCCTCGGCGTTGGCGATGGTCTTCTAGGCGCACTTGACCGACCAGACATCTGGGATGCTGCGAGGAAGCACGGGGTACCGCGGGCATCGAGGAAACTGGGCCCTCACCTGGAGGTTTGGCGGATCCTCTTCTCGGAATCGGACCGACGACCTTCTCCTCTCACCACGGGATCGGATGTTGCCCAACGTTCCGATCAGAAGGTGCGGTCTGCTCATATCTGCCCTCCACCGTCCAGCTGCATGTGGCAGCCCAACGGCTGGGCGAGCCGGAGAACGGGCGAAACGAGAGCAGTGCGAGAGGATGCGAAACGTCGCTCAACAACGCGCAGCCAGCTGCGTGTCAACGACGGGTGAAAATGAACCCCTTTGCGGCGGTTGAAAGTGGACCCCTTGCTGGTTGTCATGGTCAGTCGTCGGTCGGGGTGGGGATTC